>JBPOII010000011.1:0-6657 GCA_052034625.1 Elusimicrobiota bacterium | reverse complement strand
ATACGAATCAAAGACAAAAACGGAAAAGGCAAAATGGATCCCCGATTAAGAATTTCGGGGATGACAAAAGAGTAAGGCAAATGGAAAAACGACAACAAAAAACAAAAGATAAAAGGCAGATGTTTCAGCTCGGCACTTTCAGTGCCTCTCTCAACATGACAACAACTAATTATTAACTGCCGATCATATTGCCTTATATCAGGAAAATAAGTATAATTAGCAGAAAGCGGATGGTGAAAAAATGGATAATAAAGTTGATAACAAATTTACAAAAGAAGGATTGACCTTCGACGATGTTTTACTTATCCCTGGACCTTCAGATGTATTACCTAAAGAAGTTAAACTCCAAACTCATCTTACAAAAAAGATAAAACTTAATATCCCTCTTATGAGTGCAGGAATGGATACCGTTACGGAGTCTAAGATGGCTATCGCTATGGCACGAGAAGGCGGTATCGGAATAATCCATAAAAATATGAGCATAAAAGATCAAGCTTCGGAAGTTGACCGCGTAAAAAGAAGTGATAACGGCGTTATTTATGATCCTTTCTCTTTAAAAGCCGACAATATTCTTGCCGATGCAAAAGCACTTGCCGCAAAATACAGAATATCAGGTGTTCCTATTATTAAAGATAATGGCAAACTTATCGGAATTATTACTAACCGCGACATGCGTTTTGAAACGGATAATTCAAAAAAAATATCCGAGATAATGACAAAAGATAATCTTATCACAGCAAAGGTTGGCACTTCTCTTAAAGAAGCAAAAGATATTTTACAGAAAAACAAAATAGAAAAACTTCCTTTAGTTGATGAAAACTTTATCCTAAAAGGCCTTATCACAATAAAAGATATTGAAAAATCGATCCGTTTTCCGAACTCTGCAAAAGATGAAAAAGGAAGACTTGTTTGCGGAGCAGCTATCGGCATTACAAATAATATGATGGAAAGAGCACAGGCTTTGCTTGATGCTAATGTCGATGTTCTTGTCGTTGATACTGCCCACGGACACAGCCAAGCTGTGCTTGATGCGGTAAAAAAACTTAAAGAAAATTTCCCTAATGCACAGATAATCGCAGGCAATGTTGCCACTGCTGAAGCCACTGAAGCTTTGATAAAAGCCGGTGCCGATTGCGTAAAAGTTGGTATCGGACCGGGAGCAATTTGTACAACAAGAGTTGTTACAGGTGTTGGAGTTCCGCAAATAACGGCAGTTTATGATTGTGCTAAAGCGGCAGACAAATATGATATTCCTATTATAGCTGACGGCGGAATTAAATATTCAGGCGATATTCCTAAAGCCATAGCGGCAGGAGCAAGTGTTTGTATGCTCGGCTCATTATTTGCCGGAACTAATGAAAGCCCCGGCGAAGATATAATCTATAATGGCAGAGCTTTTAAATATTATAGAGGCATGGGTTCTTCAGCAGCGATGGTAGCAGGAAGCAGCGACAGATATTTTCAGGAAAGCACAAAGAAACTTGTTGCCGAAGGCGTTGAAGGAAGAGTTCCTTACCGCGGTGCGGTAGCAGATGTTGTATATCAAATGATAGGCGGATTAAGATCTGCTATGGGTTACTGCGGAGTAAGGACAATAAAAGATCTTAAAAAAGAAGGAAAGTTCGTAAAAATAACTTCTGCGGGACTTATTGAAAGTCATCCGCATGATATATTTATAACAAAAGAAGAAAGCAATTATAGCAGTAAATAATTTTTACTGAATATCTCTAAAGAGCGGGATTTCTTCATTAAAAGAGATCCCACTCTTTTTATATAAAAGTGAGTGAATAAATAAAGATGACCGGTATCCTAATATCTTTTTTTCTAATAATGGCAGGCGGAATATTTTTCAAATGGAAAAAGCCCGCAGGTATTGACCCTGATAATGCAAGACATGTTATTAATACTGTAGTTATAAAATTCTTTCTTCCGGCATTATGCTTTAAAGTTATAGCAACATCTGTTATTGATATAAATACCGTTTTACTTCCTCTTTCGGGAATAATAACAATTCTTTTATCAATAGCATTTTCATTTGCCGTATATGCAATAGTACAGAAGTTCACTAAATTAGATCAAAAAAATAAAGCTGCTTTGGTTATCGCAGCATCTTTCGGCAATGTTACATTTTTAGGACTTCCGATCCTTACGGGATTATACGGCGATGATGCGGCTCAATATGTTTTACTTTATGATCTAATGGCAACTACTCCGCTGCTTTGGTTAGTTGGTGCGGCTATAGCTTCATCTTATGGAAGCGGCCGCAAGCTCACAATAAAAGAAAGTCTAAAAGTTTTAGCCGAACTTCCGCCTATATGGGCTTTGATATTAGGTTTTATAGCAAATATTATAAATTTAAAAATACCCGGCTTTCTTTTAACTACTCTCGATATGCTTTCAATGCCTATAGTTCCTTTAATGATATTCAGTATAGGTCTTGCTTTACAAATGCCGAAAGCAAAGGAAACTATTGTCGCTGTTCCCGCCATCATAATAAAACTTTGCATTGTACCTTTTATTGCCTATATTGTTGCTTTACTTTTAGGTATGAACGGACTTCCTTTAAAAGCTACCGTTATGGAAGCAGCAATGCCCACTATGGTTTTATCGCTTGTTATCGCTTCGCAGTATAAACTTGACCACAAACTTTCAGCTCTTGTAATTGTACTTACAACAGCTGCTTCTTTCATAACAATACCTTTGATCTCTTACCTTATCTCTGGATATTAGTTTTCTAAATGCAATGTATTAAGAAAATATTTTCAGCAAGAAAACTGTTATTTTATTAAAGCCGTCTGTTATGAGAAGTATGCC
The DNA here is from genome assembly GCA_052034625.1 of Elusimicrobiota bacterium. Lineage (GTDB taxonomy): Bacteria > Elusimicrobiota > Endomicrobiia > Endomicrobiales > Endomicrobiaceae > JAVBLP01. Next base: position 3,843 of record JBPOII010000011.1, on the reverse strand, counting down.
GACAAGAATAAGAAGAGTACCGGCAGTTATCTCTATGGCTTTATAATACTTTCTTATAAAGCCGGCAAATTTCAGGAACCAATTTATAAAAAGAGATGTGAGTATAAAAGGTATGCCAAGACCGAGCGAATAGAAAACGAGCAGCCAAAAACCGCTTAAAATACTTCCTTGTGTTGAAGCCATAAGAAGTATTGAAGCAAGTATAGGACCCACACACGGAGTCCATCCGAGAGCAAAAGCACTGCCTATAAGAAAAGTGCTTATCCAGCCGGCACTATTTGAAACTTTGTCTGTTGCTGATGCTTGTCTATATAAGAATTTTATTTTAAATATACCGCAAAGATGCAGACCGAAAATTATAACTATTATACCGCCGGCATATCTTAAAACACTTTTATATTCTCCAAGCGTTGTGCCAAGCCAGCTTGCCGACATACCCAAAATTATAAAAACTAAACTGAAACCGGCGACAAAAACCAGAGTTTTCAAAAATACATTCTTTACAGAATATCTTGATCTTTGCATATCTTCAAGAGAAACTCCGGTAATAAAAGATATAAAAGCCGGTATAAGCGGAAGTATGCATGGACTTGCAAAAGAAAGAAGACCGGCAGTAAAACTTGCGATAACAGGGAAATTCCCTAAATTTTCCATCATATTATCCTATCGTAAATAGTTATTAAAAAAACATCCGGAGAAAAGAATATCTCCGGATGTTTTTATGAAAATCCTTTTATTTTTCTACTTTTATTTCAAATCTATTTTTGTTCTGCAAAAACATATACCTTATTCCAACCTGTCCGTAAAAATTCTGATAGCTGTCGGAAGTATAGTAACCGGCATTCGCATAAAGTTTAATATTCTCTATAACTTTATATGAAACTCCGCCGGAAACGCCAAGCAAAGTATTTCCTTCTTTAGCGCCTCTGCTGCTAAATTTGATAGCTGACCCTAAAAACTGGCTTTCGATCTCAGGTTCATCTCCAACAAAGAGATATTTTCCCTGAAGACCGGCATTCCATTCAAATTTTTGATCGTCATCACTTGCAACTATGAGTCCTATTCTTCCCAGACCTCTTGTATAAATATCACCTTTAATGTCTAATCCTACACCTGCTGCATTTTCTTCTTTAAATCCGTTATAACTTACGGCTTTTGTTTCAATACCGCCGAAAGGTTTAAAGTATATACTTTCTGTAACATAAGTCTTAACTCCGAATTCAACATCAAAACCAAATGTAAATGCATCAAATTTACCGTCAGCGGTTCTATCAAGATATCTTATTTTTCTATGAGTTTCAAAAGTGTCAAAATTACCTGATATCAAAGCCTTAAGTTCCCATTCATCTCTTACAAGACCGCTGTATACACCTGCACCAAAACCCTGAACATCAGCAGAATTTTCTGCACTCTGCTCAATAGTATTATTGTTATATTTTCCAAAAACACCTATAAGCAATCCAAATTCGTCATGCATTTTATCCCATCCGGCAGTAAACCCTGTCATTGTATCTTTATAATCTTCCGGAGAGTTATCATTTGAAGAAATTTTATTGTACTGTCCTCTTGCCTGAACCCATATTCCGTCCATATCGATAGTTTTAAAATCTTGATATTTTATTCTGTCATAAACTTCACCATTGTCGCTCATCAGTCCGGCACTTCTTATAACATTAGCAATAAAGTATCCTGACATGTCCGACAGTCCTTGTTTTTTTACATTGTCAGACTGACTGTCAAGCATAAAAATATCATTGAGGAAATCTTCGGTTGCATTTATGCGGCCGCTTTCCGTAGTAACACTGTCAAAAAGTTTTGCAACCTGCATTGAATTATAAGATAAACCGGCAAGAGAGGTAAAAGCCGTTGACGTTCCCTTACCTTCAAGAATATATAAAAGCCAATTTCCTTCACGCTTGAAGTAATTTTTGACCGAGAGGTCATCTACATCAAGACCGTCATTTATAGTAACGGCACTGAAAGAGCTGTTAAGAATACCATAATAGAATACCTTATATATTTTTTTCTTATAGTTAATATTTGTAATATTGGTTAATACGTCAAGAGAACTTGTCTCACCGAGATTGACTGTACCTGCCGTTATATTGACTGCTCCGTCATTATTTACACCGTCAACTGCAAGTTTACCGTCGATATTAAAAGTAGTTACATTAAGAGTATTAAAAGTCGTTGAAGTGCTGCTGTCAAGAGCAGTGTGGTCTGCCATATTGAACACCGAACCATCCGAAATATTCATATTGGTTACATTAAGTGTCCGGCCTCCGCGGAGATAAAAGTTACCATTGTTGATATAAAGATTTTCAATATCCGCATCAGCAGCCATATTAAATTTTCCGTCTCCGCTTATGATAAGATAAGAAGTGCTCGACTGAGCCGATATTTTATCATACATTTCAACAGAAGCATTGAGCCCTGTATTAAAAGTCATGCTGCTAAAATCAGAAAGATATATGGCATTGTTCTGCCCTGCCGCCTCATTACCCCGGAAAACAGTTTTATTATCATTGCCGCCTCTGTCTAAACTAAGAATATTCACAACAGCATACGAGGAGACTGATGTTCCTGAAGATGCTATTGCTCCGCCGAATGTCGAAGCCGTATTATTATAAAAGTGCGGATTTGTGAGTTGGAATTCACCTACTGAGGCAAATATTGCACCGCCCATATCTGCCGCATTTTCATTAAAAAGGATTTTTGAATTTGTTGAAGAATGCACTGAAGAATCAAAAGTATTTATAGCACCTCCAAAATTGCCGGCTTTATTTCTAAAAAATTCGGCATATCCGATATCAAAAAACACACTGCCTTGATCCGTAATATTTATGGCACCGCCTGAGTCTGAAGCCGTATTGCTTGAAAAATACACATTATTGTTAAATTTTACATCCGCTGTACTTATATCCACTGCTCCGCCGCTGCCATCTTTCGCTTCATTATATTCAAATACAGTATGTCCGTTAAAACCTATACTGCTGTCCGTTGTATAAATAGCTCCTGCATGCCCGTCTGAAGTATTACTGCTAAACCTTACAATGCCGTTAAAATCAAAAACAATGTCAAAAGCCTCAAAAGCACCGCCTGCAAATATCGCGCTGTTTTCCACAAACAGAGCGTCTTCAAAAGACATCTGCATCACATTGTTTCCGTTGACCACAAAACCGCCGCCGGCATAAGCTTTATTACCTCTAAATTCGGCATAAGAATTAAAATTTATATCCTGCTTTATATTTCCCCAGCTGTTTTCTGCATAAAAACCGCCGCCAAAACCATTCGTAGTATTACTTGAAAATAAGACTTTATCGGCAAAAGTAACGCCGACATTTTGCAGATAAAAACCGCCGCCCCATCCGGCTTTATTGCCGTCAAAAACAGCAGCTGAACTAAAAGTTACATTCCTTGCATCAGTACTGACAGCGGCAAAACCTCCGCCTTGTCCGCCGTCAAAGGGCATTGTTTCCATTGCTGACTCATTGTCCTTAAACAAAACATCACTTGTAAAAGAGGCATCACTGTCTTCTAAATAAAGTGCGCCGCCTTTGCTATAATTTGAATTAAGTGTTTTATTGCCTATGAAATCAACTGCACCGTCAAATATTGCCGTAGATGAATAAACCGCAAGGGCTCCGCCGTCAGAGGTGTATGATGTATTAGAACTGAAAGTAACGGAACCGGTATCTGTAAAATGCAGTTTTGAGTTGTTTCCTATATATATTGCACCGCCGGCTCCGGTAGAAGCATTATTTTCAAATAAAGTATTCCCTATAAAAATCGACTCTCCTTCATTTGAATATAAATCGCCTCCATTATTGGAAGATTCATTAC
>JBPOII010000004.1:0-144471 GCA_052034625.1 Elusimicrobiota bacterium | reverse complement strand
ATCTTTCTTTCCTTTTAAAAACTCTGCCGCTTTTTTCATTTTTTCAATATCAAGGATTTTTGATATATGCCATGAGTAATTTCTGTATAAAGGTGCTCTTATAGGGCTATTGTAGACTTTATATATGTATGTCTTATATTTTGCAGATTTTCTTGCATTAAAGCTTTGCACTGTTTTAACGGCTGATTTAATGCAAATATCATGCGGTAATAGGGAATTTATCCTTAAGATAAGCTTTTTAATCTCAATTTCAGGGGCAAAAAAGCTTATAGACTGGCCTATGGCATGTACTCCTTTGTCTGTTCTTCCGGCGCATACTATATTTATATCAGTATTAAAGATCTTAAACAGTGCTTTTTCAATTTCCCCTTGTACTGTTCTTTTATTGGGCTGTTTCCCCCAGCCATAAAAAAGTGTGCCGTCATATTCGACAATACAGTGATAGTTTATCATTTCAACTCCATGAAAAATGTCTGAACAAGTTTAATATACAAATATCATAAAATAATTGTAAAATCAATCTATTTTATATTTTATAATTAATTAAAAAAAGCCCGTTCATTATAACGGGCTTTTTGAGAGTTTTAGTATAACTTATTTATTTTGTGAGAAAAAGGATAAGTGTTATTAGAAATGCTGTGAAAAAAATAATGGCAATTATTGAGGCTGACAAAAGCTGTGATTTAAGAGAACGGTTTTCTTTTTCAAGCCTTTCTTTTTCAGCTTCGGCTATAACTAAAGCTTTTTTATAATCCATAATTCTGCTTAAATGCGGTTCTGCGACCGCTGCAATTGATGAGAATACTTTTAAAACATTTGCTAAAGACATAAATCACTTCCCTTTATATTTCATTAAATGATATCACTTCAATATTAGCTTCTTTTAAATATCGTATCAACTTTGGATCGCAGCATCTTTCAAGTTCAAACTCTCTCCAAGCATCATTAAATCCGGGATGAACCATAAGTTCTGCAAGCTGAAAATCTTCATCAACATTTTTCCAATACCAGCCGTTTATAAAATGAGGGCAGTATTTTATTCCTAAATTATCTACTATCTGCTTCATCTCATCAGCTTGTTTTTCATCATTGTAATAAGATCTGAAAAAACGCATAGGGAGTCCAAGTTCTTTTGCTTTTGAAGCTACTATGGGCAATACCTGTATATGCATATGTGCATGATGATGGCTGTCCAAATGTGAAAGTTTCAAGCCGGCATTCAAAAACTTATCTATCTGCCTTTCTATAGAATCAGTGATTTCCCTAAGGCGGTCATGGTTAAGCGGGGTATTTTCTATTTTCCCCTCAGGCCTTAGTATTTTAAAAAAAGGGTCAAGATCAATATGAAGCCCGGTTTTTAGATCCGGATTTTCTTTTGCCAGGACAACGGCATCCTCAAAAGCTTCTCTGTCAGTTAAAACTGTTGTGTTTTTTACAAGACCGTTTTTGTGGGCATAAATAATGCCTTTATTTATCTCTTTTCTGTAGCCGAAATCATCGGCGTTGAAAATTATTCTTTTATACGATGCCATTTTTTATCAAAGTTTCAGCTATTTGAACCGCATTTAATGCCGCGCCTTTTAGAAGATTATCCGACACTACCCAGAAAGTAAGAGCATTGTTCTTTGTTGAAATATCTTGGCGTATTCTGCCTACATAAGTAGTCTGCATTCCTTCAGCAAATAAAGGCATAGGATATTTTTTGCTTTCAGGTTCGTCCATAAGCTGTATTCCTTCGGCTTTTGAGAAAAGTTCTTTTGCCTGTGCCGGTGTTATAGGTTTTTCTGTTTCTACCCATACATTTTCAGAATGAGAGCGGAAAACAGGGACTCTTATGCATGTAGCACTTACTTCAATATTTTCATCAAGTATCTTTTTTGTTTCATTTGTCATTTTCATCTCTTCTTTCGTATAGCCGTTTTCGGTAAAAACATCTATTTGTGGTATCAAATTAAAAGCTATTTGATATTGGAATTTATTTGCAGCCGGCATTTCTTGGCCGAGAGCCCATGCTTTTGCCTGTGCTGTGAGTTCATCTATGCCTTTCTGTCCTGCACCTGATACTGACTGATATGTTGAAACGATGACTCTTTTTACCTTTGCCGCATCGTGTAAAGGTTTTAAAGCGACAACCATTTGTATTGTTGAGCAGTTAGGATTTGCAATAAGCTTTTTATCTTTTGAAAGATGATGAGGATTTACCTCAGGAACTACTAAAGGTATTTCTTTTTCCATTCTCCATGCACTTGAATTGTCTATGACAAAACAGCCGTCAGCCACAAATGAAGGGGCAAACTCTTTGGAGACTGTTGCACCTGCGCTGAAAAGTGCTATATCAACGCCTTTTCCTGACTCTTTTGTCAGCAGCTCTATTTTTACATCTTTTCCATTATATTTAATTGTTTTGCCTGCTGAACGTTCAGAAGCTAAAAATTTTATGCTTTCAATGGGAAAATTCCTGCTTTCAAGCATTTTTATCATTTCATTTCCTACCGCGCCTGTGGCGCCTGCTACAGCAACTCTGTACTTTTTCATTTTTTTTCCTCTGAATTTATTTTCCAATAATTTTATATAAGACTTGCTATTAAATCTCCTACTTCAGTTGTTCCCATTCCCATTTTTCCTGCCGACATGCTCTTTATTTTACCGGATTCAAGAGCTTTTACGACAGCATTATCTATATCTTTTGCAGCTTTAGATTCGCCTATTGTCTCGAGCATCATTGCACCTGCATTTATTGTCGCTATGGGATTTATAACATTTTTACCTGTGTATTTAGGTGCAGAACCGCCCATAGGCTCAAACATTGAAACGCCTTCAGGATTAATATTTCCTCCGGCAGCTACGCCCATTCCGCCTTGTATCATTGCCGCAAGATCGGTTATTATATCGCCGAAAAGATTGTCCGTAACAATAACATCAAACCATTCCGGATTTTTTACAAGCCACATACAGGCTGCGTCAACATTTACATAATCGCCTTTTATCGTCGGATAGTTTTTAAGCAGATCATTAAAAGCTCTCTGCCATAGATCTGAAGCATAGGTCAGAACATTTGTTTTTCCGCAAAGTGTAAGCTTATTATCTTTGTTTCTTTTTTTAGTTATCTCAAAAGCATATTTTATGCATCTTTCTACACCGTATCTTGTATTAATAGATTCTTGAACTGCAACTTCTTGAGGAGTATCTTTTCTTAAAAAACCGCCCGCTCCGGTATAAAGTCCTTCAGTGTTTTCGCGGACTATTATCATATCGATATCTTCTGCCTTTTTATCTTTTAGAGGAGTATCGACATTCGGATAAAGTTTTACAGGACGAAGATTTATATATTGATCAAGCTCAAAACGGAGTCTCAAAAGGATACCTTTTTCAAGAATTCCGGGTTTTACATCCGGATGACCTATAGCGCCCAAATACATAGCATCGAGTTTTTTAAACTCTTCAACCATGCTGTCAGGGAGAATTTCACCGGTTTTTATATATCTTTCTCCGCCAAGGTCATAAGGCGTCCATTCAATTTTAAAATTATTCTTTTTTGCTGCTTCTTCTACAACTTTTATTCCTTCTTTCAATACTTCAGGACCTGTCCCGTCTCCAGGCAGTTGTGCAATCTTATAAGTCTTTGACATAATGATTACCTCTTTTATATAAATTTTGTTTTATCATATTTTAAAACTGTTTAAGACGTAAATATGCACCTTAAATAACGAGTTTAAATAATTTTATTGATTATCCATATCAGCCGGAAGAGTTATGAGAGTGCCGGCATACAGAAGAACTATTTTTTTATATATCCAAGAAGTCCGCCTGCCTTTATGATCTTCTGCATAAATTCTGGAAAAGGCTGGGCTTGATAAGTTTTCTTCTTGCTTATATTGTAAATTATTCCCTTATTCAAATTTATCTCAATCGTGTCGCCGTTCTTTATATCTTTTACGGCTTCAGGACATTCTAAAATAGGGAGTCCAATATTTATGGAATTCCTAAAAAATATTCTTGCAAAAGAATTTGCTATGACGGCAGAGATGCCGGCCGCTTTAATTGCTATGGGTGCATGTTCTCTTGATGAGCCGCATCCGAAATTGTTTTCGGCGATCATAATATCGCCTTTATTTACTTTTTTAACAAAATCTTTGTCGATATCTTCCATACAGTATTTTGCAAGTACGGCAGGTTCTGTAGTATTAAGATATCTTGCCGGTATTATTTCATCAGTATTAACATTTGATCCGTATTTGTGGACTTTCCCTTTTAATATCATATCATTTGCCATATTTTTCTCCCTATATTTCATCAGGTGTAGCTATATAACCTTTTACTGCAGAAGCCGCTGCAACGGCAGGACTTGATAAAAACAGCTGTGATTCTGTATGTCCCATTCTTCCGACAAAATTCCTGTTTGTTGTAGAAACGCATTTTTCGCCGGAGGCAAGAATACCCATATGTCCTCCAAGACAAGGTCCGCAAGTGGGCGCTGATATGATCGCGCCGGCTTCAATAAATATTTTGAACAATCCTTCAGAAAGAGCCTGCGCATAAACTTCCGGTGTCGCCGGGATTATCAGCGTTCTGACATTAGGGCTTACTTTTTTCCCTTTTTTTATAATAGATGCAGCAACTCTTAAATCTTCTATCCTTCCATTTGTGCAAGAACCTATGACCACCTGATCTATATAAGTTCTTTTAACATCTTTTGCAGCTTTCGTATTAGACGGTAAAAAAGGTAAAGCTATCTGAGGCTCTATTTTGCCGCAATCTATCTCAAGAGTCTTTTGATATCTGGCATCTTTATCACTTGTATAAAACTTATATTTTCTCTGGGCTCTTTTTGATATATATTTTTCAGTTACTTCATCCGGCGTAAATATACCGCTCTTTCCGCCGGCTTCAATAGCCATATTGGATATTGTAAATCTGTCAGCCATAGTAAGCTTTTTACATACAGGACCGTCAAATTCCATAGCCTGATAAAGCGCTCCGTCAACACCGATGAGTCCGATAATGTAAAGAATAATATCTTTTCCGCTAACCCATTTATTAAGCTTTCCTTTTAATACGAATTTTATGGACTGCGGAACTTTAAACCATACTTTTCCAGTTGCCATTGCTGCGGCAATATCCGTAGAACCTACTCCTGTTGAGAAAGCACCCAATGCTCCGTATGTGCAAGTATGTGAATCAGCTCCGATTATAACATCTCCCGGAACAACTATTCCTTTTTCCGGAAGCAAAGCATGCTCAACGCCTACATCGCCGCCTTCATAATAATGTTTTATTTTATGTTCTTTTGCGAACTCTCTTACAAACCTTACATGTTCGGCACTTAAAATATCTTTATTTGGAGTAAAATGGTCCATAACCAAAGCTATTTTGTTTTTGTCAAAAACTTTTTTTACTCCGGCTTTTTTAAACTCTTTTATTGCCAAAGGTCCGGTTACGTCATTAGCCAGAGCAATATCGATTTTAGGTTCTATAAATTCGCCCGGCTCTACAACTTTTTTTCCGCAATGAGCGGCAAGTATTTTTTCAGTTATCGTACTGCCCATTATTTTCTCCCCTTTTCGGATTTCTTTGTATTTTGATTTTTATTTTTAGCAGACAATATTGCGGCTTTATTTACAGCTTGAAGATATGCTTTAACGCTTGCTTCAACAATATCTGTTGAAGTTCCTTTGCCGGAATAACTCATACCCTCATATTCAGCTTTTAAAACGACTTCGCCTTGAGCATCAACACCTGAAGAAACCGCTCTCAGCGAAAAGTCTGTAAGTTTCATCTTTATACCTGTAAGCTTATCAATAGTTCTATATGCCGCATCAACAGGACCTGAAATCCCGCAGGCAGCATCCTGTAAAGTTTCAAAATCGGTCTTTTCATTTTGCTTAACGGGTTTGTCATATTTTAATAAACGCACGGTAGCCGTCGGTACAAGCGTAGTACCTGAAACGGTATTGACATAATCAAGAGAAAAAATTTCTTTTCCAGAAGCAGTATCTTCTTCAATTAAGGCGACAATGTCTTCATCAAAAATAACTTTTTTCTTATCACATAAAGATTTAAATTTCTCAAATAAACTCTCCAAAGATTTGCTTTCAAGCTTATAGCCTAAATCTTTTACTCTTGTAAAAAAGGCATGTCTGCCAGAATGTTTTCCTAAAACCAATGAGCTTTCAGGAACGCCTACATCGCAGGGACGCATAATTTCATAAGTTTCCCTGTTTTTTAAAATCCCGTCCTGATGTATGCCGGCTTCATGTGCAAAAGCATTGGCTCCTACTATTGCCTTATTTGCTTGAACCGCAATACCTGTAAGGTTTGAAACCAATTTGCTTGATTTATATATTTCTTCTGTTTTTATTGAATGAGTAACATTAAAATATTGTGGTCTTGTTTTTAATACCATAGCAATTTCTTCAAGAGAAGCATTGCCTGCTCTTTCTCCTATTCCGTTTACCGTGCATTCAACCTGTCTTGCCCCGTTTTCAATAGCGGATAAAGAGTTTGCTACCGCAAGTCCAAGATCATTATGACAGTGAACACTTATTATTGCTTTATTGATATTAGGTACTCTTTTGCGTATCTCAGCTATCTTTGCACCGAACTCCAAAGGCATTGTATAACCGACAGTGTCAGGAATATTTACTGTAGAAGCACCGGCATCTATAACGGCCTCAATAACTTTACATAAAAAATCCAAGTCAGAGCGTCCGGCATCTTCAGCCGAAAACTCAACATCTTTACAAAGACTTTTCGCAAACTTAACAGCTTTTACTGCCATATCCAAAACCTGAGCTCTGGTTTTCATAAGTTTTTTTTCAATGTGTAAATCGGAAGTAGCAATAAAAGTATGTATTCTAGGTTTTTTAGAATGTTTTATCGCATCCCAGCAGACTTGAATATCTTTTTCTGAAGATCTGCTAAGTCCTGCTATAATAGGACCTTTTACTTGCTTTGCAATAGTTTCTACTGCTTCAAAATCACCGGGGCTTGATATAGGAAAACCGGCTTCTATAATATCAACGCCTAAAGCCGCAAGTTGGTTTGCTACAAGCAGCTTTTCTTTAAGATTCATGCTTGCGCCGGGAGATTGTTCTCCGTCCCTTAAAGTAGTATCAAAAAATAAAACTTTATCTTTTTTCATAATTTATCATCCTTTTTTTCAAAACTTTTCTTAAAAACTTTCCAGTATCTCATCAAGTATATAACGATCCCAGATAATGCATATAAAGCAAACAATATAAAGATTATATTCTGAGGGAATGCAAGAATCAGAAAAATTGCAAGTATTATAAGTACAAGCACTCTGAAAGCTTTCGGTTTTGACATCTTAAAATTTTTAAATGATGCATAAGGGATCTTTGAAACCATAAGCAGCGATAAAATGACCATAACTATCGGCATCGATTTAAAGAACACCGGCATACTTTTCATCAAAATAGGAATTGTTTTAAATGTCAGTGCTTCTCCGGGAGCGGCAATGAAAAGTTCATAACTTAGTACGAAAGATATAAGTAATCCTGCCGATGCGGGAGTAGGAAGTCCCATAAAAGTTTTGTGCACAATACCTTTTTGAGCTTCAACATTAAATTTAGCAAGCCTGAGCGCGCTGCAAAGTGTAAACAGAACACCGATCGCTATACCGATCCTTCCCATAGTGTTTAAAACAAGCTGATACATCATTATTGACGGTGCAAAGCCAAAAGAAACAAGATCGCTCAATGAGTCAAGCTGTACGCCGAATTCACTTGTGGTTTTAGTCATTCTTGCAACTCTGCCGTCCAAGATATCAAAAACTATTGCAAGCATAAGAAGCCATGAAGCTTTTGTAAAACTTCCGTTAATAGATGCAAGTATTGAAAGATAACTGCATGTCATATTTGCACAAGTAAATAGACTGGGGAGAATGTAAATACCTTTTTTTAAATCGGTTTTTATCATATATTATCCTTTATTTAAAACTGCAAATACAGTAACTCCTGAAACTACTTTGTCGTCTTTTTTAACTTTAATGTCAACATTTTTTGGCATATGAAGGTCAACCTGCGAACTGAATTTTATAACTCCTATCTTATCGCCGGCTTTAATTTCATCTCCTGGTTTTACCCAAGAAACACATCTTCTTGCAAGTATGCCCGCTATCTGTTTTACAACATAAGTGCCATTCTCATTTTCTATAACTATGTGATTTTGTTCATTGACTATATGGGCTTCAGGTTCCATCGCTTTTAAGAATTTTCCTGGCTTATATTCAACTTTTGTTACTTTTCCGTCTATCGGAGAACGCTGTAAATGGACATCAAAGACAGACAAGAAAACTCTTATAACTTTTTCGGTGTCATTTTCGCTTACTTCAAGAACAGTACCATTGCACGGAGAGAGAATAAGGCCTTCCCCTTTTGTTACCTCAATTTTTGGATCTCTGAAAAAGTAAGCACAAAATAATGCGAACAGAATAAGCAGAATTCCAAGTATCAGAGTTAAAGTTGAAGAGCTTATTAAAAGTAGACCTAAAACCAATGGAATTAAAATAAACGGATAACCATCTCTTACAATTGACATAATAATACTCCTTTTTTTAATTATAAAGTTAGAAAATTTTAACAAAATAAGAGTTCTATGTCAAAATATATTGAAAATTTAAACTTTTTTGCTTTTTGAGAAAAAAAGGCTGAAAATATTATAAAAATAATCTTTTATTTCATTACAGCAAAAAAATCAGTTAACAAGTTTCTGTTAACTGATTTTTATAAAAACGTTTATTGCGGAAAAATTAACCTTGTTTTGCAGTCTTTGTAACCGAGTTTTCCGAGAGAAGTAAATCTACATCTTTTTCATTTTCAATTACCGTCGGAACTGAAGGTTTAGGAGCTGCTGTGTATTTTGGCAGAGGTTCTGATAGTTCTGCTACTGGCATTGAATTAATTATGCTGAACGAAAAAGTTATGATCATCAATGAAAATGCGATGAATACTGTACGGAAAAGAAAAACTTTCTTTTTTTTCATTTTAACTCCTTGAGTCAATTGTTATTTAAGGATATCTCTTATTTAACCACAATATGTCGGTAAGTATGACTAAGAGAAAGGAAATCCGACACTACAAACTAATTCTAAGATAACTATTAGGTTTTTGCAAGGGTTTTTTTATAGTAATGGGAAAAATTTTTAGCGGTTTTATGTAATCCGCTTGAAATGTTCATCAGCGAGATATGAGCTTCGTATATATCTTCCGCATATGGCTAGCTTTATCCCGGCATTTTCAGCATATGCTTTGATCTCTTCAAATTCATCAGAAGTGTATTCTTTTATTACCGGATAGTGTTTTTTTGTAGGTGCAAGATACTGTCCTACAGTAAGTATATCTGTACCTGTTTTTACTATATCGTCTATAACACTGTAAATTTCATTTTTATTTTCCCCAAGTCCAAGCATTATTCCGGTTTTTACTTTAAAATTTTTTGATTTAGCATATTCAAGAACTTGAAGCGAGCGTTTGTAGTCTGCGCCTTTTCTGACTTTGGGATAAAGCGAAGGAACAGTCTCTATATTATGGGAAAAGACTTCCGGTTTTGAGTTCAATACAATATCAATCAGCTCTTTTTTTCCTGAAAAATCCGGAACAAGGACTTCGACTTTCGTGTCTGGAAGTATCTTTTTTATTTCATAAACAGTTTGGGCAAAATGATTTGCACCTTCATCAGGAAGGTCATCTCTTGTTACGGAAGTTATAACGCTGTATGAAAGCCCTAACTCTTTTACAGCTTCTGCTATGCGTTTGGGTTCTGATTTATCAATGGGTTCGGGTTTATGCTTTTCTATGCCGCAAAAACGGCATCCTCTTGTGCAGTTTTTCCCCATTATAAGAAATGTCGCTGTTCTGCGTTTAAAACATTCACCTATATTAGGACATTTTGCACTTTCGCATACAGTATTGAGACTTTTATATCCGAATTCTTTTTTTAGTTCTGAGATATCGGCTATAGTAATTTTTTTCTTTTCAAGCTTCATGTTAATAAAGATATTCTCTCTTAAGTTCGTTCAATTCTTTTCTGTCCGATTCTGAAAAACTTCCGATAAGTTGTTCTCCAGCCTCTGTTATCGCATTAGTAATAATTACTGTAAATACAGCTAAATCCGGCGATTTTACTTTTGACCAATTGCCAAATTCATTAAGAGCTATCTTATATGTTGCCCTGTCGCCCTGTTCAAGAGTGTAAGCCATTTCATATGCAAAAGGTTCATCTATAAGTACTTTGCCGGTAATATGCGTTTTAAGGCTTCCTCGGAAGTAGATCTTTCTAAGCGGATATTTTGATCTGTTTTCAATCGTTATTTCAGCCATAGAAACAGGTATAGTGTCGGTAGAATATTGTTTGTAAAAGCGTGCTTTAGTAACTTTTATGTTTTCGATTTCATGTTTTGTCTTTTCCGATTCCGCTTTTATCTGTTCCAATCTTTCTATTTCTTCAAGAGCGATTTTTTTCTTTTCCATTAAATATTGGGCATCATAGTAATAGTAGTGGTTCCAATAATACGGATCATATCTCCAAACCTTTTTTCTATAATCATTATAAGAATAATTCCCTGTTATGTAGTAAGACCGATAATGAGGCGATAATACTATATTCATATACTTATTTCTATTAATGTAGCCTATACTTCCTTTAAGCCCATACCAACCGATATAAGAGTTATAATACCAAACATTCTTTTTCTTATTTGCGGCATAGGAAAAAGGAATATATAAAAGAGATAAAAGCAATGTTGTGATAATTATTTTTTTCATATTCATGTCATTAACCCGAATTGTTTTAAATTGTCAACTATTCAAACAACGCTTTTAAAGAAATATAAGTATCAAAATCAATGTTTAAAATGTCTGATTCCTGTTGCGACCATAGCAATATTCATTTCATCTGCAGCTCTTATGGAGTCTTCATCCCTTATAGAACCGCCGGGCTGTGCTATTGCCATTACGCCTATTCTTGCAGATTCCATAACTACATCAGGGAAAGGAAAGAAAGCATCAGAAGCCATAACCAGCGGGAATTCATTTTCATCTATATCAAACTGGGCTTCCGACATTTTTTTAGCCGCAATATTTAAAGAATCTATTCTGCTCATTTGTCCGGCACCTACTCCGACTGTTTGCGTTCCGCGGACAAGTATAATGGCATTTGATTTTACATGTTTGCAGACTTTCCATGCAAAAACAAGAGAAGCCACTTCTTTTTCTGTAGGTTCGCGTTTTGTCATATTTTTGATGTCAGAAAGCAATAGATTGTCTCTATCCTGTAAAAGCATTCCTGAAGTCATCATTCTATATTCTGTTTCATTATCTTGAGTTTTATAAGGTATTCCCTGTTTTAGAAGTCTTATGTTTTTTTTCTGCATAAGTATATCAAGGGCTTCCTGCGAATAATCAGGCGCTATTATGCACTCTACAAAAAGTTTTGAGAGTTCTTCTGCGGTCTCTTTATCAACGGCTTTATTAAAAGCGATAATTCCTCCGAAAGCACTTACAGTATCGCAGGCATAAGCTTTAAGATAGGCATCTTTAACACTTACTCCTTCTGCACATCCACATGGATTATTATGCTTTATTATCGCACAGGCAGGGTTAGTGAATTCGTGTACAAGCCTCCAAGCTGCTTCAAGGTCAAGATAATTATTATATGAAAGTTCTTTTCCATGAATTTGTTTTGCCGATATTGCTGCGGGTTTATTCTGCTCTGTACCATTTCCGTAAATTGCAGCTTCCTGGTGCGGGTTTTCCCCATATCTTAATCCGGAAAGCTTTTTTAAAGGTATTGAAGCCTGAGTCGGGAATTTCTCATAAGTAAGATAATTTGAGATCAGAGAATCATAATAGGCAGTATGCCTGAAAGCTTTTGCGGCAAGAGTAAGTTTAAGTTCTTCGGTTACGGAATTGTTTTTGAGATTCTCAATTATATTTTTATAGTCGTCAGTATCGCAGATTACAATAACATCTTTAAAATTTTTAGATGCCGCTCTTAAAAGAGCTACTCCGCCTATATCTATATTTTCAATTACTTCTGCGGCTATTTTTTTATTTTCCGGTTTTGGTATTTTATTGATAGTTTCTTCAAAAGGATAAAGGTTTACGGCAACTATATCTATTTGCCCTATTCCGTGTTTTTTTAGTTCTTCTAAATGTTCCGCTTTATCCCTCATGGCAAGTATTCCGCCGTGAATTTTCGGATTAAGCGTTTTTACTCTTCCGTCAAGGATTTCAGGAAAACCTGTAATATCAGATATTTCCGTACATTCAATATTATTGTCTTTCAGTGTTTTTGCAGTGCCTCCGCTTGAGATTATATTCCATCCCAGAGCTTTCAGTTCTTTCGCAAATTCCACTATGCCGGTTTTGTCGGATACGCTTAGTAATGCCGTTGCCATTGATTTTTCTCCTTATATATTTATTTATATTTTAGAATTAAAACCGATATTGTGTATCAGCTGTGACTTAAATTATACATTATTTAGGGATTATTAATAAAGGGTGCGTTTTATGAATGTAGAAAAACGCTGTAAATTCCGTACTTTTTACGGAAAAATCAATCATTATCTTCGAGTGATATATTTTTATATTTTCTAAAGGCTTTTGCGATATTTTCTGAAGAAAATCCTCTTATTAAGAAAAAAGAAGCAGTGCGTCTGACTTCATTTTTATCTTTAAGATCCATCTTTTTGAATCTGCTTTTCATCATATCTATTATTTGTTCATAAGGCTCTTTACCGCATTTTGTATATTCAACAGCATTATTTATGAGATTTTTGTCAAATGAATGTTTCTCGAGTTCAGCTTTTATAGCAAATCCGCCTTTTCCTCTTTTGGCAAGGTATAAGGCAAGTTCTTTTGCATATTTTTCATCATTTATATAGTTTAGTTCTTTTAGTCTTACTACGGCTGTTTTTGCATTTTCAGGCTCATATCCTTTCTGTCTTAATTTATCATAAAGGCTTTTTGAACTATAAGAACGCTTAGCTACAAGTGCTAAAGCATCTGCAACTACTCTACTGGATTTATCGGAAGCAATTATTTTATTATATTCTAATGAGGACAGAGTTAAATCGGTTTTTAAACCGAATTTTACTATAGTATCTGCAGAAACAAGGACACTCTCTTCATTATCTAAAAAGATCTTAAAGATATCTTTGCGTCCTCTTACTTTTTCTATTTTTTCTATTGTTATCATTTGTTTATCTTTTTTGTTTTTTATGGATCCTGCGGCAACCTTTGGTTGCGCAGGATGACGACAAAAGCATTGATTACAAGTTATTTAGTAATTTATCAGTTCATATTCTCTTGAGCCAAGCCCTAAATTTTGGGCATACTCAAGCTGTAGTGTCGGATCGATATCAGGATGTAATTCTTTAAAAAGGTCTTTGCCGTAAACTTGGTTTACCATATCATAACTTGCCTGATCTACAGCTACCGGGTCTATGCCTGCTATTATGCCTATATCGTCCATCATAGGCGGATTTTTTGCCATAGTGAAACAATCGCAAAATTTGCTTATATGGTTTAAAAAGTTTATGCTTGCACTTTTTTTACCTTGTACAACAGCAGCGGCATATTCAACTATCTTTTCCTGAACTGTTGCCGCCGCATCATCCCAGCTCAATTTGAAAACCCCAAAAGTACACATTACCATACACTGTCCGCAGCCTACACATTTATCAGCGTCCATAACAATTTTTTTATCAACAAGCTCTAAAGCATTTTGAGCACAGTATTTAATGCAATTGCCGCAAGATTTACATCTCTCTGCCCTGACTGTAGGTTTTGAACTGTGATGCATAGCATATTTGCCTGATTTGCTTCCACACCCCATACCCATATTTTTCAAAGCACCGCCAAAGCCCGTTATTTCGTGGCCTTTAAAATGATTAAGAAAAATAAAGCTGTCGGCATAATAAATATCTCTTGCCACCATTACATTTTTAAAATGTTTAAAGTCTACTTTGATATTTTTTTCGGCATTACCTCTTAGACCGTCGGCAATGATTATGGGACAGCCGCAATTGTCTATATTAAAGCCATGCTTATTTGCGATCATAAGGTGATGGTAGGCATCAGAACGTTTACCGACATAAATTGTGCTTGCATCTGTAAGGAATGGAAAAGATGTTTTTTCTCTTGCTATATCAACTATGGGTTTTACATATTCGGGTTTTATATATCCTTCATTGCCATGTTCCCCAAAATGCATTTTTATCGCAAGAAACTGCCTCGCTTTTACATGATCAAAAACTCTGGCTTTTTTCAGGAATTTATATAATTCGCTTTTTCTTTCCCAAGGAAGAAAATATACTTTACTTTTCATTTCAATCCTCTGTTAGAACAGAACTATTAACTGCCGTTTTCATTTGTAATTCCTTATTAATAATTCGTAATTGCCTTTATGAGTAGTATTTTCTCATCTGTTTTAAGGTTATCTCAAAGTCTTTGGGAAGCGGCGCATTAAAAGTCATTTTTTCTTTTTTCCCCGGTAATGTTAGTGTGAGTTCAGATGCATGCAAGGTCAATCTGTTTATTAGAGGTTTTTCAGGTGTGCCTGCTTTCTCTTTATATTTACGCTTAAAAGAAGAAAGCATTATCGGATCTGAACTTCCGTATTCATCATCTATTGCCAGGGGATGTCCTAAACTCCAAAAATGTATCCTTATTTGATGGCGTCTTCCCGTGAGCGGTCTTGCTTCAACTAAAGTATAACCTTTGAACCTTTCAAGAACTTTAAAATCAGTATGTGATTTCTTGCCTGACGGATCTATGATAACATCTCTGCCTGATATTAGAATAGGTTTATCTATAAAACCTTCTTCATCCTCAAGAACGCCCGAGAGCAGAGCAATATATTTTTTGGATACTTCTGAAGCTTCAAACTGCATACTTAAATATCTGTGGGTATCGGCATTTTTAGCAAAAATAAGCACACCTGTAGTGTCGCGGTCGATTCTGTGTATTACCCAGATCTTCATTCCGAACTGTTTTTTTAGTTTACCGATTATGGTATCTTCTTCAAGAGTATGCTGGTCAGGGATCACTATTATCCCTGTAGGTTTATTTATTACAATTACATCATTATCTTCATAAAGTATTTCCAACGATTTTTTATTCATAATTTTCCTTTATTGTTTTATGAGCTCCTTGAACTCTTCTTCATTTATGATTTCTACCCCGAGTTCTTTTGCTTTTTCAAGTTTTGAACCTGCCTGCTCTCCTGTTAAGAGATAAGATGTTTTTTTGCTTACTGAAGACGAAGTCTTGCCGCCGAACGATTTTATTATATCAGAAGCTTCTTCTCTTGTATATGAAGAGAGTTCCCCTGTCAGTACAAATGTTTTGCCTTCAAAGCGTGTCCCTGCATTTTCGGAGTCAGGCTCTATCATATTAACGCCAGCCGCTTTCAACATATCAACGGCTTCTCTTACTTCTTTCCTTTCAAAATACTCTTTCAAAGATGCTGCTAAAACATCGCCTATATCATTTATTTTTGTGAAATCATCAATTGAAGCGTCAAACAGTGCTTCCATATTTTTAAATCTTTTAGCTATTGTTTCTGAAGCTTTTTCACCTATATGGCGTATGCCGAGAGCAAAAATTAATCTGCTTAAAGGGCGTTTTTTGCTTTCTTCAATAGCATTCATTACATTATTTGCTTTTTTTTCTTTGAAGAGTTCAAGTTCAAGGAAATCTTCAAATTTAAGAGTGTATATGTCGGCAAGCGTTTTAAGTTTTTCTCTTTCAAGCAATTGGTCGATAACGGCTTCGCCAAAACCCTCAATATCCATAGCATTTCTGCTTGCAAAATGAATTAAATGATTTCTAAACTGTTCCGGACATTGCGGATTTATGCATCTGTATGCTATTTCGTCTTCTTTTTCTTTAACTATTTTGCTTTGGCATGAAGGACAATTTTCAGGCGGTTTAAAAAAGTCTTTACTTCCCTTTTTAACGACTTTTACTATTTTAGGTATTACATCACCGGCTCTTTCAATAAGAACAGTGTCGCCTTCATTGACATTCAATCTTTCTATCTCTTCAAAATTGTGCAGCGTAGCATTAGATATAGTTACTCCTGCAAGCGGTACGGGTTCAAGTATTGCAGACGGCGTTATTATGCCTGTTCTGCCGACTTGAACACGGATCTTATTCAGAAGTGTTGTTGCCTGTTTAGCCGGGAATTTAAATGCTATAGCCCATCTCGGGCTTTTGTTGGTATATCCCAAATCTTTTTGTGTTTGAAGATCATTGACCTTTATGGCAAGTCCGTCTATTTCATAAGGAACGTTTTCGCGTTTTTCCATCATCATATTTGTAAAAGATATTATTTCTTTAATGTCTTTACATATTTTAAAATCTTTTTGTAAATGAAAGCCGCATTTTCCGCAGTATTCGATAAAATCGGAATAAGATTTGAAAGGATTAAGATTTTCAGGATTTTGTTCTATCTTTCCAAAAGAATGAACAAAAAATTTGAGTTTTCTGGAAGCTGTTATAGCAGGGTCTTTTTGTCTTAAAGAGCCTGAAGCGGCATTTCTCGGGTTTGCAAATTTCTGTCCGTCATTTAAAAGTATTCTCTCATTAAGACTGTCAAAATCTTTTTTATCTATATAAACTTCGCCTCTTAATTCAAAAAAAGCGGGCGGGTTTTTAACATTCAGTTTTTGCGGTATGTCTTTAATAGTTTTTATATTTTCAGTTATATCTTCGCCGGTTTCTCCATCGCCCCTTGTTGCACCTGTCATAAGATCCCCATTAATATAAGTAAGGCTTATACCGACGCCGTCGACTTTCGGTTCAATAGTAAATTCTATGTCTTTTTCATCGATATTTTTAATTGTTCTGTCATACCATTTACTTATTTCTTCTTCTGAATAGGTATTGTCAAGGGATAGCATAGGAACGCTGTGTTTTACTTGCGCAAAAGATGATGAAGCATATCCTGAAACTTTTTTTGTAGGCGAATCTTCAGTTGCAAAAAGCGGATATTCTTTTTCAAGTTTTTCCAGCTCTTTTACGAGATCATCATATTCTTTATCGGATATCTGCGGTTCGTTTTTATCGTAGTAGAGATCATTATGTTTTAATATCTCTTTTCTCAGGCGTTCTATTTGATTTTTTATGTCCATAAAATAAAAAACCTCTTTATAGGCGCGCAATGAAATATTATTTTGGATTTGTATTTCTGACGGCTTTTAATTTGTCTAAGATCCCGTTGACGAATTTACTGGAATCTTTAGTGGAAAACTTTTTTGATATTTCAACAGCTTCGTCGATAATAACATTAATGGGTGTTTCAGGCATATCTATAATTTCATAAGCGGCAAGGCGGATTATATTTCGGTCTACTACTGCCATTCTTTCAATTTCCCAATTCTTTGCAAATTTGCAGATAAGAGCATCTATTTCATCTTTTTTTTCGCGGACGCCTTTAAATATTTTAACGGCAAAAATTCTATAAGATTCTCCCTTCGGTAAAAATTCGTCAAAACATTCATAGACAGCCTCAACAGGCATATTGCAATTATCGGCGGTATAAAGCATTTGTAAAGAACATTCTCTTGCTTGCCTTCTAGTACTCATAAATTAATAGACCCCAATTATTTAAATGTAGTGAAATTCTATAAAAAAAATAATGAAAATTCAATCACTTTTAGAAAACAATTACGAACCTATAAAGGCAATTACGAATGACGAATTACTAATTACGAATAAAAGACAACGAAAAAACGACAATTACGAATTTCGGAGATGACAAAAAAGACGAAAGTTAATAGTTATTACTGACTTTATTATAGTGGGTTTGTAGTTTGGAAAAGAAGAACCGGCAGGCGAAACCTCAATTTAATGAGGCCGATCAGCCTGCCGGCAGGATAAATATACAAGAAATTCCAGGTAGTGTCAATAATGTTTACAATACTTAGTTATTTAAAATAAGAAACCGGCAGGGGCAACCGCAGTTATATGCAGTTCAGCAGCCTGCCGGCAAAAATAAATATAGTAGAAACACTTTCAGCTGTCAATAAAAAATTTAACCTCTTTCACACTTTTGCAGATGATCAAAAGTGTGAAAAACTCTGCCGCTGAAGAACGGCTCTTTCAAGGGTAACCATACCCTTAGACTAGTCTTGGCCGCAGCAATCTGCCTCACTTTTAGAAAGTGAGCAAATCACCGCCTCGTTTGCAACCAATAACGGCAAGGGACTTTGTCCCTTAAACCCTTTGTACTTTTATCAGACGTGATAAAAGTACCAAAAGCACTGCCGCTGAAG
This sequence comes from Elusimicrobiota bacterium, assembly GCA_052034625.1. Classification (GTDB taxonomy): domain Bacteria; phylum Elusimicrobiota; class Endomicrobiia; order Endomicrobiales; family Endomicrobiaceae; genus JAVBLP01. The sequence goes on along the minus strand of JBPOII010000004.1, from coordinate 126,170 downwards.
CACATTCACTACAAGATTTTCCAGCCAATTTCTGAAACTTGACTTTTTCAAAGGCTTCAAACATACAGAAATTAAGCCGTCTGAAAAATCTTTCCGTTCATAAGCTGTGCTTCTGAGGCGGCATAAAACGGCAAAGACAAAAATCAAACTATATTTTTGTAGTGTCATTCCCTAATGTCTTTGTCGGGAATCCACGTTAAAAAATAAAAAACAAAAAGGATCACCGATTATGGATTTTGGGGATGATAAAAAAAGACGAAAGTTAATAGTTATTACTGAATGTATTAATTATAGTGAGTTTATAGTTTGAGAATAAGAAACTTGCAGGGCAACCGCAGTTATATGCAGTTCAGCAGCCTGCCGAAAAGATAAGGATAGCAGAAAACTTTTCAAGTGTTAACAATGATGTGTATTGTATATTACATTTGAATATATTTTTCCGCAGATAATTTCTAAATTATTTTCTAATCAATTCCAATGTTCCGAACTTATCTGATATCATATAACCCGTATCAGCCTGTCCGGGAGTACTTCCGTAAAAAGCTTCTCTTCCTTCTCCGTTATTATCTCCGTAAGCGAGCGTAAAACCGATTTTCTTACCTTCAAAAAGTTTCACTTTGGCATTTTCATTAGACTTGCTTTTAGGGTCATACTCATTTGAATAAATTGTTACGGCCATTTTCCAAGTATATTTGTTCCCCTCTTTTGATACTGTAAAATTTATGGAGTCGGGAAATATCTTCGGCTGGCCATCAGTATCAATATCTATAACTTCTCCCGTGTGCATAACATGATAAGCAAAAGCATTATTATTTTGATAATGATCTCCGCCGGAATAAGATTCGCTGATAAAAATTTCAACATAATCGCCTTGCCAGTAATTTTCAAAACCTTCATTAAGCCAATTCATTAAAAGTTTATCCGTAATTTCTACAAGAAGAAAAATTTGATTATCTTTCCAAATGGTTTTAAATCTTCCGGAAAAATTATCTGACGGGGTACCAAGATAACATTGGTCTATTGGATACCATTTTGCTTTGTCCCAAATTTTCTCTTTTATCTTACAGTCAATTTTAATATTTTCATCAGAATATAAAGCATAATAATACCCTTGAGTTTCTTCTTTGTTTAAAGCAAGAGTTGATTTATTGGCACATGCCGGAAAAAAGATTATATTTATAAATAGTATTAAAACTAAAAAAGATGTTTTTAATAATATTGTTTTAATGATATTTCTCCATTTAATTTAATTGTTTTGAACTTTTACATTCATTCTATGAAATAGTAATTATTAACTATTTTTGTCGTTATCGGAGATTGCCGCAGGATCAATTGATTCTGTGCCGGGCTTAGCCTCCGCAGAATGGCACAAGCGAGCTTTTTTCGTTGCCATTGCCGTTTATTCGTAATTAGTCACTAGTAATTCGTAATTGTCTAATATCCCAACTGTCCGCATGCGGCGGAAATATCGGCACCTTTTGCCTGTCTGATATTTACGGTAAATCCGTTCAATTTAAGGATTTTATAGAATCTTTGTATAGATTCATCTGACGGCGTTTCAAAACCGGTTCCGTCAACAGGATTGTAAGGGATAAGGTTTATTTGGACATCGGGATTAAAAAGACCGCTGTTTTTTAGAAGTCTTGTAAGTTTATGAGCATCGGAAGTATTATCGTTTATTTTTTTTACTAGTATATATTCAATAGTCAGTCTTGAATTGGTTTTTTTGAGATAATATTTTCCTGCGGCAAGAATATCTTCAATGCTGAAACCTAAATTATTCGGTATCAGTTTTTTTCTCTGTTTTTCATCAACGGCATGCAGAGAAAGTGCAAGCCTTATGCCGAAATTCTCATCAGCAAGTTTTTTAATAGCCGGAACTATGCCTACTGTGGAAACCGTTATATGGCGTTTGCCTATGCAGAATTCATTCTTAGCAAGCAGCGACTTTAAAACTGATGTAAGATTATTGAAATTCAGCATCGGTTCGCCCATACCCATAAAAAGTATGCCGGAAACTTTTTCTTTTGTGTCATTTTCTATCTGAAGGATCTGCTCTATTATTTCCCCTCTGCTTAAATTACGGGCAAGTTTGACTTTGCCCGAAGAGCAGAAAGCACACATTACAGGACATCCTATTTGAGAAGATATGCATACGGAGTTTTTACCTTTTGCAGGAAGAAAAACGGCATAGAAACTCTTTTTATCGGCAGTTTGAAATGTATATCTTATGCTTCCGTCTATTTTTGAACTTTCTTTCTTTAGTATTTTTAGAGTTCTTAAAGAAAAATTCTCATTAAGTTTTTCTCTAAGCTCTTTGGAAAGATTTGTAAACTCTTCAAAAGAAAAAGCCTTTTTCACATAAACCCACTCAATTATTTGTTTTAAGCGGTAATCTTGTGAGATTATGCCTTTTAAGGCATCTTTCATCTGGGCATTGGTCAGGTCTAATAAATATTTTTTCATAGTGATTGATTATACCATAATGGAATTAAAATTTGTTATTCCATTCTTTATTTAAATATTTTTCTTTTGCTATATTTTCCGCTTCTTCAATATCTGTATCGCTAAAAGCAAAAACTTGCGGTTCGCATTTCATAATACCTGCCATATTTTCTGATAAACTCCGGTAAAATTTCTCTTTTTCATTATCTTCAATTTGCATATGCAGAGAACCTTGTACAAATAGTTTGTTCCCCCTTCTTCTCATACAAGACCCTACAATTTTTCTGCCTTTATATAAAAGATCGTTCTCGTAGAGAGTTTGAACACATATATTATTTGCACCGCTTTGCTTTGTATCAAGAAGCCGGCATTTTATGCCGACGTAGGCAAGCGCTTTTTTGATGCTTAAATGTAAATGTTTGTATGTTAGGGTTTGATCATAAACATAAGGCCAAAAATCTGAAGAAGCTATAAAACTGTATGAAATATCATTTTGATGGTTTACTGTAAGTCCGCCGGTAAATCTTCTTACAAAATCTTTTGTTTTGATCTCAGAGCTTTTTTGAAAATAGCCTATCGTTGTATATGGACCGTCCCAAAGATAAGTCCTTAAAACAGCTCCGCTTTTGAGATTTAAAAATATTAGATCGTCCAATGCCATATTCATTGCCGCATTTCTTTTAATATCATTTATTACTTTAAGCTCTTTATTATTCATATCAGCTTCTTTAAAAGTTTAATATCTGCATCTTTACCTGTCTTTCTTTCATATTCAAGCATTTTTTCTTTTTGTTTTATGCCGCCTTTGCCTGAATATCCGCACATCTTTCCGTCAGCCGCTATCACTCTGTGGCAAGGTATGATCGGAGGCCATGGATTAGATCTCATAGCTGCACCTGCCGCTCTTGCCGCCTTAGGAGAGCCTGCTTTTTTTGCAATCTCTCCATAAGTCATTGTTTTGCCGGCAGGTATTTCAAAACACGCTTTCCATGCTTTTACATAGAAAGGCGGGTATTTTTTCATCTCGTCCAAAATATATTGCGGTATTTGTTTTTTCATTTTCCTGCATTTATATCATTTTTAAATTATTATACTCCGTATTCCTCTTTAACGGGAAGTTCGATAATGATTTTTGTTCCATGTCCATATCTGCTTTCAAAAGACATTCTGCCATTATGGTTTTCTTCTATCATTCTTTTAACAATATAAAGACCTATGCCCGTACCTGATTTATATGAAGATTTTGTAGTAAAAAAAGGTGCAAATATCTTTATCTTATTTTCATCTTTTATTCCTATGCCATTATCCTTAATGGCAATAATGGTTTTTTCATCTACATGTTTAAGTTCTACGCTTATAAGCGGCTTATAATGCTCCCTTTCTTCATCATTTAAGCTTTCCATTCTGTCAATAGTGGCTTCATAAGCATTATCTAAAATATTATAAATTGATTCTATGATCTGTGAGCGTATACCGTATATCTTATCTTCACTTTTATATTTGAAGTCCAATTTAAAATCTTTATGGAGTTTGTGTTTTAATTTGAGAAGTTCCATCGCAAGGTCCAAAACTTCCTGTAGAGTAAATTCCGTGAACAGATCGCTTTTTTTGCCTACTCTTGCATAGTTTAAGATACCTTTGATAACGGCATCGGTACGTTTTATATTTTCAGCAAGCGAGTCTGAAAGATTTGTAATATAATCAAAAGCTTTTTTCAGTTTTTCATTGGAATTAACGAAATCCAGGTTTGCATCGATATAATCTAAAATGCCATATTTAAGTTCTCCTGAGATCATAGAGAATTGATTTAGGCGGTTGTTTATTTGATGTGCTACACCGTCGGCTAGACCTCCTATTGAAGCGAGTTTTTCTGCCGCAAATATCTTTTCCTGCGTATGTTTGAACTCCTCAAAAAACATGCAATTCTCAATGGCAAGCGCCGTCTGTCTGGCAAGAGTTTGAAAGACTTTGATGTCTTCCCTGTTAAAAGGTTTATTGTTTTTTTTCTGACCTAGTATTATGAAACCATTTGCTCCGTTATTAAAAAAGAAAGGAATCACCATATCTGCTTTAAAGGGCAGTCCAACGGAATTTGTGATATATAAAGGAAGGTCAGCCATTACAAAAGGTCTTCCTTTGTTTTTCATAAATACGACAAAAGGATGCATTATAGAATATGGAAAAATTATTTCTTCAGGAGAAGAAGGTCTGATATGTCTGCATTCAAAAAGTTTTCCGCCTTCATTTTTGATAAAAACAGCTATATGTTTTACCTGTACAGCTCTAATTACTATTATGGAAATCATTTTTAAAAGTCTGTCGAGATCGTGTTCTTGTGCCATACCGCTTGCAGCCTGTATAAGCGTATTGTGATATTTCTTCTGTTCGGCAAGAAAAACTTCCGCTGTCTTAAATATTGCTGCTCTGTAAATATATGTACCTATCACAGCAAATATAAAAGTAAATGTTGTAGAAACTATCCACGAGCGTGTAATTTTCCATACAAAATATGATGAAAGTATAATTATTGATGCTATAAATAAAAAGATCAAAGTACGGATCATGACTATCTTAAAATCCGCAAAAGTATATCTGCCGAGAGCAAATATTACTATTACAACAAAACCAACAGCCGCTAAAGCGCCTGCGGGATATATCGGAATTTGTACAAAGACCAGCAGATGATCAATAAGAACGAAAAATAAAAGTATTAATGCATTATGTATTTTTCTTATCTGTTGATGCCTGAAAGCAGTCAGATCCGGTTGTCTCAGATTAGCTTTTAGGATTCTAATCGACATAATAATCGTGATAAGAAATATCAAAGGCACTAAAAAGTATAGTTTTGATGCTTTGGGATAAAATCCGAAAAAATGATGAGTTACGCCTAAATAAAAAAGATCGATATAGAAATTAAAAACTGCAGCAGCGGCCGAAAGAAGAAAGAAAAAAATAAAAGTTTTTTTGTTTATGACTGTTTTGGAATAGGCATAAACGAATCTTAAAAGAAGCACAGAGGTAAAAATTATTCCTATAAAGCCTGTTTTAGCTAAAATAAGAGCGGTATCGGAAGATGATGCGGAAAACATACTGCCGAAGCTTAAGAACCATAAAGCGAAAGAAAGACATAGAAATGAAAAACTTACATTTATTGTAGATTTTGATCTCCTGGATAGAACTAAGACAGCTACAAGCAATGAAAAAGCCGCTAAAATGAAATAGGATATTGAAATCGGGTTCATATTATTTTCTCTCTTATTTTTCTGTGATAATTTAGAGCAAATCTGTGTGCTTCATCCCTTACTGATTGTAAAAGCCTTAATGCCATTGAATGTTTGCTTAGTATCAAAGGTTTATCTTTATGCGGTAAAAAGATCTCTTCATTCTTTTCTGCAAGCGATACGAGCGGAATATTTAGCTGAAGTTCTGTAAGAGCGTTCATAGCCGCATTTAACTGCCCTTTTCCTCCGTCTATCAGTATAAGGTCCGGCAAGGGTTCATTCTTTCTTATTATACCTGAATATCTGCGAAAAACAACTTCCCGCATAGTAGCAAAGTCATCTGCACCTTTGACTGTTTTGATCTTAAAACGTCTGTAATTCTTTTTATCAGGAATACCGTTTATAAATCTGACCATAGAAGAGACGGGACTTGTTCCCTGAATATTTGAATTGTCAAAACCTTCAATAACTACAGGCATACGCTTTAAACCCAGCTTTTTTTTAAGTTCATAAATGCTGTTTGTTCTTTGTACTGAATTGTTTATTTCATCCTGTGTTATTTCGCTTATCATTACCCTTTCAGACATATTTTGCACGGCATAGATCCTGTCTCTTGCTTCTGCAGCTTCTTCATATTTCATTTCGGAGCTTAAGTTCTGCATCTGTTTTTCCCATTCATCCTCAAGCTTTTTGAATTTGCCGTTTAAAAAGAGTTCAATATCTTTAATTTTTTCTTTATAATCTTTTGAACTGATTTTGCCCATACACGGGCCCAAGCACATTTGCGTATGATAATAAATGCATGATTTTACATTTTTTTCATCCGGTAAATTGTTTTCAGATATTTCCATTTTGCACGGGCGCAGTTTAAAGAGTTTTGTAAGCCAGTGCACCAGTTTTTTAATATAAAAGACCTGTGGGTATGGACCGAAATATAAAGCTCCGTATTTAAGTTTTTTCCTTGTAAGTGTGAGCCTTGGAAAATCCTCATTTGCAGTAAATTTTATATAAGGATAAGATTTATCATCTTTCCACATAGCATTAAAATGCGGTTTAACTTTATTTATTAACTGTCTTTCAACTATAAGAGCTTCCCTCTCAGAAGCACAGAGTATATAGTCAATTTTGCGCATAGCGGTTATTATCGCGCTTGCTTTTGAATTGATATCGGAATTAAAATATGAAGAGATGCGGTCTTTAAGGCTTTTTGCTTTGCCTATGTATATAATATTTCCTATCCCGTCGCGCATAATGTAAACGCCGGGAAGTTTTGGAATATTTTCCAAGTATTTATTCATTTAACATTCCATTCAAATACTACGGTATATTTCTCTTTTACATTTGGAAGATTTTTTATCATTGCGGTAAGCTGCTGTTCAGTGAATTTCTGTGCTTGAACATAAAGTCCGCGGTTCTGCCTTACTTTGAGTTCCATTTCGCTCTTATTTGTTTGCTGTATGGTATTTGCATCTTTTAATGAGTATCTGTTGAATATACTGCTCCTTTCATCATAAAGGCTGAAAGTTTCCGGATATATTTCATGAGAAAGTATCTTGATCTTTGGCATGCGTAAAATAATATTGGAATAAGAAACTTCAGTTTCAATATCAGCGGCATCAAAACCCATTTTAATAGTTCCGTCGATAGTATAAATTGCTTTCTTTTCAGTTAAAGGGATATCTATGCCGAAAAGTTTTGAAGCTTCGGAATGTGTTATTATTGAAGTGTATTGATATATAAGACTTGTATATTCTGATGCCGGAAGAACTTCTTTAACACTTGCACTTATGTTTATTGAAGATTCTTTTTTTACCTCAGGAAGTGAAGGTTTTATTTTGAAACCGATAAAAACTCCCATTGAAAGTGTTAAGATAAAAATAATTAAGACCGCATAATATTTCATCATTAATACCTCTTTTATTATATTATTTGTTTTAACTTACTTCTTTTTTTCATACATTTGCATAAATATTTCAAGTTCTTCGGATCTTAACAGTTTTGAGAAAATTAAGAATGCAAGAATTCCTGATATTATAGCTACAGGAACGGCAATAAAAAGATTGTTTGAGACATTGCACATATACCATGCGGCAATGCCTGTAGCTGCTGCTGATATTACAGATTTTATACCGGAAATCAGTATTTTTTTAAGTCCAAGATTTCCTATTCTTTTCCTTAAATAAATTATTAAAAACAACAAATTAAAATATGAAGCTATGGCTGTAGCAAGAGCAAGTCCGCCTACGCCCATAGGATGCATTAAAAGTACACATAAAATAACATGAATGATCATGGCCCATACGGCGGTTTTTACCGGCGTTCTTGTATCCTGAAAAGCATAAAAAGCATTTGCAAATATCTTTGCCATAGCATATGCCGGAAGACCAAGCGAATAGTAAAACAGAGCATTTTTTGTCATCAGCGAAGCCAATGAGTCAAATTTTCCGTGTTCAAAAAGAAGTTTTACTATAGGGAGTCCTATTACCATTAAACCTACGGCTGCCGGTAATAATGTAAATACTGTAAGCCTTATTGAATGATTTAAAGAGTTTTTAAGGTTTGCCATATCTTTTTGTGCATAAGCTTTTGACATGACAGGAAGAGAAACGCTTGCTAATGCCAGCCCAAAAATGGCAAGCGGCAGCTGCATAAGCCTATTCGAATAATAAAGTGCAGTTATTGACCCTTCTGCAAGAAAAGAAGCACATATAGTGTCTACAAAAGAATTTATTTGATCAACGGATAAACCTATTATTGAAGGTATCATTAAAAAGACGATTTTTCTTATACCGGGATGTTTAAAATCTATTTTAAATTTTAGATGCCATCCAAGACTTTTAAATCTAGGATACTGTATAAAAAAGTGAATTGCACCGCCAAATATCACGCTTATGGCAAGACCTTTTATCTGGCTGCCGGGAGAAAGCATAGGTGCGATCGCAAGCATATATATTATTTCGCTAAAACTTAAAGATGCCGGAGCAAGAGCAGGTAAAAAGAAAGAGTATAATGTGTTTAAAGCCGCAAGAAGAAATGCCGCAAGGCATACAAAAAAGATAAAAGGGAACATCAGTCTTGTCAGTTCTATAGTTAACTGCATCTTTTCAGGATCGCTGGTAAAACCCCATGCTATTATTTTTACAAGAATAGGAGCAAAGAACATTCCAAGAATAGAAATTATAAGGAGTACTATTACAAGAGCTGTAAACACGGCATTAAGAAATTTTTGTGTTTCACTTTTTTCTTCCGTATGCAGATATTGGCTAAACACAGGAATAAAAGCCGCTGAGAATGAGCCTTCTCCAAGCAGTCTTCTGAAAAGATTAGGTATTCTGAAAGCCGCATAAAAAGCATCGGCAAACATTCCTGCACCGAAGAGATTTGCGACAAGCATATCCCTTATATAGCCGAGTATCCTTGAGAGCGTTGTTCCAAATGCGGTTTTCCCCGCATTTTTTGTTAATTGTTTATTTTCCATTTTATTCTTCTTTTAAACTGTCTTTTCATCTTTGTCTTTTGTTGTTTCGTTGTTTTTGTCAATTTGTAATTGCCGTATTATCATTGTGTCGTTGATTCGTCATTCGTAATTTGTAATTGAATTATATCATCTTGTCCGCGAAACCATGTATTTTGTCTTTTTGCATAATGTCTTGTATCTTTTGAGAACTGTTCAAGCATTTTCTGTTTTGATATCTTATTATCAAGAAACTTTACAATATGTCTATAACCTATACCGCTCAATCCCGGACAATCATGGGCAAAACCCATTTTCAAGACTTTTTGTGTTTCCTCTATCATTCCTTTTTCGATCATTTTAATGCATCTTTCATTTATGCGTTTATAAAGAGTTTCATTGTCTATGCTTATGCTGTAATGCTTAAAATCGTATCTGGGTGCTTTAGGTTTAAAATGCTTTGCCATCGTTTTGCCAGATAAAAGATTTACTTCTAATGCTCTTAAAAGTCTTTGCGGATTCTTTTTATTCTTTTCGGCCGCTTCAGGATCCAATTCTAAAAGCTGTTCATACATTTCTTCGGTACTTTTATTTTTTAACTCTTTACGTAAAGAATCGTCCGCTTTCGGCATTTCGTCAAGACCATAAAGAAGAGCTTTTATGTATAATCCGGTGCCTCCAGTAATAACCGGAGTTTTTCTTTTTGAGATAATTTCATTTATCTTTATATCGGCATCTTTTATAAAGTCCGCAACGCTGTATGTTTCATCAGGGTTTATTATGTCCGTAAGATATTGCGGTATGCCCTCGACTTCCCTTATTCCGCTCTCAAGAAGAATGCCTTCTTTATTCGTTCCTATATCAAGGAACTTATATACTTGTCTGGAATCGCAAGATATTATCTCGCCATTACTTTCTTTACATATTTTTATGGCTTTTTTAGTTTTACCGCTTGCCGTAGGACCTGAAATGACTATTATTTTTTTCATAATTTTTTATATAAGAAGGGACAAAAGCTATTAACTATCTTTTGTCGTTGTCAATAATTCGTAATTTTTTTGCTATTTTCTCTTAAAAAACTTTTCAAGTTCATTTAAAGATATTTTATAAGCTGTCGGTCTGCCATGCGGACAGGTAAAAGGATGTTCACATGTGAATAGATCATTTATAAGCTTTTTTGCTTCAAGAAAAGAGACATTATCTCCTGCTTTTATACTTGCCCTGCATGCTGAGCGTATAATCTTTTCCCTTTTCTTTTCTATTTCAATATTTTTTTCTATTTCTATTTCTTCAATAACGGATTTGATTATCTGGTCTATTGAAATATTGCCGAGGAGTGCCGGGTATGCTGTTATTCTAAATGAATTATCGCCGAACTCTTCAACGGCTATACCGAGTTCATTGAAAAGTGAAATATTAGCTTTCAGCAATTCTGAAAGGCTTGAAGAAAGTTCAAAATTTTCAGGCATAAGCATTTGTTGTAATTTCAAAGCATGCTTGTTTATTTCCGAAAGGTATGCTTCATATCTTACTCTTTCTGCGGCGGCATGTTGGTCAAAAATATAAAGATGTCCTTCATTTTCAACTATTATATAAGTATCAAAAACTTGTCCTAATACTTTAATATTATTGTCAAAACTATCATTTTTAAATTCTTCTTGTTTAGCATAAACATTTGAATATTGATCAATATTATATTGTGTTTTTTTTAATGTTTGATGCGGTTTTGGTTCTGAAATAAAAACATTATTCGTAGGAACGGAAGATTTATGGCTCTTATCTTTTGAAAGAGGTATTTTGAATTCTTCTATTTTCGTATTTATTACTATTTCAGGATGTGAATGTTTTGTAAGAGCATTTTTTAAAGCTTTGAATAATATATCGTAAATCCCGCCTTCATCGGCGAACTTTATCTCTCTTTTAGTCGGATGTATATTAACATCTATATCTGATGGTGAGATCGTTATATAAATAAGAAATCCGGGATGTTTGTCGTGCGGTATTGATTCCTTATAAGCCTGATAGATAGAGTGTGCCATCCATTTCGGTAAATTTACGGGTCTTGAGTTTACAAAAAGGTATTGGCATTTTCTATTGCTTAAAGAATCGTCTCTGCCTGTGAAATAGATCTCCACTGCAGCTTTCTGATGGTCTATCTTTATATTTTTTAATTTTGATGCGAGATCTTTACCTAATATATCGGCTATTCTTTCAATTTTATTATCGGTGGCAGGCGTTGAAAATACGGTTTTGTTTTCAGAAAGAAGTTTAAATGATATGTCCTGATTTGCCAATGCTGTTTCTTCAACGGAATTTATTATTCTTGAACGCTCAGTAGCATCACTTTTTAAAAATTTTTTTCTTGCAGGAGTATTGAAAAAAAGGTCTTCTACTTCAGTTATTGTTCCTTCTGCCCCTGCCCAAGGAGAGACTTTTATATTCTTGCCGCCTTCACATTCAAGTTTCCAGCCTGAACTTTCTCCTTTTTTTCTCGTCTTAATATTAAAGCGTGATACGGCAGCTATAGATGAAAGAGCTTCACCCCTAAATCCCAGTGAATGTATATGGGACAAATCATTAAAATCTTCAATTTTGCTTGTGGCGTGGCGCATCACGGAAAGTTCAAGGTCTTTTTTGTCCATACCGAAACCATTATCTGAAACCCTTATAAGCTTTTTACCTGCCTGTGAGATCTCTACTGTAATTGAAGAAGCACAGGCATCAAGAGCATTTTCAACGAGTTCTTTAACGGCATTCAGCGGGCGTTCAACTACTTCGCCCGCCGCAATTTTATTTATAGTTTCCTGTGAAAGTAAATTTATTGCCATTTTACTCTGATTTTATCTTTTGGGGTTTATTGCAGATCTTATAATACGAGCACTTTAAAAAACAAACATCGGGAACTCCCAAAAGGATCTTATTTTCACAATCATTAAAATCAATAGCCATTCTGTTGATCTGTTTTGAATCAAGAGAGTTGATAGTGGAAATATGAATTCCCATACGCCACATATCGCCTTTAGGAACAGTCCAAACTACTTTACCGTTTATCGGTCCGGTTTTCAAACTCGGAATGTCTATGCTTATACATATTTCCGTGCCTACTGGAATATTTGCATAAGTCATCATTGAAACACCTTCAGCAGATAAGTCAAGAATAACTCCGGGAACTGACTTTTCATTAAACTGCAGCATTACAGGTTCGCCAAATTGTTTAATAATCGGCATTCTTCGGTTTTTTCTTTTTTCAACCATAACTTCCCCCGTTTCAGGTCTTAAGACCTCATTTGTATTTTTCTTTCCATTCTCTTAAAAGGTTAAATGCTTCCATTGGGCTTAATCGCTCAATATCAACATTCCTTAATTCTACTAAAATTTGAGGCTCAGTTGTACAAAAAAACTCTATTTGATCGCTTTCTTTATGTTTGGATGGATCTATTTGATTGGCTTCAAGTTTCTTTAGTATTCTATTTGCTCTTTCAATTATCCAGTGCGGAATACCTGCGATCTTTGCAACATGTATACCATAGGATCTGTCGGCACTTCCTTCTACAATTTTATGAAGGAAAACGACATCTCCGTTCCATTCTTTTACATCAACGCTGAAATTGCTTATACCTTCATGTTTGTTTGCAAGATCTGTAAGTTCAAAATAATGAGTAGCGAATAAAACTTTAGAACCTTTATTAGACTGTCTTTTAGTGTCGGCAAGGAATTCTATTATCGCCCAAGCTATAGACATACCGTCATAGGTGGAAGTTCCCCTTCCTACTTCATCAAGAACAATAAGGCTTTTTTCAGTGTACTGATTAAGTATATTTGCCGTTTCGGTCATTTCGACCATAAAAGTGGATTCCCCACCGGCAAGATTGTCACCGGCGCCTATCCTTGTAAATATCCTGTCTATAAGCCCTATTTTTGCGCTTTGTGCCGGCACAAAAGAACCTGTTTGAGCCATAATGGCTATCAAGGCTGTTTGTCTTAAATATGTGGATTTACCGGACATATTCGGTCCTGTAAGTATTAATATTCTTGATTCCTGGCAGAAAGATATATCATTAGCTACGAATTCCCCGCTTTTTAATATTCTTTCAACTACGGGATGTCTGCCCTCAATTATGTAAAGATCATTATCATCAGTCATTTCAGGACAGCAATAATTGTACTCTATGGCATTTATTGCAAAACCGCAGAAAATATCTATTTCCGCTGTTATCTGCGAAGTCTTCAAAATGTCGCCTGTAAATAATGTAATCTCTTCTTTTAAAGTATTGAAAATATCGCTTTCAAGCCTGAGCGTCTTTTCTTGAGCCGAAAGGATTTTTTCTTCAAGAGTTTTAAGTTCTTCGGTTATATATCTTTCGCTATTTATAAGCGTCTGCTTTCTGATATAGTGTTTAGGTGCGAGATGAATATTTGATTTTGTTATTTCTAAATAATATCCGAAAACCGAAGTATAACCTATCTTGAGATTATTGATACCTGATGCCTGTCTTTCTTTTGTTTCTAAATTGGATATATAAGTTTTTGTATCGGTAGAAATTTTTCTTAACTCGTCGAGTTCCGGACTTATCCCCGTTCTTATTACATTGCCGTCTTTAAGCGTTACCGGCGGTTCATCAACGATATGTTCCGATATCTTCTTTATTACTTCTTCATTTTTTGGTATATCAGCTTTGAGTCCTTCAGTGGTCTTTAGTATTTCAGAGACCTCGTTTATAATTTCAAGAGAATCTTTAAGAGCGGTCAAATCTCTTGGACCTGCTGAGCCAGTAGATATCCTTGCTATTATTCTTTCAATATCTGAAACACTTTTAAATTTTTCTGATATATCCCTTCTTATATCGCCGTTTTCAATAAAATAATTTACCGCTCTCTGGCGGTTTTTTATTTTATCAAGGTTCATAAGCGGTTTTATAAGCCATTGTCTTATTGTTCTTGCACCCATAGGTGTTTTTGTCGCATCTATAATATCAAGAAGAGAATTTTCAGTTTTACCTGTAGCCATTGAAGTTAAGAGCTCAAGATTTTTAACAGCTACGCCGTCCAAATGCATAAACTCGGAATTTCGTATAAACTTTATTGAAGAAAAAATGCCAGTGCTTTGCGGTTGTGTTTCCTTTGCATATGCAAGTATGGCTCCGCAGGCACGTACTATCTCTTCTTTATCAAGGCCGAAAGTTTTTATAGCATGATCGCCTAAAATCTCTTTTATTATTCTTTTTGAAGAGTCCGGATCAAAATAATTATCATTAACTTGCGAAACCGGTGTTATAAGTTTTTCAGTAAAAGCGGCTACCTTTGGATTTGAAAGATTTGAATCTGAAAAAATTATTTCACCGGGAGCATATTTTGCTATCTCGGCTTCAAAATTCTTTATATCTGTTTCCGCGGTAAAGAATTCTCCCGTTGAAATATCAGCAGCCGCAAAAGCACCGGAAGAAAAGTTCTCATCGAAAATCACAGACATAAGAAAATTATTTTGTTTTGATTCAAGAAGTGTGTCTTCAAGTACTGTTCCCGGAGTGATTATTCTTGTAACACCTCTTTTAACTATGCCCTTTGAAGCTCCAGGTTCTTCAAGCTGTTCGCATATCGCTGCTTTAAAACCTTTATTTATAAGTTTTCTGAGATAGGTATTTACTGAATGATATGGAACACCGCACATAGGCGTGCCGCCCCTTTGAGTAAGCACAACTTCCATAATCGGAGCCGCTCTTACCGCATCATCGCCGAACATTTCATAAAAGTCTCCCAAACGGAAAAAAAGTATCATTCCGGGATAGTTGGCTTTTATATTCCAGTATTGCTGCATTAAAGGTGTCAGCGTGGAGTTTTTGTCATCGCTCTTTTTAATTTGTCTACTCCTTTATATACTTTATATGTAAATACTATTCCTCTTGTGTGGCGTTTTGTTTCTTTAAACGGTATCTTTGATATGCATTTTCCAACTTTTGGATCTTCCTCATACCAAATATCAACATTTCCTATGCCTGCATTATATGCAGCAAGTGCAAGGATCAGATTATTATTGTAATATGATGTCAGCCAGCTTAAATAATAAGTTCCAAACATTATATTTATCTCAGGATCTTTAAGCATTTCAGCATTATAATTTCCTATACCGAGCTGCAGGGCTATCTCTTCGGCTGTCCTTGGCATTATCTGCATAAGTCCCACTGCACCTTTTGCTGAAACGGCATTTTTATTTATATTGGATTCTCTTTTCATAACGGCTTCAATAAGAAGTCTGTCTACACCGTATTTTTCCGAGTACATCTCTATAATACTAATATATGGATTTTTATCCGGCATGCCTGTTTTTTTGCCGATATATATTAGAGAAAAAACTGCCATAATAAACAAAAGTGAAGCCAAAATAATAAATAATTTACGTTTTTTCATATTATGTCGCCAAACAATGAATTTATTTTAGTTTCCTTTATCATAATATTAAGCTGCTCCCCAAGATGCTCAGCACCGCCTTTTGTAAAGACTTTTCTGCCGCTCCTTGTCCTTGCTTCAATTACTCCATTTTCTTCTTTTTCAGCAAGCACTTCCTGTACGGTATTTGCCATAGAAGAAACTATCTCTATTGAGATTTTGTTAGATTCTTCAAGTATTATCGCATGTCTTCTTTTCTTTTCCTCAAAAGGTATATCATCATTCATAGCAGCCGCTTTTGTATTTGGGCGGGATGAATATCTGAAAACATATAAGCCGCCGAAACGTATTTCTTTTACGGCATTCAGGGTTGCCTGAAAATCTTCCTCAGTTTCTCCCGGAAAACCTACGATAATATCGGTCGTTATATTAATATCAGGCATTTTGTCCCTAAGCTTTTTGATAAGGTCCATATAATGTTCAAATGTATATTTTCTGTTCATTTTTTTTAAAATATTGTTTGAGGCTGACTGCATAGGCAGATGTATATGACGGCATACTTTCGGCTCTGAAGCCATTGTTTCTATCAGATTATCATTTAAATCTTTAGGATGATTTGTCATAAACCTTATTCTTTTGATCTTTTCGATCTTTGCAACCTCTTTGATTAAGGCGGCAAAATCAATATCATTGTATTTATAAGAGTTCACGTTTTGTCCGAGAAGCATTATTTCTCTTGCACCGTTTTCCGTCATTTTCCGGCAACTATTAACTATTTCCGTACTGTCAATACTGAACTCAGGACCTCTAACATAAGGAACTACACAATATGAGCAGTAATTGTCACAGCCTCTCATTATAGTAACATAGCGTATAATATCGGATCTTTCATTTGATATGTTTGTTTTAATGCTTTTATCTATGCCGCAAAGGTTAATTATTTTAATAGCTGCATTATCTATATCTTTTGCGCCTATAATAAGGTCAACGCTATGAAAGCGTTTACTGATCTTCTTTCCGAGTCTTTCAGCCATGCAACCTATCACGACTATTTTAAGATCTGGCTTTATTTCTTTTTTAAACTCTTCGGCCCTTCCAAGAAATGAAAAAGCCTTTTGCTCAGCTTGTGCTCTAATAGAACAAGTATTGAGTATCACAATATCAGCATCAGGAATAGTGTCAACTCTAAAAATGCCAAATGAGGATAATTGCGAACCTAAAACATCAGAATCGCATACATTCATTTGACAGCCGATAGTTTCAATAAAATAATTCATATTCAAAATTATATCAATTTTAAACACTTTTTTTAATATGAAACAGTAAGGTAAGTTAAAATTCCACGCACGACATAAGCTCTTTAAATATTTGTTTTGTATAAAAAGGAGGGTTTCTGTATTGCTTTAATGATAATAGTTTTTTGATTGTATTTTTTATTCTTTAGGAAATGAAGAGGTATCATTAAGAAAATCTATAACTTCTCCAAGGGTTTCAATAGCATGCTTTTCATCAAGATAAAATTGATATTGATGCTTTAAAATGCCTTGTTCTTTGGGTAGAAAAAAACTTTTTACATAAACACCTTTTTCAATTAAGTTTTTTTCAAGTTCTTTTGCCTGATCTTCAAAAGAAAAAGAATTTCCGTCAATTATAAAAGCCGGTGGAAAATTTTCGGAAACTTTATCGCTAATGCTGCTTAAAGCAATACAAGGGTTTTTAGTATCTTTTGAACCGAAATATGCCCATCCTATCTTTCTGAATGGAAGAAGCATAGTGTTGGCAGGAGGATTTATAAGTGATTCAAGATCATAAGGTCCGCAAAAGAGTAAAGCACCTCCAATATCTTCCGCATCAATAACATTTTCCAGATACATTCCCCCAAGAGCCTCGTTTACTGCACGTGCATATTTGGGATTTGTCTGAAAGTTCAAAAATTGTGCTGCTATCTGGGCGCCTGCAGAATCCCCTCCAAAATATGCTTTATAAACATCAAGATTATATTCTTCTGCATTTTCCTTTATAAATAAATATGCCTCTTCCAATTGCTTTAACGGCACGGGATAACGGTATTTCGGTGCAGATCCATAATTTACATTTACTATTGAATAACCTTCATTTGCAAGCATGACCATAAAATGCTCAACATCGGTTTTATCCCCTCCGATAAAGGCACCGCCGTGCATCCAAAAAATAACCTTTTCGCTGCCGTCGGCATCTTTCGGAGTGATAATATCGAGTACGCCTTGAGAATAGCGCGATCCGTAATCAATATTACGATTAAAGTTAACATTTTCTTTATAAGATTGATAATTTTCAGGCAAAGTATAACCGAACTTACTGTATAAGTGTTTAAGGTATAGTATTTGAGGCCATGGAGAAATGAAAAAAATCGCAAAGAAGACTGTGAAAATTACAGAGATAATTAACAATGGTTTTAAGAATTGTACGATTTTCATTTTATACCTTTAGCTAAATATTTTACTAATATAATACTAGCGTATATTAAATAAAAATACATTGGTTTTTTAAATAATTCTTATAATTTACAGTATGCGTGTGCGATGTGTACAAGGTTTTTATATGTTTGTACGACACCTTACCGTAAAGAATTGACGCTTGAACTTGAAGAGTTGAATTTTATTATTTGTTTGGATAGAGATTTTGATATAGGATTTCCTGTTGTTTTACGCCATAGTTTATATCGTATTTTTCGTCTATGGAAGCTTTTGCATTTTCTCCTATTTTAAGCATAAGATTTTCATTTTGAAGTAAAGTTATTATCTTGTCTGACGTATCAGCAATGTCATAAGGTTTTGTAAGAAAACCGTTTTTTCCGTTTTCTATAACTTCTGGTATCCCTCCTACAGCATTTGCTATGACGGGTTTAGCACGGCACATAGCATCAAGTATTGTGCGCGGTAATCCTTCCCAAAGTGAAGTCATTACGAAAATATCGCAGGCTGACAAAAGTTCTATTATATCCCTTCTCCAGCCCAACAGTATAACTTTATCTTGTAGTTTAAGGTCTGCTATAAGTTTTTCAAGCTCAGGTCTAAGTTCTCCGTCACCTGTTATAAAAAATATAGCTTTATCATTTTTCCTGCATACTATTTCAGCAGTTTTTATAAAATCCTGAAGATTTTTCTGTGGTTTAAACGGTCCTACCGTCATTATGATTTTTGCATTTTTATTATTTGTAAGGGTGTTTCTAAAAGAAGGATCCGGTTTATAGGATTTATAATATTGAACATCTATACCTGAACTTATAATAGTGAATTTTTCTTTTTTAGCTATCTTGTATACAACTCCCTTATTGAGATCTTCTTGTGTTTCGACTATAAGTTTATCTGAAAAAAATGAGCAGAAACGTTCAAGGAAAACATAAAGGTTTTTTTTATACCAGCTCTGTGTATCATTAAAACTGTATCCGTGTATAGTGTGAATGATTGTTTTAATGCCCATAAGTTTGGCAGCTAATCTGCCTAGAATACCTGCTTTTGAAGAGTGAGTGTGTACAATGTCCGGTCTTTCTATTCTTAAGACCTGCATTATATTAAAAAGGGCTTTAAGATCTTTTAACGGCGATATTTCTCGTACAAGATTAGAAAGTGAATATAACTTTATTTTTTCGGCAGCTTCATCTTCAAGCATTCCGCCCCTGCCTGTAATAAGAAAAGTGCTAAAATTCTCCTTATCTAAATTTTCCGTTGTATAAAGCGTAAATTTCTGTGCTCCGCCGAGTTCCAATTTTGTAATTATATAACATACTTTCAACATACTATTCCCCGTATCTTTTCTATTGTTTAATCTTATTTAAAGCCAAACGGAATTTCTCAGCACCTGATAAAATATCAGCTTTTGTAATTTCTATTCCGGTAATGGATGTAATCTTGGAATTATCCAGAACGAACTGTTCTTTTATTTCAGTGTTTTCTAAAAATTCAATATTCTCTTTTCCTACAAGAGCCGTCATAAGAATGTCGGTTTCCAGCGGAATGCCCGATGAAACATTAAATGTTCCGCTAATCCTGTTTGAGGCAATATAGGCAAGAGTTTTATGTAAATATTCTTTCGTTATAAAATCTTTTTTAGTTTCTTTAGCCTGGTCTACTACTATTTTTCCGTGTTTAATAATATTTTCCGTTGTCCAACCCATAAATGTTTTATACCCGGGTCTTAAGATAGGTTCTCCGATAATATTAGGTATGCGCAAAACACAAAGAGAGTCTTTAAGTATGCTGTTAAGTGCATTTTCAGCGGTAATTTTGTTTTCTGAATATATGTCAAAACTCTTGAGCGGATCCGTTTCTTTGTAAGTTTTAAGCTTATTGCTTGTGCCATAAACTTTTCTTGAACTTAAAAAAACAAATCTTGTACCTGAACCCTTTAAATTATTTGCTATCTCTATATCTATTATGTCGGAAGGTTTCATTTTTTTTGCAAAGAACTCAGGGTGAACGGAAAAATTTATGACTATATCTGAATCACGCAGAGTTCTTAAATTTTCTTTATTATTCCAAGAATCAAATGCCATATAAGATATGTCCGGACTTTTAAGAAATTTTTCAAGTCCGGCAAAAAGATAGCTGTCATTGCCAATAATGACGCATTTGTTTTTTTTAAGTGACATTTTTGACTCCGCATTTATTTAACTTTTCGACAGTTTCTTTAGCGTCTTTAATATTCTTTTCAATAAAAGAATATTCCCATGCGCCATAACGCCCTATGGAATAAATATTGTGCTTGTTCAAATAAGCCATGATAGTATCAAGTGCTTTTTTTCTATTCTTATCGAAAATAACATAGGCATAAGGCATATCAATTACATTTATAGAAGCTATTTCATCTTCTTCCCTTATAAAACCGGCTTTTTTCATATTGGTAATAACATTCTCGCTGTTTTTATACTTCCCGTTATTACTTGAAAACTCCACATAAAAACTATAACCGTTTTTCGGAGCCGCTTTTTTATTTACATTGGAATAAATACCTATTCTGTAAAACGGAAAGTCTTTCTCTGGGATATATATCCAATGCCTGTTCTTAAGAGCTGCTGGTATGCCTTTTCTAGATATTATACCTATATTTACACACCTTACAGAGCTGCATATAAGTTTTTCAGCTGCATTCTTAATACTTTGAGGCACATTTTGTATCTGTTTTATAAGTTCATTCAGCGGCTGTGTTGATATTATATTGTCGAATTTGAATTTCTGTCCGTTCTCTGTATGTACAGTTTTATTTTTCAGATCTATTTTAGAAGTTTTAGAGTTTAGATTTACTTTAACTTTCTTTAAAAGACCATCTATCAAAGCCTGACAGCCTTTTTCTTTCGGATAATAAAAAACGCTATTATAACCATAAGTCTTTTTATTTTTTGCATAGGCAGATTGTACGATACTTTCTGCATCGGGTTTCGGCACAAAAGGTCCTGTCCATTCTGCTGTCATTTTTGAAAGATCATAACTCCACAGTTTTTGATTATAGGGTTTCATGAAATATTTTGTTATGCCTTTTCCAAACATCGCTTCCGACCATTCATTAAAAGGCATTTCCGGTTTAATATCAGTCTCTTTTCTTTTGAGAATACCGTCAACGCACTCTTTTTTTGTTTTGTCGTCAAGATAAAAAAGATTTGCTTGGAAAGGAAAAGGAACAAAACCGGAATTAATATAGATAGAAGCATTTCTTGTTATCTCATCAACTCCGCCCGTAAGTTTGATGACGAGTTTTTTTATTTTTTCGTCTTTAATATGTATAAAATGACCGGAACAATCAAAAGTAAAACCGTTATCGTAAAAAGAGCAGCACAGTCCTCCCGCATAAGGTTTTGATTCCAAAACAGTATATGGTTTTTTAAGAAAATATGCCGCTGTCAGACCGCTGATGCCTGCTCCGATAATTAAAGTCTGTTTATTCATTATTCAACCTTTATTGTAGCAAGTACTATGCTTGCCATCCATAAAAAAACCAAAATTATAAAGAAAACAAGCAAAGCATATATTGTGCTTAGTGCTGTAAATAAAAATGCACAAATGGCAAGAACTATGCATGCCATATATGAGATCAAAAGTATTTGTTTTCTTGAAAAACCCATCTTTTCAAGCCTTAAAGCATAATGATCCTTACTGCCCATAAGAGGAGATTTTCCCTTTCTTATTCTAAACCAGCTTACAAGGAAAGTCTCATAGATCGGGATTGCAAGGATCAGAAACGGGGCAAATAGTCCGATTTCATTAATTGTTGTATAAGAAGTCCCCATAGCCATAACAGCAAGAATAAAACCTATGAAAAGACTGCCGGTATCGCCCATAAAGATCTTTTTAGATTTGGAAAGGTTATAAGGTATAAAACCCAGTAATGCTCCGGCAAGGGCTAAAGCACAGAAATTCACATATATCATTTCTGTAGGCAGTGAAATAAATAAGAATGCAAAAGATGCTATCACAGCTATGCCGCTTGAGAGACCGTCCATTATGTCGATTATATTGAAAGCATTTGTTATTCCCACTATCCAAAATATGCTTATTAGGCACGAAAGCCAATAACATGAAATAAAATTTATGCGTATATCAAATAAAAAGACTACTATTGCAGCAGCCAAAAACTGCACAAGAAGTTTTGATTTAACACCAAGTCCTTTAAACTTTGCATCATCAATAAAACCAAGTATTAATAATATTGTTCCCCCGTAGAAAATCCCTCTCAGGCTTCTAAGTGTTCCGTCAGGAAAATTTGTTATAAGCCTTATCAGGAATAAAGATAATGTCCAGCCTGCCGCTATGGCAAGTCCGCCAAGATAAGGAGTACTTATTTTATGTGTTTTAACCTCTGTTATAGGTTTGTCAAGAATATTGAATTTTATGGCTATTGTCCTAAATATAGGCGTAGCAATTGCAGATATTAGTAAAGCAGTTGCGAAAGAAATAAGATAAAGTGTTATTCCAGGCATCATTTTATCTCCTCATTGTTTTTTGGTTTGAACATTTTGGAAGGAACAATTCGGTATATGTGGAGTATGTATTTCAAGAGTATCAATAATGTTTCCAGACCGTATTTAAAACTTCTTCTGAAATTTATTGAAGAAGCGTCGGGAAAATATTTTGCCGGAACAGGTATTTCCCCTATTCTAAGTCCGCATGCTGCCGCTTGTACAAGTATTTGCTGGTCAAAAACAAAATCATCTGAATTAAGTTCAAAGTTTACAGTTTCCAAAGCTTTTCTTGAAAATGCTCTGTAGCCGGTATGGTATTCGCCGAGATTTAAACCGAGAACAAGATTTTCCGTTATAGTAAGGCATCTGTTGAAAAAATATTTATAAAAAGGCATACCGCCGTCAAGAGCTTCTTTTCTTGTCCTTATTCTGTTTGCCAGCATAATATCGCAAACATCTTCTTTAATGAGCCCGGTAAGGAAAGGTACAAGTTTAGGGTCATACTGATAATCAGGATGTAACATAACGACAATATCAGCTCCATTTTCAAGAGCCGCATTATAACAGGTTTTTTGATTGCCTCCATAGCCTTTGTTCTTATCGTGCTCTATGACTTTAAGACCTAAGGATTTTGCTATCTCTGCAGTATTGTCTTTGGAAAGATCGTCAACAAGAATTATCTCATCATAACTTCCCGAAGGAATATCTTCAAGGGTTTGTTTTATGGTTTTAGCGGCATTATAAGCCGGCATTACTATAATTACTTTTGTTTTTTTCATTTCTCTTCCTCTATTTTTTCAAACTTAAATAAATCGCTTAAGGAGATTTTTGCTTTTATTAAGCTAAAAAAACCAAGCGAGAAAATAACCATAAGCTGTAAGAAGTGATAGATGGCAATACATGCAAAAGCCGCATCTTTACCCACACCAAGTGCAGACAGAGCCGTAACACCCATAAATTCAAAGGCGCCGATATATCCAGGTGCTGTAGGCAGTATTGCTCCTATACCTATTATTATTACAACAAAAATACCTCCAAGAATAGTTATATCTATTCCACATGAATAAGCAACTATAACTAAAAACAAGCTTTCCAATACCCATGCAAGTACGGAAATAATAAATGAAGTAAAAAACACTCCGGGTTTTCTAAGCATCACAAGTCCGCCGGTGAATTTTTCAAATATCTCTGTAACAAAACCTTTTATTTTGGACGGCATCGGTATTTTTGAAAAAACAGCAAGTGCTTTATTTTCATATATTGAGATGATCATAAGAATAACAAGACATAGTCCAAACACCGCACCGCAAATATAAAATGATTTTTTTATAAAATCAGGAAAAGGAAGCACTATCATTATCAGAAAGAAAAACATGACGAAAATAACCATATCTATAAGACGTTCTACCAGTATTGTGCCAAGAATGCTGCTTCTTGAGATTAATAGTCGCTCACCAGTGATTTTTGCTCTTATAAGCTCACCAAGCCTCAGCGGTATTATATTGTTCATAAAAAAACCGAGCATTGTATAAGGAAAATTTTCAAAAACTCTGGTCTTTTTTATCGGAAGGATCATAAAATAATATCTTAAACTTCTAAGCAAATAAGTAAAAGCATAAATAAGCACGCCCGGGATAAGAACATAATAATTAGCATTCTTTATTAACTCTAGTGACTTCCTGAAATCTATCTGTCTTATAGTAAGATATATAAGAATAATACTTAAAAGAAAACCTAAAATAATTTTTAAAAAGTGTTTTTTGAACATATATAACCTCTAATATATGAGAGTTCCGTAGGAATCAAGATAATGCTCATTGTTTTTGTCTCTTAATACAGCCTCAGATATATTGTCTGAAGCTAGCTGTTTGTTTCCTTTAAAATGATAAAGCCATGCAAGCTGATAATAATATTTAGCTTCATATTTGTTTAATTCTGAAGCTCTTAAAGCATATTCAAGCGACATATTCAAATCTACGGGATTTTCTGTTTTTTGATAAACGGCATAATAAGTATCCGACAATTTGCTTGGATATTCAGGGTTTAAAGGATCATTCTTTAGTGCATTAAAAAAATGATCTTGCGCAGCAGAAAATTTATTAGCTGAAAAGAACATGATCCCTTTTTTGTATTCCTGATAAGCATATATTGGTTTTGCTAAAGGAAATGTTAGCAGTATTAGGAGAAGCACAAAAAGATAGAAGTTTATTTTAAATTTTCTATTTGTTATTTTATATTGTTCTAAAGGGAAGGCAAGTAAAATAAAAAACAGCAGAATGTTTGTCGATATAAATGCCGATGATTCAAAAAAATTAAATAGTATAAAAGAGACTGCCGCCATTAAAACCGGAAGATAAAGTATCCTGTTGTTTTTATTGTGAAGTTTTTTAAGAATAAAATAGAAAAATACGGCAATAATGGCTATCAAAGCAATAAGTCCGAAAACTCCCGTTTCGGCAAGGGTCTGAAGGAACATATTTGCTGCTCCCGGGGCTTCACTGCTTTGCAAAGCGTATTTTAATGAAACAGATTCATAATTGCCAAAGCCGAGGAGAGATTCTCCTTTTATAACAGCAAAAGCTGTTTTCCACAATTGTACTTTTTGAGTAAAAAAACCATTTCTGATAAGAATGTAAACAGAATAAATAAAAGCTGCCAAAAAAGGGATAGTCATTATAAAAACACTTTTTTTTATATTTTCCCTCATTGAGAATAAAAAAACTACAAATGCTAAAGAAGCTATTGCGATTGCAAGCATAGATTTTGTAAGTATTATCGCGGCAAAAATTATAAATGAAGTGTAAAAATATATTTTTTGTTCTGACTTCCAAAATATAAAAGACAGGCTTAATGACATCAGAAGAAAACAGGCTGTTGCAAGAATATGGCTTGAAAGTACTTGCGGTTTAAGAAGTTCGCCGAAAGCAAAGTTTGATGCAAAAAGATATATCGTAAGCCATAAAGAAATAAAAACAGGAATGATCATAATGCTGCGTTTATCATATTCACTCATAAAACCGCTCAGCATATATGCCGATACAGAGTAAGAAATAAGAAAAACACCGTTCCTTGCTCCGTAACGATATCCTGAAAAATAATATGATATCAGTACAAATATCGTAAAAATAATAGCCGGCAGTAAAAAGTTTTTATAATCAGCTTTATACGTATTGAATTGTGAACAGAAAAAAACGCCTAAAAAAAGAAAGAGTGCAATTTGTATCCCGGGAGCATTTGTAAATTTTGCAAAGACGGAAAATATAAGCGCCATTGAAATTATTAAAACAAGATAATTAAATTTTTCCGATTTTGTTGTCATTATTTTATAGTCCGATCAACTTATTTATGATATTGTTTTCCCATATATAGAATGCTTCCAGCATAATAGACGGTTTTGGAGTAAAAAGTATAATATATGAGGCCAGCGCAAGAAAAGGTCCAAAAGGAAGATAACCGCGTTTTTCAACTTTTTTCAAAACTATAAGTGCAAGTCCTAAAACTGATCCTAAAAAAGAAGCGATAAAAATTGCAAAAAGTACTTTCTCCCAACCTATAATGGCACCTATGCCAGCCATAAGTTTTATATCGCCTCCGCCCATAGCTTCCTTTTTAAATATAAACTCTCCGAGTACAGCAACAAGCAGTAAAGACCCTCCGCCTGCCAATATACCTGTCAAAGAATTAATGAATCTTGCAATATAGGTTTCCCCTAAGCTGATATTAAAAAAACTTGTCAACACTCCTGCAATCAGCAGGATTAAAGGAAAGATATTTGGAATAATACGGTGATAATAATCTATCCCGGATATTATGATAAGAACAAAAGTCAGATAGGAAAAAATAAGAAAACTTAGCGAGAACTGATATTTCAAAAAAAGCAAAAGAAAAAGAGTCCCTGTTAGGAACTCAATTATAGGATATTGTATTGATATGGGATTTTTACAATTTCTGCATTTCGCACCGAGAATCAAATAACTCAAAACCGGAATATTGTCATACCATGGAATTATTTTTTTACATTGCGGGCAAGATGATCTTGGGAAAACTATTGATAATTCAAGAGGTATCCTATATATGCAGACATTTGCAAAACTTCCTATGCACAATCCTAATATAAAAACAAGAAGAGAGAAAAAAAGAAAAAGCTCATAGGGTAATGCCATTTATAGTTCACTCCAGACATTCCCTTTGGAGTCGGTGCATAAACAGTTAACCCATATTTGTCCTTTAACTTTTCCGGTTCCATCTTCTTCGTCATCAGCCTTATACGCCCATCCGCCTTTATCTTTGTTTTTATCAAAATCCTTTGTTATGATATTATTTGATTTTCCATGATGAGGCGGGCAATAGGCATATGGTATTTCATTTATATATTTACCGTTTTCAGTAAGTTCTTTAACGATGTCGGCACTTGGGTAATTGCCTTCATGGTCTCCATAGTACATAGCTATTGCACTTCTTAAAGCACCAAGACTGCCTTTTGTTGCCCCTTCATTTGATTTTCTAAGCATATCTGAAAGTTTCGGAATGGCGATTATTGAAAGTATCAAGACAACAGCTATGGCTATTACTATTTCTATCGCACTGAAACCTTTTTTGTTTTGCATTATTTAGTCCTTTAAACTTTATATTTACCGGCATTAGCCAAGAGTCTTTCGAGTTCTTCTCTGTTTGTTGTATATTCAAAAGCGGAACTTTTGCTTATTTTATTTTTCAATACATTGTTAGCTAGCGATTGATTCATAGTCTGCATTCCTACAGATGTTCCCATCTGTATTTGATTATATATCTGTTCTGTCCTCATTTCCCTTATTATACTTCTTATCGCCGGCGTCATAAGCATAACTTCAGAACAAAGCACCATTCCGTTTCCGTCAATATTTGGAAGTAATTGCTGGCTTATAACGGCTTGGAGAGTCATGGAGAGCTGTGCCCTTATCTGTCCCTGTTGATGAGCCGGGAATACGTCAACAAGTCTGTTTATCGATGAAGCTGCGTCCATCGTATGAAGTGTGGCGAAAACAAGATGTCCTGTTTCTGCTATTGTAGTTGCGGCTGCTATAGTTTCAAGATCTCTCATTTCTCCTATAAGTATTATGTCAGGGTCTTGTCTAAGCACATATTTAAGTGCCTGAGCAAAAGAGTGTGTGTCAGAACCTATTTCTCTTTGATTTATTATGCATTTTTTGTGTGTATGTATATATTCGATCGGATCTTCAACGGTTATGATATGTCCTGAGCGAGTTTGATTTATGTGATTTATCATAGAAGCAAGTGTCGTTGATTTTCCAGAACCGGTTTCTCCAGTAACAAGAACAAGTCCTTTTGGAATGTTTACTATGTCCATTACAGAATCGGGAAGATTAAGTTCATTAAGAGGCCACATTCTTGTTGGAATAAGTCTTAAAGCAGCGGCGACCGAACCTCTCTGCTTGAATACATTCATTCTTATTCTTCCGACACCTTTTATACCAAATGACATATCGAGCTCATTGTTTTTCTCAAAACGTTTTCTCTGTTCGTCACTTAGTACGCTGTATACGAGTTCTTTGCAGGTATTTGAATCTAATATTTTATCTCCGGCAGGGATTATTCTTGTATTTCTTCTGTAAACAGGAGGAGCACCTACGGTTATATGTAAGTCTGAAGTTTTATTACCCATGTTTTCTATAAGAGTAACTAAATCGTACATTTTAAGCTCCTTTTTGCTGTTTTTTTAATTTTTGCTCAACACATTCAGGAACAAAATCTTTTGTTTTTCCTCCAAGAGAGGCAATTTCTTTTACCATACTTGAAGAAAGGAAAGTATTAGACTGATCAGGCATCAAAAATATCGTTTCAATTTTTTTATTTAGATTCCTGTTCATAAGTGCCATTTGGAACTCATATTCAAAATCTGAAAGTGCTCTCAAACCTCTTATAAGAACATAGGAATCAATTTCTTCAAGAAAATTTGCTAGAAGTCCGTGAAAGGCTACCACTTCAACATTGCTTATATGTTCTGTAGACTTTTTGAGAAGTTCTACTCTTTCGTCAAGCGAGAACATATGATTTTTATTTGCATTTTCCGTAACCGCAACGATTATTTTAGGAAATAAATGCGAAGCCCTGGTTATTATGTCTAAATGTCCGTTCGTTGGCGGATCGAAACTTCCTGGATATACTGCCGAAAATTCTTTTTTCATAGACAAAATTTATATCAAATTTCAAGCTGTTTTGTCAACAGAACTTATAATAATTATTAATAATATAATGCTTATTTTTAATTATGCAACATTTATTAATTTAATTTTTTCAGCAAAGCGTTGTTTTATGAGTTTTTTTAGGGTAAAATTTTCAGGTTTTAAAAGTTTCGGATCACTTTCAACCAGTTCAACTGCAGATTTTTTAGCAAATTCAATAATATCAGTATCTTTTATAAGGTCTCCGGCTTTAAACTCAGGGAAACCATGCTGTACTGTCCCCATAAATTCTCCCGGACCTCTCATTTTTAGATCTTCTTCTGCTATTTCAAATCCATTATTTGTGGCCGTCATTATTTTGAGTCTGCGTTTTGCCATATCGCCTTTTGAAGAACCTAAAAGGAAACAATAAGACTGCTTTTTCCCTCTTCCTACTCTGCCTCGTAATTGATGAAGAGCAGAAAGACCGAAACGGTCAGCATGCTGTATTATCATAACATTAGCATTTGGTACGTCAATGCCGACTTCTATAACAGTTGTAGCTATCAATACATCAAATTTTTTATTTTTAAAACTTTTCATTATTGAGTTTTTTTCATCAGGCTTCATTTTTCCATGCAAAAGCCCGACTTTAAAATCTTTGAAAACGCTTTTTGAGAGTTCTTCTGCCGCACCTTTTGCGGATTTAAGTTCAATTTTATCGGATTCGTCTATCAAAGGATAAACTATATAAGCTTGTCCTCCTGAACTCAATTCTTTTATAGTCAGATTATAAGCCATATATTCGCTTAGATGCTGTGTCTTTACAGGGATTCTTCCGGGCGGCAATTCATCAATTACTGTCATATCCATTTCTCCGTAAACTGTCATAGCAAGTGCTCTTGGTATAGGTGTTGCCGTCATCATAAGAATATCAGGATTATCAGCTTTATCAAGCGCCGCAAATTTTTGCATTACGCCGAAACGATGTTGTTCGTCAACTACTATAAAGGCAAGGTTTTTAAATTTTATCCTGTCTTCTATAAGTGAGTGTGTGCCGATGGCTATTTTTATCTCTCCGTTTTCTATTTCAGAAAGAATTTCCTCTCTGGCACTCTTTTTTTTAAGAGTTGAAGAAGTGGCAAGAATAGATTTTACTCCGAGTCCTTCAAGCATATTTGATATTGTAAGATAATGTTGTTCGGCAAGAATTTCAGTTGGAGCAACTATCATGGACTGATAACCGTTTTCAACGGCAAGAAGTACGGCACTTAAGGCTACAACCGTTTTACCTGAGCCTACATCGCCCATCAACATTCTATTCATGGGATCTTGCCTTTGCATATCTGCAAAGATCTCGTTTATAGCTTTTTTCTGTGCCTTTGTGAATTCAAACTTTAGTTGATTTCTAAAAGGAGTCAGTAATGTTTTCTTGATCTCATAGTGTTGTTCTTTTTCTTTCTTCTTTACATTATTTCTAGATAATGCCAGAGCTGTTTCAAGAACAAAGAATTCCTGAACTGACAGGGCTCTCCTTGCTTGTTCAGCTTCTTGCATATTCTGAGGATAATGTAATTTTTGTATAGCATTCCAGGATCTCATTTTTATTACCGGATCAAAGGTTGGAAGAATAGATGAAATGTCAGGATATGATGAACTTAATTCGTCAACAACATTTTTGATAATATCACGTAAAACTTTCTGGCTGAGTCCTTCAGTTGAAGAGTAAACAGGGATCAGCTTTTTAAACATAAGAGGTTTTTTTTCGGGTTCCTCGACTATCTCATAATCATTTACAGAAATATATTTAGCACCGATCTCAGCTTTTGCATCGCCGTATATATAGGCATATTTCCCGGGCTCAAAATGATTTCGTATGGAAGCAAAAATATCTAATTTAGAATAAGGATTTTTTTTTCGAAAAAAACGGGCATATGCCATGCCGGTCTGATCAAATATTTCAATATCTAAAAGAAAAAGACCTTTTGTAAGTCTTCTCTCATAGGATTTCCCCACTTTGCCAAATATTGAACATTGCGGTTGCATGTAAGCTTTGGAGATCGGAACAATAACTGTCCTGTCCTGATATTGGGAGGGAAAAAAAGTCAACAAATCTCCGGCATTTTTTATGCCAAGTTTAGACAAGGCTTTAGCCCTTTTGGGACCAATCCCTTTTATATACTGGACTTCACTTTCAAGAGTTAACATTTGAGTGGTTTTCCCTTTTGTTTTATATAATTATACAAAAGTTTTATTGTATTTGATTTTATAATGAGCATATTTTTTTAAACATATGCTTTTAAAAGAGAATAGATCAAGATTTTAAACTTGAAATATTTAAATATAATATTTGCAAAAGGTAATAAGATTTTATATAATCTCAAAATTAGTTATACATTACCGGAGGTATTAAACAAATGTCTTATAAATGCGTATCATGCGGAAAAGGTTCAACTTCAGGAAACACTATCAGCCATTCAAATAAGTCTTCAAAAAGGCTTTTCAGGCCTAATCTTCAGAGATTAAATATAATCCTTGAAGGAAAAAAGAGCCGTGAATATG
The DNA here is from genome assembly GCA_052034625.1 of Elusimicrobiota bacterium. Lineage (GTDB taxonomy): Bacteria > Elusimicrobiota > Endomicrobiia > Endomicrobiales > Endomicrobiaceae > JAVBLP01. The sequence goes on along the minus strand of JBPOII010000004.1, from coordinate 95,009 downwards.
TGTGCACTTCATGCATAAAGTCAAATAAAGTTAAAAAAGCAATATAGTCGTAAATATAACCACTATAAAAAAAACGCCGGCATTATGCCCGGCGTTTTTTTATTTTCTTAAGTTACTTTTTTATCAGCCTTTTTTAATCGGAACACCTTCCGGTTTTTCATTCTCTCTCAGGTATTTTCTTATTCTTGAGCGTGCTTGAGCGGTAATGGCTATCTCAAGCCAGTTTTTTGTAGGTCTTATATTTTTCCTTACAAGGATTTCGCAAATATCTCCAGTTTTAAGTTTGGTATCTATAGGCACCATTTTATTATTGACTTTAGCACCCATGCAAGTATTGCCTATATCAGAGTGAACGGCATAAGCAAAATCAAGAGCAGTGGCTCCAAGCGGAAGTTTTATAACTTTTTTCTTGGGTGTAAAGACAAAAATCTGTTCAAATTTACATTCCGTTTGAAGTGAATTGAGAAACTCTGTTGAGTCCGTAGTCTCCCTCTGCCATTCAAGAAATTTTTTAAGCCAATCAAGGCGGTCTTCAGTAAGGCTGCTTTTTGAATCTTCTTTAATGCCTGAACTGTCGCTTTCAAATTTTCTTTTATATCTCCAATGCGCGGCTACACCATATTCAGCACGCTGATGCATTTCTTCCGTTCTTATCTGTGTTTCAACTATTACACCTTTTTCGGAAATTATTGTCATATGAAGGGATTGGTACATATTTTCTTTCGGTACATTAATATAATCGGTAAAAGAACCTTCAAGAAGCTTGAAACTTGTATTTATTATGCTCAATATTGCATAACAGTTCTCAACAGTATCTGTGATTACTCTCATTCCGAAAAGGTCTTCTATAGCCGAAAAAGGTTTATTCTGTCTTTCCATCTTTTTATATATACCGTAAAGATTTTTCGGTCTTGCTGTTATTCTGAATTTTATGTTTGTAGGAGTGATCTTTTCTTTTAGAAGATTTTCTACCTCTGTAAGATTTTCAGTATTGCTTTCGGCTCTTTTTTCCCATTGGCTTTTTATGCGGTAATATTCGACAGGTTGAAGCGTTTCAAAAGCGAGATCTTCAAGTTCGCTTTTCCATTTATATATACCAAGTCTATGTGCGAAAGGCGCATAGAGTGTCAGAGATTCTTGAGAAACGCTTTTCTGTTTGTCAGGTGTAAGAAATTTTATTGTACGCATATTATGCAATCTGTCAGCAAGTTTTATTATTATTACGCGAATGTCTTTTACTACCGCAAGAAGCATTTTTCTCCAGTTTTCGGCTTGTGCGGTTATATTGTCGTCAAATTGGTATTTATTAAGTTTTGTTACGCCTTTTACAAGAGAAACGACTTCCTCACCGAATTCTTTTACAAGCTCCTGTTCTGTAACAAGTGTATCCTCAAGAATATCGTGTAAAAGCGCGGCAGCTATTGTAGCAGCGTCAATTTTAAGTTCGGCAAGATTGGTAGAGACTGAAACACAGTGTGATAAATACGGCTCTCCTGAAGCTCTTATCTGATATGAATGGGCACAAGAAGCATATTCATAAGCTTTTTCTATAAGCTTAAGGTCTTCTTCATTCAGATAAGATAAGAGTTTTGAGAGACTTTCCATTAATTTACCATTGCACTCAGTGATAACATAAATTTAGAAAAAGGTTCATCGTTTGTTTTATACTGTTGTCCTGAAAAATCGGCCTCATAACCTTTTATTTTTAATCCTATACCGTAAGAATACCGTATATTACTGCTGTTTTCGAATTCATTATCACTTATTATACCGCCTCTTAAGCAGAGAAACCTATTAAGATATTGTTCTATGCCCATATGTACAGTGTATTCATTGAGTTTACCAAAACGGTAAAATTTTTTGTCATAATCAACGGCAAAAACAAAACCTTTTAAAACATAAGCTGTACCGACTTTTATAATTAACGGCAGTTGTTCCATATTATAATCGTCCCAAAACATAAAGCCTGCAATGTTTTTAAAATTTATTCCAAAAAACAGAGATTGTCCTGCTGGATACATAAATGACAAATCAAATGTAAAACCATTTCCCGAGCCTATATTGGAATCATGTTTTGTTGTAATGGCATCATAAGAAGTTTCGCCTATCTTTCCGTACAGATAAGTGAGATTTAAACCTATATTAAAACCTCTGTCATTTTTCTTTCCGGAAGCTACTGTTAAAGAATTAATATAGGTTTCGTTTTTTTTCCAGCTGCCGTTTTGATCAAAAGAAGTGTAGGTGTAATCTGAAAGTGCATTCCATAACATAGCACTTTCTTTATTGATAGCTATTACTGACACAAGACCGCTGCCGCTTGGTTCATAAACTGCGACCTCATTAGGCATGGCATTACTTGAACGGGACAGGATCATACCGAGTTCAAATCTTGTTCCAAACATATTACCGAGAGCTGCCGAATTGTAATAAACAGATTCATTGGTTAGCGGCATACCTGTGCCGACACATCCCATTGCCAAAGATCTTGCTCCGGGAATAGCTCCGTCATAAGCATTAGGCAGAGTAGGTGCTCTTCTTGCATAGGCATTCTGTGAAAAAACTATAAGGGATGCCGTAAATAAGATATTGAGAATAGTTTTTACAAGAGCTGCATTTGGCTTAGTTTGCGGTAAATTCCGTTTTCTAAACATATAAGTTCCTCGTGAGTTCCTGATTCGGCTATTGAGCCTTTATCCATAACAATAATTTTATCTGCACTTCTGACAGTTGCCAATCTATGGGCTATCAAAATTACAGTTCTGTTTTTCGTTAAATTGTCTATAGCTGCTTGAACGAGCTTTTCCGATTCGGAGTCCAGTGCGCTTGTGGCTTCATCAAGTACAAGTATGGGCGGATTTTTAAGCATTGCCCTTGCTATTGAAATTCTCTGTTTTTCACCGCCTGAAAGTTTTATACCTCTTTCTCCTACGGGCGTATCATAGCCTTGCGGCAGTTTTGATATAAAATCATGAGCATTGGCATTTTTTGCGGCTTTTATAATGTCTTCAATTGAAGCATCAAATGTTCCATAAGATATATTATATTTAATAGTATCATCAAAAAGCATTACATCCTGTGTTACTATACCTGTCTGTTTTCTGAGAGATTCCAATGTGACTTCTTTTATATTTTGTCCGTCAATAAGTATCTCTCCGCTTTGCGGATCGTAAAACCTTAAAAGAAGATTTGCAATAGTTGTTTTTCCCGAACCGGAATGACCTACAAAAGCCACCGATTCTCCGTAATTTATAGTAAGATTAAAGTTATCAAGTACTTTCTTATCCTGAATATAACCAAAATTAACATTCTTATAAACTATGGATTTTTTAAACGGCTTTAATTGTGAAGCATTTTCAGAGTTTTTTATTGCCGGAACTTCGTCAAGTATTTCAAAAATTCTTTCGGCACTTGCAAGACCGGCTTGTATTTGGGAATTAGTACCGGAAAAGTTTTTAACCGGTTCATACATCTGCCCTACAGCGGCTATAAAAGCAAAGAAAGCTCCCGCAGACCAAACACCGTCAAGAACATCTTTACCACCGAAAAATAGAACTACTGCTACGGCTGCAGCACCGAGAAAGTTCATCAAAGGACTGGATAAAGCATCGACTTTTATAACTTTCATTGCAAACTTATAAAATATTTCATTTTCAGTTTTAAATTTATTTTTTTCGTGTTCTTCAGAATTAAAAGCTTTTATTACGGAAAAAGCACTGAGCATTTGCTGGAGTGATGAGTAGATTTCGGCCATTTGTTTCTGTCCTGATTTTGAAGCTTTACGTATCTTCCTTGCAAAAATTATAAGAGGTATTGCGGCAAGCGGAAAACCTATAAAAGTTATCAGTGCGAATTTCCAATTGAGATAAAAAGCTGCAATAAGCATACCAAGGAAAGTCAGAACATCTTTTATTAGGCTTGCCGGGACACCGACTATTGCTTTTTGAAGTGCTGATAAGTCATTTGTAACCCTGGACATTAGTTTAGCCGAAGAATTGCCCGTATAAAAATTGTGTGAAAGAGTTATTAGTTTTTCAAAAAGCTCCATTCTAAGATCTCTTATTACATTTTGTCCGATATAGCTTAAAAGATAACTTCTTGTATAATCAGCTATCCCTTTCAATATAAAAATGCCTGGGACAGCAACTGCCGCAAAGAAAAGCATAGTAATATCTTTATTTACAAAAATTCCGTCGACAGCCTTTTTCAGTACGACAAGAAGAGAAGTTGCTAATCCTGCAAAAGCGCTCATGCACACAACGGCAATAAAAAACCTGAATGCATAGGGTTTTAAATAATTAAATAATTTTTTTAAGTTTATTTTTTTCTTCATTTCTTTATTCATTTTGTAAAGTGTTAAGTTTTTTATATATTCCTTTATCAATACACATTAAAGTTTCATGTGTGCCGCTTTCAACAATACAGCCGTCTTCCATAACTATAATCTTGTCTGCATTTTTTATGGTTGCAAGTCTGTGTGCTATTACAATAACAGTTCTATTATCCATAAGCTTTTCTATTGCAGTTTGGACATGTTTTTCGGATTCTGAGTCCAATGCACTTGTGGCTTCGTCAAGCAGAAGTATAGGAGGATTTTTAAGCATAGCTCTTGCTATTGAAATTCTCTGCTTTTCACCGCCTGAAAGTTTTATGCCTCTTTCTCCTACGGGCGTATCATAGCCTTGCGGCAGTTTAGATATGAAATCGTGTGCTTTCGCATGTTTTGCAGCTTGTATTATGTCTTCCATAGAAGTATCAAAGCTGCCGTATGAAATATTATATTTTATTGTATTGTCAAAAAGCATTACATCTTGTGATACTATGCCTATCTGTGTCCTAAGTGATTCAAGCGTGGCATTTTTAATATTCTCACCGTCAAAAAGTATCTCTCCTCTTTGAGGATCATAAAATCTTAAAAGAAGATTGCCTATTGTGGTTTTTCCTGAGCCTGAGCGGCCGACAATAGCCACTGTCTGCCCTTTTTTTATCGTCAAGTTAAAATCTTTAAGTATTGTTTTGTCGGGATTATATCCGAAGTTAATGTTTTTATATACTAAATCTTTAGAGAACGGTTTTAGATCTTTAGCTTTATCTGAATTATAAATTTTAGGTTTTTCATCAAGCACTTCAAAAACCCTTTCTGCAGATGCAAGTCCGCCTTGTATCTGTGAGTTTAAATTTGAAAAACTCTTTATAGGCCTGTACATTTTAGTTATTGCATAAAAGAATACTATGAAATCGCCCGATGACCACACACCGTTTATAACATCCTGGCCTCCTATAAACAAAAAAGCGGCAATTGCACAGGCGCCGATGATCTCAACAATAGGCGCAGAACGCGCATCCACTCTGCTTATACCTAGAGCGATATTATAAAATTTTTTATTATCTTCTCTGAAACGTTTTATTTCATGTCCTTCGCTGTTATATGCTCTTATAACGGAAAAACCGTTAAGCATTTGCTGTAGAGATGAATAAATCTCAGCCATTTGTTGTTGTCCTGATCTGGAAGCCTTGCGTATTCTTTTTGCGAAAAAATATAAAGGAAGCACTATTACTGGAAGTGCTGCTACAAGTATAAGAGCAAATTTCCAATTGAGATAAAAAACATATATTCCCATACCTATGAATATAAGCAATTCTTTTGTAAGGGTTGCCGGAACTTTAACTATTGCATTCTTTACCGCACCCAGATCATTTGTAACTCTTGACATCATTTTTGCCGAAGAGTTCAGCACATAAAAACTGTGTGATAAGGACATAAGTTTGGAATGGAGTTCTTTTCTCATATCCATAATGACATTTTCGCCTATATAATTTAGAAGATAGCTTCTTCCAAAATCTGCAATTCCTATCACGGCATAAACCAAAGGAATGATCAAAGCTATTTTTAAAAGCATATCAACTGTATCGCTGCGTTCAAATATAGTATTTATAAAATCGTTCAGGACGGTAAGTACATAAAGGTCCATGACAGCATATGTTGCCATACAGAACATTGCCAGAAGAAACCTTGGAATATAAGGTTTAAGATATTTAAATGCTCGTTTTAATTCAACATTTTGCGACATTTTAATTCCTTTTAGTTATCATTAAGAATTATCTCGGCTGCTCTTTTGCTTACTCCAGGCTCTCCCAGCATTTTACGAAAATCCAAAAGCTCTTTTACTTTTGATGAATAGTATGCCGGCTCCAACTGTTTTATTATGGATTCCGCTATCCTTTCCGGTTTGGCTTCAAACTGTATAAATTCCGGTACTACAAGTTTATCTGCAAGGATATTTGCAATGGTAATATACTTTACCGTAGCTATCATACGAATAAAAAAATAATTGAAATTTGAAAGTTTATACATAACAGCCATAGGTATACCCATTATTGAGTTTTCAAGGCTGACAGTGCCTGAAGGACAAACAGCTATATTTATTGATTTGCGTTTTTCAAGATCATTATTTGTTTCAAGTTCAATATATTCGGGCAGTTCAAAGCCTATATCTTTATTTATGCTGAACAATATAAAATTTGCTTTAAGTTTTTCTCTTAGTATTTTAGCGGTCTCAAGCAGTATAGGCATATGTCTTTTGATCACGCTTTTTCTGCTTCCGGGAAATAGTCCTATAAGAGGCGGAGTCGCTATGTCAAAATTCTTCTTTTCAGACACCATATCTATAAGAGGATTTCCTACAAAAACGGCATCAACTTTATTGTCTTTGTATAATTTTTCTTCAAAAGGAAGAATACAAAGCATTTTTTTTATGTTTTTTGCAATAGTTTTTATCCTGCCCTTGCGTGATGCCCAAACCTGAGGGCTGACATAATAATAAACAGGAATATTCATCTTCTTTGCAAGTTTTGCCACAAATGAATGAAAACCGTAATAGTCAACAAGTATGACTTTATCGGGGCGTTCATCAATAAAATGTTTTTTGATTTTTTTATATACTTCTTTCAATATGAAAAAAGGTTTTATCGGGAGGAAACCGAAAGCATTGATATTTACTATATCTTCAAGGAATTTATCGGAAACGGCTTTAAGCCTCTCCCCCCCTGTGGAACATATATAACAGGAAGGACAGATCTTCTTGATTTCCCGTACAAGATTTGACGCATGTATTTCCCCGGATAGATCTCCGGCGGATATAAATATTTTCTCATTTGCCACTTGTTCACCTTTAGAACACCATATGTTTTAAAATATTGAGGGCAAGCTCTACAGCATCTCTGCCATGCTCACCGGAAACCATTGGCTTCTTACCTTCTTTAACACTTTGCAGGAAATTATCCAGTTCATAAAATAAAGGCTCGTTTGAAGGGATCTTAGGTTTCTTGATATCTATGTCAAGAAGAGATTTTATCTTTTCTCTTCCTTCTTTCTTTGTATACATTTTCAGACTTTTTCCTGCATAGTCAACAGATATATAAGCATCCGGCTGGAAAATCCTTATTCTTCTATACTTATCCATAGATATTCTGCTTGCTGAAACATCAGCTACACAGCCATTTGTAAATTTTAATCTGACTTTCGCTATATCTTCTGTTTCAGACAATACTTTTGCTCCGTGAGCTTCAAAAGAAACGACTTTATCCTTAACAAGATAGAAAAGCATATCAAGGTCGTGTATCATCAAATCAAGGACGACGCCGATATGGGCAGTTCTGGGGTCATAAGGCCCGAGCCTGTTAACTTCAATGAATCTCGGATTATTGACATAAGGAGCAGCCGCTATTACTGCAGGATTGAATCTTTCTATGTGGCCTACCTGCAAAACAACATTTCTTTTCTGGGCAATTTCTATAAGCTCTTGTGCTTCTTCAACATTTAAAGTGATAGGTTTTTCAACAAGGCAGTGTATACCGTTTTCAAGCAGAGGTTTTGCAATTTCATAATGGAATTGTGTCGGTGCTGAAATAACAGCAGCATCGACTTTACCTATGAGATTTTTATAATCAGTTAAGATCACCGCATTAAGTTTATTTGATTTAATGATCTTTTCAGCTCTTTTCTCGTCAGTATCAACAATATATTCAAGTTTTGAATCGGGATGCTGTCCCAGGATTCTTGCATGATGTTGTCCAAGCGACCCTACGCCGACAACTGCTGTTCTGATAATATTCATTTTTTATATTCCTTTACAACATTTATTACCTTTTCAATATCGGATTTTGAAAGAGAAGGATGTACAGGCAAAGAAACAACTTCTTTTGCCGCTTTTTCAGCTTCAGGACACAAACCTGCTTTATATCCGAGCTTTTTATATAAAGGCTGTCTATACATAACAGTATCATAATATATACCGCATCCGACACCGTTATCTCTCAAATATTTCATGAATTTTTCTCTTTCGGAAGCTTTGACTCTTATCGTATACTGATGGAAAACATGTCTGTATTTTTTAGGTATAGAAGGAGTTTTTATGAAATTAAGTCCTTCAAAAGCTTTATTGTATTTTTGTGCATTAGCATTTCTTTTTTCTATCCAGCTTTCAAGTTGTTCAAGCTGAGCTATTCCGATAGCTGCCGCAAGATTAGTAAGTCTGTAATTATAACCGAGAACTGTATGTATTGAATGCCCTTCCCTTCCGTGGTTTATGATCTGGCGGCCGTATTTGTCCATTTTAGCGTCATTTGTAAGGGTTATGCCGCCTTCTCCTGTCATCATGTTTTTTGTTGCGTAAAATGAAAAAGCAGCAGCATCACCGAAAGAGCCGGCTTTTTTATTCCTATAAGATGCACCATGCGCTTGGCAGGCATCTTCGATAAGTTTAAATTTATATTTTTTCTTAAGCTTAAGTATAGCGTCCATATCGCAAGTCAAACCGTAAAGATGGACTATAAGTACGGCTTTAACGTTTTTTTCTCTTTTCAATACTTTTTCAAGTTCTAATGGATTTATATTATATGTTTCAGGATCAATGTCTGCAAAAACAGGTTTTGCACCGCAAAATAAAATTGAATTTGCAGTAGCTATAAAAGAAAATGGGGTCGTTACGACTTTATCTCCGGGTTTTATGCCGCACATTAAAAGTGCTGTATGAAGAGAGGTAGTTCCATTGGCATTTGCAATACCGAATTTCGCACCGGAATATTTGGCAAAAGATCTTTCAAAAGTTTCAACATATTTGCCGCTTGCAAGAATTCTTGAAGTAAGGACTTCATTAATAAGCTGTTTTTCTTTTTTACCGATTATCGGATAAGCGACATTGATCATTTTATTTCCTCTTAATATAAAATTTAATTTGTGTAATTTATACTAAACAGCAACTATAGTAACGCCGGCTTCTTTTGCTTTTTTTTCTGTTTCTTCTCTGTCAAGAATAAGCGTAACTCCTGCTTCTATGGCCATAACTCTTATTTTATTTTCTTTTAAAACATCTACAGTATCTGTACCTATTACGGGAACATCAAAACGGAAATCCTGGTTGGGCTTTGCGACTTTTACTACAACAGCATTTTCCCCGCCGAGCTGATAAGCTCTTTTTATGCATTCATCAGTACCTTCGACTGATTCTACGGCAAGTACCGATCTGTCTTTAACAACAACGGTCTGTCCTATGTCAAAGCCTGCTATACCTTTGGCTATTTTAAATCCGAATTCAACTTCTTTTTCCTCATCTTTTGAAAGCTTTTTACCGGCTATAAGACCTTTTTGGGGCAGAAGACTTTTAAGGTATAAATGTGAAGGCATTAACTTTATGCCGTCTTTTAAGAATTCATCTGCTATTGTGCCAAGTATCGTATCTGTCTTTTTATTGACTAAACTTCCCATAACTTTTATGGCACGCCAGTCCATACTTATTGCTGAATAGATCTTTACATGTTTGACTTGTCCTGCCATAATGGCGGTCTCAACGCCTTCATTTTTTAAAGCATCGACTATTTTCTGGAATTTACCAACAGAAAGCATAAAGAATTTATCACAATATTTTTCAAGAGAAGGATCTACTTCTTCTTTAAGACCTACACATATTACCTGATCGCCGTCTTTTCTTATTTCTTCGGCAACAAGGAATGGAAATCTGCCGTTCCCGGCTATTAATCCTATCTTTTTCATTTATTTCCCGGCCTCGCTATACCTCTTTTTGAACCTTTAACAAAATCTGCCATAAGTTTCATATATTTCGAATTGTTTTTTTCAAGTTCTTTTAGAGCATCATTTAATGAGAGTTTTGAAGAAAACAATATTTTATAAGCCGCTTTTATTTCTTTAATTTCATCAGGAGTCATTCCTCTTCTTTTCATTCCGACAAGGTTTAACCCGTTTATAACGGCCCTGTCTCCGGTACTGCCTCCATAACACAATGTAAAAGGAAGTATATCCATAGTAATAATAGTGCCGCCTGCAACCATAGTGTCTCTGCCGACTCTTGTAAACTGATGTATGCCGCTCATTGCACTGATAAAAGCATTGTCTCCCACTTCAACATGTCCGGCAAGAGGTGTACAGTTGGCAATAATTACATTATTTCCTACTCTGCAATCATGTCCAACATGTGTTGATATCATAAAGAAACAATTTTTTCCGATAACAGTCTGTCCTGTTTTTGCCGTTCCTCTGTTTATGGTTACAAATTCTCTAAGAGTAGTTCCGTCACCAATAGATACTTTTGTAGGTTCATTTTTATAACTCAGGTCTTGAGGAGCAGTTCCGATGGAAGCCGAATTGAAAATTTTGCAGTTTTTACCTATTTCAGAATGTTCAATATAGACATTTGAGCCGATAAAGGTTCCGGCACCTATTTTAACGTCTTTGCCTATAACTGTGTATGGTCCTATCGAAACATTATCTTCAATTACTGCACTGTTGTCAATAATTGCCGTTTTATGTATCACTTTATTTACCCGTTGGTCTTGTTATGCCTCTCTGTGAGGCTTTTATGAAAACTACTATTTCTTTAACATAAGGAGAAGGTTCATTTTCAAGTTTTGCAAGAGCATCTTCAAGAGTAAGTTTTGACATAAACAATACTCTATAAGCATTCTTGATATCTTCTATTTCTGAAAGTTTAATCTGTTTTCTTTTTAAACCTATTATATTAAGACCGGCAAGTGTCGCTCTGTCACCTTGAGCCGTAACATAAGGAATAATATCCATTCCGACCATTGAGCCGGCACCTATCATAACGCCTTTTCCTATCCTGCAAAACTGATGAACGCCTATTCCGCTGCTTAATATAGCATAATCATCAATTTCAACATGTCCGGCAATTCCTGTGGTATAACCGATAATAACATTATCTTTTATTATGCAGTCGTGAGCTATGTGGCAGCATGCCATAAGAAGACAATTCTTTCCTACGACAGTTTGTCCTGCAGCTGCTGTTCCTCTGTTCAATGTAACACATTCTCTTATCGTAGTTCCGTCACCAACAACAACCTTTGTTTTTTCGCCCTTATATTTCAGGTCTTGCGGGCGCTTTCCTATAGAAGAGAAATTAAAAATTTCGCAGTTTTTACCTATCTCGGAATACTCTATCACAGATTGTCCGTGAATTTTTGTTCCGCTTCCTATAATGGTATCAGGACCTATTACCGTATAAGGTCCTATCTCAACATTTTCACCGATAACTGCGCTTTTGTCTATTACAGCTGTTTCATGTATCATTACTTTCCCTCTCTGTCAACTATAACAAAGTTAAAATCTGCTTCCGTAGTAAGTTTACCGTCAACATAAGCCTTTCCGGTAACTTTTCCGCGTCTGCCGCCGTCTTTTAAGACTTCAACTTTCATCTCAAGGAGATCTCCAGGCTTTACAGGCTTGCGGAATTTTACATTATCTATAGACATAAATAATGCGAGCTTTCCTTTCATATCAGGCTTTGAAAGGAACATGACGCAGGAAGTCTGTGCCATAGCTTCAACTATAAGTACTCCGGGCATTATAGGGGCTCCTGGAAAATGTCCCTGAAAAAAACCTTCATTACCGCTTACACATTTATATCCTGTAGCTTTTTTAGGTTCTGCATCATTGACTTTTATTTTGTCTATCATTATAAATGGATATCTGTGCGGTATAATCTTCAAAACTTCATCGTGGGTTAATATCCTTTCTCCCGGAACTGTTTGCATACTGCTGTCCATCTTTGCCTCCGCTATGGCTTCCTTTTGAATTTTTGCTTTTTTCACGAATTCTTTTACAAAACCTATATTGTTCTGATGTCCTGGTTTATCTGCGACTATTCTTGCTTTTATTGGTTTACCGGCAAGATAAATGTCGCCTATTAAATCTAAAACTTTATGTCTTACAAATTCGTCTGAATATCTAAGGGGTTCTTTGTTGTGTATTCCATCTAATGCCACAACTATCGCATTATCCATATTACCGCCTAAAGCAAGCCCGTTTTCTTGTAATGCTTCTATTTCATAATCAAAACAGAAAGTTTTTGCAGGAGCAAGTTCCTTTAGATATATATCTTTGTTTATTTCAGAAAATTTTATTTCTTGATGTTTTATAAAAGGATGGTCAAAACCTAGCGTACATTCTATCTCAAGTTTATCCGAAGGGTATGCTGATATTTTTGTTTTGCCGGATTCAAAATGTATAGGCTCATCAATTACATAATATTCTTTCGGAGCATCTAATTCCTTAATGCCTCCGCTGATAAGAGTGTCGGTAAATATTTTTGCACTTCCGTCAAGTATAGGAGGTTCATTATTATTTATTTCTACAATAAGATTGTTTATTCCCAAAGCACAAGCAGAAGACATTATGTGCTCTATGGTATGCACTCTGGCATCATTCTTTTCTATAACACTTCCTCTTACTGCCATACCTAATGCTGCATTTGACCACAGGGCTTCAATCTCCGGTTTATTAGGAAGGTCGACACGTATAAACCTGATACCCGTATTTGCCGCTGCGGGTTTAAAAACTACCTTGCTTTTGTTTCCGGTGTGTAGACCTATACCCTCAACAAAAACTTCATTTAAAATTGTGGTTTGCTTTGCCATTTTACTCTTTTATCTCCAATTGTTTTTTTATTTTTCTTAAGTCCTGATACATTTCAGGGAGTTTTCTCATAGTGGCTCTGATCTTTATGCTCTGGGCTATCGTAGTTTGAGGATTACCGCCTACTTGTTCATTATCCTTTATATTTCCTGAAATGCCGCTTTGGCTTGCTATAAGCACATTATTCCCTATATTCAAATGACCTGCTGTCCCTGTCTGACCGCCTATAGTAACATTGTTTCCAATTTTTGTTGAACCGGCTATACCTGTCTGGGCAACAATTATAGAATTTTCTCCTATCTGAACATTGTGGGCTATCTGTACAAGATTATCTATTTTCGTTCCGTTACCGATAACTGTTGTTCCTATAGCAGCTCTGTCTATAGTTGTGTTTGAGCCTATTTCAACATCATTGCCGAGAATGACTCTTCCTATCTGTGGTATTTTTTGAGTTTTTCCGTTAACTGTCGCAAAACCGAAGCCGTCTCCGCCTATTATTACCCCAGGCTGAAGTATGGTTCTGTCTCCGATAGAACTTTCTTCTCTTATCACTACATTTGGATAAAAAATACAGTCATTGCCTATTTTAACATTGGTACCGATATAGACATTTGGGAAGATCTTAACATTATCACCTATTTCAGTTCCTGTTTCTATTACTGCATTTTGTCCGATATATGCATTTTTCCCGATCTTTACATTTTCCGCTATTGATGCTGAAGGATGTATCTTGATCTCTAAAAGGCTGTGTTTTTCTTTTTCGATCATATAGAGAATCTGTCCATATGCATATTGCGGATTGTCAACTTTTATAAGATTTTTACCATTAAACTGGGCTGAATCAATATCTTTAGGGACAAGAATGACACTTGCTTGCGTTTTTAAAGCAGCACTGATATATTTCATATTTGTAAGAAAAGAAACATCACCATTTTTTGCTTCTGAAAGACCATTTATACCGGTTATAATCTCATCTTTATTACCTTCAAGATCTCCTGAAAGCAATTTCGCAAGTTCTTCCGTAGTAAATTTCATTAACGTCCCTCCAGCATTTTAATTACTTCTTCAGTTAAATCTTTACAATTATCGCTTCCGCACAAGACGTTTTGTCTGTCAAGGACAATTTCGGCATTATGTCTTCTTGTTAAATCTTTCAATACTATTTCAATATCTTTTAAAACCGTAAGCGAATTTTTCTCTTCCATTACTGTTAATTCATTTTTTGTTCTGGTTGAAAGATCAGTAATTTTTGCCCTTATATCGTCGAGTGATTTTTGTGTAAGTTCAAGTTTTTTATTATAATCCTCAAGCATAGCCTCATCTTCATTTTGAGTTGCTTCTTCTATTGCCAGCTTTATATCTTGGAGCTGTGTCTGGTAATCACCATACTCTTTTACCATTTTATCAATGGCATTTTTTCTTGTGTTTGCAAACTGTTTTAATTCATTTTTGAATCTTTCAGTCATAGGGTGAACTTTAAAAACTCTTTCCATATCAACAAAAACTATGCCGTTTGAAACTTGGCTTTCACGCTGAAACACTCCGCTCAAGGGTATTTCAAGAGCTAAGGAAGCGGAAATGGATAAAGCACAGATTAAAAATGGTAATAATATTTTTTTAGAAAACATTTCCTATAGTAAAATAAAACTGTTGTAAAGATTCCCCTTCTTTATGATTAAGTCCGTATCCCCAATCAAGCCTTAGAGGAAATACAGGTGTTGCAAATCTTATGCCAAAACCTACACCAGAACGTAAATTGTTTTTACCGGTTCCAAGAGAGAGGTTTATATCGTCGGCTTCGGCCCAAGTTCCGCCGATATCATAGAAGAAAGCTCCCTGTAGAATAGTTCTTCCTTTTTCAGAAACTATAGGGAATTTATATTCAATATTAAGCACGCTCATAAATTTTCCGCCGTCATCAGGACCAATCTCAGTTCTGTATTTATAACCTCTTACGGTATCTGCACCGCCGACATAGAATTTCTCATAAAGAGGAAGTGTTGTATGTCCGCCATAAGGTTCAACTGCCCCGAGATTAAGATTGAAAGATAATACAAATCTCCAGAAAGTAGGTATGAACCAGCTGGATTTCATCTGCGTTTTTATAAAATTAACATTTCCGCCGAAAGGTCCGCCTGCTATTTGTAAATTAAGTAATTGTCTATTACCTCTTGAAGGGTCAAAAACATAATCTCTTGAATCATATACTATTTGACCGACAACACTTGATGTTCTGTCTTTGGAAAGGTCTGTCGCATTTACTATTTCATTTCTTACTCTTGAATCAATATCAAATATTCTGACATGTTCATAGGAGTATCCAAAAAGCAGTGCCACATAATCGCTTATCCTTGGTCCAATCCTTGTTGAAAAACCTAACCTGCTTTCTTTGTATGCATCGGAAGTATAAGAATAATCTCTTTTTCTTTCAATATTGTATGCACTTAAAGTTAAGCTGGCATTCCTGCCGAATATCCATGGTTCGGTCCAATCTATTTCATAATTTTGCCTTCTTGCACCGAACTCCCAAAGTAAATTAAGCCTTTGAGCTAAACCAAATAAATTCATATGTTGGAATTGTAATGAACCTACAAAATAATCTACTGAAGAATAACCTGCACCGGCTGTTATCATACCGGGTTTGCCTTCAGTTATATTGAACATAAGGTCCATGATATTGGGTGAACCTGTAGGAAGTATCTGCGGTTCAGCTCCTTCAATAAAACCTAAATTGTATATCTTTTCAATACTTCTGCGTACTTTATTTGCGGCAAGGACACCGCCTTCTTTTACAAGTATCTCTCTCCTAATGACCTTTTCCTTTGTCGAAACAAGTCCGTCAACATAAATATTGCCGACATATACCACGGAGTTCTCGGTTATTGAAAAATTTATATTTACAATGCCGGGCTTATCGCTTTTATCCATAGAAGGTTCTATAACAGCTTGAAGATAACCTTTATTTGAATAAGCTTCGTATATACCTTGAAGTGTTTCATGTATATTATTCTGTTTAAACTCATCGCCTTTTTTTAGCTTAATTATTTTCTTCATGCTGCGGTCGTTAACGGCATAATTACCTTCATAAGTTATATCACCCAATTCATATTTAACGCCTTCACTTATATTTATTGTTATATACATATGTGTTCTTTCCTCATTAAAAGTCGTCGATGAGGTTACGAACTGATAATCCATAAAGCCATTGTTCTTATAAAAGGTTTCAATTGTGCGAAGGTCTACATTGAAAACTTCTTCCTTAAAGACTTTTTTTGGTTTAGTTTTCATTTGTTTGAGTATCTTTTTTTCTTTAAAAGAGATAACACCTTCTATCTTTACGCCGCCAATAACTATTTTATTGTTTTCAGTAATAAGAAAAGATATAGTCATTTTGTTTGTTTCGGAATCTACTGTAGGATATACTTCAATATTGACATCGGCATATCCGCTGTCTCTGTAAAGGGTAGTAATTTTTGTTTTTGTTTCTTCGAATTTCAGAAGATCATAATGATCTTTTTCTTTAAGAACACTTTCACTTCTGAGTTTCCCTGCAGAAAATTGTTTGTTTCCTTTAAAATTTATTTTTTCAATATAAGGTTTTTCGGTAACTGAAAATGTAAGTATCCCGTTATTTCTGTCAAAATTCACTTCAGCATTATCAAAACAACCCAGTTCAAGAATGGCTCTGATATCATCTCTGACGGTACTGCTTGAATATTCTTTGCCTTTTTTCGAGCTTATGACAGAATTTACGGATTTTGGCTTCACATTTTTAATACCGTCTATCATTATACCGGATATTATATTTGTATCAGCAAAAGCATTTGCGGTAAAAATAGCCGAAAATGCTATAAAAAATAAAACTTTTTTCATTAAAATCCCCAAAAAAATAGAATGTACTAATCAATAAAAATTAATTAGTACATTCTATTAAAAATACATAAAAATTTCAATCTCTTTTAGATTTTCTCCTATTTCAGTTCCGATGTGCAGTTTGGGCATTTTACGGCCTTAAGATGTATAGCCGTAAAGCAATAAGGACATTCTTTTGTATTTACAGGAGCAGGAACAGGTTTAGATTTTAGTCTATTAATGCCTTTTATTAGTATAAATACGCAGAATGCCACTATTATAAACGAAATTAAAACATTTATAAAAAGTCCTATATTAATAGTAACCGCTCCTGCCTGCTGGGCTGCTGCTAATGTGGCATATTCCGCACCGTCAGCACCATGCTTTAAAGTTATGAAAAGATTTGAAAAATCAACATTTCCGAGTAATAGTCCTATTGGAGGCATTATAACGTCTTTTACAAGCGAATCCACTATCTTACCAAATGCCGCGCCTATAATAATACCCACTGCCATATCTATCACATTACCCTTTATGGCAAAATTTTCAAACTCCTTCAAAAATGACTTAATCATCTGTACTCCCCCTTTTATTGTTTCTTTTATTTACAGGCAATCCGAACCTTATTTGATGTTGCAGCATCAATTTTCTGTCAGGTTTGTGAAGTGATGTTTCTGACTCCAACTCATAGCTGCCGCTTAAAAACAGATTATTACTCAATCTGTATTTCATTTCGATCTCGTGTTTCAGATCGAGTTTTTTTTCTATTTGGTCAAAAGTGACCGAGTATCCAAGTAAAAACTGATTTGTCAGATTTTTTTCAAGAGAGTATTTTGTACCGTAAAGAAGATCAATAAAAGTCGGATCTTCAGTCAAAGACAAATCATGTTCGGGCAGTACATAAGAGACTCTGAAATTATCGATTATTCCTGTCTTTCTCAATACCGTTCTTGCAAGAGGCGTTGCAATGCTTGAATCAATAAGGCGTAATGCCTGCTGTCTGAGGGCAAAATCGGAAAGACCGATGAGCTGGCTTGTTGTCGTATTTTCGCCCTCCTCTGTACCGGTGACTTTTGCAAGTGCTGTTTTGGAATCCATTGTCGGATCATCTTTTGAATAGAATCGTATACTCGGAGAATCTATTTCAGATTTATCAATAACCATTCTTATTTTTTCAGATTCACTCTTTCCGGCAGAATAAACTTCCGTTTCTGCTTCTCCGGTAATATAAACATTATCTCCCGTCATTTCTAACTTAGTGTTTAATATAGTGAAATTTATACCAAGATAATCGATATTGCCTCTATTACTATCTATAATACCAGTAGCTTTTATATTGTCGTAAGGACCCCTGATATTCAATTTACCATTTATCCATGCGCTTGCAAAAGAGTTTTCATATTTTGTATTTTTGCCGCTAATAAGCTCTATATCAAATTCCGTCGCTTCCGGAAAGTCTATGGTGTCATCATTATCCGGAGGCGGAAAGCTGAATTTTGTATTTTCCAATACTATTCTGCCGGAAATTTTTGGTTTTTCAGGAGTTCCCTCTATAAGAAGATCAAATTTAGGTTCACCGTTTGAAACTTCGGAAAGAATTCCTTTTGAAAAAATAGAACCTTGTAGAGGAAGCTGCGGGATCTTAATAAAAATACCTTTATTGTCAGTAAAAAAATTGATCGCATAATTGGTGATTTTAAAGCCGTCAAAATTTACTTTCCCTCTTATATTAAATTTACCCGGCGTTGACCGCCCAGTGAATTTATTTATGTTAAGAGTGTTATTATCCCATACAATGCTTACCGTTAAGTCTTTTATTCTTTCAAAATAATTCTTGGAATCGAAAGAACCTCCTACAATATTAAGCTGTCCGCTATTGTTGATCTTATTAACAGTTCCTTCTATTTTTCCTTCAATATTTAACTTTCCGCTTCTTGGTTTAAAAAAATCTTCGGATATATGTTTTAAAGTATTCATTTTTGAATCTTCAAGTTCATAACTTATATTCAATGGGATTTTGCCGGCTGTTTTTGACATTGAATCATCAAGCCAAAAAGGAAATTTGCCTGTAACTGAAAAACTAAGTTCATTCTTTTTGAAAAGTTTAGCTGTCTTTATATCCGCTATATTTTTTTTGCCGTCGACATCTATTTCTATTTTGTCATATGGAATATTAAAAACTGTTCCCTTTTGTGAATCTATCTGTAATTTAAATTCAGGATCTTTTAAAGAACCATTGGAACTTAAACTGAACGATGTTTTACCTGTCATCGGGACCGGCATATCAAGTGCATCTGTAAGAAAATCAAGATCAATATTTTTTGCATCAATTTTAATATCGAACTTATCATCGTTTAAATTTGCATTCATATCAAGTTTAGCATTTCCTTTTGATATGGAAAAATCGTTTATTTTTGTAATATTGCCAAAAGAAAACTTTCCTGAAATGCTTAGAGAATTCGTATTCTCATCAGTCTTATACAGTTCAAGATTTTTATTCTGTATTGTATAACCTAATTCATGTTTGGAAAGTTTATGTCTGTTGATCCATAAATTATGGATATTGACTTTGCCTTTATATATAGATCCTCCCTTTTTCTTATACATAGTTCCCGTAAGTAGAAAATTTCCGAATATATCACTGGGACCGATATGAGTATTTATAAGGGATAAGTCGAGATCATATTTTCCGCTTGTTATATTAAAACTACCTTTTTGTGCACGTATTTCACTGTCTGATATTTTTGCCGATGCACTGCTTAGTGAAATTTTTGCACCGTAGACTTCGATTTTTGACTGAAAATCTTTGAGTTTAACATTCTTAACGAAAGTATCGGAGCTCTTTACAGACATTTTAAGATTGGGTTTGTCTTTTTTTGATGTAAGAGTACCTTTTCCTGAAAACTCTCCTTTTATCGGTGTTCTGAAGCCTACAAATTTGTTTATAATAATTTCATTCAGATTTTCAAAATCAATTAAAATTTTATCGGTTTTTGAATAAGTACCATATAGCGAGGCTTTAGTTCTGTCTGAAACCAAAGAAGATCTTTTTACGGTAAGATAACCGTTTTTGTATACACAGTCGGCTGAAAAAGAAAAAGGAAGCTTGAGATAAGTTCCCTTTTTTACAGATGCCGACATATTTATGACAGGGTCTGAAAATGTGCCTGTAAATTTTAAATTTAAATTCACGAGAGCGTCTAAATCAGGGATAAGAGTACCTATGTCGGTATTTTTGAGATTTATGCCTCCCGAAATCGATTTATTGATAAGGTCGGCAGTAAATTTACCGGAAAGTCCATTTTCTGAATGAAAATCATTTATATTAATTTTTTTTACGGAAATATTTGTGTTTGCAAAAAAATCTCGGAAAGCAATTCCAGAGAGATTTATGAGATTACTTTCAACATTTCCTTTAATTTCACCATTGTCTCCGAGTTTTCCATTGAACGTTATATCGCCGCTTAAAACCGCTTTTCCGATTTTGAGATTTTTAGCTCTCATGTTAAAAGTTGAAACAGGATTTCTGTTTGTAAAACCTAGAAGACCGCTGGCGTAGGCTGTTAGAAGATCATCTTCATTTTTCATTACGAAATGGTCAATATTGACCCTGCTTAAATTTAGATCTCCCTTTGCTTCAAGTTTTGAAAATTTATTGCCATAAAGAATACCGTCATAAGCTTTTATATCAAATTCTGTTGTACCGTTCTTTTCATATATTATTCGTCCGCTTGCTATACCTGAAATAGGTTCATTTGAATATCCGAAAGCTCTCATAATATTTGAAATATCATTGTTTATGAATTTAAAGTCAGTTGAAAGTATATCGCCTGCTTGCGTTACAGTATTAAAAACTATTGAATTATCGCTTTTATAAAAATTATATACATACATATCACTCTGTCTTGCTATAATTCCGTAAGCATCTGTTTTATTTATTCGGTTACTTTGAAAATCTTTAACGGTAAACTTTATTTTGCCGGAAATCTCATCAATTTCGCCTTCAACAGTAGCACTTCCCTTCGGAGTATCGCTTAAAAACGGTATGAAAGGCATTTTTGAAATGTCTATATCTTTAACATTTGCTTTTATTTCGCCGGTTTTTATATTCCCTGATACAGTGCCTGCAGTCTTATTTCCTATAAGCAGGCGAGTATCATATTTCCCATCTGTGAAATAATCTATTTCAAGTCTGGCATCTTTAGCATAATCACAGCTTATATTATATATCCCGCCTGTCTGTTTGGTACCGTAAAAATTAAAATTACCGAGTTCAAATCCTATAAAAGAAAGATCTTTAATCTTTAGATCAAGATTCCCTTCTTCTTCGTTATGATAAATTTTGGCTTCAAGAAGTGCTTTGAAATCATTGTTTATAGCAGAGAGATTAAGATTTGCATTTGAATAAAATCTAGTAAAATCTTCCCAAGCGGCATCTATTTCTCCAAACGGTCCTTTGATATTCAATGAAATATTTTGTCCGCTTTTTACAATGCTTCCCGATGATTCAGAGATTTCAAAACCGCCGTATTTTATCTTTTCAATATTTATTTTCTGATTAAAATCTAATGAGGACAAATCAAAAATACCATTTGCTTCAATCATACTTTCAAGCTCGCCGTATGATGACAGAGTGAAAGTCGTGTCAAAAACTTTATTTTCTTTCAATATCATATTTGCATCAAGGTTTATTCTTCGGTTAAAAGGATATGCAAGGGATGACATTGTTATGTTTTTCGGTAAAATAGATACCCGGGTGTCTGAAAACTTTTGTGAGCCGTGTTTTGAATTGAGTATTATCTCATGAACAAGAAGATCTACATTTAAATCGGAAAGATCGAAATCTTTTCCGCTGTTTGCCGTATCTTTTTCGATGTGCATATTTTCTGTATTAGTGAAAATATCAAGATCTATAATTATTTTAGGTATTTCTATCTGTTTTATATAATTTACAGGCTTTTTTAGATTCCTAATAATTTTCTTTAAACCTACTTTTACAATTATTTTATCTGCATAAAAAAAATCTTCCACCTTGACTTTTGTTATCACAATGGATCCGCTTAAAGGCGAAAAATAAAAATTTCCGATTTTAACATCATATCCGGTTGTTTCCAGTATATATTTTTCTGCCGGAGGTATAACAAAAACACCCCTTATATTATAAGCGGCCGCAAAAACTCCAACTATAATGCAAATATATATGGTATATCTTAAAATTTTCCACATTCTAATTATAATAACGGATAAAATAAGAAAATTATTACATCTTTAAGGATTTGACACAGATATCCTGCCGAAAATAAAAACATTTTCGGCAGGATATAAGTATTTTTATTTTATCGGAGTTCCGGTAAGTCTTGTCAGTTTTTTAAATTCACTTATTAGCTTGAGCGTTATTTCTCCGGGTTTACCATCACCTATTGTTCTTGAGTCTGCACGAACTACAGGAATAACTTCGGCGGCAGTTCCTGTAAGGAAACATTCGTCGGCAGTATAAACATTATACATAGTAAGGCGTTCCTCCCTTACCTGTATTTTAAGCTTATTTTTTGCAAGTTCTATTATCGCATCTCTTGTTATCCCTATCAAAGCACCTTCCGAAGCCGGAGGAGTGAATAGAATCCCGTTCTTAACTAAAAATATATTATCACCTGTACATTCGGCAACATAACCTTCTGAATTGAGCATTATGGCTTCCATAACACCGGCCCTTGTCGCTTCCATTTTTGCCATTATATTATTGAGATAGTTCAAAGATTTTACATTAGGACTGAAAGCATCCGGTCTCATTCTTCTTGTAGATGCTGTTATAACTTCTCCGCCTTTTTCATAAAGTTCTTCGGGATATAGAGATATTTTATTGGTAATAATTATTACTGACGGAGGCATATGACAATTTTTCGGATCCAAACCGAGATCCCCTACGCCTCTTGTAACGACCATCCTTATATAAGCATCACTGAGCTTATTTGCAATGAGTGTTTTTATGGTAGCTTTTTCCATCTCTTTTTTCGTAATAGGAATGGTAAGATTTATAGCCCTTGCCGATGCCCACAATCTGTCAATATGCTCCTTAAACCTGAAGACTCTGCCGTTATAAGCTCTGATACCTTCAAAAATGCCGTCACCATAAAGTAAACCGTGGTCAAAAACAGATACTTTTGCTTCTTCAGCCGGTACAATTTTTCCATCTGAATAGATCTTCATTTTTCCACCTCTCCAATGTGAATTAAATTATATAATTATTTTTCCGTCAACCATATTTATTTTTCTGTCAGCTTTTCCGGCAAGTTCTTCATTATGTGTTACTAAAATCAGTGTCGCTTTAAGTTCATCAGAACTGCCGAGTAAAAGATTTTCTATTTGTATTCCGGTAGCCCTGTCGAGATTACCTGTAGGCTCATCGGCAAAAATTATCTTAGGATCATTGATCATAGCTCTTGCTAAAGCAGCACGCTGTTGTTCCCCTCCGGACAATTCATTGGGAAAATGTCCTGTCCTATGCGAAAGACCTACCTTATCAAGGATTTTTAAAGCATTTTCATATTTGTTTTTCCTGTCATCCCAAACAGGAATGAGTATGTTTTCAAGAACAGTAAAATCAGCCAGAAGGTAATGAAATTGAAAAACAAAACCTATATTATCCTTTCTCATTTTACAAAGATAATTGTCATTTGATTCAAAGCAGTCTTTTCCGTCAATAAAAACTTTTCCCGTTGTCGGTCTGTCCATCAAACCGAGAATATGTATAAGAGTGCTTTTTCCTGCTCCTGAAGGTCCTGTAAAAGCGACTTTTTCTCCAGAATGAATATTTAATTCAATATTCTTAAGAACACTGACATCCGGAGAGTTTTTTCTTTTATAACTTTTACTTAGATCTATAGCTTTTATTTCCATTTCATTCCGTTTTTAATCATTATATTTTAACATTTTGTTTTAAACTATCCGTATCGTATTGCTTCAAGCGGATCAAGTTTTGAAACCTGATAGGCCGGATATATTCCGGCAAGCACAGTTATTATAAAAGCACTTACAGCCACTAAAACCACATCAGAAAAAATAATAGCAACAGGCACTTTGTCTACATAATAAATACCTTGAGGCAGTTTTACTATTTCAAAATGCTTAAGAATAAAGCTTACTCCTAAACCTATTATTATCCCTAGAATCGTACCTATAGAGCCTACTATCAAGCCTTCATAAAAAAATATTTTGGATATTGAAAACTTAGAAAAGCCCATAGCAGACATTATTCCTATTTCCTTAGATTTCTGGACACTAAGTAACAAAAGATTAGAAATTATATTGAATGCAGCTACAAGAATTATCAGTCCAAGTACTAAAAACATCATTATTTTTTCAAGTTTTAAGGCCGAAAAAAGGTTTTTATTCATTTCGATCCAAGCTTTTGCTCTATAAGGAAAAGAAAGCGAGTTCTGAAGTTCTAAAGCTGTATCAACGGCTTTATCAAAACTATTAGTCTGGACGCTTATGCCGTCTATTTCATCTTCCATATTAAAAATATCTTGTGCATATTTAAGATCTATAAAACCAAGAGATGAATCAAAATCATACATTCCCGAATGCAAAATTGCCGCAACTTTAAATTTATGCATTTTAGGCATACTTCCAAAATTGCTGGGAAACATCAAAACTACTTCATCCCCTGCCGTTGTGTCTATGCTTTTTGCCATCTCATTTCCGAGAATTATATGTTTTCCGCCCAATTCTTTTTTATTGAATTCCATATCGTGAACATTTATAAGTTTTGAAAGACCGACCATCGCATCTTCTGCGGAATAATCAATTGCTTTTATGATTATTCCTGTAGAAACGGAAGAGCTTAAACCCCTTATTATTCCTTGTTTGTATATGAACGGTGCATATTTTGTAACAGAAGGATTCTCTTTTATTTTTTCTTCAACATATTCATAGTTCGTAAAAGGATTTCCGTCGATGCGCATTATATTTATATGAGGCTGAATGCCTAGGATTTTATTCCTTATATCGTTTTGAAAACCGCTCATTATTGCAAGTGTTATAACAAGAGCCGCTACTCCTAAAGTTGTTCCGCCTATAGCGATAAGAGTTGTAAGCACGGAGAAGAAACCTTTCTTCCTTGCTTTTAAATATCTTAATGCAATAAAAAGTTCCGTTGGTATTTTCATTATACTATTCAGGCCTCATAGCGGGAAAAGTCAGAACTTCTCTTATTGATTCAACTCCCGTGAGCACCATAACAAGTCTGTCTATCCCTATTCCAAGACCGCCGGTTGGAGGAAGTCCTTGCTCAAGTGCAAGAATAAAATCCGCATCATAAGGCATAACTTCATCCTCGCCTTTTTGTTTTGCTTCCATTTGTTCTTCAAATCTTTTTTTCTGAAGATCAGGATCATTAAGCTCGGAATATGCATTGCCTATTTCCATTCCGTTTATATAAAGTTCAAATCTTTCAGCAATTTCAGGTTGATCGAATTTTACTTTTGAAAGCGGAGAGTATACCGCAGGATAATCTATAACGAAAGTAGGAGTTTTAAGATTCGGGATAACTTTTTCATCAAAAAGCTGGTCAAGTATTTTCTTTTCACTTGCATCTTTTGGAAGATCAAGATTAAGATGTTTTACCTGTTCAAAAAGCTTGCCGCTTTCTACATAAGGTAGAAGATCAAGTCCAGTATATTGTTTTATAAGATCAAACATTTTTGCTCTTCTGAACTCGAGATTCAATTTTGAACCGACTTTTTCAGCGGCATTTTTTATCAAGATCTCTGTCAGGTCCATCATATCATTATAATCTGCATAAGCCTGATAAAGTTCCATCATAGTAAACTCAGGATTGTGATTTCTGTCTATGCCTTCATTCCTGAAATTCCTTCCTATTTCAAAAACTCTTTCCATGCCGCCGACAACAAGTCTTTTTAAAAAAAGTTCAGGTGCAATTCTGAGAAACAGATCAATATCTAAAGCCTTATGATGCGTAACAAAAGGATTTGCATTGGCACCGCCAGCCAAAGATTGTAATATCGGTGTTTCAACTTCAACGAACCCCATATCTTCAAGAGTATGCCTTATAGAAGATATTATTTCACTTCTTTTTATAAAAATGTCTTTAACTTCTGTATTTGCTATAAGGTCAAGATATCTCTGCCTGTATCTTGTTTCCGTATCTTTGAGCCCATGCCATTTTTCCGGTAAAGGTCTAAAAGCTTTTGTCAGCATTTGCCAGCTTTCTACCATAATGCTTAATTCATTGGTTTTTGTCCTAAACGGCATACCTTCTACTGAGATTATATCCGAAAGATCAACCATTTCTTTAAAAAGTTTATACTGATCATTACCGACTTTATCAGCACGCACATATATCTGTATCTTTGCCGAGCCGTCCCTTATATCAAGAAATGCGGCTTTTCCCATATTTCTATATGTCATTACTCTTCCGGCAGCTTTTACTTTTATGCCTTCTGCCATCTGTTCTTTTTCAAGTGAAGAAAACTCCTTCTGTATTTCGCTTATGGTTTTATCTACTTTATATCTGGCAGGATATGGATTTATTCCCATTTCAACGAATTTTTTTGCTTTCTCTTTCCTTTGTTGAACTATCTGCTCAATAGGAGCGCTTGTCTGCCCTTCTTCTTTGTTTTCCATTTCATATCACCTTTATGCAAAATTTATCTTGAAATTGTATCATTTTTTTATTCTACAGTCAAAACTGTTTAAAAATGCTTTTTGGTTTAAATTTCAATGCTTTTTTGTTGATTTGTATTTTATTATGTTCTAATAAATACGGTTGTAGTAAAGAAGACTTTTTAAGTTTTATTCAGTTTGGCTGTTTGTAGAATAGAAAAAGTATTTTTTTAAACAATTTCATAGTTTAGAAAAGAAGGTATTTCCAATATGGAATATGTATGCTTTACTGGCAGTACTACTCTCCAAGGTTTAACATTATGCTTGATAGAAAGAATATTCCCGTTTTTATCAATAAAAACGATATCTATTTCAAATCTCATAAAAAAAGTATGCACGCTGCGACAGTTTTTAAATAATAATGCATATTCCGCAGATCTCTTGAACATAAATCCAAGAAATCTCTTCAAAAAACCGTCAGCTTGTATTATTTTAAAATCTGTTTTTATTCTTTTCATTTTTTTTATGCATTTTTTTTTGTATAATTCTGATTATGAAAAAAAATGTATTTGCACTTTCTTTCTTTGCTTTTTTAGTTATAGCCGCTTTCTTCTATTTATTCTCTGAGCTTTTGTCAAGGTATAAAGCAGAAGATCTTGAAAAGCTCTCTGTTGAGAAAACAAGAGCTGCGGTAAATGTAAGCATTCCGTCAATTAATAAAGCCATTGAAAGTTCAGATGACATTGCAATGCTTGTAAATATTGAAACTCTTTCAAGACTTGAAAATATCTCTTCTTGTTTCATCTTGAACAGAAACAATAATGTAATTATACACAATAATCCGGCTGAATGGAATTCAGAGCGTAAAAGTCCTGCTTATGACAGGGCAGTCAATTATGATGCACAGCTTGTGCAACAGACACCAGATCCCGATCATCTTTTATTTTCTGCTCCTATTGCTAATGATTATACTCTGTGCTGTATAGTTTCTATACAGAAAGCTAAAGAAAATGCAAAGAATTGGAAGATAAGATATTATACTATAGCTGCGACATCTGCTTTTGCTATATCCTTTCTTGTTTATTTTATGGCAAAATTACTTATAGTTCTGCCTTTTAGAAAAACAAAAAAGGCACTTGAAGAAGCCTCGGCAGACAGTATTAAAAACGGCAAGTATAATGAAATAACCGATCTGTTTCTTAAAGAAAATGAAAAAAATTCTCAGATAATAAAAGCACTTGAAGAAAATAAGACAGATCTTTTGGCGATAGTAAGGCATCTTGCGGTAAGCTATACTTCGGGACTCAAAGCTTTTATAATTTTAGATTCGGATGACAATATAGTTTATGCTTTTGACAGCAGCGGGAAAATATTGAAAGAAGGTTTTAAATCAGGACAAAATATTGTGGAAGCGGCTTCTATGCCTGAATTAGTAAAAGCTGTTTCTGAAATGAAAGATAAGCAAAGAGAGATAAGCGAAACTCTCGGAGAAATGTCATTAAAGATAAACCCTGTAATAAATGAAGATAAAATATTAGCTGCAACAATAAAAATAAACTGATTGCTCTTCATAATTTATCTGATATGAATATTCAATCAACTTAAATATTTAAAAAAGCGCGGAAGAGAAATTCACTTCCGCGCTTTTATTTATACAGATGAAACTGGTTTAGTTTATTCAGTTTTTGCTTCGGTTGCTTTAGTTTGTCCAGTTGTTTCTGTTGCCTCGTTTATTTCCGCAGGTGTTTCAATAATATTCTTAGTATCAGCCGGCAGTTTTAAAGGTTCTATATCGTCGGCTGTAGTATCATCCTTAGTTCTTTGTTCTTTTTCAGATTGCTTCGCTTCTTCTTTCTTTTTTCTTTTCTTACCGCCTAATCTTAAGGAAAATGTTATCCTGTGTATTGATGAATCATTTGCATTAGGTAATAAACTTTCTTCTCCGCCGTAATAAGCATATTCAAGATCTACAATATTTGTAACAATTCCGCCGCCGCAGGTAAAGTGTCCTGAATTTAAACCAGCTCTTAGAGCAAAAATTAAAAATCTTAGTTCTGCTCCAATATGCAGCTTTTTATCGAAAGAAGTTGTATAGTTATTTGTTATGTCGGTAATATCTGCTGCAAGTGTAAGTCTTCCGTTTGAGTTTATAAATTTACCAGGCCAATAATAAATTTTCTCCGGTATATATGCCGCTCCTACTGTAAGTTCCGGCTTGATGGAAGAATAATATAGGTGCTCATGTGTATCAGCATGAGAATAATTTAGTTTTGTATTGAAAGCATCTAAAAACTGTATTCCTGCATTCCATCTTGAATTGATATGATATATCGCACCAAAATCCATTCCATAACCTTCACCTATATGCAGTGTAAAAGTATCCGGATTCTCCAAATCATGTACGGAAATATTATTGTCTGCATTTTTTACTCTATATATATACTTTAAGTTCGCTCCTAAAGACAATTGTCCGGGAAGATTTATATCTTCTAAAGAAACTATTCTGTATGCGACCGGTAAAGCTGCTACAATATTTGCTTCAAGTGCTAAAGACAGAGTTGGATGATCCGGAAGTTTGGCCTCATTGAATTTTAGTTGAGCATCAAAGTATGGAAATATTCCTCCACCGACATTTAAATAATTATTAGACATTTTTATGGGACCTGAAACAAAACATAAATTTGGGAAGGAAATAGCAATTTCAGGAGCAATTTTTAAAACTTGATCATTTATTTTCGTTGCAAGTGCTGTTTGTTCCTCTGCCGTAAGCGTTGAAAAATTTTCAAGGTCTTTCTTGTTATCCGAATAGAATTTTGAAAATTCAATAATATCATCGCTTAAAGCTGCATCTAAAGAAAATATTTGGACAGAATATATTTCTCTTGATATGCCGGCAGGATTATGAAAAAAAGCACTGTTGTCATCGGAAAGTGCAGAAAATGCACCTCCCATACTCATAGCTCTTAAACCTTTAATTCTTGCCTGTCTGTCATTTGCGGAAAAAGAAAGTTGAGTGCATAAAAGCAAAACAGTAAATACAATTGATAATGTTTTTTTTATACTCATAGTTCCTCTTTTCTTTTATGTATTTGAATCCTTTTGTTTAAACTTAATTGGTGCGGTTAACATTATAATAATTGTAAATATATTAGGCAAAGTATTTTAGAAATATAATTCTATAAAATAAGCAGTTAAAGATGTAATAGGTTCTCTTGATTAGTTTGTTTCAGTTATTGCAGCTGCTTCAGGGACATCTTTTATTCCTATCGGCATTTCAATATCATTTGGCAGTTTTAAAGGTTCTATATAATCTTCTGGCTCATCAACCTCGGGTTGTTCTTTCTTTTTAAACTGCTTACTTTCTTCTTTCATCTCTTCTTCTTTCGTTTTTAAAAAATTATTTTTTTTACTGCCTATCTTTATGGAGAAGAATATTCTGTGAAATGACGATAAATTATCTTCGGGATATAAAATTTCTTCTCCGCCATAGACGGCATATTCAAGATTTATATTGTTTGTAGCAATTCCTCCGCTATATGTAAGGTGTCCTGAATTCAAGCCGACCCTGAGAGCAAAGATTGAAAATCTTAGTTCTACACCGAAATGAAGCTTTTTGTAAAAATAATTTGTATAGTTACTTGTTATGTCGGTAATATCTGCAGTAAACGTAAGTTTTCTTTTTGTATTTATAAATTTGCCGGGCCAAAAATAAATTTTCTCCGGCATATATGCCGTTCCTAATGTAAGTTCAGGATTAATTGAAGAAGTATATGTATCTTGTGTTTTTTCATTGGAATAATTTATTTTTGTATCGAAAGCATCTAAAAGCTGTATAGCTGTATTCCATCTAGGATTAATATGATATATCGTTCCCAAGTCTACTCCAAAACCTTCACCTTTGTACTCAGGAATAACTCCGTTCTTTGGTTGTTTCCTGGAGATATACTTAAAGTTAACACCTAAAGACAATTGTCCGGGAAGATTTATCTCCTCTAAAGAAACTATTCTGTATGATATTGGCAAAGCCATAACAGAAGGTGCATCATTGTCAGCATCCAGAGACAAAATACCTAATAGTGGAGCTAACAGAAGGAATTTTAATAAAGGAGTAGCGTTTGGAAATATTCCTATTCCGAAATTTAAGCAATTATTTTGAATTTTTATAGGACCTGAAATAAAGCATATATTCGGGAAATAGACGGCATGTTCAGGAGAGAATGTATCTATGGCAAACAGTTGTATTAAATATCCTTCTCCCGATATTCCTGCAGGATTGTAGAAAAAAGCACCGGCATCATTGGAAAGTGCAGAAAAAGCACCTCCCATACTCATTGCTCTTAAACTTTTGATTCTTGCCTGTCTGTCATTTGCGGAAAAAGAAAGTTGAGTGCATAAAAGTAAAACAGTAAATACTATCGATAATGTTTTTTTTATGCTCATAATTCCATCCTTTTCCGTATAGTGGAACTTTCATTGAAAAAATACAGTTAATATTATAATAATTGTAATTTCATTAGGCAAACCATTTGGAAAAATAAATCCTGATTTTTTTAGAATATTGGCTTTAGGGTATTGCAAATTAAAACCCGCCGCTCTTTATAAAATTTATAGCGATAGGTCCGAAAATCACTATAAATACGGTTGGAAATATGAACAATACTAAAGGAATAAGCATTTTTACCGGTGCTTCCTGAGCTTTCTTTTCTGCTGCCATAGCTCTTTCATTACGCATTTGCGAGGCAAGTCTTTTCAATGTATCTGCCATACCTACACCGGCATCAAGTGCCATATTTATTGTCCTTATAAAAAAGCCGAGCTGCTCTACGTCAGTTCTCTCAATTATTTCATTAAAAGCAGCCTTCTTATCATACCCTAATGAAATTTTTGATAAAGCTTTTTTGAATTCATCCGATAAAGGACCTTTTAAAATGTCAGTAACTTTTTCAGCCGCACCGAAAAAGTCACTGCCGGCATCCATCATAACGGAAAGAAGATCAGCCATATCCGGCAATTGTTTAAATATAAGCTCTTGGCGTTTTTTAACACTCTCTTTTAATTTTATAAGAGGTAAAGAAAAGAATAAAGCTCCGGCAGGTAAAAGAATAATGATATCAGTACTTATAAACAAAGCTACAAAAAAAATTCCAGCAAACATTGCAAAGAACTGTAAAACAAGGAATTGATAAGGATTATACTTTTTATATTCTCCTTCTAATATATTAAAATCATTCTGAAGTGCCGACATAAAATTATTAAGCTTTTTTATTTTTAACGACATTATTAGAGAACCTATACTGTCAGCCCATCTTAAAAGAGCAGGCATAAAGATACTTTTGTTTTTCTTTTTTTCCATAGCATTATGAACTTTGCTTTCAGTTTCAATGCGTTCAAAACTATTTAAAAAATAGTCGGCAAGAAAAAAGACAGCCAATACCATAAACAAACATAATGAAATTAGGTTCATCAGAAATCTATCTCCGTAAGTTTTCTTATTACAAAAGAGCCTGTAAGCACCATAGCCACAACGATAAGAAGCATAATATTTCCGGCAAGTGTGTTGAAAAGTGACATCATCATACCTGGTTCTATCACATACATTATAAATATAACAACAAATGGTATCACGCTTACTACATTGCCTGACATTCTTCCTTGTGCAGTCAAAGCATTTACTTTTGACTGTATTGCAATTCTTTGTGTGGTAGCTTCAATTATTCTGTCAAATATCCCGGTAAGACTGGCTCCGGAATCTTTAGATATCTTTATCGTATCTATCATAAGTTTAAACTCTTTGCTGGGAGCTTTTTCCCCTGCATCATTTAATACTTTTTCAAAGCTTGTACCAAGTGTAAGTCTGTCAGACATTTTTATAAATTCAGATTTAATAGGTTCTTTCAGCTCATCACCGGCAGTTTCTAATGCATTTTGAAGCGACTTCCCTGACTGAACGGCATTTTTTATTACAGTCAAAGCTTCTATAACCTGTTTATCTATCAAAGCTGCATTTTTTTTTATTTGTTTATCTTTTATATACCAATTAAAATAAATATATAATATGCTGATTATAAGTGCAAAAACAATATTCAAAAATAATATAGCTGAGATAAAAAACAATATCAGAGCAACGACTATACGTTTACTTTTATTGTTCAACTCTTTATACTGTTTTCTTTTGATTTTTTGCTTGATTTTCCCTCTGTTTTTAATTCCAGTTATAATATAAACAATAAAAAAGAAAATAGAAGCGGCAAGACAAAATAAAGCTGCTATATTTAACATTTAAAGATCTCCATATTTATGTTTACACCGCTTCCTGAAGCATTTTTAATAAAATCCGGTATATATCCTGTGGAAATAAATTCTCCCTGCTGTACTCCGTTTTCAACTCCTTTAAGCTTATACTGAAAAACAGCTTTTATCTCATATCCTTTATCATCTTCTGTCTTGTTCATAACGGAAATCTCAGATATTTTTCTGGACCCGTCAGAATATCTTGTAAGCTGCACTATGACATTTACTGCTGAAGAGATTTGTGAAATAATAGATTTTTCGGGCAAGTCAGCACCCGACATAAGGACCATGGTTACAAGCCTTGAAACCGCATCACTTGCTGAATTTGCATGCACAGTAGACATACTGCCTTCATGACCTGTATTCATTGCTTGCAACATATCAAGAGCTTCGCCTGAGCGGCATTCCCCTACTATTATCCTGTCAGGACGCATTCTAAGAGCATTTACTACAAGTCTTCTTATGCTTATTTCACCTGTTCCTTCCGTAGATTTTGGACGGCTTTCAAGTCTGACTACATGTTTTTGCTGAAGCTGGAGTTCAGCTGAATCTTCAATTGTTACAAGCCTTTCTTTTTCAGGGATAAAAGAAGATACGGCATTTAATAAAGTGGTTTTTCCCGTGCCTGTACCGCCTGAAATAATTATATTCCTTTTTAGAATTACCGCTGTTCTCAAAAACTCAGTCATCTCAGAACTTATGCTGCCGGAAGCTATTAATTCATTTGCAGAAAGTTTATTTTTTAAAAATTTTCTTATTGTAAGAACAGGTCCGTTCAATGAAATTGGTCTTATCACAGCATTTACTCTTGAACCGTCCTTAAGCCTTGCATCGACAATAGGAGAAGCTTCATCGATATGTCTTCCTATCTGTGAAACTATTCTGTCTATAACTATCCTAAGCCTTTTTTCATCGGGAAAAGATATACCGCTAAAAGAAAGTTTCCCGCTTTTTTCTATATATATATCATTTGGACCATTGACCATAATTTCCGTTATTGCAGGATCTTTAAGAAAATCTTCAAGCACACCAAGACCTGCAACATCATCACAGAGTTCTTTGTAAAGTCTTTCTGAAATACTTTTAGGAAGATCAAGTTCATATTTTTTTATTATTTCATCAATTTTGATTTTTGCAGTTTTTTTTAATTTTTCCGTATCCGTTTCATCGGCAAATTCTTTCATGTTTTCAACAAGCTCGCCGTGTAGTTTATTTCTAAGTTCTCTGTAAACTTTTTCTTGTTTATAATACTCTTCATTATTATTTTCCGGCTTATCTGCATTGTTATTGTTTTTCTTATCATACTTTTCTATTATTTTGTTCAAAGCTTTGACAAAGGAGTTTGACTTATCTCTATAGGAATATTTTGGTAAAAGAATACTTTCTTGAAGAGAAAGAGAGAACTCTGCACTCAAACAATTTTTGAAAAGTTTATTAGAAGCGGTGATCTTATCTGAATGGAATTCATAACCCAGATCAAGTTTCAATGGTATTATTTCAACTCCATAGCCGGCTTTTAAAGCAATATGATCAGAAACTGACAAAGCATGTTTTGAAGATATGCTGTCTGACATAAAAGGTATAAGTACGCTTTTTGAACGGATCATAAGTTCTGTGGCATTTTCTTTCATATTATCAGGCAATATGGCAAATATATGTTTATAACTGCCTTTTAAGGCATTTATAAGGTAGATAATGCTTTCAATATCAACTTCTTCAATAGTTTTACTTTTAAGTCCTAAAACAAGATTTATTCCTCCGGGAGAAAGAAAACTTTTCAGGATTTTAGGGTTTATTCCTGATAATACCGGAAGTATATCTTCCACATATTTCATTCCGTTTCTATATACAGACCAAAAAGCATCGGTGCCGGGAACGGAAAAATCAAGAATGATGTTTTCCTTTCCGTGATTTAATGATATGGTTGATAAACCATTGGCAATTACAGCCCTTTTATGACAGTCACAACCGGGAGCTATTAAAAGCATTTTATCTGCCTTCAGCTACATATTTATTTATAAGTTCAAGAGCTTCTTTTTGACTTTTGTTTAATGAACTTGAACTTTGCCTTGCTGATGAATTTTGGCGGTCAGTAGATATATCATTTATAATATTAGAGATTTTCAAAGGTTTTATGTCATTTATCTCTGTCTCGCCGGCAGGTCTTATAATATATTTAAGTGTTCCTTTATCGGCCGCAAGCAATATGGTCTGTGCTTCTTCTACAGTAACGGATAACGTAATTACAGGTGAACGCTGTGAATTATCACTGTCTTTGCTCCTGGGTGCACCGATATAGTCGCTGCCGACGGCAAGTACAAGTATATTTTGTGCAATAATATGAACAGATTCCTGATATTGTTTATTATTATCTGCATAATCAATAATACTTAGTATATCTATAGTACTGCCCGGCTTTATTATGCTTGAACTCTCGCTGTCAAAATTTACTGCAAGTGCTTTTTTGCCTTCAGGTATTATATTTGCTATTCCTATATCACTTCCGGTAAGCGATACTTTACTTGAAAGTATCTGTTCTCCGGCTTCAATAGTATTGAGCGAAATATAGGCAGGGGTTCCGTCTTTTGTAAAAAGGCTTTCCGCATTTGTAAATACTTTTGGCTGTATATACTCTTTCGGCATTACTTTTTCGCCAAGCATGTTTTTTTTAATTATAGTTCCCTGAGGCATCCTTTGATTTGCCGTTATAACTTTTACAGGCTCTGCCATTGTTCTATATTTAGCTTCAAGTTCAGCTAAATACATATAGGTGAAAACTCCCGCAAGAAGTGCAAAAATTATCGCTAATAATATTGTTTTTCTCATAAGATCATTTGTCATCCGCTATATTTGCGGTAGCTATAGTTTCTGTCGCACCTTCGAATTGAGATTTTACTTTACCGCCCATAATCTTATAAGCACCAAAGATAATACCGACTACAACAGCCACTATCAAAATATACTCTACCATTCCCTGCCCTCTTTTGTTTTTCAACCATCTGAAATTCAACATTTTTAAGTCTCCTTTTTTACCTTTGTTTTTATTCACGTCTTTTTCTTTGACCGGCTCCGCCAAAACCGCTCAAAACTTCAGAACGTGCTTTTATCTCTAAAAACTCTCTGCCTGTTGTCCTTAAAATGCGAGGCAGCTTATATTTATAAGTTATAATAACAGAAGATTTTTCGGCTATAAATCCCGGAGCAATCCCCTGTATCTGTTCCAAAAAATTAAGAGGATTAAAACTTTGAATGTTTTTTATGCTTAATGTGTAATCCATGGGCTTTTGATCATTTATATTTACATTAATATCCAAAATATTTCTGTCAGGATTTAAAGTTCTGCCTATAGTATTCCTATGGCATAGATAATTTCTGATATTGTTCTCTATGGAATTTTTGCTGAAGTCCGTATAAGCTATCATATCGGTGCCATATCTTGCTGCACCGGTTATTTGTTGCCATGTAAGCATTACCCCCGCAAACCATATAATGATAAACAGGAAAAATACAATTAAAGGTGCTGTAAGAGCCGCCTCAACAAGAGATTGTCCTTTTGATTTTCCAGAACATTTAAAAATAAACATTTGTCATTCTTTGGAATGTTTACTTTTCAGTTTTCCAATGATGTGTTATTTGTAGTATAAGACTGAATAAGCAAATGCTATATTTCAGTTTTATCAGAGATGCAATATCGTGAAGTATAACTGATATTATTTTGTTTTATATTGTTTTGAATAATATTTTTTATAATCTTGATCTTTCAGTTTACGCCAAATTTTTTCATTTTTCATATACCATTCAATAGTTTCTTTCAAAGCTTTGTCAAAAGAATACATCGGTTTATAGCCGAGTTTTTCTATTTTTGAACAGTCTATGGAATAGCGTCTGTCATGCCCGGGTCTGTCCGCAACTTTCTTTATAAGGCTTTGCGGTTTTCCCATTATTTTAAGTACGGTTTTTGTAAGCTCGATATTTGTCATCTCAACGCCGCCGCCAATATTATAAACTTCTCCGTTTTTACCTTTATGTAAAACTATGTCGATGCCGCGGCAGTGGTCTAAAACATAAAGCCAGTCTCTTACATTTTTACCGTCGCCATAAAGCGGCAGAGAGATATTGTCCATCGCATTGGTTACAAATAAGGGAATGATCTTTTCGGGATATTGATAAGGACCGTAATTATTTGAACATCTTGTTATTATTGCCGGAAGCCCGTAAGTTATGAAATAAGAACGTACTAGCAGATCCGAAGAGGCTTTAGCCGCAGAATAAGGGCTGTTAGGCTGTAAAGGAGAGTTCTCGGTAAAAGAACCTTTAAGAATACTGCCGTAAACTTCATCGGTCGATATATGTATGAACTTCTTTATATTGTGCAAACGGGAAGCTTCCAAAAGAGAAAAAGTGCCGTTAACAGCTGTTTGTATGAATTGGTCTGCATTCAGTATTGAACGGTCTACATGAGTTTCTGCCGCAAAATTTATTATTGCATCAACGCCCTTTGTATGTTTGCTTACAAGTTTATAATCGCAAATATCGCCTTTTATGAATTTATATCTGGGATCCTTCTCAATATCTCGGAGATTGTCAAGATTTCCTGCATATGTCAATTTGTCATAGTTTATTATTTTATATTTTGGATATTTTTGAAGGATATATCTTATAAAGTTTGAACCTATAAAACCGGCCCCGCCTGTAATAAATAATTTCATTTTACCCTCCATTATTTCTTATTATTGTACTATTTTTTTATATTAACGCCAAGGATAAAAGATCTGTTCCTCTTGAGCATACTGTTTGTCCGCCTGAGCCCTGTTAAAAGGCATATTTGTTTTTATGTCAAATTTGAAGAATACTTCGTGATATACACCTCTGATCTTCCAAACAGCACCAACATTATAACAGTGTAAATCTCTGTAAATCTTAAACTCATGTTCATTCATTTTTATATATGAACCGTCTGTTTTCATCGTTGTCCTTATATTATAATCTAAACGCCATTTAGGATTAAGCCACAAACCAAATCCCAAAGTGTTATCAAGCTCATCTCGGCGGTAATCCTGATAAAAAGCCCCTAAATTAAAGAAAGCTTTTTCAAGTTCTCCTATTGAAATATCCATTTGTAATGATTGGAACTTAACTTCCGGTTCAACCTGCTGTGCCTGTCTTAAATAAGCAGTAATATAATATTTCGGTGTATAAGTAAGTTCAGTAATAAAAGGTGACCATCTGACAGGGTTTGCTATTCGGTTATCTTTGAAATTATATGAAAAGAAATTCCTGACTGTAGTTCTGTTTCCTATATACATATAATTGGTAAAAGAAAGAAGGCTTGTTTCTATGCCGTAATCATTAGCAGCAGTATCAATAGTAAGTGAATTATTTTCAGTCCTTGTCCTTAGCGAATAATTTATATTCCAATCCATCCATCTTGTAACTCTGAGCCTTGAATTCAAAGATCCGAAATATCTTGTAAGAAAATTATTTACGACGGAAGATGTATTGTCTTTGTCATACCACTCTTCCATTATTCCTATTGAAGGCTTTAATGTGAGTTTTCTTCCGAATCTAAAATCCCTTGTAAGAGTGTATGTGGCATTTACGGTATTTTTATAAAAGAAGTTCTCAAGAATACTGCCGCCATAATTTTGATATTGATTATTGTAAACAAGATTAAAGCTGTTTGTAAGTCCGAAAAATATTTTTTTAGGATAATAAGTAAAGTTTACCTGAGGTAAAGTTATTGAAGTCGTTTCATATTCACCGTTTTGATATGTATCATAACGCTGTATAAGCATCATAAGGCTTGAAGATTTTCCTTGTCTTGTAAGAGATGCATAAGAGTGCAGAGTGTTTTTATTTCTTTCCCAATCGCTCTGATTATACATATTATTAAAATCTCTGTCGCTTATAAATTGTGCTTGTGATTGTAATGTCCACTCTTGATTTATTCTCTGCCAATAATAAGGTCTGATTGTCCATCTTTCAGTACCTGTACTTAGATCATTAATATTATAAGCATATATACTCCCTTTTGCATTCTTTGCAAAATAACTGAATTCCGTACCATAACCCCATCCGCGAGAACCATAATAATCAAACAAGACTTTGCCTTTAAAAGCATCTGAGAATCTGTAGCTTGCATATGATTTTACGCCTAAACCGCCATTGCTTGTATAACCCGGTTCAATATAAAAATCAAGATTTGAAGAAATGCCGCGGCCGCCTTTAAGCGATTTTGTAACTATAGGAAGATAAAAAATTGGGATCTTGCCTATATAAAATATAGGATTATATATGGTAACCCTCTCATTTAAAGTTATTTTTCCTCTTTTGGCTTTAAAATAAGTATGCGGTTGGTCAAGGTCGCAATGTGAAATTTTTATATTGTTTACGGCATAAGAGTTTTTATCTTCCCTTACCATGCTTTCAGAGCGCATAAAAATCAGAGAAGAGTGAGCAGTAACATCGCGTATTTCGCCTTTTTCATCATCAAAGTAATAGGTTATATTTTTGGCAAAAAAAGCATTTCCTTCTTCTTCTATCTTTACGCTGCCGGAAGCATTCATTATCTTTTCTTCAAGGATAAAATTGACATGTTCGGCATAAACTTTTTTCCTTTGCCAAGTAAGTACAACATTACCGTCAGCCGAAATTGTGCCGTAATTTTGGTCATATTCAAGATTATCAGCGGAAATATCCACCTGATAAGCGCAAACGCGCATAACAGAAAAAATAATTAAGACACTTGTAATGATGATCTTTCTAATAAGGAAATTTCTCATTTAAGAGTATGTTGTGGTAACATTGCCGCACCTACTACGCCAAGCTTATGCGTATAATGCGAAACTATAATTTTACAGGATTTAGAAGCCGTTTTAAATGCTCTTTTTTCTATCTCTTTTTTAGCAGGGGCAATAAGATATTTTCCAGCCTGGCTTACGCCGCCGCATAAAACTATAGTCTCCGGATTTGCAAAATTTATAAGTCCTGCAAGAAAAATGCCAAGCTTTATGCCTCTGTCTTTCCATATATCAATTGCCGTTTTATCGCCTTTTGCAGCAGCTTCCGAAATAATTTTAGGAGTAATCTTAGAATGATTGCCTTGAACAAGCGTATCAATGGTTTTCGAGCTGTGTTTTTTTAAATATTCTTTAGCGAAAGCTGAAATATAATTAGCTCCCATATAAGTTTCTATGCAGCCGTTATTGCCGCATTTGCATTTTATCCCGTCAGGATTAATTGTAATATGGCCTATCTCTCCGGCAGTGCAGCTTATTCCGTGATAAAGTTTTTTCCAAAATATAAGACCTCCGCCTACACCTGTGCCGAGAGTAACACATATA
This sequence comes from Elusimicrobiota bacterium, assembly GCA_052034625.1. Lineage (GTDB taxonomy): Bacteria > Elusimicrobiota > Endomicrobiia > Endomicrobiales > Endomicrobiaceae > JAVBLP01. The sequence goes on along the minus strand of JBPOII010000004.1, from coordinate 54,956 downwards.
AGACTTGAAGATTTACCTTTCGTATCAAGCCAAAAAGCGCCGATGGCTGCGGTATTTGCATCATTGTCAACAAATGTTTTCTTTTTTGTAAGTTTTTCAAGAGTTTCTTTAAGAGGAAATTTTTTCCATTTTGGCAGATTAGGCGAAAAGCGGACAATACCTTTATCACAATCAATATCTCCGGCTATGCCAACACCTATACTTTTTGCTTTAGAATAGCTTGGCATTTCGGAAGCTTTTGAAACAATATTCTTTATTACATTGATCGGTCTTTCAGATATATCCGTATCGATCATAGTCTCATCAATTATCAAGCCTTTAGAGTCTACAATAGCGATTTTAATATGAGTCCCGCCCATATCAATACCCAAAAAAATTTCTTTAGACATTTTATTCCTCTATTTTAAAATTTTTAATATTTCTCCGGCCAGATATAAGGAGCCCAGGACAACTGCAGTTTCATTCTTTTTTAACATTTCAAGAGCTTTCTTTGGTGAATCTGCCCTAAGCGTCCTTATTCCATATAACTCAAATTCAGCTTTCAGTAAATCATATTTTACAGCCCTTTCATTTCCAAAATCAGGCAAAATGATCTTTTTTGCATAAGGGGCTATTTTTCTTATTATTTTTTTATAATTTTTTTCACGCATCGCGGCAAAAATAAAAGTTTGTTTTTCTTTTGCATAGATGCTTTGTTTCCAAAATGACAAGAATGCATTTATTCCCTGTTCATTATGAGAACCGTCTATAATAAGTTCAATATTTTTTTCTTTTATCCTTCGTATATCAAGTCTTGCAGGCCATTTCGTTTGAGAAAAACTTTTCCTGATAAGTTTTTCATCAAATATATATCCCTTATAAGACAAAAGCTCTATACAATATAAAGCAACAGCCGCATTTTCAGCTTGATACTTTCCTAAAAGACTTATGTTTATATCTTTAAAGTTCTTTATGCCGAAATAATCAAATTTCTGTGCCTTTGACACGCTTTCATATTTTAAATTACAGATCTTAAAATCTCTATTAAAAACAAAAGGTTTTGTTTTTTGTTCAATTATTTCAAGTGCCGCTGCAGGGAGTTTTCCGCAAACCGTTTCCGCTCCCTTTTTTATTATTCCGGCTTTTTCAAAAGCTATTTCTTTTATTGAATTCCCGAGTATTTCCTGATGATCTAATGCTATTGATGTTATTACTGAAATTAATGGTCTTTTAATTATATTCGTAGCATCAAATCTTCCGCCAAGACCGGTTTCAACAACCGCTATTTCTGTTCTTTTTTCAAAGAAATATATAAAAGCTATAGCGGTAAGGTATTCAAAATAAGTAAGCTTAAACTTTTCAGCTTGCTTAATATATTTTAAAGCAAGTTTTTTAAAAACCTTTTTAGGTATATTCTTACCGTTATATTTTATTCTTTCGGTAATATCCCTAAGATGAGGAGAAGTATATAAAGCCGTCTTATAACCGTTGGCAAGCAAAGCTTCAGCTATAAAAGATGCTGTTGAACCTTTACCATTCGTTCCGGCAATATGAATATACTTCATTTTATCCTGAGGGTTTCCGATACTTTTAAGAAAAGCTTTTATTCTTGAAAGTCCAGGCCTCATCCCTTCATATTCTTTTAAAGAGCTGAAAAACATTATTTTTTAGAAAAAAACTTCAATACTTTTGTAAGGACATCTCTTATCTCTTTTCTTTCGGCTACTATATCTACCATACCGTGCTTTTCCAAAAACTCAGACAATTGAAATCCTTCCGGAAGCTGTTGTCTTATGGTTTGTTCAATAACTCTTGGTCCGGCAAAACCTATCAAAGCTTTAGGTTCTGCTATATTTATATCGCCAAGCATAGCAAAACTTGCAGCTACTCCGCCTGTAGTAGGATCTGTAAGTAAAGATATATAAGGAAGCCCTTGGTCCGCAAGTCTTGCAAGAGCGGCACTTGTCTTTCCCATCTGCATAAGTGATATTATGCCTTCCTGCATTCTTGCACCGCCTGAAGCCGATACAATTATTACAGGGTACTTTTTTTCAATGGCGGCTTCTATCGCTCTTACTGTTTTTTCACCTACGACAGAACCCATGCTTCCGCCCATGAATTCAAAATCCATAACTGCCATCATAACCGGATAACCGTTAATTTTAGCTTCACCGGTAACTATCGCATCGTTAGAATTAGATTTTTTTATTTTATCACTATATCCGGGGAATTTAAGGAAATCGACAGGCTTCATATCCTTGTCCATCTCTTTAAAACTTCCTTTATCTACTGTTATCTCTATCCTTTTGCGGGCATTAAGTCTGGCATAATAACCGCACTTTGAACAAATCATAAGGTTTTCTTCAAAATCTTTCTGAAGAAGAATGTGTTCACATTTTTTACATTTTGTCCAAATACCCGCCGGCAGCCCTTTTTTTGTAGACTGGCTTGCAAGATTTGTTGTCATTTTATTATCCTCCGTACTTCTCTTTGTTTTTCATGAAATCCCTTCTGCCAAAAGATCGCCTTGATCTAAAATACCTAAAGGTTTGTTATCAGCATCAACCACAGGGATATTGTCAATATTATACTCTTTAAGGACTTGGGCGGCTTCAACAGCCATCATATCTGGTCCTACTGTCCTTGGGTTTTTTGTCATAAGAGTGTTGATCTTTTTCTTTAAGATCTTTTCATCTTTTTGAAGATGTCTTCTAAGGTCGCCGTCAGTAAAGAATCCTACGATTTTCCCTGTCTCATTTACTATGCTTGTAGCTCCCATTCTTGTGCCTGTCATCACTAAAAGAGCATCTTCAACAGTTGCATTTTCATTTATTACTGGGTTTTGTTTTCCTTTTCTCATAATATCGCTTACATGCATGGTGAGTTTTTTACCTATAGCTCCTAAAGGATGGAATAAAGCAAGATGTTCCCTCTTAAAACCTTTAAGATTAGAGACAGTAAGAGCAAGAGCGTCGCCCATTGCAAGCATGGCTGTTGTAGAAGCTGTCGGTGCAAGATTATAAGGGCAGGCTTCTTTTGAAACACTGCAATCAATTATACATTCGCATCCCTGCCACACTTGAGCTTTAACTTTTCCTGTCATCACTATGAGTTTTACTTTCATATTTCTTAAAACAGGCAGAACTTTTTTTATTTCATCAGTCTCGCCGGAATAGGAAAGCATTATAACGACATCATTTTTCATTATCATTCCTATATCGCCGTGAAGACCTTCAGAAGGGTGAAGAAAAGCCGAAGGAATACCTACTGACGACATAGTTGCAGATATTTTTCTGCCTATAAGGCCTGATTTTCCAAGCCCCATAACGACAACACGTCCTTTGCAGTTTTTTATAAGTTTTACGGCTTTTTCAAAATTATCATCCAAATGCTCAATCTGATCTTTTACAGCTTGAGCTTCCAATTCCAGAGTTTCTTTAGCAATTTTAAATTCATGCATTTTTTTTCCTTATTTTAAACCATGCGCATATTTAATAAATGTGCTCATCTTATCATAATCTTTTCTTTTTGGAAGTCTTTCAATTACGGAATCCCCTTCAATACCGAAAGGAGCGACTTCATCTAAAATCTCTTTTATGTCTTCAGGCATTATTATTCCAGAAATAAAGAACGGAACATTAAGATTTCCGGCTTTTGAAGCTAAATCATAATTATACTTAACATTTTCTCCGTCATCATAAGTAATATCAAGAACAAAATAGTCTACATTTCCGACATAAGATGTAAGATTTGAGATATCTTCTTCATTTTTAAGTTTAAAATATTTGAAAACTTTCACTCCAAAATTTCCCTTAGCGTCTTTACAGAATTCAGGAGATTCCTCTCCATTGAACTGCACACTTGTAAGACCGCATTTTTTTACTATTTTAGATATTACTTTCTGCTCTTCATTTGCAAAAACGCCGACAGGTGTTACAAAAGGCGGCAATTTGGAAATTATATCTATAACAAGCTTTTCTGAAACCTTCTTAGGAGATTCCTTTATGAAATGAAAACCAAGAAAGTCTGTGCCTAAATTTGTGGCATCTAAAGCATCATTATAATTTGCAAGGCCGCATATTTTAACTTTAGCCATTATTTTTTACCTTTTTTTGTTTTTGTTTTCGAAGTTTGGTTATAAACTTTTTCAGGGTCAAAGATCTTTTTTCCTATTATCCTTGTATTTCCGGTAGAAGTTACTTTTGTAAAAAAACAACTTCTGTGGCCTGTATGGCATGCTGCTCCGCCTATCTGCTGGACTTTGAGCACTATGCAGTCGCCGTCACAGTCATAATAAAACTCTTTAACTTTTTGTATATTCCCTGAACTTTCGCCTTTGACCCAGAAAGACTGCCTTGAACGACTCCAAAATGTGGCTTTCTTTGTTTTTAAAGTTCTTTTAACAGCTTCTTTATTCATATAAGCTACCATTAGTACGGTATTATCTTTCCAATCCTGAACAACTGCCGGAATAAGTCCTTTATCGTCAAATTTAAGATTTTTAATTATTTTATCCACTTGAAACTCCTTAAAACTATTTAATTTTTTCCCAATCTATCTTACCGGAAAGTTTTTTTCCTTTAAATGCTCTTTAACTTCTTTTATTGTAAGCTCTTTATAATGAAATAAGGAAGCCGCCAGCACTGCTGAAGCACCTGCTTCGCAGGCTTGAGAGAAATGCTCGAGTTCCCCTGCTCCTCCCGAAGCTATTACGGGAATAGATACAGCATCAGATATTTTTTTTAATAGTTCAATATCATAGCCGTCTTTTGTGCCGTCTTTATCCATGCTTGTAAGCAAAATTTCGCCCGCACCTAAAGAAGCCGTCTTTTTAGCCCATTCTATAGCATCAATTCCGGTATCTGTCCTGCCGCCATTTACAAAAACATTCCACTTATTCTCGCCGGTTTTTTTTGCATCTATCGCAATAACTATGCATTGTTTTCCAAACTTCTCGCTTGCTTCTTTTATAATTTCAGGGTTTTTTACAGCTGAAGAATTAAGCGAAACTTTATCGGCTCCGGCATTCAGCAGATTTCTTATGTCTTCCAACTTTCTTATTCCGCCGCCGACAGTCAAAGGTATAAAAATTTTTTCTGCTGTCCTGCGCACCAAGTCAACTGTAGTATCTCTGCCTTCATTTGTGGCCGTGATGTCGAGAAAGACAAGTTCATCGGCGCCTTCGGAATTATATCTTTCAGCTATTTCAACGGGGTCTCCGGCATCTTTTAAATTCACAAAATTCGTGCCTTTAACTACTCTTCCTTTATTTACATCCAAACAAGGTATAACTCTTATTCCAAGCATTTATTTATCCTTATTGTCTAAACTCTGCATAGTGCGAATAGCCTCTTCAAGTTTAAAGTCATCAGTATATAGTGCACTTCCCACTATTGCGGCAAAAACGCCGTCTTTTTCATACTCTTTAAGTTTTATAAGATCGTCTATAGTTTTTACACCGCCTGAAGCTATTATGCGCATACCGCTTTTTGAAAGTTTTTTTAGACCTTTAAAATCTGGTCCTGTGAGCATTCCGTCCCTTGAAATATCGGTATAAAGTATTTCTTCTACTCCGCATTCTTTAAGCTTCTCAATAAGTGTAGGTGCTTCAACCGGCGTAATGTCTTTCCAACCGCCGATAGCAACCTTACCGTCCATAGCATCAACGGCAACTATTATTTTATGTGCCCCGTATTTTTCTACAGCTTTCCTTACTATTTCAGGATTATATATAGCAACCGTTCCTAAAATAGCAAATGAAGCCCCCCATTTGAAAACTTCGTCAACCTTTTCTAATGTTCTTATTCCGCCGCCGACTTCTACCGGAACATCTGCAGTTTTGCATATCTCTTTTATTATTTCACTATTTTGACTTGTGCCGTTAAATGCACCGTCAAGATCAACTACATGTATCCTTTGCGCACCTTTTGCTTTCCAAAGCTTTGCAATAAAAACCGGATCGGTGGAATGTACCGTTTCGGCATCTATTTTTCCTTGTTTCAATCTTACTGAATTGCCCTGTCTGATATCGATCGCGGGAATTACAATCATTTTTTTACCTCATTAATAAAATTACTTAGAATTTTTAACCCTTTTTCACCGCTTTTTTCAGGATGAAATTGGCTTCCCCAAATGTTTTTGTATGCAATGGAAGAGCAAAACTCTATCCCATATTTGCAAAAACTAGAGGCTTTTTCTTTATTATCAGGCATCGTATAATACGAATGCACAAAATAAAAATCTTCTTCACATTTTAAACCGGCAAACATCTTTTCAGCTTCATATGTTGCTGCAATAGTGATCTTATTCCAACCCATATGAGGCACTTTCATCTTATTATCGCTAAATTCAAATTTTTTTACTTCGCCTTCAATAAGATTAAGCCCTTCAAACACTCCGTTTTCACAGCTTTTAGTAAAAAGAATTTGGAAACCCAGGCATATACCAAAAATCATTTTTCCAGAGCGGACATAACAGGATATTGCTTCATCAAAACCTGAAGACTTTAAAAAGTCAGATGCAGGTCCAAATGACCCTACTCCCGGCAATATCGCTCCGTCATATTCCGATATTTTATCGGGCGAATTTATCACAAAACTTTTTGCACCGCAATATAGCAAAGCATTCTGTAAACTTCTAATATTTCCAAAACCATAATCTATTACGGCTATTTTCGGATACATTTTTTAAAGAACACCTTTTGTAGAAGGAATACTCTTTTTTCCTTTAGAATAGGCTACAGCCTGTTTCAAAGCACGCCCGAAAGCTTTAAACATAGACTCTGCTATATGATGATTATTTCTGCCTTTTATCATCTTTATATGCAGCGTTATTCCGGCATTAAATGCAAGAGCATAGAAAAACTCCTGAATAAGATCATAATTAAAACCTGTTTTCTGGAACTTTATATCGGCTTCATAGCTGAGATAGAATCTGCCTGAAAAATCCAAAGCAGCATAGCTCAGTGCTTCGTCCATAGGAAGTAAAAAATGCCCGTATCTCGCTATTCCTTTCTTATCGCCTATTGCCTCTTTTAAAGCAAGACCGAGGGTTATACCGATATCTTCTACAAGGTGATGATCGTCGATATGCGTATCGCCCGCGGCCTTTATCTTAAGGGTAAAGCCTGAATGGGCTGCAAAAAGCTCAAGCATATGGTCTAAAAAACCTATAGTCGTAGATATTACCGGCTTTGAGCTTTTGTCAAGATTTAATTCGATCAAAACATCAGTCTCATTTGTCTTTCTGTGAATTTTAGCTTTTCTCATTTTCATTTTAACACCTAGTTCAAATATTTGGTTTTAGAGGCTTCTCCAAGTCCGAATCTTTTTATTTCAAGAACTTTAAGAGCAGTCTCAAGTTTATCAATAAGCTCAAGATCTTCTTGCGTATATTCTCTGGCTGAGAACATACCGTTATCAGTTTCAGACTCTTTTGCAATTGATTCATTTATAAGATAGAGCAGATACTCTATTTCTTTCTGTGTTAATTTAACTTTCACGCCTTACCTCCGCAGATCTTTTATGATAGACCATTCCTTCCGAATCTGCAAAAGTCATAATTTCGCTATATGCTTTTTTATTCTTTTTATTCATTTCAAGATAAGAAGTTCTCTTCAGAAATGACATTACAGACAAACCGCTTGAAAATTTCGCAGAAGCATCAGTAGGCAGTACATGAGACGGTCCTGCCCAATAATCTCCTGCAGCCGTAGGCGTCTGATAACCGGCAAAAACCGCTCCGGCATTCCTGACTTTCATAATAAGTTTTGCATGATTTTTTACAAGCAGTTCAAGATGTTCAGGTGCAATATCATTTACTTTTTCAACAGCTTTTTCAAGGCTGCAATGTATTATTTTTATTTGTTTGAAAGCTTCTTTAGGAAGAGCGGCTTTAATTTTAAATATCTTTTTTTTACATTCACAAAGAAGATAGGCCTTTGCCATCGGATCATGCTCTACTTGAGCCATAATATCAGCTGCGGCATATTCTTCCGGAACATTTTTATCTGCAATTATTGCCACTTCACTTGGTCCTGCAAGAGAATCTATAGCAACTTTTCCAAAAACCTGTCTTTTGGCTTCATTTACATACACATTTCCCGGACCTACAATCATATCTACTTTTTTTATTGTTTCATTTCCATAAGCCATTGAAGCGACAGCCATTATACCGCCGATAGAGTATATTTCTTTAATACCGCAGAGTTTTGCGGCATAGAGTACGGCATCACTCATCTTTTTGGGAGGCGTACACATAATAATCCTTTTTACGCCTGCTGCTTTAGCCGGAACAGCGGTCATAATGACAGTTGAAGGATAAGGAAATCTCCCTCCCGGAACATATAAACCTACTGACTCCATGGAAGTATAGAACTGTCCTGTTGTCATACCGTTCTTTTTGTACTTCCAGCTTTTTTTAATTTGGGAGTATTCATATTTATGGAAAGCTAAGACATTTGAAAATGAAGTCTTTATGGCTTTTTTTAAATCAGCAGGAACGCGGAACGATGCTTCATTGATAGTTTTTTCAGAAACCTTATAGCCGGTTTTTGACAGATCAATGCCATCGAATTTTTTAAGATATTTATAAACAGACTTATTGCCGTTCTTTCTTATATCTTCAATTATATCTGAAACATATTTGTTTATTTCTCTTTTATTCATAAGTAAAATTATACAAAAATGAAAGGTTTTTCACAATAACAGCTAAAAAGCAATTACAAATTACGGATTACTAATTACGAATCAACAACAACGAAAGAGAAAACGACATTATTTTTGTTGTCATGTTGAGTGAAGTGCTGAAAGCACAAAGTCGAAACATCTGCCTTTAAGCTTTACGGCAGATCCTTCGGTAAAGCTTCGCTTTTCTCAGGATGACAATACGGCAGTTACGAATTAATAGTTTTTGGTAGTTTTAAGTTTTTGTCTTTGTCGTTATTGCCGCCTTAAAAGTACGGTCTATGAACGGAAAGATTTTCCAGACGGCTTAATTTCTGTATGGAAGCCTTTGTCTTTGCCGTTTTTCTTTTGTCTTTGCTGTTATGCCGCCCTTTTTGCAAGCGAATGCAAACGAGGCGGCGATTTGCTCACTTTCTAAAAGTGAGGCGGGTATAAGGGTATGCAATACCCTTGAACTAATTATGATTTAAGGAACAAAGTCCCTTGCGGGTGTAAGGGTATGGTTACCCTTGAAATAGCCGCTCTTCAGCGGCAGAGCTTTGCACACTTTTGATCGTTTGCAAAAGTGTGAGGAAGAAGATTATCAATCTCTTGCTAAGGTAAAAACATAAACTTTTGATGCTCCTGCTTTTTTAAGGGCTTTAGCACATGCCGAAGCTGTAGCAGCTGTTGTTGCAATATCATCGATAAGTAATATTTTTTTACCTTTTATTATATCAGGATTTTTTACAAAAAATGAGTCTTTAATATTATCATATCTTTCTTTTCTTGAAAGTTTGAACTGCGGTTTTGTTACTTTTTTTCTGTATAAAATGCCTTTAAGCAGAGGTATTTGAGAAAATCTGGTTAATTCAAAAGCAAGCATTTCAGCCTGATTATACCCTCTTTTAAGTCTTCTTATAATATTCAATGGAACTGCGACAATATAGTCAAAATCATTGTAAAAATCACATTCTTTTAAAACTTCAAACATTCCTTCAGCCAGATCTTTTGCAAGGTATGTCCTGTCATAGTATTTAAACTTAAATATCAGAGAGCGTATCTTGTCTTTATACAAATAAGCTGAGCGCATTTTGTCAAAAGCATAATCAGGAGATTTTTTTCTGCATGCATAGCAATGTTCGCCGCCATCAGGTAAAGGTAGTCCGCATTTAACACATAAAAGACCCGTAATTTTTGGTAGATTTTTCTTGCATATCCCGCATATCCTGCTTTCAGATAAAGCATCTATATCGCGTCCACATGAGCAGCATGTAATCGGATAAATAAAAGATAGTATTTTTAGAAATATATTTTTCATAAAATATCAAAACTGTACTGTAAGTTTACCGGTAACAGCCAGATCCATATAATTCAGGTCTGAATTATATGTGTATTCGACCCTGTCATAGGATGCTCCAATAATTACTCTTAAATATTTAGAGACTTCATAGTCGGCATTTGCAGATATCCCAGTATTTACAGTATTGTCTTGCTCTACATTCACTTCTGATTCTTGTGTTATATATTTAATATTTGAAATGAAAATTATCCTGTTTTTTAAAGGTATTACTTTTTTTATCAGCGGTATCTTAATACCTAACGGGAATATCAGATCGGAATTGATCTGAGCAAGATAACTGTTCTTTTTAACTTGAGAAGCATATTTCCCTTCAGCATTTGTTCTCCAATTATCTTCATTTTCATAACGGAGACTAAATCTCCACTTACCAATATCAAATGCTCCCTGTCCGGCAATTCTGCGGGACAAACCATCCGATATTGCAGCATTTGTTGCATAATCGTCTTCACTGATATCCGTATTTTCATAAGAAAAATACAGATCAAGTTTTTTCTTTATCTTACATCTATAATCAATACCCATCAGAGTATTTTTCGCATAAGAGACTCCATATGTGGTTATGCTCTTATCTTGATATTTGAAGTTCATCTGTGTATCGGTCATCCATTTTATATTGCCTACAAAACTTTCAAGTTTGGAGATTCCTATAAGAAGTTCAGGCCAAATTCTGGTAAAAACATCTTTTACCGTACCTGTAACGTAAGAATTTTCTTTTCCTTCTGTATAAGTAAAATTAGCGCTTAGGGTCTTAAGAGGACTTAAAAAGCCTTTCAACTGAACAGCTTCAAAAGGCATATATCTTCCCATAATGCGTATGTCGTCACGGTTTAAAAGAGATCTAACCGTATATGATGATGAAGAATAAGACGGAAGCGTATCCATAAGCGGATTTTTTCTTATCCATAGTTTATCGGTGGCAATGCCTGTAGATTCAAAATCTTTATCAACATTATCATAAGAGTCAGAATCTTGTAATCTATAATATGCGGAAAAGGTTAAACTCTTGAGAAATGGTGAAGCTTTAATATCATAAGCATTTAAATTCCATGATATTTCCCCTACTCCGCTTCTTTCTATATATTTTTTTTCGCCGGGAAGGGTATTAGTATCTGCAATTACATTATAATTTTCTCTCGTATTTATACTGTAAGTAAAAGTCGGTGTGAACCAACTGGCAAAGCCTAAAACAAGAGTTGCGCCAATTGTTTGATTAAGAGATTTGTCATAATCTATCTCAGAAGGAAAATCTCTGTTTTTTTCTTTTACCTTGTCAACTATATATGAAGGAGAGAAAAGTATGCCTTTTGAAAATTTAAAAGGCAGTTTTATAGAGAACATATCGGATTTTTCAAGAGTATGATAATCTAAAATATCCATATACTGCTGCAAGCTGTCTAGACCAAGAAAAGAGTTGGATTTTTCAATAGGCGTTGAAGGATAGACCTTATAGTAAGAGTTTGTCGTTCTGGCATTTGCATTTACCGTTGTAGGAAGCAGCGGAAACACAATTGGGTTATTATAAACTAAATTTCCGCTAAGCGATTCTTTATCTTCAAGTCTTTCTATATCTGAAGTGTCTATAATTGAACGTGAATATTGTGCTGAAACCTGAGGAAAATCAGCACCAAAATTAAGATTTGTTTCGGCATATCCTGTATATGTTACAACCTTTCCTTCTTCATTTATGGATATAAGGTTTGAAGAATTGTCGGCTACATCAGGCGTTATTGTGGTGATTTTAGAAAGTCCTGTCTTGAGCGGAAGTAGTGTAAAAGCACGAGTTTTCACACCGTCAAAATTAAGATAAGCACTGTCTTCGCTATAATCACGATTATAGACACCGGCTGTTATAGTCTGAAAGTTTCTGTTAATTGATTTTTTGTATACTCCTGCGGTTATTGCACCTATATTACCACTGCCTTTCCATTGCAAACTTCCTCTGGCACGCCATGCCTCGCCGATAAGTTTCTTGCTGCCGGTTACATGAATTTCATTAAACCATATCTTATGAGTAACTCCCGGGTCGGAAGATATTACACCTACGGTTATCTGCGATATTTTTTCAAGCGACGGCATACCTGAACTTGATATTACGGCATTAGGGTCAGAAGATGACCATTTGGCCGCTCTGCCATGTCCGGGTTGTTCTATCGTTATCAGTTTCCATTTCTTCCAGCTTGGATCGTCAGTAACCTGAATTTTATATTCAAAATAATTTGTATCATTACCGCCGGCACGGAAAATGATAGTATCTCCAGATGCCGCATTTTTTGCAAAAACAAAGAATCTTAAGCTGTCATATTTCGAGATATCAAGAGATTCTCCCATATATACGGATTTTGCAAGAGCTTCTTCACCAGCAGCTGCAGTATTATATTCTATCTGTAAAGACTGCTCTTCTTTTTTTGAAGAACTGTCTATATCATAAAGGTCCTGATAGTATGTATTATAAATAATTGAATTTTGTGCATATTCCGGGTCAGATCTTCCTATAGACTCGACTTTAATACCTGTACCTACAGAGGCTTTCTCCCACTTGTTTCCGCAAATTGATATTTTACCTATGATTATCTTGCCGGATTCTCCAAAATTTTGTAGTACTTTAAAACGCAGTATTCTGACATTCTTCCAAATTTCCGTATTCATCGTATCAATATTAAGAGGTATTCTTATTTGTTTCCAGCCATTATGGTTTTTAATTACTGTTCCGGCTGATAGCTGATAGCTGCCGGCTATATCTTCATAAGTATCAAGAACACCATTGCCGTTAAGGTCTTCACTGTCAAGTTTTCCGTTATGGGCTCCGATAAGAGATAATGAGTCGTCAGTATTTCTATATTCTTGTCCTGTATCTTCCCATGGACTTATTATACCGTTTGCATCTTTATCTTCCGTATCAAGTTTTAGATTGCCGTCAGCATCTTCATTAATACTTGCTGCATATTCAATGGCAAAATCAGCCGTGCTTCCATTATCCTTTATCCAGATATCTACATAAAGTTTTTTTGTAAAATCATATCCGGCAGTTGAAAGTTTCTGTGAGAAAGCCACCTGGCTTCTGGACATAACATTATAATCTATCTCAAGGACAAGCTGTTTTTGTCCGTCCATTACTTCAATATCTGGATCTATATCTCTTAAAAGAATATCGTAGCTTTTCCAGGAAAGGTCCCTTAAATCTCTTCTTACAGTAGGTTTTCCGGAAGATGAATGAAACCAGTTTTCATCAAGCATACTGGCATTATCTTCATAAACTGAACTGTCCATTGAATCTATTACGGCTTTTCCGGAAGTATTGTCATCTTGTGAACTTACGGCATATTCAGCATCAGCATCAATCCTCATATTAAGCGTATTAATATCAAGAGATGTTACCTTAAAATCAGCTTCTCCTACCATAAGACCTGTGGGCGTACTCCTTATATCAGGCATAACTAAACCTTTAGCGGTAAAATTGTACAGAAAGCTTGCACCCATTGAGATCTTGTTTGTAAGGTCTAATTTGCTTCTTAAACCTATAAGAGTGGATTCAGATTCGCCGCCGAACATAGAATAATCATAAGATATGTCTATAGTGGAATTTTCCTTTATAAGGCTTTCATTTTGTATAGTTAAAATACCAAGATCATAATCGATAATATAATCCGTATTAGCTTTAAGAGCGATACCGTCTATCACGACTTTTTCTGACTGTGGTACAATACCCGGTCTTAACATTAGGATCTTGACCACATACTGGTATTCCGCAATAAAGTTGTATAAATGCGTATTTAAATTATATAGCGGATCGTGAAGCGGCATACCGTCAACGGGATTTAGATTGAATACACCGTTCTCAAAATCAACATTGATATTTGACGGATATTTTGGGACAATTTTCCCGCCCTCTATCTGTTGCGGAATATCGCCATTTAGGTCTTTTATTTCAAGAATAAAGTTGCCTCTTCCGTTATCGCGTATGATCTTTAAATTCCCGAGATTGTAAAAAGTTTTAAGCTCTGCGGAATATACTGTATTGTTCACATCTTTTATCATTTGAGGAGCACCGAATTCAACACCCGGCGGATTTGAATCGCTAAGCCATGTTTCGTCAGTATACTGATAGTCGATAGCAGCAACATAATTATTTGCAAGGGTGTTTTTAAATGTAATTATTCCCTTTGTATAATCTATAGTATAATCCTGTCCGGCAACAAGTAAGACAAATCTTCCATTAGTATATGTATGAGTTGATGGAAGCATTGTTGTAATAGTTGAGAAGGTAATTGTATTAAGCCCAGGATCAAGCTTTTGATAATCAAGAAAAACTTTTGCGGTTCCTGGTTTTATGGTCTTACTAATGCCCGGCTTTTTTATACTATAGTATTTTAATCTGATATAGGAAGTGTCCGGTATCGTTTTCCTTTCAAGCTGGGTATTTCCAGTATAGCGTTTCATTTCAGAAGCACCTTTTGTTTTGCTGAAAAAGGCATTTGAACTGAGTGTCTTATATTTTGTATCGATTTTTAATCCGAAAAGTTCTTTTGAATACCCAACAAACTCCGTTGAAGGCAATGAAACCGAAATATCTCCAAAAGCGGCTTCTTGTATAAACTCTTCAGGCTTTCCTTTATATACGAGTGAAATATCTTTTTTATCTGTCGTATCATCATAATCCACATTTATGTTAAGTCTGTCTCCGACACTTCCATTTATTTTCATCTGAAGTTCCTGATTCATTTTAAATGATGAAGTGTCCTTTCTTTTGCCGTCTTCGGGTTTATCATATATTCTTGTCGTATAGTCAACACCGATAAGTTTGCGACCTGAAAGAGATAGGTGTGATTCAAATGGAAGTACTGTCTTTATCCCAGGAGGAAGAATGTCTCCATCAATCTGCGTTTTGGCGGCAGCACTATCAGTTTCAACTGCAGTTTCATCAAGTTTTTGCCATTTTTCTTTTGTAAAACCGCTTTTTGACAAAACGCTTTCATTTAAAAAATTTAAAATATCCTCTCCGGCGACTTCCTGAGCTGTAGGCGGCAGCGGATTATATACTTCATAAGAGTCTGAGACTTTTGAAATTACTGTGCTTGAACTCTGCTCATTCAAGGGGGTGTTAAACTGTTCATATTCATCAAAGGTACTGAAAATTTCATCTTTATTTTCGCCAAGAATGGAATATTTTTTATTGTTTACGGGAGTGTATTCTGCCGAACAAACGGCGGAAAAAGAAAAGATTAAAAAAGGTAAAGGCAAAATTACTTTTAATAGTTTCATTTTTAACTGCGCTCTGTAGTTTTAGCCAAAAAAGCGGCAATAAACAAAAACTACACAGGGTTATACTATATTTCCCCTGTTTAGAGCGCCTTTTATAATTTTTTTACGGCACAAGTATAGGGCTGCTCAACTATTAAATTATTAAAAAATTATAATAAATACAATAAGTTTTCAATGATTTTATTTATATTTTAAGATTATATTATATTCTGTTTCATTTTTCCATATTTTTTTGATATAATTTTTCATCGAAAATGATTAAAAAACTTCATCTATACATCATAAAAGAATTTACCGGTTCTTTGCTTTTCGGACTGGTCGTTTTTTCAATGCTTTTGCTGCTTGATCAGGTTTTCCAATTGGTAGATCTCTTTCTTTCAAAAGGTGTTGCATTTTTCCTTGTCATGAAACTTTTTATTTACATACTTCCAAATATAATGACGCTTGCAATACCTATGGCTGTGCTTTTTGGCGTTCTTATAGCTTATGGGAGACTTTCTGAAGATAATGAAATAACCGCAATGAAAGCAAATTGTATGGATTATAAAACCCTTTCATTGCCTGTCATAGTTTTTGTTTGTATAATCTCGTTTTTTCTTTTGTTTTTCAATCATTTTTGGTCACCTGTCATGCATAAGGATTTTAGAAATCTTTATGAGGATATACTTATGAAAAGACCTCTTGTTACATTTTCTGAAAAAACCATAACGAAACTTGGAGATTATCAGATATATGCAAATAAAGTAAACTCCCTTGATAATACCCTATCCGGAGTAAATATTTACAAATTTGAAAATGAAAAGAAAAAAAACGATGATTCTCTTCAAGATAATCAAGGTTCATGGCGTATAGCTGCTTCCTCTGCTTCAGTAAAAGTTTATTTTACCGGTGTACAGATGACGCTATACAATGGCTATTGGCAGAAAGCTAATCCTTCAAATCTTAATAATATGATACATATGACTTTTAATTCTTATACTTTTTTTATACCTTTAGGCAATAATATCAGAGGCAGTTCATCTTCCTTAAGGGAAATGGACTCTTTTGAAATTGTAGAAACCATAAAAGATTACAAGGCAAAACAACTGCCTTATGCACCGTACACTATTGAATTTTGGATGAGGTGGATATTAGCTATAGCACCAATAGCTTTTGTGCTTATAGCTTTACCTATAGGCATAATGTCAGGAAAAGGCGGCAAAGCCATAGGTTTCGGTATGAGCCTAGGAGTTATTTTTCTTTACTATATGCTTCTTGTAGTTGCTATGAACCTTGCAGAAAATGGTCATGTTGAAGCAAAATTTATAATGTGGTTGCCAAATTTGGTAATTACTGCCTGCGGACTGTTCTTATTTACGAAAATGGTTAAGAAGTAAATCACCATAGGCAAAAAGTTTTTATAAGGAAAGTACAAACAATGCGTATCATTTATACATACATTACAAAACAATTTGCAAAAATATTCTTCTTTACATCATTTGCTTTTGGTTTTATAGTGCTGATATCTGAACTTTTCAGGCAGCTCAGCTTCTATATGGAATATAAAACACCGCTGATTGTAATACTTCAACATTTATTCTCAAATATCCCCTGGTGGATAATACAGGTTCTGCCTGTGGCCACACTTCTTGCTCTTTTATTTTCATTGGGAGGTCTTGCAAAAAAAAATGAGATCACTGCTATAAAAGCGGCCGGTGTTAATTTATGGAAAGTTATAATACTTTTCATGGTTATCGGCTTTATCATCGGACTTGCGGATTTTGCTGCAAGAGAACTTGTTGTGCCTGCAACTTCACTCTTTAATGAAAAAGTAAAAAAAGAAAAAATACAGAAAGAAGAGATATATGTAAGAACAGAATTTAAAAACCTTATAGTTTCCTTACAGAATAATACCAGACTTACGATAGGATATTTAAATACCGATGAAAAATATATGCAAAATATAGTTATTGAAAACTATGATGAAGATTTTTACCTTAAAAGACTGATACTTGCCGCTGAAGGAAGATGGAAAAATAAAACTTGGATGCTGGAAAATGGAGTAATAAGAAAGTTTGAAAACGATTTTTGGAAAGAGATTTATTTTAAAGAATTTGATTCGGAACTAAGACTTAAACCATCAGATATTGCATTCAATAAAAAAAGATATGAGATGATGAATACTTATGAATTCCAAAAATATATAAATCAGCTCAGGATCTTCGGAAAGACAGCTCTACAAGAAAGAATAGCATTAAATATCAGATATGCCTCTGTTTTCTGTCACATCATTGTTATGATGATAGGAATACCTTTTGCTTTAGGGTTTGGACCGAGACTTGGTAAAATACTGAGTTTTACAATGGCACTGATAGCAGCTTTTCTTTACTGGGGCGTACAAGCCATAACACAATCTCTAGGAGAAAATGCCATTATTTCCCCATTTATGGCCGCATGGCTTCCTAATTTTATATTTTTTGCAATAGGATTATTTCTTCTTGTCAGAGTAAAAAAATAATAGAATTAAAAGGTTATGATTTTAAAAATATTTTAAGAGGGTTTTATGTGGGCGGTATTTGCTCTTTTATCGGCTTTTTTTGCAGCACTTACAAGTATTCTTGCTAAGATAGGCATGGAAAATATAAATTCAAATCTGGCTACCGCAATACGCACGATTGTTGTTTTACTTATTTCCTGGGCTTTTGTTTTTATAATAGGTAAACATAGTGAGATCAACACTCTCACAACAAAAAATTGGATATTTCTCATACTCTCAGGAATAGCGACAGGCCTTTCGTGGTTATGTTATTTCAAAGCATTGCAGATGGGTGAAGCATCAAAAGTGATACCTGTAGACAAGTTCAGCATAGTTTTGGGCATTGCTCTTGCCGTAATAATACTTAATGAAACTTTGACAGCAAAAACAGTGATCGGAGGGCTGCTTATAACCGCCGGGACGCTTGTACTAATATTTTGAGGAGTTTTTATGAAAACACGTATTGAAGATTCGGTAGAAAAATTTCATTCAGGATTCAACTGTGCACAAGCCGTAACTTGCACTTATTGCGATATAGCCTCAATAAACTGTGATTCAGCTTTTGAAGTGACAAGAAAATATGGCGGCGGAAGACATAAATTATGCGGTGCCGTAATAGGAATGTATATAATAGCAAGTGCCGCAAACGGCAAGGAAATTTATGAAGATCCAAAACGCTGGCTGAACAATGACGATGCTTTACTAAAGAAACTTGCGGATGAATTCATAAAAAAAAGAGGAACTTTGATATGTTCCGAACTGCCTAAAATAGAAAATGGTATGCGTATGTGTAAAGAATATGTAAGAGATGCGGCAGAAATACTTGAAAAAAACATTAACTTTTAATATTCCGACTATACTTTATTTATTTTTTCTCTTTCAGCCATACCGCAGTTTTTCTTTATCCCGAACTTTTCGGCTATAAGATGAGAGGCGGGTTTTATAACAAAATCACCATATTCCGAATTTATTGCATCAACCGCTTTTGACAGCTTTTCCGAACGGTTCATATTATCAAAAATAAATTCCTGCCCGTCATCTCTCTTTAAACTTCCAAGCCTTACTGAAATAAGCCGCACAGGCTTTTCAAAAGGATAAATATTTTGCAATAGTTTAATACATATTTCATATATCGTTTTTGTAACATTTATATGTTCCCCCAGCTGCTTGCGCATCTCCCAAAAAGAAAAGTCGCCATATCTTATACCGAGACATACATTAGCACTTTTCAAACCTTTTTTGCGAAGTCTGAAAGCGGCTATCTCGCATATCATATGCATATATGCTTTCACGATCTTAATATCGTCGGTATTTTCCGGTAATGTTCTGCTTGCAGAAACTGACTTTTCAGCTTCTTTCTCCGTATAATCTCTTACTTTATCGTCGCCTACACCTTCGGACAAATCTTTTAGATAGTAAGCATTTATACCGAAATAAGATTTTAAAAGACTTGTTTTGGCGGCCGCGATATCGCTGACCGTATATATTCCTAAAGATCTCAGTTTTTTTAGAATTTTTCTGCCGACTCCGACTCCAGAAAGTTTTGCGACATCCATTGTTTTTGCCATTTTTTTAAATTGTTCGGGATATATTTCCGTTATACCGTTAGGTTTATTTAATTTGCTTGCTATCTTTGCAAGAGGTTTATTGGAACTTATACCGATGGAACAGGTGATTTTCAGTTTTTCATATATGCTTTTCTGAATACTTTTGCTTATATCAAAAGCTTTTTCCCCTCGTTTTACATTTAAACTTATATCACAAAAACATTCGTCTATGGAAAACACTTCAACTTTTTGGGTTATTGAAAGGAGTATATTTTGTATCTCAAGGGAAGCATGCACATATTTATCCATATTCCCGATGACGGTTATAAGTCCGCTGTATTTACTTTTAGCTTCCTGAACGCTCATTCCGGTTTTAATGCCGTATTTCCTTGCCTCATAAGAAACAGCCGTAGCGACGGAACGGCCTTCTCCGCAGACTATTACAGGCTTATCCTTTAGCTTTGGATTTGATGCCTGCTCCACGGAAGCAAAAAAAGCATCCATATCAAGAAGTATGATAGTGTTCATAATTTTATTCCGTTATTATTTTCTTTATATGCCAGGTTAAATGTTTTTTATTAAAAGAAAGTTCGGCTGTGATCAGATCTGCGGATACCGAGAAGTTTATTATTTCTTCCGTGCCATGTTTTTCATTCCAAACAAAATCTATCTGTTGTATTGTATATTTGCGCCCTTTTCTTATAAACCATTTCGGCGATATTTTTCCGCCTTCAAAAACCGCGGCGACTTTTACAGGCTCGTCAATATCAGTAAAATTCATTTTAGTTTTTATATTCCCTTAGAAGATATATAAGCTTTCCTAATATCTTATAGTTTTTAGGATAAATAGGAGGATACAGATGATTTGTAGAGCGCAGACATACTTTTCCGTTTATCTTATTATATATTTTTATAGCCGCCTCCCCTTCCACAAGAGCCACTACTATATCGCCATTAAGTATCTGGCTGTTCCTTGATATAATGACAGTATCCCCCTCTACTATTCCTGAGGGTTCCATACTGTCGCCCCTTACTTTTAAAGCAAAACACTCTCTGTTTCTTGTAATATCTGTATTGATATAAACATAATCTTGTGCATCTTCAACAGGTTCTAGAAAAGTTCCGGCATGTACATTACCGAGAAGCGGAACAGGAGTAAATTTTTGTCTGCCGGCTATTTCAAGTCCGCGTGCCATAGATTCTTTTTTATTCAGATAGCCTTTTTTCTCAAGTATCTTAAGATATTTTTGCACAGGACTGATCGTTATATTAAACTTTGCCGCTATCTCCCTTATCGTTGGCATAATACCGTATTCCATAGAATACTCTTTGATATAATCAAGTACAGCCTGCTGTTTATCCGTAAGCTTATTCATGCCTGTCTCCTTTTCTATGCTTTCCATCATAAATTATATATAGCATACATTTGTACTACCGGTCAATACTTTTATATGATTTCTCTGTTAATAAAAATTGATATAATATTGTCTATGAAAAAAGACCCCGTTATAGAAATAGATTTTATTGAAACGCCTACGGACAATTCCAAAACCGTAGAAGGACTTAAGAATTTCTGGAAAAAAGTCAGGTCTCTCGTTGAAAAAAGAGAGAAGCATTTTGACGAAGTTTGGAAAAAATCTTCCGAAGAAGAGATCTTTGCAGAGCTTGTATTCTGCCTTTTTACCCCACAAAGTAAAGCTGTATCGTGTTGGGTTGCCGTAAAAGAGCTTGCCGGAGAAAATATGATATTTACGGCTTCTGCCGAAGAGATAGCCGCAAAAATAAATAAGGTGCGTTTCAGAAATAATAAAGCAAAATATGTTGTTGAAGCAAGAAAACTTTTTACCGTAAACGGCAAGATGAAGATAAAAGAAAAACTTGCATCTTTTGACAATATTTTGGAATTGCGCGAATGGATAATAAAAAATATTAAAGGTATAGGCTATAAAGAAGCCGGACATTTCCTAAGGAATATAGGTATAGGAAAAGAGCTTGCCATACTCGACAGGCATATACTTAAAAATCTGAAGATTCTCGGCGCTATAAAAGAGATCCCGGCATCTCTGACACCTAAAATTTATATAAAGATAGAAGAAGAAATGCGTAAATTTTCAGAAAAGATCGGTATACCAATGTCTCATATGGATATGATACTCTGGTGTAAAGAATCCGGCGGCATTTTCAAGTAATTGTTTAATTATGAAACTGAAGACCTGCTCTAATTTATGAGCAGGTCTTTTTAACTGGTAAATATTAGCTGTTTTTTTGTCTTTTATCTTTTATTCGTAATTGTCGTTCCGTCGTTCTCGTTGATTCGTAATCCGCCATTTGTAATTAGTAATTATTTTTATTACATTCCCGGTATTTTCATTCCGGCGGTAATTGCTTTGGCTTCTTCTGCCATAACTTTCTGCGATTTTTCCGCGGCTTTCTGTATCGCATTCAAAAGTGTTTTTTCTATCTTTTCCTTCTTCTCTTTCAACAAATCTTCCGGCAAATCTATGGCTAAAAACTCTGTTTTTGCATTTATTTTTATTTTTATACCGTCAAATTCATAATCAAGCACAGTAGCTTTAAGCTTTTTATCCATATCATTTATTTTGCTTCTCATAGACATCGCTTCTTTGGCAGCTTTAAACAATTCCATAGTAAATCTCCTTTATATTTTTTTATTTTTAATAAAATTTTTATCTCTTATAATAAGAATTCTTACAACAATCGCAAGAAAAGCCCAAATACCGATCAATATCCATGCTAAGACCGCAGAAAAGCCTTTATAGAGTATATATATGCCCATAACACCACAAATCGTGGAGATTAAGAACATATACTTATACCATACGGCTTTTTTACTTTGGTTGGGTATTATTTCCTGTTTCTGCATTGTCTTTCCTTTGCGTTATTTTTGACATTTTTAAGATTATAGCATAGCCGACAGCATTTAGTAAAAGAAGCAGAGCAAAAGCTATTATTCCTGCCAAGATATTATAGAAAAGTGAAACGGAGAACCCTGCAATAACATTAATGATAAAAAGCACTAGAAAGAAGATTTTAATCTGACTTGTCATATTTTATACCTCTTTTTCATTCTTAAAATATTTTTTTGCTAATTTAAAAATACAAATGCAGACAAAAAGCACAGCAAGTGCTATCAGCATCATTTTTGTTTTATCTCCTGTCTTTTCAGCAAGCCAACCTAGTATCAAAACTGATACCATCGCTATAAAATAAAGAATAAGTTTAAGTTTTCTTAAAAAATCCATTTTTATTTTTTATCCTGATTCATTTCATGGTTTTCATAAGAGTTGTTCTCTGTAAAAGAGAACCTTTTTTTGAGTCTTCACCTACACTCATAGTAGTTATTGCTACTCTGTTTATAAGATAGGTTTTAGATTCGCTTTCATCCGTATCATCGCCATATCCCCAGATCGAATGTATTATATAAGGTTTATTGTTCTCACTGCCGACATATAACATTATATGTCCCGGAAAATATATAAGAGATATGCCCGGAACACCGGTTTTAATTATTCTCTGCGCTCTTAAATGTTCAGGTTCATTTTTCTCAAAGCTTGCGGCAAATGTGCCGTTCTGTATCTGTCCGGTAGAATTTCTTGGCAAAGTTATCCCAAAACATGCAAATATCTGTCTTATAAAACTTGAACAATCCTGCTCTCCGTTCATACCGCCCCAGCCATATGGAGAGTTCATATGTTTAAAAGCCTGATTTATTACATTTCTCTGCGTATATTTCATATATCCTATGGAAATATCCGATATGCTTATATAAGCTTTCATAAAACCAAGATTTTGATCTTTTTTAGCATAGGGTATCCTTATTTCAGCGATCTCGCCGTTGATATTTGCTATCGGCAAAGCAGTACCCATTTTTACATAATCAAAGAAGTCTGTCATATCGGCATTTTTGAAAATATCGGAATTAGGCGATATTGTAACCGCAAGGCGATCCCATTTTTTATAATCCTTTATAACATTCTGCGAGCAAAAAGCTATTGAATCTTTATGTATCCAGCCTTCTGCAATTTCTGAAACCACATAATACCATTCTCCGTCTTTGGTACTGTACAAGATAGCAAGAGGAGAAGCAAGATCCAGTTGGGTTACCTGCATTCTGTCTAAATCTAATGTGTCGAGGGAAGAAAAAAGCGGTTCAAAAGAAGGAAGAGCTCTTAATTCAGAATAACTTACAGTCATAGCAAACTTTACTGTTACCGTTGAGTCAAACTGTGTATAATCTATATTCTTTTCCATATCAGCAAAATATTGTACGCCAATGGTGTTCTTTGAAAAACCGTCATAATAACGAGAAAATATATTTACCATTCTTTTATGCTGCTTAGCGGCATTTCTTCTGTAATATCTTGATCTGAAATACTGGATGTCATTAATATATATACTTCTGCCCGTAGTTTTTGCATTCAGTGCTTCAATCTCTTTTTTTGAAAGAATAATTTTATCCGGATTCTGGATTTTTGATATCCAATACCCTGGACTTTTCATGATTCTTGCTACATCCTGAAAAGCGGTAGGTGCAGGACAAATTCGTATCTCTTTGGATTCTTTGCTATCGTCCATTGAAAACTGCTTTTTTATATCTGAATGGTTTTTTGAAGAGCAAGCAGAAAAAACAGTAATTAGTGAAAGTAAAAACAATATATATATTCTTTTCATCTTTCTCTCTTATTTTTTTTGGGGTTCAGGCTCACTATCTGTACTTGTGTTGATCTCATATACTTCTGCTCCTAATGCACTCATTCTTTCATTAAAAGCCTTTATCTCATCTTTTGAACGTAATATAAAAACTCCTGCAGGAGCAGCAGGTGTAAGATTAACAGGCTGCGATTGAGTTTTATCATCGGAAATATTTTTAATTATAGTATCAGAAGATTCTGAAACAGGCTGAATCTGAATATCTTTTTTTGAAGAAGATGAAGTCTCAATGTCAGGAGCTTCAATATTAACAGCTTGGACTGTACTGCACGAACTCTCAGCCTCATACTTTTGGATTAAAGTAGTAGATGAGACCGTAACAGAAGAGTTTTCAACTGCAGTATTATCTTCAATAGAAAACGTATTCTTTTTAATATACTTTTTAAACTGTTCTATTTCTTCCGGCGAAGAAAGAATAATTGTTTTTTCCTGTGCAACAGCGGAAAAAGAAACAGAAAACATAAAAATCAATATAAAAAATAAAAGTTTTTTCATTTTATTAATTTTATATAATTTCAAAAATTTCCTCCATGGGTTTTCTTTTAGGTACTGCAGGCTGGGTTTCAGTCTTTCCTATCGGGATCAATGCCATTAGGCTGTCCGGAGACTCTATCTTCAAAACCTCTTCAAGTTTTGATTTTGCTATCAATGGTCCTGTCATCCAACATGCGCCATAGCCTAAAGCATGTGATGCAAGCAGTATATTCTGTATAGCTGCCGCAGGCCCCTGTGTATCGGCAGCTTCCAAAGCTTCAGGGGATATACCATAACGCTTCATTATTCTCACGCTAAAAGAGGTATAAGGAGTTTTTACAACTGCAAGAACAAGCGGAGCACTGGCAAAGAAAGTAAAGAATCTGGCATAAGCATTAAATTCATTATAAGCTCTTTTTGAAGTTATAAGTTCTGAATACTCTTTGATCTGTTCTTCTATAGCCTTTACAAGAGCTTTTCTCATTTCTTCTGACTGTATAGCGATAAAACGCCAATTTTGGCTATTTGTTGCTGAAGGAGCCATTGAAGCAGCTTCTATTATCTTTTTAATATCCTCGCTTTTAACAGGTTCAGGGCTGAATTTTCTTACACTCCTGCGCTGTTTTATGATGTCAAGCAAAATACTGCTTCTTTCTTTTACAAGCTCATTAAATACTTTTTCTGACACTTTAATTCCTCCTGAGAGTACCCGATATTATATTTTTAATATTATTTCCGGTTCTTATCTTTAAATGTCCGTTTTCATTTATACCTTCATTTATACCTGATATTATATCATATCCGTCATATATTTTTATATCTAAACCTTTATATGCTGTATTTTGATTAAACTCTTCCACAAATCTGCTAAAACCGGAGTTTTGAAACTCATCATAAATTTTTTGAAATTCATTAAAGAAAAAAACGGTAAAGGCAGATAAATTCACTTTTTTACCGAGTATATCTTTTAAAACTGTTGTTTCTGTCTTAAGCTGTTTTGGAATAGGATTATTTATATTTACACCTATTCCGGCGGCAACCCAATTTACGATATCCTGTTCGGCAGACATCTCAATTATTATTCCGCACATCTTTTTGTCATTGTATAGAATATCATTAGGCCATTTTATATTCGTTTTAATACCGTAGCTATTTAATAAAATGCGCCTTAAAGCTATGCTTATCAGAAGTGCGATCTTTGGTGTTTCATCAGGACGAATATGCGGCTTTAAAAGCATAGAAAACCATAGCCCACCTTTTTCTGAACTCCACTTTCTTTTCATTCTGCCATAAGCACCGCTTTGTTCATCGGCAAAAACGACAGTACCTTCAGGACTCCCTGTTTCTGCAAGAAGTTTGAGTTTTAATTGTGTCGATTCAATAGAATTATAATGTTTTATTACAGTACAAACGGAAGTGTCAGGATTAAGTTTTGAAAGTATATCATTTGCATTTATCATATCTGAACTTTTTATAAGTTTATAGCCTTTAGATGATGAGTGAACGATATATCCTTTGTTTTTGAGGGTTTTTATCTGTTTATGTACAGCGGCCCTTGAAATGCCAAGCCGCTCTCCTATTTCATTGCCTGAAATATATACTTTCTCTGAAAGTACTTCTAAGATATGCATTTTATTTTATGAATATTTCCAAGGTTATATCCAGCGCGCGAGAAGAATGAGTTATCATTCCTATGGATATTCTATCAATGCCGAGACTTGCAAATTTTTTAGCAGTCTTTGGATTGATTCCGCCCGAGATCTCAATTTCAGGCTTATATGCTTTAGTAGAATTTTTTCTTATCAATTGCACCATTTTCTTTGTATTGGAAAAACTTGTATTATCAAGCATTATTATATCGGCTTGAGCATTAAGCGCACGTCCTACTTGAACTATATTTTCACATTCAACTTCTACAGGAATATTTTTATATTTCTTTCTGAAGTTCTGAATTTTCTCAGTAAGATTATTGGAAAGACTTATATGATTGTCTTTGAGAAGTACCATATCAGAAAGTCCCATTCTATGATTTGTACCGCCTCCGCATCTTACCGCATATTTTGCAAGTTTTCTATAACCCGGAAGTGTTTTCCTTGTATCGTAAATTTTCGTTTTGCCGTTTTTAACATCTTTAACGAATTCATTGGTAAGCGTAGCTATTCCAGATAAATGCTGTAAAAAGTTCAATGCTGTTCTCTCTCCTGATAAAATAGCCTGTGCCGGACCGGATATCTTAAGTATGTGATCACCTTTTTTTATATAAGAAGAATCTTTCTTTTTAGTTTTTACCACACATCTTTTGTCTATAGTTTTAAAGACTTGCGTAAAAATATCTATACCGCATAGCACCCCGGGTTTATTTGCTATCAGAACTGCTGTAGCTCTTTTATCTTTAGGGATAAATTCTTTTGTGGTAATGTCATTAAAAACGCCGTCTTCTTCTAATGCTGAGTCAATTATTTTTTGTATATCCATAGTTTTTAGATTTTATAAAAAATGCAATGTTTTTACAATGATTATTTTATCCTCTGGGATGGAATTTCTTATGATTCTGTTTTAATTTATCTTTATCAAGATGTGTATATATCTGTGTCGTTGATATAGAACTATGCCCTAGCATTTCTTGAACAAACCTTATATCCGCACCGCCTGCAAGTAAATGGCTTGCAAAAGAATGTCTTAAAGTGTGCGGCGTAATATTTTTATTTATCCCTGCTTTCTTTGCTATATTTTTTAACTGTCTCCAGAATTCAACTCGTGAAAGTTTTTTACCAAGACGCGATATAAAAATATTTTCCTTAAGTTCTACGTACGGTTTTCTTTTATTTAGATAAATATTAATAAAATTCTTTGCCTTTTCACCGAAAGGTATAAGTCTTTCCTTTGAACCTTTACCTATAACACGTAAAAAACCTTTATTTATATCAATATCTGAAAATGTCAGATTAATAAGCTCTGAAACCCTTAGTCCCGTAGCATATAGAAGCTCAAGCATAGCGCGGTTCCTTATATTCATCTCATCTGAAGAATCTATTGAGTTAAGAAGACGCTCGACTTCATCAAATGAGAGCATATCCGGAAGCGTTTCCGGTATTTTTGGCGCGGCTATATATGAAGTAGGATTGTTTTCTATTATTTCTTCTGCCGTAAGATATTTGTAGAACTGACGGAGCGATTCTATTATACGATAAACGGAAGTGGGCTTAAGTCCTTTCATTTTTGCTTCCCAAAGAAAATCAGTTATATCTTGATGCTGAAATTCTTCTATGGGCATTTCTTTCTTTTTTGCAAATTTTAAAAATTTTGATATATCGGATCTATATGCCAGCGCTGTATTTTTTGACAGCCCTTTTTCTATTGAGATATAGGCTATAAAATCATTTAAAATTTTTTTAGGATCAATCATAATTGCCGTTTAAAAATGGATTGTGGCGAAGTTCGTTAGCAAGAGTTGTAGAGCTTCCGTGTCCAGGATAAATTATTATCTCGGGATCCAATTTTTTTATTTTTTCAAGAGAGTTCATCATCTCTTCATAACTGCTTCCTGGAAAATCCGTCCTTCCTATCGTTCCTGCAAAAAGAGTATCCCCCGTAATAAGAAAATTGCCGAAATCAAGGCATATTCCGCCTTTTGTATGGCCGGGAGTATGTATAACTGTAAATTCAGTAAAGGACAATTTTACTTTTTGCCCGTCTGTAAGTTGTATTTCCGGAGCCGTTATGGATTCAGGTGTACCGAACATCGCCGAAGCATTACGATAAGGATCAGCAAGCATATCAACTTCGTATTTATGTGCGGCAAGCGGAATATTGAATTTCTTTCTTATGAGCTCATCTGAAAGAACATGATCATAATGTCCGTGGGTATTGATAAGCATTTCAGGGATAAAGCCGCCGTTTTCTATCTCTCTTATTATCTTTTCGCCATCTTCGCCCGGATCTATAATTGCTGCTTTTTTAGTGTCAGTATCATAAACAATATAACAATTAGCTTCAATCCGTCCTGAAATAATTTTTTTTACTTTTACCATTTTAAAGCACCAAGTTTAATATTTGTAATATGACATTTGCATATATACCCGCAACTATATCATCAACAGTTATACCAAAACCGCCTTTTAGCTTTTGGAGTTTTTTAATAAAAAAAGGTTTTTTAATATCAAAAATCCTAAATAAGATAAATCCGAGCGATAAAAACAATATAGTTTTTGGAAGAAAAGCAAGTGCAACCCATACTCCTGCTACTTCATCTATAACAATGCGTTGATCATCTTTTTTACCATATATATCTTCCGCCATAGAAGAAAATGCCGTGGAAATAATAAAAATACATAAGACTGATATTAAGTGGAATTTATAGTTCTGCGGTACAAATAAAGCCCAGAGAATAATTCCTGCAAGACTGCCGAATGTCCCGGGTGCATACTTAATATATCCTATTCCCGCAACAGATGAAAAAAACAGTATTATTTTATTCACTTTCTTTCAAAAGTCCTCTATGTTTCCACATATAATTTGCTCCGGAATAAAGCGTCATAACAGCTGCCACCAAAGTTGCCCAGTACGGAGTATGCTTCAAGAATAAAGCCAAAGTTTTATAGCTGCCGCCTTTAAATAAAGCTATTGTATGCGGAGGAACACTGTAAAACTCTTGAAAAGCTTCAGTAATGATTATTATCAGCAGCACAATGATTATTACAACGATCTGTGAAGTGGTTTTAAACTTTCCCGTCTTGTCAGCCGGTATCACAACATTTTCTGTTGCTGCTATTGTTCTTAATCCTGTAATAAGGAACTCTCTGGATATTATAGCTATCACAGCCCAAGCAGGTACATTAAGATAAGATATACCTACAAAGCATATAAATGCCGCTGAAATAAGGAGTTTATCGGCAAGAGGATCTAAGAATATACCCAAAGAGGTTATAGTATTTTGCCTCCTGGCAATCCTTCCGTCAAGTAGATCTGTTATTGAAGCTGTAATAAAAACAATAAGAGCAAAAACACTTACTAAAAAACCGTCAAGCTCAAGAAAAAGTATAAACAAAGGGACCATACATATTCTGGCAACTGTCAACTTATTAGCTAAATTCATTATAAAATCCTTATATATTTATTATTTCTGCATTTATATCATATCCGGTATTGCCGGTAATAACAGCTTTATAAAATTTTCCGGGTTTAGCCTGTTTATCACTTAAAACAATAGTTTTCCCGTCGATATCAGGCGCTTGAAATTCAGTGCGTCCGTATATTGTATATTTTTTTCCTTTCTGGACGCATTGTTCGGCAAAAAAGTCAATTTCACGTCCTATTAAACCATTCACCTTTGATTCAAAAACTTCATACTGTGCATTTTCAACAACTACTCTTCTTCTTTCAGCTATTTCTTTCTTAATATGTTTTTTCAGTTTTGAAGAATATGCCGCTTTCTGGTCAGAATACTCAAAAACTCCTGCATATTGGAAATATCCCTTATCTATAAAACGTACAAGTTCTTTTACATCGTTTTCCGTCTCTCCCGGGAAACCGGTAATTATAGATGTCCTTAAAACTATTTCCGGGATCTCTTTTTTTATCTTTTCAATAATCTTTCCCGTATTTAAAGGACGTTTCATCATAGAAAGAACTTTTTTGCTTGTATGTTGTATTGGAATATCTATATACTTGCATATATTCTTATACTCTTTCACAATATCAAGCAAACCGTCTGTAATACTCGAAGGATAAGCATACATAAGCCTTATCCATTTAAAAGAATTTATCTTAGCAAGTTTTGATAAAAGCTTATCAAGTGAAAATTTACCGTAAAGATCCATACCGTAACTTGTGGTATCTTGAGCGATAATTATAAGTTCTTTTATCCCTGAATCCGCAAGAACTGAAGCCTCTTCAACCAAAGATGAGACTGTTCTGCTTTTGTATTTTCCTCTTAATTCGGGAATGATACAAAAACTACACCTGTGCCCGCACCCTTCTGCTATTTTTAAATAAGCCGACGGCAATGATGAAGAAAGTATCCTGAATTTTGAATCATTCAAACCTCCAGGGATAAGAGATACTTTTTGTTTCCTGTTTAAAATTGCCAGAGGAAGTTTCCCTAAACCACCAGTACCAGTATAGCCGTCAATTTCAGGAAAAACATCTTTAATACCGTCTTTTAAAAACTGAGGGAGACATCCTGAAACATATACTTTAATATTTTTACTTTTTTTTAATTCAAGAACTTTTCTTATACACTCTTCAGACTCTTCCCTTGCATCATTAATAAAAGAACAAGTATGGATTATAATAATATCTGCAAAATTTAGGTCAGGAGTCGGCAGAAACCCCTTATTTTGCAAAATACCGAGAAGATATTCCGCTTCTACGGTATTTTTCGGACAGCCTAAAGTTATAACTGAAACTTTTTGCATCCTTTTCTACTGCCTTTTGAGAATAACTGTATTAACATCCTGAACAGAACCTTTTATTATATCAACTGCTTCACCGTTAAAATTAACTTTTATCCCGGGAGTATAACCGACTTTTAAAACAAAGGCAGTATCAGCCTCCCATTCTTTATATGAACCTTTTAGAACTGTGCCCTGGAAAACTTCTTTACTGTCAGCTTCTACTCTTATCCAAACATTTTCTACCGCTTCTATATTGAGTTTCTGTTTTACCGGTACGGTTGTATGAGGCTCTTCCTGCTTTTGAGTGTTAACAGGTATCTCCTGTTTTGCAGAAGGCATTTCTACAACTGTCTGTTGTGTAGGGGTTTGAATAGGTCCTCTTTTATAAGGAGTAGGTTTTGTAGTCGGAATCGCCACCTGTCGTATAGGCAAAACTACAGGTGTTTCCTTTTCTTCTTTTTTATCAGAAACGGAGACAGAATCAGGATTTTCAACAACAGAAGTGGGCTCTTCATCAGTATTTTCAGAATTCAGCATATTAACATCATCATTTGACTCATTAAGGATAAAATCTTCATGAAGATTCGAGTTTTCGGAAATAATATTCGGTATATTTTTATTTAAATATATGAAAGCCGCCAAAAGAGATACCGCAATCAAAAGCGTTATAATAAGTTTTACGGTATCAATAGGTTTTTTTTCTTTATTCTCTCTTTCCCTTTTAGAAGATTCATTTCTTTTAGAAGAATTTGAGAACATTCCCTGCACAAAGCCTGAAGAATTTTCCTCTTCATCTTCTTCAAGTTTTTCTTTTTTTTCTTCATATTGTTTTGCTAATATCTCAGGGTCAAGACCGAGATATTTCGCATAAGATTTCATAAAAGTTTTATAATAAATCTCAGCAGGCAAAGCATCTATATCTCCGCTTTCTATAGCAGCTAAATACTTTTCCTGTATTTTTATTGCTTCATGTGCATCACTTAAACTGAGTCCTTTTTTTTCACGAGCCTCTTTCAAAATATTCCCGATTTCTTTCATTAAAAATAACCGCCTAATTAAGTTTTATTACTTCTACATTCTTTTCCGGAGTAAATTTAAAAATATCTTTTTTAAAATTTGGATTTACTCTATAGTTTTTCAGATCAAGCTTTATGGAAAGGCCTGAGGCTGTTACAAGCGCTTTTTGCGGATACAAAGTGTTCTTTGATATATGTATCTGCATTGTCCACTCTTTTTTCTTTGCAGGATAAAGTTCAATTATATAGTTCTCTGTGTCTTCGCCTATATAATTTATAGTATTTTCTTTTTTTAGTTCTCTCCAACTGCTTCCAAAATTTATAAGCGATGCAGGAGCAAAATCACCATTGATAACATTTTTCCAATTATCAATAACTGCCTGTTCATTTTCAGGTGTGTATACGGTAATTTTTTTACCATCTATATAAATATGTTGTTCCTGTGGAGTTTTCTGTATGATAAATATGTTTTCAGGTTTTCTATATTTGATATTTCCTATAACATTTTGAGTTTCATCAGTAGCTGAATAGAAAACTTCCTGAGTATAGTCGGCTTCAAGTGAGTTTATCTTCTTATCAGCCGCTTCCATTTTCATAAGTATATCATTGATCTTATCATTATTAACCTGTGCAGACACATTAACAGCACAAGAAAAAACTAAAGCAGTTGCGATTAAAAAAAGTTTTTTCATTAAAAATCCCTTTTACTTCGAGTTAAGGTATTCATTTATTTTTTCATTGTTTATTATCCAGTCATAAGCACCGGCAGGTTTTGCAACAAATCCGTTTTTCTCAAGATATTCAAACAATTCTTTGGCTTTACTGTAAGAACCGAAATGTATCTCAAGAATATCCATAGATATACGCTGTCTTTCCTTTATAAGCTTTAAAGCCGGGATAAGCTCTTTCATTGTTGCCTGTGCTTCAATGATCAGAGAAGTTCCCCTTTGTTCATGCAGCTTTAGAACTTTAAGTTGTGCTGTCATTGCTTTTTTATCAAGACCGAGATATTTCATATAGAAACTTAAAATAGAATCATAATTGTCCTGATTTATAAACAATGCCGTGTCATCTCTTTCAATGGCGTCAAGAAAAACAGTCATAATATTGGTTTCTCTTTCAATATCCTCAAATGAAAGTCCTTTTTCCGTCCTTCTTGCTTTAATATACTTTCCTAATCCTTTCATAGCATTTCCTTATTTATGAATTTGATTCCAAATACTGTTCTATTTTATCATAATTTATCTGCCATTTGTTAGTACCTTCCGGTTTTGTTATAAAACCCTTCATTTCAAGAATGCTCAAAATATTAGTAGCTCTTGCAGAACTGCCGAAGTTTGCCTTTAATAAATCCTGTGAAACGCGCTTCCTTTGATTAATAAGTATAAGTGCTGGAATAAGATCTTTCATATTCTTATTTTCCATTGCATCAAAACCCACAGAAGCATCAACTTCAGTCTGAAGAGCTTCATAAACTCTCGGAAAATCCTGATCAACTATAAAATCTATTACTTTTTCTGCTTCTTTCAATGAAACATAAGCACCTTGTAAACGCACAGGTCTTGCTTCTCCGGGAGGAAGGAAAAGCATATCACCTTTACCCATAAGTTCTTCAGCACCGAGCATATCAAGTATAACTCTTGAATCTATTTTTGAAGTTGTCTGAAATGAGAGTCTTGCCGGAAAATTAGCCTTGATTATACCGGTAATAACATTAACTGACGGTCTTTGTGTAGCAAGTATAAGATGAATCCCAACAGCTCTTGCCATCTGGGCAAGTCTTTGTATTGAATCTTCTATCTCTTTTTGTGCCACAAGCATAAGATCGGCAAGTTCATCTATTATAACTACTATATAAAACTCTTTATCCCCTCCGGTTTCTTGCATTTTATTATTGTATTCTTCAATATTCCTTACCATAACCTTTGCAAATTTTGTATATCTTTCATCCATAACGGCTACAAGTTTCTTTAATGCCGAAGCAGCTTCTCTGGGATTGGTTATAATATCTGCATCGGCAGCAGAACAGCATGGATTGTACAAATGCGGGATATCTTTATACACAGGCATTTCAACGCGTTTAGGATCTATCAGCATAAACTTAACTTCATCAGGGCGAGCTTTATATAAAATAGAAAGTATTATCGTATGTATACCGACACTTTTACCGGAGCCAGTAGCACCGGCTATCAAAAGATGCGGCATTGAGGCAAGATTTGTTATATAGCCTTCACCGTCGGTAGTTTTTCCTAAAGCAAGAGTGAGCAGTGATTTTGAGTTTTCAAAAGCTCTGCTTTCAAGTATACCTCTTAAACCAACTATAACACTGTCCGGGTTTGGCACTTCAACACCGACTGCAGCTTTTTCAGGTATAGGGACTACTCTTATAGAAGATGTCCGCATAGCAAGAGAAATATTGTCAATAATATTTGTAACGGCTTGTATTTTAACACCGGGTGCAAGAACAAGATCATATCTTGTAACTACCGGACCGGGAATAATATCTTTTACTTCAGCTTGAATGTCAAAATCTGCAAGCGTTGTTTTAAGGAGGTCTGCTCTTTCAAGCAATTCCGATTTATTTGTTTGGAAACTTGTAGTTTCATCTTTTTTTAATATATTCGTCGGAGGAAGAGTATAGTTATATGCCGAACTGTCAACCTTTTCATCATTTTCTTTCAAATCTTTTTCTTTTTTTTCTTCTTTATTTATTTCTTTTTCTTTCTTGCTTACGATATTTGGTATTGCAGGTTCAGATTTTTGAGGTTCAGGTTCATCTTTTTTTATTACAAGCACCGGAGGTTCAGGCTTTCTTTCATAAACTTTTGGCATATTCTTTTCTTTTTCAAGTTTTTCCCGTTTAGCCTTCTCAATATTTTCTTTAAGACTTTTAAAAAATCCAAAAATCGTTTCTCTTATGGATATTCTAAACAGCCTTGTAACAGAATAAATAAAAATTATTGCAATTACAGAAAAACCTAACCATATCCCAAACAATTGATTAAAAAAAGGAAACAACTTTTCTCCAAGCCATCCGCCTGTCGTACCTATATCAAACAAAATTCCAGTAAATTCAAAAAGGATAGCACCTGAAACAAGGCATGATACTGACCAAATGAAGTCAAGGCGTTCCTTTAGTGGAATAGATTTGCTTATATGGATTATAAAGAACCAAAGCAGAATTAATGGTAAAAGATATGCAGCCGTACCGAATATCTGTGACATAATATTTGAAAAAGCTTCTCCTATCATACCGGAATTTTCAGGTAAAACGATAGCATATCCGCTTATAAAAGCCGCCAAAGCAAAAAACAGGGCTGCTAACTCCCTGTTTCTGCTTACATTATTTCTTTTTTCTTTTTTGATTTTAGCTGTTTTCTTTGCCACTATTAAAACCCTCTAAGCACGGTTTGACGAGTATTTATTTGAAGCGGTATTTACTTAAGCGAGATTCTATAGCTGTGTTCAAGTTGTCTTATATACACTTTATCTTCTCTTGCCAGCCATCCTAAAGCAAGATATAAAAGCGTATTTGACAAACCTAAATTCGCCTTGATCTTTATAGGAGAAGACTCTCCGTTCTCAAGCAAATATCTCCAAATTTCTCCGGCCGCAAAACCAATTCTTTCTGTCATCTCTGCCATTTATATAAACCTCTGTTCTTAAACTTTTTCTATTTCAAACAAATCTTGTCCGGAATTTACTGGTGCACCGTTTTCTACCAATACCTTAATAATCTTTACTTTAAAAGTCGCTTTTATCTCATTCATAACTTTCATAGCTTCAACTATACAAAGAGTTTTTCCTGTATCTATAACATCGCCAACTTTGGCAAAAACAGGAGAAGAAGGTGAAGGAGCTTGATAAAACACACCTGTAATAGGAGATTTTATCGTTTCGGAATTTGCTGATTTTGCTTTTTCTTCCATTGCTAAAGCTGCTTCTGCAGGCTGGACTTCAGTCTGCACTTTCTGAACAACAATCTGTTGTTGATCGGCATTTGGATCTTTACGTTTTATTGAAAGACTGTAATCTTTGGAATTAACTTCAAGTTCCTGGATCTTTTCGTCTTTCATTATCTCGTAAAGAGATTTTACTTTGCTTTTAATATCATTGCTGTTGGTGGCCATAATTTACCCTTTGTAATATTTATTTTAAAAGGCTTTCTTTCATTGTTAAATTTACTCTGCCCTGCTTATCTATCTCCATTACTTTAACAGTAACTACATCACCTTCTTTAACTATATCTTCAACATTTTTCACATGCCTGTCAGCAAGCTGGGAAACATGCACAAGACCGTCTTGTCCAGGTAAAACTTCTACAAAAGCGCCAAAAGCCATTATTTTTACAACTTTGCCCTTATAGATTTTACCGACTTCTATTTCAGCTGTCAATGAATCGACATAATGTCTTGCAAGGTTTACTCCTTCAATATCGGTTCCAGAAATAGAAACTTTACCATTATCGTCAATATCTATTTTAACATTCATTTCTTCCTGAAGTTTTCTGATATTTTTACCGCCGGGACCTATAAGTTCCCCTATCTTATTCTGTGGTATCATAATAGTTGCCATTTGGGGAGCAAATTCAGATATTTTTTCTTTAGGAGCTGACATAGCAGCGTCCATTTTATCAAGGATGAACATTCTTCCGCGTTTTGCCTGATCTAAAGCCTGAGCAAGGATTTCGGTAGTAAGACCAGAAATTTTTATATCCATCTGTAAAGCAGTAATACCTTTTCTTGTCCCTGCTACTTTAAAATCCATATCGCCGAGATGATCTTCCATTCCCATAATATCAGTTAAAACAACATAATTATCGCCTTCTTTCATAAGTCCCATTGCAACGCCTGCACAGCTTGATTTTACAGGGACACCGGCATTGAACAATGCAAGCGAGCCGCCGCAGACTGAAGCCATTGAAGAAGAACCGTTAGACTCCAAAATATCAGATACTATTCTTATTGTATAGCCGAAATCTTCTTCGCTTGGGAGTATGGCTCTGAGAGCTCTTTTTGCCAAAGCACCATGTCCTATCTCTCTTCTGCTTGTAGATCTTTCGCCTTTAGGTTCACCTGTTGCAAATCCGGGAAAATTATAATGAAGTATAAAGCGTTCTTTATATTCACCAGCAAGTTCATCCATTATCTGCATATCGCCCGGAGTTCCGAGAGTTACCGTAGCCAAAGCCTGTGTTTGGCCTCTTGTAAATAAACTTGAACCGTGTACTCTTGGAAGAATGTCCGTTTCGCACGTTATAGGTCTTATATCTTCCATTCCTCTGCCGTCGCTGCGTACTCTTTTATTTAAAACAAGTTCTCTTGCTTTCTTATAAAAGATATCTTCAAGTATCATATCTATTGCAGCTGCTTCTTCTTCAGGATACTTTTCAAGCATTCTTTCAGAGATATCTCTTTTAAAAACTGCCCAAAACATATCTCTTTCATTTTTTTCTTTAATTATTACACCTTCTTCAGCTTTTGCAATCGCTTCTGCTTCTATATCAGCTTTTAAAGATTGATTTACTTCCGGTATGACAACCTGCATTTTTTCTTTTGTAGGAAGTTCTTTAAAAGCAGTGCATATATTTTTTATTGTTTCTTTAGCAAGATTTAATGCATCAAGCATTTCCGCTTCTGAAAGTTCCAAAGCACCGGCTTCAACCATTGTAAGGGCATCTTCGGTACCGCTGACAACTAGGTCGAGATCACTTTCTTTTTGTTCAGATATTAAAGGATTTACGATGAATTGTCCATTTATTCTGCCTATTCTTACTGAAGCTATAGGCATTGTAAAAGGAAGATCTGATATCATCAAAGCTACTGATGCTCCTAATATAGATGGAATATCAGCTTCATTTTCCCCATCATAAGATAATACAATAGCTGATATTTGGGTGTCATTTCTCCAATATTCCGGAAAAAGCGGTCTTATACTTCTGTCTATAAGCCTGCTGACAAGGATTTCACTGTCTCTGGGTTTTGCTTCTCTTTTAAAAAAACCGCCCGGTATTCTGCCTGCGGCAAATGTTCTTTCTCTATAATCTACTGTCAAAGGCATAAAATCTGTGCCCGGTTTTGGTTCTCTTGAACCGACGGCATTAACTAAAACAACAGTATCTCCTATTCTTACCGTGCAGGAACCGTTCGCCTGTTTTGCCATCTTACCGGATTCAATCACGAATTTTTTTCCGGCTACCTCAATTTCTTTTTTAAAATATTCCACTTTTACGCTCCATGCCCGGCACATATCGCACAAAAGATCCAAACAAATGCAGTTATTAAATGCATTTCTTTGCATCCTTTGTGTCGTGCTGCCGGGTCTTTTGTATTTCCGTTCTTCTGCTTATTTTCTAAGATCTAATTTCTTGATCAATGCAGCATAGCTGTCTTTGTCTTTTTTCTTAATATAATCAAGAAGTCTTCTTCTCTGTCCTATCATTTTAAGGAATCCTACTCTGGAAGCAAAATCATTAGGATATTTTTGAAAATGATCTGAAAGATATTTAATTCTTGTCGTGAGAAGTGCAACCTGCACCTCTGGCGAACCTGTATCTGTCGCATGTGTCTTAAACTCTTCTACTACTGCTTTTTTTTCAAATGCCATCTTACTGCTCCTTGTTTTTTATATTTATTTTTATAGTACCAATTAAAAAATTCTATCAAATTTCAAAGAAAATGTAAACAATTACTGTATACAAATACTAATTATTAATTACAAATTATGAATCAAAAACAAAGATGTGAAAAGGCTCACCTTCTCCCGCAAGGAGCGATAAAACGATAATAGAAAAGACGGTTCTTTTCTGTCGTGTCATTCCCGAGTGTCTTTGTCTGGAATCCACATTAAAAAAGAAAAAAGCAAAATATATCCCGGATTACGAATCTCGGGGATGACAGACTATATTTTCTTTCACACTTTTGCAAGCGATCAAAAGTGTGCAAAACTCTGCCGCTGAAGCACATTCACTGCAAGATTTTCCAGCCAATTCCTGAAACTTGCCTTTTTCAAAGGCTTCAAACATACAGGAATTAAGCCGTCTGGAAAATCTTTCCGTTCATAAGCTGTGCTTCTGAGGCGGCATAAACGACAACGGCAAAACAAAAACGACAAAAGCAAAAAGCAAAAGACTACCCCTCACCCTGCCCTATCCTGCAAGGGGCGAGGGAACGGCAACAGCAAAGGAGAAATTGGATTTTTCTTATTACTCAAGGAAAGTTTTGCCTATAAGGCGGCTTTTCTCTTTATTTTTTATTATCTTTCCTAAATTCATAAGTTCTTTAAAACTTAAAGATAAAAGACAGGAAAAAATATATTTAAATATACTGTCGAACTTTGTCTTTTTTTCAGGTCTGCTCATATCA
Organism: Elusimicrobiota bacterium; assembly: GCA_052034625.1. GTDB lineage: Bacteria > Elusimicrobiota > Endomicrobiia > Endomicrobiales > Endomicrobiaceae > JAVBLP01. Next base: position 15,650 of record JBPOII010000004.1, on the reverse strand, counting down.
TAAACACATTTTCTAATACGTGCTTTACTTAAAAAAACTGTTTTTTTGTTTTTTATGGCAAACTGCTCTCTGTCATGATAAACAACAGACAGCGGAGACACTGCAATTTTACCTTTATGGAACAGTACCCGGTCTATATAATTATCATCTTCTCCATAATGGAAAAATGAAGGCGAAAAACCGCCTATTTTTTCAAGGCAGTTCCTGCTTAAAAGCCATGCGGCGGCATTAATGCCTTTAACTTCATATAAATCATTATAAGAATTTCTGCTCAGATCAAAAAAGAGAGTTGAACGGTTCTTGTTAACATAATTATAAAAATTGAAATCAAAATTAGTGCCGGAACCGTTAAAATGCATAGGACTTACAATATAATATTCCGGGTTTTTACTCTGAAGTTCTGCAAGTTTCTGTATATCTTCAACAGATATCCAAGCATCTTGATTTAAAAGGAAAACATAGTCGAATTTTTCATTTAAAGCAATTTTTAAACCTTCATTATTTGCTCTTCCAAAACCCAAATTCATTTTCATATCTAAAATTCTGACAAATCTGAATTTTTCTTTTATTTTTTCAATAGTCCCGTCAGTTGAATTGTTGTCAATGGCAACAACTTCCCAAGCTGAAGGCATATCTTTAAATCCGCTAAAACATTTGTCCATCCATTTAACGGCATTGTAAGTTACAATAATTATCAGTATTTTAAACTGCATAAAATCTATCCTTTTAATAGTTTAAAGATTTTCTGTCATACCATCTGTCATTTATTACAAGATTATAAATTGTTTTTTCAATAGAAAACAAAAGTTTTTTATCATTGCTGTCAATACCGTTTTCATTTGACGGAATCTGCCAATCATGCGACACGACTCCTTCATCAGTAATAAGGTAGACTTGTTCCCCTTCATAAGAAAGAAATGCAAATCTTTTGTCGGTTTTTGAAAACAAACTTTTTCCAAGCGATGAATATGGAGTTTCAATATTTAATATATCTATTATTGTAGGCACTATGTCAAATTGTGAACCGGGTTCTTTGTTTACTTCAGGTTTAAACAAAGCGGGACAGTAAATGATCATAGGCACTTTGAAGGTTTTATCTTCTTTTGTTTGTTCAAAAGTGCCTGCCATACCGCCTACTCCATAAGCCTGATGATCTGCACACATTATAAATATCGTATTATCAAACCACTCTTCTTTTCTTGCTTGTTCCATAAATTTTCCTAAAGCATAGTCAGCATAATAAAGCCTGTTTAAATATCCTGTTATTTCAGTTCCGTCTTCCGGATATTTTTCAAGCGACTTCAAGACGGTTTTGGCATACGGTATGTGAGTGGTTGTAGTAAAATAAAAAGCAAAAAAAGGGTTTTTTAGAAGTTTTAACTTATCAAAGAAAAACTGTAATCCGTCAATATCATATCCTTTGCTTATGGAAACATCATATTTATGTATTAAAGGTATATCTTCCTTGCCATAAGCTTCTTTAAAGCCCATATAATTTGCAAGTGCAATGGCATTGTCGGACTCTCTTTTATCTCCTTGGACAAATATATTGTCATAGCCGTTCTTTGCAAGTATTAAAGGAAGCCTGGTTTGTCCGGTATTTTCAAGCCCTTGACCTAAATAATTAAGACCGCGCACATATGGCACGCTTAAGAATACCGACATAAGCCCCATAATGCTTCTCTGCCCGTTGGCATAAAATCTATCATAAACAACGGCATCTTTTACAATAGCATCAAAATTCGGCGTTACGCCGTATTCCGTACCTGCCATTGAATCAATATAATCCTTTTGCCAGCTTTCAAGAAGAATCAGGACAATATTATATCCTTTGCCTTCAATATTAAATTTTACTCTCTGTCTCATAAGCGGATAATTTTCGTTCGGAACGTTCTCTTCTTCAGTATCTATAAGGTTTTGGCTGACGATTTTTAAAGCTTCGTCAAAATTTATATCAATACTGTTCGGCGCTGTTTTTGATCTTATGCTTATCAAAGAAGTGAAAAGTCCGTTAAGCTTTAATTCCCCTAAAACATATCCTTTTTTATATGCATCTGAAATCGAGAGTATTCTTTCCTGTAATCCCCCTCTTGCTCCTATGATTATCAAACATATCATAATAGGCAGCAATACGGTATTATAGAGTATGCTTTTATTAGGCGGTACATAATATTTATTTATCCGTTTAAAAGAAAAGTAAAAAAGTAATATTGTAAAAATGGAAATCCCTATTGTAATAGGCAGATAGTCGCCGAAAGCTAAGCTTACAAAATAAGAGAAATGGCTTTTGGCAAGCAATATCTCGGTTGTTAAATGTTTTCCGAAGAATTTAAAATATATTATGTCTGCCGTAAGAAGAAAGGAAAAGACTAAAAGGAAAGTATTAAGGACAGCTGAATTGATCTTAATAAATAATTTTGAATTTACAGGTAAATTAATTAAAAATATAAATGTTCCGCAAAATATGCTTATAACAAAAATATCAAATCTGATACCGGATAAGAAAGCGGAAAGAACTTCTTTAAAAGTTAAAACATTAAAAAGTGAATTCAATGCAAAATATAATGAAACTCTATATAATGCAAAGAGCATAAGAAAAACTGCAATATAAATACAAGATAATTTTAATCTGAAATGCTTTTTTTCTTTTATATGCATTATACTTCGCTCTTTTTAGACGGATAGTTTTTTGAATAATATTCTTTTAATCTTTTTATTTTCATTTTTTTTGCAAAATATTTATGAGGCTGATGGAGCATAAATCCATGTCTTTTATATTTATCTTCAAAAAGAAGATACTTTATCATCTCAGACTGCATTTTTATTACGATTGGGATCATTTTATCGATTACTTCTTTATTGAATTCTGAAAGCGGAATAAAATCCGGCGAAAACTCAACGGAAGTATTACCGCAGTTCTGCCCGTCAAAACCTATGTGTTGTATATAGCAGTTTTTAGGCACCATAAGCCTTACATTTTTAGAAAGCAGAAAATCTGAAAGTTTAAAATCCATAGATCTGCCTTTCTTTTGTTTAGAGACAAACTCTTTTAGAAGTTCTCTGGAAACGGCAATACCTGCAAAGCCGACATCCTCTTTATAAACAAATTCACCGTCATCATAAATATTTCTGTGAAGCTCAGAATTATAAAGTCCGAGCATTCCGTCGGTTTTCGGAAAAGTCTTAAAAAGATAATCTATGGTATCGGGTCTTAAAAGCAGATCTGAATCGCAAAACAGAAGAACATCATTATCCGTAGCAAGAAAATCGTGTATTATATGATATTGATGCGCAGAGGCATGCTCATGTTTTTCTTTCCTGTCTACAACCTCGGTATTCGGCTTATTAAAAAGACCTTTCAGATAAGAAATATCGAATTCAGTACTGCAATCATTAAATACTTTTATTGACACTTTTTCTATATTATTACATTCATATAGAGAACGTGCCGTTATTTCAACATATTTTTTTCTATTATATACCGGGACCGATATCATCAATTTCATTTTCATATCCTTTTTTCTGTATTTTTTGCTTTTATATCAAATCTTATATTTTTAATGAATGGTAAGCTTCTTAGAATATTTCTCAAAAACCTCAATATTTTCGGCATAATATATATATTGTGTTTAACTCCGAAAGCAAGGAATTTATATTTAAATTCTAAAGCTTTATTTTCTGAATCATTTACAATTTCTTTTATATTAAAAAAATCAATATATGTATTTTTGATCTCAGGATAAAGTTTTTTGATAGTAGATAATGAACAGCGTGTAAAATTCCCGACATTCCACATATCATAATAGCCGATAAGTACATCACATACAGCCAAATCTATAATTCTAAGTATGTCTTTATTGGAACCGAATCCGCGGTCAATAACATCTTCTTTCAAAATTTTCATATGTATAAGAACATCTTTTACTATAATGTCTGTTTTTTTAGACAAAGAAAAAGAAACACCCTGCCTGTAATAATAATTTACGGATTCATCTACGGAAACAGTTTTAGCATAAAGGAAGTTCAATGATGTATAAGGCAGGTCTTCAGATGTTCTCTCTTTATAAAACAATATTTTATTATCTTCTATCATTTTTCTTCTTATAAGCCTTCCGCAAGATGTTACGATGTCTTTATATCCTTTAGAAAAGAAATGTGCTAAATTTGATTCATTTATTTTTATGCACTTTTTTTCATCATCGCTAAACTCTTTGAAAAAGACTATATGCTTTATTTTTTCAGGAGAGTAATACTTTTTTATTCCGCCTAAAACAAGATCGGCATTATATTTCTTTGCTGTTGAATACAATGTTCTGCAATAGTCAGTATCTATGAAATCATCCGGATCAACAAAAAATATATATTCGCCCTTTGCAATCTTTACACCGTCATTTCTGGCTATTGAAACCCCTTCATTCTTTTTTGTTATAACTTTTATCCTGTTGTCTATCTCGGCATTTTTTTCAAGAATTTCCAAAGAGCTGTCTGTAGAGCCGTCATTGATGCAAATAATTTCTATTTCATTTAAAGTTTGCCCGGTCAAAGATCTCAAACACTCATCCAAATATTTTTCAACATTATATATAGGTAAAATTATACTTACTTTTATTTCATCAGACATTTTTTATCCTCTATAAAAATCCTTAAGTCATATCATTGGTTTCAGTTCAATTTTCGCTTCATTAAATCATTTTTTTAAGAGCATCAATTATTAATTCATTTCCGATACTGTTTATATTATTTTCCGCTCTCCCGTTCTTTGTATCTGCATTTAAAGAAATTGCATTTGAATTATTCGGTCCCCAGATTATATCTATTTTCTCATCGGTTCCTGAATAATCACGGTACAAGGCAACAGTTTTTTTCTCAAAAGCCGAAGCAATATGTACTATAGATGTGTCAGGTGTTATTATTATATCGGAATATTTTATCAATGCTGCGCTTTCAAGTATTGAACTGCTGTTTATAATGTATACATCTTCTGAAAGTAATGATTTTATCTTATTATAATTGTTCTTTTGCGAGATAATATAAATACAGCAGTTAAAATTTGCTTTTATCAGCTCTATGAGATTTTTAAGTTTTTCAAAACTGAAGCTGCGATGAACGCTTGCAGCGAAAGGATTTATAAGTATCTTATACTTCTTATTACATTTATCTATTAAATTTTTTGCATTGTTTTTTTCTTTTTCACTGAAAAAAATATCATATTTTAAAGATATGTCATTAACACCCAAAACCTCAAGTAAATACTGATAACGTTTCGATATATGTTCTGAAAAAAAATCTTTTTCAATAGAAAGATCATAAACATTATAAAGCTGCTTATAGTAGCCGATAAGAAAACCGGAGTCTATGATCCTCAGTTTCAATAAATGCAGTGGTCTGGGTCTGAAAGTAAAAAAATCAACGGCTACATCAACTTTCAATTTCCTAAGTTTTCTGTAAAGGAAAAAATCTTTAAAGAAACTGCCGCTGATCTCATATATGCATTCAATATAGGGATTGTGTTCTATTATTTGAGAATTATTCTTTCCGCATAAAACAAAGATCTTTATATCAGGATATTTGTTCTTTAATTCTCTAAACATCAGAGTAGAGACAACCATATCACCGATCTTGTCATCGTCTCTTAAAAATAATATAGTTTTTACATTATCAATTTTTAAAGTTTTACCGGTCTTTGTTTTTTTATCAAAAACTTTTTTAGCGAAACTTTTCCTAAGAGATTTAAACCTGTCTTTCAAACCCATAGTATTTTTAAGTTCCCGATTTCCAGGAATTCAAATACTCTTTCTGTTCTTTTGTAAGAGTATCTATTTTTATTCCCATAGCATTAAGTTTAAGTCTTGCTATTTCCATATCAAGTTTTTCAGGAACGGCATAAACATTATTTTCAAGATCTTTATGATTTTTTACCATATATTCAGCAGAGAGTGCTTGATTTGCAAAAGACATATCCATAACACTTGCAGGATGGCCTTCAGCAGCGGCAAGATTGATCAATCTCCCTTCGGCAAGAACACAGACAGTTTTATTGCTTTTAAGAGTATATTCTTCTACGAAATCTCTTACATTTTTCACTGATTTTGACATTTTCTTTAAAGCATCTATATTTATCTCATTATTAAAATGTCCTGAATTGCAAACGATCGCTCCATTTTTCATATTTGTAAAATGCTGTTTATCTATAACATTTAAATTGCCTGTAAGAGTAACAAATATATCACCTTTTTTTCCAGCTTCATTCATAGGCATAACTTCAAATCCGTCCATGGCAGCTTCTATAGCTTTTAAATGATCTACTTCCGTAACAATAACATGAGCTCCAAGACCCTTGGCTCTCATTGCAAAACCTCTTCCGCACCATCCATACCCTGCAACCACTACAACTTTTCCGGCAAGAAGAATATTCGTTGCTCTTATAATTCCATCTACTGTTGACTGGCCTGTCCCATATCTATTATCAAAAAAATGTTTTGTCAAAGCATCATTAACGGCTATTACGGGATATGCAAGAACTCCGTCTTTTGCCATAGCTCTTAAGCGTATAACCCCTGTTGTAGTTTCTTCTGTTCCGCCTATAATATTTTTTAACAGTTCTTTTCTTTTAAGAAGTATTGTTGTGACAAGATCGGCACCGTCATCCATTGTAATTTCAGGTTTGATATCTAAAACCGCATTAATATGCTTATAGTATGTTTTATTATTTTCGCCTTTTATAGCAAACACGGGAATATTATGGTGTTTAACAAGAGATGCCGCTACATCGTCCTGAGTTGAAAGAGGATTTGAAGCACATAAATATACATCTGCTCCGCCTTCTTTTAATGTGATGGCAAGATTTGCTGTTTCAGTCGTAACATGAAGACAACATGAAATTCTTTTACCTTTTAAAGGTTTTTGTTTTTTAAATCTTTCTTTTATTTGTCTTAATACGGGCATTTCTTTTTCCGCCCATACAATTCTTTTTTTACCGTTCTCTGCAAGTTTAATATCTTTTATATCGTATTTCATTATTATCTCCCGTTTTTTACCGCTTTTTTTAATTCTTCCGCTTTATTTACCGCTTCCCAAGTAAAATCTTTGCCTTTTCTGCCAAAATGTCCATAGGCTGCCGTTTGGGCAAAAATAGGTCTTCTTAATTTCAAATATTCTATTATGCCTTTTGGCGTTAAAGGAAATATTTTTCTCACTATAGGCTCTAGTTCCTGACCGGGTATTTTTCCGCTGTGATGCGTATCTATCATAACAGAAACAGGTTCGGCAACCCCTATTGCATAAGCAAGCTGAACAGTACATTTGTCAGCAAAACCGGCAGCTACAATATTTTTCGCTATATGTCTTGCCATATAACAAGCACTTCTGTCAACTTTTGTTGAATCTTTACCCGAGAAAGCACCGCCGCCGTGTGCCGCCATACCTCCATAAGTGTCAACTATTATCTTTCTTCCGGTAAGACCTGTATCTGCCTCCGGACCTCCGACAAGGAATTTACCGGTAGGATTTATGTAGACCTTCGTTTTTTTATCTATAAGCTTTCCTAAAACAGGTTCAATAATCATTTTATATATTTCTTTTTTTGATTTTTCTGTTATGCGTTTTCCTGTCTTATCCAAGATTTTATCTGTGTGTTGCGTTGAAAGAACAACAGCTTCAATCCTTTTTGGTTTCCAATCAACATATTCTACCGTTACCTGCGTTTTACCGTCAGGTCCTAAATATGGAAGTATTTTTTTCTTTCTTACATCGGCAAGTTTCATCGCAAGTTTATGCGCAAGCATTATCGGTAAAGGCATAAGTTCAGGTGTTTCTTTACATGCAAATCCTATCATAAGTCCCTGATCGCCGGCTCCGCCTGTATCAACTCCTTGAGCAATATCAGGAGACTGAGAATTTATCACATTTATTACTGCACAGTTTTTATAGCTAAACCCGAATTCAGAATTATCATAACCTATGTTTTTTATTGCATTTCTTGCTGCCTGTTGAATATTTATATATGTATTTGTAGTGATCTCGCCGCCCACTATTACCATTCCCGGAGCAATAAAAGTTTCACACGCAACTCTGGCTTTAGGGTCCCGCTTAAGTATTTCATCCAAAATAGTATCCGAGACTATATCGCATACTTTATCAGGATGTCCCTCAGTAACCGACTCAGACGTAAAAAAATAACCTTTCTTTTTTAACATAGCATTTTCCTTTAACTCATCATTATTGAATCAAATAAATTCATATCTTTATGGATATTTGTTTTGTATCCGATGATTGTATTGTTTAGATTTACATTATCACCGACATTCGATCTTCCCCATACTATTGTCTTTTCCATGCGGACATTTTCTCCTATAATACTATTTTTTGAGATCACAGAATATGGATCAATAATCGTATTTTTTTTTATTATAACATTATCGTCAATAAAACACGGACCTTTAATTTTAACATTTTTACCTACAACAGCTTTCGGTGAAATATATTTATTCCTCTTTTTTGGTAAAAACACCGGTATGGATACTTTCCCGTCAAGAATATCAAATACAGCATTTTTATATTGATTTATATTTCCTATATCCGTCCAATACTCATCCATAATATATCCGTATATGTGCTTTTTATTTCTTAAAAGCACTGGGAACAGGTCCATACTGAAATCAAAAAATTTATTTTTAGGAATGAATTTAAATATTTCCGGCTCAAATATATATATTCCTGTATTCACGGTATTTGTAAAGATATCACTCCAATAAGGTTTTTCTATAAAACTTTTAATTTTTCCTTTTTTATCGGTAACAGTTATTCCATACTCAAATTTTGATTCAATTTTTTTTAATACTATAGTTGCCATTGACTTGTTCTTTTTATGAAAAAACAGTGCTTTTTCAAGATTTATATCTGTCAGTCCGTCTCCTGACATCACAATAAAAGTATCATCAAAAAATGATTCATTCTTTTTTATAGCTCCGGCCGTACCCATAAGCTTTTTTTCCGGAGAATAGCTTAAAGAAATACCCATATCTTGATTTTTAAAGTATCCCGTGATCACTTCCGGACAATGATAAAGATTAATGCGTATATTATTAAAACCGAATCTTTTAAGATTATTAAGTGTATAAAAAAGTGCAGGACGTCCTAAAATAGGAACCATAGGCTTTGGAATATTTGAAGTTAAAGGTCTTAGTCTCGTGCCGGCACCTGCGGCAAGAACAAAAGCTTTCATTTATTCTCCATTTCATTTTTAAAATATTCAAGAGTCTGTTCTACTCCCTCTTCAATATTTACTTTTGGACGCCATTTTAAAACTTTTTCTGCTTTTTTTATATTTAGAAAACTTTTAAAAAGTTCCCCGTCTCTTTTTGGCATATTTTTAGCTTTCTTAGTATATCTTGAAGCTTTTGACATAATTTTAACAAGCTCATTAACAGAAACCGTTTTTGATGTTGCTATATTGATGATCTGTTCATTCCCTCTGGTAAGAGATTTAATATTTGCATTAACAACATCTGAAACGTGAACATAATCTCTCATCTGTTTCCCATTTCCATAAACAATGATATCTTCATTTTTAAGCATTCTCAGCGCAAATATTGCAACAACGCCGGCTTCACCTTTAGGGTCCTGCCTTTGTCCATAAACATTTGCATATCTTAAAATAGTATATTTGAGTCCGTAAATATCATTATAGAATTTAATGTAGTTCTCTACGGCAAATTTTGCTATTCCATAAGGAGATGTAGGCTTGCCTTCCGTTTTTTCATCAGGAGCTCTATTTGAGCATTCTCCGTATATTGTTCCGCCGGAAGAAGCAAAAATTATTTTCTTAACTTTATTTTCAACACAAGCATTTAATATACTTATAGAACCTAAAATATTTATTTCAGCATCATAATAAGGATCTGCCACGGATTTACGCACATCGATCTGCGCCGCATTGTGTATGACAATTTCCGGCTTTTCTTTTTTAAATATTTTTGTAACATCGTTTTTATTGAATATATCGGCTTTATAGAATTTCGCTTTTTTATTTATATTGCATAATTTCCCGGACGAGAGATTGTCAAACACAATAACTCTATGTCCTTTTTTTATCAAAGCATCAGCAATATTTGAACCTATAAAACCTGCTCCGCCTGTAATTAAAATTTTCATTTTTACCCTGTTTTTTAATAAAGCAAATAAATGTATTATCTTAAAATACACCTCCGGGCTTCTTACAATATTAAGGAGCCCGGAGTATATATTCCATTATTTCTTAGATGTTTTTTGTGCTTTTTCTTTAGCCGGTACTTCTTCCTTTTCTTTTTTTACTTCTTTTTCCTTTTGCGGTTTTTCTTCATCACCGCCTAAAAATTTTGCTCTTAATTTAGCTTCTATTTCTTCAGCTATTGCCGGATTTTCATTTAGATATGCTTTTGCATTTTCTCTTCCCTGACCGACTCTTTCTCCGTTATAACTGAAGAAAGCACCGGATTTTTCAATTATATTTTCATTAACACCCATATCGATGAGATAACCCATCTTATCAATACCGATACCAAACATTATTTCAAATTCAGCCTGTTTAAAAGGCGCGGCAACTTTATTCTTTACCACTTTAACCCTGACTCTATTGCCTAATACTTCATCACCTTTTTTGACAGATTCTATCCTTCTTATATCAAGCCTTACGGATGAATAAAATTTAAGTGCAAGACCTCCGGGGGTAGTTTCGGGATTTCCCCACATAACGCCTATTTTCTGTCTTAACTGATTTATAAAAACTATTGATGTTTTTGATTTTGAAATATTTGAAGTGAGTTTTCTTAAAGCCTGGCTCATAAGTCTTGCCTGAAGACCTACGAATGCATCACCCATTTCACCTTCAATTTCCGCTTTCGGCACAAGAGCAGCTACAGAGTCCACAATTATAATGTCTACAGCACCGGAACGTACAAGTTTATCAGCAATTTCAAGAGCCTGCTCGCCTGAATCAGGCTGTGAAATAAGTAAATTATCAATATCAACGCCTATTTTTGAAGCATATTCTGGGTCCATGGCATGTTCCGCGTCAATATATGCGGCAATACCGCCTGTTTTCTGTGCTTGAGCAACCATACAAAGAGCAAGAGTGGTTTTGCCTGAAGATTCGGGTCCGTATATTTCTATTATCCTTCCGCGCGGAATACCGCCCACACCTATAGCTATATCAAGAGGTAAAGCACCTGTGGAAATAGCATCAACATTTTCTTTTGCGTGTTTTTCACCTAATCTCATAATAGCTTCTTTGCCGAAATCTTTTTCGATCTGGGAAAGAGCCAAATCCAATGCTTTAAGTTTTTCATCTTTTGCCATAACTATCCTCCGATATGTTTTTCAGCATAATAGCATACAAATGTATCCCTAGTCAAGTATGTATTAAATAATATTATATTCTTATTATTTTATCTGATTTTATATTCCTGAAAGCATTTCTTGAATCAACTATCACTTTAGAATCTTCCAATACTTTTTTATAGTCTATATCACTATGATCCGTTACAACTGCTACAGCATCATATTTGCCTAAATCATTGAGATCCTTTACAGATGACAATGTCTGTCCGCAAGCACAGTTTCTGATATTAGGGATATAAGGATCATAGTAAGAAACTTCCGCACCTTTAGTAAGCAGAATGTTTATCACATCTATTGCGGGAGATTCCCTTACATCGGCAACATTTTTCTTATAAGCTGCACCAAGAACTAATATTTTTGAACCTTTTACGGACTTCATTTGAATATTTAAAGCATCGGTAATCTTTGATACTACATATTCCGGCATTTTAGAGTTCAGCTCTCCAGCAAGCTCTATAAATCTCGAATAAAAATTCAAGGTTTTAAGTTTCCAAGAAAGATAGTGAGGATCCAAAGGGATACAATGACCGCCTATTCCAGGTCCCGGATAAAAAGGCATAAAACCGAAAGGTTTTGTAGCCGCCGCATCTATGATCTCCCATACATTAAGTTTCAGTTTATCGCACATCAAGGCTACTTCATTTACAAGAGCGATATTGACGGCTCTAAAGGTATTTTCAAGAAGTTTTACCATCTCAGCAGCTTCCGTAGAAGAAACCTTATGTGCCATAGTAAAACTGCTGTAAACTCCGGCGGCAAGTTCCGTACATTCTTCAGTAAAACCGCCAACCACTTTAGGAGTTTCTTTTATGCCGAATTTTTTATTTGCAGGGTCTATTCTTTCAGGACTGAATGCCAAAAAGAAATCTTTTCCGGCTTTTAAACCGGTTTCTTCAAATATCGGCAGCATAAGTTCTTTTGTTGTTCCAGGATAAGTCGTTGATTCAAGAATTATAAGTTGTCCTTTTCTAAGTGTTTTTTTAATATTAGCGGCAGCTTCAATAATATATGAAACATCCGGATCTTTTGACTTTCTAAGAGGTGTCGGAACACAGATTATAATTATGTCTACTTTTGAAAGATTATTAAAATCGGATGTTGCAGAAAGTTTTCCGGCTTCTGCAAGTTTTTTGACATCTGTACTATCCACATCTCCTATATATGATTTTCCATTATTTATAGAATCTATTTTTGACTGATCGACTTCAAAACCGGTAACATTAAAACCTTGTTTGCCAAGTTCCACTGATAAAGGAAGTCCGACATATCCTTGTCCTATAATACCTATCTTCGCATTTCTCTTTTCAATCTTTTCTAATAATTCCTTATACATTGTTTTTCCTTTTCAAATTTATAATTTAATATCTTTAAACCAGGCTTTATTCTCTAAATACCAGTCAACTGTCTTTTTTATCCCTTCTTCAAGCGATATTTTAGGCGACCAATTAAGGATCTTTTTTGCTTCGCTGATATTTGCCCAAGTTGCGTCAATATCAGCTTTATGGAAAGGTTTGTAATTATATTCAGCCTTTTTACCGAGATTATTTTCAATAAGTTTTATCATATAACTTAGTTTATAAGGTTTGTTTCCCCCGAGATTAATAGTTTTATATCCTGTTTTTTTAAGGGATTTTATAACACCTTTTGCTATATCATCAATATATGTAAAATCTCTGCTTTGAGAGCCGTCCCCGAAAAGTTCAATAGGGTTCCCTTCGTCTATCCATTTTATAAATCTGATTATACTCATATCAGGTCTTCCTGCCGGACCATATACAGTAAAAAATCTTAGAACCGTTATGTCCAGTCCATAAAGATAATGGTATGAATAGCACATTGCTTCTGCACCTTTTTTAGAGGCTGCATAAGGAGATATTGGTGTATTTACTGCAAGAGTCTCACTAAAAGGCATTTTTTGTCCTGCATAAAGAGAAGAAGTTGAGGCTAAAATAAATTTGTTTATCTTATTTTCCCTTGCAGCTTCAAGAAGGTTGAGTGTTCCCATAGTATTTGTAGAAACATAAACAAAAGGGTTTTGCATACTGTAACGAACTCCTGCTCTTGCAGCAAGATTTATAATAGCTTTTATTTTATATTTTTTTATTATATTATCAAGGGATTTTTTATTTTCAATATCAGCTTTATGAAAAGTAAAATTTTTATATTTTTTTAATTCTTTAAGTCTATAGTTTTTCACTCTTATATCATAGTAATCGTTCATATTATCTATGCCGACAGCATCTTTCCCGGACTTTAACAATAGTTCACACACTTTACTGCCTATAAATCCGGCCGCCCCTGTCACTAAAATTGACATTTTAAACTCCGTTAATTGTTAACTTAATTTTACACTAAATGATTATATAAAATTAAGGTCAATTTGTCATATTCAATAAAGGCAATTACGAATTACGAATGACAAATTACGAATAAAACGGCAAAAGATGAAAGACGAAAAAGAGTACCCCTCACCCTGCCCTCTCCCGCAAGGGGCGAGGAAACGACAAAACGGCAATTTCTTTTTGTCGTGTCATTCCCGAGTGTTTTTATCGGGAATCCAAGTTAAAATCAATTAATAGCCGTGGCTTGTCATTCTGCGGGGCGAAGCCATCGCAGAATCTATGGATCCTACGACAACTTACAGTTGCGCAGGAAGAAATAAAAGACAAAGAGGATCCCGATTACGAATTTCAGGGATGACAAACTATATTTTCTTTCACACTTTTGCAAACGATCAAAAGTGTGCAAAACTCTGCCGCTGAAGAGCGGTTCTTTCAAGGGTATTGCATACCCTTACACCCGCCTTACTTTTAAAAAGTAAGCAAATCGCCGCCTCGTTTGCATTCGCTTGAAAATATTTGTCGGTTTGCGAACTTGTAAAACGCTTATAAAGACATTAAAGGTGTTTTACTTCAAACAACGCAAACCGTGCTAAGCAGACACAAATATTTTCTGCACTCATAGACTCGCAAAAAGGGCGGCAGAACGGCAAAAACGACAAAGACAAAAATAAAACTACAATTAACGACAAAAGGCAGATGTTTCGGTTTCGTGCTTTCAGCACGGAATTTATCCTGTGCGTAGTCGCAGGACTCAACATGACATCTTTTTATGACTTTATATCCATAAAACAAAGAACGGGAAGATGAATTCTTCCCGTTCTTTTATAGTCAAACAATATATTTTATGCTTTAGAAAGCATATTTTACGCCGAGATTTATTGCACTTCCGGCTCTTGATCCGGCTTTGCCTGTTAACTGTGCATATGCGCTCCAAGGCGTATTCGCAAAATCTTTATTTACTCCAAGTCCGCATTCAAAATACGGATCTAACTTCAATGCTTCTGCTTTTGATCCTGCCACTTTCGTTGCACTCTCACCAGTATTTATCGATATGTCCATAAGCCCGTATGGCTGCCAGCCGTTTGTAAGTTCTACTTTCGCTTTTACTCCCGGCTTTACCAACAAGCCTTTTATTCCTTTATCTTTTATTTTATGTCCTTCAGCATTTATGTATTCACTTCCTGTTACTTGCGAATACATTACTATCATATTCGGCTCTATTGTCCAATTATTTCCTGCTGTTATATCATAACCGCCTTTGAATCCTGCTGTATATCCAAGGTTTTCCATTTCACTTGTTCCTAAAGAACTTTTTGCTTCATTATTATTTATTATCACATTCGCCGCCGCTCCGGCATAAAACTTCCCTTTCAATATTATTCCTGATGCTCCTAATATATACCCGCTTTGGCTCATTTCTACATTGTCATATTTCTGGCTGCCTCCATTATATCCGCAATATAATGAGATGCCGTTGTCTTTATCAACTACAAGATCTACTCCGGCCAATATACCGTTGATGCTGTTTTCTACATCTTTTACATATTTCCCAAATTCTATTGTATCTTTTACTATATAAGGGCTTACCCATACGCCTCTTTTCAAACTGCCTTCGCTAAATACTCTATTGCTGCCGGCTGATACATATAAATTATTTTTTAGCGAGGCTCGCTTTTCCAATGTTCCGCCGGCTGCATTTAAAAATACCTGTTTCACTATTTCATTTTGGGCACTATATATACCAAAATTCATTATCCCGGATTCTTGCGACATCGGATTTACTCCGCTTCTTGTAAAGCTCATTTCTCCAATGATATCATTATATTTTATATTGTATTTGTATATCGGTGAAAACCCTTCTTTACTTACACTTTCTACTTTATCTCCCAGATTTGTAAAAGATATATTTGTTACGTTTTTATTGCCGTCTTT
>JBPOII010000001.1:0-123223 GCA_052034625.1 Elusimicrobiota bacterium | reverse complement strand
CTCTTGTTCCCCAAAAAGTTGCATCGTACAATGCCAGGGCGGGCGTTGTACTCATCATGATTATTAATGATAATGCTGTCAGCTTTTTTTTCATCTTTTTACCTTACAAATGCTAATGATCCGCTTACTACTCTTCCTTCAACTTTTATCTGATAAATATATGAACCGGACTCGGCATAACCTCCGCTGTTTGTCCTTCCATCCCATTCAAACGGGTATGATGCCAATGTCTTTATAGGCTGTCCTTTCAAATTAAATATAGTAACTGAATCGCCTGTTTTCAAATTTCTGAAAATGATCTTTTCTCCCGGCATAAAAGCTCTTTCTACAGGACGATAATCACTATCTGCCCCTGTGCCTTCGATAATTACAGCAAAATATCCAAAAGTCTCAGTTTTAGCCGAAACTGTTTTCTTGTCAAAATCTTGAGAAGTAGCCAGTCTGAGCCAAGAAGTACCGTCCCAATATTTAATTTCATATTTACCTTCGTTTTCACTGCCATAATACAAGGTCAAATCTGCAGGCTGAACACCTGTACCGAAAGCAATTGTATCCGGATGAAGTCTATAAACTTTTATTATATTTTTTGATCTGGGCCAAACATAAGAAGCTGCTATATCACATTCTTCAAATGTAATCTTAGTATTTGCAGACAAAGTATTTTCATATATTTTTATAGAAGATTTGCCATATCTCTGGTCTTCATTATCAAGAATCAAAAGACCTCCGGCTGCAGCATCAATAATAGCAGAACTGCTTGAGATTACCGGCACTTTAATCCATCCGGCAAACGTAGACGTAGACGGAGACGGGTAGTATTTTACTTTTGAATTATCATTATCAAATACAGCTTTTAGTCTGTAATGGACTAGGGTTTCACTTTCAATAATATTAATTTCTTCGCTAATAAAATTTACAGGATTATCTGCCGAGGCAATACGAACTGAGGCAGTATCTCCATTAACATAATATTCAATTTTAAGATCTGTTACTCCCATATTTGATACATTGCCGACAGGGACCATTCTCCGCTGGAAAGGCGAGATCCTAAGAATATCATTATGATATATCTTTGGATTCCTGATTGTATACCAGCCTGAATATACCGGAACGGCAGATGGAATAAACTCTTTTGTATAATCGACTTTTATTCTGTAAAAAATATAGTCATTTGCCATATCAATATTATCTACAAAAACAGTAAAAGCATTAGATGAAGCATCATAAGTATTAGTAGAAAGCACTACAGTAGAAGTTGATGAACTTCCATAATATTCAAGGTTTACGGCATCTATAGTTATTGTATTATCAAGAGGGATAAGAGTTCCTGTTATTGTAAACGAAGGGTCTTGAAGTATAAATATATTTTGATTATGAAGTATAGTTACAGGGTTTGTACTTATGCTGACAAACTTTACTATAGCCTTAAAAGTTTCACTTCTTAAAGGGTTGGCAAAAGATACAGCAGGCACAAAAGCCATTAAAAAAAACACTAAGAATGATAGTTTAAAATATTTTTTATTCATAAAATAACTCTATAACTATCCTATTAGTTTGATATGTATTAGGAGTTGTAGCCAAAGCAAAAGATGCCGCCAAATAAATTTTCGGAGCGATTTTCATATTAACCATACTTCCGGGAGCCATACCCCAATATTCAACAGGACCCGGTGCAGCGTGAAAACCTCTACTATCCCATATTTTTAAATAATCGTGTTCATCCGGATCAACTGGAGGAAATGGAGCATACATTGCTTTATCCTTCATAATAAACCAGCAATGATAACTTGCAGTTCCGGGATCATCACTTCCGCCGTCATAAAGACCGCCGTCATTGGCTTTAATTATCAAAGTTTTATCAAAGTCGTCAGGATATCGAACAGGATCTATTTTATATCTTCCGCTGTATGGCAAAACTTTATCAGTAGTTCTCCATGCCATAGGAAGCATCTTTGTTGTATCTGATGAAGAAACAAGTCCTGATGCCATAGAAGTACTCATATCGCCCGTATATCTTGGAGAAGCTGAAGATGAGGTATTGTCCGTATATATCTGTATCCCCCATGAAGTATTAGGACTTGAACTTGAAGGCAATACATCCAGATCAAGCTCTAAATACTGTTGAGCAGGAAGCCATTTTTGACCTATACTGTCGGAACTCCAAGTTATTTCCGATGCAGGAGAGTTGTCAGAAACATTTTTCAAATGGACATCAAAAGAACCGCCGGAAGCTTTGCGCCATATGATGCCGTCAAAGTCAATATTTATAGAAGTTAGCGAAGTAACACCTTCAAGAACTGCAAAAAATGGTGCCTTTATAGTTGTGAGGTCACTATAGAGGTCGCTTAAAGGTATCACTACTCTATGCCACTGTCCATCTGCAACAAAACCAGTATTGCCCAAAAGTTTTACTTTATTAGTAATAACAGGATTTGTTCCGGGAATTGTAAAACCGACTTTAAGTTTATATGCATTTGTTGAATTACAACGTGCCCAAAACTCTAAAGTTCCGCCATTATATGCCGACATATTGCGTGCTGTCGCTGTTTGAGTACTCACAGTTGCATCAACAAAACACACCATTGTCCAAGCAGATCTGCTGGCACCCAAAACATACATATCATGATTCCAATATATATTCCCGTCCAGACCGGTTTTAGGAGCTGTCGATGCACTATATGTCATTTCTGATACTACATATTTAGTACCTGATCCATAAGTACCCGGCCAATGTTTTGCAAAATCAACACTTGCGTAATCCGGCGACTCCGGTCTATCCAACTGGCCTGTCCACTTTTCCAAATCGATTTTTACGCCATTAAAATTTTCGGAAAAAATAGAATATATATATTTTCCGATATTAGGTTCACAGAAAGCCGGAGAAATAAATAAACAGATTAATAACAATGCCAGAAAATATCTTTTTCTCATTTTAATAGTGATATATCCCCATTTTTATTTGCTTTGAACTGACAACTTTTTTCAATGCTTTTATTATAAGCATCCAAAGAAATCGTCAATGTATATTTCCCTTTTTCAATAACCGGCATCTCTTCCATAAAGCCTCTTACTGTTCCTGCATAAACAGGGCTTTGCTCTCTTATCCTATTTTCAAAAACAAGCTTTTTGCCTTTCATTATCTTATATTTTCCGATAAATCTTACAGGTACATTCCCGTCATTTTTTACCGAGTACTTTATATAAGGATTACTTCCTCTTTGTGAACCTATAAAATTTATTTGTTCAATATTGTACTCAACTATTTCAGTTCCTTTAATAGTCAAATATACAGGCACGCTTGTCATAAGATTAATACCGGTCGCTTTCGGCGACCTGTATGTAAATGAAACCATAGCAGATAAGGAACCTTCATAGTCAGTCGATGTAACAGTATATTCTATATCGGCCTCCTCCATAGGTTTAAGTATTATGTTCTTTTTATCAACTTTAAGCCAATCATTTACATGCACATCTTTATTATTTGGCGAATTATTCCAATCTTCAGTAGTTATAGCTACAGAAATAGTTGCCTCATTATCATTTACTATTGTGTATTTACCATTAAAAGTGTTTGCTTTCTCCAAAGAGATCTGAGTCCTGGCAGGTCTTACTATAAGACCGGCACAGAGATTTGAGGTTAAAAACAAAATTGAAGTAAGAATTAGTAAGCTTTTTTTCATTTATATACCTTTCAGGACAGGGAGCAATGCTCCCTGTCCTGAAAAAAGTTTTTATTCGTTAATACCTTGGAATGTTATAGTATCGCAACCATAGGTATCATAAGCTGCACCTTTGAAAGTCGAAGCTATGAACATATAAAAAGTTCCTGTTGCTCCGGGGGTTCTATCTGCAGGTCCGGTACCGTATTTCATACCGCCTGATGTAAGAATACTTGAGTAATCCACAGTATCAGCTTCATTGAAATCCCAGTTACCTTTATCTACAAAATATGCACTTGCAAATGATCCTGGAACTGGATTATTTTCATCATCAAGTGTAGGGTTTACAGGAAATGTTTTTGCTTCAGCAAGAGTACGACCGCTAAGATCGTCCATTCTCCATCCCATAGGAAGTATAGTTGTTGTTCCAACAAGTCCTCCAAGATTTTCGGAAGAAGCCGTTACAACTTTAAAATCCGTACCTTCTTTATTGCGCGTATAGACTCTTATCTTACCATTTACAGCTGTTATTGTAGATTGGATAACAATATATTGATCTGCGGTTTTCCAATCAGTTTCACCGGGAGTAGCTCCTGACCATGTAATTGGATTTGAGGTTACGGCATCGCCATCCATGTTATGAACATTCAGATCCCACCAAAATGTACCTTCTCCGGAAAAAGTTACTGATGCCGTCAGCGTTTTAGTACTAACGCCTAAAGCAAAAACTGATGAAGCTGCACATGTTACAAAAACTGCTGCTACAAGAAAACTAAAAAGTTTACGCATTTTCCCTCCATTTTAAGATACCGACGTATCTTTATTTTGTCTGCTGCAACTATCCTGTAGAATAGTTAAACAGATATATATTATGTTATAGAATATTAAAAGATTTGTCAACCTAATGAAGGAATATTCACACCTCTTTTACAAGTGAACACATTATGACAATGAATAGTAAATAGGGAAATTTGATAAATTTGATATAATACAAATAATATAGAAAGATGGAGCACTACAAAATAATGAATAAAATAAAGTTTTCTGTTTTTTTTGTAATATTGGCATTTAACTGTTCTTGTGCTTTAAAAAATAATGACATTCAACAGCTTTCAGAACCTGAAAGATTAAGTGACGGAGATATAGTTGCCGTTGAAATTGAAAATACACAGTTTAACCTTGTTGTTTCTCAAAGCTCAATTGCAAAAATGAAAGGGCTGTCAGGCAGAAATGAAATTCCGCAAGACGGAATGATATTTTTTTTTAATGAACCGCATTTTTTGACCTTTTGGATGAAAGATATGCTTTTCCCCATAGATATAATATGGATCAATGACAATGAAGTTATAGGTATTTGTGAAAATGTCCAAAATGAGCCTCCGGAAACGCCTGACATAGAATTGAAAAAATACAATTCAAATGATATAGCCGATAAAGTGATAGAATTAAATGCCGGAGAAGCAAAAAAATTCAATATAAAAAAAGGAAGTATAATAAAAATAAAAAATGGAGAAGAAAATGGAAAATGAAATGATAGTAAAGCTTAAGTCTGATATGAAAAATTATATGAAAGCACAAAAAATGGAAGAACTTAATGTTATAAGAGGGATATTAAATGAAATTAATATAAGAGCGATGAAAAACATTGAGATCAATGATGAAGAAATAGTGAAAGTATTGAGAAGCGAAGTTAAAAAAAGAAAAGAATCTATCGAAAGCTTTGAAAAAGGCGGAAGACAGGACCTTATAGATAAAGAACAAAGAGAGATAAATGTAGTAGAACAATATCTTCCTGAAGAAATATCGGAAAAAGATCTTATAGCAAAAGTTAAAGAAGTTTTTGATTCATCTGAAGATAAAAGTTTCGGTAATATAATGAAAGCCTCTATAGCTGCATTGAAAGGACAAGCAGACGGCAAAAGAATTTCAGAAGCAGTAAAAAATGTAATTGAAAACAAATAAAAAGACAATTAAAAACGGCAATTACGAATGACGAATTAAAGAAAACGGCGAAAAACGGAAAATGCAACGACAAAGACGATAAAAGAGTACCCTATCATACCGACAGAAAAACTTAAGATTTGTCATTATATATCAATTTCAGCAGTGAGAGGTTTTTGACCGCTGAGTTCAATACTTCTTTTATCCGGCTGAGTAAAACCTGCGCTGATTATATGCTTTCCTTTGATTTTATAAATATCCCCGTTATCATCATATCTGGAAAAAGCATTTTTATTAATTTTAATTTTTATTTTTTTTGTTTCTTTTGGTTGTAAAAAAACACTTTGTACTCCGCAGAGATCTCTTATTTCTTTTTGTCCGGGAGAAGAAATATAAAGCTGAAGCGTTTCATATGCGGCAATATCGCCTTCATTTTTCACATCTACAGAACAAAGATCTTCTGACACTTCTAAATTATTAATTGTAAATTTTGAGTAACCCAGTCCAAAGCCGAAAGGATATAACGGCTCTCCCTTAAAATATCTATATGTGCGATTGGTCATTGAATAATCATCAAATGGAGGGAGGTCGTCTGAACTTTTATAAAAAGTTATCGGAAGTTTGCCTGAAGGACTGAGTTTTCCAAAAAGAGCTTCCGCAACAGCAAGTCCTCCGAGAGCACCTGGATAAAAAACCTGTAAAATACCGTCAGCAGATTCATCATATTCCTGCATAGAGACTGCACTGCCTGATATCATTATAATTAAAAGAGGTTTTTTGTCCGAAGCTTTTATAACTGTTCTTAAAAGATTTTGCTGGCATAAAGGAAGATAAATATCTTTTCTGTCCCCCCTTATTACTCTCGGGTCGCCGGTTTCATTTTCTTCACCCTCAATATCGCCGTCAAGCCCAAGGCAAAGTATATTTATATCGCTTATTTTAGCAATAGCATTTACCTCTGCAAGCAAATCATCATCATTAGCAAGATCTTCATTATAATCTTTTACTATATGGGAACCTTTAGAATAGAGAATTCGTATACCGCTGTCTTTAAGTATATCTCTTATGCCGTCTAAAACCGTTATATATTGGCTTGCAATGCCGTTATAATTACCTTCAAGAGCACGTCTGCTGTCAGCATTTGGTCCAATAATACCTACAGTCTTATATTTGTTTTTATCTATAGGAAGAACCCCTTTATTTTTTAACAATACAATAGATCTGCGTGCAACTTCAAGATTAAATTTTCTATTAGATTCAGAGTCTGTTTCTTGATATTTTATGGAAGTATATTTGGATCTATTTTCTTTACCTAAAATCCCAAGTTTCATACGCGTTATATAAAGCCTTTGAACAGAGTCGTCAATTGCGCTTTCTTTAATAAGTCCGTTTTTTACTCCGCTTAGAACATATTTATAAAGATTGCCGCATTCAAGATCGCAGCCGCTGTTTATTGCCAAAGCTGCGGATTCTTCCGGAGAAGAAGTAACTTTATGTTTTTCATGAAAATTATTTATTGCCCAGCAATCTGAAACAATATATCCTTTAAAACCCCATTTATCTCTTAAAATTTCTTTCAATAAAAATTCAGAGCCGCAGCACGGTTTTCCATAAAGGCGGTTATATGCCCCCATTATTCCTTCAACTTTCGCATCTTTAACAGATGCCTCAAAAGCAGGGAGATAAGTATTCCAAAGATCGTATAGATCAATATTAACATCAAAATGATGTCTGTCATTTTCAGGTCCTGAATGAACGGCAAAATGTTTTGCACATGCGGCAGTCTTTAATTGAGTATCACTTTCCCCCTGTAGACCTTTTATAAAAGATATTGCCATCAATGAAGTAAGATATGGATCTTCACCATAAGTTTCCTGGCCTCTGCCCCAGCGCGGATCTCTGAAAATATTTATATTTGGAGACCAGAAAGTTATTCCTTTATACATATCATGGTCTTCATATTCTTGATAAATGTTAAATTTTGCTCTTGCTTCGGTAGAAATAATATCAGCTGTTTTATAAATAAGTTCAGGATCAAAAGTAGCGGCCAGAGCTATTGCCTGAGGAAAAACCGTTGCCGTTCCGGAACGAGCTACACCGTGTAAAGCTTCATTCCACCAATTATATGAAGGTATTTTTAAATGTTTTATTTCTCTTGACAAGTGCATTATTTGAGAAACTTTTTCCTCAAGAGTCATCTTTGAAATAAGATCTTGGGCTTTTTTTTGCAGTTCAATCATTTTACCGCCAATTTTTTATTGTTGGGTTTCTTCTGGAGGTCTTGTTTTCCATTTTCTGTGAAACCAAAACCACTGTTCGGGGTTTTCTCTTATAACTTCTTCAAGTCTGCGATTGTATTCAGAAAGGATTATTCTTATATTTTCTTCCTCGTCCCCTGTATCAGGCAAAGGAATTTCTTGCATTTTAACAGTCATCTTACCATTATTATCTCTTACTCCAAAAGCTGTAATTATAGGGCATTTTGCTCTCAATGCAAATAAAGCCGGACCTTTCGGTACAGATGCAAATCTCCCCAAGAAAGGAATAAATATGCCTTGTTTGCCCGCATCTTGATCAGCAAGAATGGCAACAAATTCTTTTCGTTTAAGAGCTTTCAAAACTCCTTTATAAGCCATTGAATCCCTATTTATAGTTTTAAAGCCCTGATTTGTCCTGATATCTTCTATCATTTTATCTACAAGAGGATTTGACTGTTTTGCAACTATTACGGAAACAGGATATCTTTGTGAAAAAGAAAGAGCTGTAAGTTCCCAATTGCCAAAATGAGCGGAAAGGAAAATAGCACCTTTACCGTTTTTGTAAATTTTATCAATAAGTTCTTCATTGTCATAATCCATAAGTTCTTTCATCTTTTCAGCAGATATTTTCGGAAAGAACATTATGTCTACTACAGTTTTAGTAAAATTTTTATAAACATCTTTTGCTATGGTTTTGATCTCTTTAGAGCTTTTTTCAGGAAAGGATAAGGAAAGCATTTCAATTACATGTTTTTTTCTTACAGGTATAAAATAGTATGCAAATACTGCAAACATTTGCCCTATTTTTCTGGCAAAAGAAACAGGAAAAAGATAAATAAAGAACATTGCTGTTCTTAAGGCATAATATTCCAGATAATTCTGTATTTTGCCGCGTTTTCGTTTTGCCATAATTTACCCTCAGTTACTTTTAATGAAAAGTTTTGCAAGAAAACTTTTTTTAAATTCAACCGCTTTATAAGGGCAAAGTTCATGACAGCAAAAACAGCTTATGCATTTTGAGAGGTCAACTTCAGGATATTTTGTACCTTTATATATTTTTATAGCTTTTGCCGGGCAAGATTTTATGCAAAAATAACATTTTTCGCATACTTTTTTATTTATCTTTGTCTTTACCCATAAAAATTTGCCTAATGCCCTGACAATAGGTTTTGGTACAATGTCAAGTTTTCTGGGATTTGGGAATTTAAAGCCGCTAAGATTAAAATCTTTAGGACTGTTGCCTATTATCCCGAGATTTTCAACAATGTTTTTGACAGGTTCAAGATTTTTCATCAAATGATTTTTTGAAAGATCAATGCCAAGGATCTCAATCAGATATGAATCTAAAGCATAAGTGTCTGAAGATGCCGCAATCAAATCCATTTTCCTTATATCGCCGGAACTTGGACCATTGCCTTCCATACCGACGATTCCGTCAATAAGAGTAAATCTTATCTTATCCTTAAGAAAAAAATATATATTTTTGAGAAGTTCTGCAAAATCTTCATTTTTGGAAGCATATTTATGACATTCAATTTTCATAAGACCGGGAATACATCCGTATAAATTTTTTATTCCCGCAGTAAAAGTCATCAATGAATGGGTTTTAAGTTTAGGCAGGTTTATTATCCCGCCACAATCCAAAACTGCATTTGAGAAATGTACTTTCTTAACATTTTTATCGCCGATATCAAATTCTTTTGAACCTACAGCTTCAAAATTAATAAGTTCAACATTCTCTTCTTTGCATATAGCAGCCATTCCCGTCTTTTCCCAAAGATTTTCAATATCCCTTATGCCGCCTCCCGGACTGTCCCCGACGACAGGTATAGCACCCGCACTTTTGACAAGTTTTATAACAGATTTTACTACAGCTGGATGTGTGGTTACTGCCCTTTCAGGTTCTTTAGGGCTTAATAGATTTGGTTTTAGAAGTATTTTTTCTCCGGGTTTGACAAAAAGAGAAATGCCGCCAAGAAGATCTACTGCTTCATGGATGACGCTGTTTGCTTTATTATAATCATCGCATTTCAATAAACTTAATTTTATCATTATATTTTACTGTCCTGCTGCATCTTCTTGAGGATTTTGATTTTCATCATGTTTGTTCATTCTTACTGAGATTATTTTGGATACTCCGTGCTCTTCCATAGTAACTCCGTAAAGAATATCTGCCATTTCCATTGTACGTTTATTATGTGTTACGACAAGGAATTGTGTTTTTGCAGCAAATTCTTTTATCATAGCGATATATCTGCCGACATTAGCATCATCAAGAGGCGCATCGACTTCGTCTAATATACAAAATGGAGAAGGTTTTACCATAAAAAAAGCAAAAAGCAATGCGATAGCCGTAAGTGCCTTTTCCCCTCCGGAGCAGAGAGAAATATTTTGAAGTTTCTTTCCGGGAGGCTGGGCATAAATATCAACGCCGCTTTCTAAAAGATTATTTTCATCGGTAAGCATCAGGTCGGCTTCGCCGCCTCCGAAAAGTTTGCGGTAAAGTTCTTGGAATTTTTCTCTTACCAGATCAAAAGTCTTTTTGAAATTCTCTATAGTGGACTGATTTATCTTTTTAATAACTTCGTGAAGATCATCTTTCGCTTTAAGCAAGTCTTGCTGCTGAGAAAGAAGGAAATTATATCTCTGTTCCAAAGCATCATACTCTTCCTGTGCCGCAAGATTTACAGAACCAAGAGATTCCATCTTCCTTTTTATTCTGTTTATCTCGTCATGGTTTACTTCAACGCCGTCAAAATCGTTCTTTATTTCTTCATAAGGCTTACCATAAGTTTCAAGAAGCCTTTTTTCCAGATCATTTTTCTGATATTCAAAATTCTTCAGATCTATCTGCATAGCATTAACTTCGGCATTTAAAGCATCGGCTTTGCTTCTCATCTCATGCCATGTATCAGTTTTAGCATCAATAGAATCTTGAAGATTTTCTTTATCGGTCAAAGACAGTTGTATTTCGGCTTCTTTCTTTGCCTGTTCTTCATAATACTGCTGTATCTTTATAGTTTCAGTTTCCTGCGAAGTAAGAAGTTCTGAAAGTTTTGCTTCATCTTCAGCAGTTCTGTTTGTTGCTGACTCTATCTGCTGCTTTATATTTGCAATATTATCAAGGATATACTGCTGGCCTCTTTGCTTATTTTCCATCTCTGTAGCTTTTTTATCCCATGCACTTCTTGAATCCATCATTAGCGGGGCAATAAGCTCTTCTTCTTTTCTTACGGCTGTTATATTGTTTTCAATATTCGAGAGCTCTTCATAAAGAGCATTTTCTTCATTCTCAAGTTTTTCAAGCTGAATATCAAAGACTGATATCTTTTCATCAAAAGAAGCAAGTTCTCTGCCTTTAGCGGCGATATCTTCTTTATGTTTGTTTATTTCTTCTACTGTAGTCTGTATATCTTTTCTCTTTTCTTCTATCTGCGACTGTCTGCTTTCGGCTTGAGTCCTTATTTTTACTGTATCAAAGCCGAATCTTTCTTTTTCAAGTTTTGAGTTGATCTGATATTCATTAATACTGTCAATTTCTGACTGGACCGCTTCTATTTTGCGTTTTAGTTCTTCCGATCTTTCTTGAAGTCTTTTGATTTGATCTTCAAGCAAAACGGGTTTATCAAAAGCAGTTTTTCCTCCGCCCTGAACGACAACATCTCCGTAAACTTTATTTCCTGAAACTATAATATTTGAACAGATAAACTTTATTATTTTCTCATCTTCGGGAGAATATCTCATATATTTTATAAGTTCAGTAAAACCTATAGGCAGGCCCATTGCAGTTGAACGTTGAAGCTCAGGTATTTTATCGGCAACTATAAAAGAAAGCCTGCTTAAACCGTTATCTTCAAGAAATTGTATAGCCTGTTCCGCTTTCTCGGTATTTTCGCAGACAAGATAGTTAAGCTTATCACCTAAAGCCGAAGCTATAAGTTCATCTTTATCATCATCGGAATCAAAAAGACTGCTTATAGGTCCTCTGGCAACATCCCCAAGGCTCAATACCGCTCTTATTGAAGAACGAATAGGATCCTGTTGATCAAACTCCTTTAGTGTCTCTATTCTTGAATCATTTGAAGCAATTGATGATTTGAGTTCCGAAAGTTCATCTTCTAAAGTATTAAGTTTTTCTTCATTCTCAACAACTGTTTTATTTATCTCTTCTTTTTTTGCTTCTATGGATACTAAAGATTCATTAGCCTGGCGAAGGTCTTCTTCTATCCTTGAAATTTCCTGTTTAGTAGGTTCAATCTCGCTTTCAAGCCTTGTAATTATCCTATGAAGAGAAGCACTTTCAGCATCAAGATGTATTCTTGTTTCGGAAAGTTCCGCTTTTAAGTTCACTTGCTGCTCTTTTTCGGACTCAAGCTCTGAAAGACGGCTCCTTATAGCCGTTTCTCTTGTTTCCATTTCAAGAAGTTTTGCTTTTATGGAATTATATTGATTCTCTTTCTCTTTATATTCTTTTTCAAGCCTTTCAGTTTCCACAGTCAAGGAATCATCGTCAGTATTTAAAGTTTTCAATTGTGTTTCATACTGTACGATCTTATCCTGATTTATTGTGAGTTCTCTGGATAGTCTTTCTTGTTCTTCCCTTATCTCGGCTTCTCTTTGTGTGGCATGTTGTATTATCTGGTCTGAGATACCTATCTGTGTTTTTATCTCGCTGAGTTCTTTATTAATATTTACATAAGATTCATTTTTTTCATCAAGAGTAAGGCGCATATCCTGAATTTCTGCATCTATCTGAGATACCGCCGTATTATTCGTTTCAAATTCCTTTATTTTCGGATCCAGATCCTTTTTTATCCTTTGTATTTCGCCATTTCCATAAGTTATGTGCTGCACAAGTGCAGCAACTTCATATTTTGCGAGTTCTTCTTGATATTTTTTATACTGTTTAGCTTTTTTTGCGGCAATGTCCAATGCCGTTATCTGCTGCTTATGTATAGTCAAAGCATCGGAGAGACGCGACATATCCACTTCTATTTTATCAAGTCTTCTTAAAGTTTCTTCACGTCTTACCTTATACTTTGCAACCCCGGCAGCTTCTTCAAAAAGATTTCTTCTGTCTTCAGGCTTTGCAGTTGTAAGAAAATCAACTTTTCCCTGCTCCATTATAGAATAGCCGTCAGTTCCTATGCCCGTGTCAAGGAACATATCTTTAATGTCTTTAAGCCTGCACTGTGTTTTATTTATGAAATATTCGCTTTCACCGCTTCTGAACAATCTTCTTGTAATAGTTATTTCTGAAAAGTCTATAGGTAAGATATTTTGTGAATTGTCAAAGGTAAGAGTAACTTCAGCCATACCGGTGGTAGCCCTTGTCTGAGTTCCTCCGAATATGACTTCCTGCATCTGAGAACTTCTCATTGACTTGGCTCTCTGCTCTCCAAGACACCAGCGTATTGCATCAGATATATTTGATTTGCCGCATCCATTGGGACCAATGATCGCTGTTATACCGGGTTCAAATTCCAAAACGGTTCTGTCGGCAAAAGATTTAAAACCGCATATTTCAACTTTTTTTAAATGCATTATTTTCCCTGTGATATTATGGTAAGTAGCACTTTTTAGTATTCTTCAGGAGAAAGGCCTTCATAGGCTTTTCTTAGTCTTTCCTGATAATCGCCGTCTTTGTCCTTTTTGCAAAAAAATGTAATAAGGACAAAAGCGGAATAGGCAAACACGGAAAAAACACATAGTTTGCCTATATTTTCATAAAGACCGTTGATGGACGATCTTTTCTTTTCTAGCATACTTTGCACTTTCTTTTAGCAGTTTCTATGACGATATTACCATTTGCATCAACCATTCTTGCGGCAAGCGTATAGTTACCAGGCGTAAAATATACCCAGTCGAACCACCAGAAACCATCATCATACCTGCATGGATGCCATTCTCCATTATTAAAAGACAATTCAACATAACCGTCAGGAGAAGCTCCAACTCTTATGGCATAATGCCCGCATGAAATTTGATCTCCTTCAACAGGATAATCTATCAATAGATAAGCATTGGTGTTTTTATTTGTTTTTGCTTCTGTTTTTACTTCTTTTTTTACAGCAGTCTTTGCAGGAGTTTTCTTTACTGCCGCTGATTTTTTTGCAGTAGTTTTTTTTGCTGTAGCTTTCTTTTTTACAGCCGGTTTCTCCGCCTTTATCTTTACTTCTTCACTGTTCGTCAACACTTCTTTCTTTTTTGATGTCTTTGCTGCCATTTTCATTTCCTCCATAACAACTTTTATATATATTTGAATTTTACAAACTTTTTATTTGAAAATCAATCATTTATTAGTTGAATAAATTCTGTATTTCTTATACACTCTGCCATTCATCATCTCTGCGGTGCGGTGCGTCATAATATTATCATCAAGAACCCAAGACAGTTCACAGTGTTTATAACCTATTTTAAGTGCATTTTTCAAACCTTTTTCATACATTATCGCTTCTATGCCTTTATGTCTGTATTCTTTTATAACGCCCATAACCATAAGACGCAGACTGTCTATTTTTTTTCTATAATAAAGAAATTTAAACACGCCGAAAGGTAAAAGACTTCCATTAAGTTTTTTGAGAACATAATTATAATCTGGAATTGATATAAGCATTCCGACCGGAGCCCCTTCAATTGTCGCAATTATTACCATTTCAGGGTCAAGAAGGTTTTTAATCTTTGAGGCAATATCAGCAAACTCCTCATCGCTCCAAGGAACAAAACCCCAGTTCTTTTCCCATGCTCTGTTATATATAGATATTGCCGCTTTAAGATCTTCATTGAAAGAACTTTTACTTAGTGTTCTTACTTTAAGAGTAGGAAGTTTTTTCTTTGCCATTGCTACTACTCTTTCAAGTCTGGCTACGCGTGAATCCGCCGTAACATCCATATCATAAGCATAAAGCTCTTTTATTTTATGAAGTCCTGATTTTTCAGCAAGAGTTAAATAATACTCTGGAGTATAACTCATCATAATGCTTGGCGGAAGATCAAAACCTTCGGATAAAAATCCGCATTCATCATTTGTAGACGGGTTCATGGGTCCCATCATTTTCGGTATGCCTTTTTCTTTAAGCCATTTTTCAGCGGCATCAAAAAGAGCTTTAGCCGGTTCGATGTCATCTATGCACTCAAAAAAACCGAAAAAGCCGCAATTGTCATCTTGGAAATTAATATAATTGTGGTCTATTATTGCAGCTATTCTGCCGACAACTTTTCCATTGTCATCATAAGCAAGAAAAAGTTGTTTTTCCGCATGCAGCCAAAAAGGATTTTTACTTTCAGAAAGCATATCTATTACATCTGATATCAAAGGAGGCACCCAGGGGCTGTCCTCAGAATATATTTTCCAAGGAAAACGGATAAACTGTCTGAATTGTCTTGCTGTCTCAACTTTAGAAATTTTCATATTTTTTTCCTAAAATTTAGATTTTAAATGACGCCGAGTTCTTTACCTACTTTCTTGAATTTTTCAAGAATAAAAGTAAGATGGTCATCAGTATGTGTAGCCATATAGCTTGTTCTTATTATTGACTGGCCTTCAGGCACAGCCGGAGTAACAACAGGTGATGTAAAAACACCTTCATCAAAAAGCATTCTCCACATCTTAAAAGCAACTTCATCATTACCTACGGTAAGAGGGATTATAGGAGACTCTGAATTATTTGTATTAAATCCTAAAGACTTAAATTCCTTTTTCATTTTTTCAGCGGTAATCATAAGTTTTATTCTTCTTTCCGGTTCCTGTTTTATCAAATCCAATGCCATATCTATCGCACCGACATTGGCGGGCGGAAGACTTGCAGTAAAGATCAAGGGTCTTGCCGTATGTTTTATATAATCAATAACTTCTTTTTTGCTTGCAATAAAGCCGCCTATTGAAGCAAGCGATTTTGAAGCTGTAGCCATCAAAACATCGACATCTTCTTCCATATTAAAATGTTCGCCTGTGCCCCTGCCGTTCTCTCCTAAAACTCCTAAAGAATGGGCTTCATCAACATAAACTCCGGCACCATACTTTTTAGCAAGTCTTGAAATTTCAGGAAGATTGGCTATATCGCCTTCCATGCTGAATACACCGTCAACCACTACAATCATAGATTTGCCTTCATGTCTTTTCATAACTCTTTCAAGATCTGCCATATCATTATGTCTAAATCTTGCCATTTCGCCAAAAGAAAGACGGCATCCGTCAATTATTGAAGCATGGTCAAGTTTGTCCGTTATAACAACCTCTCCTTTAGTAACAAGGCTTGCTATCGCACCTAAGTTTGAATGATGACCCGTAGTAAAAAGAATTGCTTCTTCTTTTCTCACAAACTCTGCAAACTTCTTTTCAACTTTTTCATGGAGATCCGTAGAGCCGTTTAAAAACCTTGAGCCTGTACCCGAAGTGCCGTATTTTTTTACTGCCTCACAAGAAGCCTCTATAACTTTAGGATGATTTGCAAGACCCAAATAGTTATTTGAACATACCACTATTTTTTTGTTACCATCAACCACAATTTCAGGACCCTGAGCAGACTCAACCCTATGAAAATACGGATAAACGCCCGCTTCTTTAAGTTGATTAGCGGCATGAAAATTAAAACATTTTTCAAAAATATTCGGATTCATTTCAACGTCTCCCCTTGCTATATTAAAAAGACTTATTGTTTAAATACCAATTGTATGTTATTTTAGAAGCAATTTCAAGTTTTGTGAACTCTATATCCAGATCACTTTCAGCAGGTTTAGTATCTGCCGTCCAATATTTTTGGAGCATTTCAGTTATCTTTTGGCGGTTCAGTACTGCCGGCTTCCCGATTATATGTGAAAAAGTCTGAGCTATAATACCTGCAAATTTAAAAACAAAGTCCGGCAAGGGTATAGGGATGGCCTTTCTTCCCACAGATTTTGAAATAGTGATACCAATATCAGCCCAAGTATAAGCCTTTTCTTCTGCTAGGTAGTAAAGCCTATTATCACTTTTAGGATTTTCAATTGAAGCAATAACGGCTTTTGCCACATCTTTAACATAAACAAGCTGTATGAACCTTTTTTGAATTGTTTTAGGACGGAGATGTTTATGTACAAGATTAAAGAAAATAAAAATATCTTTATCCCGCGGACCGTAAACAGAAGCTGGTCTAAGTATTGTATAAGGTATTTTACCGTCAAATAATTTCTTTATTTCTTCTTCAGCTGCAAGTTTGCTTAAACCGTAATCTGAAACCGGCATTTCTTTATCTGACAGTTTCCTCGGTTTTTCTGAAGTGCTTGGTCCCATAGCCGCTTGTGAGGAGATAAAAACAAATTTCTTTAGATCTTTTTTTACATTTAAAACTGCTTCACAAATATTTTTTGTATATTCAACATTTACATTAAAATATTCTTCTTTAGTAAAAGCCCTTACCGTGCCCGCACAATGTATAATTATATCGGCATCTTTAACACATAGCTCTACAAAATTTTTATCGCTTAAATCTCCGTATTTATATGAAAGCGGAAGAGAATTTATCCACTTTAAATCAGATGTTTTTCTTACGATACAAGTAACTTGATATTTTTTATCAAGCAGTTCTTCAACTATGTGGCTTCCTACAAAACCATTGGCTCCGGTAATTAATATTTTTAACATTTATACTCCTTTACGAAAATAAGGATTTTCAGCAGATTCTGGGCAATTGTTCCATATCGGAATTTAAGATCTTTCTCAATGATCCCGAAGACATTTTTACCCATACGCCTTTAGGATTTTTTACTACTTCTCCGATAATCGAAGCATTTTTGCCTAAAGGATTTTTCTTATATGCATGTAAAACTTTTTTTGTATCTTCTTTATTTTGAATAGATATCATTTTTCCTTCATTTGCGATATGAATCGGGTCAAAGCCTAAAACTCTGCATACCGCTGCTACACTTTTTGATATCGGTACAGCATTTTGTTCTATTATTATTCCAACTGACGAACTTTCAGCTATTTCATTCAATGCTGCCGCAAGACCTCCGCGGGTCAGATCTCTCATTGAATGTACTTTCGGACATGCCTTTAAAATATCTTGCACAAGTTTATTAAGACAAGCACAGTCGCTTTTAATATTCCCTTTAAGACCGAGATCATCTCTTTCAAGCATTATAGAGATGCCGTGTTCAGCGATATTGCCATTGATTATTATTGAATCTCCGGGTTTTGCATTAGCTCCGGAAAGATCGATATTATTTTTTATTATACCAACAGCACTAGTGTTTATGAATATACCGTCAGCTTCACCTTTTTTTACTACTTTAGTGTCTCCGGTAACGATATTAACCCCTGCGGATTTAGCTTCTTTAGCCATAGATATTACAATTCGTTCAAGGTCTTTTAAAGGAAAACCCTCTTCAATTATCGCGGCCGCAGACATAGCAATAGGTTTTGCACCCATCATTGAAATATCATTCACTGTTCCGCAAACAGCAAGTTTTCCTATATCTCCGCCTTTAAAAAACAACGGTTCTATGACAAAAGAATCCGTAGAGAAAGCAAGTTTTACATTTCCAACATTAAAAACTGCACCGTCATCAAGAGCATTGAGAGCTTTATTTGAAAAGTTTTTTTTGAATGTTTTATTTATGAGATTTTTTGAGGCTTCGCCTCCGGCGCCATGCGCCAAATTTATTTTATTTTCCACTTGAGTCCCCGTATTTGTAATAAGCACTGCAAACTCCTTCTGATGAAACCATACAAGGTCCAACAGGATTTTGCGGAGTACACTTTTTAGCAAAATTCGGGCATCTGTCAGGACTTGTTATACCTTTCATTATATCTCCGCAAAGGCAGATCTCTTTTCTTTCTCTTACAGGCTTTAGATCAAATTTTTTATCAGCATCATACTGTTCATACTTTTTATTTAGTCTGAAACCGCTTTTTCTTATCAAACCAAATCCCCGCCAAACATCGTCAACAAGATCAAAAACTTCTTTCAATATAATCCTTGCTTTCTCATTACCTTCAGCACTGACAACAGAGTTATATTCATTAATCACGAATTTTCCATTTTTATCACAGATTTTCTCTAAAGCTTTTACCGCTTTTATTACATCTTCTTTTGAAAAACCTGCGACAACACCGGGAACAGCGTATTTATCGGACAAAATAGAAAAAGCATCACTGCCCGTAACGGAAGCTACATTTCCCGGAAGAAGAAAACCGTCGATCTTAAGATCTTTTGAAGACATTATAAGTTCAAGTGCCGGAAAAATGCTTTTAAACATTGAAAAAAGAGAAATATTCTTTATTTTTTTATTATAAGCTTCTTTGATAAGAACAGCGGCAAGAGGAGCTGTCGTTTCAAAACCTGCCCCTGCAAAAACAATCTCTTTTTCCGGATTGTCTGCCGCTATTTTAAGAGAATCATAAACAGAATATATAATGCGTATATCTGCTCCGGAAGATCTTTCTTTCTCAAGCGATGATGTTATCGCCGGAACTCTAATCATATCTCCGAAAGTTGTCATTATCACATCTTTTCTTGAAAGAAGAATACACTGTTCAAGTCTATTGGAAGCAGTTACACATACAGGACAGCCTGGTCCCGATATGAGTTCAATATTATCAAAACTGTTCCTTAAACCGTATTTTGCTATAGACATAGTATGCGTACCGCATACTTCCATAAACTTTCTGACTTTAGTTTGCACAGTGCTTTTCCTTTATTTCATCTACCCACTTTCCTATATTATTGGGATGAACAAAAGAACGGCATTTTTGAATGGCTTTTTCAAGAGATGTTTCTACTATCAGCAGATCAAGATGTTCTTTTTTAAAGAAATTCTCTTCCGATGTCTTATTTAAAAAACTTAAAAAATCGTCAAAGTATCCGTCTATATTTATAACGGCACAGGCTTTATTATGTACACAAAGCTGGGATAAAGTAAGCACTTCGGTAAATTCATC
Organism: Elusimicrobiota bacterium; assembly: GCA_052034625.1. GTDB lineage: Bacteria > Elusimicrobiota > Endomicrobiia > Endomicrobiales > Endomicrobiaceae > JAVBLP01. The sequence goes on along the minus strand of JBPOII010000001.1, from coordinate 103,445 downwards.
TATTGTGCCGATGCCGCCCGGAAGAACAATAAAGTAATCGGCAAGTTCATACATTTTTTCTTTGCGTTGATGCATTGTCTCAGTAATTATAAGTTTGCTGACCCCGGTATGACACATTTCAAGGTCTTTAAGTGATTCCGGAATTACGCCTATAACTTTTCCTCCGACCTCAAGCACACTGTTTGCTATCTCGCCCATAAGACCGCTGTTACCGCCGCCGTAAACAAGTTCAATATTTTCTTTAGCTATAAGTTTACCAAGTTTGCGTGTAACTTCGCGAAACTTTTTATTTTTTCCAAAACTCGAACCGCAGAAAACGCCAATGCGTTCACTCATATAAACCCCGATTCGCTTGAAGCTTTTATTATCTCCATTGCGTCTTCTTTTGATATTCTGTTTATCGCAAAACCGGCATGGATAAGCACATAGTCATTTACTGACAGACCATTTAAAAGGTTTGTTTTTATTTCAGCAGTAATGCCGCCAAAATCGGCGACAGCAGTATTTATATCGATGATCTTTTTTATCTTTGCTACAGTGGCAAGGCACATCTTATCTTTTAGCCTTATTTATTTTCTCAACAGCTTTTGCAGCTTCTTGTCTTATTTCTTTATTAGAACTTCTTCTAAGCTGTTGAAGCACCGGAAGGGCAGGCAAAGAAGCTTTGCCCATTTCTGAAAGTTCTGCAATGACTCTTAGTTTTATAACAGGGTCACTGTGCTGCTGTAAAAGCATAGTCAAATCTGAGACTGAATCATTTGAAGGACGACCTATTTTGCTCAAAGCATAAACAGCAGATATTCTTACTTCATTATTATTATCTCTTATAAGAGGGATTATCTCAAAAACAATATCATTTGCCTGAGGACCTATCAATGCAAGAGAATCAAGAGCTCTAACTCTAATCACAGTTGGATTTTTTTCATCTATTAACTTTATAAGACCGGGAATAGAATCAGTATTACCAGGTCCAATTGATTCAAGACTTTTCTTTGCAGCTTCAACCAAAATAGGATTACTATTATTAAGCATCTTTACTACTTCACTAATAACTTCAACAGCTCCTGATTTTAAAGCTCCGATACTTTTGACAGCCGTTTCCGCAACTACAGGATCAGGATCTTTCATAAGCTCGACCATCAAATCAATCGCTTCAGCTTCTTTAATTGAAGCTATATTCATAACACTTAAAGTTTCCAAAGCTGTTTTTCTTACCGTTGAATTATCACTTGAAAGATGTTTTACTATTTCACCTGTAACGGAAGAAGCTTTCGGACCTATGCGTCTTAAAGCTTCAAGATAGTCTATTTTTGAAAACTGATTGCTTTGTTGAAGTTGGCTTACGATCTCATCTAATACAGATTCAATTCCATTTGACAATTCGGAAATAGCGGTAGCGGCCTGTGATCTTACGGTTAAACTGCTGTATGTTAATAAAGATACCAATTCTTTTTTAGCTAAATCAGGATTTATCTCTATACTTTTCTTATAGTAATCTATAGCGGCAGTATAGTCCTGTTTTATATTTTTAATATCGCCCATACCTTTTAACGCCATAACCTCGTTAGGTCGTTTTTTCAGTACTGAAATATATATCGTTTCTGCTTTATCATATGCACCTTCTCTGTAATAGCTGTCAGCTCTGTCCACAGTATTTGCAGTACATCCCGTTAAAATAAAAAAGCAGAATAAAGGAAGTATAAAAACGGAAAGCTTTAAATATTTCATAAATTATAATATCCTCAAAAATCTAATTTACTCTATATGATATACAAAAACTATTTATTTTTCAATAATAATTTATTAATAAATACTTGTCCTGCACAAAGTCCACCGTCATTTACAGGTGTTTTTTTATTATAGTATACAGAAAATCCATGTTTTTTAAGTTTTCTTATTAGTTTTTCAAGTAAAAAGACATTTTGGAAAACCCCTCCGGACAAAATTACATTACGTATGCCGTTTATTTTGTTGTATTTTAAAATAATCTCAATAGATATTTTGCATATTGTATTATGAAATTTAGCACTTATTATTTCGGGGCTTACATCTTCCTCAATGTCTTTCATTATAGAAACAAAAGCTTTTTTCATATCAATAATTTCATTATTAATAACAAACGGATAGGCGTTTTTTTCGCTTTCAAATACTGCTGTTTCAAGAGCAATCGCCGCTTCCGCTTCATAAGTTGCAATGCACTTTAATCCTAAAATTGCCGAAACAGCATCAAACATTCTGCCTAAACTTGAAGACTTTGGAGAGTTTATATCTTTTTCTAACATTTTCACAATCGTTTTGTATTTATATTTTTTAAGATGTTTGGGAATTGGCAAAGAGTATTTATGCAATATTGATACAGCGACTCTCCACGGTTCCTTTGCACAAATATCCCCGCCGGGAAGTTTAAAATAATCAAAATGCATCTCTCGCGAAAACTTATCTCCGTCAAAAAGTATAATTTCACCCCCCCAAGATTTCCCGTCTTTGCCATATCCTGTTCCGTCAAAACTAAAGCCTATAGATTTTCCTTTGATATTATTTTCAGCTAACACGGAAGCAATATGAGCATAATGGTGTAAAACAAAATTGCATCTTTTATAATGTTTTTTAAAGTATCTCGACGAAAAATAACCGGGATGAGCGTCGCACACAGATGTTTTCGGCTTAATATCCAAAAATCTTTGCATTTTGTTTATGCTTTCTTTAAAAAACATTTCATTCTTACTATTTTCAAGATCGCCGATATACTGTGAAAGATAAGCATTCCCGTTTCTTGTAATGCAAAATGAATTTTTTAAATCGCCGCCTGCTGCTATCACATTATCTTTGCAATTGATTTTAACAGGCTCAGGAACATATCCTCTGCTGCGTCTTATAATTATCTTTTCACTTGCATCTGGAATAAATTTTACTATAGAATCGTCTGAACGGTTTTCAATATCTCTGTCATTTGTCAAAAAATAATCTGCTATTTCGGAAAGATTTGTAAATGCTTCTTTTTCATTTATGCTTACAGGTTCGTCGGAACGGTTACCGGAAGTCATAACTAAAACAGGTATATCTTTTATTAAAAGATGGTGTAACGGAGCATACGGAAGCATAACTCCCAGAGAATTATTATGCGGTGCAAGAGTGTCAAGCATATCGGTGTAAACTTTATTTTCTGATTTTCTAAGAAGAACTATCGGTGCACGTTTTGATCTGAGTGTTTTTTTCTCATATTTGCTTATGTGACAAAACTTTTCAGCACTATCAAGCAATGTCATAATCGCAAAAGGTTTAAAAGGTCTTTTCTTTCTTTTTCTAAGTAATTTCACAGCACTTATATTTGAAGCATCGCATACGAGATGATAACCTCCTATACTTTTGACCGCAAGGATTTTTCCTCTTTTTATAAGCTCTATACTTTTCTTTAAAGCTTCATTTTTAATCGCAATAAGTTTTTTGTTCTTCTTAAACAGAGAAAGTTTAGGTCCGCATTCATGACAGGCATTAGGCTGGGCATGAAATCTGCGGTCTTTCGGGTTTTCATATTCTGAAAGACAATCCGGACACATTTTAAATTTATTCATCGTAGTATTTTTTCTGTCATAAGGAAGTTTTCTTATAATAGAAAAACGCGGTCCGCAGTTTACGCAATTAATAAAAGGATATTCAAATCTTCTGTCTTTTTTTGAGAAAAGTTCCTTTTTACAATCATCACATAATGCCAAATCATACGGAAATTCAGCAAGTATCTCGGTTTTTTTGCTTTTAATTATTTTAAATCCGGTTTGTTTTGCTGCAAATTTTCTTTTCTGTTTATAAACGGCATTGAAATCAGATTTTTTTATTTTTGATATAAAAGAAGAGATTTTTTTTTGATTGCCTTGAAGAAGTATCTCTGCGCCGGCACCTGTATTTCTTACATATCCGCATAAATCCAAAGATGAAGCAAGATTAAATACAAAAGGTCTGAAACCTACCCCCTGCACAGTACCTGAAACTTCAATAAGCATGCTTTCAATCAGCTTTGGTTTAGCCACAGAAGCACCCTTTTATTCTCCCTCAATACTTTTAATATAAACATCACGGCCGGAAACAATATCGATATCACTTGAGCCGCATTGCGGGCATACAAGCTTTTCCATATCGGAGGTCTTTATATCTTTCGAACAATTTTTACACATCGCGGTAAGAGGAACTATTTCATATTCAACAACAGCGTCTTTAGCAATATCATATTCTTTAAATATATGATCAATAAATGAATGGTCTAAAAGATCTTTCTCAATTCCGGAAGCATCTCCTAAAACTACATTGAGCTTTGTTATTTTTGATATATTGTTTTTTTCTGCTTCTTCCAGTACCACTTTCCACAAATCTCTTGCTATACCATGCTCGTGCATTTAATTATTCCCCCTGTTTTTTTCATATTTAATTTTTAAATTAATGTTACATCGTAAATCTTAGTCGTTTTATTTAGAGTTATTTCCTGTTTATATTCTGACAATCGGCAAATCAAAAAACAGTGTCATTTTTATAAGTATTTAAATAAGTCTATCTTGGTCTTTTTCCGTCGCACTTGAAGAATAATCATATACCAGTGTATTATATTTTTATACATAATAATTGTCAATATAACGACGATTACGAATAACGAATTATGCTAAAAGCAAAATAAAACAATACAAAAAGTTTAAAGAAATCAAAAAGAATGCCCTGTTCTAAAACAGGGCATTCTTTTGTTTAACTTTATTTGAAATATTTATTATGCACAGCGCATTTTTTTGATCTCGTTTATGATCTGTGGAATAATTTCAAATAGATCGCCTTCAAGAGCATAAGTTGCTGTCTGCATCATAGGACATGTAACATCTTTATTTATCGCTATTATAGTGTCAGAAGAGCTCATCCCGACCATATGCTGTATCTGTCCTGAAATTCCGCAGGCTATATAAATTTTTGGAGCAACAGTTCTTCCGGTCTGACCTACTTGATGAGAATAAGGTATCCAGTCTGAATCTACTGCCGCCCTTGAAGCTCCTACAGCACCTCCGAGAAGATCTGCAAGTTCTTTAAGGAGTTTAAAACCGTCAGGTCCGCAAAGACCTCTTCCGCCGGAAACTATAATGTCGGCATCTGAAATATTTATATGAGCACTGTCATCTTTAACATATTCAATAAATTTTGTTCTGTTTATAAGTGTTTGTACATCGAATTTGGGTTCAATAACTTCGCCTTTTCTTGAATCTTCAACTTTCGCTTCTTTAAAAACTTTATGTCTTACGGTAGCCATCTGCGGACGATGTCTGGGAGTAAGAATTGTAGCCATAATATTTCCGCCGAAAGCAGGACGTGTTTGAAGAAGATTTCTGTTTTCTGTATCAACTTCCAAAGAAGTGCAATCTGCCGTCAAACCGGTCTGTATTCTTGCCGCTACTCTTGAAGCAAATGAACGCCCGATATTTGTAGCACCCATAAGTATTATTTCAGGTTTTTGATCTTTAATAAGCTGAGTCAATATGGAAGTATATGGATCATCCTGAAAATCCTTAAAAACAGGATCGTCAAAAACATAAACTTTATCCGCACCTCTGCATATAAGCTCTTGAGTTTTTTCTTTAATATCGGAACCTATCAGAACCGCACTTAAAGGAACGCCGAGTTTGTCGGCAAGCCTTCTGCCTTCATTTAAAAGTTCATAAACAACACTTGCAATCTCTCCATGTCTTTGCTCGGCATAAACCCATACTCCTCTGTAATCGTCTTTATTGACACCGGCTTGAGGAGCATCTTTTTTCAATTCTATTGCTTTAAACTTGCAAGCCTCAACACATGAGCCGCAATAAGTACATTTATTTAAATCTATAACCGCAAGTTGCTGTTTTTTAGGATGTTCCGGCCTGTCAGTCATAGCAATAGCGCCGAAAGGACATGCATTCACACACATCTTGCAGCCGACACATTTATCCGTTAAAACTTGTATACTGTTTGACATTTATCTTTCCCCCGTTTAGATTAAACCGTTTTCAGACATTTCCTTTACCAAAGCAGATGCAACTTCAGAAGCATCTCCCGTAAACTTTTCTCCGCCGGATCTCTGAGGAGGTGTAAATATCTTCATAACTTGTGTCGGAGAACCGTTAAGACCCGTTCTTTTTGTATCGGCACCGACAGCAGCAGCATCTAGCACTTTAATAGTTGCTTTTTTTGCTGCCATCTTGCCTTTAAGGGAAGGGATCCTTGGAGTATTTATCTCTTTAACAACTGTCAAAAGAGCAGGAAGCGGGGTTTCAATAACATCATATCCGTCTTCCATCATTCTTTGGACTTTCATTGTTTTATCATTGATGTCTTCAATTTTTTTCACATAAGCGACATGGGGGATATCAAGCATTTCCGCAACTCCGGGTCCGACCTGTGCTGTATCTCCGTCGGCTGCCTGTTTGCCGCAAAATATTACGCCATAATCACCTATATTTTTTATCGCCGAAGACAAAGCATAAGAAGTAGCAAGAGTGTCGGCACCGCCGAAAGCTCTGTCACTTACTAAGACAGCTTCATCAGCTCCTCTTGAAATTGCTTCTCTTAAAGCCGCTTCCGCTTGAGGAGGTCCCATTGTTACAACTACAACCTTTCCGCCGATCTTTTCTTTAAGTCTTACGCCTTCTTCTATAGCGTATTCATCAAAAGGATTTATTATTGATTCAACACCCTCTCTTTTAAGTCTTCCGGTTTCATGGTCAATCTGAACATTTGTCGTATTAGGAACCTGTTTAATGCAAACTATTATATTCATTTTACTTCTTCCCCGTATTGTTAAATTTTAATTTATAAAAATATTTTATATCTAAATAAATTATTTCGACTTTGCTGCCGATTCTTTAATAAGGTTCAAAGCTATCTCATTTTTTTGTATCTGGCTTGTTCCTTCATATATAGTAGTAATCTTAGCATCTCTCATCATTTTTTCAACAGGATACTCTCTGCTATAACCATATCCGCCGAAGATCTGAACTGCATTTGTAGTTACTTCCATAGCAACTTCAGAACAGAAAAGTTTTGCCATTGCAGATTCTTTGCTTGTTCTTTTTGCTTTGCCCGAATCTATCATTCTGGCAGAAGCATAAAGAAGCGCTCTTGCAGCTTCAACTTTTGTCGCCATATCTGCAAGCATATGTTGAATTCCTTGGAAAGAAGCTATAGGCTGTCCAAACTGAACTCTTTTTCTTGCATATTCAACTGCTTCTTCAAGAGCTCCTGCAGCAATACCTAATGCCTGTGCGGCAACTCCGGGACGAGAATTATCCAAAGTAGCCTGTGCAATCATAAGTCCGTGCCCCTCTTTTCCAAGAAGCTGGTCTTTGTGGACTTTGCAATTATTGAATATCAATTCTCTTGTAGAAGAAGCTCTGATACCGAGTTTCTTTTCTTTTTTTCCGAACTCAAATCCCGGCATTCCTTTTTCAAGAATAAAACATGAAATACCTCTTGCGCCTTTTGAAGGATTTGTTTTCGCAAAAACCGTATATGTTTCAGCATCACCGCCATTAGTAATAAAGCATTTTGTTCCGTTAAGAATATAATAATCGCCGTCTTTAACTGCCGTAGTTCTCATACCAGTCGCATCAGAGCCGGCTTCAGCTTCGGTTAAACCGAAAGCTGCAAGTTTTTTGCCTGAAGCAATATCGGGAAGATATTTTTGTTTTTGCTGTTCATTTCCGGCTATAAGAATTGGAAGAGTGCCGAGTGCGGTTGCCGCAAGCGATAATGCAACAGCTCCGTCAACTTTACAAAGCTCTTCAACAACTAAAACAAGTCCCATAATACCCTTACCGAATCCGCCGTATTCTTCAGGAATATATACGCCGCATAGGTCAGCCTGTGCATATTCCTTTACGATATCCCAAGGGAACTCTTCTTTTTCATCATAATGCTCTCTGACAGGTTTCATTTTTTCTTGGGCTATAGTTCTTGCTGTTTCAATCATCATCTGTTCTTCTTCAGATAAAAAATAATCCATTACCATTTTATACTCCCCTTTCTATTAATTACGAATCAAAGACAACGACATAAAGAGAATTATGAATGACGAATTAATGACTATGACAAAAGTCAACAACAGAACGACAATGGAGATTTCGTCATTTATAACTATTTTTTATTTATATATTTCATAGCTTTTTTTGCAGCAGACTGCTGGGCTTCCTTTTTGGAATGACCGACACCTTTGCCTAAAAGCTTTTCTTTCAAATAAACGGCCGCCTCGAATTTTTTATCGTGGTCAGGACCGAACTCTTTTATTATTTTATATTCCGGAAGTTCTTTATATTCCGACTGGGCTATTTCCTGAAGCCTGCTTTTATAATCAGTTATTACTATATCTGTTTGTTTGTCCAGGAATTTCAAAACGAACTTTCTCGAACTGTCAAAGCCTCCGTCAAGATATATGGCTCCGACGACAGCTTCAAAAAGATCGCACAATAAACTTTCTCTATTTCTTGCATCAGCTGAATCTTCACTTTTGCCGAGAATAATATAGTCACCAAGTTTTATTTCTTTAGCCCACTGGCTTAAATTTTGGGCTGAAACTATTTGAGATTTTAACTGTGAGAGTTTCCCTTCAGCTTCTAAAGGGTATCTTTTATATAAATTTTCAGCAACAATAGCGGATAGAATACTGTCACCCAGAAACTCCATCCGCTCATTATAATACTTTAGTCCTGTTTCAGCTGCATAAGACTTATGAGTCAAAGCACTTATTAAAACTTCAAGGTTATTGAACTTATATTCAATAACCTTTTGAAGTTTATCAAGACTTTTATTTGTCATATTTCTTTATTACTACCGTTGCATTATGACCGCCAAACCCTAAAGAGTTTGAGAGAGCACAAGTGATCTGTTGCTCTCTTGCGGTATTAGGAACATAATCAAGATCGCATTCAGGGTCAGGTGTCTCATAATTTATTGTCGGATGAATAAATCCGCCATTCATTGAAAGCACCGTTGCAGCAAGTTCAACACCGGCCGCAGCACCTAAAAGATGTCCTGTCATCGATTTTGTCGATGAAACAGGGATCTTATAAGCTCTATCCCCGAAAACTTTTTTGATTGCTAAAGTTTCTGTTTTATCATTCAATGAAGTAGATGTTCCGTGTGCATTAATATAATCTACTTCATCTTTAGAAATACCTGCATCAGCAATTGCTTTTTCCATAGCAAGGATTGCTGCTTTTCCTTCAGGTTCAGGGGCTGTCATATGATAAGCGTCGTCTGAAGCTCCATATCCTGCAAGTTCTGCATAAATTTTTGCACCTCTTGCAAGAGCATGGTCCAAAGTTTCAAGTATTATTATTCCTGCCCCTTCTCCCATTACAAAACCATCACGGTCTTTGTCAAAGGGTCTCGAAGCTTTATGAGGTTCATCATTTCTTTGCGAAACAGCTTTCATATTGCAAAAACCTGCAAGTCCCAAAGGAGTAATAACACCTTCTGCTCCGCCTGAAATCATAATATCTGCATCACCTGCTTGAAGAAGCCTCAAAGAGTCTCCCATAGCATGGTTAGATGAAGCACAAGCACTCGTTACGGCATAGTTCGGACCGGTAAGTCCATATTGTATGGCGATTTCGCCGGGAAGCATATTAGTAATTATCATAGGAATAAGAAAAGGGCTGACTCTTCTTGGCCCCTTCTCTAAAAGAGCCTTTTCTTCCTCTTCAATTATGTCTAAGCCGCCCATTCCGGTGCCGGTTACAACGCCGATTCTTGACAGATCTTCTTTTGAAAAATCAAGCCCTGAATCCTCAACAGCAAGTTTCGCAGCCGATACACCAAGCTGCGTAAATCTTGCCATTCTTTTTGCTTTTTTTCTGTCAATAAAATTTTCAGGAACAAAATCTTTGATATATCCGCTGATCTTTGTTGAAAAATTAGTGACATCAAAATGCTCAATCGCGGAAATGCCTGATTTGCCGGCTTTCAAAGCATCGGCAAAATCTACATTCCCGGTACCGATAGGAGTAACTACTCCTATACCGGTTATAACTATTCTTTTTTTCATTGTAGTGCCTTAGCTAAATAAAATTATTTTGCTGCGTGAGCTTTAATATATTCAACAGCATTGCCTACAGTCTGAATCTTTTCTGCTTCTTCATCAGGAATTTCGATACCAAATTCCTCTTCAAAAGCCATTACGAGTTCAACTGTATCCAATGAATCTGCACCCAAATCATTAACAAAAGAGGCACCTGTTACAACTTCAGCCGGATCTACACCTAACTGCTCAACAATAATTTCCTTTACTCTAGCTTCGAAATCTGCCATTTTGTACTTCCCCCTTTAATGGTTTTAACTTCTTTTATTATTTTTTATTTTAGCGGCATTTCAATTTGCAGTTTATTACATATACATTCCGCCGTTAACGGAAAGAACATGACCTGTTATATATGAAGAATCATCACTTGCAAGGAACAAAGCGGCTTTAGCTACATCCGAAGCTTCTCCGAGCTTACCGAGCGGTATCATTTTTGCCATTGCATCTTTTGCCGCATCGCTTAGTGCATCAGTCATTGCCGTACGGATAAAACCTGGAGCTATAGCATTTACAAGAATATTTCTCGAACCAAACTCTTTTGCACAGGTTTTTGTCATCGCTATTACTCCGCCTTTAGAAGCCGAGTAATTCACCTGTCCGGCATTTCCCATTTCGCCGACGACTGAAGCAATATTTATTATTCTGCCTTCTCTTTGCTTAATCATCGGTTTACTTACAGCTTTTGTGCAGTTAAAGACACCTTTTAAATTAACCGCTATGACCGCATCCCATTCAGATTCTGTCATTCTTAAGACGAGATTATCCTTAGTTATCCCGGCATTGTTAATTAGTATATCTATTTTGGAGAATTTGTCAAGCGAGGCTTTTACAAGATTTTCGCAGTCTTCAAATTTGGCTACATTTCCGGCGACAGCTAAAGTTTCAACACCGAATTTTGCCTTAATCTCTTCTGATGTTTTCTGTGATGCTTCCGCATTGATATCGGTTATTACAAGATTTGCACCTTCTGCCGCAAAAGTCTCAGCGATTGCTTTACCTATACCTTGTGCAGAACCGGTTATAATTGCTATTTTTCCTTTAAGTCTCATTTACTTAACTCCTGTATGGTTTTTTGTAAGCTTGCTTCATCTTCAATATTTAAAGATTTTTTTGTTCTGTCTATTCTTCTTAAAAGACCTGAAAGAACTTTTCCGGGACCGACTTCTATGAACTTATCAAAACCGTCATTGATTATAGCTGCAATACTTTCATCCCATTTAACCGCACTTTTAATCTGTCTTACTAGCTTTTCTTTAACAATTGCTGAGTCATTTGTCAAGATGGCATCACAATTTGTATAAACTCCGAAAGACGGAAGATTAAAATTATATTTTTCAAGTTCTTTTGCCATATTATCGGCAGCCGAAGCCATAAGAGAAGAATGAAAAGGACCTGAAACATTCAAAACTACACATTTCACAGCACCTGCGGCATTAGCCAGTTCAACAGCTTTATTGACAGCACTAACCGTTCCTGCTATTACTATTTGTCCGGGAGAATTAAAGTTTACAGCTTCACATATACCTTCCGAAGAAACTTTTTCGCATATATCTCCAACCGCATCTTTTTCCATTCCTATGATCGCAGCCATAGTTCCGGGATTTGCTTCGGAAGCATCTTGAATGAATCTGCCTCTTGCCTTTACCATTTCCAGCCCGTCTTTGAAACTGAAAAAACCTGCCGCACACAAAGCTGAATACTCTCCGAGGGAATGTCCCGCGGCAACAAATTCATTATTTGAAAAATCAATATTTTCTTTCAAAACCTCAAAAGCCGCCATACTTATAGTAAATATCGCAGGTTGAGTATATTTCGTGAGTTTTAATATTTCTTCCGGACCCTCAAATATTATTTTTTTAAGTTCTTCCCCGGCAGCATCTATTATTTCTTTGGCTTTGGGATATTTATCATAAAGCTCTTTACCCATCCCAACAGTCTGGCTGCCTTGCCCGGGAAACATAAGTACTATTTTTGACATTTTATACCTCTTTACATCTATATATAATAGGTGTATATTAAATTCTTAGAATTGTCGCACCCCAAGTAAACCCGCCGCCAAAAGCAATGAGTTCTACAAGGTCGCCTTTTTTAAGTTTCTTTGTTTTTATCGCTTCATCAAGTGCTGTAATTGTAGTAGCTGCCGAAATATTTCCGGTTTTATGTATATTAACGAAAACTTTATCCATTGAAACATCAAGTTTTTTTGCTACGGCTTCAATAATTCTTATATTTGCCTGATGAGGAATAAAAATATTAATATCTTCAGGTTTCTTTCCTGCAATTTCAAGTGCTTTTTCCGCTGCTAAAGCCATCTTTGTAACAGCAACTTTAAAAACTTCTTTGCCTTTCATATGAATAGTATTTAATTTTTCCTGAACGGTTTCTAATGTTGAAGGATTCCTTGAACCGCCACCAGGCATATCTAAAAGATCAGCATATGAACCGTCCGCACCTAAAAACACAGATAATACATCATCATTTGTTTCAGAAGCCGACAATATCATAGCACCGGCTCCGTCACCAAATAAAACACATGTATTCCTGTCTTCCCAATTTGTAAATCTGGAAAGAGTTTCTGCACCTACAAGAAGTATATTTTTATACAATCCGGACTCTATATATGCTTTAGCTATAGATACTCCGTATATAAAACCGCTGCATGCCGCAGAGAGATCAAAAGCCGGAATATCTTTAATTCCAAGTTTATCTAAAAGGAAACAAGCAGTTGAAGGAAAGCTCATATCGCCGCTTACTGTCGAAACAAGAATGCAATCCAGTTCATCTGCTTTCATTCCGGCAGCCTTTAAAGCCTCTTTTGAAGCTTCTAGTGACAGATCAGAAGTTGCTTCATTTTTTGCCGCTATACGGCGTTCTTTTATTCCTGTCCTTGTGGTTATCCATTCATCTGAAGTTTCAACCATTTTTTCAAGGTCGGCATTAGTAAGGACTTTTTTAGGAAAATATGAACCTGTCCCTGAAATCTTTACACCTATTTTTTTATTCATTTATACTTTACCATTCGAGCAACTGCGCACTCTCCTTACGAGTACTTTGCAATAGCTTCCTTTATTTCTTTTGTAATATCATGTTCAGCAGCTCTCGCTCCTGAAAGAATAGCATTTTTAACAGCCTTTCCATCAGATCTTCCGTGTCCTATTATACAAACTCCGTCGACACCAAGCAGAGGTGCTCCACCAGATTCACTATAGTCGACTTTCTTCCTTAAACCTCTAAGAGCTCTCCATAAAAAAGGCAGCGATACCCAGGCTATAGGATGCTCTTTAAAACCTTTTCTTACAAGTTTAAGTATCATTTCAGCAAGACCTTCGCCAAATTTTAGAATTACATTTCCGACAAAACCGTCACATATTACTACATCGGCTTTACCTTTGGGGATTTCCCTTCCTTCAATATTTCCGATAAAGTTCAGATCAGCCTTTTCTAAAAGCTTAAAAGCCTCAAGCGTAAGTTCATTGCCTTTTGTCGGTTCTTCTCCAATTGAAACAAGTCCGACTTTAGGTTTTTCAATACCTGTAACTTTTTCACAAAATATGCTTGCCATTATTCCGAATTGTAAAAGATGTTCCGGTTTGCAGTCAACATTTGCACCCATATCGGCTATTATGCAAAAACCTTCAACAGTAGGAAAAGTCGTGGAAATAGCAGGTCTTAAAACTCCGTCTATCCTTTTAAGATAAAAAAGAGCAGCTGCCATAGCAGCACCGGAATTTCCCATAGACACAAATGCATCAGCTTTTCCGTCAGCTACAAGTTTTGCACAAACGGAAAGCGAGGAATCTTTTTTTTGTCTTACTGCCTTTGCAGGATGATCATCCATAGCAATAACTTCAGTCGCATTGATAATTTCTATATTATGCGTCTTTACATTATGTTTTTTTTGATGTTTCAACAGCTCTTCGGCAATAATTTTTTCAGGCCCTACAAGCAAAATTTTATGCTTTGAAGCCTTTGCTGCAAGAACTGCGCCCTCTACAGTAGAGACAGGCGCTGTATCTCCGCCCATTGCATCAAGTGCTATTATCATTTAAGCCTCTTGTTGTTTTTGTTCCGCAGTTTTTTTGACTTTTCTTGGGACAATGAGTTTTGCATTATAAAATCCGCATTCAGGGCAGACTTTATGAGGCATTTTAGGAGCTCCGCAGTTTGAGCATTTGCTTGCATTTGGTGTATCAAGCTTTGAATTGGCAGATCTTCTGCTATCCCTGCGATGCGGGGTATGTTTTCTTTTTGGATTTGGCATTTTTACTTCCTCCGTTTTATTTGCTTACTTTTTTATTTTTTTTGAATAGATTTTCCCATCTATGTTTTATAAATTCATCATTATTGTCGGAGTTGCAGGAACATTTGTCATTTTCAGTATTATGCTTTCCGCATTTGGGGCATATTCCCATGCAATCCTGACTGCACAAAGGTTTTGAAGGAAGATCAAGAATTATGCGTTGTCTGATCTCTTCATCCATATCAACTTCGCCGTCTAAAAAATACATATCCGTTTCAATATAAAGTTCAACAGGATATCGGTAAACGGAAAGACAGCGCGCACATTCCATTTCAATATAACCTTCAACACCTCCGCTGATATGTAAAGTATCATCTGATATTTTTTCAGCTTTGAGGGCAACAGTTACTTTTAAAGCATGTCCTATATCAGGATTAAATTTATTTGTTCTTCTTTCTACAATATCTGACTTTATAAAATCAGATGTATTAAAAATCAACTGCTTCATAATATTAACCAAGTCTTTAAATACAGATTTTAGATTATAAAATGTTGTTTATCCGTTTGTCAACACTTTTTTTGCCTCTCTTGCTATCATAAGCTCTTCATTAGTAGGTATTATCATAACCTTAACTTTTGAATTTGGAGTAGAGACAAACCTTTCATTGTTTCCAGGTTCATTATTTTTATTTAAATCAAGCTCAATGCCTAAAGAAGAAAGATTTTCACATATTTTTTCTCTTACTGAAGGAGAGTTTTCACCTATACCCGCTGTAAACACCAAACCGTCAACACCATTAAGCACGCCAAAATACGAGCCTATATATTTCTTTATGCTATAGCAGAGCATTTCAAAAGCAAGTTTTGCTTTTTTATTTCCTGCCGCTACCGCTTTAACTATAGTTCTCATATCACCCGATAAACCTGATATTCCCTGAAGTCCGCTTTTTTTATTCATCATGATATTAAGTGCTTCTGGATCTTTCATATCTGGATATTTATTTATGATATAAGGTATTATTGCCGGATCTATATCACCGCATCGTGTTCCCATAACAACTCCCTGTAATGGAGTAAATCCCATAGACGTATCTATAACTTTACCGTGTTCAATTGCTGCAAGACTGCTGCCATTGCCAAGATGACAGGTAATAATTTTAAGTTCTTCAATGGGTTTTTCAAGCATTTCTGCCGCTCTCTGAGAAACATAATTGTGCGAAGTTCCGTGAAAGCCATATCTTCTTATATGGTCTTTTTCATAATATTCATAAGGAAGAGCATACATATATGCATAATCCGGTATTGTCATGTGAAAAGCCGTATCAAAAACTAAAACGGACGGAATTCCCGGAAGCATTTTTTCGACTGCAATAATTCCGGCATAATGTGCAGGAGTGTGCAACGGAGCTATTGAAAAACATTCTTTTAATCCTTCTTTAACTTCTTCAGTGACAAGAACTGATTTTGAAAACTTATCACCGCCGTGAACTATTCTGTGTCCGACAACTGCAATTTCATCAATACTTTTTATGCTGCCTTCTTCTTTATCCATAAGATTTTTGATAATAAGTTCAACGGCTTCCATATGTGTTGCAGCTTTTACCGATTCTTTATGCTCTTCATTGCCTGCACTCTGCCTTTTATAATAGGCTTCCGGAAGACCTATACATTCAACAATTCCCCAGGATACTTTTTTCCTCGTTTCAATTTCAAAAAGCGTATATTTTACCGACGATGAACCGCAATTAACAACTAATACTTTCATTTTTTATTCCTTCCAATCATTATAGTCATACCGCATTATATTTTTTTCATCAAAAAAGACAGATATTTCTTTTTCTGCATTCTCTGCACTATCCGAAGCATGTACAATATTCCTCCTGCCGTCAGTACCAAACATATTTCTTAAAGTGCCTTCAGCCGCTTCTTTGGAATTTGTCGATCCTATGACACGCCTGACAGTTGCTACGGCATTTTCGCCTTCCCAAACCATAACTATTATGGGTGCCGAACACATAAAATCCACCAGAGGTTTAAAAAACTCTTTTTCTTTATGTACTTCATAAAAATGCTCAATAACTTCCCGCTCTGGTCTGGCCATTTTTAAGGCGATAAGTTTCAAACCTTCGGAATAGAATCTTTTAATTATATCCCCGGAAACTTTCTTGCAAACGCCGTCTGGCTTTATTATTATGCAGGTTTTTTCCATCATTTATTCCAATTTTATTTTAATTTATCTATTATCGCCTGTCCCATTTCCTTAGTTCCGGCAGTGCCGCCAAGGTCATAAGTAACATATTTTTTTTCAGCTATAACATCAGCAATGGCTTTTTCAAGTCTGAAAGCAGCGGCTTCTTCCCCTATATGCTCAAGCATAAGTTTTGCTGAAAGTATAAGAGCCGTAGGGTTTACTTTATTCATCCCTTTATATTTTGGAGCCGAACCGTGAACGGCTTCAAAAACGGCTATATCTTTTCCGAGATTTGCGCCGGGAGCTACGCCAAGACCGCCTGCTAAGCCTGCACATAAATCTGAAAGTATATCACCATAAAGATTAGGAAGTACCATAACATCATAAAGTTCCGGCTTTTGAACAAGCTGCATACACATATTGTCTATAAGCCTTTCCTCATATTCTATTTTCCCTTCATAATCTTTTGCGACTTCTCTTGCCACTTTATAAAATAAACCGTCTGTACATTTCATTATATTTGCTTTTGTGATAGCTGTAACTTTTCTTCTATTATGTTTTACTGCATACTCAAAAGCATATCTGATTATCCTTTCACTGCCGAATGCCGAAATAGGCTTTATTGAGATTGCTGAGTGCTCTC
This sequence comes from Elusimicrobiota bacterium, assembly GCA_052034625.1. Taxonomy (GTDB): domain Bacteria; phylum Elusimicrobiota; class Endomicrobiia; order Endomicrobiales; family Endomicrobiaceae; genus JAVBLP01. Next base: position 86,293 of record JBPOII010000001.1, on the reverse strand, counting down.
TTATTTTATTTTGTGATATTTTTATTATTTCTTTTGCTTCTTGAGAGTCTTCAGGGTATTCAACACCCGCATAGAGATCTTCCGTATTTTCTCTAACGACTACAAGATCTATATCTTCATATTTGGATTTTACGCCTTTATATGTTTTGCAAGGCCTTAAGCAGGCATAAAGATCAAGTTCTTTTCTTATCGCAACATTAACCGAACGAAAACCTGTCCCTATTGGCGTAGTAATAGGTCCTTTTATAGCTATCTTATTCTTCCTTATTGAATTTAATGTACTTTCAGGAAGAGGAGTTCCTTCCTTTTCCATTATATCAACACCTGCATGTGCTATTTCCCATTCAACTTTAACGCCTGTAGCTTCAACAACTTTTGCCGTAACTTCAGTAATTTCAGGACCTGTACCGTCACCTGGTATAAGTGTAATTTTGTGTACCATATCACTCTCCTAAAAAAGATTTATTTTTCAATAATAATTAAGTATTGATTTTAGCGTTTTTTGGACGAAAAGTCAATAAAGGTGTGTTGTTTACATACTCTCTATTTTATTTAAGATTTTATTATATTGATTTTCATATTTTTCTTTACCAGGATATTGTTTTTTACCGGAATTAATAAACAAAAGCTTTTTAATATACTTTAATGACTGATCATACTCCCCTTGTCTAAAACATATTTCGCTGAGCATAAAGTTAGCATACTCCCTATCATCATAAAAACTAAGGACCATTAAAAAAATCTCTTTTGCTTCTTCATAATTTCCAAGAATAAACAAAACCATCCCTAAACTTTCATAATATGAAAGCGTATACTTTTCATTCTCCTTAGGATGCACTTTCTTAAGAGTTTCTAATGCTTCAAGCGGATTTCCGATATCTACATAATGTCTGGCAATCTGAATTTTAACCATATCAGAATCCGGTTGCTCGCTGACTGCATTTGCAAGGAATATTTTTCTATTCTGAAACTTTTCAGCCTGTACGAAAGAGACTGTAAAAAACAATATTATCGGTAAAAATAAAAAGAGTTGCAGATACTTTGTATATGACTGCATTTTTTCAGAAACGGATATGAAAAACTCGATAAAGATTAAAAGAATTCCAAATGATGCTGTATATATTCTGTGGGAAAACCAATAATTTATTGACACTCCCAAAGTAGGAAGAATAAGCAAGGTAAACCATAGCAAGCCAAAAAGTATAACTTTCTTCCTCCCGACCCCAAAGAACAGAGACATAATGATCGGCACGACAAACAAAACAGCTGATATAAGCGTAAAAATGTCAAACGGCATTTTTTCAGGTATTAAACTTATTCTCAAAGGCATGAGAGCATATTCTATATAACCTATATATGCCTTGAGAGAGTGTAGAGTTTTTGCAATATAATCTCCAAGCGTAAAAACTTTCTGTGCCTCACCAACAGCATATGCCCTTAAAAGCAGATAGGCTATCAGCATTACAAACATAACTACAAGCACGGTAATATAATCTTTCTTTTTTACTTCCAAACAAAAAACATACATAAACAACGGGATCAGTATAAACAATACCGACGCTGTTTCTTTTGTCATAAGAGCAGCTAAAAAAGCAAAGGCAGCAATGATTATTTTATATACCTGCCGTTTTTGCGGATCGAAATAGTCATAAATAAGTATAAGTGCCGCTATTATAAAAACCATTAGAAGCGTGTCATTTCTTCCCGGTATCCATGCTACAGCCTGCACAAAAGATGGATGAACTATAAAAATGACAGTAAATAAAAATGAAAATATTTCATTGAACTTAAGGCGACGTAAAAGGATAAAAAGAAGCAGCGAAGAAATAAAATGGAGCAGAATATTAGTGAAATGCGATATAGCCGGGCTCTTGGCAGATATCATAGAATCCAGCGAGAATGAAAGTGTCAGCAGCGGTCTATAATAAAAATCGTTTGCGGTATTAAATGCTGAAGCATAAAAAAAACCGGGAATATTTTTATAATCTGATATATAATCATAATTTTCTACGACTAGTGCCGTATCGTCAAAATATACAAAGTCATATTTTATGGTTTTAGCATATATAGCAAAAGCCGCTATAAGAAAAATCAGAATAAAAATAGATGTTTTATAGGTTTTAAAGAATTCATTAGTTTGCATATTTGCACCATAGTTTTATTGTATTTCTATTGAATGTGACATAAAGTATGGATTAAATTTATCGTATTTTCCGGCAAGAGCAGCATATTCCTGTGCGCGTTCATTATCTCCGCTTATTTTATAAAGATAAGCCAACCCGAATTTTAACTGTGAAGAATGACGATAATATTTCTCCGCATTTAGATCATTTTTGATAGCCCTAAGAACATACTCTTTACTTTTATCTATATTTTCAGGAAGTTTTGACATTTCAAACTCACTTTCCGCAATCATATGCCAATACACCGGGTTTTTGCTGTCATAAATAACCGCTTTTTCATACATTTCAATCGCTTTATCATAAGCACCTGTATTATAAAACATATTGCCTTCAGCATAGTAATGTTCAGCTATCAAAAGCATAGAAAAAACATATATTGCAAAAAATACCGGTATCAGGATTATAGAAGCAGTTTTTTTATTCTTTCTTAAGATGGTTTTAGTTTTATAAATAATGCTGGCTATAATAAAAAATGTAAGCATATTCAATGGAACAAGCAGACTATAATCCACTATATTTACAATCAAAAAAGCGGAAAGACTTATTAGAGATGCTTTAGTATATGGATCATAAACACCATTTTCTCTATTGATAAAGACATTTCGTTTAACAGCATAAGCTGCAGCTATAAAGGCGATGATGCCTACAACTCCCGTTTCTGCCAATATCTGAAGAAAAGAATTATGTGCAAACATAGCATTAAGTGACATTTCAGGTCTATATGTCAAACAAAGAGCAGAATAATTTCCAAAACCCACACCTGATATAGGATAATCTTTAAACATTGATATCGCCGCTTTCCACCATATAAGCCTGTCACTAATACTACTCCAATCCGTTTTATAGTTGAAAGCAAATATAAGTCCTGTGAGAAGAGCAGATGTAATTAAAAAAAATAATATTTTAAAAGCTGTATTCTTTTTAAAAAGGAACAAATAAAAAAATGTTACGGCATAGGCTGATAATATTACTGAACGGGATTTTGTAACAGCAATAGCCGCAAATATTACAAAAGCTAAAAACATAAACAAATACGGGAATTTATTTTTTTCAATAAAACCAAAACATAGAGGATAAACAAGCAGCAAAAAACCGGCAACTATATTTATATTCAATGCCAAATATTTATTAGATACAAAACTTCCTTTAAAGGTAAACAGCGATATAAGAAAACCGAATATTAAAAGAGTAATAAGAATATTTTCCTTATTTTTATCATTTGCATATATTATTATAAAAAATGCCAATGTTGCATTTATAAGCGCTATTATTGGAATCCTTATATTTGCCTGAAAATCTGCTCCTAAATATGAAATACAAGCCGCAATAAGCGGAAGAATAATAAGCAGAGCATATTTGTCATCGAAAGATTTTTTTATGAAAATATATGAAAATGAAAGAGATAGAATAATAAAACATATTACTTGCACGGAAAGTGAAAAAACAAATCCGCCTCCGGCAGAAATTGCAAAAGCAATTAAAATGCTATAAAAAGAAATATCGTTTTTGGTTGGCTGTGAAAATATTTTTTTTAAAAATAGAGACATAATCAGTCCTGCAATAAAAAAGGGCAGCGGTTGTATTCACCGTTGCCCTTTTTGGTTTTTTTAATATTACAATGCAACATATTTTGCTTTTTTGATTCCCGGGATTTTTGACAATTTAGCAATAGTATCAGCTGAAACCTCATTATCAACCTCAATAATCGTCAAAGCTTCGCCGCCTATGCTCTTTCTTCCGACATTCATTCCTGCAATATTAACACCGCTGTCTCCAAGAACCGCACCTACTTTACCTACAATACCCGGTTTATCATCATTTTCTATCAATATTTTACTGTCTACGGGAGCAACATCTACATTGAGTCCGTTAATATTTATAATTCTAGGTATTGTAGAACTGAACATAGTGCCTGACATAGACATTTCACCTTTGTCAGTGTGCACTGTTGCAACAATCAATCCTGAATAATTATCGCATGTTCCGACCATAGTTTCTTTAACTTTAATACCTCTTTCTTTAGCTATTGAAAGAGCATTTACAAAATTCACTTTAATATCAAGTATATGGTTTAACAATGCTTGTAAATATGCAACTGTCATTGAATTGATCTTATAAGCAGAAATATTTCCTTTATAAGCTATTTCTATTTCTTTTATTCCGCCTTCAGCTATCTGTCCCTGGAAAGATCCTATCTTTGTTGCCAGATCTATATAAGGTTTCATCTTATTATAAGTTTCCCAGTCGACAGTTGGAACATTAACAGCATTCCTTATAAGTCCTTTAGTAAAGAAATCTATTATAACTTCGCTCATTTCCTGTGCTATTTTTACCTGCGCTTCTTCTGTAGAAGCGGCAAGATGTGGAGTTGCAACAACATGATCAGTCTCTACTATTGTCCAGTTTTCAAGAGGTTCTTTTGTAAAAACATCGATTGCTGCACCTTTAACCTTTCCGGATTTTATAGCTTCGGAGAGATCATCTTCATTTATTATAGGACCTCTTGCGCAATTTATTATTCTGATACCGTCTTTCATTTTACTTATTGACTCTTTATTTATCATACCTTTTGTGCTTTCATTCAAAGGTGAGTGTATAGATAAATAATCTGACTCAGCATAAACTTCATCAAGAGTTTTTAATTCTATTCCATTACTTTTAGCTATATCTTTATTTGCAAAAGGATCGTATGCTATTATTTTCATTCCAAAAGATATCATCCTCTTTGCAACTTCCGTTCCTATTCTGCCAACACCTATAAGTCCGAGAGTTTTTCCGAAAAGCTCATTGCCGACAAAATGTTTTCTATCCCACTTTTTATTTTTTAAAGATGCTTGTGCTTCGGGAATATTTCTTGCCAAAGCAAGCATTAATCCGACAGTATGTTCAGCCGCTGAAATAGTATTTCCTCCGGGAACATTTGCAACAACTATACCTTTAGCTGTCGCCGCTGCTTTGTCTACATTGTCGACACCGGTTCCGGCTCTTCCTATGAATTTAAGATTGTCGGCCGCTTCAATAATATCAGGTGTAACTTTGACTTCAGAACGTATTAAAAGTCCGTCATAATCTTTTATTAGTTTTTTAAATTCTTCCGGAGAAGGTTTGGCATGAACATCTACTTGAAATTCTTTATTTTCAAGCAAAGCATCTAATCCCTCCATATTGTCATATGTCATTAAAATTTTGTACATTTCATGTTCCTCTTAATTAATATTTTTACTATGTTACAAAAACTAATATATAATTATCCGTTTATCAAAACTTCTTCGGCTGCTGCGACAGCTTTACCTTTTTCAATCTTCATTCCAAGCTCGACTAAAACCATTTCAAGACAAGAAAATCCAACTAGAAGATCGGCTTTGCCAATATATCCCATATGTGCAAATCTTATAATTTTTCCTTTAAGCTCGCCTTGTCCGCCGGCTATCGATACACCGTATTTTTCTCTAAGTGTTTTAACAATTTTTCCGCCTATCTCTTCCGGCACTTTCGCACTTGTAACAACTTCACAAGGAACTTCTCCGAAAAGCTCAAGACCCAAAGCCTTCATACCTGCTCTTGCGGCTTTAGCTAAAAGCTTATAATCATTCCACATGTTCTCAATACCTTTCTCTTTTATCATTTTCAATGCTTCCTGTAAAGCTACTATAAGAGTGACAGGAGGCGTAAACGGCGTTTCATTAGTGGCATAAGATTTCTTATATTTTTTTATGTCAAAATAGAATTTAGGCAGTTTTGATGTTTCAACAAGTTTCCAGGCTTTTTCGCTCATAGATATAAAAGCAAGTCCCGGAGCAAGCATAAAACCTTTCTGCGAACCGCAGACTGTTACGTCAACTTTCCACTCATCTGCTCTGTACTCTTGGCCTGCAAGACCTGAAATAGTATCTACTACCAAAACAGCCGGAGTCTTTGCTACAATCTTGCCGATAGCTTTAATATCATTAACTACGCCGGTTGAAGTTTCCGTAAAAGTCGTATACACGGCTTTAACACCGGGATTTTCATTAAGAGCTTTTTCTATTTCTTCAGGTTTAACAACATTTCCCCAAGGAACTGAAGCTTCTATAACTCTAACTCCGTAAACTTCGGCCATTTTTTTAAATCTGTCACCAAAATTACCGCATGACGCCACTATAATTTCATCACCAGGACTAAGTAAATTAACAATTGCCATTTCCATCGCACCTGTTCCTGATGCCGACAGCATATAAACTTCATTTTTAGTCTGGAATACATATTTCAAACCTTCCGCCACGTCTTTATAGATTTCTCCGAATTCAGATGTGCGATGATGAATGATAGGTAAAGCCTCTTTAAGCGAAACCTGCGGCGGAATAGGTGTCGGTCCCGGGGTTAAAAGATATTGTTTTTTCATTTTTTACGGCCTCCGTTCTTTTTATTTGTTTTAGATTTATTTTTATCTGCAACACATGCACAATTATTTGCCGGAAGTTTTTCAATAGCCTGAGATATAACCTCGTCCATATGCGAAACAGGTATCATTTTAACCTTCTTTTTTATATCTTCCGGAATGTCTGCGAGATCTTTTTTATTGCCGTCAGGAAAAAGTATTGTAGTGATTCCTTCTCTAAATGCAGCCAAAACCTTTTCTTTTAGACCGCCTATAGCAAGCACTCTGCCTCTAAGAGTAACCTCTCCTGTCATCGCGATTTTTTTCTTTGCCGCTTTATTCATACAAACCGAAGCTAAGGCCGTAGCCATTGCAATACCTGCACTTGGACCGTCTTTTGGCACTGCACCTTCGGGAACATGCACATGAAAGTCGGTATCTTTAAAGATGTCTTCATCTATACCGAGTTTTACTGCAGAAGAACGAACATATGTCAAAGCCGCTTGAGCAGACTCTTTCATAACATCTCCGAGTTTACCCGTCAAAACCAAAGCACCTTTTCCTTTCATCTTGTTTACTTCTATCGTAAGAGTTTCACCGCCGACTTCTGTCCAGGCAAGTCCTGTTACAACACCGATATCATTTTCGGCAACTCTTTCTCTTTCATAATGAGGGATACCCAAATATTTATTAATATTTTCAGATTTTACCGTTATTGATTTTATGGAACTGTCAAAAGCTAATTCTTTTGCTACTTTTCTGCAGAGATTTGCAATTTCCCTGCTGAGATTCCTTACGCCTGCTTCATGAGTATAGTTCTTTATTATTGAATTTAAAGCATCAGGTTCTATTATAAGTTCTTCTTTTTTCAAGCCATGCTCTTCAAGCTGTTTAGGTATTATAAAATCCTTAGCTATATGGACTTTTTCATCATCCGTATATCCTGAAAATCTTATAATCTCCAATCTATCAAGCAAAGTGTTCGGTATATTGTGTAAAGTATTTGCAGTTGTAATGAACATAACTTTTGAAAGATCAAAATCAACATCCAAATAATGATCGCCGAAAGCATAATTTTGCTCGGGATCTAAAACTTCAAGAAGAGCTGCTGACGGATCACCTCTCCAATCAGAACCTATCTTATCTATTTCATCGAGAATAAACACCGGATTGTTTGATCCGGCTTTTTTCATCGACTGAATTATTTTACCCGGCATCGAGCCTATATAAGTACGTCTATGTCCTCTGATTTCAGCCTCGTCCCTTACGCCTCCCATAGAAATCCTTACAAAGTTTCTGCCAAGACTTCTTGCTACGGATTTTGCTATAGAAGTTTTACCTACTCCGGGAGGTCCGATAAAACAAAGTATAGGACCTTTTATTTTATTGACTCTTGAAAGAACTGCAAGATATTCAAGAATTCTGTCTTTCACTTTCTCAAGACCATAATGATCTTCGTCTAATATTTCTTTAGCTCTTTTTAAATCCAGATTGTCTTGAGTGCTTTTTTCCCAAGGTAATTCTATTATCCAATCAAGATATGTACGTATAACCGTAGCTTCCGGGGACATCGGCATCATTTTTTCAAGACGGGCAAACTCTTTTTCAGCTGCATCTCTTACATTTTGCGGCATCTTGGTCTTTTTAAGTTTTTCCCTAAGCTCGTCCAGATCTCTTTGGGCATCGTCTTTCTGCTTAAGCTCTTTTTGTATAGCCTTCATCTGCTCAGTAAGATAATATTCTTTCTGCGTTTTTTCAATCTGATTCCTTACCCTGTTTTGTATCCTTCTTTCAATATTCAGGATCTCAATTTCAGCACTGAGTATTTGTATTATTTTTTCAAGTCTTTCGACAGGGTCTATAAGTTCAAGTATTGTCTGTTTTTCATTATTCTTAATCGCAAGATGAGACGCTATTGTATCTGCAAGTCTTGCAGGATCTGTAATATTGTTTATCGATATAGAAACTTCCATAGGCATTCTTGGATTAAGTTTAACATATTGCTCAAATAAAGAGATCGCCCTTCTCATAATAGCTTCGGATTCTGGCGTTTTTTCGATCTTTTCATCAAAAACATTCACACCGACTTCAATATAACCTTTATCGCTAAGTTTGAAATCAGTCCACTGCGCCCTGCTTATACCTTCAACAAGAGCCTTAAGCGTTCCGTCAGGCATTTTAAGTATCTGTAATACTTCACATACGGTACCTATACTATAAATATCGTCAGGCGTAGGATCTTCTATCTGTATATTTTTTTGTGCTACTACAAAGATCAGCCTGTTTGCCGACATGGCTTCTTCAAGCGCTCTGACGGACTTTTCTCTTCCGACCGCCAAAGGCAAAACCATTGCGGGATAAAGAATTATGTCCCTGACAGGTAACATAGGAAGGTTGTCAGGAATTTTCGGAGTTTCATTTTTATCATTATTGAGTCTGTCTAATTCACTCATGCTGTCTCCTTTGTCCCATTTCTGTATACAAGTTTTGGCTTATCATTTTTATTTACAGAATCTAAAGTTACAATACACTTTTCAACTGTTTCATTATCAGGTATTTCAAACATTGTATCCATTAGAATGCTTTCTATTATAGACCTTAAACCCCTCGCACCTGAACCTCTCTTTATAGCTTCATTAGCGATAGCTTTAAGGGCTTCATCATCAAAAGAAAGTTCAACATTTTCCATGGCAAATATTCTCTTATACTGTTTTACCAAAGCGTTCTTTGGTTCAATAAGAATATGTACAAGGTCCTCTACAGTAAGATGATTAAGCGTTGAAATTACCGGAACTCTTCCGACAAATTCCGGGATAAGCCCGAATTTTATCAGATCTTCACTTTCAACTTTTGAAAGTGCAAAATCTTTATTTTTAAACTCATCTCTATTATCAGAACCGTCTGTTATAAAACCTAAAGTTTTTTTGGACACCCTTCTTTCTATGATCTTTTCAAGACCGTCAAAAGCGCCGCCGCATATAAATAGAATATTTGTAGTATCTATTTTAAGATATTCCTGCTGCGGATGTTTTCTGCCGCCCTGAGGAGGAACACTTGCTATAGTTCCTTCAAGAATTTTTAAAAGTGCTTGCTGCACACCTTCTCCGGAAACATCTCTTGTGATAGAAGGAGTATCTGACTTTCTAGATATTTTATCAATTTCATCAATATAGATTATACCTTTTTCAGCTTTTTTTATATCCATATTGCTGTTTTGTATAAGTCTTAAAAGTATGTTCTCAACATCTTCGCCTACATAACCGGCTTCAGTAAGAGTAGTAGCGTCTGAAATAGCAAAAGGAACTTTCAGCATTTTTGCAAGTGTCTGTGCCAATAGTGTTTTCCCTGTGCCGGTAGGTCCTATAAGCAAGATATTAGATTTCTGGAGTTCAACATCTTCCCCGGTATCTTTAACCGGCTTGCGATTTTCTATTCTCTTATAATGATTGTATACGGCCACAGAAAGAGATTTTTTTGCATGTTCCTGGCCTATCACATAATCATCAAGGAATTTTTTTATTTCGCTGGGTTTTGGAAGTTTTATTTCTTCTTCTTTTATCTCGCTTTTATTGATATTATCAAATATCTCCTGCGAACTTTTTGTACAATCTTCGCATATATAATTCCCATTGCCTCCGACAAGCCTGTGCGGCGCGCCTTTATTACAAAATATACATCTGTATTCACGGTTATTTCTATTTTCCATTATTTCTTACTCTCTATTACTTCGTCCACTATTCCATACTCTTTAGCTTCTTGAGCTGACATATAATAATTCCTGTCCGTATCTTTTAAAACCTGTTCAACCGTTCTTCCGGTATGTTTGCTTATTATCTCTGATAGTTTTTGTTTAGTTGAAACAAGTTCTTTTGCTTCAATATCAATATCAGAAACTGTACCTGATATTCCCCCGCCGTAAATAAGCGGCTGATGTATCATTATGCGGGAATGTGTTAAAGCATAACGCTTACCTTTTGTTCCGGCAGCAAGAAGTACAGCGCCAAAAGACATGGCCATACCCATACATATCGTGGTTACGGGACTTTTAATAAACTGCATAGTATCATAAACCGCAAGCCCGGCAGTAACCATTCCGCCGGGTGAATTAATATACAAACTTATATCTTTTCCTGGGTCTTCCGCGTCAAGGTAAAGAAGTTGGGCGATAAGCACATTAGCTGAATCTGTGGTCACGGCACCACCTTGACCTCCTACAAAAATAATCCTGTCTTTAAGAAGTCTTGAGTATATGTCATATACAGCGGCTGCACCCTGACTCCATCTTTCTATAATGGTAGGTACCATTGCGGGCATTTTACCCTCCGTGCTAATCTTTTTTTAAAGGCATATCTTTTACTTCTTCTTTTATTTTTGCATTATCAAGCAAAAACTTGAAGAGCTTCTGTTCCTTTAATGAAAGCATTATATTTTCTTTATTTTCTGTAAAATATTTATCAACTGCCGCTTCCCTTCCGGGATTTGAAGATTTCATCTTTTCTTTTTCAGCTTCAATATCGGCATCGTTAACGGCTAAATTCTCTTTTGTGTATATTGAATTAAGGATATAAGAAAGCCTTACATTTTTTTCAGCTTCTTCTTTAAATTTTTCCTGTCCTTGTTCTGCCTGTTTATCAATAAACTCTTTAGGTGCACCTTGATTTTGCATATATTCTCTCATTCTATTTATGAGATTTTCTCTTTGATGCTCAACCAATGACTGGGGAACTTCAAATTTATTCTTTTCTATAAGATATTCAACTATTTGTTTTTCAATGTCTGAATCCTGTCTGCGTTTTTCTTCTGCTTCAATAGCTTCTTTTACTTTAGATTTCAAATCTTCAAGATTTTCCGTTCCCATATCCTTTGCAAAATCATCATTAAGTTCGGGAAGTTCTTTTTCTTTTATTTCAATGACTTTCGTCTTAAATGTTATTTTTTTACCGGCAAGAGTCTTATTAGGATAATCAGCTGGATATTCAACTACTGCATTCTTTTCTTCTCCGACTTTAGCACCTTTCAAGGCTTTTTGAAAACCTTTAACCGTATTTTCCGATCCGAGATCAAGCATATGGTTCTTAGCGGTAATTTCAGCAAGAGCCGTATCACCGTCAAAAGCTTCATAATCAACAGATACGAAACTCTTTTCAGTAACAATACCTGAAGCAGAAGGAATAAGTTTGGCATTCCTTTCCCTTAAAGCATCAATACTCTGCCCAAGGCTTTTATCCGTAACTTTAAATATCTCTTTTTTCAGCGGAATATTTTTATAATCTTTGATCTCGACTTTTGGGTGGCATTCAGCTGTAAAACGATATTTTAATGTCTGTCCTAATTCATAATCAAATTCATCTATCACAGGAAAATCTATAGGTAAGAAATTTTCTTTTTCAAGCGCATCAAAAACAGTGCCTTTAACTATATTCTCAATTGCTTTGTCTTTTGCTTCCTGGGAATATTTATCCTTAACCATACTGATAGGAGCTTTTCCCTGTCTAAAACCGTCAATTCTTGCACTTTTCTGTATCTCATTGAATACCGATTCTATTTCCTTGCCGGCAGCATCCGAAGATACTTCAATATCCATTGTTATTGAGCAAAGTTTTTTATCTACAACCGTTGATTTAAAATCGATTTTTGCATTTGAATCTGCCATTGATCTCCCCTTTATAACTTAAATGAAATTTGAAAACTAAAAAAACTATATGCGGGCGGAGGGACTTGAACCCCCACACCTTGCGGTATATGGTCCTAAGCCATACGCGTCTGCCAATTCCGCCACGCCCGCAATATAAAAAACGAAACGCAAAGATTTTGCGTTTAAATTAACAATATTTGCGCTGCATAGGAATCGAACCTATAACCTAACGATTAAGAGTCGTTTGCTCTACCAATTGAGCTAGCAGCGCTTTAGAGCATAACTAATAGATTTTTCAAAGTGTTTTATGAATAAGGATTGTAACATACTTGAATGTAAAAAGTCAATTGTATTTTAACTCTAAAATGCAAGCAGCGTATGCCTTTGTAAGGCATACGCTGCGATATAAAAGAGAAAGTATTATGCTGCAGACAGTATGCTTACTACCGCCTGTTTATTCATCTGTCCCTGTTTTACCTGAATTTCAGACATCCTTCTGTCAGCATATGCAAGTAACAGTTGATATATAGTTGATGCTTCCGCAGAGCCATGTCTTGTATTAAGTTCAACGCTCAACTTTTCGGCAGCAGCGTATACAACACTTGTCATTTCTTCACCATATGCTTTTTCAAATTCGGAGATAACTTGAATATTTACAGGCTCAATGGACAAGGCACTACGTACCATAAGTTTTTCAAGTTCCTTATTTTCAAGACCGAGATCGCGTTCGCCTTTGTATATATCATTTTTGACCTTAGCTTTCTTTGCTATTGTGTTAAGAAAAGCCTTCTTGGCATTTTCTCTGTTAACAGCATCCTCATTCGTATCGGATATTCTGTTAAGGAACATTTCCAATTCAGCAATATTTGCTATGCCAAGCTTTTCAGAAAGCTTAAGATTTGTTTCAACTGAAGCAGGAGAAGCTATAAGTTCTGCAAGTTCTTTCATAACGCTTTCAGCCGTTTCACCTGTTCTCCAATCTACGATTGCATCAATATTTGGAATTATATCCATCTTGAATTCAAGAGCGGTTTTTACGGCATAATCAGCATTAATCTCTCTTTTGAAAGTAAAAAGTTTCATTATCTTGTTGCCGAATATTCCTACAAGATTACCTATTTTGTCAGCTATATCTCTCTCTCCGCTTTCAATAAGATTTATATAGTTTTGAACATCAACTATCTTTACAGCATCCAAGTCAGAATTATTTATCTGTTCTACAAGTCCGTCTTGGCTTGTAAAGTTCTTTATTTCTGTCGCTTTGCTTACGGTATCGGAGAAATAATCTCTGAACTCAACACCTTTTGCTGTTCTTTCTATATAGCCGGCAAAACCATAAGATATAAGTTCACCCTGTAAATTGTATTTATCCAATCCATCAGCAATATCTTTTTCATCTATAACGGCAAATACTCTGGTTCCATTGGCAGACATTTCAGCCACAAGTGCACGAATTGTATCTGCACTTTTGCCTTCAAACATAGTATATGGAACAGCTATTTGTTGATTGCCTGATTTATTGTAGGCATCGATAGCTTTTTCTATATCATCACCAATATAGCTTAAGTCCATAACAAAGTTTTTAGCAAAAGCGTTCTTTTCGGCCTCTTGTTCATTTCTTATCTTCTCACCTGCAACAACAGCATCATTGCCTGAAAGTTCAAGTATCTGGTCATAGAATTTTCTCTTTATCACGAGAAGACCGTCATTCATATAATTTAAATTGCTGCTTAAGTCTTCCCTGCCGTCAACAGCTATCGCCGAGATCTCAAAACCCTGTGGAGATTTATTAAGTATTGCCGGCATAATATCAAATGAATTCAGAGTAATACTGTTAAAATCATCCGTACTGGCAAACAAGACAAGTCTTCCTGTTTTCTTACTTGACCACAATATCTGTCCGTTTACCTTGATCCCGGTATTAACAAAGCCGTATTTTTCAAAATCTACGGGAGCATGGTTAATGACTAAAACTTCAAGATGCTCGGCATCTTCGATGTTTTCAATCCCTTTAACAGACGGATAAGCCTCAAACTCTTTTGAGATATCCCTTATATATTTGTAGTCAATACTTATATGTTTTCCTACAGATATAAATAAGCCTACTGTCATAAACAATGGTATTATTGACCAGTAAACAATTCCTGCCGGTGTCAAAGCTAATAATGCCGCGAGGCTGAAACCTGCCATAAACGACCCGGAAAGTGCCCAAGCAGAGAATTTCGATAATTTTGATGCAATTAATTTATCTTTCTCTTGATGTTGGTCTTTGAAAGCTTGCGGTGTAAAGATAGATGGAAACAATTCCACAGCAGCAAGCTTAAGAGTAGCAACAAAAGCACTGTCACCTGATGCGAGCCAACTGTAAATTCTCGGATAATTTTTCTGCATTATCGCATTTCCTTCTATATCTCCTTTTACTAACTTTCTGTACCTCTTAATCTGATTTTCTGAAGACTTATCAAGTCCCTCGACTTCTTTTCCTTCAGATATTGCCGGTACTGCATCTCCGGATTTTTGCTTACCGAGCTGAACACCGTTCTGGTCATAAGCATTTATTCTCCAAACTACGGATTGTACAAGCGTCATAGCCTCATAAAGAGCAATAAGCTTTCCGAAATTTTCCGGATTTAATTCATCAAGCATGATGGCATTTGAAGGTCTGTTGCCGTTAAACTGCTTTTGAGCAAGCATTCTTTCAATAGCAGCATTTATTTCCGCTTCGGATTTGCCTTCGGCTTTCCATCTTTCAATTTCTTTGGCTTTTTCTTTTTCAATTTCCGCCCTGACTACCTCATCATCCTTACCGAAAGCCAAAGCCTGCCCCTGTCCGACAAAATTAGAGAAAAGCAGATCGTGGCTCTTTTTCATCATCTCCAATATTTCTCCGGTAAATAATCCTTTATTATCCCCGGTAAAAGCCGGAGAAATCAAAGGTATGATGAAGTCTATAGGAACTTCCTCTCCTTCTACTCCCATATGGAATTGCTGGAAGAAAGAATGCTGAGCATCCGTGCCGGCCTCGCCGAACAAATTAGCACCGGTTGCATAATCGGTAATGATATTTCCTGCGATATCCGCACGTTTGCCAAGACTTTCCATTGTAAGCTGTTGCAAATATTGAGGGAAAAGAGCAAGATTTTCGCTATAAGGTATTACAGCTCTGTTACTGTAGTCAAAGAAATTACGATACCATATTCCGATCATTGCCATAAGAATAGGAATATTCTCTTCATAATCAGCTTCAGCAAAATGTTTGTCCATATCATTTGCGCCGTCAAGCATCTTTCTGAAATTATCGAAACCAATTCCGCAGGCAAGCGACAAACCGATCGCTGACCATACAGAATATCTGCCTCCGACAAAGTCCCAGAACTCAAACATATTCGCTGTATCAATTCCAAATTCGGAAACTTTTTCTTTATTTGTAGAAACTGCAACAAAATGCCTGGAAACTATATAGTTTTCAAGTCCTTTCTGATATTCTTCATCAATAAATTCAAGATACCACTTTTCAGTATCCATTTTTGCTGCATTTTCGTATACGAATGACAACTTTATTCCGTCAACTTCTTCGGATGTATAGGATTCACCGCGTTCATTTCTTTCACTCATGAATTTTTGCTTTGCCAAATTCAGATAATGCTCTTTCATTTCTTCTAGCTTATCTTCTTTCTCTTTTGCTACATCTATTCCCTTTTTCGCCATTGTCTCTTCAGCTTTGGACTGAAGATCTTTTATTACCTCAAGAGGAATAAGTTTTGCATTAGGATCATCGCTGCCTATCTGATAAACCTCAAATTTCTGCGGAAGGTTAGGGTCTGATTCTGAGGCTTCAGTTATACGAACACCCATCTGACCTTTAACTTTCTGCTTGCCGACAAGCCACTCTTTAAGAAGCTTTGCATTTTGAATGGTTTCCTGTGTCGTAAAAGTTTTTGAAGCTATTATGATAAGCACATTATCGGGATCTACGCCTTTTACTATCTCAGCAAAGTCCGTAGGATCCACATTTGAAAGGAATCTCAGATCAAGTTTTTTAGAACCGGCAAAATTTGACAAGGCTTTACTTGCTGCCTTAGGTCCTAAATTAGAACCGCCTATACCGTCATTAATAACGACTTCTACAGGCTGTCCTGTTGCACCAAGCCATTTTCCGGACCTTACATCATTAGTAAATGTTTCCATTCTATTGAGAACTTCTTTAATAATAGGCGTAAAATTAACAACTTCACCATTTTCATTTTCTGCATATATAGGTGTATGATCATCTGCCTTAAGTCTGAGAGCCGTATGCAATACAGAACGATTCTCAGTCCAATTCCACTTAGCGCCTGACATTATGTCCCTTATTGCATCTTTAACTCCCGATGCTTTTGCAAGTTCCATCAAAAGTTTTAGAGTTTCATCATTCATTCTGTTCTTTGAAAAATCTACAGTAAGTCCTTCAATAGATTTTGTATATTTTTCGGCTCTGTCAGGATCGGCATTAAACATATTCTTGATAGTCTCATCCTTGATATCCTCATAATGAGCCTGAAGATTTATCCACTCCGGAGTTTCCGTAAGGCTCTGGAACTCATCTTTTTCAATCTCAAGAAGTCCTGTAGAACCACGTGAAAGTATTTCATATATATCATTTACAAGAGAACCGCCTTCAGCACCCATGGTTTTATAATTTTCCATTATAAATCTTGATAGTACTTCAGGATTATTGATTATATAGCTTGGAATATTGTCACGAAGTACTCCATATTCTCTTTTAAAATAATCGATAAAAACTGCTTGCGACATCGGTGTTTTTACTTTCTTTATTCTATCATCAATATTTTTTTCAATTGTTTTGAACACTTCATAATTATTTTTTGAATGTGCTCTTATATTGCCCATATAGAGTGATGAAAGTAAAAATGGAACAGATAGTAACATCGCAGGCAGATGAAGCATAGTCATATCGGAAAGTGTGTGGAACATAGCTGTTATTAAAGCTACAAACGATACTATAACAACGCTCCTGAGAAAAGCTTGGCGTGTTGATTTTGAGACATCTTTAGCAGCGTTGATCTTAGCTTCTTTCAAGCTTGCAGCAATTGATGAGCCGTCTTTGAAATGCTGTTCTGCAAATTTTACAGGATTGAGAACCATAGTTCTGATATGAGATGCCTCTTTTATTGCAACTGCTGTGCTTCTTAGTTTAAGTTTGTCTTTATAAAACAATCCTAAAAATTTCACCCATAGTTTATTCTTTATGGAGTCCCAAGAATTGTTAAGTTCCAAAAGACTTGAGGAAGCCTTAGCCATATCAAGTGCTTCAACTCCGGGCAATGTACCTTTTTCAAGAAATTCAAGAGAAGCGCCTCCACCGGTGGAAACATGGCTCATCAGTTCGGCTTTACCTGCTTGATTTACTGCCGCTACAGAATCGCCTCCGCCAACTATTGCATCTGCTCCTTTTTCTTTTGCCTGAGCCATCGCGTCTGCTATGGCAAAAGTTCCCTCCGCAAGTTCCGGTATTTCAAATATTCCCATAGGTCCATTCCAAACAATAGTCCTTGCATCTTTTATAATTTCTGAAAACTTTTCTATCGTTTTAGGTCCTATATCAACACCCATATATCCATTCTTTACCGCCTCGCCTTCAGTATTATGCTTATCATTATCGTCAAGCATTACCGGAGCACCCTTAGAGAAATCTATATCGTTTGTTCTCACTACAGTATGATCTATAGGAAGCGCAATTGTTTTTCCTTTCAATTTAGCCTCTTCAAGCAATTCAGAAGCAAGTTTAATATTTTCTTCATCTGCTCTGGAATTGCCGATATCTACACCCTGTGCTGCCAAGAAAGCATAAGCCATTGCACCGCCAACTATTACAGTATCGACTTTGCCGAGCAATGATCTTATTACTCCTATCTTATCCTTAACTTTTGAACCTCCGAGTATAGCTACTGAAGGACTTTCTGGATTTTCAAGTTTGACACCTAAGAACTCAAGTTCCTTCGCCATTAAAAGACCGGCCACTGCTTTCTGCGTAAACTGTGTTACTCCAACGGTAGAAGCATGTGCTCTATGGGCAGTTCCAAAAGCGTCCATAACAAAAACCGCGTCCTTCCCTACATTCCTGTCAACAAGTTTTTCTGCAAAATCAGCATCACTGGCTTCTTCTTCAGCATAAAAACGCACATTCTCAAGGAGTGTTATGCTTCCATTTTCCAGTGAATCTATAATGTCTTTATTTCCCTCACCTATCGCATCTTCAAGGAATGTAATATCTTTTCCGAGCAATTCTCCGAGTCTTTGAGCTATTGGTCTAAGAGTATACTTATCATTTTTTTGACCATCAGGTCTTCCAAGATGTGACATAAGAACGACCTTTCCGCCTCTTTCCGTTATATAACGTATTGTATCAAGAGTACCTAAAATCCTTGTTTCGTCGGTAATTTTCCCGCCGTCCATAGGAACATTATAATCAGCTCTTATAAGATATTTCTGTCCGGGCTGTATATCAAGGTCCCTAATGTCTGCTCTTCTGCCAAGATCAACCATACCTTCTTCAGCTACATCAAGCGGTGCATTAAATTTTCCTTTTACTATTTCCTTGCCTTCTTCCGACAATGCCGCTGTTCTTTCTTCCGAATCGGTTTCAGCATAAACTCTTACCAAAGGTTCCGTTCCCGACATTCTCATAACTACCCAGAGTTTATCTTTTATAGTGTCACTAGCATCATTTTCTATAGCATCATTGGTAATTCTTATTTTGATACCTTCAAAGTTAGAGAGTTCTTCACCTATTTTGCTGACATCCGTTATTTTGGCACCCTCTCCAAAACCCATTGCCTCAAGGTCAAGAAGTTTGCTGACATCATCAACGCCTGCATTAAATGCCCAGCCTATAAAAGCCTGTTTCTTTTCATTTGCGGCATCATTTATTTCGGCTGTTTCTTCTGCCGTAAGTACCTTGTCTTTAGGAATGTTTTTTTCTTCTTTAACAACTTCGACGAATTTTACAGCATCTTCAACAAAATAAGGCGTATATCCTATTTCGGCATATATATCTTTCAAAAGTTCTGAAGGAGATTTTCCGGTATTGGTTATAATGCCAAGCATCAGCATATTGGCTAGGAAACCGTCTTTATCAAATACCCAATCACCTATTGCTAGACCGCCGGAACTTTCTCCACCCATAAGAACTGTGCTTCCCTTATCTTCAAACTTATGGATGATCTCAGCTATAAATTTAAAACCTACATAACTTTCAACACTTTCAACTTCCTTAAGTTTTGCAAGATAATCCATAGCATGCGTGGTAGCAAGGCTTCTTACTATTGCACCATCAGTTCTCTGATTGAGTATATACCATTCAAGTATAAGAAGGATCTGGTTAGGATGTATAAATTCACCTTCTTCATCTATTATCGCAAATCTGTCACCGTCAACATCAGTAGAAAGACCTAGTATTTTTGTTTTTGATTTGGAAGTAAATAATGATTTTACTCTGTCTATAAGTTTTGTAAGAGTGGCTTTTGCAGGCTCCGGTTTTACACCTTCAAAAGAAACATCATGTCCATCGCCAAGTATTTCTTTATCCGAAAACCCCATTTTTTCAAGTATATCTGCATAGTATGAGCTTCCTGTACCAAATTTTGCATCAACTACTACGGCCATCTCAGCCGCTTTCTTTCTAAACTCTTCTTTTTGTGCATCTGTCTTAATACCTAAGAAATCCATAACTCTGGGTAAAAAGCTTTCAATATAATCTTCCCTTATATTTTTTTGAAAATTTATAGTTCCGTTATTGAGTCCTTCCTGAAGAGTTGAAAAGTTGATAACTTCTTCAGTAGTCATTCCTGCCGCTACACTATTTTCAATATCTCTTATATATTTTTCTACCAAATTAGTAACTTCCGGGAGTGCCTGACCGCCGTCTTCCATAGAAAACTTATATCCATTATTGTCGCCGGGATTATGGCTTGCGGTTATATTTACGGCAGCAAAGAATCTCTTGCTTCCATCATCATTTTTCGCATTAAGCACAGAGTATGCTATTGCCGGTGTAGGAACATTCACGTCACTTAAATAAACTTCAATACCGTTTGCAGCAAGTGTACCTGCAGTGATCTCTGCAAACTCTTTTGAAAGGAATCTTGTATCATAACCTACAAGCATAGCAGGTTTTCCTGAGTAACCTTTCTGTGCATAAATGTCTTTCACAGCAAGAGCTGTAGCTTGTGCTGCTTTAATAACATCTTCAACTTTGAAGGATTTTTGCCCTTCAATTCCGATAGTCCCTCTGATACCGGCAGTTCCGAATTTATCGGTTATCTTTCCTTCAATGTTCGGAATAATACCGTTCTTAAGCCCTTCAATCTTTGCAACAAGCGCATCGGTTGTATCTTTAGAAAGAAGATTCATCTCAACTATTCTTGCCGCATCGGCTTTTGTCTGTGCCATTGAGTCAAATTCATTTTTCTTAATATTTTTAAAACTGCCTTTTACTATAATATCGCCTTCTTGGGCAAGATAAGCCGTCCTTTCAGGATTGTCGGTTTCTGCATAAATTCTTACAAGCGGTTCAGTGCCGGAAAGTCTCAGTGTCATCCACATTCTGTCGGAATTTGCAGGCATATCATCATTTGTTATTCTTACCTTTATGCCTTCAAAGCTGCGGCCTTCACCTATTTGTTCTACAGATGTAATACGTGCATTAGTCCCGAGTTTGCTCATATCAAGAAGCTGAGCAACTTCTTCGGCATTTGCAGTCCTTGCCCACTCTGTAAATTCAGCTTTTTTGATATTTGCTTCTTCGGCTTCAAACAATTTTCCAAAATCTACGGCAGTTTCCAGGAAAACAGGAGTCCAGCCGATAGTTTTATATATCTCATCAAGTATTTCTCCCGGATCTTTTCCTTGCATCGTGCAAATCAAAATAACGGCCATATCAGCCAAAAAGCCGTCTTTATCAAGAGTCCAGTTTCCAATAGCAACTCCGCCTGAACTTTCCCCTGCGATGATTACATTCTGGTCTTTTTTGGCAAGTTGTTCAGCTATCCATTTAAAACCTACTTTAACTTCAGTAGATCCGACTTTCCCGTTTGAAAGGATCCTTGCAAGGTCATCCATAGCATGGGTGGTTGCAAGATTTCTGACTATAGTCCCGGAAGCATCGTGCTGCTGGTTAAGAATATACCATTCCAAAATCAAAAGTATTTCATTTGGAGAAAGGAATCTTCCGTTCTTATCTACAACAGCAAATCTATCCGAGTCAACATCAGTTGAAACTCCAAGAAGGCTTGTACCGTCAGGAAGCGTATTCCCTTTTTCTTTAATTGTATTAATCAGATCTTGAAGGTTTGCTGCTTTCGGTTCAGGATGTTTTCCATCAAAAGTAACATCAAAATCAGGATTGAGTATTTCATTATTCGTATAACCGAAATAATTAAAAAGATCATTGAAATAATCAGTTGCCGTTCCGTTTTTTGCATCAGCTATAACATAAAAACCTTTTGCTTTTTCTTTAAGTTCATTCATTGCCTCTTCGGTAGTAAGACCAAAAAGTTCTCTTATTCTTTGTGTGAAAGCTTCTATATAACTTTCTTTTATATCACTTTTTATTATTATCAAACCGTCTTTAAGTCCATTGTCCAGATTTATAAAAGAGACTTCTATATCGCCGCTTTCGATCTCTCTTATTTTCTTTTCGACTTTAGTTGTAAGTTCGGTATTTGCTTGTCCGCCGTCAACCATACTTACTTTATATCCGCCATATTGTGCCGGATTGTGGCTGGCTGTTATATTTACGGCAGTAAAGTATTTGCCTTCGCCTCTTCTCATCGTATCTGAAATTGCCGGAGTAGGAGTATTTCTATTACTGAGTTCAGCGACAATGCCATTAGCGGCAAATACACCAGCCGCTATTTCTGCAAATTCTTTTGAAAGGAATCTTGTATCATAACCTACAAGAACGACCGGCTTTCCTTTGCCTTTATATTCGCTTTTTACAACTTCTGCAAGAGCTTGCGTGGTTTTTAAAACATCTGCAAAACTAAACTCTTTTCCCAATGTTCCTCTAATACCTGCTGTGCCAAAGCTTGCCGTTTTCCTTGCCAGCAGATCAGGAAGTTCTTCCTTATTTCTAAGATTGTTAAGTTCTTCAAGAAGTGTATTAACTATAGAAGGGTCTAGATAAGCTTCCATTTGATCGGCATCATAAGAAACAGGGATAAAATCATTAATAAGTTCAGTGTAGATAAGGAATTTGAGCCAGCTGTCCTCTTGTTCAAAAGCTATATTCTTATTTTCTCTTTCAAGAATAGCTTTCTGCATAAAAGCAGGCATTCTTCCGATAAGCCTGGTCTCTATTCCATCTATTGTCTCGGCAGGAAAAGAATTTCCTGCTATATCAAATATAAGCCCGTTACCTTTTAAAAGATCGTTTTTTGCCGCATATTCCATTATCGGTTTAAGAGTTGAATAGACATTTGGTATAAAAGCATTAAAACCCAGATTGAAAGTTGAAGCGTCAAATATTCCGTAAAAATCTTTTACAAACTTAGTCATATCTTCTCTGGAAACTATGTCTTTTGGCTGTTCCAACTTAATTTTTTCATAATACTTATTTGAAATGACTATATTACCGTCGGTATTTTGCGTAATTCCAGCAAAAGGAAGTGTTTCTTTGGCATTAGTTATATTTATTGTCTCATTATCAGCATCATAAACGAAAGCTGTCTCTTCCCCTATCGCTTCATTAAGCCTTTCAAGAATCTTGTCTATATTCTCTTTTGAAAATTTTATGGAAGACAGATCTCTTTCTGCCGCTTTAAAAAGAAGTTCTGCAGTTTTTGCATTAGAAGACTGTGAAGCAAGTGCCAAAGCAAGAGTCTGTGAAAATATCGCAGCCTGTTCAAGTGCAAGATTTTCGTAGTTATTGATAACATTTCCTACTCCGGCTCTTATATTAGGGGTTATAACAGCATATGAGATATTTTTCTCATCTAAGATCTCAGTAAATCCTTTACTGTGAAAACCGCCGGTTATACACACTATTATTTTCTTATTGCCGCTTAAAAGACTTGTAATATCTATATTTATTTCAGGCGAGGAGTTTTTGCCTTTTGATAAAACATTTTCTTTTGTTATTTGGTCTATAAATATTTCATTTCTGCGATCATTAACATTATAGTATTCTTCAAGAAAAGCAAAGTCAGCTTGGAGTTTATACATATTATTATAGTATGAATATTTATCCCACATTTTCTGGAATTTATCAAATCTGCTCTTGAAATAAGCATAATCATCTGCAGATATTGAAGTTCTCATATAATCTGATAAATATACGAAAAAGTCGCTAAGAAAAGATACTTCAATTTCAGATTTAGTTTCGGAAAGAGCTATTCTTAGCTGCTCAACAAGAAGTCTTTCTTCCGAAACCAAAGCTACGGGGTTGATCTTTTTTGAAAGATTTGATGCTTCAATGAATCTGGATAGAGCTGCCGATACATATTCTTTTTTGAAATCTTCAGGCATCTGCGAAATCAAAGCCATAAGCTGGTCAACGTCTCTAAAGTCATCAGTTTCTTCAAGTATTTTCTTAAACTCCACATAAGTAATAGTAGTTTTCATAGCATCTATAACTTTTTGGAGGTCTTTTGAAAGCCTGTCATTTCTTAGATTTTTTTGAAGTCTGTCGGATTCAAGAAATAAAGAGATATTCGGATAATCGTTCATTGACATAGTAATGATAGTTCCATACATTCCGTCAGACTGACTTGCATTCTTCTTAAGATAATTTTCAAGAATCTTATAATATTTTGCGGAAGAGATCTTTCCGTTTTTATGTTTTTCTACCAATGCCGTAAGTTTTTTATTTTTTGAATTGAAATATTTACTCTGGAGGAAGTTCAAATCATTTTGCATAACTTCAAGAGCTTCATTATAAAAAGGTTTCTTTTCTATAATTGTAGCAAAGCGCTGGATATTCTTGCTGTGTATATCTTTGTCTTCAAGTCCAAGAATGAAATCCTTTTTATTGTTGACAGCTGAATAGTATTCGGCTCCGGTAATCTCTCCTGAATTTATTAAGTTATTAATAATTTCAAGTTTAAAGTTCTCATTTTTCAGATTTGAAAGCCATTCCGTGCTTACTTTACCGTGGGCACCTTCAACATATACATTTTTAATACCGTACTTTTTCTCAAGAACTCCTATTATAGAACTGATATTCCTCTGAACTTCCGGATGCATATGAAAATCTTGTATATTAACAATAACGGTATTGCTTCCGTAATCAGCTGAAGATGTCAGTTTTGCAAAATTCCTGAAAAACCCGGCACTATTATCATCTGTAATTTTTACAGATTCTACAGCAGGTTCATTCACAGAACTTGCCGCATAGGCAAAATCACTGCAAACGACAGTAAAAGTAAAGACTGCCGATACAAAGACTGAAAAGATTTTTTTAATACTCATTTCTTCCTCCAAATAAAAAACACGGTATCAAAACTGATACCGTGCCTTGTTTATTTTATTATAATTGGATTGATGCATGAGGTATATTACCTTTATACAATGCATACAATAATAACATTATTAGTTGTAACAGTATAAATAAAAACAGCGTATTGAACTTACCGGTTTCTTTTGGCATATCATAATTATAAATAAATATTTTTATTGGAAACACAATGTTTTTTGCTTTTACAAACAAAATATCGCAATAAGCCGCAGATATTGATGTGGTTTTGCTGATTTCTTTTATTATAGTTTCAGAAGATGATGAGAAAAATACAAGATTGGTCTGAATAGATTCATATATTTTTGTACATATTTCGCCCATGTGTTGTTTTGAGATCTGTATAAATGAAGAATAATTAACTACTTCCATTCCTTTGTCTGTTGCCGGAAGAACTTCGTTTATAGCAGGAACATCAGACAAAAACTCCATAAAAGCATTAACTGCTGCTGGAGTATGTGCAGTGTTCATAAACACAAAAAACGAGATAATAAAAACTCTAAATTTTTTCATTATCATTTGATATATAAATAGTTTATAAATGCCGATAAGTCAATACTTTTTCCTTATTCATATACACGTTTTACAACTATTTCACATTTATTGATTTCAACTATTTTGGATGAATATGCATTAACTATTGTTGTCTTTCCCAAAATACTCTGCTGAATCTTCTTTTGATCTTCAAGATGTATATGACCGTGAAGCCATAACTGCGGTCTTATGCTTAAAGCAAACTCTCTAAAACACTGAAAACCTTGATGGCATCTATCATCTTTATCATGAACTCCGGCCATCGGAACATGCGATATCACAATAACTTCTTTTTTTCTTTTAAATGTAATGAAATCCTTTATTCTCTGCCATCTTATAGCAGCTTTGGCTTTTTTAACAAGTTTCTCCATTTCAAATTCTTCAAATTGGAACTCACCCGGATTGTAGCGTTTTGCACCTCCAAATCCGACTATGATAAAATCTTTAAAGACTTCTACCCTTCCGTGCATATCAATACCGCCGAAACGGTGCTTCATCCCTATGCCTTTATAAATTTTCCTTTTCATTTTGCGGGTTTTTAATTTATCGCCATAAAGCTGGAGAATAAAATGATTCCCCGCCACAAAAAACATAGTTTTATGCACACTGTCTGTAATATACTCAAGATATTTACCCATTAAATCGCCGCAGGCAATTATACAGTCAACATCTTTGAGTTTTTCAGGCTGCGATGCAATGATATTTTCAAGTATTTTATCTTCGATATCAGAAATGGCAAGTATTTTCATATCAATCTTTCAAATCTTTTATCTGATCTTTTATACCGCGTAAAACATCTCTTATCACGGAAGGAATAAGATAAAGTCCTTTTACTTTTTTATACTTTTTAAAGAAATCGTGAGCTGTAAAATCAAAACCGACATCATAACCTACTTTTTGGCTGAGATAATACTTATGCTGCTGTATCCAAACATATAAATCCGTATAAGTTCTGTGCGGAAATCCCCTCAATACATCTTCTTCCTCTATTATAGCTACAGCCGGAAGAAAACGGTGTTCATACCAATGATATGAAGCATAAATAATGGGTTTTTTTTGAAGTTCACCTTTATTATAACTGCTTTTATAATTTTCGATCTCTTCATATAGTTTTCCAAAACTTACAAGTTCCGTAACTTTAAGAGGTTTTTTCACAACATTATTCGAAAGAGAGGTCTTTAATAAAAAGAAATGCTCTTCAAGCTTTATCAAAAAGTTTTTTGCACTTGCAGTACTGTATGAATAGGTCTTTTTTGGAGAAATATCAAAATCGAATTTAATTTCATATACTTCAGCATCTATATATTTGGCATTCAAAACATTTGTCGCTACCATAACTCTGTGATGACCGTCAATAATAAAGTAATTATCAAGCACTTGGTATACTTTAATCGGAGGAAATATTACCCCGGCAAGCATGCCCTTCTTTATATTTTCATATCTGATACCCATATCACCTCTGTGAGGTAAAAGGTTTTCAGAAAAATCATTATAGCGTCCAAGACTTCCCACAATTTTATTTGTAGGTATAGCTTCAATTCCTCTGTTTTTTATCTTGTATTTTTGAATATTTTTTTCAATTGTCTCAAAATCTACTAATACATTGCGATCATCTGTCATTTTACATACTCATCCTTTTAAAAATAAAAAAATGGGCGGAGAGGGAATCGAACCCTCACGGCTCTTGCGAGCCTCAGGATTTTAAGTCCTGTGCGTCTGCCAGTTCCGCCATCCGCCCATTTAAATCGATTGTAAAAACAATCTTTCATGAGATTTACTTCTGTTAAAAATAAAATCAATGTCAGGATTATACAATATTTTAAAAAGCGTTTCAATAAAGATTTTCAGACAATTCCTGAATCTGACCCGATAATGTCATCCCCTTCCTACCCCTCCTTGTCATCCCTGAAATCCGTAATCGGGGATCCATTTTGTTTTTTGTTATTGTCCATTGCCGTTAATTCGTAATTGCCTTTATATTTGACTTTAGCAGTTAAAATACTTAAAATATTCAATTATGCCAACAATTAAAATAGATTCTGAAAAATGTAAAGGATGCGGTCTGTGCATCAATGCTTGTCCAAAACAGTGTATTTCTTTTTCAAAAGAATTTAACAAAACAGGTTATCATTGGGCTGTTTTAGAAAAAGAAGATTCATGTATTGGATGCGGTTTTTGTTATCAAGTGTGCCCGGATGTATGCATCGAAGTATACAAATAAACTAAAGTCTTTTAGCAATTTAGAAGCGGATCCATTTATCTCTCTATCCGCCTTATTGTATATGTGCTATCATATTTAATATTGCATAGCTTGACAAGACTTAACAATAATAACTTTAGAAGGTATAAAATGTCTAAAAAAATTTTAGTTAAAGGCAATATAGCCCTTTGCGAAGGTGCAATAGCTGCCGGTTTAAAATCTTATTTTGGTTATCCCATAACTCCGCAAAATGAAGTTCCCGCTTATCTTTCAAGAAGGATGGTTGAACTTGGAAGGGTTTTTCTACAGGCTGAATCTGAAATAGCTTCAGCGAATATGGTTCTCGGTGCGGCTGTTACAGGTGCAAGAGCCATGACATCTTCATCGTCTCCGGGAATATCACTTAAGCAGGAAGCAATTTCATATATGGCCGGCATGCAGGTTCCGGCTTTAATAGTAAATGTACAAAGAGGCGGTCCTGGACTTGGTAATATTTCAGGTTCACAAGCTGATTACTTTCAGGCGGTAAAAGGCGGAGGTCATGGTGATTATAGACTTATAGTCTATGCTCCGAATTCCGCCCAGGAAATGTATGAAATGGCTTATGACGCTTTTGATATAGCAGAAAAATACAGAAATCCCGTAATGATACTTGCCGACGGCATAGTAGGACAGATGATGGAACCTGTAGATTTTAACAGACCTGAAAGAAAATTTGATGAACCTAAAGATTGGTGTCTTACCGGATGTAAAGAAAGAGATCCCAGATCGGTACAATCACTTCTTATGAGAGATGGAGTATTAGAGAAACATAATATAAAACTCCAAGAAAAATATAAAACTATAGCTGCAAATGAAGTACAGTATGAAACATATAAAACAGATGATGCGGAAATAATTATAACTGCTTATGGTATTTCTTCAAGAATTGCTAAATCAGCGGTAAAAGCAGCGAGAAAAGAAGGCATTAAAGCAGGACTTTTAAGACCGAAAACTTTATGGCCTTTCCCCTCAGAAATAATATCTTCATTGTCCAAGCCCGGCGTAAAGTTCTTAACTGTAGAGCTATGCCACGGTCAGATGGTCGAAGATGTAAGACTCGCCGTAAACGGAAAAGTTCCAGTAGAGTTTTTAGGGAAAGGCGGCGGCGGAGTAGTAACTGAGCAGGAAATACTATCAAAACTTAAAGGAATGAAGAAATAGTTTTGAGCAGTATCAATCTATAATATTAGTTTGCAAAGGTATAAAAAAATGAAAAAAATACTATCAAGACCGGAAAGTTTAAAAGACTCTGTATTATCATATTGTCCCGGATGCGGACATGGAATAATACACAGGCTTGTTGCCGAATGCATAGACGAACTCGGTGTAAGGGAAAAGACTATTGCCGTAGCACCCGTAGGCTGTGCAGTTTTTGCTTATGATTATTTTAATTTTGATGTTACTGAAGCTCCGCATGGAAGACCTCCTGCAGTAGCTACAGGCATAAAAAGAACAAATCCTGATAAATTTGTATTTACTTATCAAGGAGACGGCGATATAGCTGCTATCGGTATGGCTGAAACAATTCATGCCGCTAACAGAGGCGAGAATATCAGCATAATTTTTGTAAATAATGCAAATTATGGTATGACAGGCGGACAAATGGCACCGACCACGCTTATAGGCCAGGTAACTGAAACAACTCCTTTTGGAAGAGATCCGAAAAGAGAAGGTTATCCTATACATTTATGCGAACTTCTTGCTACTCTTGAAGGTACAACTTATCTTGAAAGAGTTTCAATATATAATCCTCAAAATATAGTAAAGGCGAAAAAAGCCATAAAAAAAGCTTTTCAATGCCAGATAGACGGTAAAGGTTTTTCTCTTGTCGAAGTTATCTCAAACTGCCCTGTAGATTGGGGAATGACGCCGCTTGATTCTATCAAATGGGTAGAAGAAACATTTATAAAAACTTTTCCATTAGGAACGGTAAAGGATAAAACTGATGCAAAATGAAATAATAATAGCAGGATTTGGAGGTCAAGGAGTACTTCTGGCAGGCACATTGCTTGCCCAGGCGGCAATTGAACAAAGTCTTCATACTACATGGTTTCCTTCATACGGTGCAGAAATGCGCGGCGGAACGGCTAATTCAACTGTAGTAGTATCAAGTGATGAAATAGGTTCACCGCTTGCTTTTAACCCTAATGCCTTAATAGCACTTAACGAACCTTCTATGAATAAATTTATGCCAAGAATGACGGAAAGCTCTGTCATTATTGCAAATTCATCTCTTATTTCGCCCGATAAAGAATTTAAAATTAAACCTATATTTGTCCCTGTGACAGATATAGCCGATAAAGAAATAAAGAATGTCAGAACGGCAAATCTTGTAGCTGTCGGCGCCTTAATAAAGGCTCTTGAACTTTATGCAGACAAAAATTGTGATCAAAACTCACAAAAACAAAGCTTTGAAGAAAAGGGAGACCTTTGTGATCTTGAAGACACTAAAATACTCACTTTAAATAGTGCTTTGACTGCTTGCGAAAAAGTGTTTGCTTTGAAGCCAAAACTAATAGATGTCAATAAAAAAGCAATTCAGGCAGGATATAATTTCATAAAGCAATAATAAAATAGAGGATAATAAAAATGAAAATCAGACCAGCAAAAGTTTCTGATGTAAAAGAAATACACAAACTTGTAGAATTCTATGCAAACAACAAAGAAATGCTTCACAGATCTCTTAACTCTATTTATGAAAACATCCAAGAATATGTTGTAGTTGAAGATGAAGAAGGTAAAATAGCAGGCTGCGGAGCACTTCATGTTGCCTGGGAAGATCTTGCTGAAATAAAAGCTCTAGCAGTTGCCGAAAAATATAAAAAGCTTGGTATAGGCAAAATGATAGTTCAGCAGCTACAGAAAAATGCAGAAGCATTGGGCGTACATAAAGTCTTTGCATTAAGCTTTAAGCCTGAGTTTTTTATAAAGCTTGGCTATAAAGTTATACCCAAAGAAACTCTCCCCCATAAAATTTGGAGCGAATGTATAAACTGTCACTTATTCCCGGATTGCGGTGAAGTACCCTTGCTTTTACCGTTAGATCAAAAAGAATAATAGAAACTGTTTCAAAAATCATAATAAATTGATAAACTAACACTTGAATAGTTCAAGTGTTATTTTTTTACACAAAAGGAGTTGAAATGAAAGTTGTATTGCTCGCCGGAGGGTTCGGAACAAGAATAAGCGAAGAAAGCCATCTAAAACCAAAACCTATGATAACAATAGGCGATTTGCCGATTCTATGCCATATAATGAAATATTATTCAGCCTTCGGCTTTAATGAATTTATAATATGCTGCGGATATAAAGGTTTTGTTATAAAAGAATACTTTGCAAGTTATTACCTTCACAATTCAGATGTAACTTTTGATTTTTCAAGCGAAAACAAAATGACTATACATAATAATGTTGCAGAACCTTGGAAAGTAACATTAGTTGATACAGGAATTTCAACTATGACAGGCGGAAGAATAAAAAGGATACAAAAATTTGTTGACGACGAAACTTTCCTTATGACATATGGCGACGGATTATGCAATCTGGACATTAAAGAGCTTGTAGAGTTCCACAACACACATAAAAAAACAGCAACATTAACAGCTATACAGCCCGGAGGGCGTTTTGGAGTACTTAATATAAACAATAAGGAACAGATATCAAGCTTTGACGAAAAAAAGAAAGAAGACGGCGGCTGGATAAACGGCGGCTTTATGGTACTTGAGCCGGCTATATTCGACTACCTTGAAGATGATTCAACGGTATTTGAAAAAGCCCCTCTTGAAAACCTTTCCAAAGAAGGACAGTTAATGGCTTATAAGCATTATGGATTCTGGCAGTGTATGGACACTCAACGCGATAAACAATTGCTTGAAAGTCTTTGGGATAGCGGCAAAGCACCGTGGAAAATATGGTAGAAGCATACTTGCTTTTTTAGAACAAAATGATTTTGAGAAACCACTCTTAAAGAGATAATACAATGAAATTTATAGAACTTGATATCAAAGGTGTCTTTTTAATTGAACTTGACGAATTTATTGATGAAAGAGGCACTTTTGCCAGACAATTCTGCAAAAAAGAAATGGCTGAACATGGAATTGATTTTGATATAAAACAATGCAATATATCCAAAAATTATAAAGCCGGGGTTTTGAGAGGTCTGCATTATCAAAAAGAGCCTTATTTAGAGAAGAAAATAGTTTCTTGTTTGAAAGGCTCATGTTTTGATGTAGTAGTGGATTTAAGAAAGAACTCCCCCGCCTATCTCAAATGGACATCTGTGAAACTGTCAGGAAATGAGAACAAAATGATCTATATCCCGGAGTCCTGTGCTCATGGTTTTCAAACTCTTGAAAACGATACAGTCATTTATTACCAGCTTGGAGAATTTTACTATCCTCAATATTACAGCGGTATAAGATGGAATGACCCGAAAATAAATATAAAATGGCCGGAATGTCAAAATAGAATAATGAATGAAAGAGATAAAAGTTATGAACTCCTTTAAAAAAGTCATATTGACAGGTGCATCAGGGCTTATAGGTAAAGAGTCCATTGAACATTTAAAAAGATCAGGCTTTGAAATTTATGCACTGACAATAGATAAAAATAATCCGGATATCGGAATAAATTGGGTGCCTTGTGATCTGTTTGATACCGCAAATGTAAAAAACATTTTTGCAAAAATTAAACCTTCTCATTTACTTAATTTCGCATGGGTAACAACTGGCGACTATCTGACTTCAAATATAAACTTTGATTTCTTGGGAGCAGGTCTTAATCTTATTAAATGTTTTAAAGAAAACGGCGGAACAAGAGCCGTATTTTCCGGAACATGCTTCGAATATGAATTTAAAAATGGATTACTGAAAGAAGATTTTAAAACTGACCCTAAAACAGTATATGCAAAATGCAAAAATCACTTAAGAGAATTAACTGAACTTTACTGCAGCCAAAACGGCATAAGTTTCGGCTGGGGCAGGATATTTTATGTTCTGGGCCACGGTGAAAATGAAAAAAGGCTTACAGCACATATAATCAGCTCTTTAAAAAACGGCAAAGAAGTGACAGTAAATAACGGAGCATTGATAAGAGATTATATGTACACAAAAGATATTGCCGGAGCTTTTGTCAAATTCTTAGACAGCAATGTAGAAGGAATAGTAAATATCTGCACGGGAAAAGGCATTTCTCTTAAAGATTATGCTTTTATGATAGCAGAGAAGATGGAACGTCCCGAGCTCCTGAGAATATTAGAGGAACCTTCAATACAGCCTCCGATAATTGTCGGTAACAATGAAAAATTGATAAATGAAGTTGGATATAAAATTCAGTATTCTACAGAACAGGCAGTAGAAAATATTTTAAAAGACGGTCAATATGCTTAATAAAACCAATCCGGACAGATCAAAGCAAACAATTAAAATTTTTTGCATCTATCACAGCAAATCTACAATTTTTAGATCAGATGCGGTAGAGCCTATACAATCTGGAACTGCTTTATCCAGTGAAGATCTTGGATTTTTAAAAGACAATACCGGAGACAATATTTCCCTGAAAAATTTTTTTTATGGAGAACTTACTGTAAATTACTGGGTCTGGAAAAACTATCTGCCTGCAGTACCTGAAATACAATATATAGGATTTTGTCATTACAGGCGTTTTCTGGATTTTAAAAAAGCTCCAACAAAAAAATATCCTCCTTTCGATGTTATAAAGTTCTTCAAACAGTTTTCAATAAACTTCAAGAACCGATACTCTCAAAAAAAGATTTTACGATATATACGCGATTATGACATAATACTTCCGAAACTACTAAAAATGAATTTGACTGTTTATGAACAATACATAAAATTCCATCCTAAGAGCAGCATTGATGATCTGATCACTGTGATAAAAGAGCATTTTCCGCAATATGAAGATTCGCTGAACGAAACACTTAACGGGAAAAATGGATATTTTTGTCTAAATTTTGTAATGAAAACACACTTATTTGATGATTGGATGTCATTCTTATTTAATGTTATAGAAAAACTTGAAAAAATCTCGGATTGGAATGCTCTCACAGACATCAATGAAATGAAGCAAAACAGATTTGCAGCTTTTCTTGCTGAACGTTTGTTTAATATCTGGCTGAACTTTAAAATAAAACATGAAAACTTAAAGATACTTGAAAGAAAAAGTTATATACTTACAGAACCTTCAGCTATGGGAATAAGACAGCAAATAAAACAAACTATAAGTGGATTATAGTAGAACAAAATGTTTAAGAACAATAAATATGCAAAGAATAAAAAACTTTTTTAATCAGATACCCACTCATCTTATAGTCGCAGCCAGTGCATGGATTAGCAGATTAATAACGGCACTGATCGGCATAATAAGCATCAGAACGCTTTTATTATATTTGGGTGAAGAAAGATATGCCGTATATGTAATAGTTTATTCCCTTATAGCTTGGTTTAACTTGTGTGATCTGGGAATTGGTCCTGCGCTGCAAAACTTTATTTCCGAATGCCGTGCAAGGAATGAAAATTATAACCGCTATTTAAAGGCCGCATTACAGATAATATCAATACTTTTTATTATATTTTTCATCTTATTGTTTTTATCTTCAAACTTCATAAAAGAAACGCTTCTTGCTAATTATTTATCTATAGATACCGTTCAAAACTTCAATATAATTTTAATAATAGGCAGCATTATGATACTTACTATATTTGCAAATATAGTTTATAGAGTATTCTATGCTGTTCAGAAAGGCTATATTTCAAATATTTTACCGGCAATAGCATCCATTATATCAATGATATCAATCGTTATTATTAATCGCTATTACCCTGTAAAAGGGAATATTTTAATCGCCCTTATGGCTTTTACGCTTCCGCAGCTATTAGCGGCAGCAATTCCTTTTATAAAAGTATTTAAACCTGTTATAAAAGATCTTTTTACAGTAAATTTTGACATTATAAAAGAATTAATCACTAGAGCTCTTAAATTCGGCATTCCTGGCATTATGGCAGCACTAGCACTTCAAATCGACTATATAGTTATGTCGCAAACAGTAAATCCGACAGAAATAACAACTTATAATATTTTAAGTAAATTTTTTGCCCTCTTCCTATTCATTCACTCTGCAGTTCTTGCAGCTGCATGGCCGGTTTTCAGCGAATTAAATATTAAAGCCGAATTTTCAGTTATAAAAAAAATGATCTTTAAATATATTATATTCGGCTTTTCAATAATATTTTTTGGTACTTGCGGATTTTATATATTTTCAGACATAATAATAGGCATACTTGCCCCAAATACAGATATAAAACCAGCTTTGCTTCTTTTTGTATTGTTTGCTATATATTATTTCTTAAGAGTATGGAGCGATACATTTGTCACTTTTCTACAAAGCATAAATGTCTTAAAAATTTTCTGGATTTATCTGCCAATTCAGGCATTGATTAACGTAATATGTCAATATTTTTTATCTTTAAAATTTGGTATTTATGGAATACTTTTAGGTTTGATAATTTCTTTTGTATTTACATCATGCATTGCTTTGCCATATAAAACTTATAAAGTCATCAAGGCAAGAGAAAAATAAAAGACATCACATTTTGAAACAATGCAAAATGGTCAATAATTAATGATAATAATTTCTTTTTTTATAAACCTGATTTTATAGTAAAGTGTTTTGTTGATATAAAAGCATCAGTACTAAAAATATGAATAAGAGAAAGATTAAATATGTAGTTTATCACAAGTAATCACAAATAAATTGTTAAAGGAGAACTTCATGCTATTTACAATTATAAAAAAACTATTAAGAGATTTAAAAAATATACCTTTATATTGTAAAAGATTGAATTCAAAAAGTTTTTTATTATTTTTAAAAAACCCTTTTTTGATAAGATCCGCTATTCTTAAACTTGATGCAAATTTTACAAAAAAAGATGGTAAATTAATAATGTCTTTGGGAAAATTAAACAATATTTCATTTCATGTCTCAAGCATAGCCAATATTGCAGTTGTAACGGAAGTTTTTCATGAAAATGTTTATAAAATTAACACATCTGATGAATGCATTTTAATAGATATTGGAATGAATATAGCAATTACATCGATATATTTTGCCTTAATGCCAAATATCTCAAAAATATATTCATTTGAACCATTTAAGGAAACTTATAATCAAGCTGTTTATAATATAAATTTAAACCATGGAATATCAGAAAAAATAAAAGCTGAAAATTTCGGTTTATCCAATAAAAATGAGACTGTTGAAGCTCTTTTCTGCTCCGATTTCAGCGGCTCAATTTCTACATCAAAAAGTAATACATTAAAACTTAATTTAAATGAAAAAAAACTTTCCACAGAAAAAGTTATTCTCCGTTCAGCTTCAGAGGTATTAACCGAAATACTTAATGAAAACAATAAAAAAATTATTTTAAAAATTGATTGTGAAGGTGCTGAATATGAAATTCTTGAATCTTTAGACAAAAACGGACTTTTAAATAAAATTGATTATTTACTTTTAGAGTGGCATTTTAAAGGAGAGGAACCTATTTTAAATATATTAAAAAAATATGATTTTGTATCATTTTCAAGAGTTCTTAGTGATGATTTAGGTCTTATTTATGCTGTAAAGAAATATTATGACAAATAAAACATTTAAATTATTTCAAAACCGAATATTCGTGATTTAATATGGGTGATATCAACAATATCTATAATCAGAAAACGCAATTAAATATTATTAGTTTTTGGGAGGAAAAATGACATCATATTTTGAAGCAAGGCGAGTAAAGCCTGAAATATATGAAAACTATATTTTACCGAAATATTTGGTAAAAGAACTTCCCGAGAAAAAAGATGCTTCTATACTTGATATAGGCTGCGGACTGGGACAAACACTTAAAAGCCTTAAAAAAATGTCTTATACTAATATATACGGAATAGATATTGATTCTCCGGCAGTTAAACATTGCAATGAAGAAGGTCTTAATGTTTCACTCATAAAAGATCTTACAGAGTATTTTGAAAATTCTATACAGAAGTTTGACTTCATAATAATGCAGCATTTAATAGAACATCTAAAAAAAGAAGACATGATCCCCATACTGAATCTTATATACAAAAACGCTCTCAAAGACGGAGGAAAAATTTTCATTTCCACTCCAAATGCCCAATCTGTGATAGGGGCATACTGGGCATTTGAAGATTTTACTCATAATTATATTTTTACATCCGGAAGTCTCTATTATGTACTCTATATGTCAGGATTTAGAGATATTACTTTTTTAGACATAGAGGCTGTTTCAGAAATAAGAAATCCACTAAAAAAACAGATAAGGCATATCTGCTATAAAATATACAGCTTTTTTGATAATGTAAAGAACAGATTGATGGAAAATTCTTATCATATTTCCAGCGAAAGAATATACTCATGGGAATTGAAGGTTATTGCAAAAAAATACTAACTATTACGTACATCCATATTGAAAATTTTATATAGCAACATTAGTTATATCTGTAATGAAAAAACACGATCATAAAGCCGAGATAACCTAAAAATCCGTCTGCAATTTATTATGTTTATATCAATACAATGGCAACTTATAATGTCATTTTATTATTAAAAATATCCCCCTTCTGTAAAATGAAAAGTAATCCAAATAAGCGACCATAAAAATAACTCATAAAATCTGCAATTTTCAGTTGTATATGTCCTTTCAGATGTTTTAACTTTATTTTCAAACATTTTTATCAAAATAATTTGATGGCTAAGGTTTACTAATTGGACTTATTATTTCCATTTTGATAACATCTTTTTGGATTTTTCCGTTAAAATTAAAAAGAGTTTTGAATAATAATTAAAGGAATCACGATGAAAAGAAAAGAAAAATTTACAACTTACTGTCCTGTAGATTTTGAAGATCTCATCTTATATACAGCTTTTTATGGAATAGAAAACGGGTGTTATGTAGACATTGGTGCTAACGATCCGGTATTCAAGAACGTTACAAAATATCTTTACGATAATAAAGGATGGAGCGGAATAAACATAGAACCCCTAAAAAAAGAATACGCCCTGCTATGTAAAGACAGGACAAAGGATATAAATTTAAACATCGGTCTTGCTGATAAAAAAGGCGAACTTATTTTTTATATTGACGGGGAGTGCACGACTTGCTCTGAAGATACTGTAAACAGTTATAAAGACCGAAACTCTTTAATAAAGGAAAAAGTAGCCGTTGAAAGATTAAGCGACGTTTTAGATAAATTCGCCGAAAAAATAAAAGATATCCATTTTTGTAAAATTGATGTTGAAGGTTTTGAAAAAAACGTGCTTATGGGGATAAATTTTGAAAAGCACAGACCGTCATTATTCTGCATAGAATCTACTTTTCCGTGTACTTATATTCCCTCCTATCATCTGTGGGAAAATATTTTAACTGACAACGGATATGTTCTTGTTTTTGCGTATGGAGTAAACCGTTATTATGCGGACAAAAAAGGAAAATTATATGAGACGATTTTAAACAATTTAAATGTCAAAAATTCTAGATCCAATATAAAAGTTTACAAAAGCTCATCTTTAAAAAATAATATTTTCATTAAAATATTAAAGTTTTTTT
Organism: Elusimicrobiota bacterium; assembly: GCA_052034625.1. Lineage (GTDB taxonomy): Bacteria > Elusimicrobiota > Endomicrobiia > Endomicrobiales > Endomicrobiaceae > JAVBLP01. The sequence goes on along the minus strand of JBPOII010000001.1, from coordinate 48,200 downwards.
GGCATTTGCTGCCCTTATCATTCCGCGTAAAAAAAGTACTTCCTTTTCGTTTAAAAAGACAGTGCAAAAAACTTATGCGCATATTAAATCTGGACTATGATATTACAGTAGTTTTTAGATAGGGATTTAAAAGGAAGATTATTAAAAATTATATTTTACCGTAATATATAGTGAAAGAATATACTCATGGGAATTAAAGGTTATCGCTAAAAAATGAATAATAATGTATTAATATGCACCAGTGCCAATATCGGTGATTTTGTTATGGCAACATCTGCAATCTCACTGCTAAAAAAAACTAACCCTGCATTAAAAATTACTGTGATCTTATCAAAATCGGCAAAACCTCTTGCATTAGATAATCCATACATCGATAATGTTATAATTTACAATTTTAATATTTCAGGTTTTTTTATAAGAAGAATAAGACAAACTGCATGGCTTTTTATGAATTACTTAAAAATTAAAAATAAATTTAAAACTGTCTTCTTTTTTGACTATTCTCCTTTTTTAGCTTATGTATCAAATTTGGTAAAAATTCCTGAGAGGATCGGACCTGCTACATTTTGGACCGGATTTAACATACCAAACCCGGATATAAAGAATTTTACTGCCGCGATAGAGCTTAATCCAGACAGCGACAGGATACATATGTCTGAAAGATATCAAACCATAATAAGAAGCTATGTTCCTGTTTCTAATATTGAAATCCCAAGAATACCGGATACAACAAAATATTATGATTCAATAAAAAAATTTTTTAATAATGATTCTTCAAAAATAATATCACTGTGCCTGCAAGGTTCTAAAGGCTCCCAAAATATTTGGCCGTTAAAATATTTCAAACAGGTCGCAGACGAAATATCAAAAAAATTTAATTCGTCATTTTATATATTAGGTTCACACTCTGATGCATCATACGCTGATGAACTCATAAATGATTTCAAACTCAATGCCGTAAATTTATGCGGCAAGTTCTCATTATTGCAAAGTGCCGAATTTTTAAGAAATTCGGATCTGTTAATTTCCGTAGATACCGGACTTGCACATATTGCGGCGGCATTAGACACAAAACAGATCGTCTTGTATGGAAAGACTCTTCCGGATAATTCAGGTGCAATGAGCCACAAAGCAGTATATATAAAGGCAAACAGACCATGTTCACCCTGCAATTATTCAATCGCTTTTGAAAATAATAAATGTCAGTTATTATGTCTGGATACTATTTCTCCTGAAAAAGTTGCCGATAAAGCTATTAAAATCCTTTCCGGAGAAAAAATATGAAAATAGCTGCCATCATAGTATCATATAATTCAGAAAAGGTTTTCAGATGCTATGAAAGCATAAAAGAGCAAGTTGATCTTACTATTATCATTGATAATGGAACAAAAGATAAAGATATAATATCAAAACTTGGAAAAACGGCTTCTGAAGAAAACAAATTAAAAGTCATTTTACTTGGAGAAAATCTAGGAATAGCCGCAGCACTCAATAAAGGTGCTTTTTATGCAAAAGATAATGGCTTTGACTGGATATTGACGCTTGACCAAGACAGCGAAATACTTCAAGGATCAGTTGCTAAAATAATGACGGATTTTAATTCTTTGGAAGATTCAACAAAAGAAAAATGTGCAATAGTCTCTTATAATTACAAAAGAAGAAGTATTGATCCGATTACTGATACCGAAGAAAACCCTGAAAAATTTAAAAAAGTAAAAATACTTATAACTTCCGGAAACATTATAAAGCTTTCCGTTCTGGATAAGATTGGCTATTTTAATGAAAAACTTTTCATAGATCAGGTTGACCATGACCTTAATTTCAGACTCAGGAAAAACGGCTATATATTATTACAATCAAACTACTATGCCATAATACATGAAATGGGCACAATAGAGAATAAAAGAGGTCATATAACTTCAAGCCATTCTCCAATACGCAGATATTATATTTCACGAAATTGTATTCATATTTTAAAAAAATACTTCTTTTTTGAACCTAATTTTGTATTAAACCTTTTCATTAAAACAGTATTAGTCTACGGGATCTTAAGAGTTATTTTATTTGAAAAAGAAAAATTAAAAAAACTTAAATATATATGTATAGGTGTTTTTGACGGGATATTTAACAGATTCGGCAAAAGATATAATCCTTAAAAAAGTTTTCAGACATATATATAAATATATAGAGAAAAAACATATAATTTTTTTGTTCCTCCGAAAAAACAGGAGATAACCAATGATCTGTGCAGTAATAGTATCATATAATTCTGAAAAGGTCTTCAGATGTTATGAAAGCATAAAAGAGCAAGTTGATCTTACTATTATCGTTGATAATGGAACTAGAGATAAAGAGATTATATCAAAACTTGGAAAAACAGCTTCTGAAGATAACAAATTAAAAGTCATTTTACTCGGCGAAAATCTCGGGATTGCCGCGGCACTCAATAAAGGTGCTTTTTATGCAAAAGATAATGGCTTTAATTGGATATTGACGCTTGACCAAGACAGTGAAATACCTCATGGATCAGTTTCTAAAATAATGGCGGATTTTAATTCTTTGGAAGATTCAACAAAAGAAAAATGTGCAATAGTTGCCTACAAATACAGCGAAAGGAACATAGACACAAAATCTGCTGATGAAAACCCGGAAAAATTTAAAGAAGTGAAGATCATTTTAACTTCCGGAAATATTATAAAACTTTCCGCTCTGGACAAGATAGGTTATTTTGAAGAAAAACTTTTCATAGACCAAGTCGACAATGACATTGATTTCAGGTTCAGGAAAAACGGTTATATAATACTGCAGTCAAATCATCATTACATAATACATGAATTGGGCGAGGCAAAAAAGAAAATGGGATTTGTGATTACTAATCATTCCCCCATTCGCAGATATTATCTTTCACGCAATTCCGTCTATATTTTTAAAAATTACTTCTTTTTTGAACCTAAACTTGCACTAAGGCTTTTTATCGGCTCAATATTTGGCGGAATTTTTAAAATTACTTTTTTTGAAAAAGAAAAATTTAAAAAATATAGATATATTTGTGAAGGCACTTTTGACGGGATATTTAACAGATTCGGCAAAAAATATAATCCTTAAAAATGTTTTCAGATGTATATATAAGCACATAGAGCAAAAAACATATAAAATATTTTTGCTTCCTAAGACAAAAAAACTGGAGATAACCTATGATTTGTGCAGTAATAGTATCATATAATTCAGATAAGGTTTTCAGATGTTATGAAAGCATAAAAAATCAAGTTGATTTTACTATTATCGTTGACAATGGAACAAAAGATAAAGAGATAATATCAAAACTTGAAAAAACGGCTTCTGAAAATAACAAATTAAAAGTCATTTTACTCGGCGAAAACCTAGGAATAGCCGCAGCACTCAATAGAGGTGCTTTTTATGCAAAAGATAATGGTTTTGACTGGATATTGACACTTGACCAGGACAGCGAAATACCTCAAGGGTCAGTCGCTAAAATAATGGCGGATTTTAATTCTTTGGAAAGTTCAACAAAAGAAAAATGCGCTATAGTCGCATATAAGTACTGTGAAAGAGATATAGACACAAAACCTACAGAAGAAAATACTGAAAAATTTTCGAAAGTAAGGCACATTATAACTTCAGGAAATATTATAAAACTTTCCGCTCTGGATAGGATAGGCTATTTTAATGAAAAACTTTTCATAGATCATGTTGACAATGATTTGGATCTTAGACTCAGGAAAAACGGTTATATATTATTAGAGTCAAAGCGATATGCTGTAATACACGAGTTAGGCACGGCAAAAAAGGAAAAACACTATTTAATCACTAATCATTCCCCGATACGGAGATATTATATTTCACGAAACTCCGTCTATATTTTTAAAAATTACTTCTTTTTTGAACCTAAATTTGTATCAAAACTTTTTAGGAACTGCATATTTAAAGATATTCATAAAATTACTTTTTATGAGAAAGAAAAATTTAAAAAATATAAATATATATGTATAGGTATTTTTGACGGAATATTTAATAGATTCGGCAAAAGATATAATCCTTAAAAGGAGATGAAATATGAAAAGCTTTAGAAAAGAACTTGTATTTAATGTACCTAACAGGGTCGAATTTATCAATATCACAAATGATGTTCAGGAAGCTATAAATGAAAGCGGTATTCAAGACGGCTTAGTGCTTGTAAATGCTATGCATATAACAGCATCAGTTTTTATTAATGATAATGAGTCCGGTCTGCATAATGATTATAAAAGATGGCTTGAAGAACTTGCTCCGCATGAACCTCTTTCGCTTTACCAGCATAACAGGACAGGTGAAGACAATGGCGATGCTCATTTAAAAAGGCAGATAATGGGACGAGAGATAGTGGCGGCAATAACAAACGGCGAACTTGATTTCGGTCCTTGGGAACAGATATTTTACGGCGAATTCGACGGGAGAAGAAGGAAAAGAGTTCTTATAAAGATCATTGGACAATGATATACCGGCAATTACAAATTACGAATGACAAATTACTAATCAAAAACAAAGACAACGGCAAAAACGGCAACAACAAAATATAAAAAAAGCCCTTTGCTTAATTGCAAAGGGCTTTTTAGTTAATAATCTGTTTGTCTTAATGCTGTAAAACGGAGAAATCAACAAAGTTTGCAAATATTTCTTTTATCTTATTAAGAAGCGTTATTCTGTTCTTATTTAAATTCTCATCCTCATGCATAACCATAACTTTATCAAAGAAATTATCTATTACAGGTTTAAGTTCAAGAACTTTATCAAATACTTTGCCATATTCAGCTTTAGAAATATATTCATCAACTTCAACTTTTGTATTCTTAGCAGCTTTAAAAAGAGCTATTTCAGCCTCATCTTGAAGCAGAGGTTCATTTATATTTTCAGCAATTTCAATATTTTGTTTTTTTGCCTGGCTTAAAATATTGTTTATCCTTTTAAATACGGCGGCAATAGATGCAAAATCACCTTTTTGTTTAGCTTTTTTTAATGAGTCAAGTTTAGGACGCAAAGTCCCTAAACCGCTCAGCCTTTTGATTTTTGAAGCCGAAACAACAGCCTTAACATCGTCAGAGGCATAACCTTCACTCTCAAGAAGATTTTCTATTCTCTGCCAGAAAAACATAGCAAGTCTTTCAGAAGCCTGCTTAAATTTCGGATTATTCTTTACGCTTTCAGGCAGATAATCAAAAGCCTTATCCATGGCACGCGCAAGATCTTCCTGCGGTAAGTTCTCAGTTGCCATTTTGATAAAACTTATACCAGCTCGTCTAAGTCCGTAAGGATCAGCTGAGCCTGAAGGCTCAAGACCTATAGAGAAATTTGCCGCTAAAGTATCTATCTTATCAGCCAAAGATATAAGGAAAGCTATTTTATTATCAGGAATTTTTCCTCCGGCGCTTAAAGGCCAGTAATGCTGTTCAATAGCCTGTGAAATATCATCGCTGATTCCGAGTTTCTTGGCATATATCCTGCCCATAATGCCCTGAAGTTCAGGATATTCAAAAACCATTTCGCTGACAAGGTCGGCTTTGGCAAACATTATAGTTTTTACTAAATCATTTTCGTCAATATTCATATTAAATTCTTGATTGAGAAATGTGGCTATCTGTTTTATACGCTCAACTTTTTCAAAAATCGTGCCTATTTCTTTATGAAAAATAATGCCTTTAAGTTTTTCTATATTCCCTTCCAAGCCTTTTCTAAGATCATTATGATAGAAGAATTTTGCATCTGCAAGTCTTGCGGCAACTACTTTTTCATAACCTTCTCTTACCGTATCTTGATTTTTAGAGGCTCCATTCCTTACGCCAATAAAATAATTTGAGAATTTTCCGTCTTTGCCGTTTACCGCAAAACATTTTTGGCTTTTCTTCATACAAACAGTAAGTACTTCTTCCGGCAGTTCAAGATAGCTTTTATCAAAAGTACAAAGAACGGCAGAAGGATATTCGACAAGATAATTAACCTCGTCAACAAGAGTCTCGTCCATTATAACGCTGCCTTTTCCTTTTACTGAATCTTCTATCGTTCTCTTTATCTCTTCACGCCTTTCATTCTGATCGACAATAACTGTCTTATTTTTCATCTTTATAAGATATTTTTCAGGACTTTCAATGACTATTTTTCTATTATCAACAGTATGAAGACCGACCGTCCAATTTGATGACTTAACATCGGCTATTTGGAACCTTATTATCTTTTTATCATAAAGAGCAATGATACTTCTTATAGGTCTTGCAAATCTGAACATACTTTCTTCCCAAACCATTGTTTTCGGAAAAGAAATCCCTTTAATTATTTCCGGGAATATTACTGCAAGCAACTTTTCCGTCTTTTCCCCTTTGATCTTTTTGAGAAAACAGAGATACTCGCCTTTTTCCGTAACTTTAGTCGAAAGCTTTTCCGGTTTAACGCCGTTCTTATTCGCAAATCCAAGTGCTGCATGCGTAAATTTGCCATCAGCATCTTTTGCGGCTTTCAGCGAAGGTCCTAAAACCTCTTCCATTCTATCAGGACTTTTATCTTCAAGCCCGTCTATCATCAAAACAAGCCTTCTTGGAGTTGCATAAGTTCTAATTGCATCATACTTAAGTCCTGCCGTATTTAAAGATTTTGAAGCAATTTCTTCCATCTGCTTTAAAGCAGGTTCAATATATGACGCCGGTATTTCTTCCGTTCCTATTTCAAGAAGTGTATTTTTTATATTATTTTTTTTAGTCATTTTTATTATCCTCTTTCTCAAGCATTTTAATATATGCTTCCGCAACGGTTTTAGCAAGAGTCCTTACTCTTAGAACATATCCGACTCTTTCAGAAACCGATATGGCGCCTCTTGCATCCAACAAATTAAACAGATGAGAACATTTCATTACCGCATCATAAGCCGTCAGAGGGATACTGTTTTCGCAAAGCCTTTTGGCTTCCTTTTCCCAATCATTAAAATGTCTTTTGAGCATTTCAGTATCAGCTGTTTCAAAATTATAAAATGACCATTGTTTTTCATCTTCAAGGGCAACATCGCCATAAGTTACGCCGTCACACCATTCAAGATCATAAACGCTGTCCTTTTTCTGCACATACATCGCAAGCCTTTCAAGCCCATAAGTTATCTCTACTGATATCGGATTAAGATTGATGCCGCCGACTTGCTGAAAATAAGTGAATTGCGTAGCTTCCATACCGTCGATCCAAACTTCCCAGCCAAGACCCCAGGCGCCAAGAGTCGGGGATTCCCAGTCATCTTCTACAAATCTTATATCGTGTTTTTTTGGATCAAGCCCTATAGTTTTAAGACTTTCAAGATATATTTGCTGTATATTTCTAGGAGCCGGTTTCATAATGACTTGAAACTGATAATAATGCTGCAATCTGTTAGGATTTTCACCGTATCTTCCGTCAGTAGGTCTTCTGGAAGGTTCAACATAAGCCACATTCCAAGGATTAGGCCCCAAAGACTTTAAAAATGTAGCAGGATTAAAAGTTCCAGCTCCTTTTTCCAGATCATAAGGCTGCCATATAAGGCATCCCTTTTTTGCCCAGAACTTGTGCAATGCCATAATAATGTCTTGAAAATTCATAAAATCTCCTGATCTATACGACTAGAAATATAATAAAATATTTTAGCAAAAAACATATATCTTTGTCATTTCAATAACTACAATTACGAATTAAAGACAAAGACAACAAAAAACAACGACAACGACAAACGGCAGATGTTTCGACTCGCACTTTCAGTGCTCGCTCAACATGACAACAAGCACTATTTATTTTCAAGTTTTTCTTGTTTTTTCTTCATACGTTTTGTAGTGAATGTAGCAATAGGCGGTCCAATAAGTAAAATAACCGCAAAGCGCATCACCTGAACCGACATTACGAAAGCCATATCAACACCGCCTGAAGCGGCAATGATCGCTATAGAATCAGCTCCGCCGGGACTTGCCGCAAGATAAGCCGTTAAAGGATCTATTCCTGATTTACTCACAAGAAAAGCAGACAGAGCCATACATAAGATCATAAGTACCATTATTGAACCTAAAACGGCTGGCAGTGCTTTCAGTGCATATATAACTATTTCCCTTGTAAAACGCAGTCCTATACTCCAGCCTATTAAAACATAAGTTATAACAAGAAGCCATTGCGGAAGAGCAATATTCATAATTCCGATATTTATAAGTACTGCACCGGCAATCATTGCAAGAAGAAGAGGCCCTGCGGTAAAGCGAAAAAATTTCGCTGCTACAATGCATATAAATGCAAGAGCTAATGTGCACAGAAAATCTTTTGTATTAACAGAATCAAAAAAATAATCTAAAAGAGGGATTGTTTGAATATTATTATCCAATCCCAAGAACATCGTTACCAGAGAGGCCGTTACTGCAACAACTACAACACGCATATACTGCATAAAAGCCACAAGCCTCATATCTGCACCGTATGCTTCGCTGAGAATTACCAGTGTTGTAGCACCGCCCGGCCAGGAACCCCATATTGCCGTGCTTCCAGGAAGTATCTTTCGTGCAGCCAGTATCCAGCCAAGCAGTAAACCAAAAACAAGTATAGAAAAAACAGAAAACAGAACGATACCGAGATTATCAAAAATACTGATAAGAACTGAAGAGGTAAAAATACCTGCTATCATACATCCTAAAACGCTTTGTGCACTGTAAAATATCAAGGAAGGCACTTGTATTGCACCATTAAACAGAACCGCTGCTATTATCCCGGCTATGATAGAACCTATAAGAAAAGCTGCAGGCATATTTATATGATGCAGAAAAAGTGTAATCAGTGCTGTCAATACAATCAATATTGCCGCCATTAAAACTTTATTATTTAAATTAGAGAATACTTTTACTTTATTTTCCATTTATTTTATTTTTCCCGATTTTAAAGCCCGATGCCGTTTATCTTTTTTAAGAAGACACCTACGGAAGGACGCTTGATGTAGTTTGAAAGGTATGTTTCAACATAATTCCATATCTTAATGTCGTCAAACTCGCATATATTGTCAGCATCATTACCTGAACATTTTGAAAATTTTCTTATACCTCTTTCAATTTCTTTATCAATGAATGAACTATTATATTTCAAATAATCTAAAAAACCATATCCAGAAAGTTTTAAGAATCTAAGAACAAAAGCCGTTAAAACCCTTTGAGGGTGGCTGCACTCACCGAAGACTTCCCATACTCTTACGAGAAGTTCATATTTTTCAGCATTTTCCATATTATAAGGAACGAATTTGTCGCATATTTCAGCGGCATATAGAGCATAAATATTCTTTTTAAGATCTATTTTTAAAGCGGTATTATTGTTTATTATGGAAGCTCCGGTAATTTTAGGAGTCATCAGAGGATGATTTTGATGAACCATAAATTCGCTTTCTGTAAGAGGTTCAGTGGCTCCGGCAAGCTTTGCTGATATCTTTTTTGCACTCGGCACAACAGCTTGTATCTTTCCCCACTCATAAGAATAGACTGTTATACGCTTATCGGCTTCCGACTGTACAGTTGAATTTAAAACAAGACCTTTTATATGATAATACATTATTTTTTTCTCAAAATTATTCTATTAACTTTCTTTTTGTCCGCATCTTGTATTTCTATTTCATAGTTTTCCCATAGTATTTTGTCTCCGGTATCAGGTATTTTCCCGAAAAGCTCAAGTATCCAGCCATTAACGGTAGAATAATCTCCTTCCGGAATATTCATTTCAAGAGCATCGTTGAGATTAAGTACAGATTCATGTGCCTGTATTAAATAAGAATTATCACTATATGGAACAATATTTTTTTCCTGCATATCGTATTCATCCCACACTTCTCCTACAATTTCTTCAAGAAGGTCTTCAATTGAAGCAATGCCTACTGTAGAACCGAATTCATCAACCACTATCGCTATATGGCGGTGTCCGGTCTTAAACTCTTTAAGCATTTGATCTATTTTGGCACTTTCCGGAACATAATATGCCGGACGAATAAGATCCTCAATTATTATTATGTCTGAACTTCTCCAAGCAACGGCAAGGTCTTTAGTATAAATAATGCCTAAAATATTGTTTAAATTGCCTTTATAGATAGGAACTCTTGAATATTCCGTTTCTATAATCTGCTTTATAATTTCCTCTTTATCATCTTCTAAATTAACTGCAAAAATTTCAGAGCGAGGTACCATAACCTGAGAAATTTTAGTTTCCGAAAAGTCCATGATATTACTTACAAGCTCTCTTTCTTCGTCAGATAAAGGAGAAGTAGTTTCATTGGAGAGAAGAAAATCTATTTCATCGGCCTGTACTGACTGGCTCTCTTTTTTCTTCACAAAAAGTGCAATGATCCTGTTAGATATGCCGGACAAAAACTTTATCACATATTTAAAAATCTTTCCAAACCTTATCACGAAAGGGAGAACGGCAACACCGATCTTTTCGGCATTATAACGGGCAATGGTCTTTGGAAAAACATTTCCAAATATAAGCGACAGAATTATCGAAGCTGTAGGAAATGCAAACATAAGCACTCTGGTTTCAAGCTCATAGTATGCTGTAATGTCAACAGCAAGTGAAGAAGCAACAACACCAACACCTACAACGGAAAGGTTCATACCTATTATAAGTGCTGTCATCATTTCTTCAGTATTATTTTCCCAATACTGTATTGCATTTGTATAGTTTGGCTCACTTTCTTTTATTTTTCTTAAATATGCACTCGACAAACTTGTAATTGCAGTCTCTGCACCATTAAAAAAACCAAGAGAAAGTATCAAAATCACAAACAAAATGGTTTTAATAATTATTATTGTTATCATTGTTCTAACTCATGTTCGTCAAGAATTTCTCCTACAACTTCTTCAATGATATCTTCAAGAGTGACCATTCCGGTAATATTGCCGTTCTTATCTTTTACAAAAGCAATATGTGTTTTTCCGCTTTGAAACTCTTTGAGAAGATCACTTATATTTTTCTCTTCACCCACAAAATATGGAGGATTTAAAAGAGATCTTATAAATTGTCCTTTATTTTCCTGCCATGCCCATAGAATATCTTTTATATGAATATACCCTATTATATTCTCTTTGGTTTTTATATAAACAGGGATACGGCTTCTTGAAGTTTCTACAGCCATATCAAGAAAATCCTCTTCGTCAAGCGACAAGTCAACGGAATCAATATCATTAAACGGTGTCATTATTTTACTGACAGACAGATCGCCAAAACGTAAAGTCCTTTCAAGCATACTGCTTGTTTCTTTATCTATAGCCCCGGTATGATCTCCTTCAGAAAGGATACTTTGCACTTCTTCTTCACTCAATTCATAAGAGGGAATTTCAGAAGTTTTAGGAGTGAAGAACTCGGTAAACTTTATTATAGGGTATAAAAAAGGTTTAGATATTTTTTCAATCTTTTGAAGAACTGACATAGACATTACCGTGATCTTCTCAGAATTAGCTCTGGCATAAAATTTCGGTACTATTTCGCCAAATATCAAAAGAGTAAACGATGTTAAAAACCATGCAACAATTTCTATTACATGTCTGTTTACCATATAAAAAACACCTGTCATTACCGAAGTAGAGACAAAGCTGACAAGCATATCTGCAATGACATTGATAGTAAGAATTAATGTCAGCAGATAATAAGGAGATTGAAGCCATGATAAAAGAGAATCAGCAAGCTCAGGAGTCTGGGCAATAAGTTTTTTCACCCTATATTTAGTCAGACTCGTTATACCTATTTCCGCTGCGGATATCCATGCAGATATAGAAATAAGGATTATTAATAAAATTAAACCTATGAAGTTAAACATTTAAATATTTTATCCTGTTTTTCAAACATTTTTGTTTTATTTTCCGGATCATAGTCAGTATAACCGCACAGATGTAAAACACCGTGTATGACAAGATACACAAGCTCTTGCTGCCATGTATTGGCATATTTTTTTGCCTGTTTTTGTGAACGCCCTTTTGCAATATAAATATCACCTATAAACATTTCAGGCACTACAAGAAAAGATATGACATCGGTTATACGCCGCACTTTTCTAAACTTTGTATTAAGTTTTTTTATTTCCTGATCGCTTACCATTATAAAATTTATCTGATATTTCTTTATTTTTTCAGACTTAAGCACAGCCAAGGCAGCTTGCTTTAAAACTGTAATATCTTTTTTGGAAAAACCGGTAAACTCTACATAAGATTTAGTTTTCATCGTATTTATATTCTATCCTGGCATGATATATACCTATTAAGGAAGCGGTAATACTGTCACGTATAAGCTGAAGGTCTTTTAGCGTTATAGGACAATCGGAAAACTGACCATCAGTAAATTTATTATTGATAATTTTTTCTACTGTTTCCTGTATCCTCACAGATGTCGGTTCATCAATAGTACGACAGGCCGCCTCGGCAGAATCTGCAATCATTATAATAGCTGCGACTTTTGTTTTAGGTTTAGGACCGGCATAACGAAAATTTTCCTCACTGGTATCACGATTCATCTCAAGAGCCTTATGATAAAAAAAATGTATCTTTGCTGTGCCATGGTGCTGCTCTATATTATTTATGATCTCATTATCAAGATTATATTGTTTAGCAAGAGATACGCCGTCCTTAACATGGGAAATAAGAATAAGGCTCGACATTGTCGGCGTAAGAGGATCATGAGGGTTTGGGATTGCACCCTGATTTTCAATAAAATATTCCGGATTTTTAAGTTTTCCGATATCATGATAATATGCACATACTCTTGCAAGAAGGGAATTTGTGCCAATAGCGTCTGCCGCCTGTTCAGATATCGTTGCCGTCATCAAGGAATGATGATAAGTTCCGGGAGCTTCAAGCATAAGTTTTTTAAGCAAAGGATTATTAAAGTCCGATAATTCAATAAGTTTAATATTGGTAATTCTTGAAAAAACTTTTTCAAATATCGGCATAAAAACAAGTATAAGTATTATACCAAAAGCTCCGTTAAGTATCGCATACAGTATATTATGCTGGTATTCTGCGAGATTATACTGCTCTAATAAATAAAACATCGTAACTATAGCCATATTTACTACTATTACTTTAATGCCTGTCATTATAAAATCGGACCTTCTTCTTATTTTAGAAACATCTATCATTACAACAAGCCCGCCGCAAATCATAAAAAGAAAAATATCAAAACGCATACCGTTAAGAAGTCCGGCAAAAAGACTTAGCATAAAGGCATATAGTATTCCCATCTTTGGAGATAAAAGCATTGCAGACATAATTACAAAAGCCGATATAGGAAATATAAAAGGTGAGAAATATTCCTCAGATATTTGGAGAACAAGTACCCCTATTATAAAAAGCAAACACATTAAAACTACAGCATCATTATCTGTTAAGATCTCTTTTTCTGTCCTATAGGTCTGAAAAACAAAAAATGTTACAACTGCAATAGTAAATATCGCTACAGAAAACAGTGTTTTATAATTTAAACCCATACCCATAGCTAACATAAAATATACCACAAGAACTGTTATACTTACTGAAACAAAAACCGGAACTTTTATCTCTCTTAAAAAGATATTTTTTGTATTTCTTATTACCGGACCCTTTTGCTTTTGGGCACCAAGCTTTTTTGCAAAAGACAGGAGCCAGCCCCTGATAATATATTTTATTTTTTCAACAGAACTCATTTCATCTCCATTATTCATTATTTCCTTCATAAGCTTTGACTATTTCTTTTACAAGCTTATGTCTCAATATATCTTTCTTCTCAAAATAGATAAAAGAGATATCTTCAATTCCTTTTAATATTTTTTCCGCTGATATAAGTCCGGATTTTTTAGGCAAAGCTATATCTATCTGCGTTCTATCGCCAGAAATTACTATTTTGCTTCCAATACCCATTCTTGTAAGGAACATTTTCATCTGTTCTGTGGTAGTATTCTGCGCTTCATCAAGAATTATAAAAGCTTTCTCTATAGTTCTCCCTCTCATATAAGCAAGAGGTACTATTTCAATTGTTTCATCGTCCATAAGAGCTTTAAACCGTTCAGCACCCAGCATATAATAGAATGCATCATAAAGCGGTCTTAGATACGGATTGATCTTTTCATACAGATCGCCCGGAAGAAATCCTAGTTTTTCCCCTGCCTCAACGACAGGACGCGTAATAACTATCTTTGATATAGTACCTTGTCTAAGCATTTTTAAAGCACATGCAACGGCAAGAAATGTTTTTCCTGTTCCTGCCGGGCCTATAGCAAAAACTATATCTTTATTAAAAATCTCTTCAATATATTTTTTTTGATTGTTTGAACGCGGAGTTATCATTCTTCCGCTAAAAGAGGTATACAGATAATCGCCCGGTGAGCTATCATCTTTATTTTCATATGCGGGAATTAGATTATTCGTACCGCGGATATTATCCCTTAAAAGTTCAATATCCTTTATGGCTTTATCAACATTCGGACCTGTACCGCGCACGGAAAGAGTAAAGACGCCGCTGACAGGATCCTGTCTTGCGAAAATCTGTACGCCGTACATATTTTCAATATTTCTTATGTTTTCATCCTGCCTGCCTAAAAGAAGCAGAGCCTCTTGTGAATTATTCAAAAATATTTTCTTTGTTGCCATTTTACCTCATATTTTCATTAAAACACAAAAGATAAAAGAGCTTTAATTTTTAGCTTGCTTCACTACTACTTTTACTCCAAGCTCTTTTAACTGTTTCTCGCTGACTTCAGAAGGAGCATTAGTCATAGGATCCGCTGCTCTTTGAGTTTTAGGAAAAGCTATAACTTCCCTTATGGATTCTTCTCCTGCTATTAAAGCACAAAGCCTGTCAAACCCGAGAGCGATACCGCCATGTGGAGGAGCTCCGTATGACAATGCGTCTAAAAGGAAACCAAACTTATCTTTTGCAGACTCTTGAGAAATATTTAAAAGTTCAAAAACTTTTTTCTGAACATCATTTTTATGTATTCTGATCGATCCGCCGCCAAGTTCTACTCCATTAAGGACTACATCATAAGCTTTTGCTTTAGCATTGCCGGCATTATCAGATGAAAGTGCCTCGCCGTCTTTAGGTGAAGTGAAAGGATGATGCAAAGCCTGCCATCTATGTTCATCATTGTCCCACTCAAACATTGGGAAATCAACTACCCACAGAAAGTTGAATTTATTTTTATCGATGAGTCCGAATTCTTTGCCCATTTTAAGTCTTAAAGCACCAAGCCCTTGAGCAACTATTTTTTCATCATCGGCAAGGAAAACAACAAGATCTCCGGATTTTGCACCTAATTTTTCAATTATCGCTTTTATTTCCTCATCTTTAAAATATTTAACAATATTGGATTCAGCTCCGGTATCTGTAATTTTCATCCAAGCAAGGCCTTTTGCTCCATATTCAGATACGAATTTTGTAAGACCGTCTATCTCACTACGCGAGAGACTTGCTCCTTTTGGAATACAAAGACCTCTCACTATTCCGCCTTTTGCCAATACATTTGAAAAAACGCTGAAACCTGAATTTTTTAACTCTTCACAAAAATCCTGTATAAGCATATCAAATCTTGTATCAGGCTTATCCGAACCGTACTTTAACATCGCTTCATCATAAGACATTCTTGCAAAAGGAGTTTTAATATCGATATTAAGTGAGCTTTTGAACACTTTTGCAAGCATTCTTTCTATAATACCCATAATATCGTCTTCTTCTATAAAAGACATTTCAAGATCGACTTGAGTAAACTCAAGCTGTCTGTCTGCTCTTAAATCTTCGTCTCTGAAACATCTTGCTATCTGATAATATTTATCAAAACCGGCGACCATAAGGATCTGTTTGAATATCTGCGGGGACTGAGGTAAAGCATAAAAGCTTCCGTGGTGAAGCCTTGCAGGAACCAAAAAGTCTCTTGCTCCTTCAGGAGTAGATTTTCCCAAGAACGGAGTTTCTATTTCAAGAAAGCCTTCTTCATTTAAGAAATTCCTTATTTCCTGCGATATTTTATGTCTCATTATAAAATTTTTCTGGAAATTAGGTCTGCGAAGATCCAAATAACGGTATTTAAGACGGAGTTCTTCAGAAGTATCGACATAATCTGAAATTTCAAAAGGAAGTCCAGGAGCCGGATTAAGAACTTCAAGTTTTGAAACTACGAGTTCTACCTGTCCTGTAGGCATATTCGGATTTACTGTCCCTTCGGGTCTATTTCTTATTGTTCCTTTAACTGATATTACATATTCGCTGCGGAGTTTTTCCGCAAACTGAAAGATATCTTTGTTTTCAGGCTCAAAAACTATCTGCAATATCCCTTCCCTATCCCTCAGATCTATAAAAATCACTCCACCGTGGTCTCTTCTTGAATGAACCCAGCCGCAAACTGTCAACTCTTTTCCAATACTGTCCGCTCTTACATCGCCGCAATAACAACTTCTCTTCATAAAAAATCCTCTTCTTATTTTAATATATTGTCAAAATATAGTAATGCGATAACGGTTTTTGAATCCATTATATCGCCTCTTTTAACCATTTCTACCGCTTCAATGAAATTTACCGCTTCCCATGCAATAAACTCGTCCTCATCAGGATTTGTATTTCCTCTTTCAAGACCGAAAGCCGCAAATATATGTAATACCTCATTTGAAAAAGCTGTCGAAGGATAAAAAGATATCATCTTTTCTATCTTTTTAGCTTTAAAACCGGTCTCTTCCTCAAGCTCTCTTAATATACATGATTCCGGGGTCTCGCCTGCATCCATTTTGCCTGCCGGCAACTCCAGCGTTATCTTATCTATCGGATATCTATATTGTTTTACAAGAATTATATCGTTCTTATTCAAAAACGGCAGTACAGCTGCCGCTCCGGGATGTCCGATATATTCCCTCTTTCCGGGATGTCCGTTTGGAAGTTCAACTTCATCACAATAGAAATCTATCGCTTTACCTTTATAAATCCTGTTCTTTTTTATTAATGTTTCTTTCATTGGGATATTCTATCATTTTTTATTAATGTTTCAAAATAATCTTTGGCGGTAAAAACACAATTTTATATAATCTTCTTATGAAAAAGATGAGTGCTTTTATAAATCAATATAAATTTGAGATATTTTCTTTTTTTGCCATCTTCTTTTTATCTTTTTGCATTTATTACAATACCACAAAATTTGACTTCATATACCTTGACGATGACAGCCTTATAATTTATAAAGAACAGCCGGACAGTTTAAAAAACATACTTTTTCAGCCTGTATTTGAAGCCGCAGCAAATAAATTTTATAGGCCTATTATTAATTTATCATTTTATATTGACAATATTATATGCGGTGACTTCCCGGGTTTTTATCATTTTAACAATATTTTACTGCATATTACGGCTGTTTTTGCCGTATTTCTTCTATTCAGAGTTTTAGGCTTTCAAAAGAACAATTCATTGATTTTATCGCTAATTTATGCAGTTCATCCGGCATTTGCTGCGGCAGTAGCATGGATACCGGGAAGAAATGATATTCTTCTTACTATTTTTATAATATTTTCATTTATATTTTTTATAAAAAGCTTAAAATCAAACCATAGAATTTACTCGTTTTTATATTCATTTCTCTTCCTTCTTGCCCTTTTTACTAAAGAAACCGCAATATTTATTCCGCTCATTTTTATTTTATATTTATTTATATATGAAAAAAATATCATTGGCAAAAACATTATCAAGCTTCTTCTTTTGACAGCCGCCCCGCTCGCTTTTTATACTGTTTTAAGACATATCACGCTCTCAGGCAATTTTAATATTATTGAATTTACAGATATTTTTTCAAATATATTCCCATTGATTAAAATTACATTTTGGTATACCGGTGTGGTCTTTATGTTTGAAAAGATTGTCCTATACCCGCAATTTAACCCTGAAGATATAAAAGTTGCCGGAGGATTGATATCTTCAGCAGCAATTATTACTCTGTGCGTACAATTTAGGAAAAAGATAAATACCCGTAAAGTCATTTTCGGTTTTTTATGGTTTATTATATTCCTTATTCCCACATATATAATGCCAAATAATAATTATTATGTTCACCGCCTTTATCTTCCTGCTGTCGGGATATTTATCATAATAAACGAAATTATTAATAGTTTTACTATCAACAAGAACTCCGGGAAAACATTTGCGATAGCGGCTTTAATAATACTGCTGTTTTCATTGCTTACATACAATCAATCTCAAAATTATAAAAATAGAAGAATTTTTTGGATGCATGCACTTAACGAAAATCCTAAATCTGCAAGAGTAAATGCCGGCATTGCAAGATATTATTCGGATAATAATGATTTCGAAAATGCACAAAAGTATATGCTGACAGCTTTGGAATATGCAAAAGGCACGGATAACACCAGAATACTTACACAGACTGGAGATATTTATGCCGCAAACGGCAATATGACAAAAGCGGAGCATTATTATCTTGAAGCCATAAAAGCTGACATCTATAATGAGGGTGCATATTTTATGCTTGCATCTTTATATGAATATGAAGGTTTTAAGGATAATGCTGTAAAAATACTGCAAGAGGGTCTCGCTATAATGCCATACAGTAAAGCTCTCAACAAAAAATCTTTTGAGCTCACGGAAGGCATACAGAAACCTTATTTATTGTATAGATATAAATAAATTTTCTATCAAAAACCCCAACTATTTTATATAATGCATTTTATGAAAAAAATTTCCGAATTAATTAATATCTATAAATTCCAAATTCTCTCTTTTTTTGCAATATTCTTTTTAATTTATTTACTGTATTACCATACCAACTCATTTGATTTCATATATTTTGATGACAATTCTTTAATTATTAATAGAATAGACAGGATGGACAGTCTTTTCAAAACGAAAGATTTTATTTTAGAGCCTGTTTTTGACGAAAATGCAAGCAAGTTTTACCGTCCTGTTTTAAACCTGTCTTTTCTTATTGATACGGTTATAAGTGGAGGAGAGCTCGGTTTTTACCACTTTTCAAATGTGCTGATGCATATTATAGCTGTATTTCTGCTTTTACTCTTCCTTACAGAGTTAGGCTGTTCAAAATTGTCTTCGCTTGCGGCAAGCCTTTTATTTGCAGTTCATCCTGCATTAACTTTTGCCGTTGCTTGGGTACCGGGAAGAAATGATATTCTTCTTGCGATCTTTGTACTTCTTACAATGATATTTTTTATAAAAAGCATAAAATCCGCAAAAATGCGCGACTTTGTACTTATGTCCGTCTTTTTTATTTTATCTCTTTTTACTAAAGAAACAGCCATTATAATACCGATTGTTTTTGCTTCATATATATTTTTTTATAATAAAATCGGATCAATGAATAAAAAAAATATTGTATGGATTATAATAACAGTTATTATACCTCTTCTTTTTTATGGTATTTTCAGATTCTTGACCTTATCACAAGGTTCTTCAGAAGTTAACATTCTTAAAATTATTATGAATATCATAAAATCTTTCGGAGCAAATATATGGTATTTCGGTATAATCTTTCTTACTGAAAAAGTAATCCTTTTTCCTCAATTAAATCTTCACATACAAGATTTAATAGGAGGTTTTATCCCTATACTTATCATATCCGGATTTTGTGTTTTTTTTAGAAAAAGTATAAACTTCAAACATATATTGTTTGGACTGATATGGTTTGCCATTTTTATAATCCCCACATACGCAATGGGATCAAGCATATATTATACGCATAGGCTTTATATACCGATTATAGGAATACTTATAGTTTTGATAGAAATTGTTTCCACAGTTTATAAAACTTATCCTAAAATCAAATTAGCATTATATACATTTTTTGCCGTATTGCTTATATTTATGTTAGTTATGTCTTATAAACAGTCTTTTTATTATAAAGACAGAGCTTCTTTCTGGCTTAAAGCATATGAAGAAAATCCTTCATCTTCTGTAGCCTGCACAGGAGTTTCAAAATATTATATGAGTATAAATAATCTTGAAAAAGCAGAAGAATTCGCTCTCAAAGCGCTGAACAAATCAAAAAGTAAAGATACTTCAATCTTGATATCAAATCTTGCTTTGATAAAACATAAAAAAGGTGAAAATCAAGAAGCCGAAGAACTTTATAAAAAAGCACTGGATTCCGGTTTAAAAAGCAAATATGATGAATACTCATATACGGGATTAAGCAAAATTTATGAAGATAAAAATGATATTGAAAAGGCTTTATCTATAATAGATGAAGGTCTTTCGGTAATGCCCAACAGCAATATTTTAAAAAAATATAAGAAAGACCTTATTGAAGGCAATGACACTGAGCAATATGTTATAATAATGAAGTATGAAAAATAATATTGCAAATAAAAACATATATTTTGTATAATAACGGGAGTATATAGGATATATATTTGCGGCACAGGGCATAGGACACACACCCTGATCGCTGCAAATTTTTTATATCAGCAATGTAAAGCAAGGAGAAAAAAATGGCTACAGAGCAGCTTTTGATTTTGATTAAACCCGATGGGATTAAAAAATCTTTAACAGGAAATATTTTAACGAAACTTTCTGAAGCCAGAATGGTTATTATCGGTGCGAAAGTCGTAAAAGTAAGTAAAGAACTTGCAGAACAACACTATTTTCATTTAAAAGACAGACCTTTTTTTGGAGAACTTGTTGATTATATACAAGGCAAACTCTATGGCGGTGAACCTTATGACAGAGTTATAGCTTTAGTTTATCAGGGAGAAGACGCTATCTCAAGAATGAGAACAATAGCCGGAGCTACTAATCCCGAAGAAGCCGACCCTGTTTCAATAAGAGGAGCTTATGGCAGAATAACGACAAAAGGTGTTTACGAAAATGTCGTTCACTGTTCTTCAGATCCTTCTGAAGCGGAAAGAGAAATAAAACTCTGGTTTAAACCGGAAGAAATAGTAAAAAAGATTTATCCTACAAAAAAAGTAATGTCAGAAAAAGAAGAAAAGCTGGTTTGGGCATAAATAATTAAAATATAAATAACAAGCTGCATTTCAAAAAAATAATTTATTTTTAATTTTGAATATGTAGTTGTAATTAAAAAAGGAGTTTGTAAATGGCAACACCCATGGAACAGTTCATAAAAGAGATGAAAGATTTTCTTCAGCCTGACGATGTATACATAATGGATGGCTCTGAAGAAGAAGCAAAAAAGCTTGCAAAACTTGCAGAAGAAACTAAAGTTAACGGTACTCCCGTATTAAAAAAACTTAATGAAGATCCTTTTCCAAAGTCATATTATCATAAATCAAATCCAAATGATGTGGCAAGAGTCGAGCATTTAACTTTTGTATGTACACCGACAAAAGAAGAAGCCGGACCTAATAATAATTGGATGGCACCTGAAGAAGCAAAAGAAAAAATGAATGCTCTTATGAAAGGTGCTATGAAAGGAAGAACAATGTATGTAATTCCTTTCTTGATGGGCAACCCTCAATCAAAATATGCAAAATGCTGCATTGAGGTAACAGACTCTCTTTATGTAGCTTTAAGTATGAGGATTATGTCACGCGTAGGAAAAGATGCAACTGAAAGAATCGGGAACTCATCAGATTTTTTTAGAGGTATTCATTCTATAGGAGATGTAAATCCTGACAGAAGATTTATCATGCATTTTCCTCAAGAAAATAAAGTCATGAGCTATGGTTCAGGATATGGCGGCAATGCACTTCTCGGTAAAAAATGTTATGCGCTCAGAATAGCTTCTTATCTTGGACATAAAGAAGGCTGGCTTGCCGAACATATGATAGTTATAGGTGTTGAGGCACCTGACGGAAAAGTAACATATTTCTTAGGGGCTTTCCCGTCTGCATGCGGAAAAACAAATCTTGCGCTTCTACAGCCTGTTTTCCCGGGATATAAAGTATGGACTTTAGGAGATGATATAGCATGGATCAATATCGGTGAAGACGGACAGCTTTATGCAATAAATCCTGAAGCAGGAATGTTTGGAGTTGCTCCCGGAACAGGAGCTTCCACCAATCCTATCATGGTGGACACATTAAAAAATGATAAATTTTTCCCAACACTTTTTACAAATACAGCTGTAGATAATAGCAATAATACTCCTTGGTGGGAAGGTCTTTCAAAAGAAATGCCAGAAGATCTGACTGACTGGCAAGGCAATAAATATGATAAAACTTCAGGGAAACCTTCAGCACATCCAAATTCAAGGTTTACAGTGTCAATTTATAATTGTCCGACACTTTCTCCTGAATATGATAATCCTAAGGGTGTTCCTATTTCAGGAATAATTTTTGGCGGACGCAGAGAAAGCACTATACCTTTAGTTTATGAGTGCAGAGATTGGAACAGCGGCGTATTTACAGCCTCCACCATAGGTTCGGAAACCACAGCGGCAGCAGGAGGAGCTGTAGGAACTGTAAGACGCGACCCGATGGCAATGCTTCCTTTCTGCGGTTATAATATGGGCGATTATTTCAAACATTGGCTTGAGATCGGCAAGAAAGTAAAAAAAGCTCCTAAAATATTTATGGTCAATTGGTTCAGAAAAGACAAAAACGGTAAGTTTATGTGGCCTGGATTTGGAGACAATTCCAGAGTTATCAAATGGATGATAGACAGAATCGAAGGAAAAGCAGGTGCAAGAGAAACCGAAATTGGATTGATGCCTGAAGAAGGTGCTTTGGATCTCAGCGGTCTGGATATTTCTAAAGAAACAATGGACGAACTTCTAAACGTAAATAAAGAAAACTGGAAAAAAGAAGTAACAATGATAGAAGAATTCTACGCTAAGTTCGGCGACAAAATACCTCAGGAATTAAGAGATCAGCTGAATGATCTTAAGAAAAAACTTAACATGTAAACAATTCTATTTAAAAAAATAATAAAAAAGACTTCCGCCGCTAAGCGGCGGAAGTCTTTTTTTAATCCTTATGTTCCTTAATGGTCGAGAAAATGATAATATTTATATTTTATATTCATCAACTTGCAATTTTTGTATCTGTTTTTTTACTCCTTTGTTCCTCTGCCTCAATAATATAATGTATCAATTCGGAGTAGTTTTTTCTGATCTCATTGATAGCTTCCTTATTTTCTGTTAAGTCTTGACAAACTTCACATACAGATGAGTATGCTTTTTTCTTAAAAGATATTTTAGGATTATGATACAAGACAAATTGCTTAAGAAACATAGGTCCCAGCAAGTGTAATGCATTTAGCAGCATATTATCATTTGCAGTCTTTAACATCTTTTTAAGTGAGATTCTCTCCGGATTCCCTAAGTCAAGGACGATATTATTTTCGCAAACAATACCACAACATGCCCAGATATTTCCTTTTGGCGATAATGTTAAAGTATTAACTACCAAATGACAGCCACACATAAAATTATTATCATTTTTATCTATTTTAAAATACTTTTCGTCTAACTCGGCAGCCCTTCCGATACGCTGTAAAAAGGAATCTGATAAGATATAGCACGTGCTGTCGGAAGACCGTTTATCCGGCAAAGATTTACCGTCATCATTATCACTTTGGCGAATCAGCTTTTCACCAAGAGCATTTTCAATATATTCCGGTGTAACTGTATCTCCCTTACTATGGCTATTGGCAATAACTACCGAAGAAAAGCCCATACCTTTGCTTGCATGAAATGCATTTTTTACATATTCAAACGGTATATATGGTGTATGGTAATCATCAGTACTGATATTTAATTCATCAAGTCCGCATTCGCGTAATGTCCGCAGATAAGAGTATGCAGCTTTGTGGCTTTTAGCCCAATGTGCATTCGTTACTATTCGCGTAAAGATGCCACGCTCACTACAAAAAGCCAATGCTTCGAGTAAATCATCTTTAAGCAATGTAGGTTCGCCTCCGCTAAATACCACAAGAGAAATCGGATTGATTTTTTCCAACTGCTTAATAGTATCTCTTATTTTTTTAAATGTTAATGAGTGTTTTTTACCCGGAGAACAGCACATTACACAATGGCTACAGCGTGCATTACAATTATCCGTAGTGATAACGGTCAGTTGAGTTGGCGAAAATAAAGGAGACTTCATAAATATTTTATTTTCCTTTATTTGATTATTTTTTTTCTGCTTTTATATCTTTTAGAGCAACAGACTTATCGCTTATGGTAACATTCATTATCAATCTTGTGCCTTTATAATCATATGCTATGATTTGATTTAGTGTATTTTTATTTACCTTGCTCTTTATCACTTCATCGGGCATAGAAATTGCTTTATTTATCAGTGTCTGCTGACGGGCGGGACTAAGATTTTCTTTTTTTAAAATTTCTTTAAGTTTTTTAGCTGCTGTTGAATCTATTATAACTTTGACAGGTTTTTTTATAGTGAAACCTTCTCCGGGCACACGAGCTCTGGCATAACAGTCGGACTTAAAAGTTCCAAGTAATTTAGGTTTAGGGATTGGTCTTCTTATTGGAGAGTCTTGTACCGGTTTTACATCTTTGATGACAACAGATCCATCATCTCTTATGATAATTTCAAATTGTAATACCATACCTTTATAACTATATAGAATGGTCTGATTAACTGTATTTTTACTTACCTTACTCTTTATCACTTCATCTGGCGTAGAAATTATTTTTTTTATCAGTGTTTATTGACGGGCGGGACTAAGATTTTCTTTTTTAAGAACATCTTGAAGGTTTTTCTCTGCTTTTATATCCAGAATAACTTTGACAGGTTTTTTTATAGTGAAACCTTCTCCGGGCACACGAGCTCTGGCATAACAGTCGGACTTAAAAGTTCCCAGTAATTTAGGTTTAGGGATTGGTCTTCTTATTGGAGAATCTTGTACAGGTTTCGATTTTACAGAGTTTCTAAGTCCTGTTTCTTTGAGCTTTAACTTGGAAGTAGTTAATTTTAAATCCTTTTTCAATTTGCTGACACTATCAATTTTTTTTACCATAAAGCCTCCTTTTATTTTAATAGTAGCAGTGTATACTATTAATTTGTTAAAAGTACAATAAAATTTATTTACAAAACTTTATATGTATAGCTCTTATACCGTCTTATCTTTAATTTCTATCGGTATTATGGATAAATTTCATTTAATAATATCAGGCTTTCATTATATTATATTGATTTTATTAAAAACAAACTCATAAATCAATAAAAAAACACCGCTCTTTTTCAAGAGCGGTGTTTTTATTTTCTTTATTTCTTCCCTCTTTCATATTGAAGAGTTTTTGTAGTCATATCCGTTACAACGGCAGGACCGAAAAACTGTATTGGTCCCGGGAAAATATAGCTTTCCGTAACAGCCCATTTATCTCTATTTTTTACAAGTTCTTTAAATGGTTTTCCTTTAAGATCTACCAAAGCTTTTTGTATGACCGGTTTATCTTCTCCATGCCTTCTTTCTATATTCATAAGCATGGTTAAAGGTATTCCGCCGCAAATCCATTGTTTTGAAGGTTTTGTAAGATTTCTGACAGATGAAAGATAGCCTGTCAATCCGTTAAGGACAAGTGCTGCCGCATTATAACCGAGAGCATAAGTATAATTAGCATCAAAATTTGAAGGTATGCCGCAACGGCCTTCATAACCGAAGAAATGTGTTATTGTTGAGAATTTTCCGCTGTATTTACCTGCTTTTTTAAGTCCCGCAAGTTTCTTTTGTATCATTTCAATGAGAAGTTTCTCTGTTTCTATAAGTGAAACTTGAACATTACCGTGCGGATCTCTGTCAAGCATAAGCTGTGATGCGATGCCTGAAGGAAGAGATTTCATAAGGTCTGAAAGCTTTTTAGGAAGCTTTTTGAATACAAAATCTTTTTTATCATCTATTGAATTCATTTTAGCAAGTGCATCTGCATTCGCAGCAAGAGTATCATTAAGAGCCGAGATCAATCCTTTCATTTCAGGAATGAACTCAATCAACCCTTCAGGAACTAAAACCACTCCGAAGTTTTTGCCGAGCTTTGCACGTTTTAATATGATCTCTGCTATATTGTCTACTATCTTTGACAATGTCATCTTTTTTGCAAGTATCTCTTCCCCTATCAAAACTATATTGGGCTGAGTTTTAAATCCTACTTCCAAAGTAATATGAGATGCGCTTCTTCCCATAAGTCTTACAAAGTGCCAATATTTTTGTGCAGAATTTACATCTCTGCAAATATTTCCTACAAGTTCTGAATAAATTTTTGTAGCCGTATCAAAACCGAAAGAAGTTTCGATATATTCATTTTTCAAATCGCCGTCTATGGTTTTAGGAACACCTACGACACATTTATCTTCAAGTCCGGATTTTTTGAAATATTCGGCTATCATAGCTGCATTTGTATTGGAATCATCACCGCCGACTATAACAAGAGCATCAACTTTATTTTTCAATATATTATTTTTTGTTGTTTCAAATTGTTCAGGCGTTTCAATTTTCGTTCTTCCTGACTGTATAAAATCAAAACCGCCTGTATTTCTATAATCACTTATATTTTTTTCATTTATCTTTTTATATTTATTATTAAGGATACCTGACGGTCCGCCCAAATATCCTATTAATTCATTATCTTTATTTGCCTTTTTTAATCCGTCAAAAAGACCAGCTATAACATTATGTCCTCCGGGAGCTTGTCCGCCGGAAAGCACTACGGCAACTTTTATTTTTTTCTTTTTCGCATCAGGATTTGCACCTTTCATGAAAGTTACTTCTGGAAGTCCATAAGTATGTTTAAATATATTCTTTACTTTGTTCTGATCAGCTACTGATTGTGTTGCTTTTCCTTTCTTTGCTTTTACAAAAGCTGGTCCTGCTTTCATTACTTCGGGAAGAACAGGTTGAAATTTGCGTCTTTCGATCTGAAGTTCGGATACATTTTTACTGGACATTTACATCCTCCATAATTTATTAAGAACTACTTTTCTTATTATAAAATAATTGATTTATTATACATAAAATTTGACTTTTTTCATAGTAAACAAGACAGCCCTGCAATATGCGGCAAACTTAATGTGTCATAATTACTAAAAGCGGACTGTAATTTTTACATTACAGTCCGCTTTTGTTTTAGTTTACTTTTTATTAAGCTGATGCGGCAAGTGCTCTTGTCATCATCGGCGACATCATCTTGCCCCTGGCTCCTCTGTCTACCCATGTGTCGCTTCCAAGGCTTGGCAATATATTCTCTATCATTTTCTTATCTCCCGTCGCCAATGCTATCAGTTTTTCTTTTACACTTGTTATTACTTTATCTTCTTTCTCTATCTCTTTCTTAACTTCCTTTATCGCTTCTCCAAGCTCTTTTGCTTTTGCTTCCGCTAACGGCTCTAGTTTTTCTTCCAGCAGATTTTTAGCATTCTTACTGTTTTGCTTTTTGCTTGCACTCAACTCTGCCTTTATTATGTCTACTTTCTTTTTCGTTAGATCCTGATCACTTAACATTTCTATCATTGAATCTTTCTTATCGCCTGCATTATTTACCATTATCAGAAGATCCCTAATTGTACCCAAAAGCATTATTTCTACTTCCGCTTCTCCAACACTCAGCTCTTTATTCATCAATGCATCATATACTTCCATTGTCGCCTTTACATAACCTTCATTTATCTTATTTTCTCCATCTGCAGTGCCTAATTCTGATAGTTTTACATCCAATCTCTCTGCCATTGATTCCGCATCAGACCAGATATTCAGTACATACATCAAGCCCTTGTCTATTTCTTTCGGTTCCGTCAGACCGTTCACTACCAGTGAACCCATCTTTTCTCCAAACAGTTCCGAAGTATATGTTCCTTTCACATCCTGTACATTTATTTCCGTAGTATTTTTTACAAGGTCGGATTTCATTATAATATTTTGGAATTTTTTCTGTGCATTTTTGAAAGCCACACTGTCTTTGAGTAAAGTCAAGTTATCAAGTGTGTTTAATATGCCCTTGCCGACAGATTCGCTGCCTTTTTGTGTTCTTTCTTTAACAAACGGCTTGGTAACAATTTCAGTTGCTCCCATTGCAGCCATACTGCCTGTTGAACTCGCAATTGCAGATGTAAAACTGTTCGCAGCTTGAGAACTGACACCAAATACAGCCGTAAAGAAATATCTTACCGGTGCAAGCATTAAGAATCTTGCCATACCTGATACATAACCTACAGTTCCTGAAGCAATTCCTTCTATAGCCGCTGCAAGAGCTTCATGTTTTTCTGAGAATGTACTGCGAGAATTCGGCGAAACTAATTTAAACGCTTCTAAAAGATCATCATAACCTGCAACAATATCTCTGATACTTTCATCATCTTGTACGGTTCTTAATGCATTAATAACTACTGCTGACGGAACTTCAACACTAAGATTTTCTCTAAAGCCTTGAGGTTCCTGAACACTTAAGACAGATGCTAAGCTTTTCTCATCTGTTATTGAACCTAACTTATCGGCTACCGGAGCAAGTTCAAACAAATTGCCAAGATCCAATCCGCTTTTCGATATTTCTTTCGCAAGCATTACAGAATCAGTTGCATTTGGATATATTCCAAAAAGTAATTGCATTAATTTCTCTCTATCTTTATCATCGCTAAAGTATTTGTTTTTGTACTCAATTCCGTTAAATGCCGCTACTGCGCTTAGAAACACTTTACCTTCGTAGGTAAGACTGCCATTGCTCATATATGGATTGTTGGCATTATTAAGTTCACTTTTTACTGTCCCGGCAAGTTCACTGCTCATTTGACTTTCAATTGCTGATATATTGTCAATCAATTCCGTCTTGCTGGTTTCTACATTTTGTCCTGCTCTGTTAAATGCATCAACTTCATTCGCACGCTGTATATCATCAAGATTTTGAATTATAGATTCAATGCTCCACACACCGCCTTGCTCAACAACTTTCGAATTAAGCGATTCTACGGTCCTTGCATTTTCAACAGAGTATAGCGATATAATAGCTTTATCGTAAAACTCGGCATCAAATCTGTTGGATGAGAACGGATCTATTCTGCCACCAGCCTGTCGCATTTGTCCTTCCGTCATAAGCTCTGCTTCCATAAGATAGCAGTTAGCAACAACTTTATTTGTATTTATTGCACTTTCAAGAGCTTTTAGTCTTGACTTTGTAAGGAACTCGCTCTCTGCTATCAATTGAGCTTTTGCTACACTATCCAAGTTTTCATTACTATTAATGCTTGCTACCGTCGCTTCATGTGCAGAATTTATAGAATCAATTGTTGTAATACTGCCACTTTCCTGCATAATGGGCTGATTAGCATTAATATGTGAAGCTGTGCCTCTCATATTGCCCAAATCCCAACCACGACCTAGCAAATAAGCATCCCCTATGGCAAATCTGTACATGCCGGAAGATTTAATATTATTTGCAATAGCTGCAAGTTCTTGCGGAGTCATAGTCTGAACTGCTGTGCTGTAAGTATTCGACATAATGCTTGTAAGTTCCTGAACTTGGCTGTCAGAAAGATTGTACTTTTCTTGTAAATCACCCTTAAGCTTACTTCTATCTGATTTCCATTGTTCTATTAATTCAGCAGTATTAGAAACACCACCTTTAACTTTAGCCGCACTTGTTTCATCGGTAAGCATTTTTATTACAGCATCCGCATCCAAACCTTCTATGCCTATTTCTTTCAAACGTTCTGTCATAGCCTGATTTAATGTATCTACCCAGCTGTTCGTCGCAGCAGTATTTGCGGTAAGTAATAAGTTAAACGATGCCTTTCCGCTATTTTCCAACTCTTGTGCCGCTTCAATTGTAAATAATTCTGTGCCTTTCTGGGTTTTCAATAATACACTGTCAGAAGCAAAACGTTGAGCGTTCTCATTTACTTCTATTCCCATTGAATCAAACAAATTGTTTGTAAGACCTGATATTGTACCTGTAAGACCTACCACATTAGAGAACAAGCTCATTGCAAATACGGCTGTAGATGTATAATTGTCGGTATTTGGTTTACTTATATTTTGAGCATTATTAATTACTTCAAGAACCTGCATCATACCGGCAGGCTGTGAAAGATTTTCAACTTCAACACCTGTATTCGTTATAACGACTCTGTCAGAACTTATAAGTTCACCTGCCTCATTATATACTGCATTTCTCAGACCGAACTCAACACCTTCTGTATATGCATATGCGCCTATACCGTTCATAACATGCATTCTGACCTCAGCTTCAGTATACATGCCAGGATAATCTTTCATAAGTTCTTTAACAGCTGCCTCAACAGCTTGTTGTTGAGTAATAGTTGCCTTATTCACTTTTGATTTAGCATCCTGTGCTTTAATCATTTTAACTAATTCCGCTTTAGCTTCTGAACTTCTCTTAATATCTTTCCTTGCTTGTTTATCTATCTCTTGAGCAGCTACATTATCTGCCCCACTTATCCTGTTTATAATGGTATCAAAGATACTGCGTATAGGCATCCTGGTTACAGATTCGCCTTCTATTGCTTCTACTTCATACACTTGACCCGTACCCATTTTTATATCTTCATAAGCTTTTGCTCTAAATGCCTCAAATATAGGCTTTGTAACTTCCGCAATTTCTCTAAAATACTCTACACCTTGAGCATTTGCGATAAACATTTGTATATCTGCGGCTAAATTAATACCGCCATTGCCGCCATAAGTAGCACTTAACAAGTCCGCATATTTGTTGCTAAGCCTTTGTATTGCATCTTGTGTCATTCCTTTAGATTTATCAACTTCTGCAGCAATTTCTTCATACATTTTGCTATATTCTTCAAAAGTTGCAGCATCTTGAGTGTTGACAACTGCTTCTATTCTTTCATTCGATATGCCAAGATCTGTATATTTCGCTTTAAACTCTTCTAAAGCCTTACTATATCCTTCCGTATTGGCAAGTCTGTGCAATCCGGCAGCTTCTGTATAAAACTCTGATACTGTTTTCGCACCGTAGAACTTGCCATTGCTTGAAGCAAGAGCTTGGCTCGGTATGGTGGCAAAATAATCTATTTCATCCGCAACCACACTGCCTATTCTTTCAAGAGGCATCTTTAAATTTTTCAATGCATCACTAAGCTTACCGTCAGATGCAGCAAGATGTGCAGCTGCTATTATTGCTTCTATTTGCGCAGACGTGAAATTATTGCCGGCAAATATTTGATTAATTGTCTCAGCATTCAAAGTCCCGTTATTAGCAGCTATCAACAATTCCATTGCTTTTGAAGACATTTCAGGTTTTACGGCCTTAAGTGCACCACTTGAACTATCAAACTCTACTCCAGCCTTACTTAGTAAATCAAGTATAGGTCCGTTAGCAACAAGGGTAGACCAGTCAGCAGCGACAATACCGGAAAATGTAGAATAATCACTTACTATTATTTTGGCAGATTTCAGTATTTCTTGTTGCTGTGCATCTGTTTGTCCAGCAGTAAGATGATTGACACTGCCAACAATTTTTCCATCACCCATTATACCTTCTATGGCTTCAAATAACTCTCTTGCATTGTCTTGGTTATTTGTAAGCACAGTTACAGCTTTACCGCTTGTATCAGTACATGCAAGCAATGCAGCAGCATAAACAGATATTAATGTTTTTCCACCACCTGTTCGAAGCTCTTCAACAATTTTTAATCTTTCGCCTTTGGATTGTGCTTGAGCATATTTTTCAGAAAAATGTCTTATTGCATCAGCCTGTCCTTGGAGGAAGGTTTTAGCATAGTCATATTTTTCCATAGCGGAAATATATCCGCACATCGCATTCATACTGTGATTTATCATTTCTTCTAATGTCATTTCTATCGTTTCAGTTTTTATTTTACCTTCTTCGCCGGCGGCAATTCTTTTATCTGCTTCCTGTTTATTAATTCTTTCCACTTTTCCTTCGGTATCCGTGTATTCATAAACCGTTACACTATACATTCCATTCCCGAGATCTTCACCAAAAATATTCTCAGCTGCTATTTCATTGAAATCACTAAGAAGTTCTTTTTGTTGTCTCTGTAATTCTTCATGCATATGGTCTATATTCTCAACGTTTATTGCAATTTCTCCTGCTTTTATACCACTTTTTTGAGCTTGAAGCACTGAGAATGTCTTTGCAAGCTTTAAGAATTGTTCATATGCAAAAAGCTCTGTTCCGTTTATTTCTCCATTATTAAATGATTCTACTACTTTATCTACTACTTCATTGATTCTCTCTGACAATCCTTTTAAAACTGCATCAGAACCGTTTACACTTTTTATTGCTGCATACGCCCCCAAATACTGACTGAGTATATCGGTATTTGTCAATGCATTAATATTGTTTTGATTTTCCACATCTTGCTTTTGCTTTTCTTCATTTTGATTTTCATTTGCAGAAATTATTTCTGTTTTAGCTGCATTAAAGAATTCAGCATAATCTATGTTAGATATAGCATCACTTATCTCTTGTGAAATATCAGCATGTTTTACACCCATCATATTAGCTACAGCAGGCATAGTTTTAAGCAGCATTTCTAAGTTGATCATATTGGCTATATAGGAATCAATATTCCCATAGTCTAATGTTGCTGTTTTCAAACTTAGCTTGCCGTTAGCATCCATAAAATTAGACATTAAGGGTGCTATCTGCATTTGCACATCAGTAGTAATATCTACATCTATACCTTGTGTTAATGCATACCAATAACTTAAACGTCTTTCCACAAATGATGACGTTTGTTGTAATTGGTTTATAACCTGTAATTCGTTATTCAAAACTTCCTGCAAGGATTTAGCAGAACTTATACTTTGGTTAGTGTTTGAAGCAAATGCCCCTAAAGCCATCATTGCATTCTTTAAAGATTCCACACTATTAACTGTAAACGTTGCTGAAACAGAATTAGTAAGGCCAACTTGTATTTGGTTTGCTGCTCCTGCAACAGGAGTTATTTGATAATTTTCTCCCAAAGCATTCTGTAGAGCATTCTGTATTGCCGCCGGACTTACATCAGCAGATGCAGTAACAACACCATTATTAACTTGTACTCCTCCGGCGCCGACTTTAATATTACTGTTTGAAAGCATTTGCGATATTGCGGCATCGCTCAGAGAATTATTGATATGCATTTGACCGGTATTGCTGGCTGCATCATATGTTGTTGTAACAACATAGTTGGTACCGGTATTTGCAAAATGTTCGTTTACAGCATTTCCTGCGTTTGTCATTGATTCTGCACCTGTAAATTCAGCTGTATTTACATTATTAGCAAAAGTGCTGATGGAACCACCGCCTCCAGGAGATAAAAATTCTGAAACAAATTCAGCCGCATTCGTTCCGACAAACGGAGCAGCAAGATGCTGTATGATATTTTCTTTTAAGCCTTCTTCATAAATGGAATTGGCAAGCTCGGAAAGTTTTCCTTTAGCATTATTTAAAAACTGCGAGCCTTTTGAAGTACCTGCTGCAGCCGCGGAAGATTGCGTCGCCGAGGCTGTTTGCGTTGTAAAACCTTTCGCTATTTGACTAAAGAACGGCATTGCTACATGCATAATAGTACCAAACGCAAAACTAAAGCCCATGTTCACTTCAAATATATTATCACTTTGTCCCATTTCTCCAAAAACAAACGATGCAATATCTTTAACCGTCGAATCTCCCATTTTGGTGATCAACGGATTAAATATTTTACCTGCAACATTCATACCTATTTGCAGGGAAGTCATACGATGCATATGTTGAGTTATATTACTCCAAGTATATATGGCTTTTGACAATGCAGAAGCATTAGCAAGAGCACCTAAGTTCGCAAATGTATTTCCTCTGCCAATAAGAGACAAACCGCTGTGCCATACTTTGTTAACACCAATTACAGCATTTTTAGGTGCTTTTAAAATACCGGTCCCTATATTTTTCAGAGTCTGTACTAATGTACCGCTTACGGCCTGGCTGATCATTCCCGGAGCTATTATATAACCAACTCCAAATGTTAGATGACTCCATTTGAAACCCGGCAAGAAACCGCCAAATACGCTTTTTCCAAAGAAGCTGTCCTCACTTACATTAGTTCCCATACCGACAAAACCTGCAAGAGACAATGACCTTGCAAGATTTATTAAGAATCCGTCATTATCTCCGGCTTTTGTTTGCGTTTGAATAATATCAACCGCAGTAGCTACAGTAGCAATTGCCATTCGAGTAGTATTAGCCACTGTAAATATTTTTGATAAACCTGACGCTACCTTAGCAGTGGTGTTGACTGTTTGTGCAGCGGTATTGGCTAATCCAGCCGCCCCTCCGCCAATTCTGACAGGGAAAGCTATTGTTAATATAGCGGCTCCAAGATTTAACAAAGCCGTAGCACTAACCCCTTCCTGTTGAAATGCAATAACAGCATTGTTCATAGCTGAGGCAGCAAGAAAAGCCGTCAGTGCAGCCGATACCGCAATAGCTCCCGCAGACATAGATACTCCGGCCGCCAATGCAGGAACAAATGCGGCAAGACCTAATCCACCGGTAGCTACCGTGAAAACTACAGCTACTGCTATTGTAGCAGCAACTACGGCAATCCTTATATTGTCATTCATTTCAGCTGTAGCAATTCCGGCAAAACCTTTTCTAAGCATTGCATCACCAAATACTTCTGTTGCTATATTATTTAATTGCACTTGTTTAAAGTCTGTGCTTTCCATTGATTTATACAGTGAAGTATTTCCAAGACTATTATTGCCGTAATAACCTTCGCTACTGTCAATTACCCTGCCATCATCAGTGACAGAAGCCGATGAACTGAAAGTTATTACGGATGGCACCATAATTCCAAGGGCTTCAGAATATATGAAATCGCCTGCTAATTCCGTATAAGCAGTAGTATTTCTTCCTTTTTCCTCTCTTCCATCTTTAAAGTAAGTTCTTTGAAAATCATAACCTGTTTCTCTTCCAAAATGGTCATAAGTGTAATTCGTATTAACATATGAGTAGCTGTGCTTATCATCAAGTACTCCCTGACCTCCTGAATATTTATCGCCTGCATTTATAACATCATCAAGGTTAACTGCATTGAGTAAATCTTCGTTATCATATACCCAAGTCCTAAGTTCGCCGCTTACCTTTTTATCAATTATATTGCCGTCGGCATCTACTGTAATGCTAGTCTCCACATTAGTATTTGTCGTGACAGTATGTTCACCGGTGACATAATTAGAAGCTTTGCTATAGCTTTCACTTTTACTGGTTCTTGTAGTACTTCCATCAGAATTAGTTGTATTTACAATATCGTATTCTTTTATGTATCCCTCTTCTGCCTTTCTGAGGTTCGACGGATCATAAGAAGTAAGATCGGAATTTAGTCCGTAAGTTTTTGAGGTGTACCTGTCTTCAGTTGAAGTAAGTTCGCCTGTTTCTTCATTATATCCGTTCTTCTTTATGCCTTCATTTTTAGTTACGGACATATCAATGTAATCATAATTAGTTCTTTCATATTCAACACTTACAGGCTGATCTGTAGTATTCCCGTTCTCATCTTTATATGAATATGTTTCTTCATTAACTTCACGGCCGCTTCTTATAACTCTTGAATTATCGGTAACTTTAGCACCTATAGCTAAACCGTTGTTGTCATATTCCATTTCGGCATCGGTAATTACCATAAAGTCACCGGTGTCAGATTTGGAAGAAATAAGCTGACCGTTCTCGTAGACATCAGTAGATGACGAATGGGAACTTACGGTCATAAGAGTTTTTTCAACACCGTCTTCAACATATGTCTCAAATGCTTTTGTTGTTCCGATCTCTCTGTTAACAGTTTTTATTTCGTCAATTACTGAAGTGTATGTGAATATATCCTGTGCTATCTGGACTAATTCATTGGTTTTTGCATCTCTAACCTCGCTTCTTTCGGCATATCTGTTTGTAAATGTATTATTATTAAAATCTGTCAGCACAGTTTCATTTATATTAAATTCGGTGCTAACGGTGCCTTCATTTTTATCATAAATCTGTTCCGAAGCAGCAGTAATATCAGTCTTAGAAGTACCATCCGCATACTTGACAACAGTTCTTGAATAATCTGTAAGTTTCAATTCTATACCTGGGGCATCACTTCTTGTTGTTGTCTGGTTTACACCGGCAGTAACTGTTTCAGAAGTGATCGCAGGCATCTTAATCTGTTGGCCGTTCACACTAACTACTCTATCTGCAGCACCATAATAATTGGTTGTTGTTTCCGTATAAGGCTGATCAGTCGTTTTAGTAATTGTTATTTCTTCTCCGGTTGTTTTATCTATTACTGGTTGTCCGTCCTCTATAAGTGTTTCAACCACTGTACTCATAGAAACTTTTTTAATTGACTGTGAAGCAACAACATTGCTACCGTCTTTTACACTATTTACACCGACAAAATTTATACCGTCAGTTGAATACTTTGTTTTCCCTATCTGTTCGACAGATGTCACAACCTCTCTTGAGGACAAGACATCTTCATACTGACCATCAGCGTTCAGAGTAGGTTTATATACATCTTTTGTGACTCCATCATTAATTGTGACGGACTCAATGGCAGAAGATAATTGTTTGCCTGTAACATTCCCCTCTTGATCAATTTTATCTTCCATATCTATATATGCTTTGTATTCAGCAGGAATGTACTTAAGATCAGCATCGCTATGTACGGTATAAACCATTCCATTCTGAACGGTAGTACTCTGTTTTACCCAATCTGAAGGATCGCCAACCCCTGGGATAGCAATTCCGCTTTCAAGAGCAGGTCCGTCAACATTATCTTTCTTAGGTGCATATAAGGTTTCCTTATAGTTAACCATATTGCTTTGTACCATTTGGTTATTGTTCCAGACCAAATCTGTCAAATCTCCCGAGATCATCGTTAGTTCAGTAGCTTTCCCGGAACGGTCAATTATTACTGAATATCCGGAAATATCTGTAAGGCTTTCGGGGTTAATAAAGAGATCTTTGTCATATCCTCCGGCAGGATTATATATTGCTGTCAAGTCTTTTATAGTTTGTTCTCCAAAAAGAGTAGTGGTCTGTGTTTTCTGCCTAAGCTGATTAGTAAGATTGCCGTTCTCATCTCTTATTACTTCTGAAGAAGCATTGGTAACAGACCCGTCTTTTCCATAAGAAATAGTAGCCTGCAATGTTTCCTGAATCTTATAAGTTGCCGGTATGTATCCGCCTTCGTGTGTAGTATAAGCATCTCTTGTTTTTGTCTGTTCAGAGAGAGAGATTTTAACAACATCTCCTTCTATTTCAAACCTGATTGAATCGGTTGTTCCACCGACTCCTACGCTGTGATCTTTTATATCAGGTGTTTTAAACACATCGGTTTGCTTTAATTCAAATCCCTTCCCATCCGTCATAGTTATCGTCTCGCTAAATCCCAGAAAACCCTTGTCTTGGAATACATAGAGATCATTAAGGCTGTGGCCGTTATAGTCGCCTTCAATTCCAGAACCCGGAAGTATTTTACATTCTCCTTTACCGAGATCACTTAAATCATCCATTCTCGCTTGATTATATGATGAAAGTTTTAAATCGTATGTTGTATCGGTTACAGTCCCTAACTGTAGATCATTTAGAGTTCCAACCAGACTGGCAGCTTGAATCTTATTTGTATTGTCAATATACGATTCCCCGCTTAAATTTTCGATTGATCTAATAAAACCGAATTGATCATAAACGACCTGATTTCTGTTAGTAAATGAATTAACATGGAAAGGGATTTTTCCATCGGACTCTTTGAGGTTCATAAGAGCTTCACCGCTTGCCTTAATATCAACCTGAGAAACAGCAGCTCCTACAACATTTCCATTGTTTGCAGTCGGCAGACCATCCGGCGTTACATTCGCATCCCTTACTGTCTCTACTAAAGTGGCATTTTTTCCGTTTCCGATAGTTATCTCGGAACCGTAATACGTACCTGCATCAAGATTGAACGGATTGTTCAGTGCACTTTTTACTTCAAATGTTCTGGCACTTAGCTCGGTATCTTTATTAAGATGGAAACTTCCTTCAAGAGTTCCATTTTTATAGTCAAGAAGATTGCCGCATTTGCTGTCAGCCCAATCCCAGAAGCCGTTATTTTCGTTGTTATAACTTGTAGATATACCGTTTTGCATAGTTGTATCAGAATACTTTGTAACCTCGGTATTTGTGCCAGTATTAATGAACCACAAAGTTTTACTTGCACTCATATCAACTTTTGTTACACCACCGTTTCCATCTAATATATATTCTGTAACATTTACAGAACCGCCAAAGTTAAGGAATCCTCTAGTATCACTTGTTACAGTAATGATTCCATTATCTATATCAACGGTCTTCATACTTCCTTCATCAATGAACTTAGTCACTCCGTCTATAGTAACCTCATGGTCATTATGAGCAAGATTGAAGAGTCCTTCACCAGCATAGTTGAGAATAGCAGAATCCTGAACTATCACCATATTCCCGTTTGTATCACGTGCTATGCTTTCACCAGAATTAAGTTGTTGGCTGAGAATGTTATAGGCATTCTGTTCGTTCAGAGCAGTGTTAAGTTTTGCTAATTCTGCTTCACTGGTCGTGTTATATTTAATACCGTCTACAACTAGATAGATACCGTCAACCTTAACATTCTCTGAACCAAATACACCTACGACCTGATCTGCTATATTTTTAGTATTTGCAACGGCTTGTAGGCTCTGTATATCCTCTGTCTTTGTCATATCATATGTTTGACCGTTAACAGTTACTTTTGTTCCAGTAACTTTAGCCTCATCTCCATACACATCAGTCACAATATCAGTAACTTGTTCTGCATATGCTTCTCTATAAAGCCCCAGATTTTTATTAAATACTTCTATATCTTCCTCTGACCTTACATCATAAACCTGGCCATTCATTTCAATCGTATATCCTCTGACCGTGACCGCATTAGATCCTAAAAGCTCTGCGGCCTCTTCTCCGAGATTCTGTGCTTTTTCATTTAAAATCACATTTCTTAACTCTTGCATCTGTGCTTCATTTGTAATATCGTAAGTATGTCCGTTTACAGTTATATTGTTTCCTGCACGCTTCACATTGGAACTTCCGAAGACATTCTCAGCCTCAACATGTATGTTTTTAGTATACTCCTGCATCGCATATGCTTGATTAACGCTAGCTGCATCGATCTGAGTATTTACTAAACCGTTAATAGTAGCACTATCAAGAAGCTGTCTATTTCCATTTTGATCAACAGTACCTGCAAGAGCATTCTCAGATGCACGAGTAAGTATTTGAGATGAACCTAGAGCAGCTTTATCTTCATCCCATGTGAAGCCATGTTTAACCGTAACATTATTTAGAACAAGTCCATTTGATTCGGTTTCTTCGGTTATGGACTCACTATAAGAAAAATTAAGGTTTATTTTACCGTCAATATAAAGTCCGTATGTATTACTTTCGAAAGCTTTATTGAAGAAAGCTGCCGTAACCTGATCAGTAGCATAAAAGTTTGTCTGGATATTGTTCTTCGAAAGGTCTGAAGCAAGAGTTGCACTACTTGTATTATTTATAATACCAGAGGCTATTATATTATTATCTGCATCAATATAATAAACACCGCTGCCTTCACCTTTTGCAACAAGACCTTTATTATCATTGCTAGCATCATTACTGTCTTTGTCTCCATCATCTGCACCTGATGGGCCGTAATTAACATTCAACATCCTTATTGCTGCATCAACAAGCGAAATCTTCATCGCCTTGCCTTTCTCGGTATCAACAGCACCTAGCTGAACGATAGAGTTTTTTTCAACAGTATATGTCTGCTCTCCTGCTCCAGATCCATTATCAAAAAGAATATTGAAACTTTCCTTGTTTGAAAGCCAAGCATGTCCATTCTCATCAACTTTTACCCTAAAAGTAACATCAAGATTTTCAGTCGTTGATAGTTCTCCGGAAGAGTTGGGAGATAAATGCACCCCGGGATATATGGTCTTTATGTCAACATTAGGTCCTATAGCAGCAAGAACGCTTATTTCTGTTCCTATATCCGCATCCGAATAGTTTTTTACTATGCCTTTTTCCGAATCATATCCATCAAAAGTAGCCCCATCCATAAGCTTGTATATTACTTGAGACTCTCCATCATTGACATTTCCACCATAAGTCGTATGAAAAACTCTCGTTCCGTTAGCTTCAGCTGTATTTACATTTATAATAGTACCTGAGGAAACTTCAGAGGTGCCATCAGGAGTCAGTACTGTCGCCGGTTTGTTTGCAACTATTGGCAGAGCCGACTTTTTGTTTGTATTGAGATATCCGTCAACAAGACTTGTTCCTGCAAATATGGCACCTTCAACTTGAATTCCTGTAAAATCAACAGGATCTTTAAAATCAAATCCCGGGAAGTAGTTTTCAATAAAAAATCCGCTCAGATCCGTATTCCACTGAAACTTGCCTGTTTTGCCGTTTTCATCATAGCCCGGTACCCATTTACCGTTTACATCCTTATACGCCGTAGTCCAACCCATATTTCTGTCATTTATTATTGCTCCGTCAAGAACTTCACCTTTCTGTATTTGACCATTTACAAGAAGTTCAAGAGTTGAACCTGTATGAAGAGTTGAGTTTGACGAAAATGCGACAGTTGAAGCCGACATTCCAGAAATCACACCATTATCGCCTATCGTACATCCGTAGAATACTCCCGATCCTTTTACATCGACATAATATTTATTATCTTCGTCATAATATACACTACCGTCCTTATTTTTTCTTATTGTAACATCGGCAGTACCGTCAAAATATGCACTAACAGAAGGATCAGTAATTATACTTTCCATTTTTTCATCGTCAGGAGAACCGGTTGAAGCCGGTATAGCACTTGAACCTTCATAATCATTGACTCTTATATTGGCACTATCAAAAGTAACCTCACCGTTAGGTCCGATATCCCTGATCTCACTTCCTGCTATTATCGCTGCCGATTTGATCTTATTTCCATCAGCATCAGTAAACAATGTTTCACCGAATGAAGATATATACATCTCATTTGTAGTTACGGCTTTACCTGTAGTTGCGTCGTACTTGAAACCTATATATCCGCCGGTACTGTATGGATTAGTAGGATCAGCATAGCGGGCAACTGCAGTATAGCCGGCGACTGTAAATCCTTTTTCATAAGGATTTGCCGAGAGACTTACATATTCGACATTATTTGATTTCATCCAGCCGCCTAACATTGTTGCCAATGAAACATCAACTATATCACCTTGATTAAATGTACTTCTTATGGTTCCTACTGACTCCGATCTGCCCAATGTATAATAATTATAATCTGAACAATCTCTGGCAAATGTTATGCTGCTGCTACTGCCACCTCGTACTGAAAGAGTACCACTCTGCAAACTGTAGTGCAGGTATGCTCCATCTTTTAAACTTTCGATTCTGGCACCCTGTAGACTATCTCCCTCTTTTACATAAACATTGAAGCCGGATCTTGAGATAGCATTGTTCATTGCAGCACTATAATTGTTTATATATCCGTAGAAACGGTTTGATGCAGAACAGTAAACCTTACTTGTGTCTACTCCGAGATTTCTCGCTATCTGTCGCCTATATTTATTTACGGTACTGTCAAAACTACCTACTTTATACGCTCCGTACCAACCTTTTTCTTTATATGTAAGATTTCCTCTCGCCGTTATTGTTGTATTACCTATTATGAAAGTTGAGCCTGCTTTTGCTATTGCACCAAGTCCTTCAACAACAAAGTCGCCGTTAGATATTTTAAGTGTTCCATTGCTAACGGTAAAACTGCCATCATAATGTCCTTGTATGTAAGCATTTGTTCCTGTACCATCAGGAATTGGTCCGCCGCTGTTTGGTTCGCCTTTTGGCTTGGCAGGTATCTTTATTTTTGTACCGTCATTAGGTATAGTAGCTATACCGTTCATAATGAACATTCCGTTGTTTTGCATAATAACTTCCGCACCGGAATTTAGAATAATGTTTGATATTGTTCCATTAGGATTTACATACTTTATATTTTGATCCTGAGTAGTTTTAATAGTAAAACTGCCAGAAATCACACTGCCGAATTCATCCATCTGAACAGAATGTCCTAACCTGAACTTACCGCTCAGTTCCCCGCTCATTCCATTAGTATTAAGTATTGAGGAACCATTTGGATTTGACATGTACCATCCGGTATCGTCTTTACCTATGGTAAATTCGCCAACCTTCATTCCATCAGCGATCTGTACTATATTGCCATTTTCATCAGTAGTGCAATAGAAAGAATAATGGCGATCGGCAAAATCATCGTCTATCCTTCCTAATATAAGAGTGCCGCCTCCTGGAAGCTGCTGTATTTCATGTCCTGTGTACCATGTATTATCTGAATGTAGTTTGAACGAATCAAAAGTTGTGTTAAACATTTTCTTTCCGTCTGCATCAACACTCG
Organism: Elusimicrobiota bacterium; assembly: GCA_052034625.1. Taxonomy (GTDB): domain Bacteria; phylum Elusimicrobiota; class Endomicrobiia; order Endomicrobiales; family Endomicrobiaceae; genus JAVBLP01. Next base: position 5,862 of record JBPOII010000001.1, on the reverse strand, counting down.
TTGATAAAAGGAATTTCATATTATCATTATTGAACAACCATCTTCCGCTTTCCTTAGATAATGTATAATTGCCAACTTGAAGTTTATGGCTTGTTATCCATTTATTATTTTCATCAAGCGTATAATATGCATCGTATAGATAATTGCCGTCTGCATCATTGATCTGTGCACTTACAACAATTCCGCTTCCATCAGGTGCATAAGTAGTACAATTAACAATATTCCACTGATCTCTCTGCTTATCATAGATCTGCATCATATCCATTTGAATTTGTTTATCTACAAGTGAAACTTTGTACTTCGTATCAGAATCATAAAGAAGAAGACTTCCGTCTGTTTGTTTTTGTGCAGTATATTTGCCGATAGTCATTACATCGCCGGTTATCCATTTGCCGGTAACATCATCAAGAGTAAAGAACGTATTATTAACGCCTGCATTAACAATAACACCTCCGCTTCCGTCAGGAACGGTTACAACATCATTTACACCAAGCCAATTTCCGTCATGGTATATTTTGCTATAACTCAAAGAAAACTGCTCATTAACTACATTCAAGTTATAAATTACATTATTGCCACCAAGCGTCCATTGTTCTTTTGAATCTTTTTTAGCCGTATAGTTTCCAACTTTAAGTTCTTTATCACTTGTCACCCAACTTCCGTCAGCACCAAGAGTAAAGTAAGCATCATATTTATAATTACCTTCCTCATCCAGTATGCGTGCGCTTACTAACTGTCCACTTCCATCAGGAACTGTTAATGTTTTGTCAACAGTATGCCATATATCTTTTCCTTCTTCTCTCAATTGTGCTATTTCAAAGCTTACATGACCGTTTATATCGTGTAAATTATAGATCGCATTATCTTTTCCATGTACATTACGGGCAGTCCATCCGCCGTCTTCTGTTTTAGATATCTGATATTCACCAATTCTTATTGAATCACCAGTTGTCCAGCCGTTTTGTGTAAGAGAATAAAGAAGATTGCCGCCGGCTGTAGTTTTTATATTTACAAGCTTATCGTCAGCTGTCAATCCAGGCAGATACATTACTGTATCCACTGCCTGCCATCCAAACTCTGGTGTATTTATCTCTTTAATTACGGTATTGACTATCAATCTATTGTCTATCTGTGCAAGAATAGTCTGAGATTTGGTAATTCCATCATTATTATTTCTTGTATATGTCGTTTTTTCTTCTTCAGTGTTTTTTTCAAAATCAGCAGTAATGTCTTTAGAAGTAAAGCTTTTTTTATCATCATTTACTAACAACTCCATTACATTGCCTTTTCTATCAATTCCGTAGAAAATATTATTATCTTCAGTAGCAAGATCATACCTTTCCATTTTCCCTCTGAACTGGTACTTAAATGAAGCCGTACCGTCAGTATTGCCGGAATAAAGAACTCCTATTTTTTCACCAGCTTCGTCATTTACAAACATATATTTAAATATTCTTGCACCGGAATTCAAAGTGGCTGTGCCGTCTGCAGAAATAATAAGAGAAACATTTTTATGACCACCTAGAGTGTCCACATAATAGCCAAATCCTGTATCACCCGTTTTATTCGCAGTAAGTGTTAATCTGACCGATTGGTTCCCGTTCGCATCAAGAATAGGGCTTGTTTTACCGGTTTCTTCATCATAATGTTTATATTCTTCTAAAAGCGTTGCACCGGTTTTTTTGTTTACATTATATATCCTTACTATACCTTCAGTATCATATCTGGTATGAGTTTCCGTCTCTCCATTTTCACTTACACTCATTACTTTACATGTTCCGCTGTTGGCTGTAAATTTAAAGTTACCTTCTTCGTCTATTCCTACTTTCAGTTGTCCTTCGGTTACTTTTCCTATACCATTAAGCGAAGAGCCGGTGTTAAATACTGCTCCGTCTCCTAATACTACAAGACCTCCGCTTCTTAATGATATGCTTCCGTCACTTACTCTGTAACCTTCGTCACTTTCTATAACTACAGCTTTTGTATCGCTGGCATCTATATGTTCTTTTTTATCGGGTTTAGGTTCATCTTTTTCATCCCCTCCGCTTCTCTTACCAACGAAAAATTCTGAACCTTCATTTATATTTACCTTTCCGGTTAATAATGGGATTCCATTTGAAGATATCTCATACTTGCAGTTCTCTAATACTCCGCTTCCGACAAATTCTCCGTTATGATAATTACTGTAGATTCCGCTTACTGTCGCATCTCCGCTGATCGCATAAGAACCGTCAGCCTGTACTTCATATGTAAAACTTACTCCCTTCGCAAGCCTTACTCTATCTTCACTTCCTTTTAGAACTACCGTGGAGCCGCTTTGGAATTCAACTTCTCCTCTTACTACATTCCCTTTCGCGTCTGCATCATACCACTCATAACTCAACCCGAATAAATCTTCATTGTTAATTTTTAAATCTTTTCCGGAAACGTCCACTCCATAATATGTCTCTACTCTTACTCCTCCATCTCCTAACTTGCTTGTTATCGTTGCTACATTTTCTGTCTTATCTGAACTTATCTGCGGATTTGTTCTCCATTCGTTGGGATTATCTATCTTCACGCTAACTGTTACATTTTCTTCACCATTTGCTCTGGTATAATTTGTGGTCAAAGTATTAGGCGTCGCCGTACTATAAGAATATGTTTGTATCTTACTGGTATCTATATAATCATTGCTTACTTTTGAATAACCGCTGTAAAGTTCATTATTCCCTTTCAATTTCAATCCGCTTGTAAGCGAAAGTATCTTCTCATATTGATCTACTATCGTCGGCTCATTGCTGCCGCTTCCGCTTCCCTGCGGCCTTTCTAGTTTTGTCTGGCTTAATGCATCTGTTAGATCGTATCTTGTTACATTGACATGTTCACCTATCATAACAGCTTCTTCAAAAGCCGTTGGATCTCCATCTTTAAACTCAACTGTATTGGCTACTCTGTATGTGTCGCCTTTTATCGTTTTATTTGAAAACTCTGTAACTCTCTCAAGTTCTCCTATCGCTGCTGTAAAGGTTACACCACTAACTGTCGTATACTCTTCTCCTATTTTGCGCGAAACCATCGTTCCACTGCCAATGTCCTGTGTCTTCTTATCATCTTCTACACTATATGTCATCGCCCTCGAAAGCGAATAATTGCTGCCAGCTCCATTATATTCTTCTACTACTACCTTGCTTTCATCGGCTTTTGCTCCGACTATGGTCGTCTCATTTGAATAATCTTGTTTGAAATCATATAACAATGCCATCGTACCATTGTTGTATCCGATATTCTCTGCCGTATATATTTCTTTTCCCTTATCATCATATTTGGTCTCGGTCAGCAACAATCCCGTTTGCTTTGCATAATTCAATCCTACCTGATACCCCTGCTCCTCAATAATCTTTCTCATTTCATCATAATTCGTATTCTCTGACAGAGTCATCGTACTGTCAATTTTTCCATCTGTCCCATATGTCGTAATGGTATTGTTCTTCTCATCTATATGAACTCCGGGTTTACCATTACCGCCTCCTATAAAGGAAAGCGCCGTATCTCTTAAGGCTTGCACTCCATCTACAACTGTTGACTCTACTATACCCAATACTTCTATCGCTGTATTCGTAAGTGTTGTCGCAAAATTTACTGCCAACTCTCCATTGGCTATTCCGCTCAGGACTTCTTTACCTTGTTCTAAGGCAACTCCTAAAGCATCCATTGAATTTGTAAGCGATAATTCTAAAGACTTTACTATATCCGCTTTTTCTTTAGTTTCTTCTCCCTTCTTTGCTAAATCCAATGATATCTTGGCATTCACTACTTCCAACTCTGCTTGTTTTATTATATTATTCGATTGTGCTACTTCTGTCTTCTCTTTGGTTTCTTCTATACTTTGCTGAAGCGCACTCTCTCTCTCTTGTGCTTCCTTTTCTATCTCCTCTTTACGTGCTTCTTCCTCTTCCTCCGGTATAACTTTCTCACTGCCTTCTATTATTCCTTCTCCCGTTTCTCTTGCTTTTTCCGCTGCTTCCTGCTCCCTTCTTAAATTCTCTTCCGCTACTTTCTGCTCCAACTCCCTGTTCTTGGCTTCCTGTTCGGCTATCGCTGCTGCTCGTGCCGCTTCTTCTTGCTCTTTTCTCTGTTCTTCTTCTATATCTTCATCATCATCCGGAACTTCTACCATTACCGTCTCTTCTTCTTGATAGGTGAACTCTACTTCTACTTCATATTGATATTCTACCTCTACATCATATTCATATTCCTCTGTATGCTCCTCTCCATCCTCATCCGTATATGTTCTTGTTCCTGTCCTCGTTTCTGTTCTTGTTCCTGTCCTCGTTTCTGTTTTTGTTCCCGTCTTTGTAACCATTACCGTCTGCGGTACAAGCTTCGCCCCGGTTATCTGTTCCATCTCATCTTCCGTCAACACTCCTTCCGGTCCCGCTGCCTCTTTCACTCCATAGGAATCTGTAACTGTCTTTACTAATACATTTCCTTCAGCATCTCTCTCTAATTGATAACCTTCCGTCTTCTTACCCTCTACCGTCTCTGCTTCTTCTCCGCTAAGCAACTTCTCAAACTCGCTTGCACTATATACCTCTGCCTTCCCATTATTTCGGTTAGGATCTGTTACGCTAAAATTTCCTTCTTCATCCTTACTTACTGTTATAAAATGATCTCCGTCTACCCATAGTATCCCGCTCTCTCCCTCTCCCAAACCACTCATAAATTCTTCTATTCCCAAACCATATCCCATCGCATCTTCTCTGCCATTTAATTTCATCACACTTTGCAATGCACTCGCACTCGTCAGAACCTGGTCGCCATCTATCTTGTCTTTTGTAAATAATCCTGCTGAAATATCTGCAAGGATTGCTTGGAATCCAAGCAACCCTTTATTTGTCATATTCAATACTGTGCTCAATGCCTCTGCCGCACAGTTTACTACCTGACCTCCATTTGCAAGAAAATCTTTCAGCACACTCATCGCATTATCAAATGTCGTACCTTGTTCTATTCCTTGCTCTAAATCTGTAGCATGCGAATCTTTCCTTGCTTCCTCTGACATCTTTACTATCTCATCTGTCGTTTTACCTGTTTTATTTGCAAGATCCTCTAACATCCCCTGATCATACTCATATTTATCGTCGCTTGCCTTTTCAGATTCCATTATGTTTTCATCTTGTGCTGCAGGCTCAGTTAAACCTTCTTCTTTATTTACTTTATCATCTGTTACGCTTTCTTCTTTCTGTTCTTCCCCGCTTACTTTACTTTCTACGACACTTTCTTCTTTTTTCTGTTCTTCTTCGCTTCCTTTATTAGAACCTGTTACAAAATCCTTTACCTTTTCTATCGTTCCCGCAAAGAAACCAACACTTGTTTCATCCTCTGAAGAAGCTGCATCTGTTACAGCACTAGCCGCAAGTTTTCCTTCTATGATTCTCTTATATTCTTGCGGAGATACACCACTCATTTGTGACACATTAGTCGCTTCTTTTCCATTCCAGTTCCCTACCGGATTATACTCTTTCAGTCTATTATTCAACTCACTTTCAGATATCGTACCTTCATTTATTCTTTTCTCCAATTCTGCATGTTCTGAATGACCGCTGCTCATGTCTTTCTTTTCATATATAACTCCATCATGGACCAAAACACTTTTTTCTCGATTGTGGGCATTCGATACACTATTATCTTTAGATCCGACATAAACACCGTGGATTGACTCTTTTTGCTTTTTCATCATTTCATATGTGGGGTCTGCAAAGGCTGGCAAATTAAATATATTCAATATAAAACATGCCGCAACTAATACGGATACACTCTTTGTAAAAATATTCTTCTTCCAATACGTCTGGAAATAACCTATGACCTTTTCTTTTAGTT
>JBPOII010000022.1:0-159280 GCA_052034625.1 Elusimicrobiota bacterium | reverse complement strand
TCCGCTAAAGCTGTTTCAAGATCTTTATGCGGTTTTAGATAACCGCCTACCAAACGGGACGAAGTTCCGCCAAAACCGTATTCTTCAATTGCTTCAGCGGCGGCTTTATTTATTTCACTATAGCCGGCAAGACCTAAATAATTATTTGATGAAAAATTAATATATTCTTTCCCATTATGCATAACTTTAGCTGACGGGGCAGAGTCAATAAGCCGAAGTTCTCTAAAAAGTCCGGCTTTTTGTATTTCCGATAATTTTTCTTCTAAAATTTCTTCTAACATTTTTGCTCCTTGAGGGGCTTTGCCCTCAACATTTGTCATCCTGAGAAAAGCGAAGCTTTGCCGAAGGATCTGCCGTAAAGTTTAAAGGCATATGTTTCGACTCGGCACTTCCAGTGCCTCGCTCAACATGTCAACAAAAAACATTGTTTTGTAGTTATTTGCGTAATTCCTTTAATAGTCATTTAACAAACTCCTCATAATTTTATATAATCATAGAATTAATTATTATTTTAGGTCCTTAGGGGAAAAATATGCTTAAAAGTATTCTAGCTGCAATTTTCGGCTCACAAAATGAAAGAGATATAAAGGCAATGAAGCCTATTGTAGACAAAATCAATGCTTTAGAGTCTTCAATACAGAAACTTTCAGATGAAGAGTTAAAAGCTAAAACAGTTGAATTCAGAGAAAGACTTCAAAAAGGCGAAACTCTTGATGATATACTTCCTGAAGCCTTTGCCTGCGTAAGGGAAGCTTCAGTAAGAACTATAGGACTTAGACATTTTGATGTTCAGATGATGGGCGGATATGTTTTGCATAAAGGCAAGATAGCTGAAATGCGTACAGGTGAAGGTAAAACCCTTGTAGCAACGCTTGCTTCATATCTGAATGCTCTTCCCGGTAAAGGCGTACATATAGTTACAGTCAATGATTACCTTGCAAAAAGAGATAAAGAGTGGATGGGTGCTATTCATGAAAAACTCGGGCTTACCGTAGGAAATGTTTCACATGATGTTTCCAATGAAGAAAGAAGAGCAGCATATAATTGCGATATAACTTATGTTACAAATAATGAACTTGGTTTTGATTATCTCAGGGACAATATGGTTATTGCAAAGGAAGACAGAGTTTTACGCCCTCTGAACTATGCGATAATCGACGAAGTTGACTCAATTCTTATAGATGAAGCAAGAACACCTCTTATTATTTCAGGTGCCGGTGAACAATCCACAGACAAGTATTATATTTCAGACAGAATAGTGCCTATGTTAAAAGGAAGAAAAGTAACAGAGAGTGAAGAAATAAAAGCCAAATATGAAGGTGTGGATTTAGCACGCGGTTATGACTATCTTGTAGATGAAAAAAACCATTCCGTAGTTTTAACCGAACAGGGCGTACAGAAAGCTGAAAAGATACTTGGAGTAAAGAATATATATGACGATTTACAATCCGAATGGGTACATCATATAACACAAGCGATAAGAGCACATAATCTTTATCACAGAGATGTAGAATATGTTGTTAAAGACGGCGAAGTTATTATTGTTGATGAATTTACCGGAAGACTTATGCCTGGAAGAAGGTGGTCTGACGGACTTCATCAGGCTGTAGAAGCAAAAGAAAATATGAAAATTGCCGATGAAAATCAGACACTTGCAACTATCACATTTCAGAATTTTTTCAGAATGTATGATAAGATAGCCGGCATGACAGGTACAGCTTCAACGGAATCAACGGAATTTTGGGAAATATATAAACTCGGCGTCGTTGAAATACCTACGAATAATCCTATGATAAGAATTGATCATCCTGATGTCATATACAGGACAGAAAAAGAAAAAGACAATGCTATCGTTAAAGAGATTGAAGAATTATGGAGAAAAGGACAGCCTGTGCTTGTGGGTACAAGATCTATTGAAAAATCGGAACAGATTGCCGCGATGCTTCGAAAAAAAGGCATACCTCATCAGGTATTAAATGCAAAATATCATGAACTTGAAGCCCAGATCATTGCTGATGCCGGTACAAAAAGTGCAGTTACGATTGCTACCAACATGGCAGGAAGAGGTACAGACATTGTTCTTGGTGCTAAAGATGAAGAGCAGAATAAGGAAATTAAAGAACTTGGCGGATTACATATAATCGGTACGGAAAGGCATGAATCCAGGCGTATTGACAATCAGCTCAGAGGCCGTGCGGGCAGACAGGGAGATCCCGGTTCTTCAAGATTTTTCCTTTCTATGGAAGATGAACTTATGAGGCTTTTCGGCTCTGACAGAATGTCAACTATGATGACGAAACTTGGTATAAAAGAAGGTGAAGATATTCAGCATCCATGGATATCAAAAGCAGTTGAAGGTGCACAGAGGAAAGTTGAAGGGATGAATTTCGACATAAGAAAACAGCTTATTGATTATGACAATGTTATGAATAAGCAAAGGGAGGCCGTCTACAGTCTCCGCAATGAAATTCTTGAAGGCGAAGATATATCAGCTACCATAAAAGATATGATCAGAGATGCTGTTGAAGAAAACATTTCAAATTGGACTACTGCAAAATATCCAGAAGAGTGGGATTGGACAAATATTGAAGCATGGTTGTTAAGGATATTCGGATTAAAATATCAAGTTGCTAATCCTGATGAAATCAATTATCTCAATCCTGATGCACTGAAAGAAGATGTTTTAGAAAAAGTTTTTGAAGCTTATGAAAAAAGAAAAGAACAGTTAACTCCTGAGCTTTTGTCACATATTCAGAGAATGGTTATGCTTCAAATGATAGATTCTTCTTGGAAAGATCATTTATCGGAACTTGATCAGGTAAAGAAAGGCATAGGTTTTAGAGCTTATGCCCAGAAAGACCCGAAGATTGAGTATCAAAGAGAATCATTCAGTTTGTTTGAATCTATGATGAGAAGGATAAGGGACAATACTGTAGAATATATTTTTAAAGTACAAGTTGATATAAGACCACAGGGTATATTGAGACCGCCGCAGGATATTACTCAAAAAAACAATGAACAGCCTAAAGCCGGAGCCGGACTTCTAAAAAATAATGCTTCTGAAAAAAAGGTTAAACCCGGTAAACTCAATAAGATAGGCCGCAATGATCCCTGTCCGTGCGGAAGCGGAAAGAAATATAAAAAATGCTGCGGATCAAATGTCTAAAGGTTTTTTAAGAATCGTTAAATGGCAATAAAACAAAATTATAAAAACATTGCATTATGTCTGGCCACAGGTTTATTGGCGGTTGCCGCTTTCCCGAAAATAAACCTGTTTTTTTTGATATGGATAGCTTTTGTACTTCTCATAAAAGTTATATTAAGGACTTCTCCAAAATATTCTTTTCTTTACGGTCTTTTGTCAGGATTTGTTTTTAATGCCGTAGGTCTTTACTGGCTTATTCCTATGCTTCAGTTCAATACGGGTTCTTATCTCCAGGCTTTTTTTGCTGCCTGCGCTTTATGGGGATATCTTGCTTTATACTGGGGTATATGGAGCAGTCTTGTCGGTATGGCAAAAAAATATTTTCTTTCACCGTGGGTGCTTACGCTTTTTTCAGGATGTGTATGGGTATTGCTTGAATATATAAGGACATACTTTCTTACCGGCTTTCCGTGGATGCTTATAGGTTATTCACAGTATAAATTTACCGAGATCATACAGATTGCCGAATTTACCGGTGTTTACGGTATATCTTTTCTAATAATTATATGTAATATGTTGTTTTATTATTGGATAATAGATAAAAAAGGTAATTTCTATTTATATACAGCACTTGCGCTGGTCCTGTCTGTATCGGTTTTTGGCACTTATAGGCTTGATAAATTCAAATTTTTTGGAGAAGAAGTTTTTAAAACGGCAGTTGTACAGCCTAATATTGATCAGTATAAGAAATGGAATCAAGATTATAAAGACGAAATATTGTTTACACTTGAACAGTATGCTTTTGAGATCGCGGAAATCGGTACAGACCTTGTCGTTTGGCCTGAAACGGCACTTCCTGATTTTATTCCAGTGGACAAACAAAGTTTCAGAACGGCAAAAAGGATAACGAAAACTGCCGGAGGGCTAAATATAGTGGGCTCACCTTATTATGACGGTACGGGAAGAATGTTTAATGCTGTTTTTGCTTTCAAAGATGATGGCGAAGGGTACATATCTCTTCATAAAAAAAATCATCTTGTACCATTTGGGGAGTTTGTGCCTTTCAGGAAATATCTAGGCAAATTTTTTGGTGTTTTAAATGAAATGGGAGATTTTGTGCGCGGTAAAGATACGCGAGTTTTTACTGATGGGAAGATATATGCCGGATCGACTATTTGTTCAGAAAATTTTTATCCGGATATTGCAAGGCGTTTTGCTCTTTCAGGTGCTAAAGTTTTGACAAATCACACAAATGATGCTTGGTTTTTTGATACAGCTGCTCCGTATCAACATTTTATAATGAATGTTTTGAGAGCTGTAGAAAACCGTAAAGCTGTTATAGTTTCAGCAAATTCTGGTGTTTCGGGTATTATAGAAGCTTCGGGAAGGATTGTTGTTTCCACAAAAGTTTCTGATGATGCTCTGCTAAACGGAGAGTTTTTACAAAATGATTATAAGACATTTTATACGAGCAATGGTGATGTCTTTATTAGGATCTGTGCGATTTTGCTTGTATTTTTACTGGTAACGATTTTAATTTTATAAGGAGTTTTTTTATGTTACAGGAACAAAAAGAAAGAATTGATTCTTTAAGGAGGTCTCTTTGATATTGATTCAAAGATCGAACAAATCAAAGAACTTGAGAAAGAAATATCAAAGCCGGGTTTCTGGGATGACCAGAACAATGCTAAAAAATATATGTCGAAACTTGACGGACTTAAAGATACAGTTGCCGACTGGAATGATATGTATAAACAGGTAAAAGACCTGATAGAGCTAAAAGAACTTGCCGAAACCGAAAATGATGAAACTTTACTTAAAGATGTAAGCGAAGGCAGCAATAAACTTGAAAAAACTTTGAAAGCTTATGAAACAAAAACAAAACTCGGCGGCGAACATGACAAAAATAATGCTATAGTTTCCGTTCATTCAGGAGCCGGCGGCACGGAATCGTGTGATTGGGCGCAAATGCTTGTGAGAATGTATTCCAGATGGGCAGAAAATAAGGGTTTTGAAACCGAAGTAGTAGATAGTCTTGACGGTGATGAAGCCGGAATAAAAAGTTTAACTATGATAATAAAGGGCGAATATGCATACGGATTTTTACAGTCCGAGATAGGCGTTCACAGGCTTGTAAGAGTTTCTCCGTTTGATTCAAATAAAAGAAGGCATACTTCTTTTGCTTCAGTTGATGTTATTCCCGAAGTCGATGAAGATATAGATATTATTATTGATGATAAAGATCTGAGAATAGATACATATAGGGCCTCAGGAGCCGGCGGACAGCATATCAATAAGACCGATTCTGCTGTTAGAATAACACATTTGCCTACCGGTATAATCGTGCAATCTCAAAACGATCGCTCTCAGATAAAGAATCGTGCGACAGCGATGAAACTTCTTAAGGCAAAACTATATGAACTTGAACGCGAAAAACAGCGTGCTTCATATGAAAAGCATTATAGCGAGAAAGGCGCAATTGAATGGGGAAGCCAGATCCGTTCTTATGTTTTTATGCCTTATCAGCTTGTGAAGGATACACGTACCAAATATGAAACATCACAGGTGTCTGATGTAATGGACGGTAATATCGATGATTTTATATCAGCTTTTTTAACATGGAAGCTGGCAAATAAGAATAATTAAGTTTGTGTTTTGAGAGTAAATATTTTAGACTTTCCCAATTTGACAAGATATTCAATATTTTAGTAGTATATATCAATGATTTTCAAACAACAAAAATCAAAATAAAATCCACTCAGGAGGAGTATTATGGCAGTAAAAGTTGCGATTAATGGTTTCGGAAGAATTGGAAGATTGGCTTTCAGGCAGATGTTCGGTGCGGCAGGTTATGAAATTGTTGCTATCAATGACCTTACAAGCCCAAAAATGTTGGCTCATTTATTGAAGTATGATTCCGCACAGGGAAGATATGCTCTTGCGGATAAAGTACAATCTACTGAAAATTCAATTATAGTTGACGGAAAAGAAATTAAAATATATGCGGAAAAAGACGCAAAGAATCTTCCATGGAAAGAAGTCGGTGTTGATGTAGTTCTTGAATGCACCGGTTTCTATACATCAAAAGCAAAATCACAGGCTCATATTGATGCAGGTGCTAAGAAAGTTGTTATATCAGCTCCGGCAGGCGATGACCTTCCTACAGTAGTTTTTAATGTTAACCATAAAATACTTAAGGCAAGCGATACTATAATTTCAGCTGCTTCATGCACGACAAATTGCTTGGCTCCTATGGCAAAAGCTCTTAATGACTTTGCTCCTATACAGACCGGTATTATGACAACTGTTCATGCTTATACAGGTGACCAGATGACACTTGACGGACCTCATGCTAAAGGCGATCTCAGAAGAGCAAGAGCAGCAGCAGCAAGCATAGTTCCTAACTCAACCGGTGCAGCAAAAGCTATCGGCTTAGTTATACCTGAATTAAATAAAAAACTTATCGGTTCGGCACAGAGAGTTCCGACAATAACCGGTTCAAGCACAATACTTGTAGCTGTAGTTAAAGGAAAAGATATAACAAAAGAAGCTATTAATGAAGCTATGAAAAAGGCTTCAAATGAATCTTATGGCTATACTGAAGAACAATTGGTATCTTCAGATATCATAGGATCAACATTCGGTTCAATATTTGATGCGACACAGACAATGGTAATCAAAATTGACGATGATACTTATCAGGTGCAGGTTGTTGCATGGTATGACAATGAAAACAGCTATACAACCCAGATGGTCAGAACCATAAAATATTTCGCGGAAGTGAAATAATATATGAAATCTGACAGTAGTATCTCAACTCTGAAATTAATACTATAAAAATGAAGACTGTGATCCTGCGCTGTTCGGCGCGGCACAGTCTTTATTTTTAATAAAATGTTTTGTTGTAATATGCATGTTGAAATTCTGGAGGGGAAAATAATGAAAAAAACGCTTAAGGACATTAATGTAAAAGGTAAAAAAGTCTTGGTAAGAGTTGATTATAATGTTCCTTTGGACGCTGAACAGAAAATAACTAATGATAAAAGAATAACGGCAACTATTCCTACCTTAGAGTATCTATTGAAACATGGTGCAGCAATAATCCTTATGGCTCATCTTGGCAGACCTAAGGGGAAAGTAGTTCCTGAAATGAGTCTTGCTCCTGTTGCTCCGCGTTTAAGCGAACTTTTGGATAAACCTGTTAAATTTGTAGGCGGAGACTGCATAAGCGCAGAGTCTAAAAAAGCTGCGGCAGCTCTTAAATCCGGCGAAATACTTTTGCTTGAAAACCTTCGCTTCCATCCGGAAGAAGAAGGTAAGAATGCCTCAGGCGAGAAAGATAAAGCTGCTATGGACGCTTTTGCAAAAGAACTTGCATCCATGGGCGAAGTTTTTGTTCAAGAAGCTTTTGGGACGGTTCACAGAGCTCATGCTTCAACTGCCGGCATAGTAAAATATGTAAAAGATGCGGCTGCGGGATTTTTAGTTGAAAAAGAATTGAAATTTCTCGGAGAAGCACTTGAAAATCCTAACAGACCTTTCCTTGCAATTCTCGGCGGAGCGAAAGTTTCCGACAAAATAAATGTAATAGATAATCTTCTCGGTAAAGTCGACTCCATAATAATCGGCGGAGCTATGGCTTATACTTTCCTTAAATCACAAGGCGTAAGCACAGGAACATCTCTTGTTGAAGATGATAAACTTGATCTTGCGGCAGAGCTTTTGAAAAAAGCGAATTCTGGTAAGGTTGATTTTCTTCTTCCTGTGGACCATAAAATTACCGATAAGGTTGATTTTGCAAATAAAGCAGTGCCAGAAGATGCTAAAGTTGAAACTACTGTCGACGAAGTGATCCCCGAAGGTTTTATGGGTGTGGATGTCGGCGAGAAGTCAATTGAAGAGTTCAGCGAAGCTGTAAAATCGGCAAAAACAATAGTCTGGAACGGTCCTCTTGGGATTTTTGAAATAGATGAATTCTCAAAAGGAACAGTTGAGATAGCCAAACTCGTAGCGGAAGCTACAGAAGAAGGCGCAATATCTGTTGTCGGCGGCGGCGACTCAGTCTCTGCTGTTAAAAAAGCCGGCGTAGACAAGAAGATCAGCCATATTTCTACGGGCGGCGGAGCTTCTCTGGAATTCTTGGAAGGAAAAGAACTTCCCGGAATAGCAGCATTGCCGGATAAGAAATAATTAAAAGATTAATATTTTGCAGCTATGTTTTGTTATCCTCAATAACTTTAAACATAGCTGCAAAAAAATATCATTAAAAAACTCCAATTTACAGTTTGACAAATAATAACTTTTGTTGTATAATCACAAAATCATGAATATACTTTATATAGCATTTCAATTGATTCATTATTCTGTTTGTTTCGGTTTGATCGTGATAGTTTTATTGCAAGCAGGAAAAAGCGGTGGAATGGCCGGTATTTTTGGCGGCGGCGGTTCAGACCAGATTTTTAATGCTCCTTCAGGAATGGCTTTCATAAAAAAGCTTACAGTTATTATGGCTGTTATTTTTATGTGTACGTCATTAGCATTGACCAGACTTTCCACAAATATGGGAATGAGATCTGTTGTCGATCAGCTTGCAAATATTCCTGTTACGGCTCCTCTAGAGCCTGGAAATTAAAGCAGCAAACGCTGGGGTGGCGGAATTGGCATACGCGCACGTTTGAGGGGCGTGTCCTTAACGGGATGCGGGTTCAAGTCCCGCCCTCAGCATTTTAAATATATTTATTGCGGGTGTAGTTCAGTGGTAGAACGTCTCGTTGCCAACGAGAAGGTCGTGGGTTCAAGTCCCATCGCCCGCTCCATATTTTAAATATAAAAGACTTCGTGAAAGCGAAGTTTTTTTTGTTTCCTTAAAACAAACATTAATTTTTACTTATTGTTGATTTTTGAATGATTTTTATCTTATATATATTTGTAAAAAACTTCACAATATTATAAAATCAATATCAATGGAAAGAGTGATTCTCGTTGCCGTAAATACTAAAGATAAAACAGCTTTGGAGATAGAAAATTCTCTTGATGAGCTTGAAAGACTTTGCTTTACCGACGGTGCTATTGCTGTCAAAAGAATTGTTCAAAGAAGAGATGTTCCTGATGCCGCTTATTTTATCGGTCAAGGAAAAGCGGAAGAAATTAGAGAACTTGTAATAGAACTAAATGTTGACGGGGTTGTCTTTGACGATCCTTTAAAACCTATACAGCAGAGAAATTTAGAAAAACTGATAGAAGTTAAAGTTTTAGACAGAACAAGAATTATTCTTGATATTTTTGCTTACAGGGCAAGAACAAAAGAAGGCAAGCTTCAGGTTGAAAGGGCAGAGATGACCTATCAAGCTACAAGGCTTGCTAATCAAGGTATTTATCTTGACAGCCAAACCGGCGGCATCGGTACAAGAAGAGGTCCCGGAGAAAGAAAGATCGAGACGGACAAAAGAAAGATAAGGGACCATATAGCCGAACTTGACCGCGAGATAGCAAAGATCAAAGAAAGAAGAGAGATACAAAGAAGCGGACGTTCAGATTCCGACCTTCCTGAAGTTGCAATAACGGGATATACGAATGCAGGTAAATCGACATTATTAAAGAATCTTTCTAAAAGTAATGTTTATGCCGATGACAGATTGTTTGCAACGCTTGATCCGCTGACAAGGAAAGTCAGGCTTCCCGGAGGAAGAACAGTTCTTTTAACAGATACCGTAGGTTTTATTAATAAACTTCCCCATGAACTTGTGGCGGCTTTCAGATCTACGATGGAAGAGATCTTGAGGGCAAAATGTATATTGCATATTATTGATGCGTCAAATCCAGACAGAAATAAACATATAGAGACGGTTCTTCGAGTTTTAAAAGATATCGGTGCAGAAAATATCCCTATAATAACGGTATATAATAAAACAGACAAACTTGATGATTTTGAAAAGAGTGCTCTGCGGGCTAAAGATATTTATCTGATATCGGCAAAAGATTCAAGCGGTATTGATGAGCTTTTACAGGCAATTGAAAAAACTGTTATCCCTGAGCATACCCGCCATAAAATAAATTTGGATTATGCTTATCAAGACATAATAGGGAAGATATATAAGCTTTCAAATGTAAAAAGCGAAAAATATAATAAAGAAAATATTTCCATAACTCTTGAATGTTCAAAAGAAAATTGGGAAAAAATAAAAAATATAATTAAAGAAGCCAAAAGTAAGGATTTATAATATGCTTAAAAAAGTAGCTGTAGTAGGCCGTCCCAATGTCGGCAAATCAACATTATTCAATAGGCTTATAGGAAGAAGAAAAGCTATCATACATTCTATGCCGGGAACCACAAGGGACAGGAATGATTATGAAATAAACTGGAAAGATAAAAAATTCATAGTTACCGATACTGCGGGCTGGAGCAGTGATGTTTCGGTGTTTTCAAAAGAAATGGCAAAACAGCTTGATATGGCTGTAGAACAGGCTGATATAGTCTTATTTGTCGTAGACGGAAAAACCGGAGTCCATCCGCTTGATATACAGATCAGCCAAGAGATAAGGAAAAGCCGTAAAAAAACCATTCTTGTCGTAAACAAAATTGATACACAGGCAGAAGAAGCAAAAGGTTATGAATTTTATCAGCTTGGTTTTGATGAGATAGTTTTTGTATCTGCAAATCATGGAAGATGCATCAATGATCTTCTTGATATGGTATGGGACAATATTAA
The DNA here is from genome assembly GCA_052034625.1 of Elusimicrobiota bacterium. Taxonomy (GTDB): domain Bacteria; phylum Elusimicrobiota; class Endomicrobiia; order Endomicrobiales; family Endomicrobiaceae; genus JAVBLP01. The sequence goes on along the minus strand of JBPOII010000022.1, from coordinate 148,426 downwards.
ATATGACCGGCGGACAAAACAGAAAGAAAATCTTTTAAAGATCATACTTGTAGGAAAGCCTAATGTCGGAAAATCTTCGTTTATAAATGCTGCCGCTAAAGAAGAACGCAGCATAGTTCACGATGTTCCGGGAACTACAAGAGATTCTCTTACCGTCCATGTTAATATCGGCGATAAAGAATATATCCTTATAGATACCGCAGGGCTTCACCGCGGAAGCAAGATGAAAGATGATATGGAATATCTTTCAACGCTCAGTACAGACTATGCTATAGAAGATGCCGATGTTGCCGTTCTTGTAGCTGATGCATCTCAGGGTATAGGAGAGACAGAAGTTAAAATAGCCAGACTTCTGCAAGAAAAAAGAAAGCCGGTTATAGTTGCTGTAAATAAATGGGATCTTGTTGAAGAGAAAGAAGAGGCTGCAAAATATTTTGAAGAACAGTTTAGAGAAAGAGTAAAATTTATGAACTGGGCTGATGTGATCTTTATTTCTGCAAAAACCGGACAAAGAATTGATAGAATATTTAAAGAAGCCGAAATGGTTTATGAAGAATATTCCAAGCAGATACCGGAAGCCGAACTTAATGAGTTTGTCAGAAGTATTGTTGCAGATAAACCTTATAGCAGGAAAGGGAAAACGCTTAAAATAAAAGAATTTGCTCAAGTTGCTGTCAGACCTCCGGTATTCATTTTTTCTGTCAACGATATGAAGCTTGTACATTTTTCTTATGAAAGATATATTGAGAACTGTTTCAGAAAAAAATTTGGTTTTCTCGGATCGCCGATAGTTTTAAAATTCAGACAGTATTTTAGAATATCAAAAAAGATCAATATCAGCCCAAAAGCAGAGGAATAAAATGCTTATAAAAATTCTTTACATAATTTTTGCGTATTTTTGCGGTGCTATACCTTTTGCATATATAGTTGCAAAAGTTTTTGCAGGTGTTGATATAAGAACTGTAGGCTCCGGTAATCCGGGAGCAACAAATGTTTTTAGAACTGTCGGAAAAGGTGGAGGTGCCGTAACTTTTATTGCAGATATGCTTAAAGGTTTTATTCCCGTATATTTTGCGATAATGATAGATAACTCTTTTTCATATTCCGTGGCTGTTTCCGTTGCCGCGCTGCTGGGACATATATTCACTATATTTTTAAAATTTAAAGGCGGTAAAGGTGTTGCAACAGGCTGTGGGATATTCTTGGCTTTAATGCCTATGCCTACGGTAATAGCTTTTTCTGTTTTTGTTATTGTGTTCTTGTTCTCAGGATATGTTGCTCTCGGCTCGATCATTGCTGCAATATCTCTGCCAATGGCTTCATTCTTTACGGGCTATGGAACCGATGCGATAATTTTTGCTTTTGCTATAGCGGGATTGATAATATATAAGCACAAGACAAATATAAGAAGGCTGAAAGCAGGCACTGAAAACAAATTTATAATATTTAAAAAGAAGGTAAAATAATATGAAAATAACTGTATTAGGCGCAGGTTCATGGGGAGCGACACTTGCAGCTCTTTTATTTGAAAACGGTCATGATGTTATTCTTTGGGAATTCGATAAAAAAAGAGCTGAGGATTTACAGGCAAGAAAAATAAAACCTTTTAAAGAAGGTATGCCGCTTCCGGATAAGATGATCGTAACAAATGGTATTGATTCATTTAAGGATAGCGAAGCTTTGCTTTTTGCAGTACCTTCACAGTTTATGCGTTCTACATGCCAATATCTGAAAAACAATGGCATAATACTTGACGGAAAACTCATAATGAGTGCGACTAAAGGTATTGAAAACAAAACTCTTTTAAGAATGTCAGAAGTTATCAATGATGTTTTTCCAGGAACATATGATAATATAGCCGCTATTTCAGGTCCAAGCCATGCTGAAGAGGTTTGCAGAAAAATGCCGACTACAGTAACTTCAGCATCACAAAATATTGAAACGGCGGAAAAATGCAGGGCTTTATTTATGAATGATTATTTCAGGGTTTATAATCAGACTGATATTGTCGGTGTTGAGATAGGTGCGGCTTTGAAAAATGTTTTTGCTGTAGCTTCTGGTATTGTTGACGGTCTTAAATACGGCGATAATACGAAAGCCGCTATAGTTTCAAGAGGATTAAAAGAACTTGCAAGGGTCGGTGTTGCTATGGGCGGGAAGGAAAAAACTTTTTACGGTTTATCCGGAGCCGGCGATCTTATGGTTACATGCTTTTCAAAACATTCAAGGAATCGTGCCGTAGGTCAGGCCATCGGCGAAGGAAAAAGCCTTAAAGAAGCCGAAGAAAGCCTTGGAATGGTCGCGGAAGGCGTTAAAAATACAATAAGTGCATATGAAGTAGGTCAAAAGTTTAATGTGGAACTTCCTATAATAAACGAAGTTTATAAAGTTTTGTTTGAAGGGAAAGGTGCACTTGAGGCAGTAAATACTTTGATGACCAGAGACCCTAAACACGAATAAGGACGGAAAAATGACAAAAAATGATATAGCCAAAGCTTTAGCAAATATATTGAGTTCAAAAAAAGAGGCTGATGCTGCCGTAGATAAAGTTTTTGAGGAAATGTCTTCGGCTTTAAGAAATGGTGAAAAAGTAGTTATCACCGGCTTTGGAAGTTTTAATATGTTTGTAACAAAGACAAAAAAAGGCAGAAATCCTAAAACCGGAGAATCGCTTTTGATATCTCCGATGAAGAAGATAAGGTTTAAGCAGTCAAAAGATTTTTTTGATAAATAGTTAAATTTACAATTGCAGTTCCTCCGCCTCTTGTACCTTTTTTGTCATCCCCGAAATTCGTAATCGGGGATCCACTTTGTCGTTGTCGTTTTTTGTTTTTAAACATGGATTCCCGACAAAAACACTCGGGAATGACATGACAGAAAAATGAAAGCTGGCATTTCTAAAATGGTTTGACGCTATCTTTAAAAGTTTTGACAAATATTGTGGATAATGTATAATATAACGGTTCTAAAAAAGGATAAAAATGTTTAAAAACCCGCAAATACCTGATAAAGAATACTTTACGATAGGTGAAGTTTCTCAGATAACACAGGTGCCCAAGTATACATTAAGGTACTGGGAAAGCGAGTTTAAACTCCTTCGTCCTATTAGGAAAAGTTCAGGGCGCAGGCTTTATCAAAAAGAAGACATTGAATTAATTTTTAATATTAAAGACCTTCTATATAATAAACGCTATACAATAGAAGGTGTAAAAAAATATTTTACGGCCGGTAAGCGTAGAAAACTTACGGACCTTCAAACAAATATGAATCTGGATATAGAACATCTGCCGGATTCAAAAGTACTAAGAGAAATTAAAGAAGAGCTTAAGCAGGTAATGAAGCTCCTTAAAAAATAGTATTACGGGCAGTTTTGGAATCGGGGTGTGGCGCAGTTGGCTAGCGCACTCCCTTGGGGTGGGAGAGGCCGCTGGTTCAAGTCCAGTCACCCCGATTCCAAAGCTGCCTTTTTAATATTCATAAACCGATAGATTTTTTTGCACACGAATGATTTTTTGATTTTTAAAATTGTTTTTTGTAATATAAAACAATACGAACAATCAAAACTATTTTTCATCATGATTTTTGCTTTAAGATTGTTATTAAAATTATCATTGGGGGAGAAATCGCAAAATGAAAAAAATTATTTTTGTATTGTTTGTTTTTTGCACAACTTGCTCTTTATTACATGCAGGTGTTCCAAATGAAATCAGGTATAACGGAAGATTGAAATCTTATCAAGAACCGGTCAACGGTGTTAGACATATAAATTTTAGAATATATGAAAGTGAAAGTGACACTCCTGTATGGCAGTCCGGAGTTCAAAATATTAATGTTTCAAGCGGTATTTTTTCGTATATTATTTCTCCCGGAACACAATTGGATCTTCGCAAAGGGAATCTTTGGCTTGAACTTGTTGTTGACGGCAAGGAACTTGCTCCTAAAGAAAAACTTACAGCACAGCCTTATGCTTTACATTCAAGATCTGCAGAAAATATCTCATCAAATAATGAAATTAAAATTGAAATAGGTAATAAATCTTTATATTTAGGTATAGATGATGCAGGGAAACCTTATTTTAAGGCTTCCGAGACAGCTGAAAAAGATTATTTCGGTGTACCTGCAGGAACTGTTATAGCATTCGCAGGACCTGATACAAATCCTCCTAAAGGATATTTATTATGTAATGGAGCTACATACAATAAAGCAGATTATCCGGATCTGTTTAATGCAATAGGTACAATATATGGTGGTGACGGTGCCTCAAATTTTAAGGTTCCGGATTTTAAAGGAGTTTTTTTAAGAGGATTTGGCGAAACGACAGTTACAACAGAAAAAGGGGGTACTGTTACTGTAAAAGCCCCCGCACTCGGTATCCAGCAGACTGATGCTATAAGGAATATTTATGGAACTATTGGAGGGGGAACAACACAAACTCAAGAATTCCTAGGAGAAGGATTATATGCAAATGGGGCTTTTGGATTAGGTGAATATACTTGGAAATGTCTTATTTCAGGAGATGGGAAATACAATGTTCCATCTCTATTTAATTTTAATGCTAGTAATGTCGTTCCTACTGCAAATGAAAATAGACCTGTAAATTATTCAGTAAACTACTGTATAAAATATTAGAAAGTATAATAGGAATTCGAGTGAAGAAAGTTTTAATAGTTAAATATGATGGTATTGGTGATTATTTGTTTATTCGTATGTTTTGGGAACAGCTTCATAATTTTTCTAAAACAAATAATATATCACTAAACTTTTTATGTGCAAATAGATTTGAAAATTTGGTTAATAAATATGACTATTCTTTCTTTGAAAATTGTTTTTGTATTAATGCCAAAAACATAACGAAAGGTTTTTTGAAAGAAAAGATTTTTTTTCTAATTCCAAAATATAGAAAACGCCTTTATAAAGCCAACAGTTTAAAAATATTGAAACAAAAAACTTTTGACTTTGGTATCAATACTCAATTCAGCAGATATGAAATGATTAATGATATATTAAAAAATCTTCAAGTTAAAAGAAAATATGTAATATATAAAGAAGAATCCTCAAAATATTCAAATGATTATGATGAAATTATAAAAATACCGTTAGATAAATTTATTCTTGAAATATATAGAACGTATTTCTCGGCTATCTTTGGAAAAGAATTTAACATACCTTCATTGCAATTACCTTTTACTATTACTGAGGCAAAAAAGACAGCTTTTTCAATCTTAAATAAAGAAAAATATATAGTTTTTGTTCCATTTTCAGCAGGTAGGGGTAAAAATTGGAGTATCAATAATTTTATTAAAGTTGCTGATGAAATTTCAAAAATAAGTGATAAGAAAATTGTTTTACTTGGCGGCGGTTCAAATGTTAAGAAAGAAGAATTATTACAGATCAAAAACTTTGTTAATACAAACAATATAATTGATCTATTCAATAAAACCGATTTAGAAACGGCAATGCATATAGCCGTAGCCGCAGAATATGCGCTAACTGTAGATACTTCATTAATGCATTGTGCTCTTATAGGTGGTGCTGAAACAGTTTGTTTATCAAGTGGATTTGCTAAGAAAACTTATGTTGAGTATCCACCGGAATATAATGTTAAACAAACTATATTTTATCCAGAAATTAATAGCACAGATATCAACTTGATATCTTATGAAAAAGTAATTGCTCATATTATGAGCAATTGGAAATTATAAAAGTTTTATGTTTTAATTATGAGTTCAAGTTGCTAATGCAACGCTTAAGATGGGAATAAAAGCTGGAAATAGTAAAATGCAAGTATGAAAAACTACAGAAGATTAAAAGAAGAAAGGAATGAAATTTTTGTTTTACTAAACCAAGGCAAGACGATAGCAAAAATAGCCAAAATACTTGACAGACATAAAAGTATAATTAGCTTATAAGTCAGAAAGAAATCTGATAAAAAGTTTGTATTTAAAAACACATATGAAGGTTTTTAATTCCGCTGTTGCAATAGTAACTTGAATTCATCATCCTTCAAAAAACTTATGAAAAATAATTAATCTTTGTAAGGATTAAAATACTATTGCAATAAAGGGATAAAATCATTTATCAAAAATATTATTAATGAAAATGGAGAAAGTATGAAGAAAATAAGATTTGTATTGCTTGTTACGGTATTAGGTGTTTTTCTTTCTACAAATATATTATTTGCTCAGTCATATAGCACGAATTATAGTTCTTATATTGCATCAGGCTCAACAGAGACAATGGTAAATATTGATGGAAGCAAAAGCAGATGGCAGTATGTTTTTGGAACTGTTGATGATTTTTTTATTACATTAAACGGCATGCAGTATATATATGATGGTGGATTGTCAAGTTCTGCGACAATTAATGGAGCAAATGCAATACAAGAAATTAAAATGGGTGGAAAAGCCATCAAAACTATAATATTACAAGGTTGCCAGGTAGTTTATGGTACAGCCGATGATACTGAAATAAATGGCGGGGAACAATTTGTTAATGGAAGAGCGTTCAATACTACGATTTTAAGCGGCACTCAAAATGTTGACTATTTTGCTTCTGCTGATGAAACTAAAATCTTAGGCGGTGAGCAAAAAGTTTCAGGGTTAGCAACCAATACTATAATAGACAATAATGGCATGCAAATTGTTTTTAGCGGTGAAGCAAGAAATACTGTAATTTATAATGGAACGCAATTACTGCAAAGTACTGGTGAAGCATATGATACTATCATAAACACTGGGGGACTACAAGAAGTAGAAGAAGATTCATATGCCGAAAACACACTAATTCATCAAGATGGAGTGCAGAAAGTTCATGGTAGAGTTTCAAATACAATAATTAACGACCATGGAAAACAGATTGTATCTACAGGAGCACTATCAGTTCAGACAACACTGTATAATTGTGCAATTCAGGATGTATATGGTGGAGCAAATTTAGTTGATATTTTTGATATTTCTAATCAAAATGTATATGGTACGGCAAGTTTTACTACTATTAGAGATTATGGAGAACAAAAAGTATATGGTACTGCAAATAATACAAAAATACTTGATAATGGTTTACAAGAGATAAAAGCAGGAGGAAGTGCATATAATACCGAGATTGTTAGTGGCGGTCAGTCGGTAAAATTAGGCGGAAAATCATTCAATTCAATAGTTAATTCTTATCAGGGTGTTTCTGGTATTGCTTACAACTCTATTGTTATTAATGGTGGAAGACAGTATGTTTACGGTGGCGGTATTCTATACTCAAGTATTATTAATGGATATGGTAGTAGTCAATTCGTCAAAAATTTTGGTTTTTCTATTGATTCCGTATTTAATCCGGGAAGTAATCTGATTTTGAGTAATGGGGCATATCTTGGAGGAGAAACCTTAATGAAGAGCGGCTCCACCATGCAATTCAATGAGAATGCAGATATTAAAGCTGTTGACAGTAATAGTAAAATTATTATGGATGGATCAAATATTGATGTTAGCGACAAAAAAACTAAACTTTTTCCAAAAGTTGAAGGTTCAGGGAATATATATATATATTCATAAATGAAGATGAACACGGGCAAATAATATTTGATGATATTAATGGAAAGTACAATGTTATAATAACTAAATATTTTCCCAGTGTTTTGAAAGATACTTATACTGTTATCATTGATAACTCTGCTGATAAAAAAGCTAAATTTAAATTAATTCAGCCATATTTAACAAATGATATATTTGAATATGTATTGCAGCGTTCCGGCTCAAATATAAATTTTGTAAAATCAGGAAATTATGCGAATCATATTCGTTCATTAGCCTTTAGTGCAAAAGGTACTGTAATGGCAATAGGAGCTATGTCAAATTCACTTTCAAAAAGAGTAGGTGAGTTGAGATTTCAAAATGATAATTTTATTGGTCCATTTAATGATAGCAGTAACGGTGTATGGGTCAGAGGTTTTGGAAGAATTTCTAAAGCATCATCGGATATAGATAAAATGAAGCAGGATATTATCGGCACAGAATTTGGTTTTGACAGGCTTATATCGGAAGAGAAAGGAATTTATTTAGGTGTAATCGGACAAATTGCACATGGAAATGAGTGTATATCTCCAAAAGCAGGTTACAACACTGATATTTATGACCAAGCATTTTCAGGAGGTATTTATTCTATATGGCTTGCCAAAAACGGATGGTACTGTGATGTAATAGGAAGATATTTTGCTATCAATAAAGATTTTAAAATTGATTACAACACATATGACTTCAAACAAAATGCTATAGGTGCTGAAATTGAAAGCGGTAAAGAAATAGTACTCAATAATATTTTTTATATTACACCGAGAGGACAAATAAATTTTATTAATATTGGTTCTGCTAAAAGTGATACAGATTTAGGCGAGGCTGAAATCAAAAATACTGTTTCATATATATTTAATATCGGTTTAATGGCAGGAGTAAAAACTTCTGTTTTAAATAGCGAATTGAAACCTTATATGAAACTGAATTATTATCGCTACAGCGGAGAACCTGTAAAGACACAGTTCTCAGGAGTTATTCAAAAAGCAGAAGTTTCAGGTAATCGCATTGAAATTGGTTTAGGTGCAACTGCAAAACTTATGAAATCCGTAAATACTTATTTTGATTTTGCATATCAGGTTGGTGATGAATATTCCGATGTTAACGGTAATATAGGATTAAGATACTCGTTTTAATATAGTTAAATAATCCATATTTTAACAAAATAGCATAATTAAAATCAGTATTTTAATATACTGTTTTTTTCTAATAAATATAATTTGAAAGCACTTTTTTGCGTTTTTGTGTTGCCGTTTATTGCTCTTAACTTGTGTGAGAGATTGTCTTGAAAAACAAGGTTATGAAAGGTAATTAATTATTAGCTGTAATTTCCAAATGCTGTCCTTTAATATCTTAGATTAAGTTGAGTACACAGATTTTATAATACTCCTTGCTTTAATATTTATTTTTTTGTATTTTAACATTCTATGAAAAAAGTTTGTGCCGTAATGCTTACTTCAGCTTTTTTCATCACGATTTTTGCTTTCAATTTATATGCTGAATATACTGAAAAGGATTCTCTGTCAGTTTACCAAAGACTGTTGCAGGGTAATTTTTTTATGTATGACGATTGGCTGAGTGCCGATTCTTTTATTGCAGCAATAGCCGGCAGCACATCTTCATATACTTCTGCAGATTCTTCTTATTCCGTCGAGCCTAATTATTTTCAAGAATTTGATTATATCCCTGATGTAAATGTGAAACTTTTAGAAAGAAACCATCCTCAAGATCATTTTTCTGTTTATTCAGAAGGACCGGCGTATTTTTCCGTAAAATACTGCGATTCTTATGCAAATCCGCCAAGTCAGGGCTGCCCTCTTCTTTTATTAACCTGTCCGGACAATTCTACAAGTACACATGTTTTACAATATGACAGTACAAAGGATATTTACGGTATCTCTTTAAATATTCCAAAAGGCACATATATATACAAATATATCGCTACAAATGCGGAATATCAAAAAACGAAAGGAATTTATGAACTTTCCGGCAATTGGTATGTTACTTCACGCCCCTATAATTTTATAAAACATCTTCCTATAGACGGTATTGAAGTTCTTCCTGATGATGTGAATTTTTCATGGACAGTAAAAAGCGATGAACCGAATGATATACTGACCTATGAATTTTATATCGGCACTAGTTCAGATAAAGATCAAATAGAAAAATATGAGACTTCGCCTTTAGCAAATGCAACAACTTTTAATATTAACGGACTTATACATAAAAGAGAGTATTTTTGGTATATGAAAATATTTAACAAGTTTGGTGCGGATATGGAGACTGAACTGTTTACTTTTTATACAGGAGGAATGGTAGAAAGGTTTTTCAATGCACCAAATCCGTTCAATCCGGCAAAAGGTATGAGTACAAAATTTGTTTTTGCAATGCCGGAACCTGGTACGGCAGAAATAGTTATTTATTCAGAATACGGCGATAAAGTCTGGGAGTCCAAAACCGTAGAGACAACCGTAGGCGGCATCTCTAAAGAAATTACATATAATGGAAAAGATAATTCCGGAAGGATTCTCTATAATGGGACATATTTAGCCGTGCTTACAAAAAAATATGCAGGAAAAACTAAAACAGAAAAATGCAGAATACTTATTATAAAATAAAGATCATATTGTTTTTCTCATTAATTTTTATAGCTCAGTTTTCTTATGCTGAGTCCGGCAGAAGAAAACATTTTCTCTCACACGGACCAAGTATTACGGCATTTGGCGCCGGTGAAACCGTTTTTGCAGCACTTAATGATCCTGCAGTTGTACAATATAATTCATCGCTTATGTATTTTTTTAAAGAAAATGGCGTAAGTCTATCCCGTTTTAATCTTTATGAAGGTTCTTCTTACAATTCGGCATCTATAGCTTATAATTTCAGTGAAGTGTATTCCGTCGGACTTTCTGCTTCAAACCTTTCAAGCGGTGATATTATGCTTAGAGATACTATATATTCAACACCTCAAAATATTTCTACGAATATTTGGGATTATGTAGTATCACTTTCCGGCTTTTCAAAACTTTTTGGTTTTGCTTATGGAGTAAATATTAAATATGTATTTATGGATTTTTATATAAAAAGCGGTGGAACATTTGCCGCAGATGCAGGTGTGTCAAAACTTTTTAACGGTCCACAGATTTTTGATTCAAAAACGAAGATTTTTATCGGTTTATCCGCACAAAACTTTTTATCGGGAGAGATGAAAATTGACAGTAAAACCGATGATATTCCTGGTATATATAGAATAAGCTCATCATTTATTGTTCCTGTTTATTATAGATTTAAAACTCAAGATACGCTCAGTATTTATGCTGACCTGAAATATGAAGATGAGTTTTTGGATTTTTACAGTGGAGCCGCCTATAGGCTTGCCGGTAAATATGTGGCCAGGGTTGGGTATTATCCTGAACATTTAACTTTTGGTTTTGGGGTAGAGTTTTTTTCTTTCGTAATAGATTATGCAGCTGATTTTGGTGAGGTTGATCTTATCAATAGATTCGGACTTACATACAAGTGGGGTTCCAAAAAGAAAGATGAACTTGTGATAGAAGCTAAGGCTGCCCTTAATAAAGAAAAAACTGCATTGAAAGAAGCCGAAAGAAGATTTAATAATGCAAAAAAACTTTATAATCAAGGTCAGTATCTCAGAGCTACAGATATGCTTTCGGAAATAGTTGTTTCTTATCCTAACTATGAATCGCCATTACATTTTTATAAAAAGATATCTGATAATATGCGCAAAATCGCTGAAAGCAAGGAAGAACTTGACTTTTCAAAGCTTACTTATGCAAGAGGATATTGTGCGTATTATGCTGCGGATTTTCAAACATCTTTAAATGAATGGAACAAATATACGCAGTTTAGCGGAGAGAATAATGAAATTACCGAATATTTTGAGAAAATAAATAATGCAATGAAACTTGAAAAGTTAAAACAGTATGAAGCCGAAACGGATGCTAAAGCATCAGCTATTCTTCAACAAGGCATTAAATATTTTAATTCCGCACAGTGGGTAAAATGTATCAAGAAAATGGAAGAACTGCAGAAATTTGTAAGAAAACACAACTTTTCAAAAACTGTAAATTACTATAGTACAGCCAAAGAATATATTTCAAAAGCTGTTTTAAAACTTTCAGAGTCAATAAAATTAAAAAGTAGTGAGAATAAAAATGAAAATATAGAATCTGAAAAAGAAGAAAAAGCTGAAATAGATACTGAAGGAGCGGATAAAAAATATAATGAAGGGCTTGTTCTGTATGCTCAAGGGAAATATTTTGAAGCAGAGCGTACCTGGGAACTTACCTTGAGGCTTAACCCCAATCATCAGAAAGCTAAAGTTGCTTTGTCCAAAATACGCGAAAGCAGCCGTCTTGCACAATAAAATCATTTAATATATAATAAACAATTATGAAAAGTTTAATTACTGCATTAATATCATTTCAAAATACACTTTTGCAGGTTTTTCGAACTTGCAGTTTTTTCTTTTCCTGCTAAAAACAAAACAAAAAAATATAAAAATATAGGACAACAAAATGAAAGAAGAAAAATCACTTGATACATTAAGACATTCCACAGCACATATAATGGCAGCAGCTGTTGTAGAGCTTTTCCCTGGCACGAAAGTTGCCATAGGACCTTCAATAGAAGACGGCTTTTATTATGATTTTGACAGAGCCGAAGCATTTACGCCTGAAGACCTGTCAAAAATAGAAGAAAAGATGAAAGAGATAATAAAAGCAAACCATCCTTTTGAATGTTCTTATATGCCAAAAGACGAGGCAGTAAAAGAATTTAATACTAAAGGTGAAAAATTTAAAGCTGAGATAGCTTCAGAAATTGAAGACGATAAAGTCAGTATATATAAATCCGGGAATTTTACTGATCTTTGCAGAGGACCTCATATAAAATCTACAGGAGAAGTTGAGAATTTCAAACTTTTATCAGTTGCAGGTGCATATTGGAGAGGGGATTCTTCAAAAGAACAGCTCCAGAGAATCTACGGAACGGCTTTCTTTACTAAAAAAGACCTTGAAGAGTATTTAAATAAAATTGAAGAAGCAAAAAAAAGAGATCATAGAAAACTCGGAAAAGATCTTGACCTTTTCAGTATTAATGATGCCGTCGGCGGCGGACTTATTCTATGGCATCCTAAAGGTGCTCTTTTGAGAGAGATCATCGAATCCAACTGGAAGAAATTTCATTTGGAAAATGATTATGAACTTTTGATGTCGCCGCATATTGCCAGTGAAGAGCTTTTTAGTATAAGCGGACATTTACAGACTTATTCTGAAAATATGTATGCACCTATGGAAATTGAAGGGAAACCCTATCGTGTTAAACCTATGAACTGTCCGATGCATTTGATGGTATATAAGACAAAACTTCATTCTTACCGCGAGCTTCCGATAAAATATGCGGAACTCGGTACGGTTTACAGATTTGAAAAATCAGGCGTTCTTCACGGATTGATGCGCGTAAGAGGTTTTACTCAAGACGACGGTCATATAATCGTTCAACCTGAACTTTTAGAAGAAGAAGTGATCACAGCATTTCAAATGGCTATAAATATGCTTAAAATGTTCGGTTTTGAAGAATATGAGATCTATCTTGCCACAAGACCTGAAAATAAATATGTAGGTACTGTGGAAGATTGGGATAAAGCTACGGCTTCGCTTGAAACAGCTTTGAAAAAAACCGGATATGCTTATGAAGTCGACGAAGGCGGCGGAGCTTTTTACGGACCGAAAATTGATATAAAGATCAAAGATGCCATAGGCAGATCATGGCAGTGTTCTACAATACAATTTGATTTTAATCTTCCTGAAAGATTTGATATTTCATATGTCGATTCAAGCGGAAAAAAAGTAAGACCGTATATGATACACAGAGCACTTATGGGCTCTTTGGAAAGATTTATAGGTGTTCTTCTTGAGCATTATGCAGGTGCACTTCCTTTGTGGATCTCTCCGGTTCAGGTTGTAATAGCTAATATCAATGAAAATCAGCACGAATACTGCAAAGAACTTCTTGATACTTTGAAAAAAGAGGGTATAAGAGCAGTTTACGATGACAGAAATGAGAAGATAGGACATAAAATAAGAGAAAACGCTATGCAGAAAATTCCTTATATAGCTGTTGTCGGAGATAAAGAAAAAGATTCTGCTTCAGTTGCAGTAAGAGCAAGAGGAAATAAAGATCTTGGTGCATTAAAGATCGAAGAGTTTATAAATTTGGTAAAAACTAATAGTGTACCCGGTGTAAATACTTTATAAGTATTAGCGTAGAGTAGTGGTTTGTAAATACAGCTATTGACAAATCAATGCGGTTATTATAAAATCTCATTCTAACTAAAGAAGCCGTCCCGGCTCACCTTCACCCATAGAGGAAAAAGGTTAAAGAATATAAAATTCTAAGTTTATATTTTGTATATTACGGGGCGGAATTATTTCCGCCCCGATTTTTTATTTAAATTTGGCAAAATGCCAAGAGGAGGAGCCGTCGAAAACAAAAGATTTCGTATAAACCAGTTTATCAGGGTTCCTGAAGTCAGACTTATTGATTCAGGAGGAGAGCAGATAGGCATAGTTAAAATCGCTGAGGCTTTAGCTATGGCTCAGGCAAAAGATTTGGATCTAGTGGAAATTTCCCCACAGGCAAATCCGCCTGTGTGTAAAATAATCAATTTCTCCAAATTTAAGTATGAGTTGGAGAAAAAAGAGAAAGAAGCAAGAAAAAAACAAAAGGTATCGCAGGTCAAAGAAGTAAGGATAAGACCAAGGATCGGTGAGCATGATCTTGAAGTAAAAATAAAGCATGCAAGAGAGTTTATAAATGACGGGAATAAAGTCCAGGTTACGGCTATGTTCTCCGGAAGAGAAATGCAGCATAGAGATCTTGGTGTAAAAATTATGGACAGAATAAGAGAAGCTCTTGCAGATATTGCCGAACAGGAAGGAAAAACTTCTTCCATGGGAACAAGAATGTTTATGACTCTTGCACCTAAAAAAACAAAATAATATATATATAATCGGAGGAATAAAATGCCTAAAATGAAAACGCACAGCGGTGCAAAAAAACGCTTTAAAGTTACCGGAAGCGGAAAAGTTAAATATAAAAAACCGGGACAGAGACATCTTTTGACCGGAGATTCCGGAAATCAAAATAGAAAGTCAAGAAAACCTTCAATCGTTGATAAAACCGATATGAAGACTATGAAGAAATATTTGCCTTATAACTTTTAAAATTAATCAGTAAAATCAAGGAGACTTACGATGCGTACAAAAAGTTCTGTATATACAAGACAAAGAAAGAAAAAATATTTAAGACTTGCAAAAGGCTCTTATGCCACAAAGAAAAACCGTTGGAGAATGGTTATGCAGCAAGTTGAGAGATCTCTCAACTATGCTTATGTGGATAGAAGAGACAAAAAAGCAAATTTTAGAACTCTCTGGATAATCCGCCTCAATGCTGCAGTAAGAGAAGAAGGCATATCTTACAACAGATTTATTTCAGGTCTCAGAAAGGCCAATGTGGCAATTGACAGAAAAATGCTTGCAGAAATAGCGGTAAATGACAATGCTTCTTTTAAGCAGCTTGTGGAAGTAGCAAAATCCGCTTAAATAAACAATGAATTACTCACCGGCAAAAACATTAATATTGTTTCTACTTGCGCTTATAGCCTTGGGTACTATATTATTGTCTTTGCCGATCTCACATAATCCCGGTAATGATACTTCAATATTAAACAGTGCTTTTATAGCCACTTCGGCAGTATGTGTTACGGGATTAACAGTTGTTCCCATAGGAGAATATTTTTCTCTTTTTGGGCAAATCATTATTGTTTTGCTCGTTCAGATAGGCGGATTGGGCTATATGTTTATGGCTACTGCCGTTGCTCTTCTGATAGGCAAAATGGCATTAAAAGACAGACGCATAATGCAGGAAGTTTTTGATATATCTTCTTTTAATGATTTAAAAAAATTATTATCTAAAGCTATTTTTTTTGTTTTAACAATAGAAGCCGTGGGTGCTGTGATACTGACATTCGTTTTTATGAGAGAGTTCAGTTTTTTTAAATCTCTTTATTTAGGGATCTTTCATTCAATTGCAGCTTTTTGCAATGCGGGATTCAGTCTCTTTTCAGACAGTTTGGTAGGATATGCGGCAAATCCTGTTTTGCTTTATACAGTCGCTGTTTTAATAATATTAGGCGGACTAGGGTTCTTTGTAATAGTTGATCTATACGATACATATAAAGATAAGCATATACATCTTACAATTCATACTAAGGTTGTGCTTGCAATGACTGTAGCTCTAATAGGTATTGCTTTTATAATGTTTTTATTTTCCGGTGAAATAAATGTTTTAAAAACAAATTCTATTTTATATTCGATTAATAATGCATTTTTTCAGGCTGTAAGTGCAAGAACGGCAGGATTTGCATCAGTATCGGTAGAAAGTATTAATGAGCTTTTAGAAGTATTTGTAATGTTCCTTATGTCTATAGGAGCGGCACCCGGCAGCACAGCCGGAGGCGTAAAGGTTACGACATTAGCTCTTGTTTTTGTTTTCTTAAGAAGTATGTTGAAAGGTGATGATGACTTCACTCTTTTTAAGAGAAGTATACCTATTGATATTATAAAAAAAGCATTGGCGATCTTTATAATATTTTTCGTGGTCCTTGCGGTTCTTTCTGCCGGACTTGTTCTGATAGAGCAAAGTATGAAGCCTATAAATGTTATTTTTGAAGTTGTTTCTGCTTTTGGAACTGTCGGACTTTCTATGGGTATTACTCCGTTTCTTTCTTCAGCAGGGAAAATTCTTATAATAATTGCTATGATATCAGGAAGAATAGGAATTCTTACAATTTTAATAGTTATGCTGACAAATCCAAACAATAAAAAGAAAATAAAATACCCCGAAGCCAGAATTCTTGTAAGCTAAGGAGAAATAGTGTTAAAAAAACAGTTTGCGGTTATAGGTCTTGGAACATTCGGATATAATGTTGCTATTGAACTTGCAAAAAACAATATACAGGTTTTGGCAATCGATAAAGATCCGGAAATAGTCAACAAAATAAGCCAAGTTGTTACACAAGCTCTTGTTGCAGACGCTACTGATGAAAAAGCAATGGAAGATGCCGGAATAGGAGACTGCGACAGCGTTGTTGTTTCTATCGGAGAAAATATAGAAACAAGTATTCTTGCAATATTGATCGTTAAAGAGCTTGGAGTAAAAAATATTATTGTAAAGTGTATAAGTGCCTGGCATTCTAAGGTGGCCGCAAAACTTGGAGCGGATACTGTTGTATACCCTGAATTTGAAATGGCAAAAAGACTTGTTGCCGGTATAGTAATGCCTAATATCCTTGAGCAGATAGAACTTTCAAAAGATTATAATCTTGTAGAAATAATGGCTCCGAAAGAAACTTGGGGTAAAACAATTAAAGAAAGCAGAGTAAGAAGTAATTACGGCATAAATATAATAGCTATACGCAAGCAAGTGCCTGTCATAAATGATAATGGGGAAACGGATATTAAAGACGAAGTCGTTATGGTTCCGGGACCTGACGATGAAATAAATCAAAATGATATTTTAGTTGTGATAGGACCTGAAAAATCTCTGGAAAAGTTAAAAAAGTCATAGAGGAATGATAATGAAGGAAAAGAATATTAAAACTGCCTCAGAAAATGAAGCAAATCATATGGAACTTGGCAAATTTTATTTTTTAAATAATAAGTATGATGAAGCGGTTATTGAGTTTAAGAAAGTTCTTGAATATAATCCCGGCAATGCACAAGCATATTATAATATCGGGCTTATAAATGAAGCTTGTAATAAAATAGAAGAAGCCAAAGAAATGTATTCCAAAGCTTTAAACTTTAAAGATGATTATAAAATAGCTAGGGAAAGATTAAATAAACTTATAGGACTTGAAGATGAATAATATCGAACAGATTATCAATGAGGCTCTTCAAAAGATCGATTCTGCAAATATTGAAACTCTTGAATCAGTAAAAGTGGAATATCTTGGAAAAAACGGGGCAATAACACAGATCTTAAAATCTCTTGCTACATATTCTATTGAAGAAAAAAAGAAGATAGGTGCTGAGACTAATAAGGCAAAAAGCTTAATTGAAGAAAAGATCGAAGAAAAAAAAGAAAGCTTAAAAAAAGCTCTTCTTGATGAAAAAATGGCTAAAGAAAAACTCGATTTTTCTCAAGCCTTCTATTTCCCTTTTGCTAAAGGAAGTTTTCACCCTGTTGCAAAAGTTATTGAAGAAATATCAGTTGTTTTTAAATCTCTTGGTTTTAGTATAGCCGAGGGACCGGAAGTTGAAACTGACTGGTATAATTTCGAAGCTTTGAATATACCTAAAGAACACCCTGCAAGAGATACTCAGGACACTTTCTACCTTGAAGGTATGAAGAATTTATTAAGGACTCATACTTCACCGGGTCAGATACATGTTATGGAAAAACAACAACCTCCCGTAAAAGTTATAGTTCCCGGCAAAGTTTATAGAAATGAAGCTTCCGATGCTTCACATTCTTCTACTTTCCATCAGATAGAAGGGCTTGAAGTCGGAGAAAATGTAACATTTGCTGATTTAAAAAGTGTTTTAACCGCATTTGTACGTAAGCTTTTCGGTTCAGACCTTGCTATACGATTCAGACCTTCGCATTTTCAGTTCACGGAGCCTTCAGCGGAAGTGGATATGCAGTGTTTTTTCTGTAAAGGAAAAGGCTGCAGAGTATGTAAAAATTCCGGCTGGATCGAAACACTCGGCTGCGGAATGGTGCATCCGAATGTTTTAAAAGCTGTTAATTATGACCCTGAAAAATATACAGGCTATGCATTTGGTATAGGTGTTGAAAGAATTACTATGCTTAAGTATGGAATAGACGATATACGTTTATTTTATGAAAACGATCTTAGATTTTTGAAACAATTTTAAGGCGGAAAAATGAAAATATCATATAATTGGCTAAAAAAATTAGTGGACTTTGATTTAACACCGCAGGATCTTGCAAAGCTTTTAACATCTATCGGTGTTGAAACTTCGGTAGTATCTTCTCCTTCTTGGACAAATGTTATTACTGGAAAAGTTTTAGAAAAACAGAAGCATCCTGATGCGGACAAACTTTCTGTTTGTACTGTAAGCGACGGTGAAAACACTATGTCAATAGTTTGCGGTGCTGCAAATGTTGATGCAGGGCAAATAGTGCCGCTTGCAAAAATAGATGCTGAGCTGCCAGGCGGCTTTAAGATCAAGAGATCAAAGATCAGAGGCATTGAATCAGAAGGAATGATATGCTCAGAGCAGGAACTCGGTCTTAAAGAAAGCTCTGAAGGCATAATGGTCCTAGATGAGAATACAGAGATAGGAATTCCGCTTGAAAAAGCTCTTGGAGAAATAGATTCAATCCTTGAAATAGAAATAACAACTAATCGAGGCGATTGCTTAAGCCATTTGGGTATAGCAAGAGAAATAGGTGCAAAACTCAAAAAAACCCCGTCTTTGCCTTCTATCAGAACTCCCGATACATCATCATTGAGTATAGTGAAAGTTGAATCAGATTTGTGCAGCCGCTATATAGGATCCATTATTTCAGGTGTTAAGGTTGGTCCTTCTCCGAAATGGATGGCGGATGCTCTTGAAAAATGCGGAATACGTCCTATTAATAATGTTGTTGACATTACAAATTATGTAATGCTTGAAACAGGTCATCCTTTACATGCATTTGATCTATCAAAACTTACATCAAAAAAAGTAATAGTCAGGAATGCAAAAGAAAATGAGAAAATGACTGCTCTTGACGGGAAAGAGTATAAACTTGATGCTGATATGCTTGTAATTGCAGATGAAGAAAAACCTGTAGCAATAGCAGGTGTCATGGGCGGAGAATTTTCCGGTATTGACGAAAATACGGAAACGATCTTTCTTGAAAGTGCAATGTTTAATGCTGCTTCAGTAAGGAAAACATCAAAGAAATTGAACCTCTCAAGCGATTCTTCTTATAGATTTGAAAGAGGCGTTGCATGGGATATAGCTGAATATGCTTCTTGGAGAGCCGCAAATCTTATATATGATCTTGCCGGCGGACGCATTGAAACAAGGGAAGATATACATACCATAAAATATGAAAAAACAGAAATAGCATTAAGGGTTGAGAGAGTTTCTAAACTTTTGGGATACGAAATTGAAGGCGATGAAATTGCCGGAATACTTAGATTTTTAGGAATAGATCTTCAGCCAAGAGGCGAAATAATACTTTGTACTATACCTTCTTGGAGAAATGATATAACACAGGAAGTCGATCTTATTGAAGAAGTTGCAAGGATTGACGGTTATGATAAGATCCCTGGACCTAAAAATAGCGGCTTAAGTGCATACGCTCAAAATGATTCTTTCTATCCGGAGATGGTTGAAACTTTTAGGAAAAAACTTTACGGGCTTGGTTTCAGTGAAGCTCTTAATTACAGTTTTTCGGAAATAAGCGAACTCAATAAATTTGGGCTTAAACATTTTTATAAAATCGCAAATCCTATTTCTAAAGAAAATGAAGTTTTAAGACCTTCTTTGCTTCCTTCATTATATAAGAATGTTCTATTAAATATCGGGCAGGGTGCTGATTCGGTAACTTTGTATGAATACGGCAAAATATTTACCGAAGAAGGCGAAAAAAAGACTTTTGCCGTTATCATGTATGGAAATGTATGGCAAGAATGGTGGAAATGGGCAGAAGATAAAATAGAACCAGAATATGATTTTTATTTTGGCGGAGGTATAGTCAGAAACCTTCTTCCTGTAAATGATTTTATTATTTCCGAAAACTTAAACCCTAAGAGTTATTTTCATCCCGGAAAAACAGCTGCTGTTGTCTATAGAGGAAAAGCCGTAGGGCAGTTCGGTATATTGAAACCTTCAATAAATGAAGATATAAAGAAAGAGATATTTTATTTTGAAATGGATTTGGATACAGTAATTGAAAATTATTCGGATAAAAACTCTTTATACAAACATTTTCCGAAATTTCCTATGGTTAAAAGGGATATTTCCGTCATTGCCGATAAATCTTTACAGTTCTCAAAAATAGAAAAAGTCATCAAAGGCATAATGAAATCAGGAAATCTGCTAAAGGATTATTCAGTATTTTCTGTTTATGATGACCAGGCAAAACTTGGTGAAGGAAAAATAAGCTATTCTTTCAGGCTTTCCTATAGGAATAATGAAAAAACTCTTACCGATGAAGAAGTTAATCAAGATATGAATAATCTTCTTGCAAAGCTTGACAGCGAATTGTCCGTAAAACTTAGAAGTTAAGATCAAAATATTTCATCAAAAAATAAGCCCTTATTTAAAAAGTAAGGGCTTGTTTTTCTCTATATGCTATAATTATACTATTATAATGAAAAAAATATTAACAAATATATTATTATCAATAATTTTGTGTTTTAATGCTGCTTTAACGCTTGCACAGCAGGGATATGAAGTGCCTGCAAAAGAAGAACTTAATGCGATTCTTGAAGATTTTGACGCCTATGCACAGAAAACGCATAAGCAGTGGAATGTTCCCGGAATGGCTGTTTGTATAATAGTAGGTGATGAAATAGTGTATAAGAAAGCTTATGGAGTAAAAAAACTTAATACAGAAGATCCAGTCGATACCGGATCTGTTTTTCAGATCGCTTCATGTACAAAAGCATTTACTTCAGCACTCATAGCCATGCTTGTTGACCTAAGATATTTAGACTGGGATGATAAAGTTATAGAATACCTTCCGGATTTCAGGCTTTTTGATGACGATGTAAGTGAGAATATGACTATAGAAGACTTACTTGCCCAAAATAGCGGACTTCCGCCTTATTCCCAGCATTTAATGATGCTTTTTGAGTATGATAAAAAACACATAATTGAATCTATGCGTTATATAAAGCCTATAGGAGAATTTCGCGGTAAATACAGTTATCAAAATAATCTTTATTTAGTTTTAGGCGAGATAGTAAAAAAGGCGACCGGAAAAAGCTGGGAAAAAAATATTGAAAATCTTATATTCAAACCGCTTAATATGAGAAACTCTTCTACAGATTATAAAGGTTATCTGAAAGCAAAGAACAGAACCATAGGACATTATTATGCGGGTGGAAAACTTACACCAATATCTGATGAACTTTCCTATAACAGTTGGCCTTACACTTTTGCGCCTGCAAGCGGAATAAATTCAAGCATAGATGATATGGCTAAATGGCTTATGTTTATTATAAATGATGCAACAACGGCAGGGTACACACTTATTTCTCCGGAAAATTATAATAAACTTTTTGAACCTCGTGTCTTTATTAATAATAATAAATACGACAAAAGCAAAAAGAACTATTATTGTCTCGGTTGGAGATGTTCCGAATCAGCCCCGGAAAGCGTATATTGGCATGCAGGTACTACTGACGGGGAAGGTGCTTATGTTTCTTTCCTTAAAAAAAATAAAATCGGTATGGTTGTTCTAATGAATCTTCCAAACGGTAAAATGGCTGATGCTTTATCAAAAAGATTTTTTGATGCTTATCTTAAAAAACCGCAAACCGACTGGAGTAAAATAAAACTTAATGAAGCAGATACTGCACGTAAAAATAAAAACACACGTTTTCCTCCTGAAATAAAAGCTCCTCATCTCGAATTAAAAAAATATACCGGTGAATATCATAATCATTTATACGGTAATGTTGAAATAAAACTTGAAGCCGATACTTTATATTTCAGTGCAGGCGCGAAAAAAACATGGATCAAACTTAAACACTTTAACTCTCATTCTTTTGACGGCACAGGCATACCAGGCTGGAAGTTTAAGAGGCCGATGTTTATATTTCGTGTATATGAAGAATCGAATGTGAACGGATTGGTCGTTGAAAATATGACAGACGGTGTTGAAAGAATATTTAGGAAAGTAAGATGATAATCAAGAGAGATAAGGAGCAGATACAGAATTTTTTTGAAGATAATTCAGGAGTAGTCGGTGCTTATGCAGATTTTGCCGCAATAGCTGAAAATGAAAGAGATATAGCAGACTTTCTTGCCGAAATGTCAGCACAAAAAATACCGGTAACAATTGCCGGAGGACTGACCGGAAATACGGCTTCGGGACTACCTTTCGGCGGAGCTGTCTTATCTCTTGAAAGAATGAAAGCTATAGGCGAGATAGAAAAAATAAGCGAAGAAAAAGCGAAATTAAAAGTTCAGGCAGGCGTAAGAATTCAGGATATTAAAGATAAAGCTTTTGCGGCAGGCTGGATGTATCCTCCTGACCCGACTGAAAAAAATGCCACTATAGGCGGAAATATTGCTACAAATGCTTCCGGCGGCAGAGGACTGAAATTTGGTGTTACAAGAGATTATATACTTGGTTTAAAAATCATATTTTCAGACGGTTCTTCAAGTTATATAGAAAGAGGAAAATATAAAGCCGGCGATAATGGTAAGATCACTTTTGATACTGACAAAGGTACAAAAATCATAGTTTTGCCTAAATATATTCTCCCAAAAATTAAAAATGCAGCTGGTTATTACAATTATCCTAATGCAGATCTTATAGATGTTATTATAGGTTCTGACGGAACACTCGGTGTTGTTGCGGAGGCGGAACTTTTGCTTATCCCTCATTTTAAGGAAGTCTTCGGCGGGATAATCTTTTTTGATTCCAGAAAGAAAGCTTATGATTTCGTAAGTTCGGTAAAAGAGGAAACATCAAAGTCAAAAAATGAAAGTTTAAAAGACGGCATAAATGTTATGTCATTGGAATATTTTGATAAGAATGCACTTTTGATTATAAAGGACGATTATCCGATTATCCCGCAAGATGTTGAAGCCGGGATAATGTTTGAGCAGGATGTTTATAGCGACAATTTTGATATTCTTATGGAAAAGTGGATTGAACTCATAGAAAAAAATAATATAGATACACAAAAAGTCTGGTTTGCTTCAAATTTGAAAGAACAGGAAGAGTTTAGGGTTTTTAGACATAGAATACCAGAAAGGGTTAATGAAAGAGTAAGGCGTAATAAGATACCTAAAGTTGGTACGGATTTTGCTGTTCCGGAAGGGAAACTTGCTGAGATAGTAGATTTTTGTGAGAAAGAGTTTAAGGTCTCAGGTTTGTTTAATTTGACATTCGGCCATATTGGGGAAAATCATCTTCATGCCAATATAATAGCTGAAAATGAAGAAGAATATAAAAAGACAAGAGAAATGTATGCACGCATAGCACAAAAAGCAGTTGAACTTGGCGGTACAGTATCTGCAGAACACGGGATAGGAAAGTTAAAACACATTTTTTTAGAAAAGATGGTCGGAGTTGAAGGGTTTAAAGAAATGGCAAAACTTAAAAAAAGTTTTGACAATGCCAATATTTTAGGACAAGACAATATATTCCCAAAGGAATATCTCATACCATAATCAAATATTTGGAAGTTCTCGTGTTTTACTAATCCTCAATATTGTCAATTACATCATTAACGGTTTTTTCTGAAATATTTGTCTTTTTACTGACTTCATTTATTAAGGCATCATATTCTTTTTTGCTGATCTTTGCTTTTTTATAAATACTGCCTTCTTTAACGAGAACGCCTTCATCTATAGCAGCTTTCTTTATTTTTTTATTAAGCATTGCTGTATACGGTGTGCTCTCAACTTGTTTTCCTGTACCCATATCTGAAAAAACTCTTCCTTTTATTACAGTACCGGCAAAGTTACCGTCAATTTTGAATACTCCGTATGATTCGCTGATAGTACTTTCTTTTGCCATTTGTGCGGGAGACATAGATGAGTGTTTTGAAGTATTATACACTCTTCTTTGGTTTTTTGTGTTTGTATCGCTGGTACGCATTTCTTCAAAATTAACGTCTTGTTGTTGCTGAGCGTAAGTATATGGAATTTTCTGTGCTGATATTAAAAATATTGTAAACAGAAGGATTTTTACAGCATTTTGCGGTTTAAAAATTATTTTTGCATTCATAATAACTCCTTATAATTTTCTATATTATACTTTGAAAAAAGCAGAAAAGCCATATTGTATTAAGACATTTGGATT
This sequence comes from Elusimicrobiota bacterium, assembly GCA_052034625.1. Taxonomy (GTDB): domain Bacteria; phylum Elusimicrobiota; class Endomicrobiia; order Endomicrobiales; family Endomicrobiaceae; genus JAVBLP01. The sequence goes on along the minus strand of JBPOII010000022.1, from coordinate 123,782 downwards.
AAAGTGTATTTCATGCTAAAAACTAAATTGAAAAATCATTTAAAAATTAATTGTTTTTTTGATTTTTACATTGCTTGACAATTTTATACCCAATTTATAAAATATTGATATGGGAAATTTGGAAATTTTATCAGTAAAAGTGAAAAAAGCTGCTGAAAAGCTTAAAAAACTTAATGAAGAAAATCTTAGGCTTAAAGCCGAAGTTGAGTTTTTAAGAAAAGAAAATGAATTAAATAGGCAAAAAGTCAGTGAATACACTATACTTAAAGCAAACACTGAAAGTGCAGCAGTTAAAATCGAAAGGATTTTAAAGAAAATTGATACGGCAAAGGTATCATAAAGATGGCAATAACTCGCGTACGTATAATGGGAAGAGATATAGAACTTAATATTGACGAAATGGATGAATTGAGTTTTGCCAGCGTAGTAAGTTTTGTAAATGATCAGTGGCATGAAGTACAGAATGAGAACGCAAATGTTGCCGACACTCAAAAAATAGCGGCTTTAACAGCGGTAAAAATAGCTGTTGAACTGCTTAAATTAAAAGGTTTACAAGAAAATATTTCAAATAATTATGAGAGAAAGATCAAAGAACTCATTAAACATTTGGATGATGTAGAAACTGCGAATTGAAATATTTTATATTTTCCTGCAGTGTTGGTGATTGTCTTAAGCGTGTTTATTCCTACAAGTCTATTTCAGAGAAGCACAGGCGAGCGTATGCTCGTGGGCTTATGCCCCTGTTTCTCACTTGAAAAAAATGGGCTTTAAACCGTTTGAGGCTAACGGCACTGCGGGATTTTTTATGGGTAAAACATGGCACAGACAAATTTTCTTGAAAATGCGGCAAAGAGTAAGAATAAACCTTTAGCTGCCAGAATGGCCCCAAAGAGTTTTGAAGATTTTATGGGGCAGGAAAATATCGTTGGAGAAGGAAAGCTTTTAAGACGTTCAATAGAAGCTGATAATCTCGGCTCAGTGATTTTTTTTGGTCCTCCGGGAACAGGAAAAAGCGCCTTAGCAAGGATTATAGCTTCAAAAACAAAAGCTTATTTTGAAGAAGCAAATGCTGTAACTATAGGTATTGCCGATATAAGAAAAATTATAGAACAGGCAAAAGCCAGGGTTGAAATGTCCGGTAAAAAGACAATATTGATGCTGGACGAGATCCATCATTTCAACAAATCCCAGCAGGACGCTTTGCTTCCCGATGTTGAAAAAGGAACTGTTACGCTGATAGGAATTACTACTGAAAACCCTTTTTTCTACATCAATGCGGCTTTGATTTCAAGAAGTATAGTTTTTGAATTTCATCCGCTGTCAAAAGAAGCTCTTTTAAAAATTATGCAATCAGCCTTAAAGGATGAAGAGAACGGACTTGGAAAGTATAAAGTCAAAATGTCCGATGAGGCGAAAGAACATTTGGTTTTAAACGCTAACGGAGATGCAAGAAAAATGCTCAATGCGCTGGAAATCGGCGTGCTTTCTACAAAAGTTAATGAGAAAGGAGTCAAAGTTTTTGACATTTCCGCTGCGCAGGAATCAATGCAGAAAAGGGCGGTCCTTTATGACCGTTCCGGAGATGCGCACTATGACCACATTTCTGCTTTCATTAAATCGATGCGGGGGACAGACCCTGATGCGGCGGTTTATTGGATGTCAAAAATGCTTGCTGCCGGAGAAGATCCGAGATTTATAGCAAGAAGAATTATAATTTGTGCATCTGAAGATGTAGGACTGGCAGATCCCAGGGCTCTTATGCTAGCGGTTTCTGCTTTAAATGCGGTACAGTTTGTCGGTATGCCGGAAGCCAGAATAATTCTTGCACAGGCGGCAATTTATGTAGCGTGTGCACCTAAGTCAAACGCTTCTTATATTGCGGTTGACCAAGCTTTGGCTGAAGTTAAAAACGGCAAAGTAAGAAATGTACCGAATCATTTGAAAGATGCTAGTCTTGACGGTGAAGAACTCGGTCATGGAAAAGGATATAAATATCCTCATGATTATGAAGGTCATTATGTTGTGCAAGACTACTGGCCCGATCCGGTAGAGTTTTATAAACCTTCCGGAGAAGGTTTTGAGGGGAAAATACGTGAAAGATTACATGGAATCAGAAAAAAGAAAAGTAAGATATGAGTTTTTGAATTTGAGGGATAGGATAGATCCGATCTTGGCATCTGCCTATAGCAATATGATTTTTTCAAAGATCAAAAGGCTTCCCGAATATGAGAAAGCAAGACAGGTGATGTTCTATTTGTCTTACGGTTCTGAAGTTGTAACCGATGCTATGATAGCAGCTGCACTTGATGCAGGAAAAACTGTTGCAGTTCCTGCTATTGAAACACCGGGAGACGGTAGTATGTATGCAGTAAGGATATCAAGAATAGAAGATGCCTATCAGTCAGTTTATGGGATAAGGCAGCCTGAAATAAATGAGGAAGATATTGTAGATAAAGAAGATATCGACCTCATTTTTGTTCCAGGTATTGCTTTTGACTATGCAGGCTACAGGACAGGATATGGCAAAGGCTATTTTGACAGATGGCTTGAAGGAATACCGGTAGAAAGATCTATCGGTATAGCATATGATTTTCAAATTACCGAAAAGGTTCCTACAGGAGATTATGATCTCCCGGTTGGAATGATCATTACGGAAAAGAGAATTATACAGATCAAAAAAAATTGACATTTTAGAGGAGCGGAGAGATGGAAAACTTATTAGTGATTGCTATAACCGCTTTGGTTGCTTTTGCAGTTGGATATATTTTGCGTCTTATCTATGCGAAATTGAACGCTAAATCAGCCGAGCATATTTCAGAAAGAATTATAAAAGAAGCAAAATTGATGGCAGAAACAAAATCCAAAGAAGCTATGCTTGAAGCAAAGCTCATAGTTGATAAGGAACGTAAAGAATTTGAACAGGAAATAAAAGACAAAAAGATCTCAGCGCAACAGACAGAAAACAGACTTAATCAAAGAGAAGAGAATTTAGATCGTAAAATTGATGCTGCTGATAAGAAAGAAAAAGAACTCGCCAATAAGGAAAAAGATATTGCTGCTAAAGAGCAAGACCTCAAGATAAAGTTTGATGAAGTAGAAAAAATCAAAGAAGAACAGAGAAAAACTTTGGAAAGACTTTCCGGTATGACAAGGGAAGAAGCAAAAAAGAAACTTGTAAGCGAGATGGAAGAAGAAGCAAAACAGGACGGAGCAATTCTTGCACAGCGTATTGAACAGGAAGCTCGTGAAAATGCTGAAAAAAAATCTAAAGAGATAATTTCAATCGCAATACAACGTATTGCAGCCGATCATACGGCAGATATAACTACTTCCACAGTTCAGATCCCTAATGATGAAATAAAAGGAAGGATCATAGGAAGAGAAGGCAGGAATATCAGAGCATTTGAACAAGCTACCGGTGTTGATCTTATAGTTGACGATACGCCTGAAGCGATAACGGTTTCGGCTTTTGACGGAGTCAGAAGACAGATAGCAAAGATCGCTTTGGAAAGGCTTATCGTTGACGGAAGGATACATCCTGCCAGAATTGAAGAAGTTGTTGAAAAAGTTAAGAAAGAAATGGAAGAACATCTGAAGGAAGTCGGAGAACAGGCGGCAATTGATGCCGGCGTTCATGGGCTTAACTCAGAAATAATCAGATTGTTAGGAAAACTTCAATATAGAACTTCATACGGGCAAAACCAGCTGCAGCATACGCTTGAAGTTACATGGCTTGCAGGAGCACTTGCAGGCGAACTTGGTCTTGATATAAATTTTTGTAAAAAAGCTGCACTTTTACATGATATAGGCAAAGCCGTTGACCATGAAGTTGAAGGTACGCATCATCAGATATCAGCAGATATAGCAAAGAAATACGGCGAATCGCCAAAGATGATAAATGCTATTATTTCACATCATGAAGGTTTTGAAACTCCCGGAAGTCCTGAAGCTTTTGTTATTGCTGCGGCAGATGCTATATCAGCAGCAAGACCGGGTGCAAGACGTGAATCCATAGAACACTATCTAAAACGGCTTGAAAATCTTGAAAAAGTCGCAAAAGAATTCAGAGGTGTTGCAATGGCATATGCTATACAGGCAGGAAGAGAAGTCAGAATTCTTGTAGAGCCTGAAGATGTCGACGATAAGCAGGCGCAGGTTTTAGCTCATGATATAGCAAAGAAAGTTGAACAGGAACTTGAATATCCGGGACAGATTAAAATAACTGTTATAAGGGAGACGAGGGCTCAGGACATAGCAAAATAATTTACGCTTCGTATTTTGAGCTTATGCTTCATTACACCGTTTCTCATTTACCCTTTACTGATGTAAACTTTGTAAAGGTGTGCTTTTCCTAAGTTAAAAATACTTTGTGCAATAAATAAAAGATAAGAAAAGATAATATTAATGAATCAAGATTTAGAGTTTAACTTTGAAAACGGATCGGAAAATGATGACGGAAGACTTATTTATACCGTTACACAGATCAGTGATGAAATAAAAACAATATTGGAAGATTCTTATCCCGGAGTTTGGTTACAGGGTGAGATATCGAATTTTAAACTCTATAATTCAGGGCATATGTATTTTAATCTTAAAGATGAGAATGCCCAAATAAATGCAGTGATGTTCCGAAATGCAAATACCGGGCTTACCTTTGCTCCCGAAGACGGGATGAAGGTTTTGGTTTACGGAAGGATAAGCTCTTATCCTAAACGCGGCGACTATCAGATCATAGTAAACCAAATGGAGCAGTATGGACGCGGTGATTTGTTTGAAGCTTATGAAAAACTGAAAAAGAAACTTACGGAAGAGGGTTTGTTTGATGAAAGCTCAAAAAAAGAGATACCTCTTCTTGTAAATAAAATAGGTATAGTAACTTCTCAAGACGGAGCTGCTCTTCACGATATTTTAAAAGTTCTTAACGATTTAAATGCCAATGTTGAAGTGCTTTTTTATCCTGTCAGAGTGCAGGGTAAAGAAGCCGAAAAAGAGATACCTCAAGCTATAAGTTATTTGAATAAAAATCATAAAGATTTAGATGTTCTTCTTGTAGGGCGAGGCGGCGGTTCCATAGAGGATCTGTGGGCTTTCAATACCGAGCCTGTCGCAAGGGCAATATATGAATCCGATATACCAGTTGTTTCATGTGTGGGGCATGAAGTCGATTTCACAATAGCTGATTTTACAGCCGATATGCGCGCTCCTACACCTTCTGCTGCTGCGGAAATGGTAATAAGACGCAAGAGTGAGGCAAAGAGACAAATTGAAAATATAAAAGAAAATCTTATAAATGCCATTGAAACTGTTTTTGATGACAGAAACAGAATACTTGAACTTTTGGCAGCTTCAAGGGCTTTTGTTAAACCGCATCTGATATATGAAGACAAGATAACATATGTTGACGATCTAGATGACAGATTGTGCTCAGCGGTAAGAAGGCTTACGGAAGCAAAAGAAGAAAAATTGAAAAATACTTATCATAAGCTCGATCTGGTTTCTCCTCTTTCTGTTATGAAAAGAGGTTTTTCTATTTGTTTTAATGATGAAGGAAAAATAATAAAAGAAGCAGAAAATGTTGTTCTTGGTTCAAATATAGACATAAAACTTGCCAAAGGTAATTTAAAGGCAAGAGTTGAGGTAAAAAATAATGGCTAAAAAACAGATGAATTTCGAAAAATCGCTTAACAGACTTGAAGAGATAGTTTCCGAAATGGAAAATGCCGATCCGGATCTCGATAAAGCATTGTCTTTATTTTCTGAAGGAGTAGAGCTTGTTAAGTTTTGCACATCAAAACTTAATGAAACAAAGAAAAAGATAGAAATTCTCATAAAAGATAACGGGAAAATGAAAAAAGAAAAATTTGATGGAAGTGAGGAATAATAAATTGAAAAAAACGGCAGATTTAAAAAAATATCTTACAAAAAATGCTTTATCGGTAAATTCAGCTTTAAAAAAATTCTTACCTAAAGATAATTCTATTATTTCACAGGCTATGCGTTACAGCACTCTTGCAGGCGGAAAAAGACTCCGCCCTATTTTTGTAATTATTGCGGCCGAGCTTTTCGGAAAGAAAGCATCTGACATTATGCCGGCTGCCTGTGCGGTCGAATATCTTCACACATATTCTCTTGTGCATGATGATCTTCCCGCTATGGATAATGATGATCTTAGAAGGGGAAAACCTACATGCCATAAGAAATTCGGAGAAGCTGCCGCAATATTGTGCGGAGATGCTTTGCTTACGGAATCATTCGGACTTATAACAAGGTCTAATGCGAAAGAAAAAAATATTAATAAAGCCGTAAGAATTCTTTCAGAATACGGCGGTTATCAAGGAATGATAGCAGGGCAGGCAGAAGATACTCTTGAAGCCGGAAAGTGGAATAAGAAAGATAAAACTCTTATGGAAAAAAAGCTTAAATTCATACAATTGCAAAAGACTTCGGCATTAATAGTTGCAAGCCTTAAAATAGGCGCTGTTCTTGCCGGAGCTGACAAAAAGAGTATAAAAGCTCTTGAAACATACGGGACTTGCATAGGCCACGCTTTTCAGATAACAGATGATATTCTTGATGTTTATGCGGATAAAAAACTTCTCGGTAAAAAAGGAAGCGATAAAGATAATGATAAACTTACGGCTTTGTCATTTTACGGAAAAGAGAAAGCTGAGAAAATAGCCGAAGATTATATTAAAAAAGCTAAAAAAGCGATTACTGTTTTCGGGAAAAAAGCCGATATATTAAATCAGCTTGCTGACTATATGACAGAAAGGAAGTATTAGTGAAAATACTTGAAAATATTAACAGTCCTAAAGATCTCAAGAATTTAAAGCTGGATCAGCTCCCGCAGTTGGCATCTGAGATCAGGGAATTGATCATAGAGACCGTTTCAAAGACCGGCGGACATCTTGCACCAAGCCTTGGTGCTACAGATCTTGCAATTGCAATCCATTATGTTTTTGACTCGCCGAATGACAAAATAATATGGGATGTAGGCCACCAAGCTTATGCCCATAAAATACTTACAGGACGCAAAGATAAATTCAAAACTTTAAGAACACATAACGGAATAAGCGGATTTCCAAGACGCTGTGAATCCGAGCATGATTGTTTTGGGGTTGGACATTCTTCAACTTCAATATCTGCGGCTCTCGGCTTTGCTGCGGCAAGAGATCTCCGTCACGATAATTCTAAAGTCGTCGCTGTTATCGGAGACGGTTCAATGACAGGCGGTCTTGCCTTTGAAGGACTTCAAAATGCAGGACATCTTAAAAAAGATATGCTTGTAATATTAAATGACAATGAGATGTTCATTTCGCAAAAAGTCGGTGCTATTGCAGGATATTTTGCAAAACTGCTTACAATGGGAACTGTAAAAAAAGTTGAAGAAAAAGTTATGAAAACGATAAGCCGTTTTCACAGTTTCGGTTCTCCTTTTGGAAAGATCATAAGAAGAGCAAAAGTTATGCTGTTTCCGGGTATGCTTTTTGAGGAAATGGGTTTTACATATATAGGTCCTGTTCAGGGACATGAAATAGACAATTTGATAAAGATCTTATCAAATATTAAAAATATGCAAGGTCCGGTCCTTCTTCATGTAATTACAAAAAAAGGAAAAGGTTATGAGCCTGCCGAAGAAAACCCGATAAAATTTCATGGCGTTGGTAAATTTAATGCTGAAACCGGAGTAATTAAAAAAAGTGCCGGTCCTGTAACATATACAGAAGTTTTTTCAAACTCGCTTATAAAACTTGCACAGACAAACGATCGAATAGTTGCTATAACGGCAGCAATGCCCGAAGGAACCGGTCTTGATAAATTCGCAAAACATTTTCCGGAAAGATATTTTGATGTAGGTATTGCAGAGGGGCATGCTGTAACTTTTGCTGCTGCACTGGCTGCTGACGGCTTTAAACCTGTATGTGCTATATACTCTACATTTCTACAAAGAGCGATAGACAATATAATACACGATGTCGCCCTTCAAAAACTTCCCGTAGTTTTTGCTTTGGACAGGGCAGGTCTTGTAGGCGAGGACGGCGGTACTCATCACGGTGTTTTTGACTATTCTTATTTAAAACATATTCCAAATCTCATAATAATGGCTCCGGCTGATGAAAATGAATTGCAGCATATGCTTAAAACGGCTTTTAATTCTAATCAGCCATGTGCGATAAGATATCCAAGAGGTGCCGGAACAGGTGTTCCTCTTGATAAAGCTCCGTCGGCTTTTCAGATAGGCAAGGCAAAAGTTTTGTCGGAAGGCAGTGATATATGTCTTCTTGCCATAGGCAATCAGGTTGAAACTTGTCTTAAGGCTTCTGAAATGCTCGGTGAGAAAAATATTAAAGCATCTGTAATAAATATGAGATTTTTAAAGCCGCTTGATGAAGAGATCATAAAAGAAATGCTTTCTAAAACAAAAAAGTTTATAACCGTTGAAGATAATGTTCTTGCCGGCGGTTTTGGTGAAAGTATAAAAGCTCTTTTATGTGATACCGATGCTGAAGTTGAATGTATCGGTCTGCCTGATAAATTTATAGAACACGGAAGTATTAAGGTATTGAAGGAAAAATATGGTCTTACAGTCAAAAATATTGCTGAAACGGCAATGAGAATGCTTCAGGTCTGATATGGAAAAAAAGAAAGGCAAAAAACGCCTTGATATAATGATTTTTGAAAAAGGACTTTCTGAAACACGTGCTAAGGCGCAGGCTTTTATTATAGGCGGAAGCGTTTTTGTAAACGGTGAAGTCTGCTATAAACCCGGCAATTTGGTTGGTGAAGAAGATATTGTTGAAGTAAGGAATATTAATCCTTATGTTTCCCGCGGCGGCTTAAAACTTGAGTCAGCACTTGAAGCATTGAATATAGATGTAAGCGGATATACAGCTCTTGATATAGGTGCTTCGACCGGCGGTTTTACGGACTGTATGCTTCAAAAAGGTGCTGTTAAAGTATATGCTGTTGATGTTGGCAGCGGACAGCTTCATTATAAGCTTAGACAAGATCCGAGAGTTATAAATATAGAGAAAGTTAATTTCAGATATTTTGATACTTCTTTGCTTAAAGATGAAATAGACTTTGCGACAATAGATGTATCTTTTATTTCTCTTGATAAAATTTTACCGACGGCATTAAAGTCTGTCAAAGACGGCGGCTTTGTTCTGGCTATGATAAAACCGCAATTTGAACTTGAACCGCATGAGATAAAAAAAGGCGTTGTAAGAGATGAAACACTCAGGCAGAAAGCCATAAAAAAGATAAAAAATTTTGCTTCCGGTTTGGCTTTTAAAATAATCTCGGAAGCCGATTCAGGGCTTAAAGGACCTAAAGGCAATCTTGAACATTTTGTTCTTTTGCAGAAATAATTATGAAAGAAATAATAAAAAAAGCAATCAAATATTCTATTGATATAGTTGATGAATTTGGGAATCCTGTATTTTATAATGAGCCCCACTTCCAGTATGTTTTGTCTTGTTTTTTAGCTCAAAAATTTGGTTTCTATAATGTTATTCCTGAATATGTTTATAGAAATGGGAAAGAAAGTGTATCAGTTGATATTCGTATTATGAAAAATGAAAAAGATTATCCTATAGAACTAAAATATTCGTATAATGACAAGTTTGGAACTACTTTTGGTAATATATTTAAAATAGATGAGATAATAAATACTCTTCGTAATGATGGTCAATGTCAGTGTAAACTGGCAAATGATATAGATAAAATAAGAGATTTATTGGAAAAACATATTGATAAAATTGATAAAGGTTATTGTATTTTCCTTGCTGATAAGGAAAGAGAAAAAAATTTTAATGATTTGTGTGAAGAGTGTACGGATATAAAAGACATATCCATAGAAACTATCAAAGAATTATCAAATTTCTCGTGTCTGTTAATAGAATTGCAAAAATAAATTTATAAATAAAATATTTGGAGCAGATTATGTCAGAGTACAATCATAAGCAAGTTGAGCGGAAGTGGCAGAAAAGATGGAAAGACGATAAGACTTTCAAATCTGTTGAACAGGAAGGAAAAGAAAAATATTATTGTCTTGTAATGCTTCCTTATCCTTCCGGAAATCTTCATATGGGTCATGTAAGAAATTACAGTATCGGAGATGTCTTTGCCCGTTTCCATAAAATGAAAGGGAAGAATGTCTTAAATCCTATGGGTTGGGATGCTTTCGGCATGCCGGCTGAAAATGCGGCGATCAAACATAAAGTACACCCTGCAAAATGGACAAAAGAAAATATAGCCCGCATGAGAGAACAGCTTAAAATGCTTGGAATCTCTTATGATTGGGATAGAGAAATAGCCTCATGTGATCCTGAATATTATAAATGGAATCAGTGGTTTTTTATAAAAATGTGGGAAAAAGGACTCGTATTTAGAAAAGCGGCTGTTGTTAACTGGTGTTCTTGCTGCAATACAGTTCTTGCAAATGAACAAGTTTCAGAGGGGCATTGCTGGAGATGTAAAAATCATACCGAGCACAGAAATCTTGAACAGTGGTTCGTAAAGATAACCGATTATGTTGAAGAACTCCTTGAAGGACACGATCAGCTTAAAGGATGGCCGGAGCAAGTACTTTCCATGCAAAAGAATTGGATAGGGAAATCTTATGGTGCAGAAATTGATTTTGCTATTAAAGATTCCGAGAAAAAACTTAAAGTTTTTACAACACGCCCTGATACTCTTTTTGGAGCGACTTTTATGGTTATTGCTCCGGAACACGATATAGTTAATGAACTGCATACAAAAATAAAAAATGCAAAAGAGGTTTCTGCCTATATTGCTGAAACAAGCAAAAAATCAAACATTGAAAGATCTGCAAATAATGAAAAAACAGGTGTAAAACTTGAAGGCATAAGTGCAATAAACCCTGTCAATGGAAAAGAGATACCGGTATTTATAGCTGATTATGTTTTGACCGGTTATGGAACCGGTGCTATTATGGCAGTTCCGGCTCACGACCAGAGAGATTGGGATTTTGCGGCAAAATACAATATTCCTATCATTGAAGTTATAAAAGGCGAGAATTCCGATATAACAAAACAGGCTTATGAAAGCGAAGGCATACTTGTAAATTCCGGACAATTTAACGGAGTAAAATCAACAGATGCTTTTAATATTGTTTCTGAATGGGTTGAAAAACAGGGTTTCGGGAAGAAAACGGTTAATTTTAAACTTAAGGACTGGCTTATTTCAAGACAGAGATATTGGGGTACTCCTATCCCTATGATACATTGCAAAGTCTGCGGAACAGTTCCCGTACCTGAAAAGGACCTTCCTGTAACTCTTCCTGAAGATGTTGAATTTACGGGAGAGGGCGAATCTCCGCTGAAAACAAGCAGATCTTTTATACATGTAAAATGTCCTAAATGCGGAGCTGATGCAGAAAGAGAAACGGACACAATGGACACTTTTGTGGATTCTTCCTGGTATTATGCGAGATACTGCGATTCTCATAATGATAATAAACCTTTTGAAAGTACAAAAGGCAATTATTGGATGCCTATAGATCAGTATATCGGCGGTATTGAACATGCTTGTATGCATCTTATTTATTCAAGATTTTGGTATAAAGTTATGAGAGATCTCGGTTTTGTTAAGACTGATGAACCATTCACCAATCTTTTAACACAGGGTATGGTAACTCTCGGCGGAAGTGCCATGTCAAAATCTAAAGGCAATATAGTAAGTCCTGATGAGATTGTTGAAAAATACGGAGCTGATACTGCAAGACTTTTTATTTTATTTGCCGCTCCTCCTCAGAAACAGCTTGACTGGTCTACTGAAGGACTTGAAGGCTGTTGGAGATTTATAAACAGAATATGGAGACTTTATGATATAGTAAATACTAAAGCACAAACTCCGGCTTCTGAGAATGATAAAGCAGATATTTTAAGAATAATGCATCAGACTATCAAGAAAGTTACAATAGATATAGAAAAGGAATTTCAGTTTAATACTGCTATTTCGTCGATAATGGAATTAGTAAATGCATTATATACATATAAACATCACTCTAATGATGATGGAGCTTCTGTGGAAGCTTATAAAACCGTAATTCTTCTTATGTCTCCGTTCACACCTCATTTATGTGAAGAAATATGGGAAAAGATGGGCAATAAAGAATGTGTTTCAATTGCCGCTTGGCCTGCTTATGATGAGAGCAAAATAAAACAGGACTCCATAGAACTTCCTGTACAGATAAACGGCAAGGTCAGGGGGAAAGTCATTATTCCTGCCGATTCTGATGAAGCAGAGGTAAGAAAAATTGCTGAGGCTGATGAAAAAATAGAGGCACACTTGAAAGATAAACAAATAATAAAATTTATATATGTTAAAAATAAGATAATAACGATTGTTGTTAAGTAGTAAATGGGGGAAAAATGAAAAAAATTCTATTTTTATTTTCTTTGTGTGCCGTGTTTGGCATATTTATGATCTCGTGCTCTTCTCCTTATGATCCTGCACCGCAGATATTGCCTGAACACATAAAAAAAGTCTATGTGAGACCTTTTATCAATAACACCAATCAGTTTGGAATAGAAACTAAATTCACTATAGCCGTTACAGATGAAATTATGAGAGACGGCAGGCTTTCTCTTGTAAATACAGAAGCTGAAGCCGACGGCATTTTGACTGCCACGATAAAGAGATATATTTTACAGCCTCTTACATATGATGCAAATATGGTCGTTGAACAGTATAAAATGTGGGTAATAGTAAGTGTATCACTTATAGATAAAGATAATAATATTACTTTATGGACAGAATCCAATCTTGAAGGCATACAGATATACCTTGATTCCACTAAGGGATCTATGGGTGAAGGTATGACAGAAGAAGAAGCAAGAGAAATTGTCTGGGAAAAACTTTCCAGAGATATAGTTAAAAGGACTGTTAAAGGTTTCGGTTCGATAAGCAGTCCTTCAGAGAAAAAAGTTCCGGTATAATGGCATTCATAAAATTTCAGGATTTCAACAAAATAATAAGTTCAAAAAAGATCTCTCCCGTATATTTATTTGCGGGAGAAGAATCTTATCTGATTGAATTGTGCCTCTGCCAAACTGAAAAACTTCTTGGAGCGGATGATTTGAATAAAGAGGTTTTTTATGCGGCGGATTCATCTGCCGAAGATATACTTTATGCATTGCAGACTTTACCTTTTTTAAGCGAACGCAGGATCATTGTCGTAAAAGGCGTAGATAAGATGAAGGTTGCTGACGCTGAAGTTCTTACCGGGTATATTGAAAATGTAGTCGAAACATCATCGCTATTGTTACTCTATCCTGCAAATCATAAAAAAGAAAGTACGGCAAAGAGAAAAGAACTTATAAGCAAATGTTCAACTTCAAAAAACTGCATTGCGGTAGACTGCCGCAAACAATATGATAATGAAGTTAAGGAGTTTATTAAGAACGAATTTGCAAGAAAAGGTAAAACTGTTTCTTTTGATACTATAAACAGGATAGTTGAAGAGAACGGAACAGATCTTCTAAATATTTCAAATGAAATAGAGAAACTTACTCTTTTTGTCGGAAAAGATACAAAGACCGTAACGGAAGAAGATATAGAAAAGATCAGCGGATATACAAAGGAAGTCAATGTTTACACTTTAGCTTCAGAAGTTGAAGCAAGGGATATGAAAAAAGCGATGTTTGTACTTGAAAAACTTCTTGCCGAAGGAGAAGACCCAATTAAAATTCTCTCTGCTTTGGCCGGAACTATAAGAAAACTTCTAAATGCAAAAAGTATGCTTGAAGAACAGGGAATGACAAATTCCGAAACGGCATCGGCCCTTAGGATCCACAATTATTTTGCAAGAGCATTTTTTGCAAATCTTAAAAAACACGATATCAAAAAACTTAAAGCTTCATTGAAGATCTTACTTAAAGCGGATACGGAAATTAAAACAGGAAGTTCCGATATACCATCATCCCTTGGAAGGATAATTCTTTTTATTTGCAGATAAAGAAACATAAAAAATCAGCCTGTTTTATTTAGCAAAACAGGCTGATTTTTTATTTTAATATGTTTTTACTTAGATATTGCTGCTACTTTTTTTGAAAGTCTTGCTTTCTGATTTGAAGCGGCTTTATAGTGGATAACATTGCTTTTCGCTGCTTTATCCCATTCGGAAAAAGCGACATTAAGTCTTTCCTGTGCAAGTTTCGCATCATTATTTTTAACTGCTTCTTCAACTTTTTTTACAGTTGTTCTTATTTTGCTTTTGATCGAGTAGTTTCTTGCAGTTCTTTTTTTTGCTTTTCTTGCTTCTTTAAGAGCAGATGTATGTCTGCCGGTTTTAAGCTTTGCCATTTTACTTTACTCCTCCGGTAATTATAAAACAATTATTTATTTACAAATGATTTGCTTATTGTACATTATTATCCGCTCAGAGTCAAATCAAAACAAGCAGTTAAAAGTTAATAATTATGGTTGTCATGTTGAGCTTGCCGAAACATCTGCCTTTTGTCTTTCTGCCTTTCGCCTGTCATCCCCGAAATTTTTAATCGGGGATCCATTTTGTCTTTGTCTTTTGTCGTTGCTGTATATCTTTTCAGTTGTCATGTTGAGTGAGGCACTAAAAGTGCCGAGCCGAAACATCTGCCTTTACATTAGTTAATAGAAAACAATTACGAATTAGCTAAAAAGACAATTGTAAATAATCCGCAAATAACCCGGTTTTAATATTTTTTTAAGACTTATAAATATTATAATATTTGAGTTGTACGGATTTTTTTGCTAAAATTCCCTATTATGAATAAAAATATTAATTTAAATCAGTCAGCTAAGATCAGGGCGGAGTTTTTAAATTTTTTCAAGGATAAAGACTGCAAAATCGTTCCTTCAGATTCATTAATACCGTCCGGAGATAAATCCTTATTGTTCACTTCGGCCGGAATGGTCCAGTTTAAACAGCATTTTCTCGGACAGAGTAAAGATACTTTTACAAGAGCTGCAACTTGCCAAAAATGTTTCAGGACTTCCGATATTGAACAAGTAGGCGTAACGACAAGACATCTTACTTTTTTTGAAATGCTTGGCAATTTTTCTTTCGGCGATTATTTTAAGGAAGAAGCTATTGCATGGGCATGGGAATTCCTTATAAAAAATATGAATCTTCCGGCGGATAAACTTTATATAACCGTTTACAAAGACGATCACGAAGCAGAAGATATATGGAAAAAGATAGTTCCGGCAAATAGAATAATAAGAATGGGCGACTCAACGAATTTCTGGAATATGGGCGATACAGGACCTTGCGGACCCTGCTCGGAAATACTTATAGATCTTGGACCGGAAATGAGCTGCGGTAAACCTACTTGCGGTCCGGATTGTGATTGTGACAGGCATCTTGAAATATGGAATCTTGTTTTTACCCAATTTGACAGACAGCCTGACGGCTCTCTTAAAAATCTTCCGAGAAAGAATATCGACACCGGAATGGGACTTGAAAGACTTGTTGCTGCGGTAAACGGTAAAAAGAATGTTTTTGATACAGATCTTTTTATGCCGATAATAGAAAATGCCGCTGAGATACTTAAAGTTAAGAATGAAGGTAAAAATATATCTAAACTCAGAATGATAGCCGATCATTCAAGAGCTGTTACATTCCTTATTTCAGACGGTGTTCTACCTTCAAATGAAGGAAGAGGTTATGTGCTTAGAAGAATTCTCAGAAGGGCACTCAGACAGGGAAAACTTTACGGTTATGATAAACCTTTCATAAATGAACTTGCTTCTTCCGTTTTTAAAATAATGGAGCCGGCATATCCGGAACTTTCTTCAAAACTCAGCAATATAAAGTCAATAATAAAAGTTGAAGAAGAAAAGTTTTTGGAAACATTGGAATCCGGATCAAATATGCTTGCCGGAATGATAGATTCATATAAAGCTAAAGGTTCAAAAATAATAAGCGGTAAAGATGTTTTTAAACTGTATGATACTTATGGATTCCCGCATGATCTTACTAAAGAAATAGCTGCTGAAAATGAAATGAGCGTCGATGAAGAAGGTTTTAGAGCTGAGCAGAAAAATGCTCAGGAAAAATCCCGTGCGGCTTGGGGCGGTTCCGGAGAAAAAGATATAACTTTTTATTCAATACTACACAAAAATGTAGGAGATACTCTTTTTACAGGTTATGAAAACAATGAGTCTTCCGGAAAAGTTTTGGCTTTAGTTAAAGACGGTAAAGAAGCAGACTCTTTAAATGAGGGTGAAACGGGGGAGATTGTTTTGTCTCAAACTCCGTTTTATGCAGAATCTGGCGGACAAAGTGCTGATATAGGCAAAATATCAAGCTCTTCTTTTTTAGCAGAAGTAATAGATGTCTTTAAACCTATAGGCAGTCTTTTTGTACATAAAGTTAGAGTAATAAAAGGCTCTCTAAAAAAGGCTGAAGAAGTTTCATCTTTGATTGATAAAGAGAATAGAGATCAAATAGCAAGACATCATACGGCTACGCATCTTCTGCATAAAGCTTTAAGGGAACTCATCGGGGATCATATAACACAGGCAGGTTCTTTGGTCGCAAGAGATTATCTGCGTTTTGATTTTACACATTTTTCAGCCGTTAAGAAAGATGATTTAATAAAAGTTGAGCGTTCCATAAATGCTGCGGTAAGAGCAAACATGCCGATATGTGTGGAAAATATGCCGATATCCCAGGCTCGTGAAGCAGGTGCTATGGCATTGTTTGGCGAAAAGTACGGCGATGTAGTAAGGACAGTTTCAATAAAGAACGAAAATGAGAATAAGAACTATTCAATGGAGCTTTGCGGAGGAACGCATATAAAAAGAACAGGCGATATAGGGATGTTTAAAATAATATCTGAATCTTCCGTTGCTGCCGGGATCAGAAGAATTGAAGCTGTGGCAGGCAGTGCCGCTGAAAAATATATTTTAGATGTAGAAAAGGCAATAGCGGAAACTGCAGAAGCATTGAACACTTCAAAAGACGAAATATTATCTAAGGTGCACAAACAACTGGCCGATTATAAAAAGCTTGAACAGGAAATCAATACTTTGAAAAGCCGTATGATATCAAGTGATATAGACGGATATGTAAAAAATGTTCTTGATATTAACGGCATAAAATTCCTTTCGCTATATGTTGACGGAGCTGATATTAAAGCTTTGAGAGATATGTCTGATAGGCTTAAAGAAAAGCTGGGCTCGGCAATTATCTTGATCGCTTCAAAAAATGAAGATAAAGCGGCATTTATTGTGTCGGTAACTCCGGATTATGTAGAGAAAGGTTTTAATGCCGGAAAGATAGCAAAAGCTTTTGCTACAGATATTAAAGGTTCCGGCGGAGGAAAACCTGACTCGGCACAAGGCGGGTCAAAAGATTTTTCTAATCTCAGTGAAGCGGTAAAGAAAGCACAAAAATATATATCATAGGCGGTTTCAAATGGCACAGTATATTTCTTTAACGGCTATAGGAAAAGATAAACCGGGAATTGTAAGTGCGATAACTGAGATCCTTTATGAATATAAATGCAATATTGAAGATTCGACTATGACCATACTGCAAGGGCAGTTCGCGATGATACTCATTTTAAAACTTCCTGAAAATATTGTGCCTAAAAAACTCTGTACAAAACTGACTAAATCATTAAAATCTCTGGAAATGTCATTTTCTTATGTTGATCTTCCTTCATACACTTCTAAAAAAAATATAAACCTTAACCCTTATATAATTTCCGTTTATGGTGCCGATAAAATAGGTATAGTTTACAATATAAGTTCTTTCCTTGCCGAAAGAAAAATAAACATTACAGATGTTCAGACGACAATTTCAAAAAGCAAAGGCAAAAAAACATATATTATGATCATTGAAGCCGATTTTCCTAAAAACATTATTTTAAAACAGGTTGAACAGGAGTTGGCATCTCTTGCTAAATCTCTTGATATTGCTATATCGGTAAACCGGGCTGAATCGGTAGATATATAAATGTCTGTTTTAGAAATAATCACAATATCAAACCCTTTGCTTAAACAAATATCTCTTCCGGTTGAGGATATAAGTGACCGTGTGCGCGGACTTGCAGAGAATATGCGTCAAACTATTAATGCCAAGGAACGCTGCGTAGGGATTGCTGCAGTTCAGGTCGGAGTACTTGCAAGGGTTATTGTTGTTGATGTTTCTTTAAACCCTAGACCGCATAGAAACAATGGTCTGCTTATTATGATAAATCCGGTGATAACTTATGCTTCAGGTAAAATAAGTTCAAGAGAGGGATGTCTCAGCGTTCCTGATTTTACGGGTTATGTTACAAGAAAAAAAAAGATAGAAGTTGAATACACAGACTTGAACGGAAAAAAACAAATGCTAAAAACAGACGGTTTTGAAGCGATAGTCATACAACATGAAATAGATCATCTTGACGGCAAAGTGTTTTTAGACAGAGTTAGTTCGCTTAAAACAGATGTTTTTAGAAGAGAGAGATAAAATAAAGGCTCAGCCTTTTTTATATACTGTTTGATAATTTAGAGTACGCCTATAGCTCAATGGATAGAGCAGGGCTTTGATAGCGCATATAAAGCATTTGTGTTAGAGATAAAAACAAAACAATGCGAAAAGGCGTGAGGCAGTTATATCGGAAATATAACAAGGAGTGGAGATGAAGCAGTGTGAAGTTTTTATCCTAACCCTCCGGGCTGCGTTTCTTTTTTGATAATTTCGATACGCCTATAGCTCAATGGATAGAGCGTCAGCCTCCGGAGCTGAAAATTCCGGTTCAAATCCGGATAGGCGTGATTTACATTTTGCTCGGGCAATAGTTTTATATTGCCTTTCGCAAAATATAAAAAATTCTCTAAAAAATAAATTGCAGCATAAAAGTTTTATATGCACTATCAAAACCCAGTTTCCGGAGCCGGCGATTCCGGTTCAAGTCCGGATGGACGCGTTTAATATCTTGTTTGAATGAGTATATTAGCTTAGTGCCGGTAAAGATGTAAGAAAATTATGAAAACAGTAATTCAAAGAGTAACAAAAGCATCGGTAATAATAAACTCTTCTCAAAAAAGAGAGATATCGGAAGGCCTTGTCATTTTGGCGGGTTTTTCTAAAAACGATGATATTTCCGTATGTGAAAAAGTTTTTGAAAAAATAAAAAAGCTTAGGATTTTTTCAAATGAAGACGGAAAGTTTGACAGATCTGTTGAAGACATAAACGGAGAATTTTTAATAATATCGCAGTTTACGCTTTACGGGAATTGTAAAAAAGGAAATCGTCCCGATTTTCTTGAAGCGGCAGGGTTTGATCAAGGGAAAAAACTTTATGATGAGTTTATAAATGTCGCAAAACGATCAGGACTGAAAATCGAATGCGGGGAATTTGGTGCCGATATGTTGGTTGAAATACATAATAACGGACCTGTAACCATAATAATGGACTCTAATGATCTATGAAAATTGAAGAAAATATAGATAAACTGTATGCAATGATGGATAAATGCGAACTATGTCCGAGAAAATGCGGCGTGAACCGAAATGCCGGACAAAAAGGAATTTGCGGTGCAGACAACAGAATATTAATTGCAAGCAGCAATGTGCATATGGGAGAGGAACCTCCTATAACCGGCAAAAAAGGTTCCGGAACTATATTTTTTTCTCATTGTGCTTTAAAGTGTGTGTTCTGCCAGAATTATCCTATCAGCCACTTGGGCAATGGACGTGAAGTAACTGTCGAGAAACTTGCAGATATTATGCTAGGACTTGAGGCAAAAGGAGTTCACAATATTAATTTTGTAACTCCGACACATTATAGTGCTCAGGCTGCAAAAGCCGTATTTATAGCAAGAAATAAAGGTTTAAAGATACCGATACTGTGGAATTGCGGCGGCTATGAAAATATTGAAGTGCTTAGACTGCTTGAAGGGATCGTAGATATATATTTGCCGGATATTAAATATTCGGATAATACAGCAGCATTTAAATATTCAGGCGTCAAAGATTATGTTGAAAATAACCGCCTTGCTTTAAAAGAGATGAAAAGACAAGTCGGCGATCTGACAATTAATGATGAAGGAATAGCTGAAAAAGGTTTGCTGATAAGGCATATGGTTTTGCCCGGAAATATTGAGAACACTAAAAAGTCACTTGATTTTATCGCGGAGAATTTATCTGCGGAAACATATATAAGCCTTATGTCCCAGTATCACCCGGCACACCGTTCAAGCAAGTATCCTGAATTATGCCGTAATTTAACACAGGATGAATACGATGAAGCATTGGAGTGGCTGGAAAAACTAAACCTGCTTAATGGCTGGCAACAGGAGTTATAAAATGTTCAGAGAAATGCGTTTTAATAATTGGTATCCTGATAATGAAGCAGAGATAAGAAAGTTTTTACCTGAAGTAAAACACAAAAAAAATGTTCTTGCTATGATCGCCCCGCATGCAGGTTGGCTTTATTCGGGAAAGACTGCCGGTATAGTTTATGCTGCTGCCAATGTCAGCGATACTTATATAATACTTTGTCCGAACCATACAGGACTTGGCTCTGAAATTGCCGTATATCCTTCCGATGCCTGGGAAACGCCTCTTGGAAATCTTGAGGTGGACTCAGAACTTGCAGATATTATAATAAGCAAATCAGAGTATGCCGAAGCTGACATTACGGCACATATTATGGAGCATTCTATAGAAGTACATCTGCCTTTTATAAAAGCTATAAACCCGTCTGCTAAAATCGTTCCGATATGTATGATGACACAAGATTATAAGAAATGCGAAGATCTCGGCAAAGCCATATTTGAAAGCCTGAAAGAAGTAAATAAAAAAGTGAATTTAGTAGCTTCAACGGATATGAGCCACTATTCAAATGTTTCAATAGCTAAAATATGTGATGATATGGCTATAGAGCAGATATTAAAAATAGATCCAGTAAATCTTTTTAATACAGTTGAAGAAAAAAATATAAGTATGTGCGGGGTTTCTCCTGCGACTGCGGCTTTGGTGAATGCAAAACTTGCAGGAGCTTCAGATGCAAAATTATTGAGATATTCAAATTCCGGAGAAATATCCGGGGATTTCAGCGAAGTAGTAGGTTATGCTGGGATAATAGTTTATTGACAATAGAGAAGGTGAAGATATAATGTTTTTTAAATATTTTTTGGCTTTAACTGCAACTTTATTTTTAGGCCCCGGTATCGGACATCTTTTTTTAAAACAATTCAAAAAAGCCGGAATACTTATAGGCATAGTTTTGTTTTTTGTCATTGTCAGTGCGATAGTGATCATGTCTTCAATAGATACTGCCTCGGTCCCAATGGAATATGAAGCTATGAGCAAATATCTAAAGGATATGCTTACAAGTAATGCAAAACTAATGCTGATTATTGATATTCCTATTGCAGGTGCGTGGGCATATGCAATTTTAGATATTCTCAGGTCTGCTTTTCTTGAATTTAAAGAGAATAAAACAAATGAAAGATAATGTTTTTGTATCAGCAGAAGAAATGCGCAGAATAGACCGCATAACTTCTAAAAAATATAAAATAAACTCTTTAATACTTATGGAAAATGCCGGACGTGCTATAGTTTATGCCCTGGAAAAGAGTTTTAAAAAATTTTCAGGCAAGAAAATAGCAGTCGTATGCGGCTCAGGCAATAATGCCGGAGACGGGTTTGTAGCGGCAAGATATCTTTATAATGCCGGTTATACCGTTAAAGTGATAATGACAAAACCTGTATCATCGCTTAAAGGTGATTGCCTGGCAAATTTTGAAATTCTAAAAAAAGTTAAAGTTCCGTTAAGTAAAGATCTGAAAGATATTTTAAAAGCGGATATTATAATTGATGCAGTTTTAGGAACAGGTTTGAACGGTCCGGCATCGGGAAATGCTAAAGAAGCGATAAAGATCATAAATTCCTCAAAAGCTTATATTATTTCAATAGATATTCCTTCGGGTATGCACAGCGATATTCTTACAGATAATTCTGAAATAGTTAAAGCCGATAAAACTATAACGCTTGCTTTAATGAAAAAAGTCTTTAAAAATAAAAAAACAAGAAAATATACAGGCATTATTGAAGTTGCCGATATCGGTATACCGAAAGCTGCCGAAAGAGATATATTAAAATGAAAATAATAAAAACAACAATATTATGTATTGCGTTCTCCTGTATTATATTTACAGGCGGATGTGCTACTACGGGAGGAGCAAAAAAAGTGAAATTTGACAATGGACTTGAAGCCGTATTAAAGAGCGATAAAAACAGTCTTGCCGCCTCTGTATGTGTTTATATACGAGCAGGCGCTGTTGATGAAAAACCTTCTCAGTCAGGTCTTTCTCATTTTCTGGAACATCTTATGTTTAAAGGAAGTGAAAATTACCCCGGAGATCTTATGAGCAGGAATGTTGAAAATATGGGCGGTTATATTAATGCGGCGACTTCAAAAGAGTACACTATGTATTATATCAATATACAAAAAGACGGCGTAGAAGAAACGGTAAAAATGCTTGCCGATACTTTGAATAAACCGCTTTTCCCTCAAGACGAGATAGACCGTGAAAGAAAAGTCGTAATCGAAGAAATACAAAGACATTCCGATAATCCTTATTCAGTGCTGTTTGATAATTTCTTTGAGGCTGTTTATCAAGAAAGTGCAATGAAAAACAGTATTATAGGAAGCAGCGATGTGATAGCAAATGTTACCCGCGACGAGATATATGATTATTATGGTGCCCATTATGTACCCGAAAAAATGAAAGTACTTGTAATAGGTAATTTTGATGAAAAGAAAATAGAAAATCTTGTCGCAGAAACTTTCGGTAAATTTGAAAAAAAGACAGCTCCGGAAGATCCTAATCTTATGGAAACGGCAAAACCTAAGGAAGATATAATTAAAAAAGGGAATGTTGAATTGGGTTATATGCTTTCGGGATTTGTCGGTCCCGATATCAATTCCGACGATGTTTTTACCGCAGATCTTGCATCAATTGTTTTGGGAGGCGGCAAATCATCAAGGCTTTACAGAGTATTAAAAGAACAGAAACAGCTAGTTTACTCAATAGATTCATCATTTATGACTTCAAAAGGTTCAGGACTATCCTTTGTCAGAGCGGTTTTTGACCCAAAAAATCTTGAAGAAATTAAAATTGAGATAGCAAAACAGATAGACGATATTATTAATAACGGAATTACTGAAGAAGAACTTAAACGTGCAAAGCTTGGAATAAAGACAGGCTGGAATTTTTCAATGGAGACACCTTTTGATATTGCTTACCATTACGGCTTTTGGACGGTTTTGGGCAGACCTGATGCAATGGATGAATATGTTCCTAAAATAGAAGCTTTATCTGCCGAAGATGTACAGAATTATTTTGCAAAATATTATTCTCATGACAAAATAATTACGGCTGCTTATTTGCCGAAGGCTGAAAAATAAAATGAAAAAATTTATTTGGCTTATTGCCGTATTATTTCTCTCAGCTCAACACGCTTTTGGAGGCGATATGGAATCATTTGATCTCAAAAACAATATAAAAGTAATTTTTAATAAAACGAGCGGTGTGGAAGTTGTTTCTGTACGTATTTTAACTCCCGTATCGGTTATTTGTGAAAATCAGGATAATGCGGGTATTTCTTATCTTACTGCTAAAATGATGACAAAATCTACAAAGAACAGAAACAGCGAACAATTGGCAAGAGATATTGAAAATATAGGTGCAAGTTTAATTGGTGATGCCGAATATGATATTGCCGGGATAAGTACAAATTTTTTGTCTGAATATTTTGACAGTGCCTTGGAAATACTTTCCGATGCTGTAAAAAATCCGTCTTTTAATGAAGATGAAATACTTTTTGAAAAGCAAAATATTATAGCAGGACTTAATTCAAGAAAAGACAGCATTGGAAGGACAGCAAACGATAATTTTATTTCTTATTTTTATAATGGTAATGCTTATTCACTTCCTGTACTTGGTAAAGAAGAAACCGTATCTAAATTGTCAGCTGAAGATTTAAGGAATTGGCATGCTTACTCATTCAATGCTTCAAATATAATAATATCTGTTGCAGGAAATATTGATAAAAAAGATGTAAAGAATTCGCTTGAAAAATATTTTGGAGATATTGAGTCCGGTAAAAAATTTGAAAAGCCTGTTTTTATACTAAAAGATTTAGACGGCAAAAAATACGATATTAAAGGAAAATTCAATCAAGCATATATATTGACAAGTTATGCGGCGCCTGAGCTCAGTGATAAGGATTTTGTTAATTTGAAAGTTATCAATATTCTTCTTGGCGGCAGAATGACAAGCCGTCTTTTTGTAGAGCTTAGAGAAAAGCTCGGGCTTGCCTATGAAGTCGGAGCGATCTATCCTTCAAGAAGAAATGAAAGTTATTTTGCTATATATATCGGTCTTGATAAGAAAAATATTGATCTTACTCTTAACCGCATTGACGAGATAATGAAAGATTTTTGTGCAAATAAAGTTGATCCTCAGGAACTTAAAGATACAATAAGTTATTTTAAGGGCATTTATATAATGGACAGGCTGACAGTAAGTAAACAATCATATTATTATGGCTGGAGAGAAGTTTTGGGACAGGGCTATAAGTATGATGATATTTATTTGGAAGAAATTGAAAAAGTTACGCCTGAAGATATTTATGAAACAGCAAATAGGATTTTTAATAAAAAAACTTTAACGGTCATAATAAACCCTGATGAAAAATAAGCTGTTGTTTTTTATCCCTTTTATTTTTATCCTTGCCTGCTCTCCTTCAGATACAGAACGCAATGCCTCAATTGAAAGCTCCGAGAGTGTTCCGGTCTATGGAGATGCTTATATTATGGCAAATCTCAGCGATTCTTCATATTTAAATCCTATACTTGCAAGTGATTCGGCTTCCGGTACAACAAACGGACAGCTGTTTAATGGATTACTTAAATATGATAAAGATCTGAATATTGCTTGTGATCTTGCTGAAAGCTATGAAGTCTCAAATGACGGGCTTGAGATAACTTTTAATCTCAGGAAAGATGTAAAATGGCATGACGGCAAACCTTTTACCGCTCGTGATGTAAAATTTACTTATGAAGCTTTAACTGACCCAAATACAAAAACTCCTTATTCTTCCGATTTTACTATAGTAAAAGATTTTAAGATTATTGACGATCATACAATCAAAGTCTATTATGATATGCCTTTTGCACCAAATCTGCAAAGCTGGATGATGTCTATCATTCCTGAACATATTTTCAGAGGGCAAGATATAAATACTGCTTCTGCCAACAGAAATCCCGTAGGTACAGGTCCATACAAATTTAAATCATGGCAGACGGACCAGAAAATCGTACTTGCCTCAAATCCGGAATATTTCAAAGGCAGACCTTATATCAGCCATTATGTGATACAGGTAGTTCCAGATCAAGCTGTTCAGTTCTTGGAATTAAGGAATGAATCTCTTGATTCCGTAAGTTTAAGTCCTGACCAATGGAATGCTTATGACAGTTTTTTTGTAAAGTATGATAAATACAGATATCCGGCACATGCTTTTACATATTTGGGTTTTAATATGAAAATAGAACCTTTCGGAGATAAGAATTTCAGAAAAGCTATACAGCATGCGATAAATAAAAAAGATATTATAGACGGCGTTCTTTTAGGTACAGGCAAAGAAGCCGTAAGTCCTTATCCTCCTCATGTTTGGGCACATAATCCGGATCTTAAGATGTCTGAATATGATCAGGCAAAAGCTTTGGAAATGCTTAAAGAGCTTGGTTTTGAAGATATAGATAATGACGGATACCTTGAATATAAAGGTAAACATTTTGAGTTTACTGTCAGTACAAATCAGGGAAATAAACAGCGTGAGCTGACGGCTCAGATAATCCAGGAACAGCTTAAAAAGATAGGTATAAAAGTAAATATAAGGATAATAGAATTTTCAACTTTCGTTAATCAATATATCGCTAAAAGGGATTTTGATGCGATAATTATGGGTTGGAGTCTCGGTCTTGACCCCGATCAATATTCACTTTGGCATTCAAAAGAAACGGGTCCAAGACAATATAATATGCTCGGTTATAATAATCCGAGAGTTGACGAAATACTTGTGGAAGCAAGAACGACTTTTGACGTAGAAAAAAGAAAGAAACTCTATTATGAAATGCAGGATATAATGGTTGAAGATCCTCCGTGTATATTTTTATATTATCCTGAAACGCTTTTTGCTTTACACAAAAGGTTTAAAGGCGTAGAACTTGCCACGATAGGATTAGGTCATAATTTTGAAGAATGGTGGGTGCCTGAAAATCTTACAAAGTACAGTTTTAAGGAATAAGGAATAAATGTTTAACTATTTGATAAAAAGACTTATTTATGCAATACCGATAGTGATAGGAATAACCGTTATTACTTTTGCGGTGATGTATTTTACTCCCGGAAAACCTACCGATGCTATGACGGATTTTAATACAAAGATCACTGCAGAATCCAAAGAAAGACTTTATAAACTTTACGGATTGGATAAACCGCTGCACGAGCAGTATTGGAATTGGCTTAAAAGGGTTGCTGTGCTTGATTTCGGTAATTCTTTTAAAGACGGCCGCCCGGCATCGCAAAAGATAATTGAAAGGCTTCCGGCTACTATATTACTTAATGTGCTTTCAATAATACTTATGATAATCATTGCTGTACCTATAGGCATATATTCGGCCGTAAAAAAATATTCTATTTTTGACAGAGTTTTGACCGTAATAGTTTTTATATGTTTTTCCGTACCGGCTTTCTGGGCGGCTTTAATGCTTATGATAGTTTTCGGATTATGGCTCGGCTGGCTGCCGATATCGGGATTGGTGTCTTTTAATTTCGCTGACTTATCATTTTTTGGGAAAATTTGGGATCTTGGTAAACATCTTATACTGCCTGTTTTTGTTTCAACGCTCGGTTCTTTTGCGGCACTTTCAAGATATCTGCGTTCAGGTATGCTTGATGTTTTGAAACAAGATTATATAAAAACGGCTTATGCAAAAGGTCTTACAAAGAAACAAGTAATATTTGATCATGCATTAAAGAATGCTCTTTTGCCTTTGATAACAATAGTCGGCTTATCTATACCGGGACTTATAGGCGGAAGTTTTATTATAGAAACTATTTTTTCTTATCCCGGAATGGGAAGACTCGGTTATGAAGCCATTATGGCAAGAGATTATCCCGTGATAATGGGCATAGGTGTTATATCGGCATTCTTAACACTTTTAGGAAATATTATTGCAGATATTATGTATTCTGCAGCAGACCCGAGAATAAGGTATAAGTAAAGGCATTAAAATATGAAAAAATTATTAAAGAACAAAGCGGCTTTTGCAGGCATTATATTTATCGCACTGATCGTAGCGGCAGCGGTACTTGCACCTTTTATATCTCCTTATGACCCTTCAGCCCAAGATCTATCGCAAAGACTTTCACCGCCTTCACTTTCTCATATATTAGGCACCGACGATCTGGGCAGAGATGTATTCTCAAGAATGATATATGGAGCAAGAGTTTCAATGTCCGTAGGCTTTTTTGCCGTTCTTATAACTATGCTTATAGGTGTTACTATAGGCATGCTTTCAGGTTATTTTGGCGGATGGGTAGACAGCGTGCTTATGCGTTTTACGGATATTATGCTTTGTTTTCCGACATTTTTCCTTATATTGCTTGTCATTGCTTTCTTTGAACCCAATATATATAACGTTATGATAGTTATAGGTTTGACATCGTGGCCGGGACTTTCAAGAATAGTGAGAGCCGAAGTTCTTTCTATAAGGGAAAGAGAGTTTGTGCTGGCTTCAAAAATGCTTGCAGTTAGTAAGACACGCTTATTCTTTGTGCATATATTGCCAAATGTTATATCGCCCATAATAGTTTATGCCGCGATAGGTATAGGCGGTGCAATACTTACAGAGTCAGGTCTTTCTTTCTTAGGACTTGGCGTTCAGCCGCCGATGTCTTCGTGGGGGCAGATACTTATGCAGGGAAAAGATTATATTTATATGGCTTGGTGGTTATCGCTTTTCCCGGGTCTAGTGATATTATTTACCGTTCTTTCATTTAATCTCATAGGCGAATCTCTCAGGGATATTTTTGACCCGAAGGATAAGGTGAGCTGATGAGCATAATACTTTCAGTAAAAGATCTAAGTATCGAATACAGAGCATCTTTTGGTATTGTTGAAGCTGTAAAGGGTGTCAGCTTTGATATTAAAAAAGGCGAAAGTTTTGTTATTGTAGGGCGTTCAGGAAGCGGAAAAAGTACTGTAGCTTCTGCGATAATGGATTTGACCGCTATTGACGGCGGAACGATAAAATCAGGACAGATAATTTATGACGGAAAAGATATGCTCACAATGGATTTTGAAGAAAAGCGCAGGCTGAAAGGGAAAAAGATATCTATGGTATTTCAAGATCCGCAATCTTATCTTAACCCTGTCATAAAAGTAGGAAAACAGATATCGGAATCATATATTGTCCATAATCCGCAAGCAACAAAAGAAGAGATAAATAAAAAAGTTGAAGAAGTACTTAATAAAGTAAAACTTGACGATATAAAAAGAATAGTTAATTCCTATCCTCATCAATTATCAGGCGGACAAAAACAGAGGATCCTTATAGCTATGGCTATAATAAATGATCCGGAAATTTTAATAGCTGACGAACCGACAACAGGTCTTGATGCAGCTGTACAGAAACAAATTCTTGATCTTTTAGAAGAACTTAAACAAAATATGCAATTGACATTGATAATGATAACGCATAATATGAAAATAGCTAAAAATCATTCAGACAGGATAGCTATTATGCATGACGGAAATATAGTTGAAAGCGGCAATACGGAAGAAATTTTTAATGATCCGAAGCATGAATATACAAAACTGCTTATAGGATAATGAGGTAAAATGTTCTTAGAAGTATCAAAATTATCAAAAACATATAAAACTACTGATTTTTTCAGAGATAAAAAATTCCTTGCACTTGATAATGTAAGTTTTTGTCTTAATGAAGCTGAATTTGTTTCAATAATAGGAAGTTCGGGCTCGGGTAAGAGTACTTTAGGCAGGATCATTGCAAATATTTTGGATTTTGACGGCGGAAGCGTAAAATATTTCGGCAAAGATATCGCTGATTATGATATAGCAGAGTTTTCTACAATAGTTCAGATGATATTTCAAAACCCTTATGCCTCTTTGAACCCGAAACTCAAGATAAGATCTTCTTTTATGGAAGCATTTACGGGCAAAATTCCTGAAAATGCCGATGAAATTATAGAAGAAACACTAAAAAGTGTCGGGCTTGAAAGTAAAATTCTTAATAATTATCCTCATCAATTTTCCGGCGGTCAAAGACAGAGAATAGCGATAGCAAGGGCTTTACTTAAAAACCCTAAACTCATAATTGCCGATGAACCTTTCGCTTCTTTAGACATATATTCACAAAATCAGATAATGGATATTTTTGCCGATATCAAAATGAAAGGCACAACTTCAATAATACTTATAACGCATGATATTTCAGCGGCAGTAAAGTTTGCCGAAAGAATGATAATAATCGAAGAAGGTAAAATATTAAAAGATGATATATCTGAAAATATATTCAATGAGAAAGAAAATAAATATATTAAAGAGCTTGTAAATGCTATGGAGCTTTAAGAAGGGAAAATGAAAAAAATAATAAATACTATAAATAAAATCTCAAAAGGCTATGAGGTTTATGCTGTCGGAGGGTTTTCAAGGGATCTGATACTTAAAATAGAGTATAAAGATATAGATCTTGTCGTAAATAAAGATGCACACAAATTTGCAGAAAAAGTTACAAAAGCATTAAATTCAAAAATGTTCGTTTTAGATGATAAAGATAAAATATACAGGATAATTATAAAAGACTCAGAGATTACAAATATAGATATCTCGCTTCTTGACGGAAAAACCATAGAAGATGATCTCAAGAACAGAGATTTTACCGTAAATGCGGCAGCTTTTGAACTTAAATATTTTGATGAATATAAAAAACATATCATTTATGCCGTAAAAGATTGTCAAAAGGATCTGAAAAGTAAAAGTTTAAATACTGTTTCTGCCGATGCTTTTAAAAAAGACCCTTTAAGAATGCTTCGTGCTTTCAGATTTTCGGCAGAACTCGGCTTAAAGATTACAGATAAAACTTTAAAGCAGATAAAGAAAGATGCAAAACTTATAAGCAAAGCTGCACCTGAAAGAATAAAAAATGAGTTCTTTAGAATACTTTCTACAAAAAATTCTACACAACAGATTAAAATAATGGACAGCTGCGGATTGCTGGCAGAGCTTTTACCTGAGATAAAGAATATGAAGAAAGCTTCTAAAAAACATTATTATCATCCGGGTGGATTATTCCAACATTCTTTTGAGACTATGGAAGCAGCGGAAAATATATTGAATGATCTCAAGAAATATTTTCCTGACAATTATGAAGAACTTAAAACTCATTTTTCAGAAAGCGGACAATACTCTGAAAATATTACAAGATGCAATCTTTTAAAGTTTGCGGCTTTATTCCATGACAGTGCAAAACCCGAAACTGCTAAGAAAGAAGGAAGTAAAATACGCTTTTTCGGTCATGAGGAAGAAAGTGCGAAAAAAGTTGAGAAAATGATGAAGTCTTTAAAGATGGGGAAAAAAGATATTGATACGGTAAAATTCCTTATTGAAAATCATATGCGTCCGTCAACACTTACAAAAAATAATATAGTTACGCAGAAAGCCGCTTTAAAATTTTTTAGAGATATTGGCGACCATACCCCTGACCTTATACTTTTATCTATGGCTGACTGGCATTCTTATAAGAAGTTAAAAGTCTTTTCTCCAAAAGAATTAAAGATGCAGGAAAAATCAGTAAAAAAACTGGTCAAATATTATTATGAAATTAAAAATGCAAAACCTTTACCTAAGATAATTGACGGAAATATTGTAATGAAAAAGTTTAAACTTAAACCCGGTCCGTGGGTAGGGGAACTTATAAAAATAGCAGTTGAAGCACAACAAGAAGAAAAAATAAAAGATGAAAAAGAAGCATTAAAACTCATTTCTTCAAAATTGAATTCCATAAAAAAGAAATACAAAATCTAAAAGTATTTCTCATACTTTTGCAAACGATCAAAAGTATGCAAAACTCTGCCGCTGAAGAGTGGTTCTTTTAAGGGTATTGCATACCCTTACACTAGTCTTGGCTACGCCAATCTGCCTCACTTTTAAAAAGTGAGCAAATCGCCGCCTCGTTTGCATTCGCTTGAAAATATTAGTCGGTTTGCGAACTTGTAAAACGCTTATAAAGACTTTAAGGTGTTTTACTTCAAACAACGCAAACCGTGCTAAGCAAACACAAATATTTTCTGCACTCATAGACTCGCAAAAAGGGCGGCAGAACGGCAATGACAAAACAAAAACGGCAGAACGGCAACAAAGACAGAGGCTTCCATACAGGAATTAAGCCGTCTGAAAAATCTTTCCGCTCATAGACTGTACTTCTAAGGCGGCAAAGAAGACAACAACAAAAAATGTCATTTTGTCGTTAATTCGTAATTAGTAATTCGTCATTCGCAATTGTTTTTATAGGTTTGTCATTCATAACTTATAGTAAATAAAACTTGAAACCTTTACATAAAAATAATAAAATTAAAATACTGAAAAGTTAAAACTTTTGATGTTAAAGCGGGCGTAGTCTAGTGGTAAAACCCCAGCTTCCCAAGCTGGAGATGTGGGTTCGATTCCCATCGCCCGCTTTTTTCTTTTTGGGATTGCATACCAACCCTGCAAGGGACTTTGTCCCTTAAATCATAATTAGTCCAAGGGTATTGCATACCCTTAGACCCGCCTCACTTTTAGAAAGTGAGCAAATCGCCGCCTGATTGCATTCGCTTGTATTTTGAAAGCAAATTCGGAACTTGCGAAACAATCTTCAAACAACTTAAATGTGAGTTTCGCTTCAAACACGCCGAATTGGAGGTTCTTTGAGCATATATAATGTAGCTTGTGTTAATACAAAAATGAGTATAATGCGAGGAAGCTTGACAAAGCAATATCGTAAATATTGCAAGGAGAGCTGACGAAGCAGGATGCCATTTTTACAATTAACCCGAAGGGCTGCGTTGCTTTTTACTTATTTTGTCTGTTTTTCTTGAGAAGTATTTGCGATACATCACTTCAAAAAACAGTCAAAATAACTATACAAAATCAATAGCAGCACAAGCACAAGATATATGTTCAAAGAACCTTAAATCTTCCAAAATACTGCACTCATAGACTCGCAAAAAGGGCGGCATAACGGCAACAACAAAGACAAAAAATGCTAAGCAAACACAAATGTTTTTTTCGCTCATAAACCGCACTCTTGAGGCGGCGATAACGACAACGCAAAAACTATTAACTGTCGTGTTGTCTTCCTGAGAAAAGCGAAGTTTTGCCGAAGGATCTGCCGTAAAGATTAAAGGCAGGTGTTTCGGCGGAGTTTATCCTGAGTGAAGCAGCAGGGCTCAACATTACAACAAAAAACTATCGCTGTTTATTTCCTTTTTTTGTCGTTTATTCGTAATTAGTCATTTGTAATTCGTAATTGCCGTTTTAATTTATTGATAAAACAAAAAAAAAGTTGTAAAATTTTTTTATGTCTATTTCTAATTTAGAAGAAATCACATGTCCGTGTGGAGAAGTTTTTGAAGCTGAACTGCTTTCTGCTATAAGCGTTTCTGATGATCCTGAACTTAAAGAAGCTCTTATTGCCGGAGAAGTCAATCTTGTAAAGTGTCCTAAATGCGGGGAAATGTTTTATGCGGAATGCTTTATTCTTTATCATGACAGTGCTAATGAACTTATTGCTTTCGTTTATCCTTTGACATTCCAAGATCAAGCTTCCCAATGCAGAAAAAAGATGCAGGAAGAGTTTCGAATGGCTCTTGAAAATTTCAGCGAAAAACAAAAGATCAATTATGAGCCGCTTCTAATTTTCGGTATAGAAGATCTGGCGCTTCTTCTTAAAGCTGAGCAGGAACTTGAAGATGAAGAAATGGTCTTATCATATTTAGCTCCAAGAATTGCTCTTGAAACTATAAGAATATCTCCAAGTCTTGCCAGAAAAATGAATATACCCAGAATTTTCCCTGTTCCTAAAGGGATAAAAGCTTTTAAAACTCTTTCTGTCATTGAAGGACTTAAAACACTGGTAAAATATAATTCCAACCTTATTATCTATAAAAAATTCCTTGATAAAGTTTTGAAAAACAAGTCACTTTTTGAAGATATTGAAAAAGAAACTGCTAAATAATTGCAGATTTTCTTTAAACAGTATTACAGATAATCATTTTAAAAGAACTTACCTTTAATATTAGTAATTAAAAAAGGTCATTATTTATCAAAAAAGCTTCAAAAATCAATAAAAAACCTTATTTTATTGACAAAGAAATCCAAAAAATATAAAATTAATAAGTATATTTTGTATATTTAAAATCTTATTTAATACCGAATTAATTTAAAGGAAGAAATGATAGGACTTATATATATAGTTGTGCTTATATTTTCAATTATAATACATGAAGTTGCCCATGCTTATACGGCATATATAAGAGGCGATGATACGGCAAAAATGGCAGGCAGGATAACTCTAAATCCGATACCGCATATAGATCTGTTCGGCAGTATCATTTTACCTGCAATATTGATCATTACTAAATCACCTATAATTTTCGGCTGGGCAAAACCTGTTCCTGTAAATTTTTCAAGATTAAAAAACCCCAAAATTGATATTCCTCTTGTTTCTTTTGCAGGGCCGCTTTCAAATATAATGCTTGCCTTTTTAGCCGGTATGGGAATAAGAATAATAGGAATGTTCCCGGATTTTTACCAAGGTGCAGGCGGATCTATTGTGTTGATTTTATCGATCGTAGTGATATTAAATATAATTTTGCCGATAATCAATTTGATACCTATTCCGCCGCTTGACGGCTCAAAAGTAGTAACTTATTTTATGCCGAGTGATATTGCCTATAAATATCTAAATATGAATCCGTTCTTAAGTTTTATGATACTGATCATTCTTTTATGGTCGGGCATAATATGGAAAATAGCCGGTCCTGTGGTAAATCTTTTTCTAGTTCTTATCATAGGCAGACCGATTATGTAAAAGAGGAAAAATGCGAAAAAAAGTATTGTCGGGTATGCGTCCGACCGGAAGACTTCATCTTGGACATTATTTTGGGGCTCTAAAAAATTGGGTTGAGCTTCAAGAAGAATACGATTGTTATTATATGTCGGCAGATTGGCATGCCTTGACGACAGAATATGCAGATACATCAAAAGTTGAAGAAAATACTTTTGAAATGGTTGCAGATTGGCTTACAGCCGGTATAGACCCGCAAAAAAGTGTTATATTTAAACAGTCAGAAGTTCCGCAGCACAGCGAGCTTTTTTTAATTTTATCTATGGTTACGCCGCTTGGCTGGCTTTATAGATGTCCTACATATAAAGAGCAGCTTAATGAAATTAAAAATAAAGATCTGAATAATTATGGTTTTTTGGGTTACCCCGTTCTTCAAGCAGCTGATATTGTACTTTATAAAGCTGATATCGTTCCTGTAGGGGAAGACCAGCTTTCACATCTTGAACTTACAAGGGAAGTGGCAAGAAGATTTAATAATTTTTACGGCGATACACTTATTGAACCGCAGGCAAAACTCACAAAATCCGCAAGAGTACCGGGGATAGATTCAAGAAAAATGTCAAAATCTTACGGCAATTCCATATTGCTCGGCGAAGATGATGATACAATGAAAGAAAAGGTCAAAAATATGTATACAGACCCTTTGAAAATAAAAAAAGATGATCCCGGACATCCTGAAGGCTGTGTGGTTTTTGCTTTCCATAAAATATTCAATAAAGATTATCAGGCAAGAGAAGCTGAATGTAAGGCAGGCAGTGTTGGCTGTATGCTTTGCAAAAAACAGATAATGGAAATGCTTTCTGAATTTATGAAGCCTCTTGCACAAAAAAGAAATGAGATAATGAGCGATAAAGCATATATTGAAAAAATCGTAGAAGAAGGCAATGAAAAAGCAAGAGAAGCTGCCGGAAAAACTATGGAAGAAGTCAGAAAAGCGATAAAATTCTAAATAAGGTATTTTAATGGTATACGATGTTAATCTGGATGTTTTTGAAGGTCCTTTAGACCTTTTACTTCATCTTATAAAAAAGAATGATCTTGAGATAAGCGAAATAAAGATAGCTGAAATCACTTCAGAATATTTATCTTATTTAGATCTTATGAAAGAACTTAATATTGATATTGCCGGCGAATTCCTTGTAATGGCTTCAACTCTTATGCAGATAAAGGCAAAAACGCTTCTTCCATCGGAAGGGGAAAAAGAAGATTCTGAAGAAGATCCTTTCGATCAATTAAAGAACAGGCTCCTTGAATATCAGAAGTATAAAGAAATAGGGAAACTTTTATCATATAAAGCTATTGAAAATTCGCAAGTATATTATAGACCTGCACCTGTCATCAATAAGCATGATTTTATTCTCGATGCGACTTTATTTGACCTTATGTCGAGTTTCCGCGAAGCTTTGACGGCTCTTCCGGAAAGCGTCAAAGAGATCATGTATAAAGAGATCCCTATTGAAACAAAGATAAGGGAAATACTTGATATACTTGAAGGACGCCAGTACATTTCTTTTACTGAGATACTTAAGCTTCAAAAAACCAGAATGGCGTTGATAGTTTCATTTATGGCCGTTCTTGAACTTATAAAGAGCAAACAGATTGCGGCAAAACAGTCAGAACTTTTTGATGAAATAAGAATATACAGAGTGTATAATGAAATTGAACCGGAAGTAAAAGAAACGAATGACGATGAAGTTTTTGAGTTTATAGAAGAGAATAAAGAAAATCAGGATCAACAGGAAGCTCCTGCTCCTGACCTGGAACTTGTCGCAGAAGACGAAAACCGGGAAATACCAAGTGAGAACCGAGAGGATGATGATGGAAATATCTGAAGTAAAACAAGTTTTAGAAGCATTACTTTTTGTTTCAGAAAGACCTTTGAGCGTAAAAGAGCTTAAAGATATACTCAAAGAAGATTATTCGGATATAGAAAACATTGAAAATCTGTTAAATGAATTGAAAACCGAATATGAACAAATGGATAAACCTTATGAAATAAAATTTGTGGCTAATGGTTGGACTTTTGCTACTAGATCTAATTTTTCCCCTTGGATAAAAAAACTTTTAAAAGAAAAGAGCGTGATAAAACTTTCTCCTCCGGCACTTGAAACTCTTGCAATGGTTGCCTATAAACAGCCTATAACCAGAGCAGAAATCGATGAACTGAGAGGGGTGGAATCATCAGGTGTTTTAGACACTCTTCTTGAAAGAAAACTTATAAAAATAGTTGGAAGAAAAGAAGCTCTGGGACGTCCTTTGCTTTATGGCACTACACAAGACTTCCTGAAGCATTTTGGTTTAGCACATTTGAGCGAGCTTCCTTTAATAGAAGATATGCCAAAAGAGGTTCAGCAGAGTGATAATCCTCCTGAACCTGAACTTCCTTTTGAAGGTGAAGAAAATATGGAAGCTCATGAAAACTCAAAAGATGAAAGTGCTGAAGATACCGCAAAAAAAACATCCGATTTTGATGATATTGAAAATAATGAAGAGCCAGTGGACCTTTCCGCATTGGAAGAAAATGACTTGCAGCCTGATGCTAAAACTGAAGCCGATAGCCCTTTAAATGAAAAAAATATCGAAAAAAATATTGAAAAAAATGAAAATTTTGGCGATACTAACAAACAGAATGGAAGCCAATATCAGGACAACATAGAAAACGGCAAATTAAATAATGATGATGAAAATTCCTGAATTTTGAAATAGTTGTTGTTGACAGGAAGATAATAGTATATAATATATTAAAAATTTATTTATCTTAAAGGTGAAAAATTAATGGATGAAAATCAATCTCACGAGGGTCTAGATTTAGGTTTATTTATTAATGATCAATATGTAACAGTTAAAAAAATAGGTCAGGGTGCATTTGGAGTTGTGTGGCAGGCCTATGATTTTAGCTTGCGTAATTTTATTGCCGTAAAAGAACTTCTTAGTGAATATACCGAACCAAAGTTCGTTGAAATGTTCTATAAAGAAGCTTTGATAGCAAAAAATATTATCCATGATAATATTGTAAGGACTCAACACTTTTGGAAAGGCAGCAATGGCTCTTACTATATATCTATGGATTTTGTGCGCGGTGTTGACCTTGAAGATTTGATTAAAAGATGTAATGAGCTTAAGATAAAAATACCTTGGGAACTTGCAGTATTGATTTCCATAAGTATGCTTAAGGCTCTTGATTATGCCAACAGACTTGCGAGAGATTCTATAACTGGCAAACCTTATGGTATAGTCTATAGAGATATTTCTCCCGGAAACGTTCTTATTTCATTTGACGGAAATGTAAAGCTCAGCGATTTCGGTGTAGCAAAAACCGCTGAGGAGATAAGTGAAGGAATGAAACAGAAAGTAGTAACCGGCAAATATCCTTATATGTCCCCTGAGCAGATTAAAGGGGCGAGTGATCTTGACCATCGTACTGATATTTTTTCTACCGGTGTTGTTTTTTATGAGATGATAACCGGTCAGCAACTTTATAAAGGCGAAGATTCTGAAATAAGGTCGCAAGTTTTAAATCAGAAATTTGATACCGGTTTACTTGCCGGTATAAACCTTCCATATGAAATAGGTGAAATACTCACAAAATCTCTTGAAAAAGACAGAGATATGAGATATGAAAGAGCCATCGAAATGTACCGCGATCTAAGAAGGCTCTTAAAAGGCGTGGAAACGGAAGAGCTTGCAGTTGATCTTGCGACTTTTATCTCAAAAGTTATGGAGAAAGAGTTAAAAGCTTCCGACAATATAGTAAACCTTGTAAAAGGTTTAGACAGACAGGAAATAAAAAGCAATAATGCAATACCAAGAATAACATGTAGTGATTTCATTGTCGGAGACACAAGTGATGAACAGGCTACTGCAGTTATACCTCCGCCGATAACCGGCGATCCGGCAGCAGGAGCGGCAGCATCTATTCCTGCAGCACAGCAGCCTCCGGTTCAGCCAAGCGGAGATATTCCCGGGCAGATGCCTATAGATCCTCAACAAGCTCAGGCTGAAGCTAAAGGCAAAACAGTATTTGAAGAGGTTGGAGACTGGCTTGTCAATAAGTTCAAGGCAATGAAAAGTAAAATAATAAAGATACTAATAGCTATTATTATTGCGCTTTTATTGTTTTTAGGGCTTGATATATTTCTTCAGATCACTCCTTTCGGAAAAGGTGTTTATGCACGAATAAATCCGCCTGATGTAGTTATTACTACAGTTCCGTCAGGTGCAACAGTAAGTATGAAAACTAAAGAAGGTGAAGTCTTGCTTCAGAATGAAAGTTCAGCTTCTCCGATACCTCTTAGAAAAGTACAGCCGCAGACATATATAATAACAGCGCTTAAAGAGGGCTTTAGACCTGTGCAGCGTGTTGTCAGAATTGAAGAAAGGTCCGGCAAATCAGGTAAAGCAGCCCAGGAGAAGATCGAGATCATGTTTGATTTTCTTCTTGATGTGAATTCTGAGCCTCAGGGTGCTGATGTTTATGTTGACGGAAATAAATTCGGCGTTACGCCCTGCAAGATACAGCTTATGGCAGGAGAACATACAGTAAGGCTTACGCTTGCCGGTTATGAAGATCTTGGTTCAAAAGCTAAAGAATCGAAAGAAGGCCAGTGTAATGTTGATTTTTCAAAACCAAATAAGGACGAAATGTTCGGCGGCGTTGATAAACGTTATTGGGAAACAGAGCTTAAAAATATTGACGGTGAGAATGTTTTCAGTATAAAAGGACATATGTTCAAACAGTTCACTTTTACTTCTGTCCCTGAGAATATGATGGTACATATTGAAGGAGAAGGACAGCCCAGAGGACATACTCCTTTAAAATCCAATATCAAAGCCGGAAATTATAAAGTAAGAATGCTTGATCCTGAAGGACGTTATGGTGAAGCTATAAATCCTATTGAAATAAGTGCTTCCGCTCCGTCAGAACTTTATGTACATATGAATAAGCTTATTTCTTTCAGAGTAAGTTCTAAGGGAAATAAAGAATCATTTATTGCGAGACTCAATATTCAGAGCAAAGAGTTTAATACTACAAAGAGTATAGGTACGGGGAAACCAATAATTGTTCCTCTTCCAAGCGGAAAGTACAACTTTACTTTTACGGCAGATGAGTATAAACCTTATTATGCCAATAATGTTGATGTAGCGGATATTTCATCGGTAAATGCTGTGATGGAATATGCTCCAGTTCCTTTTAATCTTACTGTTGTTTCCTTAAATGCCGAAGAAAAAGAAGTTCCTGTTGAGGGTGTTTATATATGGGTTCAGGATAAAATATCCGGTAAAACGGATGCAAAAGGCAAGTGGACAAAGAAATTTAACCCCGGATCGCTCAAAGGTAAATTTATAGCCCAGGGTTATATTGAACAGAATTTTGAAACTACTTTACCTCCGGGCAAAGGCAGAAATTATAAAGCTGTTTTAGTTCCTGAAGTTCCGCCTGAACCTATTGTTGAGGAACCTATTATTGTTGAGACTGAAAAAGAGCGTAAAGAAAGAGAAAAGAGGGAAAAGGAAGCTAGAGATAAGGCAGAACGTGATGCGAAAAGGATTAAAAAAACGGAACCGGCTAAAAAACAACAGGATGATGTTAAGGTAATAGTATGTCCGCAATGCGGATATATAAATACTGTGCCCGCTGGCAGAAAATTAAGATTTTGCGTAAACTGTGCAAAACCTTTAAAATAGTAAGAGGTGATATGAAAAAATTATTTAGAGTTTCATTGTTTTTGTTTTTCTGTATGATGTTTGTATCTTCTGCATTTGCGGATGTCCCAAAAATACTGTCTTTCCAAGGCAGAATTACCGACAATTCCGGTGTGCCGATAACAACTGATAATGCATTTTTTAAATTTACTTTTCATACTCAGGCTAGCGGAGGTTCACAAGTGGGGACCGATATACTACTTAATAATAAAAGAGTAGATAACGGTATTTATACAGTTAATATAGATATTGGTGGACAATCCGCAATTTTGGCGGCTTTAAATCAACAATTGTATATAGAGGTAGGATTTAAAGAAAAGAGTACTGATGATTACGAAATTTTCGGCAGGACACCGCTCACTTCAAGTTTATATGCAATGTCAGTAGCAAACGGATCTATTACTCCTGAAAAAATTGTGTCAAATTCTCTTGAGAATCCTTTTCAGATTTTTGTTGCATCTGCCGCAATGGCTAAAGCTGTAGAAAGCGGAGTTACTGTTAGTACAGCACAGTGGGCAATAAATACAGTGACGGCATACAATCTGAGAACCGGCGTTGTTACTACTGGAACAACGACTTGGTCATCAGGTTCTACAATTGCTAATACAGCTAATATAGCAGATGGCTTAAGAACCGGCGTTGTTACTACCGGGACAACGACTTGGGCATCAGGAGCTAATATAGCTCACAATCTGAGAAGCGGTGTTGTTACTACTGGGACAACGACTTGGGCTTCAGGTTCTACAATTGCTAATACAGCTAATATAGCAGATAGCTTAAGAACCGGCGTTGTTACTACTGGAACAACGACTTGGGCATCAGGAGCTAATATAGCTCACAATTTGAGAAGCGGTGTTGTTACTACCGGGACAACGACTTGGTCAACGAATTCCGGCACATCGACATGGGTAACGAATTCCGGCACATCGACTTGGGCAACGAATGCCGGTACATCAACTTGGTCAGCCAATGCCGGCTTTGCAGATGTTGCAAATTCTCTTAGCGGTCCAGTTTCTTCTGCAACTTGGGCAACCAATTCAGGTACATCGACATGGGCAACCGAATCAGCTACATCAACTTTTGCACAAAGAGCTGCATCGGCATATGACGATGTTTTTTCTATCGGTACATCAAGTATTTCTTGGGATAATGTAAATTTAAGAATAAAAGTTGAAGGAAATCTTCATGTAGCTGGTCAGATATATTCTACAAATACAGTGATTATTGAACCTGCAGACCTTGCTGAAATTTATCCTTCAAATGATATTTTAAATCCTGGTGATGTTGTGGTAATTTCAGATACAAGAGACGGATATATAGAAAAATCTAAAACCGCAAATGATACTAAAGTAGCTGGAGTGATATCTACGGAGCCGGGCATTTTATTGAATGCAAGTGAAAAAGGCTATAAACTTGCACTTGTAGGAAAAGTACCTGTAAATGTAACTAATGAAGGCGGAGATATAAAACGCGGAGATTTACTTGTAGCATCATCAACTCCCGGATATGCTATGAAAGCCGTTGATCCAAAGCCCGGAACAATTATAGGAAAAGCTTTGGAAAATTATATGGGGTCAAGAGGTAAGATCTTGGCATTGGTGAATATACAATGATAAAAAAAACATTATTATTTTTTCCAGTCTTGTTTATTTTATTTTGCGTAAGTTTTTCTTATGCACAAAACCAGAATTATAAAGGAGATGTTTCTATTTCAGATGGAAATTCAGAAGCTGTATCTTCCAGTAATAATAAATATAAAGCTTCAACTTCAGTCAATAATGGCATAGTATTTACTGAGACTGCCTCAACCATGGACTATATACTTGATACAGGCGTGCTTGCTTCTATTGCACTTCCGCCTAACAATGATATAGTTTTTTCAAACCAGACCCCAAGCGACGGGAGTATTTCTTCATCAACAGTTGTTAATGCGGGAGTGACAGTAACAACTTTTCAGGGATATTTAAGGCAGGTTAAATGCAGAGTTTCACATGGGGCGGTACCGAATTCTTCTGATCCATGGTATGAAGAATGGGATGTAGAGAGTGAGGCTGTTGCTGAAAAATCTTTTTCTGTTACAGTATCCAGCGGATTAAAGCCCGGAGCCAACTATATAGAATGGTATGCTCAAAACACTGTCAGTGCGAATGGACGTACGGTTCTTTATAAAATAATTGTTGCGGGAGAAAGTGGATATGTTAAGATCATAGAGCCTGCCTCGGTAGGTTCCACTCGTCCGCTTATTAAAGCTGAGCTATATTCTCCTTATGGGTTCTCTAAATCAAGCGTTACAATAAGTTTATATGTAGGAAAATCAACTGTTTCTGCAACTCCTTTGTACAGCGTTACGGGAGACTATAGCAATGTTATACTTGATGAAATTAAGGGTACTCTTGAATATAAATATGACGGAATACCTTTAAAGCCGGATCAGGAATACAGTGTGTATATTGAAATGCTTGATAATGGTACTCCCAGCGAAATATTTTCTGCATTGTCAAGTTTTATGGCGAGCAAAGAACCGATTGCATTATTGCTTCCATATCCTTCACCGTATAATCCAAAAGCCGGATATCCGATGAAAATAAAGTATGCAATAGATGAAGATGCTT
The DNA here is from genome assembly GCA_052034625.1 of Elusimicrobiota bacterium. Lineage (GTDB taxonomy): Bacteria > Elusimicrobiota > Endomicrobiia > Endomicrobiales > Endomicrobiaceae > JAVBLP01. Next base: position 81,259 of record JBPOII010000022.1, on the reverse strand, counting down.
CAGTAACTATAAATATTTATGACAGGGCGGGAAAATTTGTAAGTAAAGTAATAGATTCTCAAAGACGCTCAGTCGGAGTTAATGAAGAAGAATGGTATGCGAAACATTATTCCGGTGAAGGACTTGCCAATGGAATATATATTTGTGAAATTATAGCGAAAGGTGGTAATGAGAATAGACGCTATGTATCTTTTGCGATATTAAGGAAATAGAATGAAAAAAATTATAAAGAAAATAATTCCTTTTTGCCTTGTTTTGTCTTTAACATCAAATCTTTATGCCGGTTTCGGCGGAGCTGCTTTTTTAAAGAAAGGTGTCGGTGCAAGAGCCTTAGGTATGGGCGGTGCATTTACTTCTATAAGTAATGATACCAGTGCTGTATACTGGAATCCGGCTGGTCTAGGTATGAATCAGGATTATAGTATTACTGCTATGGGTACTGCGGGTGCATCTGATGAGTGGACAGGTCTTAAAGACACAGTACCTACTCATAATTTTGTTGCTTTATCCATACCTATGAATAAATTTACAGATTTTTTAGGTAATTCAGTTTTTGCAATCGGTTTGATAAATTCTACTATGAATGAAATTGTTGAAACTACGGAACTTGGGGTTCAGGTAGGCACATTCAGCGACACACAAAACGCTTTTTATCTTTCATGGGGTATTCCTATTTGGGAAGATAATACGAATTTGTATGCAGGTGCTTCAGTAAAATATATTTCTGAGAATATGGACAGTTCTAATGGAGCAAAAGCCTCAGGTTATGATTTGGATGCCGGAGTTATATACAATATTTTTGAAACATTGAATTTTGGTCTTTTTATAAATAAAGGAGCCGCAATGAATTGGGATAGCGGCACAGAAGACAATGCACCGCTTACTGCAAGATTTGGTGTATCGAATACATTTGATCTTGGAAAAAAGTTTTTTCTTCTAGGAGCTGTAGATGTAATTCAAACTCAAAAAGAACCTGTCAGCAGCAATCTAGGCATTGAGTTCAGCTATATGTATGAGTATGGCGGTTATTTGCTTGGATTTAACGGAGTACATCTTAGAGGCGGTTTAAATGGCTTAGCTCTTGAGAATAGATATGGTATAAAAGAAGACATTAATGAAAATATTGCATATAATGTTGGTTTCGGCGTGGATATAATAGTGTTTGGAAGATTTCTACAGTTGGATTATGCCTTCTCTACTGGAAATCTTTTTGACCAGCAAAATAAATTTTCTTTAAATTTTTATTTTTAGAGGTAAATAATGAAAATCAATAAAATTTTATCTTGTCTAATTGCGGTTGCATTGGTGGCAAATGCTGCACTGCCTGCTTTTTCAGCAGCAAAAAGAGATGTAAATGATCCCGTTCTGCGTGAGATTATTAATGAATTGAGCAAAAAAATGCCGAAATTTATTGATAAGTACGGGGAAACTGTTTTTGTTGAAGATGAACCAATAACAAGAGGTTCGCTTATTTCAGCTATTTATGAATACGATAAAAGGACCAAATCAACTTCAAGTGGTGCGGTAGCGGGTGATTCCGGAAAAGTGTCGATAACCCGTCAAGAATTTGATACGTTGAAAACAAAGGTTGCTTCAATTGAGAAAAAAGCTTCAGAAACACCTTCTGCATCTAAGCTTGATATAACCCGTCAAGAATTTGATACGCTGAGAACAAAAGTGACTTCAATTGAGAAAAAAACTGCTGCATCATCAAAGCCTGACATAACCCGTCAGGAATTTGATGCACTTAGAACAAAAGTGACTTCAATAGAAAAAACTTCAGCTTCTAGTGCAAAGCCGGACAGTGTGTCTTTGATTGCAAGCATTGAGCCTAATATGCCTACGCTTCTTGATAAAAATCTTAAAAATTCAAAAGTATTTAAAGAACTTCAACAACAAGTTGCTGATGCTGGAAAAAGCACTAATACAACAGGTGCGAGTTCGGCCTCAATAACGGCTTTAAATAAAGAGATTGAAAGTATAAACAAACAGCTTGCTTCTCTCTCTGATAGAATCAATACAGCAAGCCTTGCTGCTGATAAAGGTTCCTCGAAGACAGCTTCTGCATCACAAAAAGAACTTACCGAACTTAAGAAAACTCTTGTGCAGATACAAACAAGTTATGTTACACTTTCAAAAAGAATTGATGAACTTGATTCAAAAACAACAGTCGCTTCTACTCAGTCAGGCAATACTACCGCAAGCGGAGCGGATCTAACCTATATTAATCAACAGTTGAGAGATATAAGAAAGACTGTGTCAGATGTGCCTTCACTTGGAGATATGAGAAAAGAGATCAATAGATCACAAAATCAGACACAGGCAGATATAGAAAGAATAGAAAAGAGACTAAATAATATTTCTCAAGGTTCATCGTCATCATATTCTCAAGATGAATCAAAGGGGAGCAGTGGATCGACTATTGCGACTATAAGTTTAGGAATAACTATGATTGCGGCTCTTTTTGTAGCCAGATAATAAAGGGGAAAAAAATGCCAAGGTTGTTTTTAAAGAGAAAAGAAGAGATTTTGGGAGAATATGTTTTAAGGCGCAAACCCAGAATTTTTATCGGAAGCAAAAAAGGTAATGATATACTTATAAAAGATAAAAATATCTCCGAACACCATTGCAGTATCATACTTACAAATGATAAATATGTTGTAAAAGATCAAAATACAATAACCGGTACGAAAGTAAACGGAAAAACCGTTACTGAAAAAGAATTGGAAATCGGCGATGAAATAGGTATAGGTCCCTATAGCGTAGTAATGGCACCTGATGTCAGTGCTACGGCCGATGCCCCTGAATATTATCTTTTAGGCGTATACGGTAAATTTCTTGGAAGAAAGTTTTCTGTTAAAAATACCGATACTTTTATAGGTAGAGAGTCTTATTCACCCAGAGGCATTGAAAACGATATAGTTCTTTCCGGTGATATGACTGTTTCTAAGGGGCATGCAAAAATATCTTTAAATGGTACACAGTTTACTATAACCGATGTCGGAAGTACCGGCGGGGTTGCCGTTAACGGACTTAAAGTCGGACAATTAAATAGTATGAATATTGAACCGGGAGATGAAATATCGATTGGAAGGTCAATTTTCAGATTTGTAAGTTCAAAAAATCAAGATTATTCATTTCCGTCAAAACAGCAAATATTCCTTTTAAAGATACTGAAGCCCTTTACTTTAGGTATTACATTACTTTCACTTGTAGTTTCATTTGGACTTATATGGATGGGTTGGTCAGGTCTTTCTTTGTTAAAGAGTAGTCCTCAAAAGCTTACTTTATCGCTTAATACAGATTTCAAAAAAGAAATCCCTCTCAGAAATCTTGACGAGTATGATATAACTTCCACACCGGCTATCGGTGATGTCAACGGTGACGGGAAAAACGATATAATTTTTCTTACTGCAGCCGGCTTTTTGTTCGGGTGGGATGTAAAAACAGGAGATCCTCTATGGAGGCAGATAGAAATATTTAACTCCGGTCAGACCTCGCCTATGCTTGCAGATGTTAATAATGATGGAATAAAAGATATAGTTGTTCTTTCTGATTCTTCAATGATGTTTATTTATGACGGACAGACGGGCGGTATAATAAGAAGAGAAATTTTAGGCGGCGTTATTTCCGAAATGACCCCTCTTGTAGCGGATCTCACAGGAAACGGTAAAATGGATGTTGTCGTATGTTCTGAAGACGGCGGCGTACACTTCCTTTATAATGCGGGTTTTGAAAGTGATTTTGACAGATATACTGAGTATGTTGAAGGACCTCTATATGCAAGTCCTGTTTTATATAAAGCTAAAGATTTTGCTCCTATGGTTGTGGTTGCAAGTTATGCAGGAAAAGCTTACTTTATTGATGGAAAATCCAGGACTAAGAAAACGGTTGATCTTGTTGAAAAAACAGGCAAAGCCCATCTTATTGCAGGTGCACCGGCTGTTGGAGATATTACCGGAGATGGGATTCCTGAAGTTATTGTACAGTCTAATGTGCCTCAATATGTTTCCGCTATAGATGTTACGAAGTTTGATGTTCTTTGGACGTATTTTGTCGAGCCTACGCCTCCGGCCGGACTTAAGCATAATGCTTCTCCTATCGTTGCCGACCTTACAGGAAACGGCATCGGTGATGTTTTTGTAGTTTCAGCCAATGGCTCTATTTTGGGTCTTAGAGGTAAAACAGGTTATCCGGCGGGTGAATTACTTTGGAAAACTCAGCTTCCGGAAACAAAAAGAATGATAAGCTCACCTGCGGCATATGACTTCGATAAAGATGGTTTGCTTGATTTTGTAATTGCTACGGAAGATGGCAAGATAATTGTGGTTAAAAGTAATACGCGCCGTAAAGAATTTGAAATTCTTGCAGATATAAAAGCAAGTAATACACCTATAACATCCTCTCCTTTGATCGCAGATATTTTTGGCATAGGAAAACTTCAGATTCTTTTTGCAAACTCTATGGATGCTTTACAGATTGTTGAAACAGATGCAAAAATCATTACAAATCTTGCAGTTTGGCCTATGTTCCTTGGTGGTCCCGAGCATACAGGGTTTGAAGGTCTGGGGAAATATAAGACAAATTATATGAAGAAACTTATAATAGGTGTTGTAATACTTATTGTATTTCTATTTATACGAGTAAGATTTGCTGTTTCAAGAAATGCTAAAAAGGTTAAGGTTCAGTTCTTATGAAAATTTTACACTATGCTAAAACCGATACGGGGATTGTAAGAAAGGAAAATCAAGATGCGTATGGACTTAATTCCGTAAAAGATTTCTTTGTCGTATGTGATGGAATGGGTGGCGGAGCGGCAGGAGATTTTGCAAGTAAATGTGCAGTTGAAGTGATCTTGAAATCTTTCGAAATGCTTGACGATAGCAGTATTGAAAGCATACTTGAAAATAAATTTTCAGATATTCCTACAAAAAATTTACGTCCAATAGCTTCAATAATGCTTGCAAATAAAATGTTACATAATCTTACTCTTAAATACCCTAAATTGATAGGTATGGGGACAACTGTCATTGCTTGCAAATTTGAGTCTTCTACAGGACTGTTGCATATTTATCATGTGGGCGACAGTAGGCTTTATAGAATCAGGGGCGGTATAATAGAGCTTATCACTAAAGATCATTCAAAGGTCAATGAACTTATTGATGAAGGTAAGATGCGCGAAGAAGACATTAAAACTGCAGAATTGCAGAGTATGATAACGCGTGCTTTAGGAACCTCTGCATCAGTTAAGGTTGATTATAAAGCTATAGTAACGAAACCCGGAGACCATTATATAATGTGTAGCGATGGTCTTAACGGTGAAATAGAAGATTCTGTCATTCAAGGTATCGTAGATATTCACAAGGGAAATCTGTCAGCTATAGCAAATGAACTTATAATAGCGGCAAACAATTCCGGAGGGAGGGATAATACAACAGTTATAGCTCTTAAAGTCGAGGACGACGGTGAACCTTATTCAATACCGTCAACATATATAAGCAGTGTGATTACGGCAAGTGATGAAGAAACGCTCAGTGCGGCTGTTGAAGATAAAATACTTGCAAAATTTGCTAAAAATTTTGATATATCTATCCCAAAGGCAGCTAAAGAGATGAGTTTTTTTACCAACCCGTTTTTTATTGCTGTAATTTTTGTGCTAATTGCGATTACCGCTATCTTTATTTTTTCCAAGTGTAATAACAAGGAAAAGAAAGATTTTACAGAACTTACCGGAAATATATCAGGTATCTATCTTGATGTGCGTACTCCAACTGATGAACGTACTAATCTTCTGCTTTCTATGGCGGACAAAATATCAATGCTTGAAATTTTGAAAGAAACCGTAAATAATGCTGAAGAATATACTGTGCCTCTTGCGAATGTTCAAGTTCTTATGGAAGAAAGAGATGGCCCTAATAAATTTGCAGGTGTGACGGCATTATCGCCTCTTGAGATTAAACTGCCCAAGGGCGAATATACAATTTCATTGTCGTATCCTGACTATAAAGTTTTAAACGACAGCTATTATCTTGTCAATTCTGTAAATGTTTCTCTGGAACTATCCGGAGAACTCGGGCAAAAAGTAGTAATAATGCTCCCTGATCAGGTGGAGGAATAAAAAAGTGAGTGATCTTAAAGAAAAAAGAATACTTATAATTGACGATGATGTGGCATTTTTAGATTCGGCAGAAGAAGTGCTTAAAGCTAAAGATTTTATTGTAAGCAAAGCATTGAATGCTGAATCCGCTTTTGAAGCTTTGGCATCGGACAGTCCGGATATAATACTTTTAGATGTAAACCTTCCGGATAAAAACGGTTTTGAAGTTCTTAGAATTATAAGAGCCAGCAAAACTTTCAGCACTACACCGGTTATTCTCATAACCGGCGATATAGCAGTACAGGTTGATAAAGGTTTTTCCGAAGGCGCGGATGACTGCATATTCAAACCTATAGACATAGATAAACTAATCAATAACATAAACAGGCTTTTAAAGTGAATAAAAACTTATCAAAAACCCTAATCTTATTTTTGTTGTTGGGAATATTTTCAAGTTTTTCTTCCGCCTCTGAAAAACTTCCAGCTTCCAGATTATTTCTTTTAAATTATGATGCCGATTCCGAAGCTATGGGTGGCAGTATAGCTTCATTTTCAAGAAATTCGCTTGCATTTACTAACATGCCGTCTTCAAATTTCAGCGTGCTGTCTAAAAGGTTAGATTTTAGCGGCATGATGGGTTTTGACGGAGTTTACTCGGCAGCCGCTGCTTTTATGTTGCCATTATCCTATGGTAATATTACGATCGGTGGTGCATACAATGAATTTGATAAAGATTTAGTAGTAACCCCGGATAACATTTCACTTACTAATAATCCTGTTTTTTATTTGAATTATGTATATCCATTATCAAGCAAAATGCCGATATATGAAGATAAAGGCGGTATTGGTCTGACAATAAAAGTTTTACGCTTTTCAACAGAAGCAAAGTCTGTCATGACTTTTGCAGCTGATATCGGCGGTCATTATAAACTTGATATGATACTCAATAATTTGTGGGCTTTTGTTGCTTTAAAAAATCTTGGTAACCCTGTTGAAATCGAAGGAGCCAAATCTTTTGACAATCCGGGAAGTTTCACTGCTGCTCTAAGATATGAAATACCTTCTTTTCTTGATTTGGCTTTTACCGGGGATATTGTGCAGTTCTTTTCCAGAGGTACCGGTGTGGGAGTTGGAGTTGAATTTTCTCCGGTTTATCCGGCTACTTTAAAGTTCGGATGGAAAAATTATGGCGATGGTGTTAATATAGGCGCTACAGCCGGATTATTTTTAAATTTTGACGCTTTTAATATTGGCTACTCATTTGCTGCTGCTGAAAAATATTTACCCAAACATACAATAAATTTTGGTTTTATGTTTGGCGGCGTTCCTAATGAACATAAGGCATTTGATTATTATCTTGGGGAAAACTTTAACAGGGCAAAAGATGCCTATGACAGAAAAGATTATATAAATGCCAGACAACAGCTTGAAGAAATACTTGCCATATATCCGGACCATGAACCTTCAAAAGAATATCTTAAAAAAATAGTTGCAGATATGGACATGTATGACAGAACTATTGATATACAAATACAGAAATGGTTAAGCAGAGCGGATCTCGAATTACATAGAAATAATCTTATAAAAGCAAGAAGATATTATTATCAGGTGCTTGGTATTGACCCTGAAAATGAAGAAGCTGAAGCAGGGCTTGACGTAGTTGGCGAGAGAATATCGCGTGTGGAAATACAACAGAATAGAAAGAAGAATGAAAAGAAAATAATATCCCTCTGGAATGAGGCTATGGGCTACTACAATGAAGGTAATTTTGTTTATGCAAAAGATAAGTTCAAAGAGCTTTTAGAAATAGATCCGGAAAATGCAGGAGCAATTAAATATCTTGATACGATTGAAACACAGGTTTCTAAAGTTACTTCAATGCAGGCAGATCATCTTTTTACACAAGGTATGGAATATTATAATATGGCTGATTATGACAGAGCAGCAAAATATTTCAATGCCGTATACGCTTCCGATCCGTCGCGTATAGATGCTAAGGAATATTATGAACTTTCAAGAAAAGCTTTGAATCAGGCATATACTGAAATATCTAAAAAAGAAAACAAAACAGTTCCTCGTAAAACAAGACTTACAGATAAAGACGATTCAATTTTATCTTCAACTCAAAAAGTCCAGAAGGAAATGGAAAATGCTTATAATAGAGCAGTCGATCTGTTCAATAAGGGCAGGTATGAGGATGCTTTGACAGCTTTTGTAAGTTTAAGAGAGAAAGCTATGAGAAATAACTTTTATGATCTGAACCAGTCAATAAGAGATTACTCAACAAAAGCAAGAGATGCTTTAGCTGAAATTAATTATAAAGAAGCATTAGTACTCATAAAGAACAATAGAGAAGAAGAAGCTCTTACAAAGTTAAATAAGGCTTTGGATTATAATAAGACCTATCAGACTGCGATAAGGGAGAAAGACAAATTGCTTAATTCTTTGGCACAGTATTACTATGAGTCCGGAATAAAAGCATATTCGTCAGGCAATAAGAAAAAAGCTATTGAACTTCTTGAAAAATCTCTTGAATTCGATCCTAAAAAGACAGAATCAATAAAAGCCATAGAAAGAATAAAGATATTGGGGGGATAATGCCTGAATTTAGAAGAGACCCTATAACTGGTAGATGGGTGATAATCGATCAGTCTAGAAAATTTAATAAGCTTACGACGTCAGAAGCAGATCTATATCCTAAAGATATTACAAAATGTCCTTTTTGTGAAGGAAATGAATCTATGACACGTCCGGAGATACTTGCTTATAGCAGCAACCCTAATAGGCGTTCAAACACAAAGGATTGGACTTTAAGGGTTATTCCAAATAATAAACCTGTTCTTGAGATTGAAGGCAGTCTCAGGCGTCGTGCTGAAGGCATGTACGATAAAATGGATGGTGTTGGTGCACACGAAATAATAGTGGAAACACCGGAACATTATTTAAAACCTTGTAATGCTTCGTCAGCACACTATGAAAATATCTACAGAGCGGCAGTAGACAGAACAAAAGATTTAAGAAATGACTCAAGACTTGAATATATTTTAGTTTTTAAAAATTATGGCATAGCTGCAAACTCTTTATTTGAGCATCCTCATTCACAGCTTATAGCTATGCCTATAGTACCCAAAAGAGTAAAGGAAGAAATAGTAGGTGCTAAAAATTATTTTGCATATAAAGAAAGGTGTGTTTTTTGTGACATACTTTCACAGGAAATTGAAGACGGTTCAAGAGTTGTAGCTGAAAATGAACTGTTTGTGGCTATATGCCCATTTGTTTCCAGATATCCTTTTGAAACTTGGATAATACCTAAAAACCACAATTCCGATTTTGACTCTGCCTCAGGTGCGGAAATTGTCAGATTTTCAGATATTTCAGAGATAGTTTTTTCAAAAATGAGTAAAGTTTTAGACGGGGCAGCATACAGTGCTTTGATACATACAGGACCATTAAAAGAAAAAAATCTCCAGCATTATCACTGGCATATGGAAATTATACCTAAACTTACTAAAACGGCAGGTTTTGAGTGGGGAACAGGACTTTATATTAATCCTGTAGCTCCTGAAGAAGCCGCTGAGCATTTAAGGAAAATAGAATGAATATATTAATGGTGGCATCTGAATGCGTATCTTTTGTTAAAGTGGGTGGTCTTGCAGATGTTGTTGGAACTTTGCCGAAATATCTAAAGAAGCTGGGTCATGATGTAAGGATAATTATTCCAAAATATAGGACAATTGACGGAAAAAAATATAATCTGCAGACACTTCCATACAGACTTCAGGTAAATGTCGGCAAAGAAACGGAAAGTTTCAGGATCAAACACTGTATTACTGAAGACGGTGTTGAAGTATACTTTATAGAAAATATGCGTTATTTTAACAGACTTTCCGTATATGGTGACGGCGGTGTGGATTATCCTGATAATAGGGAAAGATATATATTCTTCTGCAGAGCCGCTCTTGAAGCCGTTAAAGCTGTAATGTTCCGTCCTGATATAATTCACTGTCATGACTGGCAGACAGGTCTTATTCCGGCTTACCTTAAAACAAATATGAAAAATGACGGTTTTTTTTGGAATACATCGTCAGTTTTTTCAATACATAATATAGCTTTCCAAGGTTCTTACGGAGCCGATACGGTTGAAGTTGCAGGTTTTTCCTGGGAAGACTTTACTGTTGATAAATTGGAATTTTATAATAATGTTAATTTTCTTAAATGCGGTATCGGTATGTCAGATGCAGTTTCAACTGTAAGCCCGACTTATGCAAAAGAAATAAAGGAATTTAATGGAAGAGGAATGGAAATCGTTTTAAATTCTCGCCATGATGAAGTATATGGCATTTTAAACGGCATTGATTATGATTATTGGAATCCAAAGACCGATAAAAATATTGCCGCTAATTTTTCAAAAGACGATCTGTCCGGAAAAAAACTCTGTAAAGCACATCTCCAAGAGCTTTGCGGTTTTGATGTAAATGAAGATGCTTATCTTTTCGGATGTGTTTCGCGTCTTGATAATCAGAAAGGTTTTGATATTATTATTGATGCTTTATATCAATTGAGAGACTGCAATATGCAGTTTGTTATATTAGGTTCAGGCGACCAGTCCATAAAGTGGCAGTTGCAGCAGGCCGTTTCAAATATGCCTAATAAAGTGGCAGCTTTCTATGATTATAATGAACCTCTTTCGCACAAAATTTATGCAGGATGTGATGCATATATGATGCCTTCGCGTTTTGAACCCTGCGGTTTAAGCCAGATTATAGCTTTATCATACGGAACTATCCCTATAGTTAATCGTACCGGCGGTCTTTCGGACACGATTGAGTATTATAATCATTACACAAAGAAAGGCAATGGTTTTGTATTTAATATAACCTATGGAGAGAATTTTGTGCAGACCATATTGAAATCCGAAAAAATATTTAGGGATAAAAACGATTGGGACCCTCTTGTACAAAATGCAATGAATTGCAATTTTTCATGGGATAGATCCGTTTTGGAATATGAAAAGATGTATGAAGATGTAAAAAATAAAAAACAATACGAAGCTGTTTTTATACGGAGTTAATATAAATGAGTTCAAATGCGGTCAGCGCTCTTTCAAAAACGCTGAAATTTTTGGCTATTGCTGTTTTTTGCTCTTTAAGTGTATTGATTGCTAATCATTACTACCAGCTTCAAGAGTATGCCGCTGAGCTTTCTTCAAAATTCAATATAACTGTCTTTTTGGATAAAAGCTGTAAAGACGATTCTATTGTGTGTGAGAATGTAGAGGCTCTTGGCTTTGTTTCAGTTGACGAATATATATCCGCTGAAGAAGTTTATGACAAAGCTGTTGAAAAGAATCCTTTCCTTAAAGATGTATCGGTACCCGGAGAAAAAGAAGCTTTTCAGTCTTATATGAAGTTAACTCCTCTGGATTTTCCTACGGAAGAATTTTTGGTTATAGCAAAAAACTCAATTATGCAGATTGAAGACATTGATGAGGTTGTTTTTGATCCTGTCATTTTTAATGATTATGTTAAAGTAAAAAATATTGCCGTTTTACTTCAGAAAACAGCAATTGTTTTTGCGCTGATTATGCTTGTTTTGTTTATTGTACAGTCAATTCTTTTCATAATCGAAAAAGAAGAAAATACTCGCAAATATATAACCAATATAGCAGCATATCTTTTAATGTCATCATTGGGTTTTGTTGCAGTGTGGGGTATATGCGTTTTCATCCAGTATCCTCTTCTTTTAGATGAAAAAGCAGCATTTATTATTATTCCGCTCAGCGCAGCAACGGGCATCATTTTTAAAGATTAAAATGAAAAATAGTTTTTTTGTATTTATATCAGCGGTTCTTATATTATCATGTGTTACAGTTTCCGCCCAGGAAGCAAACATAAAAGAACAGTCCAAAAAGCTTTCCGATGTTCGCAAAACAATTAAGCAAAAACAGTTGGAAAAAGACAGTCTTATGCTTAAAGAGAAAATTTTCAAACGCGAACTCAAGACTTTAAATGACGCTATTGAAGAAAACAGAAAAAATCTTGCTAAAATAGCAAATGATATAAAAGTTGCGGAATCAAATCTGGGTAAAGCCTCAAAAGAACATGATCAGGCTTTTCGAAAACAGATGACTTGGAATCAGGCAATACTGGATGAGATGGAACTTTTTAATAAAATGACTTTTGAAGTTCCGTATGAGAAAGATCCCGTTGAGTACAAAATAAGACAACAGGCACTTAAAAATAAAAAAGAAAATTTTGATAAAGAAGAAAAAGTACTTTCGACATCAGAATCTGACATAAAAAAATGGAGAAAATCCAGAGAGACGCTGATGGCGCTTAGAAAAAAAGAAAATAAGCTTGCCGATGAAAGAAAAAAGCTTATAAATGAAAAGAATCGGCTTTTGAAAACCACATCCGGGAAAAGAGCGGCAGCAGAAGCAGAGATCAAAGCCTTAAATGAAAGTGCTAAAGCTCTTCAGACCCTAATAAATAAAATAACGGAAGCCAATAAGCAGAAACAGGCTCGTGAAGCAGTTATACGTACTCCAGTATCAGCTTCAAAGAGAAAAAAGTCTCTTCCGTGGCCGGTACAGGGCAAAGTTATAGTCAAATTCGGCAAGAGTAAGCATCCGGAACTTGATACATATTTAATAAGTAATGGCATAAAAATTAAAGCTGCTGACGGAAGCCAAGTAAAAAGTGTTGATGGCGGCATTGTGGTTTTTACCGGAGAGTTTCGTTCTTACGGAAAAGTTGTTATAATAGATCACAGAGATTCATATTTCAGCGTTTACGGACAGCTGAATCAAATATTTGTAAAAGAAGATCAGAAAGTCTCGAGAGGGACAGTGCTTGCAAATCTTGGTAAAGGCGAAAACAGTGTTCTGTATTTTGAAATAAGACAGGATAATGCACCGGATAATCCATTATTATGGTTACAAGCTAACTAACGGAGAATAAAATGAAATTTATTGGAAAAAAATTTTTAGCGGCGGCTTTCGCGTTTATATTTTGCGCGTCTGGTGTTTTTGCTTCGGATGAAACTTATGACAAACTTAAACTGATGATAGATGTAATGGAGATAATAAACACTAATTATGTTTCTGAAACAAATACTAAAGACCTTGCTATAGGTGCAATAAAAGGAGTAGTAAGAACTCTTGATCCTTTTTCCCAGTATATGGAAGAAAAAGCTTATAAGGAAATGAAAAGTGAAACGGAAGGCTCTTATAGCGGAATAGGTTTGAGAATTACTGAAAAGAACGGTTATATAACAGTTGTATCTCCTATTCCGGGAACACCTGCCTATAAAGCGGGAATCCTTCCGGAAGACAGAATAGTTAAAATTGACGATAAATCTGCTGTAGATATGTCCAGTAATGAAGCTGCAAATATTATGAGAGGAAAGGCAGGCTCGAAAGTTAAGTTGACAATTTCAAGAGATAATACTTTAGAGGATCTTGAATTTGTTCTGACAAGAGAAAAAATCAAGATAGAAACAGTAAAAAGCACAATGCTTGAAGACAATATAGCCTATATAAGGCATACCGAGTATAATGCACAAAGCGCTGCAGACATACAGAAAGCACTTTCAGACTTAAAAAAACACGGTATGAAAGCAATAATTTTGGATCTAAGGAATAATCCCGGCGGACTTCTTGATTCGGCTATAGATGTAATAAGTATGTTCACAAAAGAAAAGACTATAGCACTTACCACAAAAGGAAGAACGGAAGAAATGAAAAAAGAGTATATGACCAAAGGCGGCGGAGCTTTTGCCGATATTCCTCTGGTTATACTTGTTAACAGAGGTTCAGCTTCTGCTTCAGAGATCGTTTCAGGAGCACTGCAAGACTATAAAAGAGCTCTTATAATCGGTAATAACACTTTTGGAAAGGGAAGCGTGCAGACAGTTGTTCCTCTTTCAGATGGAAGTGCTTTAAGGCTTACCATAGCAAAATACTATCTTCCTTCAGGAAGACCTATTAATCATTCTGACGAAAAGAATGCTTTAAACGGCATAACTCCCGATATAGAGATAAAAGTCACTATTGAGGATGAAATAAAACTTTACTCCCAATCCGAAATGATATTTGCCAAAGACAAAGCTCCTAAATCCGCGGTTGATGAAAAGCAAAAAGTTGCAGACGAGGTTTTAAATAAAGCCATTGAGATCATAAAAGCAGATAAAGTCGCTGAATCAATAGCTGAATCAAAAACGCTTGAGAAAAAAGATGGGAAAGAGAAAAAAGAAGAAGTCCGTAAAGATGAAAAGAATGAAGATACGAAAGAAAATATGGAAATAAAAAAATAACGGGGACACTAAGTGGCAGAAAAAGAAAAAAAAGAAAATATTATAGTTAAAATATATATTATTGCTCTGTTTTTCCTTGGAATAGGCATTTGGTATTCAATGCAATCTGTCCAAAAGGAAAAGGTATCTATTGATGTCGAACTTGATAAAAGAATAGTTGATGTTCTTGTGGCTAATGGGATTAAACAGGAAGATATTCTCTCCCAGTATGTAAGGGAGATGGATACTCGCAGTGCCTCTTGGAACGAATTCCATAAAAAGATACAGTTGAAAGGCGAAAAAAAAGTAGATGTTTTTGAAAATGGCTTCAGATCTGTTGCACGTTCGCTCAAAGTAGGTTTAAGCAGAACTGAAAATGCAGACGGCAGTATTACATATAAATTCTATTCTCCAAATAACAGGAACTATGCGAATGTCACTTTTGTAAGTCCGCGCATACCGTCAAGATTGAAAAATAAAACAAGGAATCAAAATTGAATATACTCGCAATAGAAACATCTTGTGATGAAACTTCTGCGGCCGTCGTGAGCAATGGAAGAAAAGTTCGTTCCGTTGTCATTTCTTCTCAGATAAATATACATGCTGAATTTTTCGGAGTGGTTCCTGAACTTGCAAGCCGTGCACATATAAAAAATATAAATCCGGTAATTTTTCAGGCTTTAAAAGATGCGGGTTTGGATTTTGAGAATTTTGGGAAAAAAATAGATGCAGTGGCTTTTACAGCAGGTCCCGGTCTTGCAGGTGCTTTGCTTGTAGGTGCGATAGCTGCAAAAAGTCTTGCCAGCGTGTATAAAAAACCTCTTATTCCGGTAAACCATATTGAAGGACATCTTTATTCTTCATTTATAGAGAACAAAAACTTAAAACCTCCTTTTTTAAGTCTGATAATATCTGGCGGTCATACCGAAATTATCATTGTTGAAGATTTTGGAAAATATAAACTGCTCGGTGCTACCAGAGACGATGCTGCCGGAGAAGCTTTTGATAAGGCTGCAAAAATGTTAGGGCTTTCTTATCCTGGCGGTCCGGTTATTGATAAGAGAGCTGAAAAAGGCGATCCTGCTGCTATAAATTTTACTCGTCCTTTTCTTAAAGGGAGCTGGGATTTTTCTTTTTCCGGTATTAAAACCGCCCTGTTGAACTATTTAAAGAAAAATCCTATAAAAAATGAAAAACATTTAAATGATATATGTTCTTCTTTTAGACAGGCTGTTGCCGAAACATTATGTTTTAAAGCTTTTGAAGCGGCGGATGCTTTTAATCTTAAGCAAATAGCACTTGGCGGAGGAGTTTCAGCAAATTCACTTATAAGAAAGATGTTTATTGAGACAGGTAAAAAGAATAAAATAAAAGTTTATATTCCTTCAATATTATACTGTACGGATAATGCCGCAATGATAGGCTGTGCAGCTTATTTAAAACAAAAAAAATACGGTCTTTCCTACTGTGCAGATCAACTAAAATCTTCCGCTTCTCTTCCTTTGGAGAATTGGATAAATGGGTAAAATCCAAAAAATAAAAATAGGAAATGTGAATCTTGATAATAATATTATTCTTGCCCCTATGGCAGGTATAACGGATTTACCTATGCGTCTGCTTGCTAAAGAAGGCGGTGCAGGTCTTGTTTATACCGAAATGGTATCATCAAAAGCTCTTTTATACAGCGATGAAAAAACCAAAATGCTTTTAAGGATCAAAGATGAAGAGCGTCCTGTATCCGCACAAATATTCGGCGGTGATGCATACAGTATGGGTGAATCGGCAAAAACAGTCAGAGATCTTGGTGCTGATATAATAGATATTAATCTTGGATGTCCTGTCAGAAAGGTGGCAAAAGCCGGAGCAGGGGCAAAACTTCTTGAAAATGAAAAACTTACGGCAAAGATACTTGAAACTGTAGTGAAAAGCGTTGATGTTCCCGTAACAGTTAAAATGAGAATAGGTCTTATTCCGGGGCAGAATGTGGCATCGGAAATTATTAAAATAGCACAGGATTGCGGTATAAAAATGGCTGCAGTACATGCCCGTCCGGCTTCGCAGGGACATTCTGGTGCTCCTGATACGGAAGCTTTTGCAAAAGCCTGTGAAGGTGCAAAGATACCCGTCTTTGCAAATGGCGGTATTGTTGATGAACAAACTGCCGAAACATTCTTAAATATTCCAAACTGCAGCGGGATTATGATAGGAAGGGGTGCTATAGGGAACTATACATTATTTAAAAGGATAAAAGAATATATTAATCATGGCATAAAATTGTCGGAGCCGTTATGGGAGGAAAGAATAAAGTGGTTTAAAATGCATGCAAAACTCTCTGTTGAGCATTATGGAGAAGAAAGGGGATATGTGGTTATGAGGAAAGTGGCACATTACTATATAAAAGATCTCCCAAATGCCGCAAAGGTGAGAGATAGCTTTAATAAAGTTTACAGTAATGAAGCATTTCAAAGGTTTTTGGAACTTATAAATGCAAATTTAGCTTATGCCAATAAAAAATGATATAAAAATCAATGAATTTTATAATAAATATTCTTTGACAAAGAATGACAAAGTTTAATATGATATACGGAATATAAAAACAAAATCAAACTAAGGAGTATATATGAAACAGGACTTATTTAATGAGAAGAAAGAGACATATGTTGCGCGTGATGCGAAAACGTTTGTCGTTGTGCCTAATTTACCGGAAGTTCTTAAACCGCTTTTGACTATTGCAAATAATATGTGGTGGTGTTGGAACAGTGATGCTGTTGAGCTTTTCAGAAGGCTTGACAGGGATCTTTGGGAAGATTCATATCACAGCCCGAAAGGTATGCTCGGAATGGTAAGCCAGCAGAGACTTGAAGAGCTTGCCGAAGATGACAGCTTTGTTTCTCATATGGAAAGGGTTAAGAAAGATCTTGATAAATATATGACTATGAATACATGGTTTGCCGATTCATGCTCGGAACACGCAAATATGCAGTTTGCATATTTTTCAACGGAATTCGCAATTCATGAAAGCATTCCTATTTATTCCGGAGGTCTTGGTGTCTTGTCAGGGGACCATCTTAAATCAGCAAGCGATATGGGACTTCCTTTGGTTGGAGTAGGTCTTCTTTACAGATACGGTTATTTTAAACAGTTTTTAAGTTTTGACGGCTGGCAGCAGGAAGAATATAATGAAAACTTCTTAGCAGATATGCCTTTACAGCCTGTTAAAGATGATGCAGGCAACCGTATAGAAGTTGAAATTGATACTCCAAAACAGAAAATATTTGCAAGAGCATGGAAGTTACAAGTAGGAAGAGTTCCTCTTTATTTGTTGGATACCGATTATGAGAAAAATCCTAAAGAAGTAAGAGAGATAACCGGTCAGCTTTATGGCGGCGACAGAGAAATGAGAATAAGGCAGGAAATAGTTCTTGGAATGGGCGGAGTAAAACTGCTTAAAGCTTTAGGAATAGATCCGGGAGTAATACATATTAATGAAGGACATTCAGCCTTCTTACTTTTTGAAAAGATGAGAGAATATATTGAAGATAATGGACTTTCTCATGAGGAAGCTTTCCAAATTGTAAAGAATACCTGTGTATTTACGACCCATACGCCGGTTCCCGCGGGTAATGAAATGTTCTCAAATGAACTTGTAATGAAATATTTTGAACCTATGTGCAAAAAGCTGGGTTTTTCAAAAGAAAGCTTTTTGAAACTCGGTTCTTTCCCTGTAAAGGAAATAAAATCAACAACCCCTGAAAATTTCTCTATGACAATTCTTGCATTGAGAATGTCAAATAAAGCAAACGGCGTAAGCAGACTGCATGCCACAGTATCAAGAGAAATGTGGTCAGCAATATGGCCTGATCTTCCAAGAAAAGAAGTTCCTATAACCCATATTACTAACGGCATACATACAAATACTTGGATATCTTATGAATTTGCCGGTCTTTTTGACAGATATCTCGGTTCTTCATGGAAAGACGAGCCTGCCGACCATACTATATGGAAAAGAGTTACGCAGATACCTGATGCTGAACTCTGGAGAAGCCACGAAAGAAGAAGAGAAAGACTTGTCTCTTTTGCAAGAGCAAGACTAAGAAACCAGCTTGAAAGACGCGGAGCTTCTCAGAAAGCCATAAGTTATGCAGATGAAGTTCTTGATCCTGAAGCTTTGACTATAGGTTTTGCCAGAAGATTTGCTTCATATAAAAGAGGTGATTTGATTTTTAGGGATCTTGAAAGAATAAAAAAGATACTTACAAATAAAGAAAATCCGGTTCAGATAATAATTGCCGGCAAAGCACATCCCCAAGACAATAATGGAAAAGAGATCATTAAAAAGATCGTTCACCTTTCAAGTGATCCTGAACTTAGGCATAAAGTAGTTTTCCTTGAAGATTATGATATGAATGTTGCCCATTATCTTGTACAAGGTGCGGATATCTGGCTTAATAATCCTCTTAGACCGGAAGAAGCATCAGGAACAAGCGGAATGAAAGCTGCTGTTAACGGTGTTATAAATTTCAGCGTTCTTGACGGTTGGTGGTGCGAAGGATACAATGGTGAAAATGGTTGGATAATCGGTTCGATAGACCGCTATCCTGACAGAGAATATCAAGATGAAGTTGAAAGTAAAGCTATCTATGAAACTCTTGAGAAAGAGATCATACCGCTATATTTTACAAGAGGCACCGACGGTATTCCACGCGGCTGGATAAAGAAAATGAAAACAGCGATGCGTACCCTCGGCCCGGTATTTAATACCAATAGAATGATAGAAGAATATACCAAGAAATTTTATATACCGTCAGCAATAGAACATGATAAGCTTTCAAAAGATAATTTTGCAGCTGCTAAAAAGAAGGCAGCATGGTTTACAAATGTCCGAGACAATTGGGATTCAATAAGAATAGTTTCTTCGCAGGATAATGTAAAAGAAGAAATACCTATAACCAACAGTATGACAGTTCAGGCAAAACTATATCTCGGAAATCTTATGCCTGACGATGTTAGTGTTCAGATATATAGCGGTTATCTGGATTCAAAACAAGTTATGAGCCACCCTTCCATAGATGAAATGAGGCTTGTTTCAAAAGAAGGCGATTATTATATTTATGAAGGAAAAGTACTTACAGACAAGGTGGGACAGTGCGGCTATACCGTCAGAGTTCTGCCTCAGTATGGTGGAGAAGTTCAATATATTCCTGAAATGATAAAGTGGCAGTAAACATTTATGGGTTTTGATTTTCTAATTTTTGATCTTGACGGGACAATAGTAGATTCACAATGCGACATTACAACTGCCGTGAACTGCGTAAGACAGGAGTTTGGTTTTGAGCCGCTTACGATTCAAAAAGTTCGTTCATATCTCGGCAGCGGAGTAAGGGCGCTTGTAGATAGAGTTGTTCCTGAAAAAAGCGAAGAGATACACAGACAAGCTTTTGAAAGATTCAAATTCCATTATGAAAAATGTCTTACCGATACGACACTGCCTTATAAAGGAATAAAAGAAATGTTGGAAGCCCTTAAAACTAAAAAAATGGCTATTCTTTCCAACAAAACGGAAATCTTCTCTTATGAGATACTAAAGAGACTTGATCTTGCGGATTATTTTGTTGAAGTGTGGGGCGGCGATACTGCCGGAGTAAAAAAGCCAGATCCGAAACCTATTTTAGATCTAGTGAAACTGACAGGATCGGATCTTAAAAAAACGGTTATGATAGGCGACAGCGATAATGATTTTAAAGCCGCTAAGGCAGCGGGAGTGGCTTCAATTGCTGTCCTTTACGGTTATTCCACGCAGGAGCGGATAAATAAATTCTCGCCTGATTATATAGTTTCAAAACCGGAAGAAATAATACAAATAGTCAGCTAATCGGAGGAAAAGTGTTTTTTGTAAATATTATAAAGAAAATCCTTAAGATTTTACAGACAGACATTTCTCCAAATCAAGTCGCGGCCGGAGCAGCTCTTGGTGTTTTTCTCGGGCTGGTCCCGGGGCTTTTGATGAAATGTATTATTTTTATCATAATAATGCTTTTAAGAGTTAATATAGGCTCTGCTTTTATTTTTTCCGGTATCTTTGCTCTTGTCGGGCTTCTCATAGACCCTCTTGCAGATAAGGTCGGATATATTGTTTTAAATGCTGATTTTCTTATACCGCTGTGGACTTATCTATATAATCTGCCGCTTCTTCCGTTTACCCGTTTTAATAATACTGTGGTAATGGGCAGTATTATCATCTCAATTATTCTTTTTATCCCGATATTTTTCATTTTAAAAAGGTTTATACTATATTACAGAGAACACTGGAGAGATAAAGTAGCTAAATGGAAAGTAGTAAAACTTCTTACGGCAGGAAATATTTCATACAAAATATTCAAGTAATCGCGGAGACAAAATGAAGATTTTCAGATTTTCTTTTATAATTCCAACTCTAATAGTAATATCTCTCATAAGCTGTTTTTTTATTTTTTATTTGGATACATATCTAAAAAAAGGTTTTATTTCCGCAGGCGAAATAATATTTGGTGCTAAAGTTGAAGTAGGCGAATTTAAAACTAAATTTAAAGGTCTTTCCGTTTATATAAGCGATATTAAAATAGGCGATAAAGACAATGAGTTTAAAAATCTTTTAGATGTAGAAAAAGTAAAATTCGGAGTGAAATTCATTCCTTTGCTTTCAAAGAAAATCAATATAGACAATATGAATATTGAAGGTATTAAGTGGGGCACTTCTAGGACGGTTTCAGCAAAACTTCCTCCAAAGAAAAAAAAGAAAGTAAAACCGGCTGAGGATTCTTTTGTACAGAAAATGATGAAAGAAGCTAAGGTAAAGGCAAATCAAGAGTTCAATTCCTTTCCAAGCGTTCAGAAATTTAATGAAATACAAAAACAGCTTCAAGATTTTTCACCGCAGAGTATAGTAGATATGACAGGCATACAGTCCGTTGCAAAAGTACAGGGTTATTATGTCGACTTAATGGGGAAATATGATGATTACAATAAAAAAGTCGATTCCATAAAAGTAGAAGAAAATATAAAAGAAATATCTGAACTTATAACATTGCTTTCTAAAACGAATATTAAGACCCCGGCTGATATTAAAAATCTAAAAACAAATCTTGAAAATCTTGAAGCCCAAAAAGAAAATCTTGAACAGACATACAATGAGCTAAAAACATTAAAAAACAATCTTATTAAAGATGCAAATAGCCAGAAAAATGCTTTCAAGGATATTTCATCTCAGATAGAGCGTGATGTTAATAATATTGCTTCAAAACTATCTATTCCTTCGCTTGATTTTAAAAATATAAGCAGGATGCTTTTCGGACAGATTTGGGTAAACAGAGTTGATAATGTTTTATACTATATGAATCTCGTAAAGAAGTATATACCTGATACATCCGCTGAAGAGACGCTAAATCTGGAATCTAAAGAAAGAAAAAAAGGTAAAGACATAATATATCCCATAAAGAAAGAACTTCCGGCTTTACTTATTTCAAATATTACTATTTCAGGAACTTCCGGCGGTGAAGGCAAAACAGGTACGCCTATATCTTTTGCAGGTACGGTAAAGAATATAACATCGGATCAGCGTCTTGCCGGCCAAATTACGACTTTTAAAGCTGAAGGTGATGATACAAATCAGATCATAAATGTCTCAGGAAGTTTTGACAGGCTCAGCAAAATTGCTGAAGATAAAATATTGTTTACTATGGATAATTTCAGTGCGGACAGGCTTGGTATACCTCAGACGGATTATACGCCTGTTTTTAAAGATGCAAAAGCTAAATTTTCGGCAGAGTTTATACTTAAAGGAAGAGATTTTATAACAAATACAGGAGTTATTATTGACGGGATTTATTATGATACAGCAAATAAAAATTTTGATGATATAAATGCAAATATTATCCGTTATGTAAGCATTTTGTGGCAGGGAATATCTTCAATAAGCCTTAATGCCGGAATATCAATTACCGAAGATGAAGGTTTTAATTTTAATTTTTCTTCAGACATAGATAAAGTTATAGGACAGAGATTTAATAGTGTCTTAAATGCCGCGATCGGAGATGTTAAAATAAGAATAAAAAAAGAAGTTACTCAATATGTAGAAACACAGAAAAAAGTTCTACAGGCTGAAGCCGATAAATATAAAAACCAGATACAAAAAGAACTTGATCCTAAAATGAAAGATATTCAAAAGCAAATAGACGATGCAAAAAAGCTTATCGCACAAAAAGAAGCCGAACTGAAAAAACAAGCTATATCTTCTCTTATTCCTAAAATATAGTCATTCACTGCCGTTTGATGTTTTCTATCTGCAATTGTCTTGTTGTCATCCTGAGAAAAGCGAAGCTTTGTCGAAGGGTCTGCCGTTGTTGTCAACTCGTAATTGTTTCTTCGCTATTACTAAAAAAGAGACAGCCGTTTATAACGGCTGTCTCTTACTGCAGGGAGTATGCGTATACTTCCGGTCAGGTATTTCTTTTCTAATATTATCTTTTCTCTTTCCGATATTTTTTCTCGTCTTTTTTATCTTTCTTCCATGAAGTTTTTTCTCTGTTTTGTTCTCTATTTTTAAACTCTATGCTCTTTTCTTTAATTCTTTTTCGCCCTTCTTCGCTTATACAATAATCTGTTTTTTTATTGATATATGCCTCTTTATCATTTTCTATTTCATTAATTCTCTTTTCAAAATCTGCTATTCTTTCTTTCTGTATCACGAGCATTTCTTTCTTTTTTATAAGTTCTTTCTCAGTTTGTTCAGAGACAAGAGTCTTGATCTCTTTTCCAATTGCTTCTTTTTGATCATCATTTGCTTTATGATATTTATCTAGTAAGGGATCAAGTTTTTCATGGAATTCAATATAATCTTTTCTCATTTCCATCATCCTTGCATTCCTTTCTCTTTTGTTTGGAGATACTCCTTTACCGTCAGGATTACTGCCGGGGGGGATCGCAAAGGATAAATTACTGAAAATAAAGACACTACATATTACGACAGCTGCTTTTTTCATAAAACCTCCTAAATATTTAAACAAAAAACATTTCTTCAAATTCATCAAGCTCGGAATTTAAGCTAGCCATCTCTTCCATGCTGCTATATGTATTATCTGAAAAATTTAAATCTATGCTTGCCTGTTTTTTATTTGTCTTTATTGAAAACAATCCTATTGCAAGAAAAATAGCGGCCGCAATTGCAAACTTGCTGATTTTAGAGAAAGAAAAAATATTTTTCTTTCTTGAAGTCTCTTCAAAAATAGAGTTCAATATATTAGACGGTGCATTGTATACGGCTTTGGTTTCCTGAATTTCGGTAAAAAGTTTTATGGTTTTTCTGCATTCAGGGCATTCATTAAGATGTTTTTCAAATTCTCTTCTTTCTTCTTTTGTCATTTCATTATAAAGATAAAGAGGGATATTATTGCATATATTCATGGTAAACCTCCGGCTCTCTCTCAGCTAATATCTTTTTAAGTTTGCTAAGAGCTCTGTTAAATTTTGAAAGTAAAGTGCCTATAGGCTTATTTTGCATCTCTGCTATCTCTTTAAATGTCATAGTATCTTTTAAATATATAAGTTCACGTTCTTCTGAAGAAAGTGCGTTTAAAGCATTGTTTATTGCAGAGACTCTGTCTTTTGTAATAGCTATTTCTATGGGCTGCGGATCATTTTCTGCAAGTGTATCCAGGATCGACATTTCGTCTTCATCCTGAACTTCAAGAGGAAGCAGCCTTTTGTTGTTTTTTCTGTAATAATCCATAGTCATATTCCTTGCTAAAGTAAACAGCCAGTTTTTAAGCTTGTTTTCATCATTATATTTTGACAGATTTTTAAAGACTCTTATAAAAATATCTTGTATTATATCGTTTGATGCTTCGGGATCCTTAGTTATAGACAATATATATGTGTATATATGCGCCTGATATCTTATCACTATTTCTTCAAACGCTTCATTGTTGCCTTTATTGAAAAGAGTTACCAATTCAGAGTCATTTAAATGTTTCATAATTAATCAACGTACCCTGTTATAAATTTATTGCAGCATTTTTTAGAGTTTATACTTTTTGTGTTATTGTGAGATTTTCTATCTGAAGTGAAGAATACTCTATTTGGGCCTGTGAGAAAAGATCCTTATATGAATCATCAGGATAAACAATACTCATTACAACGCGTTTAATTCCGGCATTCACTATCATTTTTGCACAAAGAATGCAGGGGGAATGGGTACAGTAAAGGGTTGAGCCTTTAATATTTATACCGTGAAAGCCGCCTTGTATAATTGCATTTTGTTCAGCGTGAATAGCACGGCATATTTCATGTCTTGTGCCTGAAGGAATTTTTAATTCATCTCTCAAACAGCCAAGAGCCATACAGTCTTCAACCCCTGCGGCAGCTCCATTATAGCCTGTAGTTAAAATTCTTTTATCACGCGCTATAACTGCACCTACATGATGTCTCATGCAAGTTGAGCGTTCAGCTACAAGCCATGCAAGTTTCATAAAGTATTCATCCCATGAAGGACGTTTAATTACAGTATCTTTATTGTTTTTCATACCGACTATTAAACAAAAAAGGTATAGTTGTGTCAAATCCTATTATATAAATATATTTTATGTTTTGTTCCAAAACCTATAAAAAGTATTTGACAATCTTTTTTGTTTTTTGCTATACTTTGCGAGTTGTTAAAAACGGCAATTTGCCGGAAGTTCTTTTTAGTTTACCATTTTCGTCAGAAAACCTTTCAAACCGAAGGGCCCGTAGCTCAGCCGGTAGAGCACCTCACTTTTAATGAGGTTGTCGTGCGTTCGAGCCGCACCGGGCTCATATTTTGAAATTAAATGCCCCCATCGTCTAGGGGTCAGGACACATGATTTTCAATCATGCGACCGGAGTTCAAATCTCCGTGGGGGCGTTTTCTTTATATTACTAACCGTTTAAGCTTAATGTTTAAACGGTTCTTTTATGGAAGGCGCTTATGTCTACATTAGTTGTTTTAGGTACGCAGTGGGGAGATGAAGGAAAAGGAAAAGTCGTTCATTATCTCGCAAAACAGGCAGATTATATTGTCCGCTATCAGGGCGGAAACAATGCAGGACACACCTTAATTTACGAAAACAAGCCATTTGTCTTACATTTAATACCCTCAGGAATACTATTCCCTAAAAAGATGTGTTTAATCACTAACGGCGTAGTCATAGATCCAAAAGCTCTCAAGACAGAAATAGATATGCTTAATAAAAAGAAAATTCCGCTTAAGGGAAGATTTTTTATAAGCGAACTCGCACACATTATACTTCCTTATCATAGACTTATCGACGGAATACTTGAAGAAGGACAGGTCAAGATAGGTACAACCAAAAGAGGTATCGGACCTGCTTATGCCGATAAAGTAAAAAGAATAGGCATAAGAGTTGTAGATTATCTTGAGAAAGATGTTTTTGAAGATCTGCTTGAGAAAAATCTTATAGAAAAAGCTCCTATACTTGCGGCAAGCGGCGTAAATCTGAGCGAGCTCAAAAAAGAAATACTTAAAGATCATAAAGAACTTTCAAAATTCTTGAAACCTTTTGTTATCGATACAAGCCTTATGCTTGATGCGGCTATAAAAAAGAATAAAAAAATACTTTTTGAAAGTGCACAAGGAACTTTGCTGGACCTTGATTTCGGTACATATCCTTTTGTAACTTCATCAAACCCTATAGCAGGCGGCGTGGGAACAGGCGCGGGAGTAGGTCCAAGCAATATAGATAAAGTTCTTGGAGTAGTAAAAGCATATACGACAAGAGTCGGTGAAGGGCCTTTCACCAGTGAGCTTTTTGACGAGATGGGGGAACATCTCAGAGATAAAGGCGGAGAGTACGGTGCTACGACGGGAAGACCGCGCAGATGCGGTTGGTTTGATGCTGTTGTCGTACGTCATAGCGTAAGAGTAAGCGGTATAAAACATCTTATACTTACTAAACTTGACTGTATGGAAGAGATAGATACAATAAAGATATGCGTTGCATATAAATATAAAGGCAAAATATATAAAGAGATGCCGGCATCAAGAACTATACAGGCAGGCTGCAAACCTATTTATGAAGAAATGCCTGGTTTTAAAGGCAAAGTCAGAGGTGTTACTGATTTCAAAAAACTTCCTAAAAATGCACAAAAATACATCAAGCGTCTTGAAGAACTCGTCGGTGCTCAGATAGATCTTATATCTCTCGGAAGAAAGAGAGAAGAAACCATAGAAGTAAGGAAGGGTATAAAATGGTTCTAAAAAAAGGATATATTGCTCTTGAATCAGGAAAGATTTTTGAAGGCATCTCTTTCGGTGCTGAAAAAGAGGTGTCAGGAGAAATAGTATTTAATACGGGAGTATTCGGTTATCAGGAAATTATAACTGATCCTTCGTCATATGGGCATATAACCTGTTTTACGCATCCGCATATAGGTAATTATGGCTGTAATAAAGATTCTAATGAATCTGCGAAAGTATGTTCAAAAGGCATTATTGTGAGGGAAAACAGTGCGGTCGTATCTAATCCTTTTTCAGAATTTACGCTGGCGGAACTAATTGCCAAAAACAATGTTGCCGGTATCGACGGAGTCGATACAAGGGCATTAACAAAACATATCAGGGATAACGGCTCGATGAAAGCCGTTATTTCTTTTTTAGGAGATTATCCTTCAAAACTTGTTGAAAAGGCAAAGAGTCTTAATATTAATGACTCTAATTATGTTAAAGAAGTTTCTTCAAAAGAAAAATATATTTACTGCCAGGGAAATGAAGGCACTATAGGTGTTATAGATTATGGCTGTAAGAACAGTTTTCTCAAAGGAATAGCTTCTAAAGGTTATAAAATAATAGTATTTCCTTATAATGTAAGCTCAAAAGAAGTACTTGAGTCAGGCATTAATGGACTTTTCCTTTCAAATGGACCCGGAAAAGCGCCTAAAGGAATATCTAATAGTATTAAAGAAATAATAGCCGAAAATCCTAAAATGCCTGTTTTTGCCGTCTGTATGGGTTTTCAGGTCCTTGCCGGTGCTTTTGGCGGAAAGTTTAAAAAACATAAAATCGGCAGACATGGCGCCAATCACCCTGTAAAAAATATCTTTACTAATAAAGTTGAGATAACTGCACAGAACAATGGTTATACTCTGGATAATTCTTTTGAAAAGAACGGCGGATTTGTCATAACGCATAAAAATCTTTTTGATTCAAGTATCCAGGGTTTTAAACATAAAGAATATCCGGTTTTTGCAGTTCAGTATTATCCGGCGGTCGATATGTCGGAAACGGCATATTTATTTGAAACATTTTTCGGGATGGTGAAAAAAAATGCCTAAGAGAACTGATATAAAGAAAATACTTATTATAGGTTCAGGTCCGATAGTTATCGGGCAAGCCTGCGAGTTTGACTATTCCGGAGTTCAGGCTATAAAAGCCCTTAAAAAAGAAGGTTTCAAAATAGTCCTTGTTAATTCAAATCCTGCCACTATTATGACTGATCCTGAATTTGCAGACGCTACTTATGTAGAACCGCTTGTTCCTGAGATAGTAGAAAAGATTATTGAAAAAGAAAGACCCGATGCAATACTTCCTACTCTCGGCGGTCAGACCGCTCTTAATCTTGCGGTCGCTTTGCACGAAAGAGGAACTCTTGAAAAATATAAAGTCGAGCTTATAGGTGCAGATTTTAAAACTATAGAGGCTGCTGAAGACAGAAAGATGTTCAGGAAAATCATGCAGGAAATAGGCATGGACCTTCCTAAAAGCAATTATGCTTATAATATTTCCGAAGCTTTAAAAATATCTGAAGATATAGGTTTTCCTTGCATAGTAAGACCTTCTTTTACTTTAGGCGGAGTGGGTTCCGGAATGGTATTTACAAAAGAAGAGTTTATGGATATAGCTTCAAACGGTATACAGGCAAGCCCGATAGGAGAAATTCTTATTGAAGAATCAGTTCTCGGCTGGAAAGAAATTGAAATGGAAGTTATGCGCGATACCGCCGATAATTGCATAACGATATGTTCAATTGAGAATTTTGATGCGATGGGTGTTCATACAGGCGACTCAATAACTGTTGCTCCGGCTATGACTTTAAGTGCAAAAGAATTCGCAAAAATGAGAGATGACTCTTTTAAAATATTGAGAGCTATCGGAATGAAGTCGGGTGGTGCAAATATTCAGTTTGCTGTTGACCCTAAAACCGGCAGACAGGTAGTCATTGAGATGAATCCGCGCGTAAGCCGCTCATCTGCGCTTGCTTCCAAAGCAACGGGTTTTCCTATAGCTAAAGTTTCAAGTTTGCTTGCGGTAGGATATACGCTTGACGAGATACAAAATGATATGACAGCACCAAGACCTGCATCCTTTGAACCGACTATAGATTATCATGTAGTAAAAGTACCGAGATTTGCTTTTGAGAAGTTTTCAGGTACGAACCAGACACTTGGAACGGCAATGAAATCAGTCGGTGAAACTATGGCGATAGGAAGAACTTTTAAAGAAGCTCTCCAGAAGGCAATTCGCGGACTGGAAGTCGGCAGAAGCGGACTTGGTGCAGACAGACATCAGGGCGATGCCGAGATAGAAGCTTATTATGATGACGGCGGTCCATTGCGTCAGAAAGCAATTGAAGAAGTAAAGTATAAACTCGGGATCCCGAATTGTGACAGGCTTTATATGATAAGGCTTGCTATAAGATTCGGTATGAGTATTGAAGAAATATGCGATATCACAAAAATAGACAAATGGTTTATCAATCAGATAAAAGAAATAGTTGATTTTGAGAACGAACTTCCAAATATGTTCAAACATAAAGAAGAAAAACAGAAAGAACTTATGTTTAAAGCTAAACAGTATGGCTATTCTGATAAACAGATAGCCAGCATGAACAAAAAAACCCCTGAAGAAGTCAGAGAATTAAGAAATGCACTCGGTATATTACCTTCTTATAAAACGGTAGATACTTGCGGAGGGGAGTTTGAATCAAAAGCATCGTACTATTATTCGACATATGAGAGCGAAGATGAAGTCAAGGTAAACAAAAATCCGAAAAAAGTTATTATACTTGGTGCGGGACCCAATAGAATAGGTCAGGGAATAGAGTTTGACTATTGCTGTGTGCATGCGGTATTGGCATTTAAAGAAGAAGGCTATGAAACTATAATGATCAATTCTAATCCGGAAACCGTTTCTACAGATTATGATACGGCAGACAGACTTTATTTTGAACCTCTTACAGTTGAAGATGTTCTTGATATTGCGGAAAAAGAAAAAGCGACAGGCATTGTTGTTCAGTTTGGCGGACAAACTCCGCTGAATCTTGCCGGTGAACTCGATAAAGCAGGTCTTAAAATTCTTGGAACGCCAATAGAGTCGATAGATCTTGCTGAAGACAGAAAACTTTTCAGTAAAGTTTTAGAGAAACTTAAGATACCGCAGGCAAAATCGGGTACGGCGATAAGCTTTAAAGAAGCTAAAAAGATAGCTGAAGATATAGGCTATCCCGTGATGGTAAGACCTTCATATGTTCTTGGCGGCAGGGCTATGGAAATAGTTTATGATGAAAAAGCCCTGGAAACCTATATTTCCACAGCGGTAAGTGTGAGCCCCGGAAAACCTATACTTATAGACAAATTCCTTGACCATGCCGTTGAAGTCGATGTTGATGCTTTATGCGACGGTAAAGATGTGTATGTTGCAGGAATAATGGAACATATAGAAGAAGCCGGCATACATTCAGGGGATTCGGCATGTGTTCTCCCTGCAAATACTTTAAGTGATAAAATACTCGATACTATAAGAAAATATACAGTATCTCTTGCCAAAGAAATAGGTGTAAAAGGATTGTTGAATATACAGTTTGCCGTTAAAGAAGGTGTTGTGTATATTCTTGAAGCAAATCCAAGAGCTTCAAGAACAACTCCTTATGTTTCTAAATCTACCGGAATACAACTTGCAAAACTTGCAACAAAAATAATGACGGGCAAAAAACTTGCAACTCTTCTCCCAAAAGAATTACTTAACGGACCTTCACAGCCTATAAAATATGTTACGGTGAAAGAAGTTGTCCTTCCATGGACAAGATTTTCCAATGTTGATACGGTTTTGGGTCCTGAAATGAAAAGTACCGGGGAAGTTATGGGTATAGATGCTGATTTTGGAAGGGCTTTTGCAAAAGCAGAACTTGCCGCCGGTTCTTTACTTCCTGAATCCGGAGCAATTCTTGTAAGCATAGGACCGAAAGGAAAAGAAGAAGCTTTGCATATAATTAAAGAGTTTGCCGAACTCGGCTTTGAAATTTATGCTACAAAACATACAGCTGAATTTTTTAATCAAAACGGAATAAAAGCAAAAGAAGTACTAAAGATTGCTGAGGGCAGACCGAACGTTGTCGATGTTATCGCAAA
Organism: Elusimicrobiota bacterium; assembly: GCA_052034625.1. GTDB lineage: Bacteria > Elusimicrobiota > Endomicrobiia > Endomicrobiales > Endomicrobiaceae > JAVBLP01. The sequence goes on along the minus strand of JBPOII010000022.1, from coordinate 50,457 downwards.
TAAGCAGGTTAACTTTATTATAAATACTCCGTCTGGAGCAAAAAGCCGCAAAGACGGTTATCAGATAAGAAGAAATGCAGTTATGTATGGAGTTCCAATTGTTACAACGCTTGCAGCCGCTAAAGCTTCCGTTCAGGGAATAAAAGCGAAAAAGAAAAATGATTGGACAGTAGGATCTTTACAGGAATTTTATAAGAAAAACGATAAATAAAAGAGGGAAAAACTTTGAAAGTTAAACTATTAAAATTTACAAATGATCCGGAAAAAGCCTGTGCTATAGCCGCAAGATTGTGCTATAGTGCTGCCGGTATAGAAGAAATAGCCGAAAAATTCACAAAAGAAAAAATAAAAGAGCTATTAGATAAAATAGTTTCTTCCGGACATCTGTCAGTTTTGGAACATGCCTCTTTTACATTCGGTATTGAAGGAGTTTCACGGGCATTACTTGCACAACTTACAAGGCACAGAATTGCCTCTTTTTCAGTACAAAGCCAACGTTATGTAAAGTTTAAAACCGGCGTAGAGTTCATTACGCCGGATACTATAAAAAAAGACAAAGCTCTTTTGAAAAAATACAATGATTTTCTTAACTCTGCACAAACATTGTATAAGGAATATCTTGATGCCGGAGTTCCAGCGGAAGATGCAAGATATTTACTTCCTAATGCGTCTGCTACAAAAATTATTGTAACTATGAATGCAAGGGAACTCAGACACTTTTTTGCCCTTCGATGCTGTAATAGAGCGCAGTGGGAAATAAGGGATATGGCTTGTAAAATGCTGAATCTTGCCAAAAAAGCCGCTCCGCTCCTATTTGCTGACGCCGGGCCTGATTGTGCCAGAGATGGATGTAATGAAACTTTTCCTTGCGGTAAACCCTGGAAAAAAATTCAAAAAAACATAAAAAAATGAAGAAATATCAGATATTGCTTTTAATAGCATTGTTGTTTATTACATTATTTGTCTTTTACCCTGTATTAAATGCAAAATTTGTTAATCTTGATGATGTTGTTTTTGTTGAAGCTAACTGGAAGATAGCTTCTTTTTCTTTTGAGAATTTAAGATCACTTCTTTTTGACTCACACTTTAAACTCTATCATCCTATTGTAAATCTTTCATTTGCACTTGAATATTACCTATTTGGCAATGATCCCTATATTTACCATGCTACTAATTTAATACTTCATCTTTTCAATACTTTATTGGTTTTCTTCATTTTTATGCTCATCACAAAAAAAAATTTCAATATATCTTTAATTACGGCTCTTATCTTTGCCTGCCATCCTATGCATGTTGAATCTGTTGCCTGGGTAAGTGCAAGAAAAGATACTTTATATACCATTTTCTTTCTGGCTTCTATTTTGACATATATTAAAGCACATGAGGCAAAATCAAAAGGAGTATTAATCTATTCAATTTCAGTAATTTTGTTTTTATTTGCTTGTTTATCAAAGAGTATGGCTGTAACGCTTCCCGCAGTTCTTATTGTTATCGACTGGTTTATGGGAAAAAAATTCGACAAAAGATCTATTTTGAAATATATTCCGTATTTCGTTGCCGCCGCAGTTTTTTCAATAATTACATATTTAAATTATTATATTCCGAATGAAAAACTTTTAATTACAAATTATATGCTTTTCAATAATTTTATTGCCGCACATTTTAATCTAATATTTTATTTTGTTAAATTTATATGGCCGGCAAAACTAGCAGTTATATATCCGCCCTTTTACAGTCCAAACGAAATTCTGCCTGATTTTATAATGTTTGCTCCGGCATTTATATATCTGCTTGTTCTTCTTATAATAATTTCTTTGGAACGTACAAAAAAAATATTTTTCGGCTTTGCTTTTTTTATAATAACTATACTTCCGGTAATAAATATTCTCCCTACCGGCATAGCACGTGTTGCTGACAGATATACTTATGTTCCGTATATAGGTCTTGCTTTTATAGCGGCTTGTACTATTGTGTTCATCTATAAAAAAATAAATATAAAAATATTTAAGAACGCTTTTATTGTATTTATCTGTGCGGTTTTTGCTTTGATGTGTATATCCTGTCGTTCAAGGGTTAACAGATGGCAGAATACGTCAACTATTTTTGATGCTCAGATAACTACTTATCCTGGAGAAGTTGACCAAGCTTATGCCATACGGGCACTTGAATTTCAAACCGTCGGCGATGACAAGAAAGAAGAGAGATACCTTTTGGAGGCATTACGGATAAATCCTGATAGCGGACTTGCTAAGATATCTCTTGCCGATCTTCGCAAAAAGCAAGGAAGATTTGACGAAGCTTTAACTCTTTACAGACAGCTGCCATATTATGATATAAATATAATGAATGCATATGCCAATATGATATCTATATATAACATTCAGGGCGAAAAGCAAAAGGCTGAGAAAGTTTTAAATGTGGCATTAAAAAATACAGAGGCATCAACTTATGTTTTCATATATTATAATGCCGGTGTATATTATGAGTCTATAGGGGATTATGAAAAAGCTCTGGAATATTTTCAACTTTCAAAAAAAACTTTTCCGCACAAGCATAATTCTTATTTAGCAATCGGGGCAATTTATGAAAAACAGGATAAATTCACTCTTGCAGTTCAAGAATATATTGAAGGAATAATAAACTGCGGGAAGGAAAGAGATCTTCTATTTGCTCTTGGGAATTTGTGTTCTAATCTTGATATGTATGAAAGGGCAGAGGGTCATTATCTTGAAATTATAGAAAAGTTTCCATCGGATTATAATGCTTATGATGCATTGGGTAATATTTATGCTATAACAAAAAAATATAAGGAAGCATTTTTTTGTTATACTATGGCGGTTTTAATAAAAAATAATTTCGGAAGTGCTTATTTCCATAGAGCTGCACTTTATCTTGAGATGGGAGAGTTCGATAAAGCTGAAGAAAACGCTAAAAAAGCACTTGAAAGCGGATATACTTTCCCTAAAGGTTTTGAAGATGATCTTAAATCCGGCGGAATAATTTTGTAAAATAATAAAATACTCAAAAAAGGGAGAAAGTTGTATGAATGAAGTTTTTAGTTTTTTGGTGGCTATTGTAACAATACTGATATCGGCCAAAATATTAGGAGAGATAGCGGTAAGATTTGGACAAAGCGGCATTATAGGCGAACTTATTGCCGGTGTTATAATAGGACCAAGCGTTTTCGGACTTGTTACAGAAACTCCTGTACTTGCAAGTATTTCTGAACTTGGTGCTATAATACTTCTCTTTGAAGTAGGGCTTTCTACAGATATAAAAGAGTTTGCCAAAGCAGGCGGATGGGCTACTGCAGTAGCTGTGATAGGCGTAGTCTTGCCTTATTTCTTCGGTTATTACACGTTCTTATATTTCGGAATGACAAGCACACAGGCAATTTTTGCCGGAGCCGTTCTCACGGCTACTTCTGTCGGGATAACAGCAAGAGTTTTTAAAGATCTTAAAAAACTTGAAAGTGAAGAAGCTCGAATAGTTCTCGGTGCGGCTGTGATTGATGATGTTATAGGACTTGCTATTCTTGCCGTAGTATTAAAACTTGTAGTAGGTGGAACTGTAACTATGGGCAGCATACTCCAAGTAGCCGGAACAGCTGTTCTTTTCCTGGCTCTAGCCATAGGTGCAGGTCTTTTAATAGCACCTTCTCTTTTTAGATTAGTTTCTAAAATGCAACAAGAAAACATAATATTTGTTATTGCTTTTGCATTTTGTCTTTTTATATCGGCACTGTCTTCAAAATTCGGACTCGCACCTATAGTCGGTGCTTTTGCGGCCGGTCTTGTTCTTTCAACCACTAAACAGAAAGAAGAGATAAAAGCTGATGTTAAACCGCTTTCCGCTTTTTTTGTACCTATATTTTTTGTTTTGATGGGTACTAATGTAGAACTTAGTACTTTTAACCCTTTTGTCCCGGATAATAGAACAATACTTCTTCTTACGGCTGTTCTTTTTATTGTGGCTTTTTTGGGAAAAGCGGTAGCGGGTTATGCGGTATTAAAAAAAGGTATTAATAAACTTCTTATAGGTGTAGGTATGGTTCCAAGAGGCGAGGTAGGTCTTATTTTTGCCGGAATAGGACTTAGAAATGAAGTCTTCGATTCAAGTGCTTACAGTGCCCTTGTCGCTGTAATAATGCTTACTACTTTTATAACTCCGTTTATATTAAAATATCTTATTTCAAGAGAATCAAAAAAAAGCAGATAGGAGAAATAATGAAAAAAACAATATCGATAATTTTTTGTTTGTTCTTTATTTTTGCGGCATTAACACCGTCTTCTTACAGTGCTCAAGAATCTCTCGATATTTCAGATCCTGCAAAGATTGAGAAAGATATATATCAATTTTCGGGGAGTGATTATAATGAAGAAGAAGGATTCAAAGTTCAGCCTGAGTCAATTAATCAAGAAGCAAATGATACTCAGGTCGGGAAAACCGAAGAGATAGTAGTGATAAATGATGAAATAGTTTCAAACAATCCTTCTCTGCAGCATCTTTCAAAAGCTAGAAAGCATAAAGAAGAAAAAAAAGAAGTTATAGAAGAAGTGAAAACTAAGAAACAAGAGAAAGAAATGACAGAGATTCCTAAGAAATTACATAATTTATATAAGTCTTTTATATCTATAGGTGTAGTTTCTTCTGCGATTTCATTCATGAGCAAGTCATGGAAAAAAACAAAAGAATTTATAAAAAACCTACCTGGTATCAGACATTATCTAAACTCTAAATATTCAAAAGAAAATTATAAAAAAGAATTGAGAGGTCCGGCTATTGAAGTAAATAAGCCTAATCTTAAAAAGATGGATACGGAAGGCATGAATATGCTGCAGCAAGGTGGAGTTAATGAAACAGTTCTTGAAACATCGACAGGTAAGAAAGTAAAAGTTCAGCCATTGTAATTTTCTTGAATTTTATAAAAGCAGCCCGGGATTTTCCCGGGCTGCTTTATTTTTTCAAAAAGTCAAGAAAATATCAGTTGACAATACAATATATTGTTTAATAGACTTATATCTCCCAAACCGGTAGTAGGAAAAGGACCATGCCGGATTATTAAAAAAACTTGTTGACAAAACTATATGTATCTTGTAACATAAATCTTAACACTACCGGTAGTTTTGCGAAACTTCAAAAAATAACAAAAATAATAAAGAAAGAGTAATGTTATGAAATGTCCTTTTTGCGGAAGTTTTCAGGATCAAGTTCTTGATTCACGTCCAATTGAGCACACATCTGCGGTAAGAAGGCGTAGGGAGTGCCTTGAATGTAAAAAAAGGTATACCACTTTTGAAAGACCGGAAGAAGTTACTCTTATGGTAGTTAAATCTGATCAGAGCAGAGAGCCTTTTGACAGAAAAAAGATGTGGGCCGGTATAGATAGAGCCTGCCGTAAACGCCCTGTTGCAGTAGAAACAATTGATAAAATAGTAAGCGAAGTGGAAAATGAGTTGATGTCTGAATATGTTATGGAGATTCCTTCACATATAATAGGACAGAGGCTCCTTGATAAGCTTTGGGATATAGATCTTGTTGCCTATATAAGGTTTGCATCCGTTTATAGGAAATTTGGTGATGTTGACACTTTTATGGAAGAATTGAAAAAACTGAAAAAAGAGCATATAAAAAGACAAAAAAGCGGGAGGAAGTAATGGCACAAACAATTAAAGATGATTTATTTAAAGAATGTCCGGCAAAACTTGCAAAAAATGCGCTTACGGTACTTAAGAAAAGGTATCTCAAAAAAGACGATAACGGCAATGCGGCTGAAAAACCCGAAGATTTATTTTACAGGGTTGCTGAAAATATAGCCCAGGCCGATAAAATATATGATAAAGATGCCGACATCCAGGCTTTAACTAAAGAATTTTATACTGCCATGGCATCTCTTGACTTTTTGCCTAATTCCCCGACATTGATGAATGCAGGCAGACATTTACAGCAGCTTTCCGCATGTTTTGTTCTTCCTATAGAAGATTCTATGGATTCTATATTTGAGACTCTTAAAAATACCGCACTTATACATAAATCAGGCGGCGGAACCGGTTTTTCTTTTTCTAGGCTTCGCCCAAAACACGATAATGTAAAAACAACAAGCGGTGTTTCTTCCGGTCCTGTTTCTTTTATGCAAGTCTTTAATGCGGCAACCGAAGCGATAAAGCAGGGTGGAACCAGACGCGGTGCTAATATGGGCATGCTTCGCGTGGATCATCCAGACATTTTAGATTTTATCGTCTGCAAAGATAAGAATGACAGTTTGAACAATTTTAATATTTCAGTTGCAGTAACTAAAGAATTTATGGACGCTCTTGAAAATGATGAAGATTATACGCTTTATAATCCAAGAACCGGCGAGGCTGCCGGAAAGCTCAATGCTAAAGAAGTATTCAATAAAATAGTTGATCAGGCATGGAAGAACGGCGAACCCGGCATTGTTTTTATCGACAAAATGAATGAAGCCAATCCTACTCCGGCTGTCGGCTTGATAGAGTCCACAAATCCCTGCGGAGAGCAGCCGCTTCTTCCTTATGAATCTTGCAATTTGGGTTCAATAAATCTCGGACGCTTCGTAAAAGACGGAGATGTTAATTGGGAAAAACTGGAAAAAACTGTAAGAACAGCTGTTCATTTCCTTGATAATGTTATAGATATGAATAATTATCCTATACAAAAGATTGGAGAAACTACACGTTCTAACAGAAAGATCGGTCTTGGTATAATGGGCTGGGCTGATATGCTTTTGTATATGGGTATACCTTATGGCTCACAAGAATCTCTCGAACTTGCTGAAAAAATTATGAGTTTTGTGCAATCAAAATCCCATGAAGCGTCTGAAGAACTTGCATTGAAAAGGGGAGCTTTCCCTAATTTCAAGCAGAGCATATATGCAAAAGGTAATCCTATAAGGAATGCTACAACCACTACAATAGCCCCTACAGGGACTATTGGTATAATAGCTGCGGCTTCCGGCGGTATTGAGCCTGTTTTTGCGCTTGTCTATAAAAGAGCACAATGTCTTGACAATGAAGAAATGTATGAAGTTAATCCATATTTTGAAAAAATAGCAAAAGAGAACGGCTTTTATTCTCAAGAACTTATGGATAAGATAGCAGAAAAGGGAACGGTTCACGGTTTAAAAGAAATTCCTGAAGATATAAAAAAGATATTTGTTACTTCCCATGATATAACCCCTGAAGACCATATAAGGATGCAGGCGGCTTTTCAGAAATATACGGATAACGCCGTATCAAAAACAGTCAATTTCCCTAATGCTGCGACAAAAGAAGATGTAAAGAAAGTGTATATGCTTTCATACAAAACAGGCTGCAAAGGAGTTACTGTTTATCGTGACGGCAGCAGAGATCTTCAAGTTTTAAATCTTGCCTCAAAAAAAGACGGACAAGTTCAAGATGCTTCTCAGGAAAAAGAGAAAAAGCCCAGAAACAGACCCAGAAAAACTTTCGGGTACACATATTTAATGCACACAGGCTGCGGAAAAATGTATGTTACTATAAATGAAGATGAAAGAGGGGCATGCGAAATATTTACCCAGCTTGGAAAATCAGGCGGATGTACATCTTCACAGTCCGAAGCGGTAGCAAGACTTATATCTCTTTCACTGCGTTCAGGAGTTGACCAGCGTGAGATCATTAACCAACTTAAAGGGATAAGATGTCCTTCGCCTACTTTGGCAGAAGGCGGTGCAATACTATCTTGTGCGGATGCTGTTGCAAAAGCACTTGAAGCTTATGAAAAAGAAAAGATGACACCGGCGCTTTTTACGCAGGAAGTCGTAAACTCTGAACCTTATGCTCCGGCAGACTCAAAATCTTTATCTGCTGTGTCTTATTCCAGGGATGTGAAAAATAATTTCTCAGGTTCCTGTCCCGAATGTCCCGAGTGCGGCTCAATGCTTACTTTTGCTGAAGGATGTGCCGTATGCCGTGATTGCGGATATTCTAAATGCTGGTAAATTTTTCGGTTAAGCTGTTCATTAGTTGATGCACCGGTTCTCTCCTCTATACCGGTGCACACTTTAAAGTTCTCAGTTCTGAATTAACCGAAATTACTTACAAAAAAATTTTTAACGATTTTTTTGATGAACAAAAGTAAAATTGAAAAATTTGGGGAGTTTGATGAAAATCAGAATCTATGCTGTTCTAATTGCTGTTTTTTTTATTTCAGGATGTTTCTTGGGCGATAAAGTACCTCAAGAAGATAAAAATGTAAAAACCGACAAATATAATACGCTAGCAGTGGAAAATATTGCAGATGAAAAGAAAAGTATCACTGAAGGCAGCAATAAATTTGCTTCTGAACTATTCAAACAGTTAAGAGATAATTATAAAGATTCGAATTTTTTCTTTTCTCCTTATAGCATATATCTTGCCTATTCAATGCTTTTTGAGGGTGCCTCCGGAGAAACTTCCAAAGAGTTATCGACGCTTTTCGCTTTTTCTGAAGATGATTTCATAAGAAGGGAAGCGATCCAAGAAGAACTTTCAAAATATCAAAATAAAAAACAGAAATATGGAATATTTGTTTCCAACTCTCTTTGGGCAAATAAAGATTTTACAATACTGCCACCCTATAAAACCGTTTTGCATAAATATTATTTTGCTGATGTATATGAGCAAATGGATTTTTCAAAAACTTCTTCTACAGACAGAATAAATAAATGGGTAGGAGAAAATACCGAAAATAAAATTAAAAAAATAGTTAATGATACATTGGACGCCAATACGGCTTTTGTTCTTGTAAATACCATTTTTTTTAAAGAAAAATGGCAAATAGCTTTTGATAAAAGTTCTACTGAGGATGACGATTTTTATGTGCCTGGGGAAAATAAGGTAACAATCAAACTTATGAAACAGAAAGACAAATATATGTATTATGAAAATAAAGATATACAGGCAATAAGGATGAGCTATCAGAATGAATCTAAAAAGAGTATGATAGCTGTGATTTCAAAATCAGGCGGTGTTAATATTGCTGAAGATTTTATTTTGAACAATGATATATCATTCTTTTTCAACAATATGACTCTTCAATCTGGAATAGTTTATTTCCCTAAATTTGAAACGGAATGGAATTCAGATCTTGCAAAAATAATGGTATCCCTCGGATTGCTTTCTTCCGATTACAGCAAACTATCTTCTGATGATTGTGTTGTTTCAAATGTCCTGCACAGTTCATTTATAAAGATTGATGAAGAAGAAACTGAAGCTGCCGCAGCAACTGCAATAGTTCTTGCTAAGGGCATTTATATAGAAAGAGAAGAACCGCCTTTTGTTTTCAGAGCTGATAAACCTTTTGTTTATATGATAATTGATGAGGAAGATGGTAAAATTCTTTTTATGGGGAAAATGTTCAAGCCGCAAGAGAATAAAGGAAAATAAATGGTTAAAAATGATAAATGGATAAAAAAAACGGCTGTTGAAAAAAAGATGATAGAGCCTTTTGAACCGGGACAGATCAAACTTCTTGACGGTAAGGGTGTTATATCATTTGGCACTTCTTCTTATGGTTATGATATGCGTCTTTCAAATGAATTTATGATTATGAAAGTCCGTGACGGCGATGATAATAAAATACTTGATCCTAAAAGTTCGGCTGAACAATTGTTTGAGCCTGTTACGGTGGAAGATTATATAGTAGTTCCGCCAAATTCAATAGTTCTAGGTAAAACGATAGAATATTTCAGAATACCGAGAGACATTATCACAGTAGCTTTTGGAAAATCCACTTATGCAAGATGCGGCATATTTGTAAATGTGACCCCATTTGAACCTGAATGGGAGGGATATGTTACTTTATCAATATCCAATACAACATCTATGCCAGTCAAAGTGTATGCAAATGAAGGGATAGCCCAGGTGCTTTTCCTTGGTGCAAGCGAAGTTTGCGAAGTTTCTTATGCTGACAGAAAGGGTAAATATCAGGCACAAAAAAACATAACTTCCGCAAAAGTGTAAAACGGCAATCACGAATTACTAATTACGAATAAAAACAAAACAGCTGCAAAAAACGAAAGAATTTGTTGATGTACAGGTTTTAAATAATTTTATAATTTAGTATAGTATAAAGAATTATTATAAATAAAGCTAAGTACAGAGGAGAAAATCAACTTTATGATTCTGATTTTAGATTTCGGTTCGCAGTACACACAGCTTATAGCAAGACGTATCAGAGAAGAAAAAGTTTATTGTGAAATCTATCCCGGAAACAAACCTTTCAAGTCATTTGGGGAACTTAAAGATATAAAAGGTATTATTCTTTCCGGCGGTTATGAAAGCGTTTATTCAAAAAATGCTCCTTGGCCTGATCCTAAAATTTGGGAACTTGGTGTACCTATTTTAGGTATATGTTATGGGATGCAGCTTATTGCCGAGCGTTTTGGAGGGAAAGTAAAACAGTCTAGAAAAAGAGAGTTTGGTCTAGCATCTGTTAATATTTTGACTTCTTCTGCTTTATTTAAAGGTTTGAAAAATACTGAAACGCTTTGGATGAGTCACGGCGACAAACTTTCAAAGGTACCAAAAGGTTTCAAAGTAACGGCAAAATCAGAAAATTCTCCATACGCTGCAATAGAGGATGTAAAAAAACGTATATACGGCGTACAGTTTCACCCCGAAGTAAAACATTCTGTCCATGGCAAAAAAATACTCCAAAATTTCATATTTAATATTTGTTCTTCCAAACGCGACTGGACAATGAGATCTTACATTGTTGACGAAGTTAAAAGAATAAAAGAACAGTTGGGCAAAGATGGTAAGGTTTTATGTGCACTTTCCGGCGGAGTAGATTCTTCCGTTGCTGCTGTTATGATACACAAAGCCGTAGGCAAAAGACTTTTCTGTGTTTATGTAGACCACGGTCTGCAGAAATATGGTGAAACTGAAAGAGTAAAAAAGATTTTCGGCAAAAAATTTGGAAAAAACCTTAAAATTGTTGATGCAAAAAAGCTGTTTCTAACAAGGCTTAAAGGTATTACGGACCCTGAAAAGAAAAGAAAGATCATCGGGCATACATTTATAGAAGTATTTGACAAAGAAGCTAAAAAACTTAAAGGCATAGATCATCTTTTACAGGGAACAATATATCCTGATGTTATAGAAAGTGTTTCTATAAAAGGTTCAAAAGCACCTATAAAGAGTCATCATAATGTAGGCGGTCTTCCTGAAAAGATGAAGATGAAATTAGTTGAACCTTTAAAGTTCCTTTTTAAAGATGAAGTAAGGCTTCTCGGAAAGGAATTAGGTGTACCTGATGAAATAATAAACAGACAGCCTTTCCCAGGTCCCGGTCTTGCCGTAAGGACTATTGGCGAAATTACAGAAGAAAAACTTAATATTCTAAAGAAAGCTGACCATATAGTAATGGAAGAAATTAGAAAAGCCGGACTGTATGAGAAAATCTGGCAGTCTTTTGCTATAATACTTCCGGTTAAGACTGTTGGAGTTATGGGCGATGCGAGAACTTATGAGCATGTTATAGTGATCAGAGCTGTAAATTCCGAAGATGCAATGACGGCGGACTGGGTGAAACTTCCTTATGATCTGCTGGGTAAAATGTCGTCAAGGATTATTAATGAAGTAAAAGGTGCCAATAGGGTTGTTTATGATATATCCAATAAACCTCCGGCGACTATTGAATGGGAATAAATACCTTTAACAGTGGAATTGAATTGAGATGAAATATATAAGAACATTTTTAATTTTATTTACCGCTTTTACTTTTTTTTCTTGTTCCAGACCACAAGAAAATATAAAAACCGGAGCTTCTATGCAGATAAAAGGCTCGGATACCATTGTTAATCTTATACAGGTCTGGGCTGAACGTTTCGCAAGCGATAAGCCTGATTTTAATGTCGGAGTTACCGGAGGCGGTTCAGGAACAGGCTTTGCAGCTTTGATGAACGGAACATGCGATATTGCCATGTCTTCTCGTGAAATTGAACCTAAGGAAAGAGAATTATCCGAAAGCAAAGGCATTCATCCAGTAGAATTTATAGTAGGGCTTGACGGTCTTGCCATTTTAATAAACAAAAACAATCCCGTAAATGAACTTACATTAGAACAGCTCCGGGATATTTTTATGGCTAAAATAACCAATTGGAAAGATCTTGGCGGAGAAGACAGGAAAATAGTTATCTTATCCAGGGAAAGCAATTCAGGTACCCACATGTTCTTTAAAGAACATGTATTAAGGCATGGTGATAAAAACTCTAAAGATGAATTTGCACCGCAGGCTTTACTGATGCCGTCTTCTCAGGCAATTTATGATGAAGTATATCAGAACCCAAATGCTCTCGGATATGTTGGAATGGGCTTTATAAATGATGGCGTTAAAGCCGTTTCTGTTGCAATAGATGCCGAAAGCGATTATATTTATCCGACTTCGGATAATGTTATGGATGGAAGTTATCCTATATCAAGACCGCTTTACCTTTACACTAACGGTGATCCTAAAGGGAGAGTTAAAGATTTTATAGATTATGCCTTGTCTGAAGAAGGACAGAAAATTGTTCTGGAAACAGATTTTGTGCCGCTAAAAGGAAATATAATACAGCAATGAGAAAAACGATAGATACGATAATAGAGACAATAATTTTTTTATGCGGCATATTGGCTATTGTTTTTGTGGTTCTGATATTCGGTTTCCTTCTAAAAGAAGGTTTTTTATTTTTTAAAGAATTTGGTGTAGTAAAATTTATAACCGGAAAATTCTGGTATCCTACCTCCGATCCGGCACAGTTTGGAATACTTCCGCTTATAGTAGGTTCTATTTATGTCACTATAGGTGCATGCATAATTGCCGTTCCTCTCGGCATTATGGCAGCACTTTACATATCTGAGATTGCTCCCAGAGGAGTAAGAGATGTATTAAAATCCTTTGTAGAACTTATGGCCGCAATTCCAAGCGTTGTTATAGGTTTTGTCGGTATGGTTACTTTAGTTCCGCTTGTAAGAACACTGTTTGATATACCCACCGGACTTACGGCTTTTTCAGGTTCAATAATGCTTGCCTTTATGGCTATGCCCACAATAGTAACTATTTCAGAAGATGCTATACGCTCCGTTCCGTGGCAGTATAAAGAAGGAGCTCTTGCATTGGGTGCTACAAAATGGCAGACGATAAGAAGGATAGTGATGAAAGCCGCAATGCCTGGAATAATTGCTGCGATAATGCTTGGTATAGGCAGAGTTATCGGCGAAACGATGGCAGTTATGATGATCACCGGAAATGCCGCGCATATACCAGGAACAATATTTGAGCCTGTAAGAACTATGACAGCTACTATCGCTGCCGAGATGGGCGAGACCGTCAGAGGCGGCATGCATTATAGGGCACTTTTTGCTATAGGACTTGTATTGTTCATAATAACATTTATAGTAAATTTTATTGCCGATCTGTTTATGGAGAAAAGTAAACGCAAATGATAAAATTAAGTCCGAAACTATCTCAGAAACTTTCATACGCATTGTTATTTCTTGCGACGCTGCTTGTAATAACTCCGGTAACGATTATAGTTTTCATAATTATTAAAAATGGAGCTTCCGCAATAACATGGGAATTTTTGACCACAATGCCTACTGACGGTATGAGAGGCGGCGGTATTTTACCTGCGATCGTCGGAACTCTTTGTATAGTTTTATGTGCTATATCAATAACCCTTCCGATAGGCGTATGCGCTGCTATATATCTAAACGAATATGCAAAAGACAATTTGCTTACAAGAGTTATTAATCTTGCAATAGTAAATCTTGCCGGAGTTCCTTCAGTCGTTTACGGATTGTTCGGTCTAGGAATATTTGTAATGTTTTTTAAACTAGGCGTTTCTATTATTGCCGGAGCCTTAACGCTTTCTATTATGGAACTTCCGGTTATCATAACTACGGCAAGAGGCGCACTTAGAAGTGTTCCTTATGCTTTCAGGGAAGCAAGTCTTTCTCTTGGCGTCAGCCGCTGGCAGACTATACAGTATATAGTTTTGCCTAATGCTTTACCTGGTATCCTTACAGGTGCAATTCTGAGTATAGCCAGAATATCAGGGGAAACGGCACCTATTTTGTTTACAGCTGCCGCTTTCTATGTGCCGCATTTGCCAAGTTCTGCTTTTGACCAGGTAATGGCGCTGCCTTATCATCTGTTCATTATTTCAACACAGATACCAAATATGCCTAAAAATCTAATTTTCGGTACAGCTTTAGTGCTTCTTATGATGGTTTTGTCGATGAGTTTTATCGCTATAGCAGCAAGAATATATTTTAGGAAACATAGGAAATGGTAAAAAAAACAGATACGGAAACTAATTCCAATGACAAAATAAGAGTAGAGAATTTAAGCTGTTTCTACGGCGGAAAATGTGCATTGGAATCTCTTAATATCAATGTGAAAAAGAATGAGATACTTTCAATTATCGGTCCGGCAAACAGCGGGAAAACTACATTCTTAAGAACTCTTAACAGAATGAATGATCTTAATACTAATTACTCAAGAAAAGGTGTGATCTATCTTGATGATGATAATATTTTTAATATGAATATGGAAAAACTAAGAAAGCGTGTCGGTATGCTTTTTGCTATGCCTATCCCTTTGCCTATGAGTATATATGACAATATTGTCTATGCTCCAAAGAGGCTTGGCTTAGCCATGGGAAAAAGCGAACAGGATGCTGTAGTTGAACAGGCTCTTAGAGATGCTTCTTTATGGAATGAAGTAAAGGACAGACTTAATTCTTCTGCGATAAAACTTTCCGGAGGACAACAACAAAGGCTTTGCATAGCAAGGATACTTGCAATAAATCCGGAAGTTATTTTGTTTGACGAGCCGTCTTCGGGACTTGATCCCATATCTACGGCAAAAGTAGAAGAGTCGATGATAGAACTTAAAGAAAAATATACTATCGTCCTTGTAACAAATAATGTTAAACAGGCTTCACGAGTAGGCGACAGAACTGCGTTTTTTCTTATGGGAAAACTTATTGAAATTGATAAGACAGCAAATATGTTCATTTCTCCTAAAGAGAAACAGACGGAAGATTATATCACCGGACGTTTCGGCTGATACACAGTTGGATATAAAAGTATACATTTAAAATGGAGTTATTGTGCCGGCAATAGAAATTAAAAATTTTAATCTTTACTATACAGATTTTCATGCATTGAAAAACATCAATATGGAAATCAAAAAAAATAGAATTACCGCTATGATAGGTCCTTCAGGATGCGGTAAATCAACACTTTTGCGTGCTTTTAACAGGATAAATGATACTATTGAAGGTGTTAATACAAGCGGAGAAGTTATTATCGGCGGAAAAAATATATACGGCGATAAAATTGATATAGATAATTTACGCAGAAATGTCGGTATGGTGTTCCAGCGTCCGAATCCCTTTCCGATATCTATTTATGAAAATGTGGCTTTTGGTTTGAAAGTCAACAGAATAGCATCTAAAAAATC
Source organism: Elusimicrobiota bacterium (assembly GCA_052034625.1). Taxonomy (GTDB): domain Bacteria; phylum Elusimicrobiota; class Endomicrobiia; order Endomicrobiales; family Endomicrobiaceae; genus JAVBLP01. The sequence continues at coordinate 34,986 of JBPOII010000022.1, read as the reverse complement.
CGTTATTGATGAAACGGTAGAAGAAAGTTTGAAAGCCGTTTTGCTTTGGGACGATATAAAAGATAGTCTGAACAAGTCAGCTATTGAAATGACTCTTGAGCAGCAGCAAAGGCTTTGTATTGCAAGGGTTATAGCCGTAAAACCGCAGATAATTCTTTTAGATGAACCGTGTTCTTCTCTTGATCCTGTTTCAACACAGAGAATAGAAGAGCTTATGATGCAGCTTAAAGATAAATATACTATAGTTATTGTTACACATAATATGCAGCAGGCCGCCAGGGTTTCCGAAGAAACGGCTTTTATGCTTCTCGGAGAAATGATAGAGTTCGATAAGACGGATAAAATATTTACAAATCCTTCACAAAAGCAAACCGATGATTATGTGAGCGGCCGTTTCGGATAAGGATAAAAATATCTTTAAAAATAAAACCAATTGAATTTAAATGGAGGCAAGATGCGTCACTTTGATATGGAAATGAATGATTTAAAATCTCGTCTTGTAGACATGGCAGGGCTTGTACAGCAAATGTTAAAAGCAACCACAGACCAACTTGTTTTAAGAGATCCGAATCTTTCAGAAACTATTTTCGGACTTGAAAAAGAAGTTAACATACAAGAAATAGTTATTGATGATAAATGTATGAAACTTATAGCTTTACACCAGCCTGTAGGAACTGATCTCAGATTCATAACTTCAGCAATGAGAATTAACAGCGATCTTGAAAGAATGGGTGATGAGGCCGTAAATATAAGTGAAATAGCTCTGGACCTGATTAAATATCCTGAATTAAAACCTCTTATTGATATTCCTAAAATGTCAGATATAGTAAAGGAAATGGTCGAAAACAGCATAAAAGCTTTTAATACAAGCAATGCTGAACTTGCAAAAACGGTATTGGAGAAAGACGATGAAGTTGATGATCTTAAAGACACGGTTTTTGCGGACCTTAAAGTATATATGACAGAATCTACAGACCCTAACACGATACAACGTGCAGTAAATTTAATACTTGTAGCAAGAAGCATAGAAAGAATAGGCGACCATGCGACAAATATATGTGAAGATGTGATCTTTATGGTTCATGGGAAAGACATAAGGCACCCTAAAACATTTAAATAATTGCTTTTATATAGTGCCCTTGTCCGTTCTTAAATTTTTAAATAGGTTTTTATTGAAAAATCAATCAATAATTTTATATAATCTTATCTTGTAAGATATAGTTGAAAAATTATGAAAATCTGACATCTTATTCCCAAAAAGGGAATGATGCGTTTAAATAAAAAAGGAAACTCTAATGTACGAAATTGAAATTTTGACAAAAAAAGGCTTTACAAATGTACGCGGCGAGCATACATTGTCTGAGATTTCAGGAATTGGCGTTAAAGACGCCAAAAAGGTCGAATACTCGGCTTTATACAATATTGAAGGCGACATTAACTCAGCCGAGGCAAAAAAAATAGCCTCTGAGCTTCTAAGCGATAAGATCACAGAAACTTTTCAGGTAAGAAAAGAAGGCGCCTCCTCGAAAAGTGAGGCAGCCATAATTGAAGTTTGGTATAAACGCGGCGTTACCGATACAGTTGCTGAAAGTATCGTAAAGGCCGTTAAAGACCTAGGCATAAAAAAAGATATAAATGTTAAGGCAGGTCATAAATATTATATCTACGGAAAACTTTCTTCTTCGACACTAGATAAAATAGCAACAGGGCTGTTGGCAAATACTTTAATCCAGGAATATAAAATCAAATGAAATCTACAACTAAATGTAAAACAATTGAAATCTTAAACCTGACGGACAAACAACTTGTCGAACTCAGCAAAAAAAATGTTCTGTCGCTTTCTCTTGAAGAGATGAAAGTGGTACAGAATTATTTTAAAAAACTTAAAAGAAATCCTACCGATGTTGAATTGGAATCTATAGCTCAAACTTGGAGCGAACACTGTAAACATAAAACTCTTACAGGTATAATTGAATATACTGAAGAGAAAGGCGGCAAAAAGAAAAAGACCGTCTATAATAATCTTCTTAAAGAAACAATTTTTAAAGCTACCGTTGAATTAAATAAAAAATGGTGTTTATCAGTTTTTAAAGATAATGCAGGTATAATTGAATTTGATTCAAAGAACGGAGTTGCTTATAAAGTGGAAACACATAATCATCCGTCGGCTCTTGAGCCTTACGGCGGTGCTGCAACGGGAATAGGCGGTGTTGTCAGAGATATTTTGGGAGTAGGACTTGGAGCAAGACCGCTTGCAAATAGCGATGTATTTTGTTTCGGCGATCCTGATATGAAAGCTTCAAAAGTTCCTGAAGGTATGCATCATCCCAAAAGAATTGCAAAAGGCGTTGTCGCCGGAGTTAGAGATTATGGTAATAGAATGGGTATTCCTACGGTGAACGGTTCAGTTCATTTTGATGACGGATATATGGCAAACCCTCTTGTTTACTGCGGCACCATGGGCATTATTCCGAAAAACAGAATAGAAAAAAAAGTTAAACCAGGAGATTTGGTTCTTGTTATTGGCGGAAGAACAGGCAGGGACGGAATACACGGAGCTACTTTTTCTTCTGTGCAATTAGATCAGGAATCTGATGTAAATGCTGTCCAGATAGGAAATCCTATAATAGAGAAAAAATTATTAGATACATTGCTTGAAGCAAGAGATCTTGGCCTTTACAGAGCTGTAACCGACTGCGGTGCGGGCGGTTTTTCAAGTGCTATAGGAGAGCTTGGCGAAAAAACCGGAGTTAAAGTTCAGCTTGAAAAAGCTCCTTTGAAATATGACGGTCTTGCACCTTGGGAAATTTGGATATCTGAAGCTCAAGAAAGAATGGTTTTTGCCGTGCCTCCTCAAAACAAAAAGAAGATATTGGATATATTCAAAAGAGAGAATGTTGAAGCTGTTTTTATAGGAGAGTTTACCAATGATAAAAAACTTATCCTTACATATAATGGCGATTTGGTTGCAGAAATGGATATGGACTTTTTACATCATGGAGTTCCAAAGCCTACAAGACCTGCAACATATAAAGTAAAACAGGATAAGTTACAAAAGCCTGTAAAAATGACTTCGGCGAAAATATCACAATCTCTAAAGAAAGCATTGGCCGATTTAAATATTTGTTCAAAAGAATGGATAATAAGACAATATGATCATGAAGTGCAGGGACAAACTATAATAAAACCTCTTCAAGGAAATAATATTGAAGTTGCAGGTCCCGGAGATGCCGGCGTTATCTGGCCGCATACCGAAGTAAAAGGAACTAAAAAAGGTGTAGTTTTGTCTAATGGTTTAAATGTACAGTATGGAAAAATAAGTACTTATAAGATGGCGGCTTCCGCTATAGAAGAATCATTAAGAAATGCTGTTGCAGTAGGTGCTGATATAGATAAAATAGCTATTCTTGATAATTTCTGCTGGGGTAATCCAAATAAACCAGAAATATTGGGAAGTCTAGTCCGTGCAGCTAAAGCCTGTTATGATATGTCAAAGGCTTTCAGTGTTCCTTTCATATCGGGCAAAGACAGTCTTCATAATGAATATTCAATAGGCGGAAAGGAATATTCAATACCTCCGGCATTGCTTATATCGGCAATGGGAGTTATTGAAAATGTTAAAAATACTGTTGCAATGCCTTTTAAACAGGAAGGTAATAAGGTTTTTGTTTTAGGATTTACGAGAAATGAGCTGGGCGGTTCTGTTTTTGCAAAAATAAATAATATTAAAGACGGAATAGTACCTGATGTCTATCCTAAAGAGTCAAGACCTATAATGAAAAAAGTCCATGAAGCTATCAATAAAGATTTAGTTGAAGCATGCCATGACTGCTCTGACGGCGGACTTGTTGTCGCAATAAGCGAAATGGCATTCTCAGCTCAAAAAGGCGTATGCATAGATATAGATGCTGTTAAATGCAAAGATAAAATGACAACGGCAGAAGTATTGTTCTCAGAATCTAACGGCAGATTTATTGTTGAAGTAAAACCTGAAAATCTCGGCAAATTCAAAGCATTATTTAAGGGGTCAGCAATTTCCGAGATAGGTTCTGTATGTGATAGCGGTAAGGTAATTTTTGAAAGCAAAAAGAATAAAATAAAAATAATCGAAAAGCCTGAAGCATTATTAAATGCCTGGCGCAATACAATAAAATGGTAATGAAAATGAAAAAAATTAAAGCATTGATTTTAAGAACTGCAGGAACAAATTGTGATTATGAAACACAGAAGGCATTTGAACTTTGCGGAGCTGAAGCTGAAAGGGTTCATATTAATACTCTTATAGAGAAAAAGAATAAGATATTCGAATATGATATTCTTGCTTTTCCCGGCGGATTTTCTTATGGAGATGATATTGCGTCAGGAAGAATTCTTGCAAATGAAGTTAAAAACAAACTTGGCGATCAAGTAAAAAAGTTTGCATTGAGCGGAAAGCCGATAATAGGTATTTGCAATGGTTTTCAAGTTTTAGTTAAGACCGGATTATTGCCTGATCCAAAACTTTTTGACCAGATCACGACTTTGTCATACAATGATTCCAATAGATTTGAATGCAGATGGATTTATTTAAAAACACAAAAAAATGTTAAAAATGAATCTAAATGTATTTGGACAAAAAATCTTCCCGATGTTATAACTCTGCCGATAGCTCATGGTGAAGGGAAATTTATTACAAAAGATAAAAAAGTCCTTGAAGAATTGAAGAAAAACAATCAAATTGTATTTAAATATTGCACAAAAGACGGGAATGTTCCAGAATATCCATTAGATCCTAATGGTGCTATGGAACAAATAGCCGGAATTTGTAATGATAAAGGAAATATCTTCGGTTTAATGCCTCATCCTGAAAGATATATTTATACTTTACAACATCCTGCAAGAGAAGGCTTTAATGGCAATTTTGGTTGGGGAAAGATTATTTTCCAAAACGCCGTGGATTATGCTAAACAGTCATAAATTATTATAAGAAAAGGCGGGGGAAAAAATGGGCTATTGTATTAATTGTTTATTTCAAGGAGACAACAGTCTCGATGATCAGGGAGAAGGCAGAGTTTTCTGTATGGCCAAAAGAAAATGGATGTCTGAGAACGATTCGTGTGAAAATTTTACAGAATATGCCGATTTGAGCAAGGAAATTCGCTGCAAATACGCTTTTGAAATACGTGACTCCAAGACAGGCAATAAATCGAGCGATTTGATAAAACAGAATTGGAAAGCCATGGTTTTTACGCTTATAATGGCTTTCATAATGTTTATCATCGTCGTAAAATTTTTCGACAGTTATATTTTTTAATTTGGAGAAGCGATGAAAGTACTTGTTATCGGATCCGGCGGAAGAGAAAATGCTCTTTGCTGGTCCTTTGCTAAAAGTCCTAAGATCAAAAAAATATACTGTGCTCCCGGTAATGGCGGAATTGCTAAGATTGCTGAAATTGTTAATATTGCCGTAAATGATTTTGAAAAGCTTGCCGATTTTGTAAAAAATAATGGTATTGATTTTACTTTTGTCGGTCCCGAAATCCCATTAGCTCTTGGTATTACTGATTTTTTTGAAGAAAGAGGCTTGAAAATAGTCGGTCCTTCACAGAAAGCGGCTATGCTTGAATCAAGCAAGATATTCTCAAAAGATTTCATGAAAAAATACGCCATTCCTACAGCCCGCTTTAAAAAATTTTCAGATATTGATAAGGCCTTACGCTTTCTTTCAATGTTTATATTTGATGAAAGGACGAAAATTGTTGTAAAAGCTGACGGACTTGCCGCAGGTAAAGGTGTTTACGTTTGCACCGGGAAAAATGAAGCTGTTGATGCCGTTAATCAAATAAAGAACGATAAAGTTCTTGGTGAAGCCGGAACTAATATTATAATTGAGGAATATATAGACGGACCGGAGTTGTCATATCTTGTTTTTACAGACGGAGATTCCTACTCTATGATGCCTGCTTCACAAGATCATAAAAGAATAAATGATAATGACCAAGGACCTAATACAGGCGGTATGGGTGCTTATGCTCCTGCTCCTCTTGCTTCTGAAAGCTTAAATAAAAAAATCGAAGAAGAAATAGTAAAGAAAGTTATTGAAGGTATTAAAGCTGAAAACTTTGATTATAAAGGCGTTTTATATATAGGTATCATTATGAATAACGGCGAACCTTATGTTTTGGAGTTCAACTGCCGTTTTGGCGATCCTGAAACTCAGGCGCTTTTACCTCTTCTTAATACCGATCTTACAGATATTTGTTTAGCTATACTTGATAAAAAACTTTCTGCTGTTGAAATAAATTGGAAAAAAGAAAGTGCCGTATGTGTTGTTTTGTCTTCCGGCGGATATCCCGGAAAATTTGAAAGCGGTTTTGAAATAAACGGGATAGAGAATGTAAAAAACAATGATACTATTGTTTTTCATGCCGGAACAAAGCTGGAAAATGATAAGTTCTTTACTTCGGGCGGCCGAGTTCTTGGTATAACTTCTATTGGAAGTGATATAAAAAAAGCAGTAGATAAAGTTTATTCTGAAATAAAGAAAATATCATTTAAAAATATGCATTATAGGAAGGATATTGCCTGGAGGGCATTAAATGGAAAAGAGAATTGATGTTGCGGTTATTGTGGGTTCAGGCTCAGATCTTCCTGTCATTAACGAGACAGTAAAAACGCTTAAAGAGTTCGGTCTTGCATACACTATAAATATTGCTTCAGCACACAGAACTACGGAACATTTAAAGCAGTGCATTAAGAATGCTGAAAAAGCCGGTGCGAAAGTTTTTATAGCAGGAGCAGGCATGGCTGCCGCATTGCCCGGTGTAGTAGCTGCTGAAACTACTCTTCCTGTAATAGGTGTGCCTATGGAAGGGAAAAACCTTGCAAGTATGGATGCTTTATTTGCTATAGTCCAGATGCCCAAAGGTGTTCCGGTAGCTTGCGTTGCAATAGGAAAAGCAGGTGCCGTAAACGCTGCTGTTCTTGCGGCACAGATAATCTCTTTGTTGAATGATGGTTTAAAAGAAAAGCTTACCGCCTATAAACAAAAACAGGCACAGAGTGTTGTAAATGAGGATTTGAAACTTCAGAAAGACGGAATAGAAAAATATATAGAAGGTATTAAAAAATAATATGTCAGAAGTTATATTGGATGAAAAACAATTCCAACAGGCAATAATAAAAATTTCGAATGAAATTATTGAAAATAATAAAGATTCGAAAGATTTGGCTATTGTGGGTATTCACAACAAAGGTGTCTTTATAGCTAAACGCATTTTAAATGAAATAGAAAAGAGATTTGGAAAAAAAGGCTCGATACCTTTTGGAACTTTGGATATAACACTTTACAGAGATGATCTTGATGATTTTGGTGCGGATATACCGGTGATAAAAGATACTATTATACCTTTTGATATCAGCCAAAAAAATATTGTATTGATAGACGATGTTCTTTATACAGGAAGGACTGTGAGAGCGGCTCTTGATGTACTTATGGATTTCGGAAGACCTAAATCAATACAGCTTGCCGTTCTTGTTGACAGAGGCCATAGGGAGTTGCCTATAGAAGCAAATTATGTCGGTATTAAACATCAAAGCAAAGAAAGCATAAAAGTTGAATGCTTAGAATGTGATGATAAAGACAGAGTAATAGTATTAAAATAAAATTAACATACCATATTAAAAAAAGGAAATGCTTATGTCTCTTAACCGCAAAGATTTGCTTGGTTTGGAACATTTGGACAAAAAAGACCTACAGACAATTTTAGATTCAGTAAAACCTTTTAAAAGCCTTTTTACCCGTTCTGTTAAAAAGGCTCCTACTTTAATCGGTAAAACAGTAGTAACATTGTTTTACGAACCGTCAACAAGAACAAGAACTTCTTTTGAGATAGCGGCAAAACGATTGTCTGCCGATGTCGTTAATATAACGGTAAACACTTCCAGTGTAATCAAAGGCGAAAGTCTTATAGATACGGGAAAAACTATGGAAGCTATGAAAGCCGACTATATAATAATCCGGCATTCTATGGCAGGTGCGCCGGATATCCTGGCGAAGAATTTAAATGCCTCAATTATTAATGCCGGAGACGGTTTTCACGAGCATCCCACTCAAGGTCTTCTTGACCTTTACACTATGTATGAAAAGAAAAAGAAAATCGAAGGGCTAAAAGTTCTTCTTGTCGGTGATATTTTACATTCAAGAGTCGCAAAATCAAATATTTGGGCGCTTACGAAAATGGGTGCAAAGGTTGCAGTAGCCGGACCTCCGACACTTATACCCAGACAGATAGAAAATTTGGGAGTGAAAGTATATTATGATCTTGACGAAGCCATAAAAGAGGCTGATGTAGTAAATATTTTAAGGATACAGCTTGAACGCCAGCAGGAAAATCTTTTTCCTTCGGTTCATGAATATGTAGAGCTTTATCAGCTCACAAAAGACAGACTTGCAAAAGCAAAACCGGGTGTTATGATTATGCATCCCGGACCTATGAACAGAGGCATAGAAATATCTTCAGATGTAGCTGACAGTCCGGCTGCGGTCATTAATGAACAGGTTACAAACGGCATAGCTGTAAGAATGGCAGTATTGTATCTTTTAAAACCGGGAAAGGTGAAAAAAAATGCGTCTTCAAATTAAACAGATAAGAATAGTAGATCCTTCGCAAAATAAAGATTTTGTAGGAGATATTTTTATTGAGAACGGCAAAATAGTTTCTTCTCTTTCGGATAAAGCCGAGAAAGTCATTGACGGGAAAGGTAAAATTGCCGTTCCGGGACTTATTGATGTGCATTCTCATTTAAGAGAACCCGGACAGGAGGGAAAAGAGACTATACATTCGGGTACGCGTTCAGCGGCAAAAGGCGGTATAACTACTTTGCTTTGTATGCCCAATACGAAACCGGTTATAGATAATGCACCCACCGTTGAATTTATTTTACTAAAAGCCCAAAAAGAGGGTGTCGTTAATGTCTTTCCGATAGGTTGTGCGACTAAAGGTTCTAATGGTGAAGAACTTTCCGAGATAGGCGTTCTGAAAAAGGCGGGGATAGTGGCTATAAGCGATGACGGTCTTCCTATTTCAAACTCTCAAATAATGAGACGTGCTTTAGAATATACAAAAATGTTTAAACTTCCCGTAGTTTCTCACAGCGAAGATAAAGAACTCAGCAAGAACGGCGTGATGAACGAAGGTAAAAATTCTATGATACTCGGCTTAAGAGGGATTCCCAAACAAGCCGAAGAAGTTATGGTCAGCCGCGATATAATGCTTGCAGAACTTACGGGCGGATATTTGCATATAGCCCATGTTTCTACTGCCGGTTCCGTAGAACTTGTAAGGCAGGCAAAAAAGAAAGGTATAAAAGTTACTGCCGAAACTTGCCCCCATTATTTTACGCTGACTGATGATATTGTAAAAGTATATGATGCCAATACAAAAATGAATCCTCCGCTTAGAGAGCAAAAAGATGTTGATGCCATAAAAGAGGGTTTGGCAGACGGAACAATAGACTGTATTGCTACAGATCACGCACCGCATACTCAGGAAGAAAAAAGCAGAGAGTTTGACCTGACACCTTTTGGCATTATAGGTTTTGAAACTATGTTAAGTCTTGTGTTGAATGAACTTGTAGATAAAAAAGTTTTAAGTTTAAAAGATGCCATAGCGAAGATGACAGTAAATCCGGCAAATATCTTTAATCTTGAAGGCAGAGGAAGTTTAAAAGAAGGCAGCATTGCAGATATAACTATAATAGATACAGAATATTCATATACATTCACTAAAGAAAGCATAATATCAAAAAGCAAGAATTCGCCTTTTATCGACAGAGAATTTAAAGGCGGGGCTGTTATGACAATCGTCGGAGGAGAAATAGTTTGGTCACTGGAAGACGGGATAGTAAATGTGTAATAATTTCAAATAAACAGCTTTGTGCTGATTATTATGAACTTGAACTTCAAGCGGAAACATTTTCAAAACACTGCCGACCAGGGCAGTTTTTTATGCTTTCCGTTCCGGGTGTTTTTTTGCGCCGTCCTCTGAGTATTTATGATGCCAAAGATATGAAATTCTCTTTCCTTTATAAAGTTGTCGGCAAAGGTACAAAAATACTTTCTCAAATGCAGTCAGGCGAAGTTCAGATATTAGGACCTTTGGGTAAAGGTTATGATCTTAAATTAAATGAAAACTCATATCCTGTAATAGTTGCCGGCGGTACAGGCATAGCATCTTTGCATTATCTTGCAGCAAAATTAGAAAAAAAAGGGACTTTATATTATGGGGTCCGTTCAATAAATGATCTTCTCTGCCTTGATAAATTCAAAAAATTAGGCTGGGAGATTTCTGTATCAACTGAAGACGGAACAGAAGGTTATAAGGGTTATATTACCGATGTTTTAGAGAAAAACTTGAAAAACACCGATACGCTTTTTGTCTGCGGTCCTACGCCTATGATGAAAAAAGTTTTATCAATAGCAAAAGAAAAACATGTAAAAGGTTTTGTTTCTCTTGAAGAGAAAATGGCATGCGGCATAGGTAATTGCCAAGGCTGTGCGGTAAAAATAAACGGGGAATACAAAATGACATGCAAAGAAGGCCCCGTTTTTAAATTAGAGGAAGTCGAACTTTAGGAAATTATAAATGAAGCCAGATTTAAGTATAGATTTTGCAGGGATAAAATTGAAAAATCCGGTGCTTACGGCATCGGGTACTTTCGGCTATGGTTATGAACTTGCCGATCTTATCCCTTTAGAAAAACTAGGCGGCATAGTAACAAAAACCGTTACTATAGAACCAAGACCCGGCAATCCTCAGCCAAGAATTGCGGAAGTTGCTTCAGGCATGCTTAATACTATCGGACTGCAAAATATCGGTGTTAAATCTTTTGTTGAAAAACCGCTTGAAAATCTTCGCAAAATAGATGTGCCTGTTATTGTAAGTGTCGCCGGATCTACGGCAAATGATTATGTTGATGCCGTAAATATTTTAAGTAAAAGTGAAGGTATAGACGGTATAGAGCTTAACTTATCTTGTCCTAACCTTAAAAAACAAATTATTTGTACAGATATTTCTTTGATGGCAGAGATAATAAAAAAAGTTAAAAAGATAAGCAATGTGCCTGTCATAGCAAAATTGTCGCCTCTTGTAACTGATATTGCCGAACTAGCTTTATCTGCACAAAATGCCGGAGCTGACGGTTTAACTATTGCCAACACTTATCCTGCTATGGCTATAGACATAAAGACATTTAAGCCTAAATTGTCGACTATTAAAGGCGGAATGTCAGGACCATGCGTAAAACCTATGTCAATAAGATGTGTCTATGATGCTTATCAAAAAGTTAATATTCCTATAATCGGATGCGGCGGTATAATGACGGGAGAAGATGCTGTAGAGTTTATGCTTGCCGGCGCAGCCTGTGTTAGTGTGGGTACAGCAAGTCTTGTTGAACCGGCAAGATTAATAGAGATTATCAATGAAATTGAGATTATTTTGAAGGAAAAAGATATAAAGTCGGTTAAGAATTTAATAGGCAACATGATAAAGTAACGGATAAATGAGGCACTTTTTAAAAAAACAAATTGCTGTTTTTTCATATTTATGTAATAATATATTGATAAATGTGAAAAAAAGGTGAAAAATGAATAAAACTATATTGGCCTTAGATGTTTATGATTTTGCAAAAGCTGAAAAACTTGTTAAAGATACAAGTAAATATATTGATATTTTTAAAGTAGGACCTATACTTTTTTTAGAGTCGGGCAAAGATATTATCAAAATGATAAAAGATAACGGGAAAGAAGTTTTTCTGGATATGAAGTTTCACGATATACCTGCTACTGTAAAACGTTCTGTTGAATCGGCAAAAGAGCTTGGCATATACAGTCTTACAGTACATTCAATCGGCGGAGAAGAAATGCTTAAAGCGGCAGCAGCCGTTGAGAATAGACCTAAGATATGGGCTGTAACCGTGCTTACAAGCCAGATCTCTACGCCTGAAGAAGTTGTCAAAAGAGCAAAGTTAGCAAAAGATTGCGGTGTTGACGGAGTTATATCCTCGCCGCTTGAAATATCGCTTATAAAGAAAGAATGCGGGAAAGGATTTAATGTTGTTACTCCCGGTATACGTCCGGCAAAAGCCGACGATGATCAGAAAAGAGTTGCTTCTCCAGAAATAGCCGTAAAAGAAGGTGCTGATTTCATAGTTGTGGGAAGACCGATAATTGAAGCACCGGATCCTGAGGAAGCCGCAAAAAATATTTTTGAATCGATAAAGGGGCTGTGATAAGATGGAAGAAAACGAAATAAAAGAATTATTTAAAAAAAACAAAGCACTTTTAAACGGACATTTTTTGCTTTCAAGCGGATTACATTCCGACACTTATTTTCAATCTGCTCTAATTTTACAGTATCCTGAGAAAGCTGCAAAACTTGCTGAAGCTCTTTCAAAAAAGATAAAAGAGAAAGGAATTAAAGTTGATGCTGTAGTTGCTCCGGCTATGGGCGGAGTGATAATAGGGCATGAAATGGGAAGAGCTCTTGGTGTCAGATCTGTTTTTACAGAGAGAGTTGACGGCGGAGTAATGCTTAGAAGAGGTTTTTCAGTTTCTGAAGATGAGAAATTGCTTATCGCCGAAGATGTTATTACAACAGGTCTTTCGACAAAAGAGGTTATAGATTCTATGTCGCATTATGGTGCGGAAATAGTGGCCGTAGTATCTCTTGTAGACAGAAGTGCCGGAAAAGTTGATTTTGGGGTCCCTAGATTTTCTTTGCTTAGTCTCGAAGTGAAAAGTTATAAGCCTGAAGATTGTCCGATGTGCAAAGAGGGCGGACAGCCCATAAAGCCGGGAAGCAGAAAATAAACAGTTTTACTGTAAATTTTATAAGGAAATAAATAATACGAAAATAATAAAAATGTATATAGGCGGTGATGAAAATGGAAAAACAGGAAATATTAGACACATTAAACAATTTTATTGCCCAAATTGACACGCTCAAAAGTGAAAGCGGTCCAAAATCTCCTGATTTTATCAAATGGGTTAGAGATGTAAAGCAGTTTATTGAAAAAAATTACGGTGCTGATTTTAATCTGCTTAGAGATTTTAAAAAAATCGATTACTATCCTAAAAAATTTGACATTCTTTCATCGGAGTCAGCTTTCAAAAAAGCCTGGGAAGAGGGTATTGAGAGCGCAAGGCTTATACTTTTGGATTTGAAAAGTGAGATTGAAGGAGTTTCTATTGAAGTAGAAACTGAAGCCGAACAGATCAAATCTGAAGAAAATGAGGATGCCTCTGTTGCAGGGACGCCGAAAGAAGAAGCAAAAGCTCCTGAAGATAAGAAAGGCAAAAAAGATGAAGAACCTGTTGAAGAAAAGGCTGAATCTGAAACGGATTCTTCAAAAAAACAGGAAGCCTCAGAAGATAAAAAAGATTCAAAGAAGTCTGCAAAAGAAAAAGATTCCAAAGATTCTAAAAAAGATAAAAAAGTTCTTTTGGTAAACATAAATGATGAAAAACTAAACACCAGTATATTTAAATTCATAAAAACTATGGGTTATGAGCCTGCTGTCATAGATCAAGATATAGACGGTGAAGTTTTTATTTCAGACTCTATTGAAGAGGCGTTTAATGATGATTCGGCTGTATACTCCATAATTCTTTGGCAAGGTGATATTACTTGTGAAGGAAAAAAGATTCCAAGCCCCAGAGTCTTTTTCAGCACAGGCTGTTTGGTAGCTAATCTTTCAAAGGAAAGAGTTCTCATACTTCACAGCGGTGATGTTGATGTTTCAGACGATAATTATGCCGGGTTGAATTTTTTAGAGATTGATAATATATCAGAACTTATGCAGTTGAAGGTTGCAAGAGAAATGGATAATGCCGGGCTTGACATAGACTTCAACTTTTTTAAGAAAAAATAATAGAGAAAATAGTGATATTATTAATTAACAGGCTTAATGAACAATGAAAAGAGTTGCTGTTTTGGTATCAGGCGGCGGCTCTAATATGCAGTCAATAATAGATTCCACTAAGACCGGGATTTTAAAAGGTCTGGCAAAGGTGGTTCTTGTCATTTCAAATAATCCGAATGCTTATGCGCTTGAAAGGGCAAAAAAAGAAAATATTAAAACTCTCTGCGTAGAAAGAAAAAACTATGCAGACGAGTTTTCATTTAATGCCGAAATTTTAAAGAATATTGAAGAAAGCAAAGCTGATATAATATGTCTTGCCGGATATATGAGAATAGTGGGTGCAAATATAATAGAGAAATACCCTAATAAGATCTTGAATATTCATCCTGCTTTACTCCCGAAATACGGCGGGAAAGGAATGTATGGTCATCATGTTCACGAAGCTGTAGTTAAAGCAAAAGAAAAAAAATCCGGTGCTACTGTTCATATCGCTGATGAAAATTATGATACAGGAAGGATCGTAGTACAGCAGGAAGTGGATGTGTACGATGATGATACACCGCAGGATGTTGCCAAAAGAGTATTGGAAGTAGAGCATAAAATATACCCTTTGGCAATAAAAAAGTTGATTGAAACATTTTAATAAGAGGTTTAAGTATATGATCCCACGTTATACAAAGCCTGAAATGGCGGCTATTTGGTCGCAAGAGAACAGATTTAAAAAAATGCTTGAGGTGGAAATTCTTGCCGCAGAGGCAATGGTTCCTCTGAAAATAGTTCCTAAAAAAGCCGTTGAAACTATTAAAAAAAGAGCAAAGATAAATGTTGAAAGAATCAATGAGATAGAATTAACTGTAAAACACGATGTTATAGCTTTTCTAACCGCAATTGTTGAAACTACGGGGCCGGACGGAAGATTTTTACATTTAGGTATGACTTCTTCCGATGTTTTAGATACGGCAACAGCCGCTCAACTAAAACAGTCGACTTTACTGCTTATAGCTGAAACAAAAAAACTAGCCTCATTGACGGCAAAACTTGCAAAAAAATATAAAATGACCCCTATGATGGGAAGAACTCACGGAGTTCATGCCGAGCCTATGACATTTGGTTTGAAAGCAGCATCATGGTATTGCGAAATTGAAAGAAATATTAAAAGGCTTGAAAATGTATTGGAAACCGTAAGTTATGGGAAAATTTCAGGAGCCGTCGGGACAATGGCGCACTTGAGCCCTAAGGTTGAAGCTTATGTATGCAAAAAGATGGGCTTAAAACCTGAACCTGTTTCAACTCAAATAGTGCCCCGCGACAGACATTCTGTATATTTCTCAGGGCTTGCCCATTTAGGGTCGGCTCTTGAAAGGATAGCTTTAGAAGTAAGACATTTGCAGAGAACGGAAGTAGCAGAAGCGGAAGAACCATTTACAAAAGGCCAGAAAGGCTCTTCGGCAATGCCCCACAAAAGAAATCCTGTAATTTCGGAAAATATATGCGGTCTTGCAAGGCTTTTGAGAGGTTATGCCGTAACTGCTATGGAAAATATAGCTTTATGGCATGAAAGGGATATCAGCCATTCTTCAACGGAGAGAATAATGCTTCCGGATGCATCAATAGTAATGCATTATATGCTTGTCAGAATGCAGACATTGATATCAGGGCTTAATGTTTATCCTAAAAATATGCAGGCAAATCTTGATAAAACAAAAGACATAATTTTTTCAGGGACATTGCTTCTTTCTTTGGTAGACAAAGGAATGACCAGAGAAAAAGCTTATGCACTTGTTCAGGCGGCGGCATTTTATGCAAGGGACAATAAAATATCTCTTGAGGAAGCTTGTCTGAGAGATGAAGAGATAAAAAAATATCTTACCGCGGCAGAGATAAAAAGGGATTGCGATATAAGATCTCAATTTAAAAATATAGATTATATATTCAAAAGAACTTTCGGTATGAAATAGATATAAAAATATAATTTCAGAGGAATGAAATGAGCAAACAAAAAGTTAATTATTATTTGCAGGATGACGGAACTTTTGTAATTGAGAACTATAATGCTGCGCCATTTTTTTCAAGTTTCTTTCCGGGTATAGCCGGGCTGAAAGGCATTCCTATGTGGGCATATTATGTTAACAGAGCTCAAGGTATAGCTTCATTCGGTATCAAGAATAAAAATTATTCTATTATGGAGTTTTATCCGGCAAATACTTCATACAGCCTTGTTTCGACTTTCGGCTTTAGAACATTTATGAAAATAAAGAAAGGCGGAAAAATAACTAATTATGAAGCCTTTCAAGTAAACCCATGTTATGATGTTAAACAAACTATGTATATAACAGCAAGCGATATGTCTATAGAAGAGATTAATGAAACTTTAGGAATAAAAACCACAGTAAGATATGCAACACTTCCCAATGAACCTATAGCGGCAATGATAAGGGTAGTTACGGTAGAAAATATCTCAAAAGCAAATATTGAAATAGAGATAGCCGATGGTATGCCTAAAGTTATTCCTCATTATATGAGTACTTATGCCCAAAAATTTATGAGTACGACTATTCAGGCTTGGACTACTGTTGATAATTTTGAAAAAACAGGCAATCCTTTCTTCCGCTTGAAAGTCGATACAGCAGATAGTGCCGAAGTCGTTGAAATACGGGAAGGAAACTTTTATTTCGGATATGCCGGAAATGAAAAATCCTTTAAAAAAACTAATATTATAATTAACCCTGATGTCCTTTTCGGCAATGATCTAAGCTTTATATATCCCCAAAATTTCTTTTCTTATACAAATGCTTTTAAATATCCGAAATCGCAGTTTGCTGACAATAAATATCCATGTGCATTCAGCCATTTTTCTGCAAAACTTTCTCCTAAGAAAAACTTTTCAGTTTATTCTATGACAGGACATATTGACAGTATAAGTTCTTTGAACAGCTTTGTTAAAAAAGCAGGCTCGGCAAAATATTTTGAAACAAAAATATCTGACAATAAAAAACTTATCAGCAATATAACAAACAATATGGCTACAAAATCTTCAATGATAAATTTTGATAATTATTGCAGGCAGATGTATTTGGATAATGTTTTAAGAGGCGGATATCCTATAACTTTTGAAGACGGGAATAAAAAAACATCATATTATGTTTATTCGAGAAAACACGGAGACCTTGAAAGAGATTATAATGAATTCCAAGTTTCGCCGAACTTCTACTCTCAAGGCAATGGAAATTTTAGGGACATAAATCAAAATAGAAGAAAAGATATCTTCTTTAATCCTGAAATAGGTTCCAGCGCTTTGAAATATTTTTACAATTTAATACAGATAGACGGAAATAATCCGCTTGTTGTAAAAGGTGCGTATTTTGTCATAGACACTAAAAAACCATACTATAAAGATATTGAAGCCCAGCTTATAAATAAAACCGATAAAAATAAACTTGCAGACTTTTTCAAAAAAGGATTTGAACCGGGTGAACTTGCAATGTTTCTAATGTATGAAAAAATAAAAACAAAGATAAACTCTGAAAAATTTGTCGCTAAATGTGTTACAAATGCACTTGAAGTTAATGATGCCGAGCATGGGGAAGGTTTTTGGATAGACCATTGGACATATAATCAAGATCTGCTTGACAGCTTCCTTGCTATATATCCTGAAAAAGAGAATGAAGTGCTGTTTAAAGATAAAAGCTTTATTTATTATGACTGTGACTATTATGTTGTTCCAAGAGATCAAAAGTGTGTTCTTAGTGACGGGAAAATAAGAAGATACGGTGCTGTAGTTAAGAGTGCGGAAAAAAGTGCTCTTATAAAATCAAGAAAAGTTAATCCGAATGCTTTGAGGACTAAGAACGGTAAAGGCGATGTTTATAAAAATTCGCTTGCATCAAAATTCCTGACAATAATTTCCGTAAAATTTGCTTCGCTTGATCCGGACGGAATAGGTATAGAAATGGAATCGGACAAACCCGGCTGGTATGATTCTTTAAACGGTTTACCCGGAATTTTCGGTTCTTCTACAAATGAAACATTTGAACTTAAGAGAACAGTCACGTTTTTTATTGATGCTCTAAAAAAGAATCCTTCAGAAAAAATCTCTCTGCCTTCAGAGACAGCTGAATTGCTGAAAGGACTTTCAAAACTCTTAAAAACAAAGATGACGACATTTAATTTTTGGGATAAAGCAACAACTCTTAAAGAAAATTACCGAAAGAGCGTTCTTATGGGTATCAAAGGCGATGAAACACTCTTTGACGCTTCATTTATTGTAAAGTTCTTAGAAGCTGTTCTTAAGAAAATAAATGAAGGTCTTAAAAAAGCTGTTGATCCTAAAACAGGATTATATAATACTTATTTCCGTTATGAAGCTGTAAAATATATTCCTATATCCTCTAAAAATGTGAGAGGTCTTCCATGTGTTAAAGTTACATCTTTTAAACGCACAGCTCTTCCATTATTCCTTGAAGGTGAAGTTCATTATATGAGAACCGAGACCGATAAAAATAAGATCTTAAAACATGTTAAGAATATGAAAAACAGTAATGTTTATGATAAAAAACTTAAAATGTTTAAAGTAAATGAGAACTTAAAACCTGAAAGTTTTGAAATAGGAAGAAGCAGAATTTTCAATAGAGGCTGGCTTGAAAATGAATCGGTATTTTTGCATATGGCATATAAATATCTTCTTGAAATATTGAAAGCCGGACTCTACGATGAATTTTTTAAAGAGATAAAAACCGGTCTTGTATGTTTTACAGATCCGAAAGTTTACAAAAGAAGCATACTTGAAAACTCTTCTTTCATTTGTTCAAGTGCTTTCCCTGATCCGAATAATCATGGAAGAGGATTTATTGCAAGGCTCAGCGGCTCAACTGTTGAGTTTATTGATATGTGGATGAGAATGACTATAGGAGAAAAACCGTTCACCTATGAAAACGGGAAATTAAAATTTGAATTGAAACCTGTTCTAAATTCAGCTTTCTTTGATAAAGACGGTAATTTTTCATTCAAACTTTTTAGGAATACCGATGTAATATATATTAATCCATTAAGAAAAAGTACTTATTCAAAAGGCACCGGAATAAAAAAGATGGAGATATTATGGGCTGACGGTAAAAAACAGATTGTTGAAGATAATGCAGTTTACGGAAATGATGCTGCAAAACTTAGAGCTGTACAGGCAAGATCAATAAAAGTTTATTTCTGATCTCCCTGTAACTTTATCTGACGAATATCAGTCTAATTTATAAAGGTTAAAGTGACGGCAGTAAGAAAGATTAAAGTGTTTACGGCGGAGTCGCAGAAATAAAAACTTTATTGACACAGGCTTGAAAATTTGATATTTTATTCAAACTTCGTATACGGGCAGTTAGCTCAGCTGGAAGAGCATTTCCCTTACAAGGAAGAGGCCGGGGGTTCAAGTCCCTCACTGCCCACCAAAGCAAGCCTTTCAATAAAAATACAAAAAATCAAGGAGCAATGAATGAAAAAAATCAGCGCTGTTTTATTAACAGGCATTTTTTTTGTATCGTTTTGCGTTTATGCACAAGCTGCAAAAAATGATACGGGAGAGCAGCTTTCTAAAGAAGCTGTAGCTGCTATTGACCATGCCAGAAATTACAATGATGCTATGAAATATGAACCGCCCGCTCCTTTTCCGATATACGATGCAGGTGATGATAAATGGATAGATTATGCAAAGTACGGCGAATTCCATAATCTCGGAACACCGAAATATAAATATGTCGTAAAAGATTTTAACGGGCTAAAAAAAGCTTCCGGAGAGGGAATTTATCCTAATAATCAAAGCGTCTACAAATCGCCTGATTATGAAAAAATGATGAAAAAAAAGCAGCTTGAAGGCCAGCATTGGAATTTTGTGCATGGTGACAATCATCAGGCTAATTTTTATAAATGGGCGATAACAAAAGAAGATCCGGGCGTAAAACTGTATTATACCGCTTTGGCCTTAGACAGTTCAGGTAATTATGAGCATGCTATAAAAGCCTATTATGCTTGTCTTGTTTTTTTTCCTAAATCAATAGGATATACTCAATGGAAAACCCCTTGGTATATAGGACCTGTCTGCATAGACAGGATAAATTATCTTACTGAAAAACATACTGAGATCGGTGTTAAACTTGAAGGTGCTGAATTAAGGATAGAGAACAGATGGGATAATGATCCGAGAAATGATGTTTTTCATGTCAATCCCGGAAAACTTGTTCCTGCAAAACCAAAAGATTTTGTAAGAAAAAATATAAATCTTAAAAAAGTCGGAGTAAAGAAAGTTACCGGAACCGGAAAAGTAAAGCTCATACAATATAATAATAATCATTTCCAACTGACCGTTAATGATGAACCTTATGTAATAAGATCAATATGTTACTCTCCTTCACCGATAGGTCTTTCTCCCGATAATGGTTCTTTAAATACTGATATGGGATGGTCTATAGCTGATTCAAATAAAAACGGTTTGATAGACGGACCTTATGAAGCTTGGGTAGATGCTAATAGAAATGAAGTACAGGATGATAATGAACCTGTTATCGGAGATTTTGCATTAATGAAAGAGATGGGCGTAAATACTATCAGACTTTATCATTATCCGAATTTCAATAAAACTCTTCTTAAAGACGGATATGAAAAATACGGATTTATGTTTATGATAGGAAATCTATTAGGTATGTACGGTGCCGATTCCGGAGCGGAATGGTTTACCGGTACTGATTACACTAATGCCGAACAAAAACAAAGAATGCTTGCAAGTGTAAGAAAAATGGTTGAAGAGTATAAGAATGAACCTTATGTGCTTCTTTGGATATTGGGTAATGAGAATAATTATGGTACTGTAGGCACAGTCGGAGTTTTTGCCGGAACAAGTAATCAGGCACAGAAACATCCCGATGCTTACTACTCTTTTATAAATGAATGTGTGAAACTTATAAAAGAAATAGATCCTCATCAAAGACCTGTAGCAATATGCAATGGAGATACATATCTGCTTGACTATTGTGCAAAATATGCGCCGGACCTTGATATTTACGGTGCTAATGCTTATAGAGGAGCACATGGTTTCGGACCGCTATGGAAAGATGTTATGGAAATGTATGAAAAACCCGTTCTTGTAACAGAGTTCGGATGTCCGGCATATGCTAAAGGCTGGGATATGGGAAGAATTGAAGAAGCTCAAGCTAATTATCATAAATGGAATTGGATAGATCTTGAAAATAATTTAGCCGGACTTGATAAGGGTGCCGGTAATGCTCTCGGCGGAGTTGTATTTGAATGGGTTGATGAATGGTGGAAAGCCGGACCTCCGCCTGAATTCGATCCGGCATTTCACGATCTTGAAACACAATGGATAGGACCTTTCCTTGACGGCGGCGCTTATGAAGAATGGTTCGGACTTTGTTCTCAGGGCGACGGTAAGCACAGTCCGTTCAAAAGACAGTTAAGAAAATCATATTTCACTTATTTGGACCTTTGGAAAAAGTATAAAAAATAAATGATATTAAATACTTTAAAAAAATATTTGTCTGCAGTAATTGTCATATCTTTCTTAGGGGGAGCAGGTGCTTTTGCTGCTCCCTCTAAAGTTGAAGTGATCAAATCCGAAGACGGGAAATGGCGTATAACCGTTGACGGCAATGATTACTTTATTAAAGGTATTGAGTATTCGGCCGATACAGTCGGAACATATCCTGAAAGTAATGATTGGATGTGGGAAGATAATAATAAGAACGGGAAAATAGACGGACCATATGATGCATGGGTAGATATTGACAGAGATAATTTTCAGGGACCGGATGAAAATGCCGTCGGAGATTTTGCTCTTTTAAAAGCTATGGGCTGCAATACTATAAGGATATATCATTGTGAAAATATAAATAAAGAACTTCTCAGAGACCTTTATAAAACTTATGGAATAAGGGTTATAATGGGAAATCTGCTGGGTGCTTATACAAAAGGCAGTGAAGCTTCGTGGAATGAAGGAACTGATTATTTGAGTGAATCCCAGAAGAGCAAAATGAAACGGGATGTCAGAAATATGGTCATGGAGCATAAAGACGAACCTTATATTCTTATGTGGATGCTTGGAAATGAAAATGATTCTCCGGGATCTGAGGCAAATTCAACAAAAACAAATACTAATGCTTATAAACATCCAGAAGCTTTTGCAAAGTTTGTAGATGAAGTGTGTGTAATGATAAAGGTGATCGACAAAAATCATCCTGTCGGTATATGTAATGCTACCACAAGATTTATTCCTTATTATGAAAAGTTCACGCCTAATATAGATATTCTCGGATTTAATCAATATAACGGTCCTTATGGTTTTGGAGTTTTATGGAATACCGTTAAGAGCGGCTATGATAAACCTGTTCTGATAACGGAGTTCGGATGTGATTCATACCATTCAGGCAAGAAAATAGAAGATGAGCTTTTTCAGTCAAAATATCATACTTCGGCTTGGGACGATATTGAAAACAACAGTTATTGGGGCAAAGGTAAAGGCAATGCCATAGGGGGTGTTGTCTATAATTGGCTTGATAAATGGTGGCTTATAGGTTCGCCTAAAGTGCAGGACACAGTTTTCGGAGCATGGAAAGGACCTACTAATGACGGTTTTTTTAATGATGAATGGCTTGGTATTTGTTCACAAGGAAATGGGAAACACAGTCCTTTTAAAAGACAATTGAAAGAGGTCTATTTTACATATCAGGAAAAGCTTTGGAACAATGATATAACAACAAAGTAAATCTAACCCCACGCTTTTTTTTATCTTTTGCCTTTGCTTTTCATTAATTGTAGTTAATTAGTTGACACATAAATTTTTTTAATGTAGAATTACTGAAACAAAAGGAAATGGGATTGGTAATGAGACATTCGTTTCTTCTCACAGTATTTTTATTTCTTTTAACCTCATTGGTTTGTACATCTACTGTACAGGCCAACATTTTTAAATCATATTCAAAATACAATAGAATCAATTATGAAAGCATGGAAACAGGGACCATTGAAATCAAAGGTGAACTGACTTTCGATGCTGTTTTTCATAAATTGGGTGATAACTGGATAAAAAGGTCAGATCCTTCCGGATTAAATAAGTTTTTTAATTATGTGCCAAGTACTGATCCTGATAATAAATGGTTAGATACTTATGGCCAGACGCTTCTGTTTAATTTTGCAGTAAAACCTGTAGATTGGTTCTTTGCCGAATTGGGTTTTGAATTTATCGGCGATTATGCGGACAGATATTGGTTACCGCTTAATCAGGAACACAGAATGTCTTATAATAACCAGATATTTCCTAAATTTGATTGGAGTAATGCAAGGATTGGATTTGTTAATGATTTATGGAGCATAGTATATCACAGAAATTATGGACATAATGGCTGGATCTATGACGGCGATATGTTTGAAATGCTTTTGAAACAGGATGATCCTAATGATTATCTCCGTTATTCAGGACATCATACGCCGGATTATTGGCAGTTAAAGACCAGAGGTTTTTATGGAGAGCTCGACGTAATATACGGTGAAGAGGCAGTACAGAATTATAAACACGGCATATATGTTAAGTATAAAAATATTTTTAACAGCAATATAAACTTCTTCTATTCAGACCATGTTATACCTTACGGAAATGATGATGAAAGGATGAGAAATTTCCAATTAAATACTGATTTTAAATTGATCAAGGACAGTACATTACAATTAGGAATACTCTACAGACCTTTCAGATTAGATTGGGATTATCAATATACTGAAGATGTCGGAAGCGGTAATGGTCTTGTCGGTTCAAAATATGAAGTAAAAACCGGAACTACCGAACAAGTTGATGCTTTGGGCGGATCGGTAAAATATACAATTCCTTCCATATTGTGGATGGATTTAATTAAACTCGGATATGAGTACAGAGGTTTAGTAGCCGGAAATAGACAGAAAGCGGATATTTCTTTTGAAAAAGCGATATCTAAAAGAATCAATACATACTTATCTTATTATTATCAAAAACCTCTTCTTGCGTCTATGCCTTTGGTATATTCAGGCGGCGGATCAGGTCCTATCTCAATGAATGCCCGCGGTCCTGAAAGCCCTTTCTGGGTATGGTGGAGAAATCCTGTTTCCGGATTTGATAATAGAGAAACAAGCGCATTTTCATTTGTATTTACTTATGACCCAACACCTTCAACTTGGTTTTACAACTATAATCCCAATGATCCTGTAGAATATGATTTAAATCCTGAAGAAGATGCACCATTTTCTTTTGCTGTAAAAGCCAATCTTGCCAAATATTTTGATACGCTTGACAGACAGACTCATTATGAGTATGACGGCTCCATCACATGGGAAGATGCCTATATTGAAGGAACCGGTATGCCGAACAGATATATAGGGTCTCTTTACTTTTTAAGCCAATTTATTAAAGATAATGTAAAAATATTATATGATTTTGAAGTAGGGGAAGATCTTGCCACTCTAAGTTATCCTTATTATAGAGATGACAGGAGAGAATCTTTTGTTACTCCTATGATAGGTTATTTTAAAACAAGCCTTACTGTAAATGTTGCACCATACCTTTTTAAGACAGCATATATTAAGAACTATTGGGGACCTGAAGATTGGCATAAGAATTTCGGAGCCACTTATGATGAGCTCTATCTTGCTCATATAAGCAGAGATATCGGGAATTGGTTCAATATAGGTATGGAATATGTCGGAGCAAGAAAAACTGATCCGGCTGTTCTGGACAATGATAGATTTAAAGATAATATAGATGCAAGCAATGAAATGGGATATTTTGATGAAATAAGAGCATACTTTAAAGTATACTTTGATGCTGTATTGAATTTCGGCAAAAAAGAAGAAGAATTCCCATTCGCTGTTGAACACGATATGACACCTCCTGAAATAGCTTTGAAAACAAGGCCTGAAACTATATATCCCGACAAAGGGCAAAAGGCATATCTTGAACCTTGGGCAAGCGATCATTCAGGCATAGATAATTGGATAGTCAATATAAAAGATGAGAAAGGAAATATAGTAAAGACTTATGACGGCAGAAGAGAGCCGCCGGAAGAACTCGACTGGAACGGTAAAAATGATTCTAATACTGTTGTTCCTGACGGTATGTACTATGCAACTCTTGAAGCCTATGATAATTATGGTAATTATGCAAAGACAGATCAGAGAGAAATAAGAGTAATGGCAACGCCGAAAATAAAAGATACTGAAATAAAAGAAACTGAAAGAGGTCTTGTAATATCATTTGGTGCAAAAGTATTGTTTGATACGGCAAAATACAATCTTAAGAAAGGTGCTGTAAAAACATTGAAAGAAGTTACTGATCTTCTCAAAATGTATCCTAATAATAGAATAATGGTTGAAGGACATACTGACTCTGTTGGAAAAATCATGTACAATCAGAGACTTTCAGAAAACCGTGCAAATTCGGTCAAGAACTTCCTAGTAAAAGAAGGAATTCCTGCTGAAAAGATAAAGACAAAAGGTTATGGTAAGCTTAGACCTATAGCTGATAATAAGACAGCGGCAGGAAGAGAACAGAACAGACGTGTTGAGGTTATAATATTAAATCAAGATGCTCCGGAAGATGAAAACCCTGAGCCGGCAACAAGTGCACAGGAATAAATGGAAAAGTTGTTTAGCAGCTAAGGAAATAAAAATAATATGAAAAAAATAAATTCCTTTATCATCATTTTTGTTTTAAGCTTATTCTTAACCACTATTTTTATTACTCCGG
Organism: Elusimicrobiota bacterium; assembly: GCA_052034625.1. Lineage (GTDB taxonomy): Bacteria > Elusimicrobiota > Endomicrobiia > Endomicrobiales > Endomicrobiaceae > JAVBLP01. Next base: position 9,320 of record JBPOII010000022.1, on the reverse strand, counting down.
CTATTAGTGAAAAGAAAAAGTTTGATGAAAATTTAACCCCGCAGGAAAGGGCGCATTTGGCTTTCTATGTCTATGCTGATTTCAAGTCGATATTAAATCATTACTATCCTTCAGGCTGGATGGGAGACAGCAGGGATTTAGCTTTTGACCAGGGATATACTAAAGAAGTGTATGCCGGTAAAAATTCAATAAAGGTCAAATATTCGCCGCGCGGAACAAATAAATGGTCAGGTATTTATTGGCAGCAGCCTTCAAATAACTGGGGTGATAAACAAGGCGGATTCGATCTCAGCAAAGCTACATTTCTGACTTTTTTGATGAAAGGCGAAACCGGCAATGAAGTTATAGCTGAAGTTAAAATAGGCGGTTTTAAAGGTGCTTTTCCTGATTCAGGGACTGCTATAAGAAAGAATATAAAACTGACTACAGAATGGAAAATGTATTGGATAGACCTTAGAAAGGTCAAAACCTCTTATATTGCCGGCGGTTTTTGTTTTGTTGTAAATAAAAAAGATAATCCTAACGGTTGCACTTTTTATATAGATGAAATAAGATATGAGATGAATAAATGAAAAAATTAATAGTTTTTATCATTCCATTGTTTTTATTCCTTACAGGTTGTGAAAAAAACCCTGTAGGAGCTTTACTCTATTCAGATCCTAATAATTCAACAGAATGGGCTGATACCTTTATTATCTATGATGATATTATGAAGACTAGAGGAAAGTTTGACCCATGGATGTTCACAAATTGGGTAGAAAAAGGTGCCGGAACTTTAGACTTCCTTTGCACTGAAAAAGTTTATAAAGGAACAAAAAGCATAAAAATGACTTGGGACGGCGGCGAAACACCAAATCCTTCAGGTGTTCCGCAGTTTGTTTGGGTGGGTTTCGGTATGCCTGCTAAAGGTTTCTATGAGTCCAAACCTCCGGTACCGCCTTTCTCAGGATACGATATTTCAGCAGGCGGCTATACTAAAATGGAGCTTTATGTTTCCGGCAATTTAAGGCATAATGTTCAGCTTGAAATTAAAGCGGCAATAGATATAAATGAAAATGCGGCCGGAGTTGAGTTTTTTACTATTCCCAATGACGGTCAGTGGCATAAACTTGAAGTTCCTTTTACTAATCCTTCATCTCTGACAAAAGTAAAAGGTATGTTTGCTGTTACTATGACACTTATAAATAAATTGCAAAAAAGCAATGGAGCGGAAATATATATTGATGAAATAAGGTTCGTGAAATGAAAAAGATAATTTTGACCATATTAATTTCAGTTTTTTTAATGAACTCGGCCGCATATGCTTCCGATAAACTTGAATTTGATTTTTCAGAAAAAAAGCCTGTAAATGCCGCATTCAGATCTCTTTTGATGCCGGGTTGGGGGCAAGGTTGGAATGAACAGCCTACAAAAGCTTGGATAACATTCGGTGTTTTTGCTGTTTCAGTTGCCGGTGCTTTTTATTTTAATAATCAGTCTGAGAAAGATTATGAAAAGTATGAAGAGGCAGGACAGGTAAACAGCAGATATTATGATGATTATGAGTCTGATTATCAACTATCTCAAATTTTTACTTATGCTGCTATAGGAACTTGGCTTTATAGCATAATAGATGCTTATTTTGTTTGTAAAAGCCAGATTTCAAAGCCTACAGCCTCATTTAACCTTCTATATGATCAAAAGAATGACAGTATTAATTTAACTTATACTAAAAAGTTTTAATTGGCATTTGACGCGGTTTTTTTTATTTTGGAAGGAAGGATTAATTAAAATGAATGATAAAAAAACTACGATTATTTTATTGGCGATTCTTATAATATTAATCGTTCTTTTATCTTTAAGAGCTTGTAATATAATAACTGTACCTGCAGGTCTTTTTGAACAGAAACAACAGATAGAAGAAACCGAAAATGTTGATACTGAAAAAGAAGAATTGCCTGCAGAGAATCCAGAAGAAACTCCTGTGGTCAATGAGATTGAAGAAATAGAAGTTCCTGAACCTGTAGTTGAAGAACCTCCAAAACAGGAAGAACCTCCTGCTCCGCCTAAACCTGAAGCTAAAAAAGAGCCGGTAAACAAGCCGGCTCCTAAGGTTGAACCTAAAAAAGAAACATCAAAAACAGAGCTTCCGCAGGCGGCAGTGCGCAAACCTAAAAGAGAAGTCGTACAGACACCAGAATATAAAAATAAATCAGGGTTTAAACCTTTTCAAGTTTATAGTGATATAGGTAATAAAGAAAATCATTATATACCTTATGGTTTTATGGGCGATATTAGGGCAATAAGTATTGAGCAAGGCTGGCAATATCGTCCTCATACGGGCAAAACATGTATAAAAATAACTTATGAACCTTCAAAAGGCAGAATAGACTGGTCAGGTATTTATTGGACAGAACCTGCCAATAATTGGGGAGATAAAGGTTTTGGCTTTAATCTTACAGGTGCGGAAAGAATTTCTTTTTGGGTCAGAGGGGAAAAGGGCGGAGAAATAATTAATAATTTTATTATGGGCGGTATTCAGGGAAAACAGTATGAAGACTCTGATTCCAGAGCAATAGGACCTATAGAGCTTTCAACCGAGTGGCAGCAGCATATAATTTTTCTTGATGATGCAGACCTTACAAATATTATCGGCGGTTTTTGTTTTACCATAACAAAAACGAATAATCCGCAAGGTGCAGTTTTTTATTTAGACGATATAATTTATGAATAAAATTATTTGGAGGACTAGTTAATGAAAAAGATTATTTTTGCATCGGTCGCTTTGCTGATGTGCGGGCTTATTATAATTGCATGTGCCCCTGAAAAAAGAAGTAAACTCAGAACTACTACTATAACGGTAAGTGTAGAGCCTTTATCTGCACATTTAAACAATGGTGAAAGTAAGGATTTTACAGCTATTATCAGAAATAACGGTAATGTAGTTGAAGGAGATGTTTTTTGGAGAGTTGAACCGGCAGAGTTCGGTACTTTTTCATCTACAACATCAAAAACTACAACTTTCACGGCTGCTGCGACAGGCAGCGACAATGGACAGATCATTGCCGAATGTTCAGGAGTGAAAGGCTATTCTAATATCGCCTTGGGTTCTGCAACTGTTGTAGACAACATACAAATTACTGTAGATAAGACCAGTCTAAACAATGGAGAAACGGCAAATCTTTCAGCACAGGCAAGGGCAGGCACTACTGTTGTTGACCCTCAGCCTGCAATAAATTGGACAATAAATCCTACAGATCTTGGTGTTCTTTCTTCTACGACAGGTGCGAATGTAACATTTACAGCGGATTCTGTTAAGACAGGTGATGTGACTGTAACAGCTTATGTCGGTTCTGCTTCAGACAGCAAAACAATAACTGTAGGATCGTCTGTTCCTCCTACGGGGGATAAATTGTTGATTTACAATGATGCCGGCCTTGGAAGTCTTGTTAAAGATATATATCATTGGGATATAGGAAAAGGTGGTTCTGCTTCAGATATGATTAAAAAGACTGATGGTGATGGTGTTACTGGAGATGCATCTGAATATCAAACTATTACATACAACGGACAAGGCTGGACTGAGTGGGCTTTTGTTTTTAATGGAACTCAGGACCTTTCTGAATATAATAAGATGATAATACATATGAGATCATCAACCCCAAATGCTGCTGTAAGGATTCAATTTATGAGAGACAGCCAAGTGCTTGCTGGAGAAAATACAGGAAGCGGCAGTTGGCCTGCTTTAGCTTCAACTTGGTATAAATATGAAATTGACATATCTGCAGTTTCAGATAAAACAGGTATTCTTAACCCTGTAGTAATTTGTCTTTCCACAGGAATAGGAAATTTTAACGGCTCATTTGATATAGACTATATATACTTTGAAAAATAAAATTTAAAACCAATAAAAAGCGGCAAGCAGATTTGCTTGCCGCTTTTTTTATTTCTCATTCTTCTCATTGTACTAACCTTTTACACAGGGTATTGTCCTCCTGAAAAAAGCGAGCTTTACCGAAGGATCTGCCGTAAAGATTAAAGGCAGATGTTTCGACTCGGCGTTTTCAACACCTCGCTCAACATGACAAAGAAAACTACTAACTGTTTTTTATTGCCGTTTTTTTTCTTTTCACACTTTTTATGCTATAATTTATATTGTAATTTCAATCACTTTTGAAATTCTGTTGACAAAAGCAAGTATTATAGCTATATAAATAAAATATGAAATCAAAAAAACTTCTCAAAGTTACAATATATATAATATTCGTATCTTTTTTTATATTGCCTGCTTATGCGGGCGATATTGTCAATAAAAAATACAGAGAGCAATATCTCTCCCCAGCCGCTATAAAAAATTATTACAAATACCAAGTAAATGTAACAAGTTTCCTCGACAGACAAACATCTGATATCAATGGACTTGTTGAAAGTTTCAGAGGAACTTCAGTTTACAGTTATGATATTTTCACCAGAGCGTTCATTTATGGAAGGGGCGGCGTTCTTGATGCGCAATCTTTTACATATGACGGTGCGATAGCTTCGCTTGCATATCTGGTAAGTGATCAACCTAAAAAAGCTGCAGATATTATAAGGGTTTATGCAAGAGAGTTTTACTGCATAAAAAATGATAATTACGGGCTCTTTAACAGCTATAAATCGGATAAAGAAGCTACAAAATGGGGACTTCCTATAGGCATTGACGGCGACAGAATGCACGTCGGTCCTACATTATGGGTAGCGATAGCGGCTTTACAGTATACGGCTGTAACCGGCAAACTTGAATTTTTGCCTTTTGTAATTGATGTGTGTAAATGGACTGAAAGTTTGCCTCATTATACTTTTCGTAATGGACAGAGAGGCGCCGTTTCTATGGGTTCAGGCTGGGGACCGGATTGGACTAAAGTATATTCTACCGAAAATATAGTAGACCATTATGCTCTTTTAAAAATGCTTAAAGAAGTTTATGAACTGAAAAATAGTGAGATAACAAATATTTTCGAAAAGAAAAAATATTCAGATCTTAATATTAACAGAGAAATGTTCAGTATTGAACGCTGGCTTATGGAAGTTGTATATGATAAAAATAAAAAGACTTTTAATATGGGCGTAAATGAACATGGAGTTGATAAAGTTGATGCGCTTGATACCGTTTCTTGGACTATACCGGCTCTTACACCTGTAAGACTTATTGAAATGGGCGTCGATCCTTATCATCTAATGCAATTTGCGGATAAACATTATCAGGTAAGTGATAATATAGAAAGCGTAGAAGTTAAAGGGTATGATTTTACAAATCCTAATGGCAGAAAAAAAGGCTATAGAATGGTCTGGTTTGAAGGGACAGGTTTTCATATAGTTGCAATGCAGACTATGGCAAAATTTTCACAAGAAAAAGGATTTGAAAAAAGAGCTGTCTTTTTCAAACAGCAGGCGATGTATTTTCTCAATGAAATGACAAAAGCTTCAAATCTATGCGGTATGATAGACGGTGCTTTGCCATATACTTCTAAAAAACCGAAAGAAAAAGAAGTGCTTACCACTTTCCAGTGGGAATGGGAAATCCCAAGAGGCAGAAAAGGGCAGTGGGTTTCTTCTGTTTCTTCAACAGGATGGTATATAATTGCAATGTCGGCATTCGATCCGCTTGGTTTTGACAAAAAAAATGTGAACTATAAACTTTTTAAATAATTCACTGGTTTTCTCTTTTTTATTGACAAACAGCAATCAAATTTTATATTCTATTTTCAGGTGTTTTTGCAAAAGTTTTTATATTGAAAAAAATTATTGACAAAAAAAAGGCTTTAGGGTATAAATATATTATAGTTGCTAAAAAAGCACTAAGATTGAATTTGGTACGAAAAGTACCATGATCAAAAAAAAGGGAGGATTAAATGCGTAAACTTTTAGGTCTTTTGGTAGCAGCAGTATTTGTAGTAACGGCAGCAAGCAGTGCAATGGCTGTAACACTCAGCACAAGCGGTTCAACAACACAGGCTTTCAGAGCAGAAGTGTTCTTCTTCCAGACTGGTGCAGCAGAATTCGGTTTTGATCTCTACAGATTAGCCGGTGTAAAACCTGCAGGCGGTGACGTAACAGCGGCTGAGATCGACTGGAACGGCGTAGCTGGTATTGTTCCAGGTAATGGTAATCCTGCAGACAAGGGATTCAAAGCTTCAAAAGTATATGCTAAGATCACAAATAATGCATATACGGCAGGAACAAAAGTATTCTTCTATACTGACAATACCGATGTAACATTAAGTACTTCTCAGTATAAGTATACTGTTGATTCGGCGACAACACCTTGGGGCGTAGGCTCAGCACATACTATTAATGCATTGGTAGAAAGGGATGCTATAACCGGTAATACCAGTGCAGGATATGCTACTTTGCCTTTGGCATACAGATTGGAAGTAGCCGGATTAGTAGATGCAGATGCAGGTTATGATGTGGCAGGTGCGAATTATAGTAATAATACAAGCTCATCTGCAGTTCTCAATCAGGATGGCGGCGTATTGTTCTATGTAACAGATAAAGCTAAAATTGAAAATCCTCAAGAAGCAGGCTCAGGAGCCTATGATCCTGCCTATGCAACAATATCTACACCTGCAGGTATGAAAAACTGGGATGGATATGCAAATGCAGATCAGACAGATTTCTATATGTTCTTTGCATCTAATTTCACAAATGCATTCTATGGCAAATCTTACGGTACTGACAGATTGACAGTAGAACTTGTTGTTACCCCATAAGATTAAGTTGTAAATTTAATAAGGATAGGGGTTTTAAAACCCCTATCCTTATAAAAAATAATGAGAACAGCTGCTATGAAAAGATCTCTTTTACTGTTATTTTCGCTTTTATTTCTTGCTTCATTTTCTTATGCAAATTTAGTAATTCAGCCGCAGCGTATAGAAAGTAAGGTGAACCCGAATGTTCCTATAAAAGGTTCATATACGGTAAAAAATAATTATAATGGCGATATTACTGTTGATATTACTGCGGTGATGAATACTGAATGGTCTTATAAAGGAAATTCAAATATACCCTTAGATTCCTGGCTTAAAATAACACCTTCAAGAGTGCATATTAAACAAGGGGAAACGAGAACTGTTCTGTTTACAATAATTCCCGTCGAAAACATGCAGGGATCTATCGTCGCACAAGTAACTTTCAAGGTAAATCCGCCCAATAGCTTTGTTAATGTATTAACTACTCTTCCGATCCACATTATAATGAACGGTACTGAAAAAATAAATTACAGCATAGATTCAATTACTATTGATGAAAAGACAAAAAAAATAAATTTTGGCGTAAAAAATGAAAGTAATATTATTATTAAACCTGTAGGTAAGGTTGATATATATGAAGGTAAAAAGAAGATAAAAAGTATAGGTTTTTCGGAAACACTTTCAACTTATCCGGAAAATATAAATAACTATTTTGTTGATCTTCCTTCAGAGCTGATCGGCGGAAAATATAAAGCGGAAGTTTCCGTTTCGCCTCTTGGTTATGCTCATTTTATTAAGCCTGTAGTAAAAAGTTTGCAGTTCAGGATCTTTAAAGACGGAAGTATTGAATATTAATTTGAAAATTTAAAGAAATATTTTCTTTTTTATAATATATTTTGAAATTTTGAATAAGATTTAATTACGGAATAGCATTTATAGATATGTGCTCAGTGCCGTTTTTTGTTTTTATTGTTAGTATAGATTATTTTTTGTTTTATTTAATTATTATAATCATTATAAAAGGTCTTTAATAAAATAATCATAATGGCAATAATGAAAATAGTTATATCACAATTATCAATGATTTTTATATTTGCCGGTGCTGCTCTTACCGGTAATAAGTGCAATTTAATATTCTATCATTACTGCGGGGACTTTTCGGCTTTTTCTGTGAAAGTAATGGAATGTAAGACATAATTATCCGGTATGGAAAGATCCGGATATTTTTTTTGATAAAATGATTTATTTGCATTTGGAAAAGTTAAATACGGGAATTTATGTGGAATTATACTTTCCTTAAATTAAAAAATTAAATAAGAGAGTATAATTTATATAAATGATGCTATAATAATAGTATAGATTTATGAACAGGAAAATATTATTTATCATTTTAACAGCATTTATTCTGTTTGTACCTTTTTTAAAGGTTCAAGCGGTAATACTAACGCCTGATAATCCTTTCAAGAGGTTTAGGGTCGAGATTTCTTTTATTGAGCCCACAAATATATTTATAACACACTCGAATATCGACAGGGTTTCAGTAAATATGAGAACGCTTGTTGCCGTCGGTACCGTTGTTCTTGAAAATAATGCCGCCCTGAAATCTGCTTCTGATGCTATTTATCTTGAATATTTTACAGATACTTCCACTACGACCGTAAAAGTGCCGGTATCATTTGTACAAACATCTACAAACACATATTCATTTGTTACTTCTCCTGTAGTTGTAAGTAATACAAATAATACTGTATATTACAAGATAGTTGCAGAGGATTCTAACGGCAAGTTCGGATATTATCCTGACAGTTCAACATATATAACCGCCGGTCTCTATCCTACGGAGCAAAAAAGTATAGGTACTGACGGAGGTACATTATTGCTTCAAAGCGGAGACCAGACGAGGGGAGATTCAAGTATTACTTTCTTAGGAAGCGCATTGCTTACGGAACAAGACTTTTTAATGCAGGAACTTTATCCGACAGATCCATTGCCGTCAGTCGATAATTTAAACCCTATAATAACATATTATCTTTCACCTCAAAATTTTACGGTTACGACCCGTGCTTTGATGCCTTCAATAACTTTGTATTATGGCGATATGCCGCCAAATAACAATAATATTGATGTTAAATGGTTTAATGGAAGCAGCTGGCAAAGTGTCAGCTTTGCAAATGATACTGAAAAGAGAACTGTTACGGTAAATCTTTCACAGACAAATACAGAGTTCGGTTATTATGCTATATTTGAGAAAGTAAAACTTACTGATAATGATTATCGTCCTGTAGAAAGAGCTTTTATGCCGGGGGAAAAGATCATTTTCAGAAATTTGAAAACAGGCGATTCAGTTACTATATTTAATTTGAAAGGACAGCCTATAAAGACATTGGCAACAGCTCCGTTTGAATGGGATGGAAGAACAACCAGCGGAGGTTATGCCGAGTCCGGTTCATATATTTATCAGATAAGAGTAGACGGTAAAATTATAAGCGGATCATTAGCATTTGTAAGGTAAAAAGATGAAAAAAAAGCTGACAGCATTATCATTAATAATCATGATGAGTACAACGCCCGCCCTGGCATTGTACGATGCAACTTTTTGGGGAACAAGAG
>JBPOII010000016.1:0-52309 GCA_052034625.1 Elusimicrobiota bacterium | reverse complement strand
TGGATTTGATTTTGGGAAAGAAGGCTCAAAGTCAAGATTGATGATAGATTATGCATTCGGACTGCCGTTAGAGATACAAGATTCCACAGGGAACCATTTTGTAAGTTTAACCTATAGATTTCCTTAATACCTTTCTTATAAACTTTCTTTTTTGTCTTTTTTTTGTCATCACCTAAATCCGTAATCGGGGATCCATTTTGTTTTTTTATTCCTTTCTTTGTCGTCATCCTGTGCAACTGTAAGTTGTCGCAGGATCCATAGATTCTGCGATGGCTTCGCCCCGCAGAATGACAAAACACGGCTATTAACTGCTTTTAACGTGGATTCCCGACAAAGACAATCGGGAATGACACGACAAAAAATGTCGTTTTGTCTTTGATTCGTAATTTAAAAAAAACGCCCTCATAAAGGGGGTTTTTATTTTATGCTCTTATTATGTAATATTTCTATTTCTTATTGTTTTTACCATTAGCAGCTTCATTTTTTATAAAAAAAGACATACAGCGGTGATATTTATCTTTATGTTCCTCTTTAAGGTCCAATTTTGAAACTACTTTACGGTCAAAAGCCAAAAGTTTTGAAATATTATCAATTTTTTTCTTTAAAGATTTATTTTCAGATTTTATTTCATTTTCATATTCGCAGAAAGTAAGCATTGGATGTATTCTCTTTTTTGAAATAAAAAAAGAATATATTTTATCTATAGACGGTTCGAGCTGAACATTTTTATAGTCTACTATGAATTTATCCTTTGTATATGAACATATAAGATGTCCGATGGATACTTCTTTTAAAATTTCTGGTCCAAGCTGCACATGCATGGCTTTTACCATATCAGCCGGTATATGGTTAATTATTGTTGAGAGAAAATGCCTTTTGATAAACTGGACTGTATGTCTGGTAGGTTCTTCCTGTAAAACTATATCTGCAATATTTCCGCTGTTAAATTCAGGTCTGTATAATATGCCGTCTTTTAAAAAACCGGGACCTTTATATTGTAGATAAACTTTTCTTCCGTGCTGTTTATACCTTATGCGAAGACTTGCTCCTTTTTTAAACAACATAAAATTCGGAGTGTCTATGTATTGGTCAAAAAAAGATACTGAATGTTTATGTTTAGCACCTATCTTTTCAATAAAAGATTTCAGATCTTTTTCCTGTTTAAGTCCGAGACGGTGTTTAGCTTCAATTTCAATGAATCCTTCATCGTCAATTTTAAGTTTTTTGCAGATATAATCAACTTGATTTTTTATTTTCATAAACGGAATTATCTCATTTTTTTAAGGTTTTAGCAAGTTTCTTTTATAAAGAGGTGTGTTTTTATAATAAGATTTTGCAAGATTTTCAAAGAAAAGCTGAGCTCTTATATTTTTTGCCGAACTTCTAACTTTTGAATAAGTTCCGTCAGCATTTAAAGTCCTTCCTCTGACATTGTCATTTATATTATTATATAAGATCACATCGCATATATACTTTTTGATATTTGAATCTAAAATCGGGAAAGCAAGCTCATACCTTCTATGAAAATTCCTCGGACGCCAGTCGGCACTTGAGAGATATACTTTATTGCTTCCGTTTGCCCTGAAATAAAAGATTCTGCTATGCTCTAAAAAACGGTCAACTATGCTTACAACTCTTATATTTTCACTTTGTTTTGGAACTTTCGGTTTAAGACAGCACATTCCTCTTACTATAAGATCTATATGTACTCCCGCATTTGAAGCTTTATAAAGCTTTTCTATAACTTCAATGTCGGTCAAAGCATTTAATTTTGCGATTATATGACCTTTGCCGCCATTTTTAACATATGATATCTCATCTTCAATTAATGATATTATTTTTTCATGCATATTTATAGGAGAGATCAAAAGTTGTTGAAAATCATATTTTGTTTTACGCGATTTGATCATTGCACAATAGTCGCCTGCTTCTTTTGTGATCTCAGTATTTTTTGTGAGCAGACCAAGATCCGTATATTGTTTTGCTGTTCCTGAATGATAATTGCCCGTGCCAAGGTGAGCATAGCTTGCTTTAATGCCGTTTTCAATTCTTGATACAAGTGTTATTTTGCTGTGAACTTTATAATCGGTTATAGGTTCAACTACTTCTACTCCGGCATTTTTTAGATCGTCTGAGTGCATAACATTGTTCATTTCATCAAAACGTGCTTTTATTTCTACATATACGGTAACTTTTTTTCCGTTCTTTGCCGCTTTTTTCAATGCTTCGGTTATTGGAGTTTTATCACTTGTCCTATAAAGCATATGGAAAATCTCAGTTACATTTGGGTCTTGCGATGCCTGTGAAATAAAATCTGTTACTACATCGAAGGAATCATAAGGATGATGGAGAATAATATCTTGTTTCGAAATAACTGAAAAAATATCAGGGTCTTTTTCAATAACTTTAGGTATTACAGGTTTTAAGGGGGGATAAATCAGCTTTGAGTCTATAAAATTTTTCTTAAAAGAAGTAAAAAGGTGCAGCTGTAAAGGCAGATCGAAACGGTATATTGAAGCAGGGTCTATGCCTAAATTTGCAGCAAGGAAAAAGGCGCTGTCGGGATATTTGGGTGCATCTATTTCAAGACGAACTACTTGGGAAGACGAACGCTTTTTAACACCTTTTATTATCTGCTCGGTAAGCACTTCATCTTCCGAATCCGATATGATTATGTCGGCATTACGTAAAAATCTGAATGAAAAAATTTCCAATACTTCTTTATGTTTAAAAATTTTTTCTGCTTTTGCCATTATCCAACGGTCTAAAAGAGCAAATCTTTGTTTTTTTCCTATATTCCTTAATTTCAACAGTCTTTCTTGCTGATTTTTAAACCTGACAATAGCATAAGAATCTCTGAAACGCACAAAAATATGAAGATTGGTGCCATAAAGTATTGGAATAGGTTCGCTTAATTTTGAAAAAAATATTTCGGCTTCAGGAAAGTTTTGCTCTATTTCTGTGTCCAACTCAGCATCACTTTTTTCGAAACTGGTGTAAATTACAATGTTTTCTGCTTCAAGTTTCTTTAAGAGACCATTTAATATCTTCGCCTGCATGGCTTTTTGTTTCATAACACGTTCTCTTACATGTAAAGAAAGAGATTCAGGGGTCAGTGCATCAATATAGGGTTTATGCGGGGATTTTTTAAGTCTTTTAAGCAGGTCGGCAACTCTTACGGAAAAGAACTCGTCAAGATTAGAGCTGACTATTCCTATAAATGAAAGTCTTTCAAGAAGAGGCACATCATTTTTAGAAGCTTCAGCAAGCACGCGGTCATTAAAAGTAAGCCAGCTTATATCGCGGTTAAAAAAACGTTCGCTTTTTTCAGATTTTATTTTTTTTAAACCTGAAGCATTCTTTTTAGCTATGCTTTTTTTAAAAGGAGTCCATTTTGGTTCATTTTTATTTTTCATAATTATAATAATTATATGATATATTTGTTAGATTGTATTAAGTATTTTGTTAAGGATTTGTTAAGGAAAATAGTTTGATAAAAATACTCTTTTATCTTTTGTCGTTGCTGTTAATTCGTAATCCGTAATCCGTAATTGATCATAGTCTTTCCGTAATTCCTAATTGTTTTTTTATTTGCTATTGACAAATTTAATGAAAAATGATTATATAGTAACAGCTTAATAAGAAAATCTTCGGGGAAGGTGAAAGAGTCCAGATAAGAAGGTCTGGCTCTCAGTCCTTACCGGCAGTGAAGGAACTAAGTTCCAAAGCCTGCGACTCAGCTAGTATACGGCTGACTGAATCCGTGAGAATCGGATGCCGACGGTAAAGTCCGGATGAGAGAAGATAATATAGTTTTATATTGAACCCCGAGGTTTTTTGCTTCGAGGTTTTTTCTTTTATGGATAAAAAGTATATGCTTATGGCAATAGAAGCAGCTAAAAAAGGGAAAGGAAGAGTATCGCCAAGTCCTTTGGTAGGCTGCATTATAGTGAAAGATCATAAAATCGTAGGCAAAGGCTATCATCAGTATTTCGGCGGCAATCATGCTGAAATAAATGCTCTTAATGATGCTGGCAGTAAAGCTTATGGTGCTGATCTATATGTAACGCTTGAACCTTGCAATAGTTACGGCAAAAGACCACCATGCACGCAGGCAATAATAAAAGCCGGTATTAAAAAAGTTTGTTTTGCTATGAAGGATCCCAATGTTTCAGGCAGTAAAAAGACTCTTGAAAAAGCCGGTATTAAAGTCTATAGCGGTCTTTTGGAAAAAGAAGCAAAAAACCTTATCAAAGATTATCTTAAACATACTGCAAAAAAACCGAAAGTCTCTATTAAAGCCGCAATGACGCTTGACGGCAAAATTGCTACGCATAAATATGATTCAAAATGGATAACTTCTGAAAGATCCAGAGATTTTGTACATAAACTCAGGACACACTATGATGCAATACTTGTAGGAACGAATACTGCTTTAAAAGATAATCCATTGCTTACATCACATTCAAAGGGCAAAGATCCCGTCAGAGTAGTTATAGATACAAAATTTAAACTTCCCAAAAACAGCAAATTATTTGACGGTTCTGTTCCGACTGTAGTATTGTATGACGAAAAAATAAAAAAGGTCCCGAAATATTTACAGAAAGACGGGATAATTTCCGCACCTATAAATATAAGTGCGGCAAAAAAAGATTTTGGCATAATAATAGATAAACTTAAATCTCTTTCATTAAAAACGATACTTATAGAAGGCGGCGGTTCAGTAATATCTTCGGCATTGTTTTCCGGATGTGTTGATGATATTTATATTTTTGTCGCACCAAAAATAGCCGGAGGGGAAAACGCGGTTCCTGTTGTGGGCGGCAAAGGCGTGGAAAAAATTTCTGATGCGGTAAAAGTAAAAAATATGAAAGTTAAAAGAATAGGAGAGGATCTGCTTATTACCGGCAGAGTAAAACAGGGGAAATAATGTTTACAGGAATAATAGAAGACATAGGCACAATAAAGAATATATCGGCTTCTCAGATATCTATAGAAACCAGTCTGGACGGTATTGCTGTCGGAGACAGTGTATCAGTTAACGGCGTATGTCTTACAGCCGTATCTTTAAATAATGATTGTTTTACAGCCGATTACAGCCCAAATACAGATAAGATCACCAATTTGTCATCTTTGAAACTGAATTCAAAAGTAAATCTTGAAAGGGCATTACAGCTTTCTTCAAGACTTGGCGGTCATATAGTCAGCGGACATGTTGACGGAACGGGAAAGATAGAAAGAATTGAGAAACAACAGAGATTTTTCAAAGTGGCGGTTTCCTGCGGAGAAAACATCCTTAAATACTGCATAGATAAAGGTTCAATAGCTATAGACGGTATAAGCCTTACGATATCATCTTTAGTTCCGTCGGGTTTTGAAGTTTTTATAATTCCTGAAACTTTTAACAATACTATATTACAATATAAAAAAGCCGGCGATATAGTTAATATTGAAAACGATATACTTGCAAAATACATTGAAAAATTTACAAAAAATAAAAATACAACCGGTATTTCTTTTGAAATGCTGAAAGGGAACGGTTTTATCTAAAATGAGTAAAACAAAGAACAATAGTAAAATGTTTACATCAGTTGAGAGTGCTGTCAAAGATATCCAAGCCGGCAAAATGGTTATTGTTGTTGATGATCCGGGAAGAGAAAATGAGGGCGATCTGATATGTGCCGCTGAAAAGACCACGCCGGAAATGATCAATTTTATGACAAAGTATGCAAGAGGGCTTATATGCGTTCCGATGAAAGATGAAAGGCTTCAAGAACTTGAGATAGAGAATATGGTTGAGAAATCGACAGAAAAAAAAGGCTGCTCATTTACTGTTTCCGTTGACTACAGTATAGGCACAAGTACAGGCATTTCCGCTTATGACAGAGCGATAACCGTACAAAAGCTTATTGATGAAAAAGCAAAACCTGAAGATTTTGCCCGTCCGGGACATATTTTCCCGCTTAGATATAAAGAGGGCGGTGTTCTTGTAAGAACAGGACATACTGAAGCCGCAGTCGATCTTATGGAGCTTGCAGGACTTTATCCTGCCGGCGTAATATGTGAAATAATGAATGATGACGGAACAATGTCCAGAATGCCCGATCTTATTAAATTTGCAAAAAAACATAAACTTAAAATTATAACAATAGAGGAACTTATAAATTACCGCAGACAGACAGAAAAACTTATAAAAGAAATAGTCAGTGTCGATCTGCCTACAAAATACGGCGATTTCAAGTTAAGGCTCTTTGAAGATACAATTACAAAAGATACTCATCTAGCGGTAATAAAAGGTGTTGTCAAAGGTAAGAACAATGTTTTGGTAAGAGTTCACTCTTCTTGCGAAACAGGCGATATTTTCCATTCGCTTAGATGTGACTGCGGTGATCAGCTTGAAACGGCTTTAAGAGCTATAGAAGCACAAGGACAAGGCGTAGTTTTGTATATGCATCAGGAGGGGAGAGGCATTGGTCTTACCAATAAATTAAAAGCTTATCATCTACAGGAAAAAGGTATGGATACGGTTGAAGCAAATGTCGCACTGGGCTTTCCTCCTGACCTTAGGGATTACGGTATCGGTGCACAGATACTTTCAGAGCTGGGTATAAAAAGCATAAAACTTATGACTAATAATCCAAGAAAGATAGTCGGACTTGAAGGACATGGACTTAAAATCACAGACAGAGTACCGGTTGAGATCAATCCGTCAAAATCAAATAAAAAATATTTAAAAACTAAAAAAGAAAAAATGGGACATATTTTAAAGACTGTATAAAAACAGATAGTAATGTCGGGAAATAAAAATGTTTATAGGAGAAAAAATGAAAGTAATTAACGGGAATCTAAATGCTGATGGAAAGAAGTTTGCAATAGTAGTTTCAAGATTTAATGAGTTTATAACAAATAAACTCATCGGCGGAGCGGAAGATATGCTCAAAAGACATGGTGTTGCCGACGGCGATATAACTGTTGTATGGGTACCGGGAGCTTTTGAGATACCTGCCGCTGCAAAAAAGATATCCGAAGGCGGAAAGTTTGATGCCGTTATATGTTTAGGCTGCGTGATAAGAGGAGCCACACCTCACTTTGATTATGTTTCAGCAGAAGTTTCAAAAGGTGTCGCTTCTGTAGGAATACAGAGTAAGGTTCCGGTGATTTTTGGCGTTTTGACAACAGATACTATTGAACAGGCTGTTGAAAGAGCAGGTACAAAATCCGGCAATAAAGGTGCAGATGCCGCAATGAGTGCAATTGAAATGGTGAACCTATACTCGCAAATATGAGAGTCAATTACGAATTAACGGCAATGACAAAAATGGATCCCCGATAACAAATTTCGGGGATGACAGACTGTATTTTCTTTCACACTTTTGCAAGCGATCAAAAGTGTGCAAAACTCTGCCGCTGAAGCACATTCACTGCAAGATTTTTCAGCCAATTCCTGAAACTTGCCTTTTTCAAAGGCTTCGAACATGCAGGAATTAAGCCGTCTGAAAAATCTTTCCGTTCATAAGCTGTGCTTCTGATGCGGCATAACGGCAAAGACAACGGCAAAAGGCAACGACATTCTTTTTGTTGTCATGTTGAGCGAGGCGTTGAAAACGCTGAGTCGAAACATCTGCCTTTAAACTTTACGGTAGATCCTTCGGCAAAGCTTCACTTTTATCAGAAAGACAATTTATCATTCGTAATTATATTATTATTTTGCTATAATAATTCCGTTGTTCTTATTAAAAGCAAAGGGGTCAAATGATGAACATTCCGCAGGATTTAAAGTACACAAAAACTCATGAATGGGTAAAAGTTGAAGGGAATAAGGCAAAAGTCGGCATAACTGATTTTGCCCAGCATGAAATTACTGATATAGTTCATATAGAACTTCCCGATAATGGAAAAGAAGTAAAAAAAGCTCAGCCTGCCGCGGTTATTGAATCGGTAAAATCAGCTTTTGATATATATTCTCCGGTTACCGGAAAGATAGTTGAAACCAATACTGGAGTTTTGGATAGTCCTGAAATTGTAAATCAGGACCCATATAATAAAGGTTTCTTGTTCACTGTTGAATTTTCCGACAATAGCGAACTTGACGATCTGCTCAGTGCAGAAGAATACAAAAATTTAATTTAAGAATATAACTATGGACTATACACCTCAAAACAAAAAAGACACCAAAGTGATGCTGGAAGTGCTTGGAGTATCTGAAGCTGAAGAGCTTTTCAATAATATTCTCTCCGAGCTGCGTGCAAAAGAATTGAGTATTTCCGGCGGTTACAGTGAGCAGGAACTTCTAAATATCTTTAAAACAATTTCTTCAAAAAACAAACAGTTTGTTTCTTTTAGAGGAGCTGGGATATACGATCATTATATTCCTTCGCTGGTGGGGGAAATAACCGGCCGTTCCGAGTTTTGGACAGCTTATACTCCTTATCAGGCTGAAGCAAGCCAGGGAACTCTTCAAGCAATATTTGAATACCAGAGTATGATATGTGCTCTGACCGGGCTTGATACTGCAAATGCTTCTCTTTATGACGGTGCAACGGCAGCTGCTGAAGCGGCTTTGCTTGCGATGAGAGTAACCGGTAAGAATAAAATACTTATTTCTTCGGCTATACATCCCGAATATATAAGTACGGTAAAAACTTATCTTAAGAATTCTAAAGCAGAATTAATACTCCTCAATGTTTCTCCAAACGGCACGATAGAAAAAGGTACTCTTGATGCGGCTATTGACGATAATACAGCCGTTGTTATGATACAGTCGCCAAATTATTTCGGCATAGTTGAAAATATGAAAGTGCTTTCCGGCTCGGCAAAAACAAAAAACTCTCTTTTTGCAGCTATTGTAAATCCTTTATCGCTTGCATTAATTCAGGCTCCCGGCGAATACGATGCTGACATTGCCGTAGGCGAAGGCCAGGCTCTTGGCATAGCAATGAGTGCCGGTGGCGCAACTTTCGGATTTATGGCCGTAAAAAAATCTTTAGAATGGAAAATGCCGGGCAGAATAATAGGACAAACTACCGATAAAAACGGCAATAGAGGTTTTGTGCTTACTCTTCAGTCGAGAGAACAGCATATAAGAAGGGAAAAAGCTACTTCAAATATTTGTACAAATGCTTCATTGAACGCTCTTGCTGCATGTGTATATATGTCCGGCTGGGGCAGTGAAGGGTTTAAAAAACTTGCAGAAATAAATATTTCAAAAGCAAGATATGCTTTTAAAAAAATAAAATCTTTAGACGGTTTTAAAGCTAAATTTGAAAATGCCGTATTTTTTAACGAGTTTGTGATAGAAACTTCAAAAGATATAAAGAAAATACAGAGAACACTGCTTAAGAACGGCATTTTAGGTCCGGAAGAACTTTCGGATTATGACAAACAGTATAAGAACTGTCTGCTCTTTTGCGTGACAGAGCAAAGAACTAAATCTGAAATAGACAAACTTGTCGAAATACTTGCGAAAGCTTAATATGGGTAATTAAAATGGAAAAACTGTTAAACGAAATATCATCTGAAGCAAAAGCCGCATACGAAATTAACTGCGATGTGGAAATGGATTGTGCTATACCCGATTATTTAAAAAGGAACACAGACATAGGACTTCCGAATGTCGCCGAGAACGATCTTTTAAGACATTTTACGAATCTTTCCCGGATGAATTATGCTTTAAGCACAACATTCTATCCTTTAGGCTCTTGCACGATGAAATATAATCCTCTTATCAATGAAAGGATCGCCGCTTTTGATACTTTTAAAAATATACATCCTTATCAGCCTGCAGATACCATGCAGGGTATACTTGAGATAATGTATGAACTCGAAAGGGATCTTTGCGAAATATCCGGTATGGACAGCTTTTCATTACAGCAGGCTGCCGGAGCACAGGGTGAATTTGCAGCACTTCTGATAATAGCTGAATATTTTAAATCAATAAAACAAAAAAGAACAAAGATCATAGTTCCTGATTCCGCTCACGGAACAAATCCGGCTTCTGCGGCTTTTGCCGGCTTTGAAACAGTATCTCTTAAATCTGAGCCTGATGGAAGTATAGATCCTGATAAACTGAAAGAACTGCTTACACCGGATATTGCTGCTATTATGCTTACTGTTCCCAATACCTTAGGAACTTTTGAAAAACAGATCTCTGAAATTGTTAAATTAGCCCATGAAAACGGCACTCTTTTATATTATGACGGTGCAAATCTTAATGCACTTATGGGTATAGTAAGACCCGGCGATATGGGTTTTGATATTATGCATATAAACCTTCATAAAACTTTTTCAACTCCGCACGGAGGAGGCGGTCCCGGAGCTGGTCCTATCGGCGTAAAAGCTTTCTTAGAGCCTTTTTTACCCGTGCCGAGAGTTGAGTTAAAAAACAATAAATTTGTGTTTAACTATAAAAAATCTAAAAGTATTGGAAAGATGAAAGCTTTTTACGGCAATTTTCCGGTTCTTTTGAAAGCCTATGCTTATATAAAAGCTTTGGGCGGTAAAGGCTTAAAGCACGCATCCGTTCAGGCAGTATTCAATGCAAATTATATGCTTGCCCGCTTTAAAGATAAGATAAGTGTGCCTGCCGGCAGCAGATGTATGCACGAATTTGTACTTTCGCCGAAATCCGTTTATCAAAACGGGGTCAGGACGCTTGATGTTGCAAAAAGGCTTTTGGACTATGGTTATTATGCACCTACTGTATATTTCCCGTTAATAGTTGAAGAAGCAATAATGATAGAGCCTACTGAAACCGAATCTAAAGAAACTCTTGATAATTTTGTTGATACGCTTAATAAAATAATTTTAGAAGAAGCAGTAAATGAGCCTCATAAAGTTAAAGAGGCTCCTTCTAATACACCGGTTACAAGATTGAATGAAGTTGAAGCGGCAAGAAAGCCGATATTAAAGTGGCAGGTGAAGCTGCCCGAATAGTTGACTTGTTTTGTCTAAATTTAGTACAATTTTTGCATTCTTATTTAAATAACAATCAGAAATAAAATCCTTAAGGGGGAGTAAATGTCAAAGTTGAAAAAATTTGTCTTGGCACAGATTTGTTTTATTTTTGCATTAGGTATTTTTGCAGGTTGCGGTTCTAAAAAAGAAGCACCAAAAGCCGATGTAACGATATGGCATTGGATGACAGACAGACAGGAAGCTTTTGAAAAACTTGCTAACCAGTATTTTGAAGAAACAGGTGTCAGAATAGCTTTTGAAACTTATGCTCCTACCGATGTATATAAGAGCAAGATCTCAGCGGCAGCAACTGCTGATCTTCTCCCGGATGTTTTTAATCCTATAGCAGACAAAAAAGAAGTAGCTTCATTCATAAATGCGGGTTTTATCGCTGACCTTACGGCAGATATGGAAAAAGACGGGTGGAAAGATTCTTTCTTTACAAAAGCTTTGACGCAAAATACTTTTGAAGAAGGCAATGTATGGGATGTAAAACCCGGTATATATGCTGTTCCTCTTGATGTAAACTCACTTATGATATATTACAATAAAGACTTATTTGTCGAAGCAGGTCTTGATCCTGAAAATCCTCCCAAAACATGGCCTGAATTTATTGAAGCAGGTAAAGCTTTGAGAGCGGCAAATATTCAGCCTTTTACAAGCGGTTTTGGCGAAGGATGGCTTATCGGAGCATTTGCACAATCTTATCAGTGGAATCTTCTTGGAAAAGAAGGTGTTCTTGCAAATATTGAAGGAACATTACCTTATGATGATAAAGCATGGGTAAGAATATTTGAACTTTTTGCTGAGATGAGAGATAATAATCTTTTTGCTTCAGGAATAGTTACTATGGTAAATAAAGACGCTGAAAGAAGTTTTGCTACAGGTAAAGCTGCTATGGCATTTAACGGTTCTTGGGGTGTAAATGTTTATAATTCAATGGCGCCAAATCTTAATTATGGTGTGATGGCTCCTCCTGCACTTCCTGATGCAAAATATCCTATATTGATGTTTGGCGGTGAAGGATCTTCTCTTTTTGTCAATGAAAAATCACCTAATAAACAAAAAGCTATAGATTTCTTGAGATGGATGACTCAGATCGAGCCGCAGGTATTCCTTGCGAAAGAAACACTCAATATTCCTTCAAATAAGAATGCGGCATCAGATTTGCCACCGGTTCTTAGAGTTTTCTCTGAAAATATTGTAAATACATTTGAATCACTGCCTAAAATTGAAAGTTGGCAGGTAGCAAATTTTATAAATATTAATTTACAGTCTGTCATAATCGGCGAAAGAACCCCTGAAGAAGCAGCAAAAGAAGTTCAGGGTGAAAAAGAAAGACAGATGAAGGCAGGAAAATGAAGACAACCGCGAAAGAAAAAGTCAGTAATTTTTGTTTTATAATACCGGCTTTAATCTTGTTTTTCGTGTTCAGCTTGTATCCCATTTTAAGAACTTTTCAGCTTAGTGTTTTTGAATGGAACGGTATAGATAAAGATATGGTTTTCGTGGGTCTGGCACAGTATAAACACATATTATTTCATAATCCGATTTTTTGGAAATCTATGTGGAATGCTGCATATGTAACGATCCTTTCTCTTACGCTTCAAAATGGTTTAGCATTGCTTTTAGCATTGCTTGTCAGCAGAAATATAAGAGGCGAAAATATTTATAGGACTATTTTCTTTCTTCCTCCTGTATTATCAGGAGTTGTTGTGGGCTTAATATGGAAATTTGTTTTTGACGGAAATTTCGGTATTTTAAACCATTTCCTTGTAAATTTAGGTTTTACACAGTTTCAGGATTATGCATGGCTTTCAGAAATTAAGACAGCTCTTTCATCTGTTGCTGTCGTACACATGTGGAAAGGTTTCGGTTACGGATTTATCATTTTGCTTGCCGGTTTGCAGACTATACCTGTAGAACTTTATGAAGCCGCCGAAGTTGACGGTGCTGATGCTTGGCAGCAGTTCAAAAATATTACAGTGCCTCTGCTAATACCTATATTTACTATAGTTTCTATTCTTACAATATTGGGTTCAATGCAGATCTTCGACCTTATCTATTCAATGACTAGAGGCGGACCTGCGGGTCATACCCATGTTCCTATAACTAAAATATATGAGTATATGAATAACGGCGAATTTGGATATTCGACCGCTATGGCTGTGCTTTTTGGAGTAGTTCTTCTTGTTATTTCATTTACGCAGATATATGCCTCCAAAAAACTGAACTATAATAATAAATAAGGGATAGGCTAATGAATATTTTTAAAATTAAAAAGGGAATCGTTGACGGAGTAACTCATCTGATCTTAATTACAGTATCCATTACTTGCCTTTTCCCGGTTTTCTGGATGCTTTCTTCATCTTTAAAGACACAGGAGCAGGTTTTTTCAAAAATGACGCTTCTTCCTGAAACATGGAATTGGTCAAATTATGTTACCGCTTTTGTAAAGGCTGACTTCGGACAGTATTTTTTCAACAGCCTTTTCTATACAGTAGTAGGCGTGTTTTTTGTTGTTCTTATATCATCTCTTGCAGCTTATGCTTTTGCAAGACTTGATTTCTGGGGAAAAAATTTCTTCTATTATATGCTTATAGCCACACTGCTTATCCCTATTCCGGGCGTTTTCGTGCCTTTATATCTTCTTTTAAAAAGTTTAGGACTGCTTGACACAAGAACAGGTCTTTTACTTTGCTATATAAGTAACGGTCTGGCTTTTGCTATATTCCTTTTAAGAGGATTTTTTGATGATCTTCCAAAAGAAATTGAAGAGGCAGCGCTTATTGACGGCTGTTCTCGTTTCGGTATTTACTGGAGAATTGCTGTTCCTTTGGCAAAACCGGCTATCGCAACTATCATTATTATGAACTCTTTAAGCATTTGGAATGAATTCCTTTTAGCGCTTGTTGTATTGCAGGATAAAGCGAAAATGCCTATACAGAGAGGTTTGATGGTATTCCAGGGAACATTCATTACTGATTATCCGCTTCTTATGGCAGGTCTTACCATAGCTACTGTTCCTATAGTTATAGTGTATTTGCTTATGCAGAAGCATATAGTAAAAGGAATAGCTGCCGGTGCGGTAAAAGGCTAAAATTTAGTCGGGCGGTTATACTCTATGGCAGTCAGCGTTATTGTTTTTGACTTGGGAAAAGTTATTTTTGATTTTGATCTTTCAAAATTCATAACGGCCTATACAAAAAAAATTTCCGGCAGTTGTATAGGAAGTATTGATGAACTTATCCGAAAACATTTAGGGATTGCATCTTCTTTCGAAAAAGGTATAGTATCTCCAAAACAATTTTATGAAACATTGTCACAAGAAACTCATTATACGGGAAGTTATAATGAGTTTTGCGTCATTTGGAATAATATATTTAAACCTATGCCTGAAACTATTGAAATTCTTGCAAAACTTGCCGGAGGAAAAGCCGAAAAGTATAAACTTGCTGTACTTTCAAATACCAATATTCTTCATTTTGAATTTTTAAATGAAAATTATCCCGGTATATTTACGCTTTTTGATAAACTTTTTCTTTCATATGAACTTAATCTTATTAAACCTGAACATGAAATTTTTGGAAAAGTTATAGATTATTTTAAAGTAAGACCTGAAGAGATATTCTTCATTGATGATATAGAAAAAAATGTTGAAGCGGCTAGAATTTGCGGCATAAAGGCTTATAAGTTTGAGGGGGCTTTAAAACTTATAGAGCATCTTAAAGCGGAGAATGTAGAAATATGATAGATTTTGGGGTAAGCTTAGCAAAACAAAATGAGCTCTACTCTAAATTTGAAAAATACGGCATAAAAGAAGCCGATATTGAAGAAAAGTTCATTCGTTCTTCAGGCAAAGGCGGACAAAATGTCAATAAAGTCGCTACAGCCGTTTATTTAAAACATATTCCAAGCGGTATAGAGGTAAAGTGCAGCAAGTCCCGCACTCAGCTTTTAAACAGGTTTTTTGCAAGACGTCTTCTTGTTGAAAAGATAGAAGAAAAAGTTTTAGGTAAACTGTCGGCAAAACAACAAGCGATAGAAAAAATAAAAAGGCAGAAAAGAAAACGCTCTAAAAGAGCAAAAGAAAAAATTCTTGCCGATAAAAAAGTGCTTTCAGAAAAAAAGGCATTAAGAGGGAAGGTTTTATTTTAATGAAAATAGCGATAGGACAGATCAATACTATAACAGGCAATATAATTTACAATGCTGCTAAAATAAAGGAAAATGCAGCTAAAGCTAAAGCCAAAGGTGCGGATCTTGTTGTTTTCCCTGAGCTTTCTCTTCCCGGCGGTTTTGCTAAAGATCTCTACTTACGTAAAGATTTTGAAGCTGAATGCTCTAAAAAATTGAAAATTTTGTCACAAAATCTTGATATTCCGACGGTATTTGGCACTTTTTACGATAATGAAAATGCTGCTGTTTATATAAAGAACAAAAATTATACTCATATAGCTTCAAAGATAAACTCTTTTGAAGATTTAAGATATTTTAAGAATAATGATTTGCAGCAGCTTACGGATAATTTTAGCTGTTGTATTTTTTCTGATACTAAAGAACTTGAAAGAAGCGCAAAAAAAGCCGCAGAAATGAAAGCTGAATGTCTTATAGTTCTTGCAAATGAGGTTTTTTATATCGGCAGAATTGAAGAGGTTTCTGAAGCAGTATGTAAGTGTGCAAGCGAAAACAAAGTCAATATAGTTTTTGTAAATACGGCAGGAGCTCAAGACGGACTTGTGTCATACGGCGGAAGTTTTGCAGTTTCCAAAAAAGGTAAACATATATCTTCCTGCAGTCTTTTTAAGGAAGATATGATTATAGTTGATATGTCGTCTGATAGTTGTGTTGAACTTGAGAAACTGTCTGATGAAAAGCAGGCTTATGATGCTCTGGTGCTTGGCTTAAAAGATTATGCCGTAAAGAACGGTTTTAATAAATTTGTTATAGGTATTTCGGGCGGAGTGGATTCCGCTCTTGTGGCAGTTATAGCTAAAGATGCGTTTGGTGCTGAAAATATTACAGGCATTTTTATGCCTTCAGAATTTACGGCAGAGCAATCAAAAAAAGATTCAGAACTTTTATGTGAAATGAACGGTATAAAACTTCTTGAAGTGCCGATAAACGGACTTTTTGATGCTTTCAAAAAATCGCTTTCAATGATCTTTAACGGTACAAAAGAAGATCTTACGGAAGAAAATATACAGTCGCGTATCAGAAATATTATACTTATGGCATATTCAAATAAATTCAATACCATGCTTTTAAATACGGAGAATAAATCCGAAGCCGCTGTCGGATATAGTACGCTTTACGGCGACTTGGCAGGCGGCTATGCCGTAGTATCGGATATCCCGAAAACATTTTTATATAAAGTATGTGAATACAGAAATTCTGTTTCAAAAAGTATTCCTGAAAGTATAATTAAAAGAGAACCTACGGCAGAACTCAGACATGATCAAAAAGATTCGGACTCTTTACCTAAATATGAAATTCTTGACGATATACTTTCAAAATATCTTAGATCTTTTGAAAGTTCCGAGCCGGAATCTTTTTCACAAGATGAAATTAAGATCTTTAATATGATAAATAAAGCTGAATATAAAAGGCAGCAATGCCCTTTGGGAACGAAGATATTTAAAAAATCTTTCGGCAGGGAAATAAGGATACCTTTAACCAATGGATACAGGCAATAAGCCGCATTATCTGGGACATAGGCAGCGTTTAAAAACAAAGTTCAAGGAAGCAGGTTTTAATAATTTTGCCGACTATGAGATCTTGGAATATATACTGACTTTTGCTTTGGCACGCAAAGATACAAAGCCTCTTGCAAAAGAGCTTATAAAAAATTTCGGCAGTATCAAGCAGGTTTTTGACGCAGATATTGAAGCTCTAAAAAAGATCAAAGGCATTTCTGAACATACGGCTCTTTTGATCTCTTGTTTCAGCCGTTTTGCCAAAATGTATTCTTATATGGAAATTAAGGAAGGCGGACAACTTTCTTCACCGAAATCCGTAGCGGATTATTTAATATCGCAGTTGGGCGGAGAAAAAAATGAAAAGTTTTATGCTGTTCTTTTAAATTCCGGAAATAAAGTTATTGAATGTCTTGAAATAGAAAAAGGCACGGTAAATAAATCGATAGTTTTTCCAAGAAAAGTTGCACAAGCAGCATTGAGTTATAATGCTTCAGCTGTTATCATAGCGCATAATCATCCCGGCGGCACATTAAAACCGTCCCAGAATGATATTGATGCGACAACGGCCGTAAAAAATGCACTGCATGCAGTAGATGTTTCGCTTTTAGATCATATAATAGTTGCAGGAAAGAATTATTTAAGTCTCAAAGAATATAATTTGATATGAGTATATTGAATGTCCTTAGGGGGGAAATATGAGCGGGGTGTTTGGTGTCATTTCCAGATCAGAGTGTGCAGAACCTTTGATTTATGGAACAGATTATCATACGCATTTAGGATCCGAATACGGCGGAATAGCCGTTTATGGCAATGAATTTAAAAGATATATACATAAAATGAGCAGTGTTAATTTCAGAAGCCGTTTTATTGAAAATGCTAAAGATATTAAAGGGACACATGGCATAGGCGTAATAAGCGACCAGGACGAGCAGCCTATTTATCTTAAATCAAAAGTCGGTGAATTTTGTATTGTCGGCACAGGAAAAATAGATAATCTTGACGAACTTGCAGAAGAACTTTTGGAAGAGGGGATTTCTTTCAGCGAAGTCAGCAAGTTTTCTGCAAACTCTATAGAGCTTGTTGCAAGACTTATAACCAAAGGTAATGATATAAAAGACGGAATAGAAAAAATGCAAAACCGCATAAGAGGTTCTGTTTCCGTTTTGATCTTGTCTAAAGACGGTATTTTTGCTGCGAGAGATAAATTTGGAAGGACTTCTCTTATTTTAGGCAAAAATCAAGATAATTGGGCAGTTTGTTCAGAAACCACATCTTTTCCAAATACCGCTTTTGAGCCGATTAGAGATCTTAATCCCGGCGAGATAGTTTTTATGGATCATAAAGATTTCAAAATAAATGTTCTTAATCCGGGCAATGGAAAAAAACAAGTTTGTGCATTTTTATGGATATATACAGGTTTTCCAACTTCAAACTATGAAGGTATAAATGCTGAAATAGTAAGGGAAGAAAGCGGAAAATTATTAGCAAAACGAGACAAGGACCTTGAGGCAGACTTGGTTTCAGGCGTGCCGGATTCAGGTTTTGCACATGCCGTAGGATATGCTATGGAATCAAATCTTCCGTTAAGAAGACCTCTTGTAAAATATACTCCGACATATGGAAGAAGCTACACTCCTTTACTTCAGAGAACAAGAGACCTTACAGCGAAAATGAAGCTGATTGCAATAAAAGAAATAATAGAAAATAATAGGATAGTCTTGCTGGAAGACTCTATAGTAAGAGGCACGCAGCTTAAAAACGTTACTGTAGGAAAATTCTGGGATGCAGGTGCTAAAGAAATTCATGTCCGCCCTGCATGTCCGCCATTATTGTTTGCATGCCCTTACAGTGCTTCTACAAGGACTAATAGCGAGCTTGTTACAAGAAAGGCAATAAGGGCTATAGAAGGAAAAGATATAGAAGATGTAAGCGAATATACGGACTCAAAAACAGAAAAATATGCAAAAATGGTTGAATGGATAAGAAAAGACTTGAATGTAACTTCATTAAAATTCCAAACAATAGAAGATATGGTTACAGCTATAGGACTTCCGAGAGAAAAGCTCTGTCTTCATTGTTGGTTAGGCTGTAAAGACTGCCATGAAACAGGAGAAAATTATGGGCATAAAAAATGTTGACGGTTCAAATGATAAAAATTCTGTAATGCTTTATACATTGAGTACATGCGTGTGGTGCAAGAGAACAAAAATGCTTCTTGAAGAGCTTAAGGTAAAGTATGATTATATAGATGTTGATATGCTTTCCGGAGAAGAGCAGGATAAAGTTTTGAAAGATATAGAAGCCGTAAATCCTAAAGGCGGATTTCCTACAATGGTAATAAATGAAACTACAGTCATAATAGGTTTTAAGCCGGAAGAGATAAAGGAAAAACTTGGATGAAACCAAGCGTTAAAAATTCTAATACACTATTTTCAGTGTTTAAAAAAAATGCACAAGAAAAAAATTATCTTTTCAATAAGGATACCGCTTTCGTAAATGAACTTATGGACGGACTGTTTGAAAATCTCAAGCGTTTCGGATATACTTCCTGCCCGTGCAGGCTTTCAACCGGTGATTATTCAAAAGATGCCGATATTATATGTCCGTGCGATTATATGGAAGGTGATATTGAAAAATACGGTGCATGTTTTTGCGGTTTATATGTTTCAAAATCTGTCTATGACGGAAAAAGTATAATTTCTTCGATACCTGAAAGCCGTCCAAAAGAAAAAATATTTAATAAAATAAGTAATACTTTAAATAATAAAATAAAAGAAATGACTGTTTGGAAATGTTCTGTGTGCGGTTATGAACACACAGGAGAAGAACCGCCGGAAAAATGTCCTAAATGCGGCGTTTCAAAAGCAGTTTTTTTTAAATTATAAAATAAAGTTAAAAAGTATAGTTTTTTAGTATAATAAAAGAAAATAAAAGTATTTGAAGGAAGTTCCGTTAAATTCGGACGCTGCCCCGCAACGGTAAAAGAATCTATGTATTCTTTAGCCCGGTCTATCAAATGCAAATATATAGGTGCTTGCGAGGGAAAGAGAATTAAATTATTGTCCGCTTTCCTTTTAAGCGGATAATTTTTTTGAGGATGAAAATGATCATAGTAAATACAGGAAATGGTAAAGGAAAAACTACTGCTGCTATAGGGCAAATAATCCGCTCTCTCGGGCATGGATTTAAAGTCTGCCTGATACAGCTTTTTAAAGGAGAGAGTTTTTACGGTGAACAAAATATTTTAAATAACCTTCCGGGACTTGATTTCTTTTCTTTTGCTAAAGAACATCCTTATTGCATAAAGAATGTAACACCGGAAGAAGCGGTAGAAAAGTGCAAGCCGGCTATGCAAAAGTTGAAAGAGCTCGCTGATTCTGAAAAGATATATGACCTCATTGTTCTTGAAGAATATAATATTGCATTAAGGGATAATTTTATAGATAAGAATGAATTTATTGCTGCAGTAAAAAAACTGTCTGAAAAATGTGATGTGGTTATCACTGGAAGAGGAGCCCCGCAAGAACTTATCGATATAGCTGATCTGGTTACTGAAATGAAAGAAATAAAACATCCATACAATAAAGGAATACAAGCCAGAAAAGGAATAGAGTTTTAATGAAGAAACTATATTCCGTTTTACTATTCTTATTTTTTATTTGTTCTTGTGCTTTTGCCGATGAGTATAAACGTATAATCTCTCTTGCTCCTTTGGTTACGGAAAGTCTTTATGAACTCGGTATGGAGAAGTCTGTAATTGGGATTACGATATTTTGCCCTAAAGGAACAATTCAAAAAGAACTTATCGGAACTCTTCTTGAACCTGATATTGAAAAAATAACATCTCTAAAGCCGGATCTGATAGTTTCAACAAAAGAAGGGAATAATAAAGCGGCTGTTGAAAAACTTATAAGACTTGGTTTTAATGTTCATGTTATGGAAACATCAGAGAATTTCATAGAGATCTGTTCAAATTTTTACGCTCTTGGAAAAAAAATCGGGAAAGAAGAAATTGCCGGCGAAATTATTGATAAAGCCAGAGATCATATTAATAAAATCTATTTAAAACTTCAAAATGTACCGCAGCAAAGCATGTTTTGGGAAGTTGGTGCAAGACCGCTTTATACTGCCGGGAAATACAGTTTTGTGAATGATTATAATTACTATACAAAGACTGAAAATATTTATGCCGATATAGAAATGCGCTATCCGTCTATAGATATTGAAGATGTGCTTGAGAGAAATCCGGATATTATTGTGCTTGTTGATATGGGTGATATAAATGCGGAAGAAATAGAAACTTGGAAAAAATATATAACTCTTAATGCAGTAAAAAATGAAAAGATCTTTATGATAAATGTTAATGATATATTTACGCCTACGCCTTCTACTTTTGCAAAAGCTGTGGAGATAATTGCAAAAATCCTTTATCCGGAGATGAAATTTGATAAAAAATAAAATTTTCATCATATATACGGTAATGCCGCTTATTTTGCTGGCGGTAATTATTTTCTCTCTTTCTATCGGTTCGTCAAACGATATATCTTTTATTGAAACACTAAATGCACTATTAGGCGATGGAGATGATAACAGCATTATGATAATAAGGCATATACGCCTGCCGCGCATCATTATGGCATTAATAGCAGGTGCCGCACTTGGTGCAAGCGGATGTGTTTTTCAGGGAATATTGAAAAACCCTTTAGCCGATCCTTTTACTCTCGGTATTTCAGGCGGAGCGGCTTTTGGAACAACGATAGCTTTTGTTTTTGGTTTAACGGCTGCAAGCTGGATATTCCTTCCTTTGTTTGCTTTTCTTGGAGCACTTCTTGCTGTATCAATAGTTTATCTTTTAAGTGCAGGAAAAAGATTTGATTCGAATTCCATGATACTTTCAGGTGTAATAATAAGTTATGTTTTTTCTTCGGCTGTAATGCTTTTATTTGCTTTGTCTTCTTCTCATCAAATGCAGGCAGCTTTTGTCTGGCTTATGGGTAATTTTTCTACTTTTGACGAAAGACTTGTTCCTTCTGTTACCGCTATAGTGTTTTTAGGCTCGCTTTTTTTATGTCTGTCAGGAAATATAATTAATGTTATAGCCCTTGGAGGGGATAAAGCAAAAACGCTTGGTATAGATATTGAAAAAAACACAAAGATAATATTTTTAACAGCATCTCTTATTACGGCAGCTACAGTTTCTGTCTGCGGAATAATCGGTTTTGTCGGTCTTATGATGCCTCATATTATGAGAAAGATCGTAGGCGGAAATCATATATACCTTATACCGGCATCAGCTCTTGCAGGCGCCGCATTTTTACCCTTATGTGATGCTTTAAGCAGAACTTTATTTGCTCCTGTAACGATACCGGTCGGCGTGATAACAAGCATTATCGGAGGAGCTTTCTTTGTTTTTCTTTTATTGCGTTCCGGAAGGGAAACATTATGATAGAGATGAAAAATATATCGGCAGGATACGGCGCTAAAAAAGTTTTGCATAATATAGAACTTGCCGTTTCAAAAGGCTCTTTTACCGGAATAATAGGAAGGAATGGTGCCGGAAAAAGCACATTGCTTAAAGTTTTATGCGGACTTTTAAAACCTTCTCAGGGTAATATAAATATAAATGGTAAGGAGATCGCGTTTTTTTCAAGAAATGAATTTTCAAAAACTGTGGCATTTATGCCGCAAAATATCAATATATCTTTTCCTTTTACAGTTGAAGAGTTTGTGCTTTTCGGCAGATATCCATATATGAATATATTTAAAATAGCTGCTGATAAAGATATCCAGATAGTTAATGAAACACTTGCTATTGCCGGAATTTCCGATTTTGCTAAACGCAATATAAATGAACTTTCAGGCGGCGAAAGACAAAGGGTGCTTATTGCGCAGACCATAGCCCAAGGAACAGATATTATAGTTTTTGATGAGCCTACCTCTCATCTTGATATAGGCAGCCAAAGCGATATCCTTGAACTCTTGAGATCTCTTAATGAAAAACATAGTAAAACGATAATAGCGACACTTCACGATTTAAATGCAGCCGGCGAGTTTTGCTCGGAAATAGCGCTTATGCAAGATGGTTTAATTATAAGAAAAGATATTCCTGAAAAAGTACTTAATTATGAAGATATAGAAAAGGTTTACAAGACAACGGTGATAGTAAAAACTAATCCTGTGTCGGGCAAACCTTATGTTATTCCTGTCAGCAGACAGACAATAAATAAAAGCAGCGGTAAAAAGGTTTAAAAGCCTTTGGGAATCCCGTGTAAACCGGGAGCAGTCCAGCTACTGTAAAGAAATTTTCCGGGCATTTCCACTGAAAAGCAAAGAGCTTTTTGGGAAGGGAATGCCGCCTTGTGAAGCAGTTTCTGAGCCAGGAGACCGACCGTTGACTCTGCCGTAAAGGCATATCTCTAAGGAGGATAATTATGATAGTATATTTTAGAAGACAGTAGCTTCAGTTTATTAGTGCAGTAAACAAATCACAAAATCTATTTAAAGGGAAAAATAATGAAAAAGATAATAAGTTTATTAATATGTGTTTTTTTTACGGTCTCGCTCTCAAATGCTCAGGAAGTTTTTTTAAGTTTAACTAAATACAGTGAAGATATGGATAAACTTCCTACTAATGTTACGGTCATAGGAACAGATACGATAGAGAGTAGAAATGTCGAAACTCTCGGCGAACTTATACAGCACGAAACAGGTATAAGTTTCAGAACTTATGGAACCACGGGTGCAGCGACATCCGTTTCTATAAGAGGTGCATCATCATTACAGACATTAGTTTTAGTTGACGGCAGAAGAGTCAATGATATATCTTTGGGAAGCGCGGATTTCACATCATTTCCTGTAGATAATATTGAACGTATTGAAATAATAAGAGGTGCAGGTTCAGCTATCTATGGTACAAGCGCTTTTGGCGGCGTTATAAATGTTATAACAAAAAAAGCGTCTTCAGATTCTCCCGTTCTGGATACAAGTATTTCTTACGGCAGTTTCAATAATTTAAATACATCTCTTACAGGTGCCTATGCAACAGATTCAGTTTCGGCTCTTGTAACTTCTTCTATGCTTTCAAGCGATGGGGAAAGGGAGAATTCCGCTTTCAATAATCACAATATATTTTTTAATGCTTCATTTAATTTTGATTCGAGATCTACGCTTTCACTTTCAGGTAATATTTATGAAAGTGTTTTCGGAACTCCCGGAAGCCTTACGTATCCTTCCGCAAATTCTGAACAAAAAGACAGCAATAAATATCTAAAAGCCGATTATGATCTTGAACTCGGTAAAGGCGTTCTTTCACTGAATTCCTATACTTCAAAAAATATAAGGAAATATTCAGATCCTGACTGGGCAACCAAAGATCGCCATACGAGCGATACTTTCGGTTTTCAGGCGGACTTTGTATGGGATAATATGGTACTTGCCGGTGCGGAATGGTGGCAGGAAGACTATAAAAAAGAAGACCTTTTTAGTGATTCCACTCTCATAAACAATGATAGAAAAAATACTGCAGTATATACACAGCTTAATTTAGATATATGGAAATTTACGATCATACCGAGCTTAAGAGGCGACAGTAATTCAACATACGGCGAGATTTTAACTCCTGCGATATCTGCAATATATAATCTAAATGAAAAAATTAAAATATCAGCTAATACGGGCAGAGTTTGGCGCGCACCGTCTTTTAGCGAATTATATGATGATTATCCTGCATGGTTTTTATTTGCCAACAAAAAATTAAAACCTGAACATGGTATATCCAGTGATATAGGATTGGAATATTCTCATGGAAAAGTCCGTTTTATGGGAAGCGGTTTTTATATAAACAGCAGAGATCTGATAAAATATGATGCTGATCCGATAACATATGTCAGCACTCTTAAAAACATTGATAAAGCAAAACAATATGGTGCGGAATTGGAAGCCGGTTATATAATGACGTCTTGGATGGATCATAAAATCAATTATACTTATTTAAAAGCTGAAGACGGGAAAACCGGTAAAATATTAACATACAGCCCTGAACACACGCTCAACTATACTTTAACGATTAAACCTATCGAGGGTTTAAGTATTGCTTCAATCTTTTCATATAAAGACAAACAGAAAACCGGCAGTTTTTCACCTGATTTAGATGCTTATTTCACTGTTGACCTCAATGCAAATTATAAGATCAGTGAAAATCTCAGTGTTTGGCTAAAGGGATATAATATAACAGATGAAGATTATCAGATGGCATACGATTATCCAATGCCTGGAGTAACTGTTTACGGCGGTGTAAGTTTAAAGTTTTGGAAATAATATAACATCACAAAATAAAAGCCGGAGATTTGATTTCCTCCGGCTTTTATTTTTTTATCATCTGTTCTTTTGTTGTTGGTTCGTAATTCGTAATTGCTGTTTTAGTAACTTTCCTAATCCTAAAACAGTCTAATATATTATAAACTTTTATTTTATCTTGAAAAAGAATCTGAATAATTATATAATCCTGTTGGATTTTGTTTTTAAACCTGTTGGAAAATAATAAAAGGTTCAGGAGATCTTCAAATGTCTAAATCTAAAATCTGGAATTACAATGAAGCTGGCGAATTCACTGTCCCAAATTCGAGAGATTTACCGCAGCCAATAATACACATGTTGGCAAACAGTCCAAAGTATTTTTCTATCTGTGACAATTTTCTAAGAGGTTTCAGCGGTTTCGATTATACAAGAATGTTCGGCGAATTTGACGGACCGAATTTTCCAAAAGGACAGGCGAGATTTCTCTGGGTCAGACCAAAAGGCGAAAAACCATGGCTTGTAAATAATTATGATATCACCGAAACGGATACATCAGAGCCAAAATATGATATGGGGCTTGGATATGTTAGATTTACCGGCAAATCCAAAAAGCATAAACTTGAAGTTTCAGCTGAAATATTTGTGCCTATTGATGAAATGACAGAAGTATGGACAGTTGAAATAAAAAACAATTCATCAAAAGCCCAAACAGTTGATTTTATACCTACAGTTCCTATTTTCGGCGGTAACAGAGCATATGTTGAATATCATAGAGATGTTGTAAGACTCTATAATAAAAGCAGAATTACAGACCATATAGAAATACTTCCCGGACTTGAATGGATAGAAGGCTCTACCGGACCGAGCTCTATCTGTTACTTTATGGGTGCACAAACACAAAAAGGCCGTAAAGGCAATAGATTTTACTCTGACAGAGAAACATTCCTCGGCACGAACAATATGTGGCTTAAACCTCAAGCTGTACTTAATAATGAAGCTCCAAAAGCACAGTGCTGCGGTAAAGAAGCTGTCGGAGCCATAGAGTTTAAAAATATAACTATACCTGCCGGCAAATCGGAGAAATTCGTAATAGTTAACGGCATAACATTTGAAGGCAGTAAAGGTGCCGAAAAATTAGTTAAAAAGTATACTTATGCCAATGCACGCAAAGAATTTGAAAAACTCGCAGCTTTTTGGCAGGAAAGGACTACCAGAGTTGTAATAACTACCGGGAATAAAGATTTTAATGTCTCTTGGAATAGATGGTGGAACTACCAGCTTTCAATGAGATATTGGTTTGGCAATACAGGGCATCCTCAGACTGATTACGGCACAGATTTTTCAGGCTGGAGAGATTTCTGGCAGGATATGATGGCGGCAACAGTTATCGATCCGAAGGGTCTTGAAGAAAGAACAATGAAAACCCTTGAAGGCATACGTTTAGACGGCACTAATGCCACAAGGTTTTTTGCAAGAACAAAATTGTTCGGCAGCGATGAAATTAACGGTTTATGGTGCGACCATCCCTACTGGACAGCTCAGACAGTTATGATACTTATAAATTTCCTCGGCGACTATGATTTCCTTTTCAGAGACGGCATAGCTTATTTCAAAGACTGCTATAGAAGCAGAGGGGAAACAAAAGACCTTGAATGGAAAGCCGGTACTATAGGTAATCAAAAAACTGAAAAGAATACTGTTTATAAAGGTACGGTTATTGAGCATCTTTTAGTTCAGTTATTTACTATGTTCTATGATGTCGGAAATAATAATCTTCTTAAACAAAAAAGGGCTGACTGGAACGATGCTGTCGACCAGGTAAAAGGCGAGAATATTACATTTACTTTCGGTCTTGCTCTTGATTGCAATGAGGTAGCAGATCTTCTTGAAAAAGTGGCGAAACATAAAAATATTTCAGAAATTGAAGTTTTTGAAGAACTTGGCATATTGATGGATAAATGGAAAAGTTCAGCAGATATTCCGGCAAAAGAGCGTCAGAAAAAACTTTCAAGATATCTTTCTAAAGTTAACGGCAATATCAGCGGCAGAAAAATAAAAGTAAAGATCAGCGATATTCTTAATGACCTGAGGAATAAAGCAAGGGTGTCTATAGCAAATGCAAATAAAAAAGCATGGAACGGCAGTTATTACAGCGGATATATTTTTGATAACGGGAAACCGGTTGATACCATATTCAAAAAAGGTGCTCTAAAGAAAAAGAATCCGACTACCGATGATTTTGCAATGATGCTTATGCCGCAAACCTGGTCTTTGGTTTCAGGCGGAGCTGATAAAATAAAAAGTGCAGACAAGGTTATAGATTCCGTTATGAAATACCTATTCGATAAAAAGGTTGGTGCATTGAAGCTCAATTATCCGCCTTATACAAAATTTGATAAGGCTATAGGCAGAATAACAGGTTTTGCAGCAGGGACAAAAGAGAACAATGCATTATTTTGTCATGCAAATCTGTTTTTTGTATGGGCATTGCTTAGAAGGGATATGTCCGAACAAGCATATAAAATATTTTCAGGCGTAAATCCGTTAAGTCATGATCATCGTACTTTCAGAGCTGGTCCTTGGATACCTGAATATTATGTTTCTTCGGATAATCCAAATATCGCGGGACGCGGCGAATATCCGATCCTTACAGGATCTGCTGCATGGACTAGATATTTGTTCCAGAATTTCTTTTTCGGCGTGAAGGGTGAACTTGACGGCTTAAGAATTGACCCGAGGCTTCCCGCAAATAAAGATTTTCGTGAATGTTCTCTCAGTATAGATTTTAGAGGTGCACATTACGATATAAAATTTTACAATAAAGCACTTAAGAAAAATAGCAAAGCCAAAAAAATATTAGTGAACGGTGAGGAAATAAAAGGAAATATCATACCGGCTTTTGGCAAGGGAAAACATAAGGTAGATGTATATTTGGGATAAAAGGATATTAATGTGAAAAAATACATTTTATTTATAGCTGCAATTCTGTTTTTTTCGGCGAATGTTTATGCAACTGATTATGTTAATATAATGAGAATAGATGCTGCTGTAAATATAAAAACGCCTAATGGCGAAATTAAAACATATAAAGATCCTGGCGATGTACCTGAAATTCTCTATGGTTCAATGATCACCGCCGGAAACGGTACCGTGATGATAAAAATATTCAATACCGTGGTTATAACACTTGAAAGCAATCAAGGCATAATCATTATGAAAAACCCCATTACAAGACAGCTTGAGATCTCAAAGATTGAAACAAAAAGCAAAGTGAAAAATATAAGAGTGCTGCTTGCAGGTTATGTTGATGCGTCTTTTGGGCCGGATACAAGAATAACGCTATATGAACAGTTCCCAAGCATCTTTTTCGGCGTGAAGTACGGTGCTGCCATAGTTAATGGTATTGAGGGGAATTCTTATAGAATAACAGCCGGTGATTATTATGAAGCAAAGCAAAATCTATTGGAGTGATAAAATGCCTTTTAAATTTGAACGCCTTTCAATACCTGATGTTTTTCATATACAGCCAAAAAAGTTTGAAGATCCTAGAGGGTTTTTTGCGGAACTTTTTAAGGATAAGGATTTTGCTGAAGCAGGGATAAATAAGCAGATCAAACAAATCAATTTATCACAATCCACAAAAGGCGTGATAAGGGGGCTTCATTATCAGTTGAGTCCTTTTGCACAGGGGAAAATAGTAAGAGCGGTTGCCGGAAAAATATTTGATGTTGCGGTAGATATAAGAAAAAATTCTCCGACATTTGGAAAATGGGTTGGAATAATTCTTGACAGCGAGCAGTTTAATATGGCCTATATACCTGAAGGTTTTGCTCACGGTTTTGAAGTTCTGTCCGAGACGGCCCAATTTGAATATTTTTGTACTGAAGTTTATTCTCCGCAGCATGAAAGAGGAATAATTTATAATGATCCTTCTATCAATATTTCGTGGCATACCAAAGAGCCTGTGGTTTCCGAGAAAGATATGGCTTATCCGGTATTGAAAGAAGCAGAAAATAATTTTTAGAGGTGTTGTTTTGAAAATTTTAATAACGGGTTCATCGGGACAGTTGGCGAAAGAATTTGTAAAATTGTTTACTGCAAAAAAAACAGACTTTCTAGCTCCTTCCGAAAAAGAATTAGATATAACCAATAGATCAGATATAAGTGCAATTACAAAAAAATATAAACCCACGCATATAATAAACTGTGCTGCTTTTAACCTTGTTGATGATGCAGAAGAAAATCCGGACAAAGCATTTCTTGTAAACAGAGATGCAGTTGAGCTGCTTGCTCTTGAAAGTAATGAGATTGGAGCTGAATTTATTCATTTCAGCACCGATTATGTTTTTGACGGAGAGAAAAAAGACTTTTATGTTGAAAGCGATAAAACAAACCCCATAAATAAATATGCACTCAGCAAATATGAGGGGGAAGAAAAAGCAAAGCTTGCCGATAAAAATCTTATTTTGCGTTTAAGCTGGGTTATCGGAGAAGGTAAACAAAATTTTTTGTTCAAACTTTCACAATGGGCTCAAAACTCTAAAACACTTAAAATCAGTGCTGATGAAGTATCCGTACCCTCTTTTACCTTTGACATAGCAAACACAACTTTAAAAGCCGTTAAAACCGGTTTAAACGGCATTTATCATCTCGCTAACTCAGGATATGCTTCCAGATATGAACTTGCTAAAAAATATATTGAATTAAAAAATATGGATAATGTCTTACTCCCTGTTCCTTCAGAAAGTTTTGGTCTGAAAACAAAAAGACCGCTTTTTACGCCTATGTCAAATAAGCTGATATCTTCTTCTCTCGGAATAAAAATACCTTCTTGGGAAGAATCTCTTGAAAGGTTTTGCAAAGAATATGACTATAAAAAATCTTGATCGTCTTATTTATGCTGTAAACTATGATGACATAGAAAAGTTCCATTTGTTTATGAGGGACTTTAAACTTCATTGTGAAACCTTTGACAAGTATGCTCATTTTCTTTGTGAGCGAATGGAGCTAGAGTC
The DNA here is from genome assembly GCA_052034625.1 of Elusimicrobiota bacterium. GTDB lineage: Bacteria > Elusimicrobiota > Endomicrobiia > Endomicrobiales > Endomicrobiaceae > JAVBLP01. The sequence goes on along the minus strand of JBPOII010000016.1, from coordinate 22,347 downwards.
AGGTTTTTTGGATTCTTTTGATTTTTATGTATTTGTCCCTTTCATCGATACTGACCGACAGAATTATTCGTTAAATTTGGCAGAAGTAATTTCCAAAAAAACCGGAAAACCTTTGAGATATGATGTTTTGGAAAAGATAAAACATACGAAACAGCTTAAAACTCTTCCAAATGAAGAACGCTTTAAAGAAATAGAAAATTCTTTTTCCGCAAAACTTGCAGGCGGTGAGAAGATTTGTATAATTGATGATGTTACAGCTTCAGGTGCTACTCTTGAAGAGATAACAAAGGTATTGAAAACAGCAGGTGCATCGTATGTCTGCGCCTCTGTTGTTGCGGCATATATTCCGCAATCCCGCCAAACTGTTTAATTCACTGTTAACTGCCGTTTTCTTTGTTATCCCCGAAATCTATAATCGGGGATGCTTTTTGTATTTTGCTTTCTGCCCTTTGTCTTTGATTTATAATTATCTCTATTTTTACTGTCTTTAGTCTTGACTAATATAAGTATATTTTATATACTCAAACATCAATTTAATGGTGCGGTACCCAAGTGGTAAGGGAGCAGTCTGCAAAACTGTTATTCGTCGGTTCAATTCCGACCCGCACCTATTTAAAAAATAAATACGAATTTCAGTATTCTGTTATTCGTGATTTATAATTTCAATGTAGCCGCCCGGTTAGCTCAGTTGGTTAGAGTACTTCCTTGACATGGAAGGGGTCAGAAGTTCGAGTCTTCTACCGGGCATTTTATTTTTTGAGAAAGAAAAATGAGAAAGAAAACTAAAAAGAAAACCAAAACTTTATTAGCCAAACAGTCTAAAGCTCCATTATTTGATATCCTTATGGCACATGCAAAAAGAGATGTCATTTCTTTTCATTGTCCCGGACACAAAAACGGACGCAGTATAGATAAAAAACTTAAAGATTATATAGGTGAAGAAACTTTTAAATTCGATGTAACCGTATTTGATGAAGTCGATTCTCTTCATGATCCCGTAGGACCTATAAAGAAAGCCCAGGAACTTATGGCTGAAGCATACGGGGTAAAACACTCACTATTTCTCGTTAACGGAACATCTGTAGGGAATATGGCAATGTTCCTTGCGGCATGCGATCCCGGAGATTCAATAATAGTTTCAAGAAGCTCTCATAAATCAATAATGGCCGGTATCATAATGGCCGGTTTGTGGCCTATATGGATACAACCTAAAATAGATCAAAACCTCGATATGATATTTAACTCTACATACGATCAAATCAAAGAGGCATTGGACAGATATCCTGAAGCTAAAGCCGTATTTATTACAAGCCCTACTTATAACGGTATCGTTACCGAGCTTGATAAGATAATTGATCTGTGTCACAGAAGAGGAAAAATCGTTCTTGTTGATGAAGCCCACGGTCCGCATCTTATATTCAATAAACAATTACCTCGTTCCGCTATAGAAGCAGGAGCAGATCTTTGTGTACAGTCAACACATAAAATATTGTCGGCTATGTCTCAAGGTTCAGTACTTCACTATAATACTAAACTTATTGATTTTAACAGAGTGAAAAAGATAGTTTCGATGCTTCAGACTACAAGTCCTAATTATCTGACTCTTGCCACTATTGACCTTGCAAGAAGACAGGCATTTTTAAAAGGTTCTGAAACATTTGATAAAGTCATAGAGGCTGCCGAGTGGGGAAGAGCAGCTATAAACAATGAAATACCTTCAATGAAATGTATAACACGCCCTGAAATAAAAAAACTAGGTTTTGATCTTGATCTTACAAAGCTTACGGTAAATGTAACGAAAACAGGACTTTCGGGTTATGAAATCGAAAGTATACTTGCAAAAGAATATAATATACAGCTTGACTATGCTGATATTTTTAACCTTGTGGCTATTATGGGAGAAGGTTCAAATAAATCAGATGTTGAAGCTTTCGTAAGTGCTCTTAAAGAGATAAGTAAAAAATATCAAGGCAAGCAAAAGAATTGGATATTACAAATACCTTCATTGGCTACCGAGATGGTTATGATGCCAAGAGATGTATTCCTTTCAAACAGCACTACACGTGTGGCTTTAGATAAAGCTGTAGGACATGTTGCGGCACAAACGCTTACACCATATCCTCCTGGAATTCCGGTACTTATCCCGGGGGAAAGAATTACAAAAGAAATAGTTGATTATTTAAAAGATATGTCTTCAAAAGATATAAGGGTTAGCGGCCAGGAAACAGAAATGTTGAAAACAGTAAAGGTTTTTACAAATTAAAAAACGGAGCTGATTATGAAAAAGAAAGATATGGTAACTTTCAAAAAAATTCTGATACAAAGAAGAACAGAACTCCTTAATAAGGTCCGGAATGCTCAAAGAGAAAGAGATACGGATGCTGTTGATACTAATGTCGGAGATGAAATAGATACCGCAACTCAAAATAGTGAAAGAGAAATGTATTTTGAACTTGCCGCAAATGACAAAATAACTCTTGATGCCATAAATGACGCTCTTACAAAGATCGAAAAAGGAAATTATGGCAAATGCGAATGCTGCGACTGTGAGATTCCGATTGAAAGATTAAATGCAATACCTTGGAGCAGATACTGCATACAGTGTCAAGAAGAAGCTGAAAGACCCAGGAAATAATTAAATGTTAGATTTTTTTAATAGCCAGTCAGACTTTGCGTTGTGGATTAAAAGCATTACAGTTTTTGCTATAATTTTTCTTGCGGGTTTTTGGTTTAGGAAACATCTCGCGGAATTTATCCGTAAGATACTGGCTAAGATAGGATTGGATTTAAGCAAAGACTCTCCGTCAATGTTAAAAAGCTATATATTCTTCTGGTTCTTTTTAATCGGTTTGTATATAGCTTCCGTTCTGTCTCCTTTAAACCATAAAGATCCGGTATTCTTAAAAATATTTTATGCTGTTTTTTCTTTTTCTATTGTTCTCCTGACAGCAGATATTATTTCAAAAGCTTTTAGGAAAGCCGTTGCTGAAAAGATCGGCGTAAATATTATAAAGTTTACAATTATATTTGTAGGTCTTGTATTTATACTGAATAATCAGTTCGGAGTTAAGCTGACTCCGATCTTAACGGCACTTGGTGTAGGTTCTCTTGCAGTAGCATTAGCTTTACAAGATACTCTGGCTAATTTTTTTGCAGGTATAAATATACTTGCAAGCAAGCAGATCAGGAGAGGCGATTATATAAGTCTTGACTCAGGTCAGCAAGGCACTATAATGGAAGTCAATTGGCGTACTACTCGCATAAGAGAAATATCCAATTTGGTTGTTACGATTCCTAACAGTAAGATATCCTCTGCAATTATAACCAACCATCATTTCAATGGTGCTGAAGTTACGGTTAGTGTAAATTGCGGCGTATCATATAGCAGTAACCTTGAAGAAGTTGAAAAAATAGCGGTTGAAGCTGCGGAAGATATTATTGCAAAATATGACGGCGGTGTTACAACTTTTAAACCCTTGGTAAGATTTTCTGGGTTTGGTGAGCAAACAATAAACTTTTCTTTGATATTTCGTGTCAAAGATATTTATTCAAGAGGGCTGATAGTGCACGAAGTGATAAAAGCTCTTAAGAAAAGATTTGAAGAAGAGAAAATAGAAATACCGCTTCCACAAAGAGTTGTTTATCTTAAAAAAGATGAAAGTGCTAATTGAAGTTTATTTTTTTGGAGTAAAGTAAATGAAGTTTGTATTAAGTTCTAAAATTTTCAAAGCTACAGTTACTGAAGCTAATGTAAATTATGAAGGAAGCATAACTATTGATATTGATCTTTGCGATAAAGCAGGTCTTTGGATAGGTGAAAAAGTGCTTGTGGTTTCAAATACGACAGGTGCGCGTCTTGAGACTTATATTATTCCCGGAAAATCAGGTTCAGGTACAATATGCATGAACGGAGCGGCCGCTCACATTATAAAAAAAGGTGAAGAGATCATTATAATGGGTTTTACGCTTTCAGATAAGCCCATAAAGGCAAAAAAAGTTTTTGTTGATAGAAATAATAAATATATAAAAACTGTAGAACTTTAAAGCGGAATCATTCGGGGCGTAGCTCAGCTGGCTAGAGCGCTCGGTTCGGGACCGTGAGGCCGCTGGTTCAAATCCAGTCGCCCCGATATTTTAAGAAAGATACATAAAAAGTTAATAAAAGGAAGCTGAATGAATACAAGATTTGACCCTCTTCAACTGTATTTTAATGCAATCAGAGGCATTAAGCCTTTGTCCAAACAAGAGATGGCTGAGTTATGGAAGAAATCGAAAAAAGACAAGAAAGCCTTTGATAAGATTGTAGAACAAAATTACAGACTTGTTATTCCCATAGCAAAAAAATTTATGAAGAAAGGCATAGATTTTATGGACTTGATAGAAGAAGGTAATATGGGTTTAATTAAAGCGGTTGAAAAATTTGATACTTCAAAAGGGGTAGCTTTTTCAACATATGCTGTGTACTGGATCGAACAGTATATGCGTAAAGCTATAGAAAATCAGACGAAAACTATAAGAATACCTTCACATATATGGGATTCTCTAAATCTTTGGATGAAAACTTGGAGCAAACTTAGAGAAAAGCTCAACAGAGATCCTTCCGTCGAAGAAGTTGCCGCAAAACTTAAACTGACAAAAAAACAGACTAAGAACCTCATGAAAGCAGCTTCAGTATTTAATGGTACAAGTTCTCTTGAAACACCGATAGGTGACGATTCCGATATTTTTATTAAAGATATAATTGTTGATGATAAAGTTAAATCTCCGGAATCCATTACGGAAATAATCAGAACAAATGCTGATATAGGCACTGCCTTAAATTATCTTCCAGACAGAGAAAGAGAGATAATCAGAATGCGTTTCGGAATAGGCGGCACAAAGCCTATGTCATTAGAAGAAACAGGCAAAGTTCTTAAAATATCCAGAGAAAGAGTAAGACAACTGGAAGTCAAAGCATTAAAGAGACTTAAGGGTATTTTTGTAAGATATAATCTCATAGATAAAGAAGATGCAAAAAAGATACTTCTTGACAGCAGAAGAAACCGTAGCGATAAAAGAAATGAAAATCTAAAAGTAGAAAGACGAGGCAAAAAACTCAAAGACAGGAGAGCTTAAGATAAATGGATATAACCAAAAGACTTTCTGAAACTATAAGAGATGTAAAAGATTTTCCGGTTAAAGGGGTTGTTTTTAAAGACATTACTCCTATTTTTAAAGATATATCTCTTTTTAAGGAAGTTATAGATGTTTTGTCGGAACAGGTCAAAGACAAAAAGATAGACAAGATTGTAGGCATAGAATCCAGAGGTTTTCTTTTTGGTATAGCTCTGGCCGTAAAAATGAATCTTCCTTTCGTTACTATAAGAAAAAAAGGGAAACTGCCTGCTGAAACTATAGCGGCATCTTATCAACTTGAATACGGTACTGCTACAGTGGAAATACACAAAGATGCAATTTCTGCCGGAGAAAACGTTCTTATAGTTGATGATCTTCTTGCTACAGGCGGAACAGTAACTGCCGCATCAGAGCTTGTAAAAGCACTTGGAGGTATTGTTGCAGGAGCTGTTTTTGTTATAGAACTGACTTTCCTTAACGGAAGAAATAATATTGAAGATAAAAACATTGATGTTTTGTCAATTTTGAAATATTGATCTTTTTGATATAAAAATTGAATTTATAGTGCCCCGGTAGCTCAACTGGATAGAGCAGATCCGTCCTAAGGATAAGGTTGGAGGTTCAACTCCTCTCTGGGGCGTGTTTACTCTCACACCTTTGCAGACGATTAAAAGTGTGCAAAACTCTTCACTTAAAAATATTTGCCGGTTTACGAACTGACCCTTCAGGGTCATCTTCGAGTTTTGTAATCGGTGATCCATTTTGATTTTGTCTTTTTTTACTTGGATTCCTGACAAAGATTCTCCTGAATGACACGGTAAAAAATTACTGTTTTTGTCTTTAATCCGTAATTGTTTTTGTGTTTGCTATGGAAAATCCACTCTTTTTTTTATATAAATAGAAAGCCGAAGCTTTGTCCGGAGTAGGCAGTACTCAAAGAGCCCTCTCCATCTCCATTCTGGACAAAACCTCAGCCAATAAGAATATTACAGATTTAATAAATAAAGTCAAGAACTTTACGTATACTTAGAACAATAAAAAAGGGGGAACAAATGTTTTTAAAAGTGAGAGGTACAAAAGTAGGTGTTCACGGTGAAGGGACATTTATTGTAAATCTTGATAATATCAAAAGTATAGAAGTACTCAGAGATACTAAATTATTGTATATGGTTGGAGATCCGTACGGCATAACGCTAAATAATAGCGATTATGAAAATCTTAGCGGTATATTGGATGTCAGGGATTGCACTTGCTGATTTAATTTTCAAATCTCATAATACACGCTTTTCAGAGTATGTGATTTTCTTTTGTGCATTATCTTTTATTGTTTTAAGTAGATTCCCGACAAAGACTCTCGGGAATGACACTGCATAGAGAAGCTGTTGTTTTGTTTCGTAATTCGTAATTACTTCCTATTCTTTAATATCAATAAGTTTAATAGATTCTATATATTCTTTTGCTGCCTCTTCATTTTGTTCATTGTATGGAAATATAACAAGTATCTGCCAGAAGTCGGATTTGTTTTTTATAAGCTGTTCTTTTATTCCGAAAACTTTGTCGTCTTTTTCAAAAGTTCCTTCAATATAGATGCCGGAGCGTTCGTTTATTTCTTTTTCAGTAACTTCATAAACAAAATTATTATCTTTAAAAAGTTTGATTACGGATTGTATGCCGCTTGAAAGATTAACTTCTTTGGCATATTGTGCATATATAAGCGTATAATCTATGTTTTTATATGATGACTGAAAAAAGAGTATATTTTTAATATTCTCACCGAGCTCATCTTTTGCCGCTTCTTCATTTTTTATATTCCTTTCAAACGGCGGGGCCTTTACCGTTATTAAAGCTTCGCTGATATTTTGTTCAAAAGGGATTTTCTTGCTTTCTTTGTTTCTAATAATTATACTGTTAATTGTAAGGATTATTACAAGTACTATAAGCAGAAGCCAGAATATATTTTCTTTTTTCATTTGTATTTTTCCCCAGTTTTATCTTTTATTATTATCTTATCATCTGTTTTTACCGACGATATAAAGTTTTTAGCAGTTTCTGCATTCTCTTGCGAATACGGATAGACGGTCAGGATCTGCCAGAAATAAAAGTCTCTTTTGATATATAGGACTTCAATTCCATATTCCAGTTCGTTTTTTTTAAAAGTTCCTGAAAGTGTCATTCTTTCATCACTTTTTGTTTTTTCAGTGTTTGTTTCGTATATAAAATTATCATTCTCAAAAAGTGATATTATAGCTTTGCTTGACGATGAAAGATCAAAATCCGAATTATAATGCGTAAATATTACAGAATATTCTGTTTTCTTATAGAAAATACCATAAGCAGATAGATATGATGCACTGTCTTTTAGATTTTCCTTAATAGCTTCTTCATTCAAAGTTTTTTTCTCAAGTTTTGGCGCTGCAAGTGTAATAAATGCTTCTTCTATATGCTGTTGCATTACTTCTTTCTGCGATGATTTAAACTGCATTCTGGCATTGCTGATAATTACAACCAGTGCAAACATGGCCACTAAGATCCAAATAAGATACCTTGTATTCATATATCCCTCTTATAATTATACTTTTTAAAAATGGAAAATTCCGGAAAATGTTTCAAAAACAAAGCGGAATATATATAATATACAACAAAATTAAAATGAATACAAAACTATGATAAAAATTACAGATCTAAGTAAATCCTTCGACAGCAGAATATTGTTTGATAATCTTAATCTTAGCATTAATGCTAAAGAACGGGTTGGTCTTGTAGGCAGGAATGGACATGGTAAAACGACTCTTTTTAAAATTATTTTAAATGAAATGGATTATGATTCAGGCACTATCAGCATACCTAAAAACTATAAACTCGGATATCTTCAGCAGCATATAAGCTTTTCAAAAAATACTGCTGTTGATGAAGCCTGCCTTGCTTTGCCTTCTGGTGAAAAAGATGAGAAATGGAAGGCTGAAAAAATACTTTCAGGACTTGGTTTTTCAAAAGATGATATGCTTAAAAACCCGTTGGATCTTTCCGGCGGATACAAGATAAGGATAAATCTTGCAAAAGTATTATTGTCAGATGCTGATATGCTTATGCTTGACGAGCCTAATAATTATCTTGATATAGTTGCGATAAGATGGCTTTCTTCTTTTCTGCGTTCGTGGAAAGGAGAACTTATGCTGATAACCCACGATAGGAATTTTATGGACAGTGTTATTACTCATTGTGCCGCTATACACAGAACAAAAGCCAGAAAAGTTGAAGGGACGACACAGAAACTTTATGAGCAGATAGAGAAAGAAGAAGAAATATATGAGAAGACCCGGCTAAATATTGAAAAAAAACGCAAACAGACGGAAATATTTATCAGAAGGTTCAGAGCTAAAGCCAGACTTGCAGGAATGGTACAGTCTAGAATAAAATCACTTGAAAAACAGGAAACTCTTGAAGAGCTTACTCAAATAGAAGAGTTGGATTTTTCTTTCAGCGGCTTGGCTTTCAATGCTGCTAAAATGCTTGGCGTACATAATTTACGTTTCGGTTATGATAAAGAAAAACCTTTAATTAAAAAATTAAGTTTTGATGTTCTTAAAAAAGACCGTATATGTGTTATCGGAAAGAACGGCAAAGGAAAATCTACCCTTTTAAAACTTCTTGCCGGAAGGCTTAATCCCGACGATGGCAGCATAAAACCTCATCAAGATCTTAAAACTTCATATTTTGTGCAGTCCGATGCGGCAAATCTTAATTCGCAAAAAACTGTTTATGAAGAAATATTGTGCACGGATAATACCTGCCTGCCTCAGAAAGCAAGAAATATTGCAGGCGCTATGATGTTTAGCGGTGATGATGCACTTAAAAAGATTGATATACTAAGCGGAGGGGAGAAAAGCAGAGTGCTGCTTGGCAAAATACTTGTCAGTTCTTGTCATCTTCTGCTTCTTGATGAACCTACAAATCATCTTGATATGGAATCGTGCGAAAGCCTTATTGATGCAATCGACTCTTTTGAAGGTTCGGTCATAATGGTAACTCATAATGAAGAGCTTTTACATAGTCTTGCCGAAAGGCTGATAATTTTTGACTGGGAAAAAGTTTCAGTTTTTGAAGGCACATACCAAGATTTTCTTGATAAGCACGGTTGGGAAGATGAAAGTGAAAATCTTAAAGTGAAATCTGAAAAAAAAGAAAAAATTCTTTCCAGAGACGAATTGAAAAAACAGAGAGCACTTCTTATACAAGAAAAATCAAAAGTCTTAAAACCTCTTGAAGAGCTGATATCAAAAATTGAAAACGAGATTTCGGATAAAGAAAAAGAACTTGCCGAAAATACTGAAAAACTTGTGCAGGCTTCACATGAAAAAGATATAGAGTTTATTGCTGAAGGACCGAAAATCGACAAGCGTTTAAAAGAAGAGTTGGAAAATCTATATGAAGAACTTTCCGATATAACGGAAGATTTTGAAGAAAAAAGCGAATATTTCAGAACAAAATTTATTGAAATGGAAGGCTGAACATATAATGAATAAAGAAATAAAAAGATGTTTCTGGGCTGAAAAAGGTGATTTTCTTGATAAAGAGTATCATGATAAACAATGGGGGCGCCCGGAGCATAATGAAAATATGCTTTTTGAAATGCTTATTCTTGAGGGTATGCAGGCAGGGCTTACATGGTCAATGATACTAAAAAAACGTGATAATTTCAGAAAAGCTTTTGATAATTTTGATCCTTATAAGATGGCAAAGTACAATGCGGAGAAAGTTGGAAAGCTTTTAAAAGATAAGAGCATAGTAAGGAACAAACTTAAGATAAATGCTGCAATATCAAATGCGAAAGCATATATTAAACTTAAAGAAGAGTTCGGCGGTCTAGATAATTTTATGTGGAAATATGTAGATAATAAACCCATAAAAAACAAATGGAAGAATTTTAAAAAGATTCCGTCTGAAACACCGCTTTCAAAGAAGATAAGTGCCGATCTTAAAAAGATTGGTTTCAAATTTGTCGGACCTGTGATAATATATGCATATATGCAGTCGATAGGTATGGTAAATGACCATACAACTGACTGCTTTTGTTATAATAGCGTTAATTGACGGCTTGCTTTCATCTTTGTATAATACGAAACAAAAAAGAGGCTAAAAATGATAGATTTACACTCTCATACACTATATTCAGACGGCGTTTTGCTGCCTTCAGAACTTGTATACAGAGCAAAATATGTAGGATATACGGCAATAGCGATCACTGATCATATTGATTTTTCAAATATGGATCTTGTTATACCGAGAATTGTAAAAGTATCCGAGCTGCTTTCCGAAAATTACGATATTATTGTTCTTCCCGGAGTAGAGCTTACTTATGTGCCTCCAAAACTTATTAAAGAAGCTGCCTCCGAATGTAGAAAGCTAGGTTCTAAGGTCATCGTTGTCCATGGGGAAACTGTTGCAGAAACAGTGCCTCCTGAAACCAATGCTTATGCACTTGAAGCTGGTATTGATATTCTTGCCCATCCGGGGCATCTTTCTGTAAAAGAAGCCGAGCTTGCAGTAAAAAACAATGTTAAAATTGAGATCACAACGAGGAGAGGACATAATATTACAAATAAAGAAGTTGCTGATGCCGCTTTGAAGGCCGGAGCAAAACTTGTTCTTAATACAGACACTCACACTCCTGAAAATCTTCTTACGGAAGCTGCTATTCTTTCAACACTTGAAGGAGCGGGACTTCCATGCGATTATTATGGAATTATACAAAAAAATTCAATTGAAATAGTATCTAAATACAAAGGAGCCTAAAATGTACCCAGGGGCAAAAAAGGAATCAGTATTCAAGAAGTTCGGAAATTTTATTGTTAAGGAGATAAAGGAAAATAGAACCAGATTCTTTACAGTAATAATTTCTACCCTAGTTTTAATTTTCCTCGGAATGTTTGTTTTTCAAAGAGTTCAGACTCTAAATGTCAGTGCTTCAGAAAGACTTTCTTATGGATATTATTATATAAGTGTAGGAGATACAGAAAAAGCATTTGAGTATTTGGATGAAATAATCAATAATTTCTCCAATACTCCGGCTGCTTATCAGGCGAGGCTTGCAAAAGCAGATATCTATGTTGAAGAAGACAAATATGACGAAGCTCAAGCTATATTGTCAGAAGTAATCTCAAAAGGAAAACCGCAGGAAATGAAGCCTCTTGCTTTATCCAGAACGGTAAGTCTATATGATAAAAAAGGCGATTATCAGACTGCAGTTATGTATGCAAATGAGTTTATAGGCAGCTATAAAGAGCATTTTTTAATAAAAGACATTTATCTTAATCTTGCCAGATATTATATTGCACTTGAATCTTCTGAGGATGCAAAACGTGTTCTTAACGATATTCTTGTAACATTCCCCGGAAGCAGAGAAGCGGCTATTGCCGAAAAAATGATTGAGAATATACAATAAGGGGAAAATATGAGAAAATTAATTATTGCCGCATTGTTTTGTACTATTGCTATTACTAATGCTTTTTCACAGGAGCAGACTGCAGCTGAAAATGTTGCTCAAACAGTATCAGTCGGTTTTTCTATGGTAAGTACTCAAGGGGTTCTTAGTAATGATATTCCTTCTTTAAATGTAAGATATTTCTTTGACAGCAATGTTGCAGCAGAACTTTTTGCAGGTTTTTCAACAGGTGATACCGAAGATTCTTTTATTATAGGCGGAAAGGCAATAGCTTTAATACAATCTTTTAAAAACCTGAATGTATATGCTGCTGTAACAGGTGCATGTGGAGCATTAAAATATGGCAACAGAGGTGCAACCAACGGTTTTTTTAAAGTAGCGGCAGGAGCCGGTATTGAATACTTTATTTTAAATAATTTGTCTATTTCAGCAGAAGCAGGAATAGGCTTTTTTGATGCCGCAAATATTTCCAGACAGTTTGGCGTATATGCAGACTGGCTCCCACAAGTCGGTTTGAGATATTACCTTTAAAAAAGAAACACTAAGTAAAAAAAGACCTGCTTTTTACAGCAGGTCTTTTTTTATTTCTAAATATGACAATATTCTATAATAAAAGTAAAAGTATTTAAATGCCGGTGATATTTAAATACCTGTAAATTATAATAATCAAAAATTGATACTTTTATAAATGTAGGAGATTGTATGATAGTAAATATTTTTTACATTAATTGGGGAAAAACAAAAAAAAGGTAATATTGGCGAAAAAACTGTACATTCAGCTTTTATATCAGATATCAGAATATATAAAACAACAGGTGCTGAAAGCAATCTTTCTCGGACTACCGAGCGAGAGCTAACAACACCTATCAATTATATTCTAAAGGATATTTTTGAAAATTTCAAGTCAAAAAATTATTTGTAAGAGGGAAATAAGGAAGCCGAGACGGCTGCGAGGTGCAATTATAAGCTTTGACAGCGGAAAGGCGATAAGCCTGATTATGATAAATGGTATAGATTCTATGTGCCTGTGCGGTTCGGTAAAAATATCAAAACAGTTAGGATTGTTGCAGGACATAATAAAAACAATAACAGCTTGGAAATTGAAGGCGACATTTATGATGTGATTATAGAAAAAGAGAACCGGCAGGTGCAACCGCAATTTAATGCAGTCAAGCGACCTGCCGGCAAAATAACTATAGCAGAAATGCTTTCAGGTGTCAATGAGGTATATTCACAATTAAACTTTACATTGAAAAAACATACTGAAAATAGTATAATCTCTTTCTATGAAATTTAAAATTATAATACTATCTCTTTTGCTTTTTACTGCAGGCGTTTACGCACAGGAAAATGTTTCTGATAAAGAACTTCTTAAACAGCAAGAAATTGCCCAAAAAGAAGAAAAACGTTTAGCCGAAGAAGCAGAAAAACAGCTTAAAAAGCAGATGAAAATTCTTGCAAAACAGGAAAAGGCAGCAAAAAAAGAGCAAGAAAAACAAAAAATTGCCGACGATAAAAGAACGAGGAAAGAAGCAGCAGAAAAAGAGATCCTTGATAGAAAACAAAAAAAAGCACAAGAAAAAGAGTCAGCTCTAAAGTTAAAGGAACAGAAGAAAATCCATAAAAAGCAGGAAAAAGCGGACGCTAAACGCGAGCGATCCGAAAGAAAGTTAAAAAAAGAAATTGAAATGCTTAAAGCTCCTATTGCACAATCTTCACTTGTGATAGATTATGATCTGAAATTCAGAGGAGCGAGTTATTCCAACTTTGATTATACTTCAAATGAAATTAAAGTTAATGATATTTTTCAGCAGTACTTAAGCTTAAATATTATAGGAAAATTTGATGATCGCGTTGAAATGTCTGCAAAGTTTGCAGCTTCTGGAATCGGCGGAAAGGTTAACCCCGTTTTTATTATGCCTTATACTGAATACGATTCCGATTATTCTATTTTTCTTCAAGAGGCATTTCTGACATTTAAAAGTGAGCAAAAAACTGATATGCCTTATCTTTTTACTTTAGGTAAGCAGGAGATTACGACAGGCGACGGATTGATCTTTGACGGTAATAGTAACGGTATTCTTGCCGTAAGAGGCAGATCTGACCTTACAGATCTTTTTGCTGCAGATGCTTTTATTGCAAAAGTTCAAAATGAAAATTTCAATATTTACGGCGGATCTCTAAAAGTAAAAATAAATCCTGTTGTAGAGATCGGTGTGTATCAGGAGAGAAACGATACTAAATCTCTCTATAAAAAAGGGATAAAGTCTGAGGATCCTTTAGACTGTATACATTATGACAATAAAACGTTTTATGATCTTAGAGTGCTTGGCGGAAATGAAAAATATAAATATAAGATTGAAGTTGCCCGTCAAAACGGTGAGCTTGTAAAATCTTCGACAGATACGGTTGATTACAATACCATGGCATTTTTGCTCGAAGGTTCATGGTCGGGAAATCTGTTTAAAATGCCTTCAAATGCCAAACTATTGTTTTCTTTTGCAAATGCCAATAAGGAAAATGTTTTTAATCCGACATTTACAAGAAGATATAACGGATTGCAAAGAATTGGTTACGGAATGCTTTTTGCGGCAAATAATGTTGATTCTTTTTTAGTTTTCCCAGAAGGCTATGCAGGGATAAATACACTAGGTTTTAACTTTAATACTTCGCCTTGGAAATTTCTTGAAACAGGATTAGGTCTTTATTTTTATTCGGCTTCAGATGCTCCTGTAGAAGTGAACAGCAAAGGCATATCTGAACTTTACGGAGCCGAAGCAGAATTAGGGAATGAAATAGATTTTTATGTGAAGTATACTTATAAACATTATTTTGATACGGGGCTAGGTTTTGCAATATATACGCCTCCTTCCGGAGTAGATGATTATTTTAAAAATACTGATATGTCTTATTTAATACAACTAGAGGTGAATTCAAAATTTTAAAATGAAAAAAGTTTATTTGGCCTTTTTATGGCACCAACACCAGCCGATGTACAAAAATCCGGTGAATAATACATATGAGCTTCCATGGGTGAGGCTTCATGCTACAAAAGATTATTATGATATGGTAGCTGCTCTTGACCCTTATCCGAAAGTTAAAGCAAATTTTAACTTGGTTCCTTCTCTTATAATACAGCTTGAAGAATATGCTTCAGGAAAAGCAAAAGATAAATTTCTTGATATGACCCTTAAGAATGCTGAAGAACTCAATGATGATGAAAAAGTTTTTATTCTGATGAACTTTTTTATGGCGAATTGGGACAATATGATATTTCCTTATAACCGCTATCTCCAGCTTCTTGAAAAACGCGGAAGACAAACAACGGAAACAGAAATAAGAAGAACGCTCAACTATTTTAAAACTGAAGATTTCCGCGATCTGCAAGTTTGGTTCAACTTGACCTGGATGGATCCGTATTGGCGTTCGAATGATGATTTTATAAATGGTCTATATGATAAAGGCAGAGATTTTACGGAAGAGGAAAAACGCAAACTTATAGATAAACAACTTGAAATATGCGGTATGATAGTTGCAAAACATAAAGAAGCTCAGGATAGAGGACAGATAGAGGTTTCTATCACGCCTTTTTATCATCCGATTTTACCTCTTATATGTGATACGAATGCCGCTCATCAGGCAACACCGAATATGATATTGCCTTCAAAAAGATTTTCTCATCCTGAAGATGCCCAGTGGCATGTAGAGAATGCCGCAAAGTTCTATGAAGAGCGTTTCGGTAAGAGACCTAACGGTATGTGGCCTTCAGAAGGTTCGGTTTCAAATGAAATGGCAACTATTGTTGCTGATGCCGGAATACAGTGGATGGCTACTGATGAAGCTGTTTTACTAAACAGTTCAAAGGAAGTAGCTTTGGACAGAAGAATGCTTTTCAGACCTTTTCGTCTTGCGGTAAACGGCAGAGAAATAAATATGATCTTTAGAGACCACGGGCTTTCAGATTCAATAGGTTTTGTATACTCAAAATGGGATCCAGAGGATGCAGCAAATGATTTTATAAATAAGATAAGAAATATCGGTCTTTATGTCGGTGCAAACTATGATGCTCCGCTGGTATCGGTTATACTTGACGGAGAGAATTGCTGGGAATACTATAAGAATGACGGATGGGATTTCCTTACAAAACTTTATGAAAAACTCAGCAATGATCCTGTAATAGAGACTGTAAAAATAAGTGAGTATCTTGAGAAGTTCCCGCCGAAAAATAAGCTAAAAGGTCTTACAGCAGGTTCATGGATAAACGGCAATTTTGGTATATGGATTGGACATCACGAAGATAATACTTCTTGGGATTTACTTGGAATGACAAGAGATTTTATTGTTGATTTTCTTGAAAAAAACTCTGCTTTTAAAGGTTCGGATGAGGAAAAAGAAGCTTGGCAAACTCTTTATGCCGCTGAAGGTTCCGACTGGAATTGGTGGTTTGGAGCAGATCATTCTTCAGCAAATGATGCGGCTTTTGACTTTATTTATAGACAGCATCTTATAAAAGTTTATGAGTGTTTCGGACAGAAACCGCCGGACATACTTTATAAAGCCATAAAAAATACTCCTAAAAAACATAATGCCATTGCCCCTTCGGACTTTATAGAGCCTAATATTGACGGTAAAGTGACTAATTTTTTTGAATGGAAGAATGCCGGTTATTATGAAGTCGGCCAAGCCGGCGGTTCTATGCATCAGGTGTCGGCAGCATTGAATTATTTTTATTATGGTTTCAGCCTTAAAGATCTATTCTTCAGATTTGATATAGATAAAGACATATCGGCAAAATCTATTGAAGAGCTTGTATTCCATATAAGGTTTATGAATCCGGCTAAATCAAAAGTAACTGTAAGGTTTGATTCTTCTGGCAAACTTTCACACTTTACATTGAAAACTGAAAAAGGGGAAAAAGAACTTAATCATGAAAATGCAGCTTATGATAAGATTGTAGAAATAAAAGTTGCTCTTGATGAACTTGAATTCCCGGAAGAGTACGAAAATATTGAGTTTACGATAAGTGTTGATAAAAATAATATGGAAATTGAGAGATGGCCTTATCAGTCATCAATAATAATACCAAAACCTGCTGAGACTTTTTGTTATGAAGGATGGTCAATATAATGCAGATAAAAGAGATAACAGTTAACGGGAAAAAATATCTGGCTTTTGAAGATGAAATCGCTCCCGAAACAAAACTTGTTTATATAAAAGGTTCAAAAGGATTTATTATGTGCGGTTTTCTTAACCTTGAAACCGCAGAAAAAAAAGGTAATATTGCGGCTTTTGTAACCGGTGTAAAAACTATAGACGATGTGCTTAAAACAAAAATCGCAGCGGCAACATCTTTCGCAAGCGCTGCCGGAATAGCCAGCGGTATGCCTGTCAGTGAAGCGTTGGAAATCATTTATTAAAAGGAATAGTATGAATAAAGATAAAATCAAAACTCCATATTACTTGATAGATGAGAAAAAACTTTTAAGGAATATGAAGAAGATTGAATATATCAGAAAGCATTCAGGCGCTAAATCTGTTTTGGCTTTGAAATGTTTTTCAACATGGTCCGTTTTCGGGCTTATGAGTAAATATATGGACGGTACAACAAGCAGTTCGCTGTATGAGGCAAAGTTAGGCTATGAGAAATTCGGTAAGGAAACGCATGCATTCAGCGTAGCATATTCCAAAGACGATATTACGGCTTTGAAAAAGATATCTGATAAAGTTATTTTCAATTCTGTTTCCCAGCTTGAAATGTTTTATAAAGATGTTAAACATCTTAAAGTAGGCTTAAGGATAAATCCTGGAATAAGCTATTCTCATTTCGATCTTGCCGATCCTGCCCGTAAACACTCAAGACTTGGTGTTGTTGATATAAAAAAAGTTTATGCTGTCCTTGATAAGATCGACGGAGTTATGTTCCATTATAATTGTGAAAATGACGATTTTGAGGTTTTTAGCGCTATGCTTGATAAAATAGCTTTAAAATATAAAAAGGTACTTGAAAAAGTCGATTGGGTAAGTCTTGGCGGAGGATTGTATTTCACTAAAGAAGGCTATCCTATTGATAAGTTTTGCAATAAGCTTAAAGAGTTTGCTGAAAAATATAAAGTACAAGTTTATCTCGAACCTGGAGAAGCAGCAATAACAAATTCTGCAGAGCTTGTAACTACAGTTCTTGATATAGTTGAGAACGGCAAAGAGATAGCAATAGTTGATGCTTCAACTGAAGCTCATATGCTGGACCTTCTCATATATCAAACTCCTGCAAAAATTGCTGAAAGAAGCGGTAAGTATGAATATATTATAGCCGGAAGATCTTGTCTAGCAGGAGATGTTTTTGGAACTTATAAGCTCGCAAGAAAATTAAAAGTCGGTTCAATAGTTCGTTTTGATGATACTGCCGGATATACTATGGTTAAGAAAAATTGGTTCAATGGCGTTAAAATGCCGGCAATAGTTGTCAAAAGACTCAATGGCAAAATGGAAATTGTCAGGAATTTTCTATACAATGATTTTGTAAAAAATCTATCATAAGACAAAAGGAGGGAAATGGGAAAAAATGAAAAAAAGGAATGTACTTATTGTAGGGGCAGGTGGTGTTGCGCATGTTGCAGCTCATAAAATTGCACAAAACAATGATTTGTTCGGCAATATTTATATTGCATCGAGGACAATAGAAGCCTGTAATGAGATTTTGGAAAGTGTTAAAAGAAAAAATAATTATAAAGACCCTTCAAAAGTAATAAAGGCTGAACAATGCGATGCTATGAATACGCAGGAGATGATAGAACTAATAAAAAAACTTGATATTTCATTGGTTATTAATCTTGCCTCCGCTTTTTGTAATATGTATATTTTAGATGCTTGTATCGAAACAG
The DNA here is from genome assembly GCA_052034625.1 of Elusimicrobiota bacterium. Taxonomy (GTDB): domain Bacteria; phylum Elusimicrobiota; class Endomicrobiia; order Endomicrobiales; family Endomicrobiaceae; genus JAVBLP01. The sequence goes on along the minus strand of JBPOII010000016.1, from coordinate 3,909 downwards.
GATCTGCATACATAGATACGGCAATTCATGAAGACCCTTTAAAAGTATGTGAAAATCCGCCATGGTATGCAAACTATGAATGGAAAAAGCTGGATGTTTGTAAAGAAAAAGGCATCACTGCCATTCTAGGTGCAGGTTTTGATCCGGGTGTTGTTAATGCATATGCGGCTTATGCTCAAAAACACTATTTTGATAAGATAGATACAATAGATATTATGGATGTAAATGCCGGAGATCATGGAAAGTTCTTTGCTACGAACTTCGATCCTGAAATAAATTTTAGAGAATTTTCGAAAGTGTGGTCATGGATAGATAAACAGTGGGTAGTAAGTGCCGTGCATGCTACCAAAAAAGAATATGATTTTCCAGTTATAGGCAAACATCCTATATATCTTACAGGTCATGATGAAATTCATTCACTCTCAAAAAATATAGACGCAAATTCAATAAGATTTTGGATGGGTTTCAGTGATCACTATATCAATTGTTTTAATGTTTTAAAAAATATCGGTCTTTTATCGGCACAGCCTGTAAAAACGGCTGAAGGTCTAGAGGTTGTTCCTTTAAAAGTCGTAAAAGCCTGTCTCCCGGACCCTAAAACTCTAGCACCTAATTATACCGGAAAGACTTGCATAGGCGACTTGGTAAAAGGAACTAAAGACGGCAAAGAAAGAGAAGTGTTTATATACAATATATCCGATCATAAAAAATGCTATGAAGAAGTTGAATCTCAGGCTATCAGCTATACGGCAGCAGTTCCTGCCGTAGCGACTGCAATATTAATTGCAAACGGTACATGGGATGTAAAAAAGATGGTCAATGTTGAAGAGCTTGATCCGGATCCTTTTATTGATCTGCTCAACAAAATTGGTCTTCCTACAGAAGTTAAAGAAATAAAATAGTTCTTTAAAAAATAACGGGTGCCTGCGGGTGGGAAACCTGCTGTATGTCCTTTAAGGACAGGGCTGAGATTATACCGTAAAACTTGATCTAGGTAATACTAGCGAAAGGAGAATAAAGTGGAAAAGGAAATTTTAGCAACAGCAAAAGCTGTAAATGATGTAAAGAAGGAAAAACCTTTAGTAGGCTCTTGGACAAATTTTGTAACTATAAATTTAGTTGCAAATATTCAACTGGCGGCAGGCGGTTCGGCAGCTATGTGCTTTTTGCCTGATGAAGCAAAGCCGTTAGCTTCCGTTTCAAAGGCATTTTATATTAATATGGGTACTTTACAGCCTATTGCCGTAAAAGCCTTGCCTGAAGCGGCAAAAGCTGCCGTAGAACTTGGTAAACCTTGGGTTTTAGACCCTGTAGCTGCAGGGCTTGGAGAAACCCGCAATGCAGTAATGCTGGAATTGAAGCAGTATAAGCCTGATATTATAAGAGGCAATGCTTCTGAAATAATAAATTTGGCAAATCTTTGGAATTTATCAACTGCAAAAGGAAATCTGCAAGGTGTTGATTCTACGGATAAAGTTAAAGATGCTGCAATGTCAGCATTGATGCTTGCAAAATATACAGACGGGATTGTCGCAGTTTCAGGAGAAATAGATCTAATAGTAAGTAAAAATAAAGCGTATAAAATAACCGGCGGATCGGAAATGTTAAAAAGCATTACCGGCGCCGGTTGTTCTTTGGGCGGTATAATGGCCGTTTTTGCAGCTATAACAGATAAAATGACAGCAGCATTAACTTCATCAATAGCATATAAATGGGCATCTGAAACAGCTTATAAAGAAGGAAAAGGTACAGCATCTTTTCAAAATGCTTTTATCGACAATATAAGTTTAATGAATGCTGAAAAAATTTCAGAATATGCAAAAAATCATTTATCAGAGGTGAAATTTGATGAATCAAGAATATGATCATTTAAGGAATTCATTTGATCTGTCGGTATATTTTGTAGCAGGACCTGAGAATATTAAAAATAAAGATTTTAGAGAAGTTATAAGAGATGCTGTAAACGGCGGTATAACATTTCTCCAAATACGCTCTAAAACAGCCTCTAGAAGAGAATTTATGCAATTAGGGCGAATAGCTGCCAAAGAGATAAAAAAAGCCGGAAAACAGGATAAAACAGCTTTAGTGATCAATGATAGAGTTGATATAGCTGTGGCATTAAGATTAGAGGGTTTAAAAATTGACGGAGTGCATTTGGGACAAGATGATATGCCTGCTGATCTGGCAAGGAAAATGCTTGGAGAAAATGCAATAATAGGCATTTCTGCAAGGTCAAAAGATCTATTCGAATATATAAAGAACTTCAAAACCGGAACGGTTGATTATTTCGGTGCAGGACCTTTAAGAGCTACCAGCACCAAACCTGATTGCGGTTTAGTCGACGGTAAAATCATAGAACGAAACTTAAATGAAATAAAAGAATTAAAAAGCATAAGCCCCTTGCCTATTGTGATAGGCGGAGGGGTAAAACTGAAAGACATTGCAGGCTTAAAAGCTACAGGTGTTGACGGTTTCTTTGTTGTAAGTGAAATTGCCGGCTCTGATGATCCTCTTTCCTCTACAGAAGCTCTAGTAAAAGCATGGCAAAGATAGCTTAAGGGTATTGCATACCCTTATACCCGTCTCACTTTTAGAAAGAGAGCAAATCGCCGCCTCATTTGCATTCGTTTGAAAATATTTGTCGGTTTGCGAACTGACCCGTCAGGGTCATCCCCGAAATTCGTAGTCGGGGATCCATTTTGTCCTTATTTTTTCTTATTTTAACGTGGATTCCCGACAAAGACACTCGGGAAAGACAGACGGAATGGCGAAACGGTAATTACGAATGAACTGCAAAAACTACAAAAGCCTTGATTTGTGATGGTGTCGATCCAAAAAAAAATGACAGATTACCCCTCATTCTATTTTTCCTTGTTGGTGAGGGGGTTTTGTTTTCATTATTTATAAATCAACAAACCGCTAAATTCGCTTTCTGGTATGTTAAAACCTTAGATTTTAAATAACGCATTTTCAAAAATGAAAATCCAAGGTATTAAACTATACCTCAAATCAAAATACGGCAAATCCAAAATTTAAGAAAATGGGAAATTTGTCAAAAAATTTTAAAATCAACAAAACTTTAAAAAACACAAAATCTCCAAATTCAATTTCAGGGATACTTGAGTACCTTGAAAATCAAATCAAGCAAATTTAAAAGCAAAAAATACATGCCGTGAAAGGACCCTGTTTTTCAAAATTTAAAATTTTTGATTAAAAAATTTCATTAATTTTTTGCCTAAAACTTACCAAAACAATGTCTGATAACATACATTATGTTAAGTTGAAGAGGTGTTTTTCTGATTTGTTAACAGTAAAGCAAAATGTTATGTGATAATAAATTATCATTTATAAATATAAATAATTTATATTAACGTAATAAATAGCTTTAAGAGTTATTAAATATCACTCACATCGTTATTTATCTGTTAATAAGAATTTGAAAATTTTAATAATTTGATTTTTTGAATTTTAGGAAAATAGGATAGTATACTTATATACCTGGAAATGCGTATAAGGCGAATTTGGGATCATTAAAAGACAGGTTATTTTATAAAGAGTTTTTTAGGAAAAGACCTTTTACCCCTTTTTAAATTAATTTAGAGAAATTTGAAGATATAAAAGGAAAGCTTAAAATTTTTATATAATAACGCTGCTGCTGGGTTCGGGTTTTGAATTAGAGAGAATTGCTGAATCAGAAGTAAAAAAAGGGGTAGAAATGGAGATTTAGTATGTTATTTTTGCCAGATATAAGGCATAAGAAGGTGCAGGTTTCCCTATTTTGCTTTTATCTTTTGTTATGATGCCTTCTTTAAATATTTCAAAAGTTTGTATCCCAATGCCGATCCTGACAAGTTCCCCGGCAATTTTACGTACCATTTTATAAAGAAATCTATCGCCGGTAACTAATAT
>JBPOII010000020.1:0-14026 GCA_052034625.1 Elusimicrobiota bacterium | reverse complement strand
CTTCGCGACGACCTATCCCTGCATGATTCCCTGGGTGCGGGGCTCGTCCGACATAACCGGGGGGACCACGTATCTGACCTTCCCCGTTAATTACTCCATCACCGGGCTGCCCGCATCGAACTACTGGATTCGGGCGTTTATCGACGAGGACGACGACGGCCAATTCACGCACACGGATACGGCGGGACAGTTTTCCTCCAACTCCATTCCGGTCAGCAACCGCGTGACGGGGATCGATATCACGCTGGCCTTCGACGCGGACGGGGACGGCATGCCGGACGGATGGGAGATCGCCAACGGGCTTTCGCTTGGAACCCCTGCCGACGCGGCTGAGGACCCGGACACAGACGGGTTGTCGAATCTTCAGGAGTATGTCTTCGAGACCGGCCCTCACTCTCGCGACTCGGATCAAGATGGGCTCTCAGATGGCGAAGAGGTGGCGGCAGGACTGAGCCCCCTCTTCAGTCCGCTTCCGCACCGCATGAGCGCACGGGTCTTTTCCTACGACGACCAAGACCGACTTGAAAGTGTCACGTCGGTGGGTTCCAGTATTTCGATGACTTACGATGCCGCCGACAACATTAGCATGCTTTCATGCTCGAAGGGGGAATAAACATGACGACACGCGCCTTTTCAGGAACTCGTGCGCTTACAGTGGAGAAGCCAGCAATGACAACATTTCGTTTGTGTTTCTCGACGGCAATCGTCTTGTGCTGTGTGGTGTTCAGCCCCCGGGCCAACGGCCAATCGATTTCCGTTCCCGGCCGGAAGGCGTTCACCGCGGATCCTGTATCGCCCGAGGTCTGGGCTAAGACAACAGGAGGAGAAATGCTGCTGCTGGGAGGCCCGAACACGAACGAAGTCCAGATCACACCGGAAATCCAATCGCTGGCCCGAGCGCTCGACAATGACCCGCGACAGATTTACGAGTACGTGCTGAACAATGTGGAATACGTTCCCCTCTTCGGCGCGCGCAACGGCGCGACACCGACACTGTTGGCTAAAAGGGGAAACGACCTCGATCAATGCGCGTTGTTGATTGCGTTGCTGAAGGCGGCCAATCCGGCCAGTGACGCGAGGTATGTGCAGGGGCAGGTCGTGTATCCAACTCCCTTCCTTGCGGGCATGCTCGGGGTCAACGGTGACCAGGTTCTCGGCCACATGGGTGCCTGCCTGATTCCTGCGGAGTATTACAGGGGCAATCCGGCTCTTGTCGTCATGTTCCACTACTGGGTTGAAACCACGATCAATGGGACGAATTACGTTCTGGATGCGGCTTTCAAGGAATACGACTCGACCAACGCGCTCGATATTCTCGCGATCGCCGGCTACAGCCGCACGCAATTCATTGCGCGCGCGATGAGCGGGGCTGCCGTCACTACCAATTCCGTTCGCAGCGCGAATGAAACGAACATTCGCGCAGACCTGACGACTTACAGCACGAACCTGCTGAATCATATCCGGGCCAACTACGCCAACGCCGGCCGGAGCGCGATCCACGGAGAACGCAGAATTCGGCCGCAAACGGTAGACAGTCTGCCAACGTCGTTACCGTACGCAGCCCAAATTGTTCCGGGTACACGTCAAGAATTCACGGTGCTCCCCTCGCTGTATTTCTGGAAGCTGAGAATCCAGCATCAGGGCATTGACAGGACTCTGAATCTGCACGAGTTCGCCGGAAAGCGGGTCTCGATCTTCTACACCGGCGCGGGCAATGCCCCGCAACTGCGGATCGACGGGACGCTGATCGCAACGGGGAGTGCTGCCGCCACGGGACAAGTGTATACTATGACCGCTACCGTTTCGCGGCCGTACGCCTATGGGACTTGGGCCTGGACCAACGTCTTCAGCCTCACGAGCGGCAAGTCCTATGTCCTTGCCAACGATTTCGGGGCGGCGTGTCCCGCCCTAATTGCCAGCGTTTCGGAACAGCTCGCGCGGGATCGCGCAAGCGGTCTTTCGGAGACCTCGGAAGCCGTTCTGGGCGGCTCGCTCCATCTGATGTCGCTGTCGTATTTCAATCAGCTAGGTTTGCAGCAGGATATGGTCAGCCGGCTGACCAGGGTGCTCGGGACGGAGCACTATGACGTGGGGCTTATGGCGCAGGAAGCCGGGTACTACATCGATATCCCGATGTCCATGATCAGCACGCGGCACTACGCAGGTGATTCGGAAAAGGCAAGAGCGTTTGAACGAAGTACCAGCCTTCTGCAGAGCGCTCTCGAACACGGGATGCTGGAGCAGATGCAGGGCGCCAATCGCCCCGGCGCTTCCACGGTGAAACTCCTCAAACTCAGCAACAGCAACAACAAAGAAACATATTTCGCGAACAGCGCCAACTGGCCCGGGCCGTCGGGCGTCAGAGCGCAGCTTGTGAACTACTCGGCCCAAGAACTTGCGCAACTGGACTCCTACATTGCGGCGGGCATGACGGGCATTCTTCCGAAGGACGCGGCCATCACGCTGGCTCAGTGGACCGGCGGGGGCTACATCGTCTATGACGCGGTGAACACGGGCATGCTCATCAAGGGCAACTACAAGGGAGGCTACAGCGGCTATCAGGGTGCGGTGCAGAGCGGACCTGTGCAGAACCAGACGACGACAGCATACTTGCCGCCGCCGCCCGCGAACGTTGTGCGCCCGCAGAGCAAGGAGCCGGTGGACCTCGCTACCGGCGACTACCTTTTCGAGAATACGGACCTGTCACTCGGCGGGGCCGAACCGCGCGGCCTGAAACTTGTCCGGTACTATAACTCGGCGCAGAGTTTCCAGGACAACCGACTGCGGCACGGCTGGACCCACAACTATGACATCCGCGCGGTTGTCCACAGCAACCCGGACTTGGCACTTGGTCAACGCCAGGCCGCCGACGCCGCCTCGCTTGCCGTCTATAGTCTCATCGCTTCCGACCTGCTCGAAAACGAGTTGAACATCCGGGGTTGGGTCACGGCCTCGCTGGCGACCAAGTGGGCGATGGATCAGCTTATCGAGAACGCGGTCAACGTGCAGTTTGGCAACAAGACGCTCACCTTCATCAAGCTGGCCGACGGCAGCTACAACCCGCCCCCGTCCGTAACGGCAACTCTCATCGGGAGCAATGGCGCGTTTCGACTGCAGGAGCGTTTCGGCGTGCGCTACGAGTTCAACGCGAACAACCGCATCAGCGCGTGGCGGGACGCAGACACCAACACGCTGAGCTTCAGTTACAACGCACAGACGAACCTCTCCACGGTAACCGACCCGTATTCACGCACGCTGACTTTCACCTACTCGGGCACGACTCAACTATCGTCCGTCGCGGATTCCTCGGGTCGCAGCGTGTCCTACGGCTACAGCGCCGGGAACCTGACAAGCTACACGGACCCGGAGGGCAAGGTCTGGTCCTACAGTTACGACAGCAACCGCTGGATGACCAAGCTCACCGACCCTCTCTTCCAGGTCACCGCCAGCAATACTTACGACGGGACCGGGATGGTTATCACACAGCGCAATGGCCAGGGGGTTTGCTGGGCGTTCTTCACGGTTCCCAACTGGCGAGGCATTGAGCAAGACCCCTATGGCGCACGAATGACCTACGACTTCGACCGCGAAGGCCGCCAAGTCGGCATCGCGGATACTCTCGGCAATCGCCGCTGCATCGGATATGACGGCCAGGGTCACGTGACGAACGAGATTGACCCGCGCAGCTTTCAGACCGTGCACCAGTACGACGCCAATCACAACCGCACGAACACCTTGGATGCGCTCGGAAACGCCACGGCGTTCGCCTACGACTCAGAGAATCGGCTGGTCTCCATCCGCGACGCGCTCGGGCACGTCACGCAGTATGGATACGATGCCGAGCACCACCTTACCAACATCGTGGACGCCTTGGGCAATCGGACTGCTACGGCCTACTACCCGAATGGGTTGCCGCAGACGGTGACCGGCCCGCGCGGCGAGGTGACGAGCTACACCTACGACAGCTACGGCAATCCGGCGACCCTCACAAGGACGGACGGCGGCGCGGAATCCCGCACGTGGAACGCGCGCGGCGATCTTCTGACGCTGACCGACGCCAACACCAATACAACGACGTTCACCTACGACAAACGCAGACTGCAAACGTCCGAGCGCGACCCGTACGGGCAGACCGTCTCGAATGTGTATAACGCGGCGGGACTTCTCGTCACGACCCTGGACAAGCGCGGGTTCTCCACGACGCGCGCCTACACGCCGACCTACAGGGAGAAGAGCGTTCAGTACCCGGACGGCGGCGCGGTGAGCAATTTCTACGACGCGGCCGACCGGCTCGCGGCGGTGCGCGATCCGCTGGGCTTCGTCACGTCCAACCAATACGATCCGGCGGGCCGCCTGATCCGTGTGGTCAATCCGCTTGGCCACGCGGTCAGCAATGCCTACGACCCGGCCGGGAACCTCGTGAGCGTGCGCGACCCGGCCGGGAACGTGACGAGCAATCAATACGACGCGTTGAACCGTGTTGTGAAGACGACCGACGCGCTCGGGTTTTCCGTGAGCAACGAGTTCAACGAGGTCGGCCGGCTCACGGCGAGGACGGATCAGGAGGGCAAGCGCACGGAGTACGAGCACGACCCGCTGGGGCGGGTCACGTTGGAGCGGCGGCGGGATTTGGAATACCGGTTCGCGTATGATGCCGCCGGCAATCGGACGGCGTTCATCAATCCCAAGGGCATTCGGAGCATGACGTATGGCTTCGACAAAATGAGCCGCCTCGTTGCCGAGACAAATGCTTTGGGCCATGTCACGCGCTACGTGTATGACTCTGTCGGCAACCTCCGACAGAAGCTCAACGCGAATGGGCAGACCATCCATTACCGCTACAATGCGGTGAACCTGCTGACGAACCGGCAATCGGCACTGGAAAATGTCTCGTTTTGGCATGACCCCCATGGCAATATAACCAACATGACCGATGCCTTGGGAACAACGCGCCGGACGTTCGACCCGATGAACCGGCTGATCGAGGTGGTTGACCCGTTCGGCCGGACGGTCAGTAACCAGTACAACCTGGCTGGGCAACGGACGCAGATCACCTACCCGGACGGCAAGGCCGAGCAATTCGCCTACAACCCCAACGGACGCCTCACGAACGTTGTGGCTTCCGCCTTCAGCCTTCCGCCTTCCGCCTTCTCCTACGACTCGCGCGACAACTTGAGCGGAGCGGCGTTTCCCGGCGGGCTTTCCGCCTCGTTCGCGTACGACAACGTGAACCGGCTTTCGTCCTGGTCGGTCTCGAAGGCGGGGAGCAACCTCCTTGCGCGGTCGTGCACGAGGAATGGGCTTGGGTTCAAGGCAACGGAGAGCATCACGGCGGGGTTGGAAGTTCTGGACGGTTCCGCCTCTCAGACCCGCCAGCACAACGCGGCGGACCAGGTCACAAGCGTTGTGCAGGGTGGTCCCTCGGCCACAAACGCGCCTTCGTTCGATTCATGCGGAAACATGACGCAGGTCGTTCTTTCGGTGAAGGGGCAGACGTTCACGACGATCAACCGCTTTGACCCTGAGAACCGATTGCTTGGCGTCACGCGATTGCGAAACGGGACACAGGGCGATTCCGTCACGACCTCCGTTGTTCAGCTTGAATATGATGGACTCGGACTCTTGCTGCGGATTACCGATAACGGCAGCGTGCGGCGGTTGGTGCGCGACCGCGTGGACCCACTCGCCCGGCCGCTCGTGGAAACGGACGATTCCGGCAATGCGGTGCGATGGTTTGTGTGGGCCAATGGGCGACTGCTGGCGCAAGTTGAAACGAATGGAACAATCCGCGTTGCTCATTGCGACGAACTGGGACGCGTGCTCGCGTTCAGCGACACCAACGGCGCGCTGACGGACGAGTACGCCTACCAGCCCTACGGTCGGCTGATCGCGCATTCCGGCGCCACGGCCACCCCATTCACCTGGCTGGGAGCTTACGGTGTCTGGGACGCCGGACACGGCCTCTACCTCACGCGCTATCGGGCGTATGACGCGAACTTGATGCGCTTTGTGCAAGTCGATCCGCTCGGCATCGCCGGCGGCCTGAACCTCTACGTCTACGGAAGCGATAACCCCCTCGCGTTTTTGGACCCCCTCGGTCTCTGTCCTGACTCGCCATCCTGGGGGCAAGGCGGATCACAAAGTTACAGTTCGTACAATGGGGCGGTGTTACGAGCGCCGGTGACAGCACAAGAGAACCAGCACTGGACGGACATGAGCTACGGCCGAGCGCCCGTGACTCAGGCCGACTATGTGCAGGCCCAAGTGAACGGCGCGATCATGGAAACCGCTGTCTTGACTGCGTTGGGTGGTCGTGGCCCGGCAAAGAGCGGACCGAGCACGCTCTACCACTACACGAGCGCAGGGAATGCAGAAAGCATCGTTCAAAATGGGTTACGGCCTGGCGCTGGAGGGCAGGTCTTTACGACTCCTGCCGGAAACCTGACGCCTGTCCAAGCTCAAATTGAACTTGCGCTTCCCCCTAACCGCGGCCTGCCGAGTGCACTTCTGGAGATTGATGCGGCAGGACTTCAACGTGCGGGCATTCAATCGACGCTTGGTCCGGTGCGTGTCCAGCCCATACGGACAGCACCAGGTGGCGGAACAGAATTCATCTTTGGCGAGCGCATTCCGCCGGAGTTCATTCGACAGGTCCCGTACCCATGAACTCAAAGGCGGCAAGAGAATGGTTGGAGGGCGAACTAGAAGGCTTCCCCTCGCGTGCGAGCGGCGAAGATCTGTATCGTTTCTTTTTGCAGATTACGAAGCGCATCGTGGAATCGGACGATCCGGAGGATCGTGCTTGGTTGATTGAGGGTCTGCGCGAATGGATTGGTTTGCGAAATGAGCCTCGAACAATGCTGGCCGTTGAAATCGCTTCGGTGTATCACCTCCACGAAATGAGAGAAGATATTCAGCGATTGCTCGATGATGTGCGTGCAGGCAACACCTTCTCCCGATTTTACGAATGCCCCATATTGAAGGCGATCAACGGCCTACGCACCTGACACACCGTACCCAGAAGACCTGCCCAGCCCATCGCCGCGAAGTTGGCGGGCAACGTCGCGGCCATGTGCTCCGTACCCCGCAGGACCTCGCTATCGCTCGGAACCTACCCGCGCGCGCCAGCACAAGCCGCGCCAGTCTGCACTCTTCGAGGCTCAGAGAGCAGCCTGTCACGTCTTGTGCGACCGGCTGCGTTATCCACTACGCCACCCCGCGCAGGAAACAGAACGAAATTTTATGCGTTCGTTCACTACGTTCACACGTCGCGGGCACCCGGCTACGCCACCCCGCGTCGTCGCATAAAATTGCGTTCTGCCTCCTGCGCCCGCCCGGCGCGCGCCCACCCGTTTCAGCGCTACGCTTGTCCACCCCGTTGGGCTTGAACCCCTCAAGGGGTTCAGCCCGTTGGTCGGGCCTACGCCGGCTCGCGCAGCTCGCACGGCTTCCGGTCCTCCGCGGTCTACGAAGTTCAGGAATGCGGCGTCACTCGTGGCAGGCGTCGCGCCAGGCTTCGCGAAGCCTCAGCTTGTCACGCCTCCTGCGACTCGTTCCGCCTTGAAGAAGCTGCGGACATTTTTTCTTTTAGCCGCCGCAGGAAAAAGCGGGGCGGCTAAAGGAAAAAATGTTTTTGGGAAGGGGGGGGCGAGCGGAACGGGGGGGGATGGGCTTTTCTTCCAACGCTTGGAAACGGTGCGCATGAACCGTTCCAATGTTCGGAAAATCTGTGGTGAAAAGTTCCAGGGTCTGGACGCTCTTCAACCCGCTTTGGCCATGAGAACGTCCACCACGTCGAGAATCTTTTTCTGCCGACTACGCGGCAGTTCGGAAACAGCCTCGAATGTTTTACGCGCACGGCCCACAGGGCCGTTGCGCTTCACGCCGTTTTCATCATCGTTGAAGAGATCCGCGACTTCGACGCCTAAAATCTCGGCGAGCTTCGCGAGTTGTTCCGCATTGAGTGCCACGCCACGGCGCTCCCATGCGGCATAGGATGGTTGAGAGATGCCCAGGGCGCCGGCGACTTCGCGCTGCGTGAGGTTCGCGCTCTCGCGCAACGACTGTAGCCGCTTGCCAAACGCCGACTGTTCCGTCTGAGGTGGACGACCGGTTTTCATATCGGCGTCATGATAGCCGGTGTCTATAAATGTTATTGTTTTAGCTTGCATGTTATAGGTGTATCCTATCAAATGCCGACAAATGAGAAAGTTATTTTTTGACATTGACGACCTTTGTTTTTCGGAGCGCGGCGGGGCATCCTCTTGAACGCCCGACAGAGGGACCGACAGGAGCCGCCAGGCACGCCCCGCCCGCTCCGTATTCAACCCGGAAAGGAGAACTCATGCCCCGGATTCCTGACGAAGACATCGAGCGAGTGAAACGCGGGACCGATCTGGTCGCCCTGGTCCGAAGCCGGGGCATCGAGCTCGACAAGCACGGCTCGAAGGACTGGATCGGGCGTTGCCCGTTCCACGACGACCAGCACAAACCCAACTTCATCGTCAGCCCGGCGAAAGGACTCTTTCACTGCATGGCGTGCGGCGCGGCGGGCAATCCGATCCAGTTCGTCGAGAAGTTCGATGGCATCAGCTTCCGGCACGCCTTTGAACTCTTGAACGAAGGCGGCGCGGCCGCCTTCACGACGCGGGCCGCCCAACCGGTGCGGCAGGGCAGCGTGCCGCGACTGGAAATCCCTTTCGATCCCGACGGCACGGACGCCGACCTCATGGGCCAGGTGATCGAGTATTACCACCAGCGGCTTTTGAAGACTCCGGCGGCGCTGGCTTATCTACGAGGGCGCGGACTCCTGCACGACGAGGCGCTGGAAAAGTTCCGGCTCGGCTTCGCCGACCGGACCCTGGGGCTACGGATCCCGGAGAGCAACCGCAAGGAAGGCGACGCGATCCGGACGCGGCTTCAAAATCTCGGGCTCGTCCGCGAGAGCGGACACGAGCACTTTAACGGGTCGGTGGTGTTGCCGATCTTCACGGCCGCCGGAGAAATCGGCGATGATGCGAAACGCGTCACAGGGATGTACGGACGAAAAATCCGGGACGATCTTCGGAAAGGAACACCCAAACACCTCTACCTGCCCGGGCCGCACGAAGGAATCTGGAATGCGGAGGCGCTCGCAGAGCCGGAAGTGATCCTGTGCGAAGCGGCGTTCGACGCGCTGACGTTTTGGGTGAACGGGTTCAAGAACGTGACGTTCATCTACGGGACGGAGGGGTTTACCGATGAACTCTTCGACGCGATCCTCCAGCGCCGCGTGAAGCGCGTGCGGCTGGCCTACGACGCGGACGAGGCGGGGAACCGGGCGGCGGCGCGGGATGTTGCCCGGTTGACGGCGCATGGCGTTGAGGTGTTCCGGGTCAAGTTCCCTTGGGGCATGGACGCGAACGAATACGCCTGCAAGGTTCAGCCGGCCGGGAAGTCGTTGCAAACCATTCTCAACGCGGCGGAGTGGGTGGGCAGTGGAAAACCTGAAACCGGAGACCTGCCTGTCCGCCGTAGTCTCGGCGAAGGCGGGAAACCTGAATCACACACGCTTACGCGCGCATCTTCTTCTTTAATAGCTGCTTCTTTAGCCGCTTCTTCTTTCCAGCCGCAGGCTGGTCCGCCGGAGCCTTGCGCGGAGGCGGAAGTTGCTGATTTAGCCGCTGATGAAAAGAAGCCGCTTCAGCCCGAGGCCCGTCTTGAACGCTTGGGCGAGTATCACACGCTGAAACTCGGGCCACGCGAGTACCGCGTGGGCGGGCTCGAAAAGAACAACAGTCTGGAGGTGATGAAAATCTCGCTGCGCATCCATTGTGGCGAGAACTTTCACCTGGACAGCTTCGATCTCACCCAGGATCAGAACCGGCGGCGCTTTGTCGAGCGGGCGAGCGAAGAGACCCGATTGGAAAAGGAACTGATCAAGCGCGACCTGGGCAAGCTGCTGCTGTTGCTGGAGGAGGAACAGACGGCGCGAATCGCCGCCGCGCTCGAACCGGCGGGCAGGCCCGCGCCGACGATGACGCAGGAGGAAACCGCCGAAGCGCTGGCGTTCCTCAAGAGTCCGGACCTGCTGAAGAAACTCGGCGAAGTCTTCGAGGCCTGCGGCCTGGTCGGAGAAGAAACCAATCGTTTAGCCGCCTATCTGGCTTGTACGTCGCGCAAGCTCGGCCATCCGCTGGCCGTGATCATCCAGAGCACCAGCGCGGCGGGAAAATCGACGCTCATGGAGGCGGTGCTTTCGATGTTCCCGGAAGAGGAGCGCGTGAAGTACTCGGCCATGACGGGGCAATCGCTCTACTACCTGGGCGAGACGAATCTGAAACACAAGATCCTCGCCATCGTCGAAGAGGAAGGCGCGGAGAAAGCTTCCTACGCGTTGAAGCTCTTGCAGAGCGAAGGGGAACTGACCATCGCCAGCACGGGCAAGGACCCGGCCACGGGCCGCATGGTGACGCAGGAATATCACGTCGAGGGGCCGGTGATGATCTTTCTTACCACCACGGCCGTGGAGATCGACGAGGAACTGCTCAACCGCTGCTTGATCCTCACCGTGGACGAATCGCGCGAGCAGACCGAACGCATCCACACGCTCCAGCGCAAAGCCCGGACGCTCGAAGGACTGCGGCTAAAAAAGCGACGGCAAACTCTGCTGGCCCTGATGCGCAACGTGCAACGGCTCTTGCGGCCGTTGGACGTGATGAACTCCTGGGCGGATCAACTCACGTTCACGGCGGACCGCACCCGCACGCGGCGCGACCACGAAAAATATCTGACCTTGATCGACGCCATTGCCCTGCTGCACCAGCACCAGCGCCCGGTCGAACGCGATCCCGAAAGCGGCGAGTTTATCCGTGTGACGATCGAGGACATTGCGCTGGCCAACCGGCTTGCGCCGGAGCTGTTGGGCCGGACCCTCGACGAACTCCCGCCGCAGACGCGGCGGCTTCTGGAGACGGTCAAGAGTCTGGTCAAGGCCCTACGCAAGGAGCGGGTCGTCGAACAGTCGCTTGCCCTTTTTAGCCGCCGCGATCTGCAGGCCGCCTGCGGCTGGAGTTACAGCCAGGTCAAGCGGCACCTGTTGCGGCTACAGGAGTTGGAGTACATCGCGCCGCGCTTCGGGCGCATGGGCGCCGTCCTCAAATACGAACTGCTCATCGACGCCGACGAGCCCGGCGAGACGGCTCATATCGGCCTGCTGGACGTCGAGAAGCTACGTGGGCGTAAAGGTACGACGGCAACCTGGACGGGGCAGGAGGCCACATGGACCCCACCTTGCCAAAACGAGATGGCAAGGTTAGAGCCCACAACGCCAGAGACTTGCGAAAACCTTGCCGCCTTGCCGGAACGCGAATCAGGGACGCTCGCCGCGATCCCGTCGTAGCCACGACCATGCGCTTTCAACCGGGACACGACGCCATTCGAAGGATGCGGGGAACGCCGCACGAGAAACGCGGCCACGGCGAAAAGCCCCCCGACACCTTCAACCGCAATGGTCGGACGCTGGCCGTTTACGTGGGCGAATTCCTTCAGTGGCTCGCGGTGATCCACCGCTCACCCGACACCGTAGACAGCCGCCGCTGGGACCTGACACCCTTCATCGCGTGGGCCGAGGAACGCAGCCTGTTCGATCCGCGCCAGTTCACCGGTTCCATCCTCGAAAGCTATCAGCGCTATCTTTATCACTATCGCAAGAAGAACGACCGTCCCCTGGGCATCACCACGCAACGCCTGCGCCTGAACGCCGTTAAACTCTTCTTCGCCTGGCTGTGCCGGCAGCATGTCCTGGACGCCAACCCCGCCAGCGAACTGGTCATGCCCACCCGGGATAAGCGGTTGCCGGTCGAGCCGCTGACCGTCTCCCAGGTGGCCGCCGTGCTCGCCGTGCCGGACCTGAACAACCCACTGGGCCTGCGTGATCGCGCCATCCTGGAACTGTTCTACTCCACGGGAATCCGGCGCACGGAACTGCTGCGCCTTCGACTCAGCGATCTGAATACGGAAAAGCAGGTGCTTCTGATCCGTCAGGGCAAAGGCCGGAAAGATCGCATCGTGCCGGTCGGCCGCCGCGCTCTTCGGTGGATCCACAAATATCTGGACGACGTTCGTCCTTTGCTTCTTTACGACGTCGCCCAGGATGCCCTCTTCCTGACCGGGTTCGGCGACCCGTTCAGCGCCGACGCCTTAAGCGAGAAAGTGGCCGCCTATATCGAGCGGGCCGCTGTCGGTCGCAAGGGCAGTTGCCATCTGCTGCGCCACTCCTGCGCCACGCACATGCTCGAAGGCGGCGCGGACATCCGCTTCATTCAGCAGTTGCTCGGTCACGAGAACCTCGACACGACCGCCGTTTACACGAAGGTGAGCATCCTGCAGCTGCAGGCTGTCCACGCCAAGACACATCCGGCCGAAACCCAGGAGTCTGACGACCCCGTTTGACCTTCCTTTTAGCCGCCGCCTCTGCCAATTTAACCGCATGTTCTTGTTGCGCGACGTGCTGAGGGGAATGTGTCTGGCGCTACTGCTGGCAGCGTCCGCTTTCGCTCACGTGCCATCCGACACCTTCCGCATCGGGACTTGGCCGCAACCCCCCTCGAAAAATCGCGTCAGGGGGTCTTCGGAATCAGTGCTTGTCCTCACCGGCAAATCGGCGCTGCAAGTCCTTCAACTGCATCGGGAAATCGCCGCCCCCCCTACGACGACTGCACTAGGCCGCACCTATACCTGGCTTGGCGCCTATGGCGTGTGGGACGCGGGGCATGGGCTCTACCTGACCCGCCATCGCGCCTATGATGCGAACCTGATGCGCTTTGTGCAAACGGACCCGCTGGGCTTGGATGGCGGGTGGAACTTGTATGTTTACGGAAACGATAATCCGTTCGCGTTTATGGACCCCCTCGGTCTGTGCGCGGACTCGTACTATGACGGACCGTCTTGGGGGCAGGGCGGTTCGCAAAGTTACAGTTCGTACAATAGGGCGGTGCTTCGATCATCCTCGGAAGTCGCCGCGCCGTACTACACGGATGCGCTGTTATTGGGATCGAGCCTCAATCCGGCGACTCCGGCCGGGCAGTCGATGGCCCTCAGCCAGGCGGCCGGTTACCTCACGGCGCCGGGCGCGGAGATGCTCGGGTCCGCTGTCATCGGCGGCGTCAGTAAGCTGATCTCGAAGGCAACCGCGCCGGCTGCTGAAAGCATGCCGAGCACACTGTATCACTACACGAGTGCCGGGAATGCAGAAAGCATCGTGCAAAATGGTCTTGGGACCAGTGGCCGCCAAGTGTTTACGACTCCGGCGGGAAACCTTTCACCTGTCCAAGCTCAGATTGAGTTAGCGCTGCCGCCGAATCGTGGCTATCCAAGCGCACTGCTTGAGATCGACACCGCAAGACTTCAACAACTTGGGATTAATCCAGTCGCCGGGCCGCAGCGGGTTATGTCTACACCGACTGCGGGCGGTGGTGGAGTTGAGTATATTTTCAACCAGCCGATACCGTCGTCGGCAATTCGACAGGTTCCATTCCCATGACAAAGCAGGAAATCATTGAGTGGCTGGACGGGGAAGTTGAGGGCTATCCGCCGCGAGCGACGGGAAACGAATGCGGGCAGTTCGTGACACGGCTTGCCGCGCGCGCCGCCGAATCTGACAGGGATGAACTCGTTGCCGCAATGCGTGACTGGATTACTCAACGAGGCAAGCGAACGCTGTTGGCGATGAATATTGCCGTGGACCTCAAGCTGTGGGAACTCAAGCCGGACATTCAACAACTACTTGAGGATGTGCGCGCCGGTAAAGCGTTCTCGCCTTATTACGAAGAGTTTATTGGTCCAGCGTTGAAACGCATTCAGGCAAACTGACGCTTTGTTTCGTACATAAGCAACGCAAGACATCCCCCCAGGCAAGCTGGCCCACCTACCCGGCACCCGCCGCGCCACCGCTACGCGTTTGCACGTCGGCTGCTACCGCCCGTAAGACCACCCTGGCCCGTCACGCCGTCTGCGTACGCACACGGCGCGCCAGTCCCCCTATGTG
>JBPOII010000009.1:0-117172 GCA_052034625.1 Elusimicrobiota bacterium | reverse complement strand
ATTCTTTAGGTTTCCGACGTCGCTCCCTTCACGGGAGCGTGAATTGAAATGGTAGGTATGAGATTTGTATGCACGGGATTTTATGTCGCTCCCTTCACGGGAGCGTGAATTGAAATTGAAACATATTGTAATACCCACCTTGAGCCGAACGTCGCTCCCTTCACGGGAGCGTGAATTGAAATAAGAGCTATACCTCGCTTTCAAAGACTATCGGGCGTCGCTCCCTTCACGGGAGCGTGAATTGAAATTTTCATTTTCGGCTCGAGAACTTCAACGGGAATTGTCGCTCCCTTCACGGGAGCGTGAATTGAAATAAAGTACCTTCCTAAAGGAACGGATAACGCAACGGGTCGCTCCCTTCACGGGAGCGTGAATAGAAATTTCAAAGACCATCTCTTCAAGCATACTGATAAGCGTCGCTCCCTTCACGGGAGCGTGAATTGAAATAGATTTCCTTTTGCTATTTCATCACGGACATAGCGTCGCTCCCTTCACGGGAGCGTGAATTGAAATAGTTTAACACTATATCCGACGGAAATCTTTCAGTTGTCGCTCCCTTCACGGGAGCGTGAATTGAAATGGTAGGTATGAGATTTGTATGCACGGGATTTTATGTCGCTCCCTTCACGGGAGCGTGAATTGAAATTTTTGAAAAGGAAAAGAGATGAGTGACGATAAAATGTCGCTCCCTTCACGGGAGCGTGAATTGAAATAAAAGTTCCGAACCTTTTTTCAGCTGCCCGTTTGCGTCGCTCCCTTCACGGGAGCGTGAATTGAAATAGAGTTATAAGGACGTTTCATATTTCTTTCGATTGTCGCTCCCTTCACGGGAGCGTGAATTGAAATTAATATTTGATGGCTCTGCGGGGTATAGGAAAGTGTCGCTCCCTTCACGGGAGCGTGAATTGAAATTTTGAAAGCGAGGTATAGCTCTTGACCATATTCCGGTCGCTCCCTTCACGGGAGCGTGAATTGAAATCAGCATATAAAATAGACCATTATCTCGGACTTTCCGTCGCTCCCTTCACGGGAGCGTGAATTGAAATGAGCAGTTCTTTCTTCTCAACTTTGCTCATAATAGTCGCTCCCTTCACGGGAGCGTGAATTGAAATCTGAATTTCTCCGTTTTAATGACGTTTCCGCCCAGTCGCTCCCTTCACGGGAGCGTGAATTGAAATCTATGACCGACCCGAGAGACGACTTAAATGCTATGTCGCTCCCTTCACGGGAGCGTGAATTGAAATGATGAGGCAGCAGTTACCGAGAGCGTAAAGTTTAGTCGCTCCCTTCACGGGAGCGTGACTTGAAATTACCCAGAAGCCAGAAGCTCTGCTTTTTAGAATTGTCGCTCCCTTCACGGGAGCGTGAATTGAAATTCGGTATGTTATCAGACCTCAGCTTCGCAGCTTGTCGCTCCCTTCACGGGAGCGTGAATTGAAATTTTGAAGACCCGTTCAATCTGCTTATCGACTTGGTCGCTCCCTTCACGGGAGCGTGAATTGAAATCCTTATTCCCCTAACCAAACCCTGTATCATAAGTTGTCGCTCCCTTCACGGGAGCGTGAATTGAAATTTGTAGAACCTAAAGTGTTAAGTGAGCATGGATGTCGCTCCCTTCACGGGAGCGTGAATTGAAATATACCATCTCCTTGTATTAAAAAGCCTTGACATTGTCGCTCCCTTCACGGGAGCGTGAATTGAAATAAAATAATATATTTTAGGTGCTATAAAACTCGGATGTCGCTCCCTTCACGGGAGCATGAAAGCGTAGGTTGAAATAGAAATGTGATAAATTTAAAGTAAATTGTGAAAAGTAAAGTACAGTAAAAGTTTTTGTTGTTATCCCGAAAATTTGTGATTTGGGAGCTACTTTATCTTTTTTTAACTTAGATTTCTGACTAAAACACTCTGGAATGATATGGTGACATTTCTCTATCTTGCTTTGCAACTTCCTCTCCGCTAGGGGCGAG
Source organism: Elusimicrobiota bacterium (assembly GCA_052034625.1). Taxonomy (GTDB): domain Bacteria; phylum Elusimicrobiota; class Endomicrobiia; order Endomicrobiales; family Endomicrobiaceae; genus JAVBLP01. The sequence continues at coordinate 115,202 of JBPOII010000009.1, read as the reverse complement.
GGAAAAAAAGCAGATGTTTCGACTCGGTACTTCTAGTGCCTCGCTCAACATGACAACTAAAACTTATTAACTGTGGAAATTGTCGCAATATTTGTAACCAATACATATATTTGATATTTTCATGAATTTTAGTTATAGTATTTACAGCCCTTAATAGTTGCCGGGGCAGTCTTTACTGACTGCGGACGTAAAGTGGTAGGATAATTTATCATATCACGCGGCGAACGGGGCTCTTTTATGCCATCTTTATAAAAAACTTATATTATAATTTTTTTGATTAATCTCTGCTTTTAACTATTTTTTTTGGCAATCTTGTATTTGACAGTATTACTTTTTTCATATAAACTATTGAAGGAAGGGCTGCCAATGAGATCGTCGGCCACCCGTATAACGGGGGGTAAGCTGAGAGGTTTGTACGCCAAATGACTTCAGCGCATTGGAGCCTTTCCTCTTTTATGCCTTCTTTATCAAATTATCAATTCTTTTAAAATTATCATTAAAAATTTCAATAATCCATTTACCGATCATTAATATCTCATTGACTTTTGCAATATTTGATGTTATTATATTTTTGCTGTCGGCAGAACTATCCCTTGTATTGGATGGCAAATCTGCCGGCAGTTTTTATTTCTGTTTGAAATGAATTAAAAAAACCGCTTGACAAAAAATAAATATTTTTTGTATTATGCTTTTCAACAATTTAATAGGGTTCTTGACCCAGACAAACCGATGAAGTGGAGATAACGGTAATTGTGCAGTTACAGAGAGCGGGCGCAGCTGAGATTCCCGTACAACGCAGATTATCAAATGGACCACTGAGGGCGCAGTCAAAAGGAATTTTTATTCCCCAGTATTCTGCGACGTAACACAAGCGTTAAATGTGAGGAGTATGATAGTACTCTGCAAAGTGTCCGGCTAATTCTATATTTGCCGGAAATCAAGGTGGCACCGCGGATAATATATTTAATATACATCCGTCCTTGGTATTACGATATTTTATTGTAATTCCAAGGACGGATTTTTTTATTTTCTGTTCAAAAAATAAAAAGGAAAAAAAGGAGAAAAAAATGATCAGACCCGGCATTAGTGATGCAAAAAAGTATTTCAATGATTACACGGTAATCCCTGTTTCTATGGAGATCTTTTCTGATGTTAAAACATCAGTTGAGGTTCTCAAAACATTTATGAAAGAGGACAAGAGATGTTTCTTACTGGAAAGCGTTGAAAGAGGGGAAAGCTGGGGACGATATTCATTTATAGGTTATGATCCGCAGATGACGATAAGATGTAATGATAATAAAGTTTATATAAGCAACGGGAAAGAAGAAGAGAAGATCTCTGAAGAGCCGGCAGATATATTAAGAGATATACTTTCAAAATATAAAAGTCCGGTAATTGAAGATATGCCTCCGTTTACGGGAGGGTTGGCAGGGTATTTTTCTTATGACTATATAAAATATGCTGAAAAAAGCCTGAAACTTGACAATATCAATGAAGCCGGATTTGATGATTTTAATTTGATGCTTTTTGATAAAGTCATAGCTTTTGACCATCTAAAACAAAAGATATTCATTATCGTAAATGTTAAGGTAGAAGATTTTGAAAGGAATTATATTGAAGCGATAGAAAAGATAAAAGATATAGAAAATCTTATTTTGAACGGTTCTGATGGGAAGAAAGATCTGAGTTCACAGTTAAAATCTGATTTTAGATCCCTTTTTAAAAAAGAAGATTTTACAGGTATGGTCAAAAAAGTAAAAGAATATATAAAAGAAGGCGATATTTTTCAGGCTGTTCTTTCAAATCGTTATGAAGCTGAATTTGAAGGTAATTTATTTCAGACTTATAGGGTTTTAAGAACAACAAATCCGTCGCCTTATATGTTCTACTTTAATTTCGGCGGCAGCGAACTAGCAGGTGCATCTCCTGAAACGCTTATAACTTTAAAGAACGGCGAACTTACGAATTTTGCTCTTGCCGGGACTTGCCCGCGCAGTAAAAATGCTCATGAAGATGAATATCTGATATCAGCATTGCTTAAAGATGAAAAAGAGCTTGCTGAACATAATATGCTTGTGGATTTAAGCAGAAATGATCTTGGAAAAGTCAGCGAGTTCGGCAGCGTAAAAGTGTCCGAGTATAAGAAAATATTAAAATTTTCTTATGTTTCCCATATAGCTTCAATAGTAAAAGGAAAACTTAAAAAAGGTTTTGACCGCTTTGATGTTTTGGGATCTATTCTTCCTGCCGGTACATTGTCAGGCGCTCCTAAAAAAAGAGCATGTGAAATAATAAATGAATTAGAAGGGCATAAACGCGGAACTTACGGCGGAGCGGTAGGATATATGGACTTTGCCGGAAATATGGATATGTGTATAGCTATCCGTTGTGCAAAACTTCAAAACGGAAAAGTTTATGTTCAGGCAGGGGCCGGTATAGTTGCTGACAGCGACCCGGAAAAAGAGTACAGAGAATATAATAATAAATCGGCAGCTATTATAAATGCACTCAAGGAGGTAGGAAAATGATCTTAATAATAGATAATTATGACAGTTTTTCTTATAACCTTTACCAATATGCAGGGAAAATAAATCCGGATGTAAAAGTTATAAAAAATGATGAGATGACAGTTAAAGAAATAGAAGAGTTAAATCCGACGCATATAATAATTTCCCCGGGACCAGGAAGACCTGCCGATGCAGGTATATGTGAAGAAAGTATTGAATATTTTAAAAATAAAACTCCTATTCTCGGTGTCTGTCTTGGTCATCAGGCAATATGTGAAACTTTCGGCGGAAAAATAACTTATGCAAAAACTCTTGTGCACGGCAAAACCAGCAATATACATATTGCAAACGGCAGTCCGATCTTTCAAGGTCTTCCACCTATTATAAAAGCCGCAAGATATCACTCGCTTATAGCTGACAGAACAACTCTTCCCGACGAACTTCTTGTCATAGCTGAAGATGATGATTCGCAGGTTATGGGCGTAAAACATATAGATTTTGATGTGTACGGAATTCAATTTCATCCTGAATCTGTTTTAACTGCAGGCGGAGAAACAATAGTAGAGAACTTTTTATCTCTCGGAGGGACAAAATGATACAGAAAGCAATTTATGACATAGTAAATAAGAAAGATCTTACAATAGACAATACTAAAGCGGTAATGAATACAATAATGGACGGTAAAGCTACCGATGCACAAATAGCTTCTTTCATTACGGCTATGAGACTTAAAGGTGAAACGATTGAAGAAGTTACTGCATGCTCAATGGTAATGAGAGAAAAATGCCAAAGGCTTAATCCAAAGACCGATGTTTTAGATATTGTCGGTACAGGCGGAGATGAGCTTGCAACTTTCAATATTTCAAGTATTTCATCACTTCTTATTGCCGCATGCGGCATTCCTGTGGCAAAGCATGGCAATAGAAGTGTTTCAAGCAAATGCGGCAGTGCAGACCTTTTTGAAGCTCTCGGCGTAAATATTATGCTTACACCGGCACAATGTGAAACTGTTCTTGAAAAAACAGGAATATGTTTTCTTATGGCCCAAACATTTCACTCTTCAATGAAATATGTGGCAAAAGTAAGAAAAGAGCTCGGTATAAGGACAATATTTAATATATTAGGACCGCTCGCAAGTCCTGCAAAAGCAAATTATGAACTTATAGGCGTTTATGATGAAAATCTTGTAGAGCCTATGGCAAGAGTTCTTGCTAATCTTGGAGTAAAAAGAGCTATGGTAGTTCATGGCCACGACGGACTTGATGAAGTAACGTTATCTGACAGCACAACAATATGCGAAGTGAACGGCGGAAAACTTAACAGCTTTTTTATAACCCCCGAACAGTTCGGTTTTGAAAGATGTAAACTTTCAGAACTGATAGGAGGAACACCTCAAGAAAATAAAGTTATAGCTTTAGATGTTCTCAAAGGACGGAAAGGAGCGAAAAGAGATATTGTAGTTTTAAATTCTGCATTATGTATATATATGTTCCGCGATAATATAACAATAAAAGAATGTATAAAACTTGCACAGGAAACCATAGACAGCGGTGCGGCATTAAATAAATTAAATGAATTTATAAAACTTTCAAATGAGGTAGCTTAAAATGATATTGGATAAGATTATTGTATCAACAAAAAAAAGAGTTGAGAAAGCTAAACAGGAAAAAAGTTTTGAAAATATGAAAAAAGAAGCTCTTTCACTCGGTAAAAATTCAGATTTTGTTTTTGAAAAAGCTTTAAAAAAAGAGAAAATGAGTTTTATATGTGAGATAAAAAAAGCTTCCCCGTCAAAAGGGATAATATGTGAAGATTTTAATTATATTAAGATAGCAAAAGAGTATGAGTCGGCAGGGGCTGATGCAATTTCAGTACTTACAGAGCCGGAATTCTTTATGGGCAGTAATAAATATTTAACGGAAGTTAAAAAAGAGGTAAATATACCGGTACTTAGAAAAGATTTCATAGTAGATCTTTATCAAATATATGAATCAAAAACTTTAGGGGCAGATGCAATTCTTTTAATATGTTCCGCTTTGAATTTTAAAGAACTTAAAGATTATATGGAAACAGCTTGGCGGCTTGGAATGTCGGCTCTTATAGAAACACATGATGAAAAAGAAGTAGAAATGGCTTTAAAAGCCGGTGCGAATATAATAGGCGTAAATAATAGAGATCTTAAGGATTTTAAAGTGGATCTAAACAATAGCATAAAACTTAGAAAACTTATTCTGGAAGACAAAATATTTGTTTCGGAAAGCGGCATAAAGACAAAAGAAGATATAGAACTTTTGCATAATAATAAAACAGACGCAGTACTTATAGGCGAAGGGCTTATAAAAAGTGCAGATATAAAACAAAAACTCGCAGAGCTTAAATGCTAAAGGACAACAGGTAAAAATTATGACAAAAATTAAAATATGCGGTATACAAAGAAAAGAGGAAATAGAATATTTAAATGAATTAAAACCTGATTTTGCCGGATTTGTTTTTGCAGGAACAAAACGGAAAATAGATTTTAAAACAGCAGTAGGGTTTAGAGTATCGCTTGATGAAAATATCAAATCGGTAGGGGTTTTTGTAAATGATAAGATCTCAAATATTGTAAATCTTTGCGAAAACGATATCATAGATTATATTCAGCTACACGGCGATGAAGATGAAGCATATATTTACAGACTTAAAGAAAAAACAAATAAACCTGTCATACGAGCTGTAAGAGTGAAAGATAAAATCAATCAAAGCCTGTCATTCGGTGAGGATTATATTCTTTTTGATGCTTACTCTGAAAATGAATATGGCGGTACCGGGAAATCTTTTGATCTAAATCTCATAAAAGATTTTAAAGGAGTTTTTTTTCTTGCCGGCGGCTTAAATAATAATAATGTGGAGCAAGCGATTAAAACATTAAATCCTTTCTGTGTAGATCTTAGCAGCGGCGTTGAAACGGATAACCGGAAAGATTTTAATAAAATAAAAGAAGTTATTGATGCGGTCAGAAGTTTATAAAGATAAAAAAAGGAGAAATAAAATGGCTGACGGAAGATTTGGAATATACGGCGGACAATATATTCCGGAAACTCTTATGAGCGCAGTAAAAGAGCTTGAAAGCGCATATAATTTTTATAAAAAAGATAAATCCTTTAAAGATGAACTTAATTTTCTCCTTAATGAATATGCCGGCAGACCTTCAAATTTATATTTTGCAAAAAATATGACTGAAAAGCTTGGCGGTGCAAAAGTATATTTAAAAAGGGAAGATCTAAACCATACGGGCTCACATAAAATAAATAATGTTTTGGGACAGACCCTTCTTGCAAAAAAGATGGGTAAAAAACGCATAATAGCTGAAACAGGTGCCGGACAGCACGGCGTGGCGGCAGCTACTGCTGCGGCTTTAATGGGGCTTGAATGTGAAGTCTTTATGGGGGAAGAAGATACTAAAAGACAAAGTCTAAATGTTTACAGAATGAAATTACTTGGAGCAAAAGTTCATCCCGTAACAAGCGGTACAAAAACATTAAAAGATGCCGTAAATGAAACTATGAGAGAGTGGAGTAAAAGAGTTGATGATACGCTTTATGTTCTGGGTTCGGTAATGGGTCCTCATCCATTCCCTACAATAGTCAGGGATTTTCAAAGTGTAATAAGTGCAGAGATAAAAGAGCAGATAATGATCAAAGAGGGAAAACTTCCCGATGTAGTTATAGCTTGTGTAGGCGGCGGCTCAAATGCAATTGGCAGCTTTTATAATTTCATAGATGATAAAGAAGTTAAACTTATAGCTTGCGAGGGAGCGGGAAAAGGCATTGACACCGCAGAAACAGCTGCAACTATTGCAACAGGTAAAGTAGGAATATTCCATGGAATGAAATCATACTTTTGCCAAAATGATGACGGTCAGATAGCTCCTGTCTATTCAATTTCAGCCGGTCTTGATTATCCCGGCATAGGGCCTGAACATGCATATTTAAATGATATTAAAAGAGTTCAATATGTTCCTGTAACAGATGATGAAGCCGTTGAAGCTTTTGAGTTTTTGTCGGGAACGGAAGGTATAATACCTGCAATTGAATCTTCTCATGCTGTTTATCATGCTATACAGCTTGCAAAAGAAATGGCGAAAGATAAAGTAATAGTAGTAACTCTATCAGGCAGAGGAGATAAAGATGTTGCAATGATAGCAAAATACAAAGGGGTAAATATTGATGAGTAAAGATACTATAAAAAAAGCATTTGAAAATAAAAGAGCTCTTGTGATATATCTTACCGCTGGAGATCCGTCATTGGAACATACTGAAGAATTTATTTTAACATTAGCACAAAACGGCGTAGATCTGATAGAGATAGGGATACCTTTTTCAGATCCTATTGCTGAGGGCGAAGTAATTCAAAATGCTATGGCAAGAGCTTTAAGCGTAAAAATAAGTATTGACGATATATTTGCAATGGTAGAAAGGGTCAGAAAAAAAACAGATATACCCTTAACTTTTATGACATATATAAATCCCGTATTTAATTATGGGTATGATAAATTTTTCAAAAAATGTAAAGATACCGGAATATGTGCTTTGATACTTCCCGATCTGCCTTTTGAAGAACAGGGTGAAGTTAAAGAGTTTTCAGATAAATACGGCATAGATATAATAACTCTTATTGCACCTACATCTAAAGAGAGAACAGAGCGCATAGCAAAAAATGCAAAAGGTTTTGTATATCTTGTTTCTTCTTTAGGTGTTACAGGTGTGAGAGCAAAGATAACAACCGATATTAAAGGAATGGCGGAAAAAATAAAAGAACATACAGATATTCCGGTTGCCGTAGGTTTTGGGATTTCTAAGGGTGAACAGGCAAAAGATATGGTGCAATATGCCGACGGAGTAATTATAGGCAGTGCCGTAGTAAAAATAATTGCAGAATATAAAGAAAATGCCGCTGCAAAGATCGCTGAATATGTGTCTGGAATAAAAGCCTGTATGATTCATGATAATTAATTTTAAAAAAATTTATTTTTAAAATCATAATAAGTTGCTATAATCTATAGATATAAGTATAAAGGGAGCAATAAAGATGCCTATAAAAGTGCCTAAAGATCTGCCGGCGCATAAAGTTTTAAATGAAGAAAACGTTTTTATTATGGATGAGAAGCGTGCGATGTCTCAGGACATACGCCCTTTAAAAATAGCAATTCTTAATCTGATGCCAAAAAAAATAGAAACTGAAACACAGATATTAAGACTTTTGGGAAATTCTCCATTGCAGGTAGAAGTTGAGCTTTTACAGATGGCAAGCCATAAATCAAAAAACACTTCAGCCGATCATCTGCTTAAATTCTATAAAACTTTTGCCGATGTTAAAGACAGCTATTTCGACGGTTTGATAATAACCGGCGCTCCGGTTGAAATGCTTGATTATAAAGAAGTAGATTATTGGGATGAACTTTGCAAAGTTATGGAGTGGTCTAAAACAAATGCATTTTCAACATTTCATATATGCTGGGGAGCTCAAGCAGGTTTATATTATCATTATGGCATAAAAAAAGTTCAACTTGATAAGAAAATGTTTGGGGTTTTTCCTCATGAGAAAACTGCAAAAAGACATTATCTGCTTTATGGATTTGATGATATTTTTTATGCTCCTCACTCTCGTCATACCGGCATTGATGAAGAAGCGGTTAAAAAAAATAAAAAGCTTATAGTTTTGAGCCGTTCAAAAGAAGCTGGCATTTATATAATTTGCAGTAAGGATTCAAAGCAATTCTTTGTTACAGGACATTCCGAATATGATGCAAACACTTTGGCTGATGAGTATTTCAGAGATCTTAAAAAAGGATTGGATATAGATATCCCTATAAATTATTTTCCGAATGATAATCCGGAAAAAAAGCCGAAAGTTGTGTGGAGAGCACATTCAAATATTCTGTTTTCAAATTGGCTGAACTATTTTGTTTATCAGCGTACGCCGTACGATTATATTGAAAGATAATAAATAAGAGTTAATCAAAAGGGGAAAGACTATGATTAAAGCCGCAATATTAGGTTATGGGAATATCGGTAAGTATGCTCTTGAGGCTTTACAGGAAGCACCCGATTTTGAAATTTGCGGGATAGTAAGCCGGCATGCAAATGTTGAACACAATCCTGAGCTAAAAGATTTTCAGATAGTTCAAAAACTTGCAGATCTTAAAATCAAACCGGAAGTGGCGATCATATGTACTCCCTCAAGAGATGTTAAAAATTTTGCTTCCGAATGTTTAAAAGCCGGAGTAAATACTGTTGATTCATTTGACATACACAAAAATATAGTTGAAGTAAGAAAGGATCTTGATAAAATAGCAAAAGAATCTGGCAGGGTCAGCATTATTTCAGCAGGCTGGGATCCCGGTTCTGATTCCGTTGTGCGTGCTCTTATGGAAGCTGCCGCTCCGAAAGGTCTTACATATACAAATTTCGGTCCGGGGATGTCTATGGGACATTCCGTAGCTGTCAAGTCCGTTAAAGGCGTTAAAAAAGCTGTTTCCATGACAATTCCTCTTGGTGCATCCGTGCATCGCAGAATGGTATATATAGAAATTGAAGACGGTTATGATTTTGACAAAGTTGCTGAAGCGATAAAAAAAGACGAATATTTTGCACACGATGAAACGTATGTAATAAAAGTTGATGATGTTAATGTTATTCAAGATAAGGGACATGGCGTACATATGATCAGAAAAGGAGTTTCCGGCAAAACTCATAATCAGATCTTCGAGTTTAAAATGAGAATAAATAATCCTGCTCTGACAGGTCAGATGCTTGTATCAGCTGCACGCGCCTCAATAAAGCAGAAGCCCGGATGTTATACTATGATAGAGATACCTGTCATAGATATGCTTGCAGGCGATAAGGACGAGTTGATAAAAAGGCTTGTTTAAAAACACAAAATATTATTATAAAACTAAACAACATAAAATCAAAAAACAAAAATAATTGGAAAAATAAAAGGAAAGACTTGCTATTTTCTTTATGCTCGGCTATAGTTCTTTTCGTAAAGTTTTTTTCTTACAGACTTTTCCGTATACAAAATAAAAAACCGAAATTTAGGAGTCATTATGAATTTTTTGAGAATTGTTATTGCTGCGGCATTTTTATGCGGTTCATTTTCTTATTCTTTTGCCGATAATAAAGATTTGCTGGTCTCTCTTAAAGCTGCAGAAGATTATAATAATAAAATGAAGTATTCGCCTAAGAAACGTTTCAAGATCTATGATAGAGGAACAGAGAAGTGGATAGACTACTCTAAATACGGCGAATTGCAAAACATAGGGACAGATAAATACAGATACAAAATAACTGATTTTGCCGGTTTGGCAAAAGCTTCGGGAGAAGGTATTTATCCTAATACAAAAAGCGTTCTTGAATCCCCTGAGTATAAAAAAATGTTTAAACGCGGCAGGCTTAAAGGTGATAAGTGGAAATTTGTAAATACTGATAATCATCAGGAAAACTTTTATAAATGGGCGACAACAAAAGATGAGGAACAGGGTGTTATTATGTATTTTACCGCTTTTGCTTTGGATAAGGCGGGACATTATGAACATGCTCTCAAAGCATATTATGCTTGTCTTGTAATGTTCCCAAATGCAGTAGGCTGGACTGAATATAAAACGCTGTGGTATATGGCCCCTGTTTGTATGGACAGGATAAATTTTCTTACAAGAGAATATCCGGAGCTTGGCGTGAAACTTGAAGGTGCGTCGGTAAGGATAGAAAATTCTTTCGATAATGATAAAAGTAATGATATTTTTTATGTAAATCCGGGCAAACTTGTGCCGGCAGTACCCAATGATTTTGAAAGGAAATACATAAACCTTGAAGAGATAGGTATTAAAAAGATAACAGGTGAAGGAAAAACGAAACTTGTAGAATATAATAACGGACACTTTCAGCTTACTGTTGACGGCAAACCTTATGTTATAAGAGGCATTACTTATGGTCCAAATAAAGTCGGTCTTTATCCGGGACTTCCCGGATTCAATAATAACAGCGATTGGTCACATGATGATTATGATAAGAACGGCAAAGTAGATGGTCCTTATGATGCCTGGATAGATGCAAATAGGAATGAGAAACAAGATAAAAACGAAAAGCGTGTCGGCGATTTTGCCATTATGCAAGAAATGGGCATAAATACGCTCAGGATATATCATCCGACAGGAATAAATAAAGAACTTCTTAAAGAAGGTTATGAGAATTTCGGATTTATGTATCTTATCGGGAATTTTGCCGGTATGTATGCTGTAGATTCAGGTGCCACTTGGGAAGAAGGTACTGATTACAGGAATGAAACACATAAAAAGAATATGATGGAAAGCATAAGAAAAATGGTTGAAGATTATAAAGACGAACCTTATGTCCTTATGTGGGTTTTAGGAAATGAAAATAATTACAGTTCCATTGGAACGACTGAAACAAGTTCAACTGTAGAATCTCATCCGGAAGCATACTATAAATTCGTTAATGAATGTGCAAAACTTATTAAATCGCTTGATCCGCAGAAAAGACCGGTCGCAATATCAAATGGGGATCTCGGCTTTATAGAACTTTTTGCAAAATACTGCCCGGATATAGATATTTTCGGTTCGAATGCCTATAGAGGTGCAAAAGGTTTTGGCCGTATGTGGGGAGATATTGCAGATATTACCGGTAAAGCCGCTTTAATAACCGAATACGGCTGTCCTGCATATGCTCAAGACTGGACTACCGCAAGGATAGAGCTGGGACAGGCGGACTATCATAAAGGCAATTGGATAAATATTGAAGACAATATGTGCGGTGTAGTTGGCGGTACAGGCAATGCTTTGGGCGGAGTTATATTTGAGTGGACAGATGAATGGTGGAAAGCTCAAGAAGATTCAAACCCTTATACTCATGATACGCATAAGCAGTTCGGAGGAGCATTCCTTGACGGAAGCGGATATGAAGAGTGGTTCGGTATTTGCGGTATCGGAGAAGACGGCAAGGACAGCACTTTTAAGAGATATTTGAGAAAATCATACTTTATGTATAGAGATCTGTGGAAGAAATATAAGAACTGATGTTTTATTTAATATATATTATTTATTATTTACGCATTGCGGGCAGGGAAATTCTTTCCTGCCCCTTCCCTTTTATTTACACTTTTGCTATTCCTATTGCTGCACTTTGCTTTGTTTTTGCCTTTTATTCGTAATTGTCTTTTATTTAACTTGGATTCCCGGCTAATACGCTCGGGAATGACACAACAAAAAATGCCGTTTTTGTCTTTGTCGTTGACGTTCAGTCGTGATTCGCAATTGCCGTTATGCTATAATATAAAAAGTATGAAAAGATTTTCATTATTTTTATTTACATTAATATTTTTTATCTTTCTTTTTTCTTATTGCGGTCATCCTTCGCAGCCGCAGAGTTATTCTTTCAGATCAGTAAGCGTAAGTGTAAGAGACCAAAATATTGTAAAAGATTTTTTGCGTACGGAAATGGAAAGATCTAAATTGTGCCTTAATGAGGATTATAATGTTTTGCTTATTGAAAAGTGGAATGATGAAGAGCCTGTAATAATAGTTTGGCTTGGTGCTATTAATGAAGAAAATATTTCCATACTTGAAAAAGCTTCCGGTAAAAAAACAGAAAACATTGAAAAGTATGACCCTTTAAGCAAAACAAAAGTAAAAGGAACTCATTATGAGATTGATGTTTTTGTTTCCGTGTTTGTTTTTCAAAAAGAATTTACTTATTATGCAAAAGTTCAGGAATCTTTCATATCAAGGGCAGCAGTTGAAAAACTTTCCGGCATATTTTTTAACTCTATAAAATATACCTCCGGTGCAGTGGGTGCCTATGAAGAGTGGCGTCCCGGTATAAATTGAAACACATAGTCTATCAGATATAACGAAGAGCACACCTGAATTTCAGATGTGCTCTTCGTTTTTTGTTTGTGGGATTTTTATTTTTTTAATATTTTTTTCTTTATTTCGTCTGCAGCAAGTTTTTTGAATGTCAGGAACCAGTCAACTACTTTAATATCCGCATCTTTATTTTCTCTTCTTTCCTTAACACCTTTCATCGTTGAAGGTGCAGGGACGATAACATCTTCGCCGGGCTGCCAGTCAGCAGGCGTGGCAACTGCAAATGCATCTGCTGTTTGCAATGCTATCAGAAGTCTTTTGATCTCTGAAAAGTTCCTTCCTGAAGAAAGCGGATAGTATAAGACAGCTCTTATTTTTGAATTGGGATCTACAATAAATACCGCTCTTACAGCTGAAGTTGTTGATGCTTTTGGCTGGAGCATACCGTAAAGTTTTGCTACTTCCATTTTTATGTCTGCTATTAAAGGAAAAGTGATCTCAGGTTTTTTAATATCTCTGAACTCGATTTTTTCTTTAATTGCTTCAAGCCAGGCAACATGAGAGTGAATACTGTCAATAGAAAGACCGATTACTTCGGTATTAAGCTCTTTAAATTCCGGAAGCATTTTCTGGAATGTCATAAATTCTGTTGTGCATACCGGCGTGAAATCCGCAGGATGCGAGAAAAGAATTGCCCATTTTCCCTTATAATCCTCAGGAAAATTGATATTCCCCTGTGTTGTTACTGCTTTGAAAGAAGGTGCATCATCGCCTATTAAAGGCATTCTAGTTACTTCTTGCATTTCTTCTGACATAGAAACCTCCCTAATTAAATTTTTAGTTTATAGAGTATTATAAAAATAAATTGTTTTATAAGCAAGCGTAAAGAATTAGAAGTTTTAAATAAAACAGGGGAATATACAGGAATATCTATTCAAATTGCGATATATATTTTTTTATGAAATCCATATCTTTGTCAAACTTTATAAACAAATCATTTCCTATCTTTGCTAAACTCGTGCCGCTTGTTTTATAATATGAAGTTTGTTCATTATCAACTAGAATTAATCGATAAGGACACCATATTTTTATTAACTCTTTTTTATCTGCATCAATATATTTTTTTACAATCTTCTTTTCTTCATATGTGAGCTTTAACATGATATCAGACTGATAATGTTTAAAATAAATATCGTATTCTTGTTTTTCTTCCGAATAGACATTGGCGGATAATAATAACAAAAATGATAATAAAATTATTGTTTTTTTCAATTAACCGCCTTCATAAATTTTCCTTCCTATAAAATACAATATATTTTATTATCATTCAATATAAGATTTCAACCTATAATTTTAAATGATAGGAACTTATTCTTATATATTATGAAAATTTAGGATAATATTTAAAGCTCCTTTCAAAAAAGTATTTTTGTGCTATAATAAAACATAGAATAGAGAGGAAAAATAAATGAGATTTTTAGATTTTATTAAGAAGTTTAGAGAAAAAGACGTGCTTGCGGATATTTTAAAAAAAGCCGTCAAAAATATTGATTTCAGACCGGATTTTTATAAAACTCTTCTGGAAAGCGGTGTTTATGTTTTGGTTTTCTGCGAAGGGATGGAAGCCGGTGAGCAAGAGGTTAAAGAAAACAGCGATATAAATATAATAAAAATGAAGAACGGTAAGATCCCGTTTTTTTCTTCAAAAGAAAAGATATTTGATAATGGCATAATAAAAGAAGGCGTAACATATATATCTTTAAGGGGCAGGGATTTCTTTAAATTGACAAAAGGAGAAACGCTTATATTAAATCCTTATTCAAAATCAAGCAAAGAGTTCATTTCCGATGAAATTGAAGATATACTTTCAGGCAGCATGCCTGGAATGGATATTCCGCCTTTGGTAATCAAAAACCATTCAGAAATTATAATAGGACTTCCCGCTGAAAGACCTAAAGAGATGATAGAAAGCATAAAGTCATACTGTGAAAAAACGCCAGAAATTGAAAGTGTGTACTTGGCTTTGTTCCAAATACCTGAAAATAATGCAAAACCTCATACTTTGATTGCTGTTGAAGCGGAAGGGAATCTCCACGAGATTTTTGATGATCTGGAACAGGTGATAAAACCTTATCTTAATCCGGGTGATATACTTGATATGACTCCGCTTAAAGGCAGCTCGTTTGAGAGTTACTTTACTACCATAGACCCCATATACAGAAAATAATAAAAGGCTTTTATAAAAAGCAGTATTTGTTATTTCTGTCATTTTCTAATAAAATTAAGTAAAATAATATAGTTTCTTTATGAAAAGGAGAAGATATGAAAAAGATCTTATTTGCCGGAATTGCTGTTTCTTTTTTGTTTGCATTAGGCTGTAGTCAAGTACCTAGAGAAGTAAAAGATAATAAAGTTATCAGTGAAATGCGCATAGAGGTAGGCAATTATATGTCGGATTATCAGTCTTCAGGGAATCAGGAGTCTCTGGAAAAAGCTTTGCAAATTAACCAAAAACTTATTACGAAATATAAAGATAAAGACGGTTTTGACACAAATGTAAGGATACAGATCCTTTTTTCTGTGGGAAGAAAGAAAGAAGCTTTTATGCTTATGAATGATATTATCTCACCCGATCCGAAAAACCCTGAAAGGCTTATGTATAGAGCTCTTGAACATAAGATAAAAGGCGAAAAGGAACTTGCCGATCAGGCTTTTGAAGAAGCGATTGAGGAATTGGATAAATTAATAGAACTTAACCCCACTGATCCGGCGTATATAACGATGAAGATCACGGTATATATGACTTCGGGAGAGAAAGAAAAAGCATGGAAAATAGTTGAAGAAAATCACAATAGCAAGAAGGATGATGATTATTGGTCATATATATATAATAATTTTGAAAAAATAAATAAAAATGTATCAGAAACCTATGAAGGTATAGAACTTGACTGATACGGCAATTGCGAATTACGAATTAACGGCAACAACTGTACCCCCTCACCCCGGTCTGCGACCGACCCTCTCCCGCAAGGTGCGGGGAAACAGCAAAACGGCAATTACGAATTACAAATGACTAATTACGAATCAACAGCAAACGACAACAACAAAAGATAAAAATTGATCCTCTAGGATGACAGAAAAGTTATATTGAAAACCGATGAAAAATCCAAAAATTGATGAAATATTAGGTCTTGTGCAAAAACCTGCAAGATATATCAATGGAGAGTTAAACTCTTATCCAGCCGATATGTCAGCAGATATATCTTACTGTCTTTGTTTTCCTGATGTCTATGAAGTCGGTGCATCAAATCTGGGTCATGAAATACTTTATCATATGGTAAATGAAAAAAAACTTGCCAGATGTGAAAGATGTTATGCTCCGGATACTGATCTTGAAAACATTTTGCGAGAAAGAAAAATGTTTCTTTTTTCGCTTGAATCAAATAGCGAATTGAAAAGTTTTGATATGATAGGATTTTCAATTCAAACCGAACTTTCAGCGGCAAATATACTTAATATGCTTGATCTTGCCAGCATTGCGATTTTTTCAAAAGACAGACAAGACAGCGATCCGCTTGTTTTTGCCGGCGGTCCGGCACTGACAAATCCTGAACCTTTTTGTGATTTTTTTGATGCTTTTATGCTTGGCGACGGCGAAGAAATGACGGAGGAGATAATAAATATTTGCAGAGAACTTAAGAGAAAGAAAACTTCCAGAAAAGAAATATTAAAAAAACTTGCAGGGATTGAAGGTGTTTATGTGCCATCGCTTTATGATGTTGATTATAATAATGACGGCACGATAAAAGCGGTTATTCCTAATGACGGAGCCGCAAAACCTATTGTGGAAAAAAGAATAGTAGATCTTGAAAAAGCTTTTTTTCCGTCTAAAAAAATCGTACCTTTTGTCGAAACTGTGCATAATAGGATAAGTGCTGAAGTTGCAAGAGGCTGCCCGGGTCTTTGCCGTTTTTGTCAGGCATCAAAATATTATAGGCCTTGGCGTCAGCGATCGCCGGAAAATCTTTTAAATATTATAAAACAAAATATTGCATCTACCGGATATGAAGAAGTCTCTTTCCTTTCTTTGTCTTGCAGCGATTATAAATATTTGGATAAGCTGCTTATAGAGACGGACAAACTTTATGGAGAAACAAATCTTAAGCTTTCTCTGCCTTCGCTTAGATGCAATGAACATTCTTTAAAAGTAGCACGCTATATCAATAGAAGTAAAAGACCGACACTTACTTTTGCACCGGAAGCCGGTACGGACAGATTAAGAAATGTTATAGGCAAATATCTTTCCGAAAAACAAATAGTTGAAACTCTTTTGTCTGCAAATGCCATGGGCTGGAAAACCATAAAATTGTATTTTATGATAGGACTTCCGACTGAAACAAATGAAGATGTAGAGGGTATAAATGCTCTTATACGGCTTATAAAAAGAGAGGCAAAAGGTTTGAGTTTTACTATAACGGCATCCCCGTTTGTGCCGAAGGCTCAGACGGCATTTCAATGGGAGCCTATGGCAAACGATGAAAAGATCAAAGAAAAGATAGATTATCTTGTAAAAAATATTCCTGCTAAAGTTAAAGCACACAATCACCGCTCAAGCATTATTGAAGCTTTTATAGCCAAAGGCGACAGACGGGTTTCTACAGCGATATTTAAAGCATGGCAGAAAGGTGCGCGTTTTGACCAATGGGCTGATAAATTCGGAAATGATTATTGGGCAGATGCCATAAAAGAAAGCGGTCTTGATCTGGACTTTTATGTTTACAGAAAAAGAGATAAAGATGAAGTTTTTGCTTGGGATCATCTTGATTTCGGCGTGTCAAAAGAGTTTTTGTATAATGATTATATAAAAGGCATAAATGAAACTGCTTCTGATGAAAAAGAAATGTTTAATAAGGCAAATTGCGTTTTACCTGAAGATTATGAAGAACCTCAAATATCGGTATTACCGCCGCAGCTGCGTTTAAGACTGCGTTTTTCAAGAAAAGGGGCGGTGAAATTCATATCTCATCTTGAGCAGATAGAAGTTTTTAGAAGAGCTGTAAGACGTTCAGGGCTTCCGGTTGCTTTTACTGCCGGTTTTAGTCCACAGGTAAAATCTTCTTTCGGACCGCCGATATCTGTTGGAAATGAAAGTCAAAGCGAGTATATGGAACTTTATTTTACGGAAAAAGTTGATATGAAAGAAGTGAAAAGAAAAATATCGGAAGTACTTCCAAATGGTTTTAAACTTATTGATATAAAAAGGGTTCCGCTGACTTTTCCGGCAATAGATGTACTTGTAAATATGTCTGAATTTTCAATACGAAATGTAGATGTCAGTGAAAGCGATATGGATGATTTTTTATCACAAGAGTCTATTATTGTAGAAAAAACAAAAAAAGGAAAAATAGTTAAATTTGATGCAAAACCGCTTATATATAAATTTATAAAAAGTAATAATATTTTAAAATTATATCTGCGTTTTGGACAAGGAAAGAATGTTAAGCCGGAGCTAATTTTAAAAAAACTATTGGTAAATCAAGAAAATTATGCCAAAATATACCAAATAGATAGAACTAAACTTTTTGTAGAAACAAAGAACGGAGAGATAAATGAACCGTAGTGTTTTTAAAGCGATCGTTTCCTTTATGTTGATTGTATTTTTATTTTGCAATGCATATGGTGCCAAGAAAGATAGAAGCGATGTTTTTTGCTTCGGTGATACCATAATTACCGGGAATAAAGGTTCTTTAATTTATTCAGATCTCATAAGAAGTATGCTTGAGAAACAATATGGTGCTAAAAAAACGGCTGTTTTTAACTATTGTTTCCATAATATGAACACCGCTGAAATTATGTTCCTTATAGCTGACCTTATAGAAAAACAGCCCAATATAGAAGTTATACTATTAATGGCCGGCGAAGGTAATTTTTATAATCTTGCCGGATATTCCAATTATCTGATTTCTAAAGGTAATTATATTCCCCAAGAAGCATTTATTAATGATTACGATATAGATTCTTTGATAAAGTTTAATACCGGCGTGGCAAGTATGTATAATTCGCCTAAGGCTTATTCTAAAAATGCTTCTTTGAAATACATAGTATCTACGGCTTACAGATCTATTACCGGCATTTCTCCAAAAAGAATAGCCGGATATAAACCGAAAATTATACCCTCTTTTGTGGTTTTGTTAAAAGACACACACAATAATGTGCCTACGGCAGTGAACCATTCACAATACAGGCTTGCATGGAAATATATTAATGACAGAAGATATGATGAAGCCGAAGCAATACTTAAAGATATGCTTAAAGAAAACCCTGTCAACTCAAATATTTATTATGCCTTGGGTTCTATATACCTTCTTAATGACAGTGATAATCCTGAAAATGCTCTTAAAATGTTTGAGGAAGGTATTCTTGTAAATCCTTTTGATAAAAATAACCGCTGTTATAAAGGGCTTGCAACTATTTATATGTCTTATGAAGGCAGAATAGTTTATGAGGTTTTATATTTTGTAAGTGTGATCAAAAGTTATCTAGGAGAAAGGATACCTGAAGTTAATTCAATAGCAGCGATGAATACGCCGGAATACAATAAAAAGATCTCGGCAGTAAGTGATTGGATAGCTGCAGACATAAAAAAAATAAATGATATGTGCAGTGAAAAAGGGATAAAACTTATAGTTTCTGATTATCCTTTTGAAGCAAAAGCAAATTCTGTTTTAAGGAATTATTTTGCTTTTAATGCAAATATTACATTTATAAGCAATTCAGCTTCCGGTTTAAGAGGCGGAGAATCTTTAGCAAAAGCCGCCGAAAATGTTGTAGAAGCTATAAAGAAATTCAAGAAAAAGTAGGTTATATAGTGAAAAAAGAAATAGTGGTAAACAGATCTTTGGAAGAAACCAAGGTCGCTGTTTTAGAAGACGGAAAACTTTTTGATTTGTTCATAGAAAGGCGAGAGTCGGAAAAGATATTGAATAATATATATAAAGGTAAAGTTCAAAATATTGTTCCGGCGCTGAACTCTGCATTTGTAGATATAGGTTTTGGGAAAAGCACATATCTGGGTATTGCTGATATAGTTGCACAAAAGGATGAAAAGGATATTGAAAAAATGCTTAAGCCTGGGCAAGATATTATGGTCCAGGTTTATAAAGAGCCTATAAGCACAAAAGGTGCAAAAGTTACAATGGACATATCTCTTCCCGGAAGGCTTACAGTATATATGCCTTTCAGTAAAAATATAGGGATATCAAAAAATATTGATTGTAAAGAAGAGCATGCCAGATTAAAAAAAATAGCTAATGAAATAAAAGAGGATATACCGGGCGGAATTATAATAAGGACTGAAGCCGAAGATGCAACTGAAGATGAGATAAAAAAAGAAGTTAAATATTTAACAAGACTTTGGAATTCTATTGTAAGCAGATTTGATAGTGCAAAGCCTATGAGTATGATACATAAAGATCTGGGCGTTGTCTTTCAAACAGTAAGAGATTATTTTTCAGAAGATGTAATGCTTATGCATATAGACTCTCCAAAAGAATTAAAAGATGTAACGGAATTCGTAAAAATAATTTGCCCCGAATTTTTAGACAGGCTTGTGCTTTATGAAGGAAATCAAGGTATTTTTAAAGCATATGCAATAGATGAGGAAATCAAAAGGCTTCGCTCAAATAAGGTAAGGCTTAAATCCGGCGGTTATCTTATAATTCAAGAAGCGGAATCTCTTTGTGCAATAGATGTAAACAGCGGCAAATTTACATCAAAATCTTCCCAGGAAGATACAGCTGCGGTAACTAATATTGAAGCGGCGGAAGAAGTAGCAAGACAGCTTAGGCTTAGAAATATCGGCGGAATAATTGTAATAGATTTTATAGATATGAAAAAAGCTGCAAACAGACAGAAAGTTCTTGAAACGCTTCGCGCAGCTGTACGCGGGGATAAAGCAAAAATAAAGATATGGCCGATAACAAAGCTTGGGCTTATTGAGATGACAAGGGAAAGAAAAAGAGAGTCGTTGTTTTCTCTATTAGGCGATACTTGTCCTATATGTCACGGGCTTGGTCTTGTTATTTCTAAAGAGTCAATATTTATTAATGTTTGTGATGATATAGAACAGATGAAAGTTGATATGCATCATGGCAAAGTGAAAATTAAGCTGAACCCTGATGTGGTTGAATATTTTAATGAAAGAAAAGGAAGATTGAAAGAACTTTTTAAAATGGATTTTGAGATAAAATCTGATAATAATATTGACAGGGAAGATTATCAGATAATATTTGAATAGTCCGTGCTTTTAGTTCTCTTGGCTATTTTTTATATTTAAAGCTATAATATATAAATAAGCCATCTTTAACCAGGTTTGTTTTTTTGCTTTTGCCCGGTCCCGGAGATTTTAAGATTTACGGACATATTATTTATGAATAAAAAACAGGAGTGTTCGCAAATGCATCTTTTCAACTTTATGGTCCCAAAGGGAACTGTTAAGAGAATGAAAAACATTGCGTTAATTGCCATCATTGTTTTACTGATGCCTTTTATGGTTTCTGTCGTTTTTGCTGCACCGACAAAACCTTCTGTCAGCGGACTTGGCAATCTTGGAGATTATACAAGCACAATGCCTTCTCCGACTTATAGAATGGATACGCAGCCGGGTGCATATCCGACAAACAGATGGTGGGGCAGTGCATATATAGATAATTTATGGCCTAATGGCAATCCTTCTTTATTCATGTCCTTAGGAACATCTTATTTGAGATTTGTTCATGGCGGTTATCCTACAGGGATAGAAATAGCGAATGCAAAACAGTATGTAAGATCTTCTACAGAATATGCAGGACAAGGCTCGGAAACTCTGTGGTTATGCATAAGTTCTGTGCCGAAGTCAATAAAATATATAACTCCGGCTCCTGTAAAAGTAAAAAGTTTTTCCGATTGGGCTGTTACTGCCGAAATGAGAGATACCAATAATCCTAATTTAAGAATGACTACGACTTTTTTAAAAGGCGGAGTTTTCGTTTATAATACTTTTTCTCCCGGAACATATCCCGACCTGCGTTTGCGTATAAGATTCCAGCCTAGAGTTGTTACTGACGGCTGTATGCTTATAGCTGATAATAACGGTTGGTGGGGAATATATGCTCCTTCAGGAACATCTTATTCATTGCACGATTCTGATTATGCAATGGCTATAAATCTGCCAGCAACATTGGAAAATGAGGAAGACAGATATGTGATAGTAGCTTATTTGGGAAGCAAAAGTGTCTATCCCGATACTACTTCTGTCTCACCTATATTTTATGAGTATATGAAATATGCATTTAATTTTATAACCGGCACTTCAGTATCTTGGGTTCAAAATGAGGACTCTTCAATTACAACTACATTTAATTATACGATGACAGCTAAAAGAACCGGTCCCGGTTTTGTATCAGGACAGACACTTTTTGCTTTATATCCTCATCAATGGAGACATCTTGATCCAACCTCTGCCGCAGTTATAGCAAGTACTGCTATTCCTGATTATAATACATTGCGCGGTAATTTGAAAATATATAAAGGTAATTCATTTAAAACAAGATATGATTTTCACGGAATGCTGCCATGTCTGTCATTTGAAGTTCCGCAATCTAATCGTACCAATATGAATAATTATATTGAAAGTGAAAAAGGTTTTGCCCCTAACTCATTGACAAATAATACTTATGTTAGAGGTAAAGGTCTTGCAAAAGCTGCTAATCTGATACCGGTCTTTCATCAGGCCGGCAAAATTGCGGCACGCAACAGTATGGTACAAAAGCTGAAAACGGAATTAGCAAGTTGGTATAAAGGTCTTGATGGCCACTATTTCGGTTATGATAGTATTTGGGGCGGCATTATAGGAGTTCCTGCTGCTTATGGTTCCGAATCTTATAATGATCATCATTTTCATTATGGATATTTTATTTATGCTTCCGCCATACTTGCGATGTTCGATCCGGCATTTGCTTCGGACTCTCAATTTAAAAGTATAGTGGATCTTGTTGTGAAAGATTTTGTTAATACCGACAGGAACAGCTCAAGTTTTCCTTTCTTAAGGAATTTTGATGTTTATGAAGGGCACAGCTGGTCAAGCGGAAAAGGTTCATCTAATGCCGGAAATGACGGAACAGACCAAGAGTCAATATCTGAATCGATGAATGCTTGGGCAGCTGTTTATCTGTGGGGTATGGCGACAAATAATCAAGATCTTATAGAAACAGCTATATATGGATATACGACTGAACTTGCTGCAGCACAAGAGTATTATTTTGATATATATAATGAAACATATCCGCCCCGCAGTGTTTTTTCTCATCGCGGCGGAATTTTATATGACGGTTCGTTGAAGTATAGAGTGCATTGGGAAACAGCCCAGACAATTGCACAGGAAAGATACGGGATTTGGATTTTGCCTATGACCCCTTCAATGCTTTATATGGGTTATAATACAACGGCAGCACAATCTTATATTCAATGGATGGAACAGGAGTCAGATTATGTTAACGGCAGTTTAATATGGAAAGATATTTTCCTAAGATATAAATCTCTTTATAATGCCCCGCAGGCTTTAAGTGAATGGCATTTCTGGGCCCCTGGGGCAACTCCTGAACCTGAAGGAAGCAGTTTATCTTTTTCATATCATTTTATAAACTTTTTTAATTCTTTGGGAAGTGTCAGCACTGATTATTATGCTAAAGATTCTCTAAATAATTCAGTACCTTTTACGGTTATGAAAAAAGCGGATAATACCCGCACTTTTATAGCATATAATTATTCTGAAAGCACAAAAACCGTAAGTTTCCATCCGAGAAGCGGTGCTTCTCCTGTGCCTAATACAGGAACGATGGAAATTCCTCCGAGAACTATGGTAAAGACAAGCGATTTTGTAAATATTAATTATGATATGACAAATAATGTCGTAATACACAGTACAAATGCACTTCGCGATGTTTATAGCATATATTCAGATAACTTTCTTGGAGCTGTCGGCGGCGGCGGAGATGCATATAATGACGGTCTTTCTCAAGATTCTTGGAGCGGCACCATATATTTTTACCCGTATAACTATAATTTTGCAGGTTCTTATGAAGGCCCCAATTTTTTTAGTGCAAAAAGAACAAATCAGTACTGGGGCGGATGGGGTTTCAGTTTTTCAAATGGAGCAGGCGTTGACTTATCTTCATTTTATGGTGGAAAAATAGAATTCAGTATAAGGCTTGCTCAACCCTCAACCACTGCTGAAAATTTTCAAGTCGGAATACAAGCCGGATCAGGAGAAGTTTACTTTACTTTAAAGGATCTTGGCTTTAATCAAAATATAACAACATGGCAGACTTTGTCCATACCTTTAAACTCTGCTGCCAATCCCGCTATAACACCATACAGTTTAACTTATACTAATATACCTTTTTGTATGCTGCATAATGCCGGAGACAATTCTTCTTCACAAGGCGGGGTTGAAGTTTTTCTAGATTCAATATTATGGAAAAAGGCAGATATCTCCAATTTGTTTTCATTGGAACTTAAGAACAGGGAAGACGGAACGTCAGTTTCTTCTTTTACTTGGACAGATTCGGATTTAAGAGATCCGCATGCTATATGCAGACAATATATTGAGATAGATATGAATAATTGTGAAGACAATAATACTTGGGTACTGCAGATATATACAGACAATAAACATATTGTTACATCATCCGGGACAGATAATTCATATCAAGGTACTCTCACAACTCATACTGTTTCCGGATTAGTGTGCAATGATTATCCTGCAAGAGATATGCTTCCGCTATCGTGGCGTGCTACTGCTTCAAATGTACCCGACAGCGATGTTACTTTTGATCCTGATTGGCCTTCTCCATGGTTTGGATTTAGAGATATATCTTCTTTTGACGGTACGAATTTATATAAAGGACACGACTATATTACTGTTATGAACAGGAAAGGTTTTAAATGGTCTCAAGATGCAAACGGCGGACTTTTCGGTGCACCTGCCGGCGATAAAAAAATAAGATTATTTTTGATGGCAGATTTAAGATATGCATTGTGGCTGGAATATTATGCAAATATCATTATAGAGTATTTTAATGAATAAAAGTAAAGGTATTTGAATGGATAAATTTTTACTTTCGCCAAATAAAAAAACGGTCTTTATAATGGGTGCCGGCGCAAGCAAAGATGACGATATACCGATTCAAAATGAAATACTTGAAAAAATATTGAAAGGGGATTTTGCGTATAAAGGCAAAAACTCTATAAAAGTTGCTAAAGAATATAACAGGGTATCTTCACAAGTAAAAAAACTTGTTTCTGCGGTTTTTGGGAAAAATGCCGCAAAAGCACTCAGCCTTGAGAGTCTCTTCAATATTTTGGAAACATCTTTGTCGCAAAGACAAAATATCGGTGCCATAGATTTACGGGAAGTAAAGCAGTATTATAGGGATCTGATACAAGGCATAATGTATGTAACCCGTACAAATGCTGATGTCGAAAAACACAATGTAAAAAATTTCCTTAATAAGAAAACTAAAATATCCAGCCCTTATACCGCAATGGGTGTTAAGATATTTAAAAGATATAAAAGCAATACTGCCAATTTTTCATTTATTAATTTTAATTATGATATCTGTTTAGACAGAGTCCTTCTGTCTATGCAAGATAAAAATCCGGAAAAGTCTTTTGACTTGGATTATGGCATAGAACTTGGCAATTACAGCCTTGATGAAAAACATAAATTTTGGTTTGGTAAGCCAAGGAAAAGGGGAGTGTATCTTTTAAGACCGCATGGTTCGGTCAACTGGCTTTTCTGCCGTTCCTGCGGACAGGTTTTTTCGAAACTGACAACGCAAAATAAAACCGTAGATATACGTGAAGGCACAAAATGTTATCTATGTAAACTTTCAAACCTGGAACCGTATATAGTATATCCTAGTTATAATAGAATATATGAAAATAAACATCTTATAAAAATATGGATGTATATTGAAGAACTCCTTGCAGAAGCTGATCAATGGTGTTTTATAGGGTACTCCCTGCCTGATGCGGATAAATATTTTACCTATGTGCTTACAAAGATATATAATTACAGGAAAGCTGTCAGACCGCTGCCTGAAGTGTCGGTAGTAAATATAAATAAAGCTGTAAAAAAACAGGCAGAAATAATTTCCGCGCTGACAAAATGTGATAATTCTTGCGGCGGTATGAAAGAGGCTAAAAACTATTTTGCAGATATTATGCGCGAAAAAGATATTTTCAGCAGATTCGGGATCTATTTTAATGATGTTGTAAAATATGAATGCAGTTTTGATGAGTTTACAAAGAAATATTTCTTTGTTGAATAGTTTATAAGGAGAAAAGAATGAAATTGTTTTCAGGTTTATTCAAACTCGGCGGTATTGTCTTGATGGGTTACGGAATGTTTGTAATAATCAAATGGTACACTCTGTGGATATCGTATTATTTCATAGGCAGCATAAAACCGTCGATCATTATAGGATTGTTGACGTTTTTTCTTTCTCCTATTGCCGGAATTGTCGACTTGTTTTGGCATTCATTTCAAAAAACCACAATTGAAATGTGGATATATTTCCTTGTGTTTTTTATATGCGGCAGAATAGTCTTCTTTATCGGTGATCTACTTAGCAAAAAACAAATGTAATGCATATAAAAATCCCTCACGCTTTAAAACGTGAGGGGATTTTTTGTTTATATTCAGCTTATGGCTTTTTCAAGCCTGTTCATTCCTTCTTGTATACATTCCATTGAAGTTGCATAAGATATCCTCATATATCCTTCGGCTCCGAAGGACGATCCCGGAACTACTGCAATCTTTGCTTCCTCAAGAAGAAAATCGGCAAACTCCATATCATTATTTATGGTTTTCCCTCCAAAGGTTTTTCCTATAAGTCCGGAAATGTTAGGAAATACATAAAAAGCCCCGTTTGGTTTAAGGCATGTTATTCCTTTCATCGCATTAAGTCTGTCGACTATATAATTTCTTCTTTTCTCAAACTCTTTTTTCATCATTTCAACATCTTTTTGATCTCCGCTTAATGCTTCGGCGGCAGCTTTTAAAGATATAGAAGCAGGATTTGAAGTGGATTGGCTTTGTATCTTTGTCATTCCTGAAATAATATCTTTATTCCCGGCAGTATATCCTATTCTCCAGCCTGTCATTGAAAAAGCTTTAGATACACCGTTTACTATTATTGTTAAGGCTTTAGCTTCTGGGGAAACAGATGCTATAGATTCAAATTTAATTCCGTCATAAGCCAGTTTTTCATAAATATCATCAGATATAATAAGAATATTATTCTTTACACATACTTCTGCGATCTTTTCTAACTCTTCTCTTGTATACATAGACCCTGTAGGGTTTGACGGAGAATTTAGGACTAATGCTTTTGTTTTAGGTGTTATTGCTTTTTCAAGGGCTTCAGGAGTGATCTTAAAATTGCTTTTATCATCTGTTTTTATTATTACAGGCTTACCACAGGCAAGAACTACCATATCAGGATAAGAAACCCAGTAAGGTGCAGGGATTATAACTTCATCGCCGTCATTGAGTATAGTTTGGAAAATATTGTAAAGAGAGTGTTTAGCACCGCATGAAACTATTATTTCTTCCGGCAGATATTCAAGACCATTATCTTTTTTTAGTTTTTCAATTATGGATTTCTTTGTTTCGGGATTTCCTGAAACCGGACAATATTTTGTATATCCTTCATTTATTGCTTTTATTGCGGCTTCTTTTATATTGCGAGGGGTATCGAAGTCAGGCTCTCCGGCTCCGAAATTGATAACATCAACACCTTTTTGCTTTAAAGCTTTAGCTTTTGCGTCAATAGCCAGCGTCGGAGACGGCTTGATAGCCTGCACTCTTTTAGAAATAAACATGTTCACCCCTTACCCATTATTTGTAAAAAAGAACCATTTGCCATATAAGGCAGCAGGAACTTTTATTGTTGCTGTATAGTGATTGACTTTTTATTTTAATTTTTGTAAATTATACTGATTATAAAGGAGTATGTCAATGTATGCAATTATTAAAACCGGTGGGAAGCAGTACAAAGTAGAAGAAGGGAATAGCTTATTGGTCGAAAAGCTCAGTGAAGCTGAAGTAGGTCAGGAAGTTGTTCTTGATGAAGTTCTTATGCTTGCAGACGGAGATAAAGTAAAGATAGGGAAACCTGTTGTTGAAGGTGCAAGTGTAGTAGCTAAAGTGGTTGCTCAGAAAAAAGCACCCAAGATTTTGGTATTCAAAAGAAAACCGAAAAAAGGCTATAAAAAAATGCAGGGACATCGTCAGTATGTAACAGAATTGACGATCACGAAGATCAAAGCAAATTAATCAGTAATTTGTAAAATTATCAGGAGACACAAAAATGGCAACAGTTAAAGCGCAAGGCTCGTCCAGTAATGGCCGCGATTCGCATGGTCAGCGATTAGGAGTAAAAATATTCGGAGATCAAAAAGCTTCCGCAGGTGCTATTATAGTACGCCAGAGAGGCACAAAATATCATCCGGGAATAAATACAGCTATGGGTAAAGACAATACAATTTTTGCAAAAATTGCCGGAACTGTGAAATTTGTCAGAAAGTCCGGTGACAGATGCTATGTAAATGTTGAACCATAAATAAAACTGATGTTTATAGACAAAGCAAATATTTTACTTACAGCCGGACGCGGTGGCGACGGCTGTATTTCTTTTAGGAGGGAAAAGTATGTCCCTCTAGGAGGCCCGAACGGCGGAAACGGCGGAAAGGGTGGCGATATTTATTTCCTTGGCGATCCGCACAAAACCACGCTTTTAGACCTTTCATACAGACCTAAATTCAAAGCTGAAGACGGACAAAAAGGCATGTCCAGTAATAAATATGGTAAATATGGACAGGATCTGATAATAAAAGTGCCGCTTGGTACGCTTGTTTTTAAAAACGGCGAACTTTTTGCAGATATAAAAGAGCCCGGAGAAAAAATATTAATAGTTCAAGGCGGCAGAGGCGGCAGAGGCAATTCATCATTTAAAACGATGAATAATACCGCCCCTAGAATTGCCGAAAAAGGAGAGCCCGGAGAAACTGCTGAAATAAATCTTGAACTAAGATTGATAGCCGATGTCGGTTTTGTAGGTCTCCCAAATGCCGGAAAATCTACTCTTTTAGCACAGATTTCAGCGGCTAAACCTAAAATAGCCGATTATCCTTTTACTACTCTGACACCAAATTTAGGTGTTGTAGATTATAAAGGAAGAAGTTTTGTTGCGGCAGACATTCCCGGTATTATTGAAGGTGCACATGAAGGGAAAGGTCTCGGTTTTGAATTTTTAAGGCATATAAGGCGCACAAAAGTGCTTATCCATATTATAGATATCAGCGGTTTTGACGGCAGCGACCCTTATGATAATTATAAAGTTATCAATAGCGAATTAAAAAAATATTCAAAATACCTTTCAAAGAAAAGCATTATAATAGTATTAAACAAAATAGATCTTCCGGATTCTGATAAAAATATTAAAAAATTCAAGAAAAAATTAAAAAATAAGAAAATTATTGAAATTTCGGCCGCTACAGGAAAAGGCATTGATTCTTTGCTTAAAGAGATCGTAAAAATGCTTGATAAACCAATAGATTTTATTCCTGAAGAAGAAATAGAGATAGTGCCTGTTAAAAAGTATATATATGAGCCTGAATTTAAGGTATATGTTGATGAAGACGGTGTTTTTGTAGTTACGGGCAAAAAAGTTGAAACTCTTACAGAGATGACTGTATTTGGTGAAGACGAGGCTTTAAGGCGTTTTCAGAATATACTTAAAAAAATGGGACTTGGAATAGAACTTGAAAAGATGGGAATAAAACCCGGCGATACGGTAAGAATAGGAAATTTCGAGTTCACTTATGAACAATAGTAAGTAAATACCTTCCTGAAATTTCGTCACAAATATAAAAAACATATTGTTATTTTTAGAATATTTATTATAGTATATTATGTAGTAAAGTCTATAATTCATAAAACGGCTTTTTAATGCCTGATTTTTTGAGGTTAATGTGCTAAGAGCGGATTCTATTAAAACAAAGATTATTACAAAAGCAATGACATTTTTTGTTATTGTTGTTTTGTTTTTTAATTGTGCTTTTGCAGGTATTGCAGGCAGTATAAAAGCAGATGGTGTTGCAGAAGTACAGAAAGATATTTTTTCCGCTGTAATGTTCGTTTCTGAAGCAATAAGTAAAATAAGCATGAACCTTTCCGAAAAAATATACCCTTATGCAAAAACTGCCTCAAAAACATCTGAAGATAAACAGAAAAAAGAAGAAACTGCCCCTGTAAAGGATTTTATTTTAATAAGCCAAACACAAAATATAAAGCAATTGAAAGATCTTTCAGTTTATACTGTTTTAAAATCGCAAATATCAGAACAGAAAGGTTTTGTCTTAAAAAGCTGGTCGGCTTTAAGGGTTGACAGGAGTATTGCGCTCATTTTTCTGATGTTAATGATATTTTTCATATTTACAAAGAAGCCGTATGATGATGCTGTAATTTACAAATTAAATAATATAAAAAAAGTATAGTGCCCTCTCGATGTTTTTGAGAGGGTGCTTTATTTTACGAGGTGGAATCATGAGAACAAAAATTAAAACTAAACTGACGGCATTAACAGTCTGCATTTGTTTTATATCCGGAATATTATTTCCGCATAGTTCATATGCTGGGGCAGATATTGTGCGTAAGGAACTGCCGAAAGTGAAGTCTGATTTTTCGATTCCGTCTTCAGCGGGAAAAATAACTGCATCTGGATACTATGGAAGCGATGAAATAGTTATAAATATACAGGATCTGCATTGTCATTCTGAAGTTCAGAAGAATATATATAAGATCTTGGAATTTCTTGATAAGAAGTACGGATTAGAACATGTATATTTGGAAGGAGGAAGCGGAGATATAGATACAAGTCTTCTGACAGAGCTTACAGAGAGCGAAATGGGCAGAAGTACGGTAGATACGCTTTTGGAATCAGGTTATCTTAACGGAATAGAATATTATGCAGCATTAAATAAGAAGGTGAAATTCGTAAAAGGTATAGAAGATGAAAGGCTGTATAATAGGAATATAGAGCTATTGAATAAAATAATGTTTGTTAAACCGGAAGTGAATGAGATATGTGATAGTTTGTTAAGCGAGATGCAGCCTGTAAAAAGGGATTATGGAAGCAGAGAAGTAAGACAGTTGGACAGGCTAATATTAAACTTTGATAAAAAGCGGATAAAGGCGGATAAATATTATCCTAGACTTATGGAGATGGGCAGGAACAGCGGTTTGGATATGTCAAAATATCCTGCTGTAAAATCTTATGCTGATTTTATTAAAAGTTCCGATAAAATAAACAATGAAAGAGTTAGCAGGGAGTTCAGGACATTTTTTTCAGAATTGAAAAATAAGATTCCTTATAATAATTATTTGGAACTTTCCGAAAAGAGCAATTCATTTGCAAATGTTGAAGATATATCAAAGGATTTAATATTTTATGCCCGCGAATATCAGATATGTGAAAATAAGAAGCTGTACCAATTAAAGAATTTCTTTAAATATTTAGAGTTTAACAGTAAAGTAAATCCGATTGAATTTACGCAGGAAGAAAAAAGTCTAAAAGAAGAACTGTACATAAAGCTTGGAAGAACGAAATACGAGCAGGAGGTTCTTTTCTTATATGATTTTATACCTTCGATACAAGGATATTTTACGGCAAATATAACAGCGCAAGAATTGGAATTGTTTGAAGAGAAATTTGATAGATTTGAAAGAACCTGGTGTTCATACTTTCCAGCAAACACAGCAAAAAAGCTAGCCCCGTATATAGAAATGCTTTCAGAGTATCACAATAACAATCTAAAAAGGGACAGAGTATTTGGAGATTTTATAATAAACAGGCGCAGCAGCGGTAAAACGGCAGGAGTATCAGGCGAAAAAGCTCTAAAAGAGATAGGTAGTGCATTAAACAGTAAGAATATAAAAGTTGTAGTAACAGGAGGATTTCACAGTAAAGGTCTTGAAAAGATATTCAATGAGAATAAAGTATCCTATATAGTTATCATGCCGAAAGTAACAAGTAAATTGGAAGAAGCGTATGACATATATTCAAATATCATAAAAAGTTATTCCAGATTATCAAGAGCAACGATCAATATAAAGCCGTTTATGGGAGAAAGTTTAAATGAAAGTTTGCCTAAAGTTATAAGCAGTACATTTAATAATTTTCATCATGGAGAAATAGCAGAAAGATTAAAAAAGTTCAGTGCAGAAGAGAAGAGAGCAGGGTTATATGAGTTTATTCAAGAAGAATTTATAAATAAACACAGAGTAGGAGATGTAATAGTTAGGGATTGGGAGATAGAAAGTTTTGGAGAAGATAAGCTGACAGTTACGATTAGATATAAGAACAAGAGAAGTGGTATAGAAAGAGAAGTGGAATATGAATTTAGAGAGGATGGATACGAAGAGAAAGGTCGTGGAGAAAACGAGAGAGATGTAAAAGCTGTAGAAAAGCAAGACAGGGCGATGAGCTTATTCAACAATGTATTCAGAGATACGAAGAGTACTTTATATAAAATCTATACAGTATTTTTAGCGCCAATACTAGAGGAAAGTGTTTTTAAAGTACTTCCATTTATTGTAGCCGGAGCATTATTTTCGAATCCTGTTTCAATAGCGTCAATAGGATTTGTAAGTTTGTTCAGTGTAATTATATTTACGCTTGCACATGATATTGTTGACCGGTCCAAAAGATTAAACCCTTATGGTTCCAAAAGAGATATAGGTTATATATTCTTTTCTTCAGCATTTACTACAACAATATTTTTTGCTTTAGCGGCAATATTTCCGGGAATGCCAATAATTGCTTATGGAACAGCGGCACTGACGCACATTTTAAATAATGCATTTGCTGTATCGGGTAAGTTAAATATACCCATACTTGAAGTTTTTAATATAGGCAAGGCACAAGCCAAGAAAGAAGTTTCGGAAAATTATGAATCTATGATATCTGCACTTGAAGGAATGAAAGATAATATATATGGAGACTTAAGTCGTGAATATTGGAAACTAAGAGATAATTTTTTAGCAGATTTTAATTCTATCTTGAATATTATGAAATCAGCAAAAGATTTAAATGATGAAGATAAATACATTATCGCTTCAGAGCAGGTTAATAATTTGTTTAGATTTGCATTAAAAGATGAAATAAAAAGGGATAATCCCGTATACAGCAATTTTCTTGCGGATATCAATCATGCGCTTGGAAAAGTAGGAGAAAATGTGAAGCATTCAGAAAGCGGAGAGTCTGTATCAGAAAAACTTTCTGTTTTAATGAATGATGCACTTATAGAAGAACTGATAGTCTATCTTGGAAAGATTAAATACCCTCGTGATGAAGAAAAAAACAATATTTTAAAAAATGCTATAAAAGAATTGTCCGATATTCCCAAAGATATGCCGTCTGTAGAAAAGGCGTCTAAAGTTCTTGGAATATTTGAAAATACTTTTGCTATTGCAATTGATAATCCGGATTTTAAAGAAGATATACATAAAATACTACTTCCTCTTTCAATATATATTGATAATAAGAAAAACACTCCGTTATTTTTTAATTATTTAAAAGTATTTGACGCTGAAATGGAAGATGTTGAAAGGCGTTTAAAAGAAGATAGATCATATTATAATCAAGGCAAGCAAACCAGTTTAAAGTCAGCAATGATCGATAGTTTTGTTTTATTATATCCTTTCAGTGTTAAACATTCCCTCGAGTTTGTAAAACGTTTGTATAAATACGGATATATTGACAATGACGAAGTACCGTGGACAGCAAGAAAAATCACTAAACAATACAGTGGAGCAAAGGACTATTACTTATCTATTGCCGAAGAAGGAATTGATGAAAAAGCACTTGAAAGTCTTCAGAAGACAATAAGCCTTTTAAAAGAAATAAAGATTTCCGACAATGAAGCCGAAAAATTAAAAAATGAATCTATTAATGAATTAGAATATCTGACGGATAAGATAAATGTAACTACAATGCCGCTGGTAGAATTTCAGTTTCGTCTATTGCTGGAAATGAGCCTTAACTCCGGTAGTGGTGAGGAAGCTTTACTTCTGTTTGATGCCTTAAGACCTGTGGCAGAAAGTATTATTGCCGAAAAAGGAAAGTTTGAAGATGCTACTTTGAAAATACTTGAGCAAACTTCAAAACAAATTAATATTGAGAGTCCGGAATTTGATACTTTCGTGTCTTTTTTGGGATATATTATTGCACACTCCCCGGCTGCTATCGATACAAATAAAAAAAGCAGAAGTTCTTTGTATGATGTGGCTAAAAAAGTTTATCTCAAATCCGTAAAAGAAAATTCTCAGGAATTAAAAGAAAAAGCTTTTCATACTTTGCGATATATTTCAGAAGTTGTCCCACACAGTGGAGAGATAAGTGTGAAGATGTTTGCTGATATGGGCGTAAATACTGAAACCGTTGAATTGTATACAAGTTCATTACGTAAATCAAAAATAATAGGGGCTAGGTTTGCATTTCCTGAGAAAAGTGCCTTGATCGAATATTCTGCGGATACAATTGATATGCTTATACAAGCTGCCGATATTATGGATCTCTCCGAGACAATAAAAAGTGCCTATGATAGTGAAACGGAAAATGGCCAAAAAACAGCAAATGAACTTATTGACAGACTGTTCTTGCTTGCTGAAGATTCTTCAGTCAATATTGATATGCGTAAGAGAGCAGCTGTTCTAATAGGACGTATCGCAGGACTTATGTATCCAGAAAGAGAAGAAAAACTTAACATTACCAAGATAAACGAATTGTTCCGCTCGCTTGGAATGTCTTCAGAAATTTCAAGCCCATATTCTTATCTTAACGCAACTAATGAATATTCAAACCTTTTCAATTATACGGAATTAATACGTTATCTGCCTGAAAATATTTTGCCGAACAAATACATTGCATTAAAAAACCCTATATTTCTTGATGTTAGAGGTGTTACAAATAGAGATAATTCTGAAGTTGGGGAAACTATAGCTGAATTTGAAAAATTCCAGGAAGTTTTAAAATACAATGTTTTAGCTTTGACAGCATCAAAAGCATTAACCAAAGATTCGTCTTTAAAAGATCTTGATAATATTATGACGTATGTTATGAAGATGGCTGATGCGCTTGGCAAGATTGATGAAGAACATGGAAGGCGTGCCAAGGTGGCAGCTGAGGAAATTCTTTCAAAAGCAAAAAGAGATGGAATTACGCCTAAATTTGTATTAGACCAGAGTGTTTTAGACAAGTGGACAGAAGAAGAAATAGAAAAGATTGAAGGTATAAATACTTTGATCAATGCTATACATCAAACGAGTATAAATGATTTTAAAATGAAAATAAAAGATGTTCAGCAAATGAGCACGGATGATGTCAGAACTGTAAAGGCTACGAGAAGCAATGGCAGTGAAGAGGTTGAAATCATCGGTTATGATCTATCTGACAGAAAGGAAATAAACAGAGATATAAAAGATTTTTTAATAAAACTTGCCGAAGGACATGTTTCAATAGATGATTTTATTTTTAGAGATGATCTCCTTGTTTGGACTACGCGTCTTTTTGCACACAGCGTGGATATGTTTTTTAATTTTGGTGAGAGTGACAGGGGGATGACAATATATTATCACGAAGGAAGCAGAGCCCGGAGAAATGCAGAAAGAGTTAAGTACTTTTCAGAAGTTTTGAGAAGACTTGGTTTTAAAGTGGATGAGGATATTGAACTAGGCAGTGATATACCAGGGACTTGCGGACTGAGAGCCGTATTGAATAAAGATACCGGGCTTAATGATTCTACAGATTTAATTGAAGTTGCCTACAAAGCCATAATGCTTTATAAACATTCAACAAATCTTGATCTTGAATTGGAAAAATATTATGATCGCTATTCAGAAACTTCATATATTGAAGTTGTTAACAGCCTTATTGAAAAATTCCTTGCCGGAGAAATCTGGTACGGTTATGCTTATTATCCAAACGGACTAACGGCATTTTCCGATGGCAAGATGACAGACAGACCTTCTACAATAAAATATTGGGATATAAAAGACATTTATAAAAATATTCTTACTCATTTGCAACTCCCTTTAATAGATATTAAACATAACGGGAATCTTGAACAGTGGATCATAGATAAATATTTAAATACTGAAATGGAAAGAGCTTTCATTGAAGGGAGAATAGTTTTTAATGAAGAAGGTGTACTTGTTCCAAAAAGTGATGAAGGAATTATTAATAATTTTGTATCTACAATAGAAATTGACAATGATGAACTTCTGCTGCAAAGCAGGATATTGAACCTTGTTGGAAAGCGCAGGTTTAATTATAGAACTCTTGGTTTTGTCGGGAACTATATGTTTGTCAGCGGTGTTTATAAAATGCCCACAGGCAATATATTCGTTAAAGGTTTGATGGATCCTTCAACAGGACGAATGAAGTATGCCGTTACAGAATATGTTAATAAAGAAGAAAGACGTGAACTTAATTGTAAAAAGCTGCTTGATATTTTGAATGAGGATGGATTTAATCTGCCTTATAATCATGATCTTGTAGGTGAGAGGGAAAAAGAGCATATGTATAAGTCGATGATGTCCGGTTTGCAAATCATAGAAAACCCTGAAATAATAGCGACATCAATGTCAGACGGCAAAGGAACTTATGTAGTAGGGAAAATTACTTTTGACAGGAAAAATGTAGGAGAAGGAGATATTTTAGTAGTTCCTTATACAACGCCTGATGATGTAAAAGCGATTGAAAATGCAAAAGCGATCATAACAACCGGCGGTGGGATTTTAAGTCATGCCGCCATCACAACAAGAGAGTTTGGTAAACCTGCAGTTATAATTCCCAATTCTATTCTTTCGGAAAATGCATTAGAAACGGGATATTATATACAATCTGGAGATATAGAAGAGGTTAATGGTGCAAGTGTAAAAAAAGTTGTTGAAAAGAGACACGCGCTGAAAGCAGGTGACAGAGTTCTATTAAACGGAGAGAACGGAAGTGTTTTATTATTTAATGGTTTGGATGAAAGAAAGCTGGATAAGTTACAGGAAATAATAGATATAAACGATGTAGAAGGTTTAAAAAGTTTTATTGCTGATAATCACAAAGATAGTGAAATAGGGAAGTTTATTGAATATGTATATTTTCAAGCGATTGGTGAAAAAGATCATAATGAATTAATCTTTGCCCTTTTTGACAACAGTATGCCTGAAAATGTCAAAAGTAAATTGAAAGAACTTAATGAAGGATATGTTAAAGAGAAAGTTCAAGAGATGGAAGAAGCTCTAAATATACTTGAGTCAGTTGATAATGTAAATGTAGCTTATGGTATATTGGAAAAATTATCAAACAAACTGGAGTTTATAAAAACTACTGAAAGCAGAGAGGATCTTGAAGAACTCAAACGAAGAGTCAGAGAAAAGCAAGATGTAATCAAAACCAATATGAAAGATTATGTGAGAGAAATAATAACAACCGCCAGAGAATATATAAATAAAAATCATCACACAGAAATTGATATAAGAAAAATGTTTAAGATACAGCAACAAACAGCAGTTTATAATTATTTTGTGTCTGAAAATGAAAGTATGCAGGAACTTGTTGACATGAGATTAGAGTTGATGAGTGTGATTTTTGAAGTAGATAAGATCTTGCGTGAATACCAAAAAAATTATGAAGTTAAGGGGATTGATAGAGAAATATTTTCGTTTGACGGAATATTTTATGAAGATATTAACAGATTCGGTTCAAAAGCAACAGAACTTGCGACAATGTACAGACGGTTAAAAGGAAGAGTTAATGTGGCAGTTCCAATGGGGTTAGGAATAAGTACGAATGTTTTGGGTATTTATTTTAACGATATAGGAAAGGGAATAGAGTATAATCAACTTTCAGAAAAATTTGAAGAAGCCATAAAAAATAAAGATGCCGCAGCGGCAAAAGAAGTTGCAAAACAAATACGAGATTTAATAGATGAAAGCAGAGAAGTTAAAGGGGAGGCGGCAGCTGCAAAAAATAAGATAGTTAAAAAAATCCTGAAATATCTAGCTAAAGGTATTAAATATTCGGTAAGGTCTTCCGGAGTAGGAGAAGACGGAGATAACAGGGCATTTGCCGGTATGGGAGAAACCAAGTTAAATGTTAAATATGATGATATATTTGCAAATATTGAAGAATGTTGGAAATCTTTTTATGCAGACAGAAGCATAGATTATATGATAAAGAGCGGCAAGGTGGTAAAACCTGCGGTATTGATACAGGAAATGATAAATTCTGAGAAATCAGGTGTAGTATTCAGCCGCAATAAATATGGAAACACTCTAATAGGAGCAGTATATGGACTGGGAGAAGGACTTGTATCAAATATATTGACTCCGGATTCAATTGTAGTAGATCCGACTACCGGAGAAATAATAGAGTATTCAGTTGCCGAAAAAATATCAAAAATAGTACCGACGGAAAGCGGCACTGAGATACAGCCGGTCAATAAGGGGATAAACAGTAGACTTTTAAGTGATGCAAATGTTCATTATATTTCAAATATAATAAACATTCTGGAAGCGGATTCCGGATATCCTATAGATGTTGAGTTTGCTATTGATGCCAAAGGCAAATTGTGGATATTGCAGAGAAGAGCGATCACTACTTTAGAGAATACAGAAGCATCAGAAAGTGAAACTGTTCAGTCAGTTTATGTAGAGAGGGAAAATAATATATTTTTAGTTGCAGAAGATAATGCTGATAAAGGTAAGCCAGTTGTTAATATCGCACATCCTGACATAAAAGAGCCGGTCAATGTGTACTACAAAAAGAATAAAGATAATGTAATAGTATTGTCAATTTCTCCTGAGTATGCATCATTGATAAACAGGGAAGATTTCTTAAGGGAGTTATTAAAAAGGATAAACGAAGATCAAGTAGTAATAAACGAATTAAATACCAAACTATCTGTATTTTCACGAGTTAACTCAGGAAATATCGGATTAATACCATTCTACTATGACGGTACTCTGTACATGGAAGATGCTGTAAACAATAATTCTTACTCTACTCCGCAGATAAAGGAAATACTTTCTGCGGCATAATTTAAATTGTAAAGAATATTATCCGCGCGGAAAAATATTTTATTTTCCTGCGCGGAAGTTGTATACTATACGCATTAATATAAATATAAAGAATGAAGAGGCAATATGAAACTTGGTATTGTAGGACTCCCAAATGTAGGAAAATCTACATTATTTAATGCAATAACAAAAGCAGGTGCGGAAGTTGCAAATTATCCTTTTTGCACTATAGATCCAAATGTCGGTGTGGTTTCAGTTCCGGATAAAAGGCTTGATGTCTTAGAGAAAATGTACAATACAAAGAAAAAAGTGCCTGCTGCAGTAGAATTTGTAGATATTGCAGGACTTGTTAAAGGAGCATCGCAAGGAGAAGGACTTGGAAACCAATTTCTTGCGCATATAAGAGAGACATCTG
This sequence comes from Elusimicrobiota bacterium, assembly GCA_052034625.1. GTDB lineage: Bacteria > Elusimicrobiota > Endomicrobiia > Endomicrobiales > Endomicrobiaceae > JAVBLP01. Next base: position 76,236 of record JBPOII010000009.1, on the reverse strand, counting down.
CTATAGTGCATGTTGTAAGATGTTTTGAAAGTAAAGATATAACTCATGTAATGGGCGAAGTAGATCCTCTAAGGGATATTGAGATCATAGATACTGAGCTTATTCTTGCCGATATGGAATCAATGACAAAAAAACTTGAAAGGCTTGAAAAAGGCGTCAGACTAAATGATAAAAAAATTCTTGCCGAAAGAGAGCTTGTGATCAAGGTAAAAACTCATCTTGAAGCCGGAAATCCCGCGAGAACTCTTGAACTTACTGAAGATGAAAAAGTTATGATTAACGGTTTGTTTCTGATAACGGCAAAACCGGTATTGTATGCCTGCAATGTATCCGAAGATGATCTGCCTTCAATGGAAAATAAATATACCGAAATAGTTAAAAACAAAGCTAAACATGAAGGAGCGCAGGCTATACCTATATGTGCAAAAATTGAAGCGGAACTGTCTGAACTTTCAGAAAACGATCAGGAAACATTTCTTAAAGATCTTGGACTTGAAGAGCCGGGGCTTAACAGACTTATTCGTGCCGGATATGAATTGCTTGGACTTGCAACATTTCTTACTGCCGGTGAGATAGAAGTGCGTGCTTGGACTATAAAGAAAGGTTTTTCTGCTCCTCAGGCGGCCGGGGTTATCCATTCTGATTTTGAAAGGGGCTTTATTAGGGCAGAAGTTATGAAATTTGACGATCTGCAAAGACTTGGCAGTGAGAAAGCTGTAAGAGATGCCGGACTTCTAAGAAGTGAAGGAAAGGATTATATTGTAAAAGACGGTGATGTTATTGAATTCAGGTTTAATGTATAAGGATTTTAAAATGAGAAATCTTGATGATATTATTTCAAAAAGAAGAAGTACAAGAAGCTACAAAAGCGGCCCTGTAGAAAGAGAAAAGATTATGCAGATCTTTGAAGCGGCAAGGCTTGCACCTTCGGCTTGCAATGCACAGCCCTGGAAATTTATTGTTGTTGAAACTCAGGATCTTAAATCAGAATTAATAAAAAAAGGACTTAATGGTCTAGCAGTACCGAATAAGTGGGCTGCTGAAGCTCCGGTAGTGATAGTTGTGTGCAGCAAAACTAACTTTTTTATACATGGTATTGCCGAAAAGATTCAGGATGTTGATTATCATCTTATAGATATAGGTATCGCCTGCCAAAATCTTGTGCTGAAAGCGGAAGAACTTGGTCTTGGTACATGCTATATCGGCTGGTTCAAAGGTAAAGAGATAAAAAAGATATTGGATCTTCCTGGAAGTTATAAGGTGGAGTGTCTTATAACTTTAGGTTATCCGAAAGATACAGAAAAAGAACATAAGCCTGCTCCCAGAAAAAAAATAGAAGATATAGTTGAGTTCAAATAGGATATTAAGATGGAAATAGTGAAAGTGTCAAGCGATGAACAACTGCTGTTGACCTCAAAGCTTGCCGAAGAAATATGGAATCAGCATTTTATAAGCATAATCACACAAGAGCAAATAGATTATATGCTGGCAAAATACCAGTCATATTCTGCGATGAAAACTCAGATAGAAAATGAAAAATACAGTTATTATCTTATTAAAGATGCCGAAGAAAACTTCCAGGGTTATTTTGCAATAGCCCCTAAAGACGGACATCTTTTTTTAAGTAAAATATATATAAGAAAGTTTTCTAGAGGCAGAGGCTATGCAAGAAAAGCGATAGAGTTTATGAAAGAGATTGCAAAGGCTAATTCTTTAAAGGGGATTTTTCTTACTGTGAACAGACATAATACGGATACAATAAATGCATATAAAAAAATGGATTTTAAAATTATAAAAGAAGTGAATGCCGATATCGGCAACGGTTTTTTTATGAATGACTATATAATGAAATTGGAGATATAATGGAAATGATTATGTGGGTGGTTTTTTGGGTTGTTGTAATAATTGCTTTGTTTGTAGACTTGGTTATCTTACACAAACATCACGGTAATGTTGATTTTAAAGATGCTGTTATAATGGTTTGTTTGTGGATAGGTTTGGCATTGTCTTTCGGTGTAGCTATCTATTTTACTCTGGGCAGCCAAAAAGCTATTGAATACATAACAGGTTATGTAGTCGAGTATTCGCTTTCTATAGATAATATGTTCGTATTTTTGATGATATTTACATATTTTGCAATACCTAAAGAGCATCAGCCGAAAGTCCTTATATACGGTATAGTCGGGGCTGTTGTCCTAAGATTTATATTTGTTTTTGTAGGCGTAAAACTTATAAATACTTTCAGCTGGATAATTTATGTTTTTGGAGCTCTTCTTATTTTTACTGCTATAAAAATGCTTGTTCTAAAAGATGAAGAAGTGCATCCTGAAAACAATATTGCCTATAGAATATTGAAGAAAATTTTTCCGTTTAAGGCCGATACTAATACAAGCAAGTTTTTTATAAAAGAGAACGGTGTTCTATATGCAACTCCTATGTTAGCGGCTGTTTGTGTTGTAGAAATGAGTGATATAATTTTCGCAATAGACTCAATTCCTGCCGTACTTTCCATTACAAGAGACACTTTTATAGTATATGCTTCAAATATTTTTGCGATAGTAGGTTTAAGGTCTTTATATTTTCTTCTTTCAAACTTGGCATCAAAATTTAAATTTCTTAAGACAGGCGTAGCGGTTATATTGATTTTTGTGGGAGTAAAAATGACGATTTCTCATTATGTACATATACCTACTCTTGCTTCTCTTGGAACTATTATTTTTATTCTTGGCATCTCAATAATAATTTCTGTGCTTTATGAGAAAAAACAAAAAAATTAAAATAAAAATAAAAAAAGCTCCGCATCTGGTGCGGAGCTTTTTTTATGAACTGTTTATTATTTAAAATAGAGATTCTACCAAACTTTTTATATCAAATCCCGGGATTTTTGGAAAACTCATTACATTCTTAGGTACAAAAAGATCTTCACTGATCTTGGGGTTAAACTCAATAGAAGTTATTTTTATTTTTGAAATCATTTCTCTTCCGTTTTGTTTTACTGAAACCTTTGTAGTATACGGCGTCATAAACTTATCAACTTTTTTATAATCTGAAAGTTCAGTATCTATTATCATCCCTGCACTTGAAGCAATACTTTTTAAAAGTAGAAAATTTTCTTTATCTATATAAAAAACTGTCTTAACTCCTTCAATAATGTCTTCAACAACGTAACATTTTCTTCCATTGATTTTTTCTGTTTTTTCAAGAAGTTTGGCACTATCGCTAAAAGGTTCAATGTTTTTTAAAGTTGAAGATATCTTATCCATAAAAGAAGTTCCTAAAGCATAAAAAACTTCTCCTGTATTATAGCTTAAATAAGTATCATCCTTAGTAAAAATCATTGTAATATTTGATATATTTCCTTCTGGATCTTTTGTTATTGATTCTTCGCGGAATTTGTCTCCGGAAAGAAAAGTTTTGCTTTTTAGCGTCATTCCCTTAGGCATTTGAGTGGAAAAGATCTCTTTGTCTATAATAAGAGAGTTGAATTTGTTTACAAAGCTTTGTTCGAGTATTTTCGTATGTAGCGATGCGGGTGTCTCATCAGTCGCTAATGCAATAGAATTTATCATAAACAAGGCAAAAAACAGTAAAAAGACTTTCTTCATTTTATTCTCCTGTAATACTGTAAGTTCTTATTTACAATATTACACAATATTTATCTAAAATGCCAATAAAAAAAGGGCAGAGCCAAAAGGCCCTGCCCTTTTTGATAAATAATAAAAATTATTCGTAAATTATGTCGTCGAGATAGAAAACAAATCCATTAGGATTGTCGTCTTTTGATGCTGCCCAGCAGAATCCGCCGATTATGTGTGAAAGATCTTTATCTTTCAAGTCGATTGTGTATTTCTGCCATTCTTTTGAAAGTTCGACGGGTCCGATTGACATAGAATCTGTATCAGGGAATTCTCCTGTGATACCGCCTACTTTAAATTCTGCAATTTTTTCTCCGCCATTTGCTCCGCGTGCCCAGAAAGTAAGTTTTGTGGCGCCGGTTAAATCATAGCCGCCTTTTCTTTCTCCCCAGTTATTTGCCGGCTGCTGCCAGTAAATGCCTGCCCAGCCTGCACCCTGTGTCATTTTTGCGCTGTAAGTGATTTTTAAGCAATAGTTGCCGCTTCTTGGTTTTTCAGTGCTTGCCTGATTGATCTTGAGGTCACCATAGTCTCCCATCCATCCTGAAGGGGCATAATGGTTTTCCTTTGATGCATTTTCGACATAAACCGCGAAAGGTTTAAAAGATGTCGCAGGTGCTGCTGCTTTCGTTCTCTGTGCGAAAACAAAAGTTGTTGCTGTGGCCATAAAAACTGCTGCTAAAGCCAATGATAACACTTTTTTCATTTCCATCTCCTTTTCTTTTTTTAGTTACCGGTTTGCCGGCACCATTAATATTAAGATTGCTCAAACTTTAAAAATGTTACACTAATGCTGATGCTGAGAACGGTAACAATTGTCTTTAATTTAACTCTTCAAGTCTTTTTCTTTCATGTTCTTCAAGTAACTTAATATACTTTTCTTTTTGCTGTTCGTCAAGAATGTTTTTTATATTTTCTCTCATTATATGAAGCTGTATTTTTATTTTAGGGTCCACTTGTTTCATTATATCATTTATTGCATTCTTATTATCAGCAAGGATATTAAACATAAGTGCTTTTTGAAGATCGGTAAGAGCGAGTTCTATCGTTAAAGGCTCCAGCCTTTCAAAATTATATTGAAAGTTGTACTCTGTCTTAGTGTTTAGTATATCTTTTAATATATATCCGCATACCCCGCCAGCAAAAAATAATAAAACACATAAAATAAGAGCTTTGATTTTTATTGAAAGTTTCATTTTCCGTTATCCTAATATAATATCAACCATCTTTTTTTCAGGACAGTTGTCTTTGAAAACATAATAATTGAGAGCTTCTATATTGTCTATCCCGCTATTTTGGGTGCTTGGGGGAATAAAATAGTTAAAAGTCGCAAAAACGCAAAATAAACATACGGCTGCTATAAAAGAAACTTTTGCGGTTTTAAATAAAGCTTCAAAAATTCCTGGAACAAAATCTTTGTCGGCTATTCTGCTTAAAACCCTATGCTCAAAGTCTTCTGCCGGACTTTTTTTGTCAAGCAGGCTTAGGATTTTCTTTATATCATTTTCATTTAAACTTTTAAATCTCATCTATTATCCTTTTTTTTCAAGCTCTTCTTTAAGTTTTTTTCTTGCCCTGAAAAGCCATACTTTTACTTTATTCATTGATATTTTAAGTATTTTTGATATTTCTTCATATGACATATCTTCAATATCTCTAAGAGTAACTATCATTCTGTACTTTTCAGGCAGTTCCATAAGTGCAGAGCGTACCATATATTGAATTTCTTCAGAGAGCAGTATTTGTTCGGTATCGGCATTTTTGTCAGTCAATATGTCTTTTAATGTTATATCTTCGCCTTCGATGATCGGCATATCAAAAGATATATGTTTCTTTTTTCTCTTTTTGATTCCGTTAAAACATTCATTTACGGTTATTCTGTAAAGCCAAGTAGAAAAAGCCGAATCTCCTTTAAAGGAATCAAGATTTACATAAGCCTTAATAAAAGCATTTTGCGCTATATCTTCGCTTTCATTGAAATTAGAAGTGAAAGAGAAAGCTATATTGTATACTTTATCTTTATACTTCGTTATCAAAGATTCGTATGCTTCAATATGACCGCTTTTTGTCAGTTCAACAAGTTCTAAATCATTCAGCATTCATTACTCTCACTTATAGTTAGACTAATTTTCTATCAAAATGTTACACTTTTATATTTTTTTAAGAATTCATACATAATAATTGATGCTGCAACAGCAGCATTTAGAGATTCCGCATTGCCGGGCATAGGTATTTTGAAAAGAAAATCTGAGTTTTTCTCAGTTTCCTCAAGAAGTCCGTTTGCCTCATTTCCTATCAGTATAGCACTTTTAGAATAAAATTCATATTTATCAATGCTTTTTTTTGCGTTTAGCGAAGCAGCATATATCTTGAAAGAGTTTTTTCTCATTAATGACAGTAAATCCGGTATGTCAATTTCGTTTATAACAGGGATGTGAAAAAGAGAACCCATAGTAGAGCGTATGGTTTTATCTGAGTAAATATCAGCACTTTCTTTGGAAACAAAAACAGCTTTTACGCCGAAAGCATCTGCCGAGCGTATAATAGTACCCAGATTTCCGGGGTCCTGAATATTTTCAAGAATTACAAAAAGGCCTGTATTCTCAATCAATTTTTCAATCGAATAGCTTTTCATTTCGGCAATAGCAATTATACCTTGCGGAGTTTTAGTTGATGAAAGTTTGTTGAAAAGATTGTCTTTGAGTCTAAAGACTTTTGGATGTTCAGGGATAGTATCTTTATAAGAATTTGAAATAAAAAACTGCTTAATATTCCAATTTTCAGATATTTCAGCTATTTGTTTTTTGCCTTCAACTAGGAAAAGTCCGGATTCATCGCGTTTTTTTTTAACTTTTAAATCCATTACCGATCTAAAAATTGCATTTTGAGGGCTTTCTATCCGCATGAGTTGTTCCTTAAGTAAGATATATATTATTACCACTTATTTATAAAAAAGGCAAATCTTAAATTATTTAATTATTAAATAATAGACAAAAACCGCTCAAAAATATATAATAAACAACAATAATCTAATCTAATGTGCGGAGCTTTTAACAATGAGTATTAATTTTGAATTGATAATTTTCGGATTTGCTCTTTTAGTCTTTTTCAGCGTTTTTGCAAGTAAAACCTCAGGTAAACTCGGCGTACCAGCTTTACTTGTTTTTCTTTTTATAGGTGTTTTGGCAGGAAGCGAAGGTATAGGCAAAATAACTATTGAAAATTATGACCTTATAAATCTTATAGGTATAGTAGCTTTATCTTATATACTTTTCTCAGGCGGCATAAGTACAAATTGGCAAGACGTAAAACCTGTTGTAAAACTCAGTACTGTTTTAGCGACACTCGGTGTTTTTATAACAGCTGTTATTTTTGCTCTGTTCTCTCACTGGATATTCGGGTTTGGTTGGAAAGAAGCTTTTCTTTTAGGTTCTATTGTTTCATCTACCGATGCCGCCGCTGTATTTTCTATACTAAGATCTAAAAACATAAGTCTTAAGAAAAAACTGAGTTCTTTATTAGAGTTCGAATCGGCAAGCAATGATCCCATGGCTGTATTTTTAACCGTAAGTGCATTGACGCTGATTGTATCTCCGGATGAAACCCCGTTATTCCTTGTAATAGACTTTTTTCTTCAAATGGGTATAGGTTTAATTGCCGGTATTGTTTTAGGCTGGCTTGCTGTAAAAGTGATAAATAAAATAAATCTTGACTATGAAGGGCTTTACCCCGTACTTTTAATGGCATTGGTTTTACTTATATATTCAATAACTGCTTTTATAAAAGGCAGCGGATATTTAGCCGCTTATGTAGCCGGAATAGTTATAGGTAATCATAATTTTGTACATAAAAAAAGTCTTATGCGCTTTCAGGAAGGAGTTGCATGGCTTATGCAGATAACTATGTTCCTTGCCTTGGGATTGATGTTGAAACCTTCTGAACTTGTTCCTATTTTAGGAGGCGGGATCCTTGCTTCTCTTGTTTTGATGTTTATAGCAAGACCTGTTGCCGTATTTATATGTTCAGCTTTTTCAGACTTTAAACTTAATGAGAAAATAATGGTTTCCTGGGTTGGTTTAAGAGGAGCTGTTCCCATTATTTTGGCTATATTTCCTTTTGTATATGGAATACCCGATGCAAATAAAATCTTTAATATAGTGTTTTTTATTGTTTTTACTTCAGCTTTAGTACAAGGTGTTTCTTTAGGTAAAGTATCAGATTGGCTTAAATTAAGTAATCCTTTGTCAGAAAAAAAACGCTATCCTATAGAATTTGAACAAATGGACGGCATTAATGCTGATTTATTTGAAATCATAGTTCCTGAGAAATCTAAATCGATAGGGAAAAAAATAGTTGAACTTCATTTACCTTCAAGAAGCTTAGTAGCTCTTATTTCAAGAGGAGATAAATTCCTTATCCCAAATGGCTCTACAGTTATATCCGAAGGTGATGTTCTGCTTGCTCTTGGAACGGATGAAGATTTAAAAGAAATACAGAATATTTTAAGTGAGACTATAGAGGAAAAAACGGAGGCAAATAAATGAAAAAATTTTTTATTGTGTTGTCAATTATTACTTTTACAGCTTCAGCATCTTTGGCTTTGGATATAATCCCTAAAGCCGGAGTGGATATCCCAACAAACATTATGTATGACGGATCTCCTGCTACTGCATATGATACTGGAAAAGAGCAGGAAACAAAAGTCGGGTTTAATATCGGGCTTGAAATAAGAGGTGAAATATCTAAATATTTCAGTTGGGGTGCGGGTATAGATTATTTATTTAATAGAGGGTGGGTCAAAGAAACGTATACAGATTTTTCCTTTGTTCCGCTTTATGCTTCTATGATATTTTACCCATTGGGCGAATGGGATATGGCAAAACCTTATGTGAAGCTTAATGGCGGATATAATGTTTTGGCATGGAATGCATTAGGAGAGAATATGGAAGGCAGACTCTACTGGGGTGGAGGAATCGGTGCATATTATAAAAATTTCGTAGGCGAACTTTTTGCTTCACAACATTTTGCCGAATTTGAAGATCCAAATACAATCGAAATGAAATATACAAAAATAGGATTTACATTAGGATATAGAATTGATGCTTTAAAATTATTTAAAAACTCTGAGGAGAATTAAGATAAAATGAGCAGATTTGAACTTACAAGAACGCAAGAGTGGGAAAATTTAAAAAAACATAAAGAGAGCATTAAAGACCTCCATATAAGAGATCTTTTTAAGGACGAAAATAGATTTGACTCTTTTTCGCTTTATGATAAAGAGCTTGGTATAACTTTTGATTATTCAAAAAATATTATAAATTCTGAAACTTTCACTCTTTTGACAGATTTTGTTAAAGCTGCAGGAGTTAGCGAATATGCAAAAAAAATGTTTTCCGGAGAAAAGATAAATTGGACAGAAAAAAGAGCTGTCCTTCACACCGCACTTAGGAATAGGAGTAATACGCCTATCTATGTTGATGGAAAAGACATTATGCCTGAGATCAATGCCGTCCTTGATAAAATGGAGGTTTTCAGCGATGAACTCAGAAGCGGAAAATGGATGGGAATTACGGGAAAGAAAATAACTGATGTTGTAAATATAGGTATAGGCGGGTCGGATCTCGGACCTAAAATGGTTTGTGAAGCACTTAAATATTATGCTGACGGACCTGAAGTTCATTTTGTTTCAAATATTGATGGAGCGGATATTTATGAAACTTTAAAACAACTTGATCCCGAAACAACTCTTTTCATAGTAGCTTCAAAAACATTCACAACTCTTGAAACTATCACCAATGCCTTGACAGCCAGAGAATGGCTCACGAAAAAACTTGGTGATAATGCCGTAACAAATCATTTTGTCGCTCTTTCTACAAACACTAAAAAAGTAAAAGAGTTCGGTATAGATGAAAAAAACATGTTTGAATTTTGGGATTTTGTAGGCGGAAGATACTCTTTATGGTCTGCAATAGGGCTTCCTATAGCATGCTCGATCGGTTTTGATAAATTTGTCGAACTTCTTGAAGGTGCACATTATATAGATAATCATTTTTTAAATACTCCGTACGAAAAAAATATTCCGGTCATTATGGCTATGTTAGGGTTTTGGTACAATAACTTTTTTAATGCGGCAAGCTATGCCGTTCTTCCATATAGCCAGTATCTTCACAGATTCAGCGCATATTTGCAGCAGGGAGATATGGAAAGCAACGGCAAAACAATAAATAGGGAAGGCGACAGGGTAGATTATGAGACCGGACCTATAATCTGGGGTGAACCCGGAACCAATGGCCAGCATTCATTTTACCAGCTTATTCATCAGGGAACAAAATTTATCCCTTGCGATTTTATAGGGTTTATAAATCCGCCGGAAAGAGTCGGCGATCATCATGAAAAGCTTATGGCAAATTATTTTGCTCAGACAGAAGCTTTGGCATTTGGTCTTACCAAAGAGCAAGTCACAGAAAATTTAACAAAAAGCGGAGCTTCAAAAGAAGATATAGAGATGCTGACGCCACATAAAGTATTTGATGGGAATAGACCTACAAACAGCATTTTGATAAATGAGCTTACACCAAAAACACTTGGCGCGCTTATTGCAATATATGAACATAAAATATTCACGCAAGGCATTATGTGGAGAGTAAACAGCTTTGATCAATGGGGCGTAGAATTGGGCAAAGTATTAGCAAATATTATTCTTCCTGAACTTACTGGAAAAGCCGAAAATAAGCACGATTGCTCTACAAGCAACCTTATAAGAGTTTTTGCTGAACGTAAAAAGTAAAACACTATCACTTTTTTATTGTTTTATTTATCTATTTGTCTTAGACTATAAAGTATAGCTATTATTATTTATTAATTCTCTTATTAGATGAGTCTAATATATGAAAAAACATGAAAATTCTTTCTTTTTACGTAAATCGGTTGCTGCTTTTGTAGCTTTTTGTTTTTTGCTTACCGGTACTTTTTCCGATTTGTGTGCAGCTATAGCCAAAAAGCCTGTTACTGTCTCTTCTCTTATTGAAAATCATATACAGTTTCCTTTCACTAAAGCAAAGATAGGAGAGTCGAAGTTTTTTAATGATGGCGATCTTGTAATTAATATACAAGATCTGCATTGTAATCCTTCTGCACAGTATAATATCGCAAAAATAATTGATTTTTTTACAGAAAGGTATGAGATTGAAGATATTTATATAGAAGGCGGCATTGGTAAAATTGATCTTGGTTGGATAAATAATGTTAATGAAGAACGCAGAGAAGATCTTTTAAAAACTCTTATTGATTCAGGACAAATGACGGGAGCTGAATATTTTGCACTGAGAAAAAATAAGAACTCGCTTAAAGGGCTTGAAGATAAAGAACTTTATGAAAAAAATATTGAAAGATTAGCTGAGATACTTTCAAAACAAGATGATATGCAATTGATAAAAGATGAATTGGATGCGAAAATAGAAGTTTTGAAAGAATTGTATTTGTCAAAAGAATCAATAATGATGCTTGATTTTTCTACAAAGCACAGAAGCGGACAGATCAGCGATAAAGTTTATTTTGGCAAAATGCGAAAAATGCTTCAGAAAAACGGCATTTCCTCAGATAAAATAGATGTTTTTCTTGAAATTTCCGAAATTTCTTCAAAATTAAGCAGAGAAAAAACATTTTTTGAAGTTAATACTTTTCTTTCAGATGCTAAATCAATGTTTTCAAGAAATGATTATATTTCAATAATGCAATCAGTAAAAAATGCAAGTGATGTATTTGAATTATGTTCTTTTTTGAATTCACTCCATTCTTTTGACGTTTTAAAATATCCGCAGATATATAATACGGCAAGATTGTCCTATCTGATGAGTCGAAACAATATAATATCACTCATTGAAACAGAACAGAATGCCTTATATGAACTCCTTTATCTTAATTCTTCAAATAACTCTGAAAGAGATATTTTATTCCTTTTGCTACAAAGTGAAAATTTTAAAAATTATATATCCGGCAATATTACATCTGAAAATCTAAGTGTTTTTGAAAAAAACAGGGAAGATTTTTTTCTTATTCTGGATAAATATACAGGACTTAGCGGCAAAATGAAAGAAAACGGTATGAATACCGTTTTGAGTGAATATTATGCGGCTAATACAGAAAGAGATATAATTTTTTATAAAATGCTTTTCGGCAAAATGCCGCAAAGAGATGAGAGTGCTGTTTTTGAGTTTGATATACAAAATGAGTCGGAATTATTTTTTGAAGCCTTAAAAAAGGGAAAAAAAGCTAAAATAGTCATTACCGGAGGTTTCCACACAAAAGGTCTTAGCAATATTTTTAAAGAGAATAAAATATCATATCTTGTAGTTACCCCTTCAGTCAATTCTATAAGTGAAAATTATGAAAATATTTATAACAATTATATTCTGGCAGAAGCTGCTGATATATCAGCTAATGCATTGGCATTAAGGCCTTATGCTCAAAAGCTTATGGGTATAAATCCTACTGATTATAACTTTACCATAACTGAAGATTTTGTATGCGGCAGAATACTTGCAGAATTTGAAGGAGGTCTTGCTCCTATAAAAGTCGCACGTAAAATAAACAAAGAATCTCAAGAACTTAATGCTTCATTTGAATATATATCATTTAACGGTGAAATTGCATATTTTAAATATAACTATATTCATGACGCTGATAATAGCATATCTTTCGGTATAAAGTATGATAAAGATAAAGCAAAAGTTGAGATAATATCTATTGAAGAACTTGAAAAGGCGGCAAGCAATGACCCTGGTTTTATGATAGCTGACAAAACAAAAGAAACGGTAAAGAAACGTATAGTAGAGCCATTCTTTAAGCTTATAGGCAGAGGCGAAAAATCCTCATCAATTGACAAATATACTGAACTTATTTCCTTTTTCGCAGCACCTTTAATGGAAGCATTCCTGATATTTAAACCAAAGGCTTTTATTGAATCACATTCAGGAATAAGTAAATCTGCGGCGAAACGATCTATACTTGCTGTTTATGCCGTTTCTTTGTTTATAGATGCGGTTCTTTTATTTTATCTGCCTTTGAATACCGGGCTTATAATAGTAGCTGCTACTTTGTTAGGTACTATACCGGCACATTTTATTGTCAATATCTTTAAAGCAGTAAATTCAAAGATATTAAAGTTCGCAAACGAAAAGCCGGAGAAAAAGGCTATGATCAAAAAATTGGTCAGAGGGGCATTGTATATTTTTGTTATTGCCGCGATTATTATAGCTGCCCTTTCATTCTTCTTTGTTTTGGATATGTCTCCCGATGAAAAAACACAATGGGAAACTCAAGAGGAAGTGATTGAACAGAATATATCTCTGGTTGGGTTTTCGGAAGTAGACGGGTATAAAATTATAGTTACCGATGATGATGGAATAGAGATAGATTATGAAATCAGGGGTGTATGCTATTCTGTAGATAAGTATGGACTTGAGTTTTACGAAAATTTTGAAGAAGATATTCTATTGCTGAAATCATTAAACGCCAATGCCATAAGGACTTACAGACCTCTTGCCGCTTACAAGGATAATGGCGAGATGGATTATGAAAAAACGCTGTATATGCTTGACAGATTTGCCCAAGAAGGTATAACGGTAACTGTTGGGTTTGATTCAAGAATTGATATTACAGGCGGGTATGATAGTGAAATAAATAAAACTTATATGAGAGGTTTTTATAAAACATATATAGAAGCTTTTGCCGATCACCCTGCAATACTTATGTGGGTTTTTGGGAATGAATATAATTATCATTATGATGATTGGTTTGGCAGCAAAGAGAAATGGCTTACTATTCTTGATGAGGCCGCTACAACGGCAAAACAGCTTAGTCCTGAAAGGATAGTGGCTGTAGTACATGGTGAGATACCTACAAGACAGGATTTTGAAGATTATGCAAAAATACAGGCTTTAGACCTTATAATGTTAAATATTTACAGAGGACCGAATTTTGGAACGCTTTTTGATGAATGGGCGGCATTGACTGCCAATGCCAATCAGCCTATAATAATTTCTGAATTTGGAAGAAGTTCTGTAGGCGGGAAGGGACGGGATACAAGCCTTCTTCAGGCTAAGTGGGCAAAAAGTATGTGGACGGACATAGATGCAAGGAACGATTCTATAGGAGCAGGAGCATTTTTCTTTTCACTAAAAGACGAATCATGGAAAACGGATCATGAACTCAGCGGTACGATAGGCTCGGAAGCCCATCTGGGTTTATTTACAGAAGATGGAGAAGCCAAAGAAGCAGCTAAGATCTTATCTGAAGCGTGGGGCGGAACACTTCCGGTTTCTGAAGTTGATTATGAAAGCGTCGGTACTTTTAGACCGACGGCAGAAGGCGTTCTTACAAAATATCCATGGTATGGAAGAGAATGGCCGGCAAATGAACCTGAAAAAGAGGAGTGGCGTACAAATTCAATGCAGTTTGAAGATGCCGTTGCTGTTCACCCAGATGGAATAGTAAGAATTACGCTTAAACTTGCTTCAAGCAGCGGATTGCAGGATCCGAAATTTATGGTACAGCTTCTTGATACTCATTCAAGCAACAATGCTAATATAGGGGTATATCAGGAAATATTCCATTTTCCAGCTGGAAATGATTATTTTACTGTAGAGATTCCGGCAATAGAGTTTGAAAAAAGATATGTGGATCTTTCAACGATAAACAGAGTGAATATATTAACCGGCAAAAAAGTTTTTGGACAATCCTTAAACGGTAATAATACCGTTTCGACGGAAGTTTTATGGCTTGAAATGACTGTGATTCCTGAAGCCAGCCTCAAATCTCAAAATATACCGCAGCCATCCGGTTCAGCATCAATATACAAGCTGCTTTATCCAACGTCATACAGCATGTTTACTAAACCTATTCTTCTTGAGTCGCTTCAACCCGCAGGCGGTGCCGTGAAAGAAGTTCTTACATATTCTGCAGTAGAAAAAAACTTTTCCGGGATCACTCCTTTAGCGATTATAGGAAGTTTTTTCATCCAAGCTTTTGCAGCTGGCAGGAAACTTCAAAAACGTTCATTTATTTCTGCCGGCAAAAAAGTCGTCAGCGGTAAAGCCAAAATTTTAAAGAAAGAAGGACTGAATATTTTAAGTTTTATGCCTGTATCAAAAAATACAAACATTATGGAAACAGGCATAAAAATCACAGATACAGCAGAAACAGGAAAACTTCTTGTCGGTAAAGAGTTGTTTGATGTTTATGCTGACTTTTCTTCTGAAGGTATAATAGAATTGTATTATGACGGTATTTTGGAAGATACGATCAATGAGAATGATGTTTACCTTGCAATGGCTTCTTGGATAAAGGAAAATAAAAATGTTCAAAATGCTTTGAATATTAATGAAGCTTTCAATATTGATATTTTTGATATTGCTACTCCCGTATCACTTGAAGAAATAGCCGCAGCCAATGAAGAATATAAGGACACCGTATTTGTCTATGGAAAAAAAGCTTATAAAAACGGTTTTGCCATAGTTTCTTTCGGCGGTATTCTTGAATTGCTAACTATAGCAAGCGGAATGCTTAATACAGAAAAAAGAAAAGGGAAATATAAAAAGCCCGCTGTTTTTGCAATTACTTATGAAAATGCAGAACTTTTGCAGAATGAAGAAATATTTAAAGTTAATGCTGATAACGGTATAGATACTTTTGTGATAAGGGATATATCAAATAAAGATGCTGTGAGGACCGCTTTAATATTATCGGAAAAGTATAATATCAGACTTATTTATGAAGCTGATGCGGAAGATGTTTATTACACAGGTCTTGGTGATTTTAATGATCTTGACCTTGACGGTATAAGAATTAATGCAGCTAAATATACCGGCAGTTTAACCGGTCTGAGAGATTGGATTGAAGAAGTTGCGGCAGCACTTAAAAGAGTGAATAAAAACGCGGTCGTGGGCTTTATTGCACCTGGAAAAACACAGGAAGTGTTCACGGGAGATTTTTTTAAAAAAGCTGGGATTCTTGAATGTGTGATATATACTCCAAGCCAAATAGCAGCTAATGCCGGTAATCTGAAAGGTTCAAATTTATGGATAATCATAGATAATGATGCTTCAAAGCAGAGTGAGATAAGAGATGACAGCAGACTTGAAAAAGCTATTGAAGAAGTTTCCAAATCCGATATTGCATTGCTTGATGTAAACAACAGTATTCTCAATTCTATTGATGTAAAAAAGAAAAATAAAAATGCGTTTTTCTCTTTTATAAAGAAAGTATCTTCTTTTAGAAATGCCGATAGGAAAATATCTTCTTTTGATAAAGGGAAAGATATAGCAAGGGCACTGGCTGAAAATCTTGAAAAAATCTCCGTTCAAGGCGTACTTGATATTGTAAATAATAAATCTCTAAGCGGTACTGAAAAAATTAATATGACGGAGCAGCTTTTAAGAGATCTCGATTTAAACAGGAAGATTACCACAGATACGGTATTAGATATTGATAAATATTATGAAGGCATACTTGAAGGATTGCTCGAAGCTAATGCTGACAAATATTTTGAAGCGGAATTCATATTTAAAGAAAGAAGAGATAAAGATTATGCACTCAAATACATTATTGAAGCACAGAAACTTATAAACAGTGCTGATACAAATATTGATGTGCTGATGAAAAAAATACAGGAAGAAGACATAAATACTGATAATATACCTGTCGAACTGTTGGACTTTATCCTTGATATACAGCATATAGACACAGTTGACGGAGTAGCAGTTATCAGAGAAGCCATGGGTTATCTTAGTGAGTTTTCAGATAAAGTAAAAGGAAACAACGATGCTGAAAAACTGATAGCGGTTAATATGTTAAGGTTTATAGATATGATATCTGACAGAAAGATAGCTTTGTCTAAAGAGGCTTCTAGTATTATGAATATAAGAGGTATAAGACAGATATTGACATCTGCATAATTCAAATAATTTTATATAAAGGCGGCTGTCAAGAAAGACAGCCGCCTTTTTTAATTGAAATTTATTGAAAATTCAACTATTTTGTGTTATAAATTAAAGAAGATATGAAAAAAATAGAAATTCCTAAAAGATAT
Source organism: Elusimicrobiota bacterium (assembly GCA_052034625.1). Taxonomy (GTDB): domain Bacteria; phylum Elusimicrobiota; class Endomicrobiia; order Endomicrobiales; family Endomicrobiaceae; genus JAVBLP01. The sequence goes on along the minus strand of JBPOII010000009.1, from coordinate 59,514 downwards.
AAATCTATAATCCAAATCATTTCGAAAGCGGCAGTAATTAGTAAATTTGAAGTTTATGCTGTCGGAGGATTTGTAAGGGACTTGCTTATCGGCAGAGAACCGAAAGATCTGGATATTATGGTTGCACCTCCTGTCGGTAGCGACAGAGAAAAGTTTGCCGGAATAGATTTTTCAAAAACTGTTGCTGAGATAAACGGGCTCCATGAGCCTGTGATCTTTGAAAGATTCGGGACTTCAAAACTTATGATTGAAGGTGAAGAAGTTGAGTTTATTATGCCGCGCAAAGAGTATTATGAAGACAGTTCAAGAAATCCTGATACCGAAATAGGTTCATTGGAACAGGATGCACTTAGAAGAGACTTTACCATAAATGCTTTATTTTTGCGTCTAAGTGATAATAAAATTCTTGACCTTACAGGTAAAGGTATAGAGGATATTAAAGGCAGGATTATAAGAGTTACCGACCCTGATGCCGCAGAAATTATTTTTAATCAAGATCCTTTGAGAATACTCAGGGCGATAAGACAAAGCCTTCAACTCGGATTTACTATAGAACAAAAAACTTATGAAGCGATGAAAAAAGCTTCAGGACGCATAGATATAGTCTCACCTGAACGCATAAGAGATGAAATAAATAAAATTATTCTGGAAGAAAATCCGTCGATCGCTTTTAAAATGATGAGTGATATAGGGATACTCGAAGAAATTTTACCTGAACTTCATATTCTTAAAGGGATTAAACAGCCGGTAAAGTATCATAATGATGATGTTTTTGAACATACGCTGAAAGTTTTGGACAGGACAGGAAGGGATTCTCTATTAAGAATTTCAGCATTGTTACACGATACCGGAAAAGCGGAAGCTTTTAAAGATGAGGGCGGTAAAGTATCATTTCACGGGCACGAGGAAAAGAGTGCCGATATTGCGGAAAATGTGTTAAAGAGGCTAAAATATTCTAAAGATTTTACGGTACAGGTCATAAATATTATAAGAAACCACATGTATCCTAAAATGTATGACTCTTCATGGAGTGATTCGGCTGTAAGAAGGTTTGCCATAAAATGTTCCGGACAACTTGAAAGAGTGATAGAGTTTTCAAAAGCTGATTACGGAAAAGACAACCCCGGTGAAAAAATATTCGAGCTTGAAAACAGGATAAATCAATTGAAAGAAAAAAATACACTTTATCCGAAAGATGAACTTCTTAACGGTAAAGAAATTATGAACATTTTCGATCTTCCCGCAGGAGAGTGGATAAAAAAAGCAAAAGCAAAAATATCGGAAGAACAGATGGAAAATCCGCAGCTTACAAAAGAACAGGCTGTCAAAGTGTTAAAAGAATTTCTTTCACACAAAAAGTGAAAACTTTATTTGATATAATAAAACAAATGAAAAAATGAGGGTAAAATGCAAGAAGAACAAAAACAGCCTATCCAACAAAATCCCCAGGATACTGAGACAGGACAAAAAACGTCTGATGATGAAGTAACTTCCCAGGATCTTGCAGATATAGCGGCAGCCGAAAAAGTTGATAAGGTTTACGATGTAGAAGGCTTGCTCGCCGGTGGAGCAGCAGGTATTATTGTAGGAATCATAATTTCATTTGATGTTCTTTTTGCTATGCAAATTGGGATGTTTATAGGACTTATTGTAGGCACAAGGTTTAAAAAAGATAAAAAAGATAAAGATATTGATAAAAATGACATGAATGCGGATAAACAGAGCCCTGTTTCAGGTATGAAAAAAGGCGATGACAAAATATAAAATATTAATATAAAAGGTAAAAAGAATCTCATGGCTATTAATTATCTTTCACATCTGAAGAAGTATATAAGCACTTATATTGAATACATTGAATTAAATGCAGAAGAACTTAATATCTCCTGTGTACCATCAGAACAGGAAGAATATGATAAACTGCTTGATTTTTATATAAATTCCGTAAAACAAAACCCTTCGGACGCTTCTGCCTATTATAATCTTGGACAGATACGTCATAAAAAAGGAAAATTTAAAGAGGCAATAAGGGAGTTTGATAAAGCTCTTGAACTTGAACCTAATTTTTCTTTTGCTTATGTGGCAAGGGGAGAATCTAATGCCTCGCTTCAAAGTTATGATGCTTCATTAGCGGACTTTAATAAAGCAATTTCTTTAAACCCTAATAACTCTACGGCATACAGCGGTCTTGGTAATATATACAAAAATCTTTGCAAATATGATGAATCCATAAAACATTTTAATAAAGCGCTTGAGCTAAGTAAAGATAATGCTTCAGCTTTTTACGGCAGAGGCATGGTGTACAGAATTATGGGAAAACTTGATAAGGCAGTAGAAGATTTTACAAAGGCTATCGAGTTTAATCCTAATGATGATTATTCATACAACAATAGAGGAATTGCATACAGAAAGCAGGAAAATATTGATAAGGCATTAGAAGATTTTACTAAAGCTTTGGAAATAGAGCCTAAAAATACTTTTGCACTTAATAACAGAGGACTTGCCTATAGAAAAAAACTTGATGAAGACCGTGCTGAAAAAGATTTTAAAGAAGCCGACAAGCTCAACCCTCTTGATGCTTTTACAGCATATAATATAGCAAATCTCTATAGAGACAGAGGGGAAATAGAAAAAGCATTAAAAGAGCTTGATAAGTCCATTGAAGCGGATTATAAATTTGCGCCTGCTTTTTTAATGAAAGCTTATATATTATGCGAGAAGGAAGATTTTGCAAAAGCTCTTGAAAACATAGAACAGGCTGTTGAATTTATGCCGCAGCTATTCTTTATGCATTTTATGAGAGGATACATAAAGCATAATCTTAAAGATTATAAATCTGCTGTTGAAAGTTATAAAAAAGCTTCCGAGATAAAATCAGATATTGCCGAGATATATTATGCCTCAGCACTTTCTTCACTTGCGGATAAGGATTTTCAAGAAGCTGATGCAAGTTTTACAAAAGCCATAGATATGGGTTTTACCAATGCCGAGTCTTATGCTGCAAGAGGACAGGCATTTTTTCTTGTACATAACAGTGTTCTTGCAATAGAAGATCTTTCCCAAGCAATAAAAAAGAACAATAATCTATCTGAAGCTTACTATATGAGAGGAGAATCTTATTTTAAAATTAAGGATTATAGAAAAGCACTTGATGATTTTCTTGCTTGTATAAGCCAAAATTACAGCCGAGCACAATCTTTATATTTTGCCGGTCTTGCCTCTTTTGAACTTGAGGGATATAACGGTGCCGTAAAATATTTCACACAGGCACTTGAAGAAGGTTATGATTCAAAAGCTGAAGTTTATAAAAGGAGAGCGAGAGCTTATTTGAAAATGAGCGATGGGAAAAATGCTTTTACAGATTTAACTGAAGCTGTGAAAGAAATGCCAAATGATGTTTCTATTTACAGAATGCTTGCCGAAATAAAAGCTGAAGAAAACAATTATTCACAAGCTCTTTCATACATAAATAAAGCTCTTGAACTTGCTCCGAATGATGAGAAATCTTATTTCATAAGAGCAAAAATAAAATTTATGACAGATGATTATACCGGGGCGGCTGAAGACGCTTCAATAGCTTTTGATCTTATGCCTTTTTTTGTTGATGCCGCTCTTCTAAAAGCAGAAGCCCATATGCGTGATGGTAACTTTGAGCAGTCGGAAAAAGATTATGCTTCTGTATTAAGCATAGCTCCGGATAATGCTGAAGCCTATATTAAAAGAGCGCTGCTTTTTATCAAAATGGAAAAGTTTGAGAAAGCTTTACTTGATATAGATGAAGCTCTTGTCCTTGATGAAAATAATCCTCTTGCTCATTTGTACAGGGGTATAGTTTACAGAAATATGGGACGTTTTGCCGATTCTCTTAAAAGTTATGATACTGCCTTAAAAAATATGACGGAAAGTAAAAGGCTTAAAACAGATAAGGATCTGTTTAATTTCAAAGATTATTATGGCAGGCAAAATGAAAAGCTGAGTGAAATTTACAGTGATATGGAGAGTTTGAATAAAAAGCTTAAAGAATATGAAAAGACAGTAAAAAAAGAGCCTTCTAAAACGAAAGATGCTCCTATTACAATTGAAAAAATAAAGACGGCTTATGATTTAGAGCTTCCAAAACCTCCGGAAGAAATTACCGATATAACAAATATTGAAGAAACAAAAAGAGAAGAAAAAGATTCTGATGAAGCTGCTTCAAAACCATCTGATATAAATGCTGTCAAAGAAAATATTCATGAAGAGATACCGATACAAGATAATGTTAAAACAGAAGATGATATTGCTGCAGATACCGCTGCAGTTTCGGCAGAACCTTCAACAGAAAAGGATCAAATACCTGTCGCTGATGAAGAAAAGAAAGTTGAAGAGGAAATGCCCTTAGAAATTCCCGCACCGCTGGAACCGTCTGATGGTGTTCCGGCTGAAAAAGAGTCGCCAATTTCCGAGCCAAAGAAAGTTGAAGAAAAACCCATAGAAAATATTGAAGAATCCGCTGATGCACAAACGAAAGAAGAAGAAAAGCCGGCATTTGAATTTCAAAAACCTTCGGCCCCTGAAAGAGAAAAATATGATGAAAAGAGAGACAGGAGCGTTTTGAGCAGTCTTCGTGAGAAACTAAACAGCCTTGACGATATAATACAAAAAGCCAAAGAAGAAGAGAAAGGAAAGGAGACACCGCCTGCCGCTAAAGCACCGGAAACAAAAGTTGAATTCCCTAAACCTTCTCCTAAAGAGAAAGAGAAGACAAAAGAGATAAAGGAAAAAGTATTAGAAAAAGAGTCATCTGTAATTCCTGCTGTACAAGAAACAGCTCAGGAAACACCTGTTCATCAGAAAGAAGAAATTCCAGCACCTGCTGCCATAGTTGAAGAAGAAAAACCGCAAGTGCAAGAGACACAGGTCCTGACAGAAGAAATAAAGCCTGGGGAAAAAGCTGCGGAAGAGACAAAATCGGATGAGCCTGTAGAGCCTCCGAAGCCGCAGGAAGAGCAGCCTCAAGAGGATATTAAAGAAGAAATTCCGGTCCCTCCTCCTGCTCCGAAAAAGGATTATTCAATAATTACTACTTTCGGTGAAGCTAATGAAGCGATTGCTGCAGAGCCGGATAATTATAAACATTATATTGCCAGAGCAGGTCTGTATTTAAAGAAAAAAGATTATACTAATGCTGAAAAAGATTATCAGAGTGCGGAAAAATTAACTGATGCCAAGGATCTTTCTGTTCTTTTAAGTATGTGTGACCTTTATATTGAAGCCCGTGTATATGATAAAGGACTTTTGACTTGTGATAAAATTCTGGAAGTCGATAAATCTAATACTGATGCTCTTTTGAAAAAAGGAAAAATATACATATCTGGAAATAAAGAAAAAGAATTTTTTGAAGTTATGGAAGAGGTTATTGCAATAGATCCTAAAAATGCACAAGCATATGTTATGCAAGCCGAATTTTGTGCTTCAAAAAATGAATTTAAAAAAGCTGCTACTTATACAGACAAAGTTGTGGAATTGTGTCCAGATAATCCGAGTGTTCATTATTTCAGCGGATTCATTAACTATAATATTCATAATTTTCAGCAGTGTTTTGACGATATGAAAAGTGCGCTTGACCTTGGTTCCCAAGAGCATGAAATATATAAATATCTTGGTATATGCAGCTTAAAGATAAAACAGCATACTGATGCGGTAAAATTCTTATCAAAAGCTTTGGAAGTTGGTGTTCAGGATGCGAAAGTCTATTTAAATAAGGCTGTGGCAGAATACAAAATAAAGGATTTTGATAATGCCATAAACGATTTTACCAAAACAATAGAACTTGACCCTAAAAATGTTCAAGCATACAATCTAAGGGCGAGATCTTATGCCAAAAAGAATGTTTTTGATAAAGCAAATAAAGATTATGAAAAAGCTGTTAAACTTTCTCCTAAAGATACGGAGCTTCTTCTTGAAAGAGCCGACTTTTATTTTGATAATGAGAAGTATTCTGTCGCATTAAAAGATTATACGAAGCTTATTGCTGCCAATAAAGAAAATCCTGATCCGGAAATTTACAGAAAGCGGGGAGCAACATATCAGAAACTTAAAAAGGAAAAGGATGCGGCTAAAGATTTTGAAAAAGCTTCATCTTTAAGCGGAAGTGCTCCTTCGCAAGAGTTTAAATCTAAGGATGATAAGAAAAAGGAAGAAATCAAAAAACCGGTACAGAAAACAGAAGCAAAACCTGCTGCTGTAGAAGGAAAACCTGTAAAAGAAACTCAAATAGAGATTAAAGAAGAAAGTATAAATGAGAAAGTAAAAGTTGAAGAAGGAAAACCTGTTGCAAAAGAAAAATCTGCCGCAACGGAAGAAAAACCGGTTGTTCTAGAAGAAAAAACTGTAAAAGAAACTCAATCAGAGATTAAAGAAGAAAGTATAAAAGAGGAAGTAAAAGCTGAAGAGATAAAACCTGTTGCCGAAGAAAAATCTGTTCCTCAGGAAGCTATGGCTGAAGAAAAAGGTTTGCAGAAAGAAGAGAAAATTGATGTTCTTGCGCAAGCCAGAGCTAAACAGGAAGAAAAGACTGCTGCAACGGAAGAAAAACCGACTGCTGTTGAAGAAAAATCTGTTCCTCAGGAAGCTATGGCTGAAGAAAAAGGTTTGCAGAAAGAAGAGAAAATTGATGTTCTTGCGCAAGCCAGAGTTAAACAGGCATCTCCTCAGCAGCCTGAGCCGATGCCGGGAAAAGAGCAAATTAAAGAAAATGCTGATATACCGGTCAAGACTGATATAAAAGCTAAAGAACAACCGAAGCCGGCTGAAACTGCTGTTCCAAAAGAAAAATCCGGAGGGTTTTTTGCAAAACTTAAAGGAATGTTAAAGAAAGAAGATCCTTTGGACAGGATTAAAGAAAAAACAGAAGAAATAAAGAAACCGAAAGATGATGTCTTAAAGCAAGAAGATAAAAAGTCTGAATTACCAAAGAAAACGGAACTGCCTAAAAAAACACAGGAGCCTCCTAAACCGGCTCCTGCTGCTAAAGACCCGTTAAAGCAGAAAAGTATCTCAGCAAAATCTGTCGATGAACAGATAAATGTAGCACCGCTTTACAGCAGGGCAAATGTAAATTTTAAAAATAAAAAATATGATGTAGCACTTGAAGATCTGTCAAAAATAATAGAGCAAGATCCTTATCATGCGCAGTCTTATCTTCTCAGGGCGGATGTTTATTTGCAACTTGAAGATAATGATAAAGCCCTCAAAGATCTAAACAGGCTTATAGAGATATCTCCGGCGACATTTGTAGCTTTTTATAAAAGGGCTGAAATATATTTTTCAAAAGGCGAGTATGATTTAGCAATGGCCGACTATAAGAAAACTGTTGAAATTAATGAGAGATATGGCGGAGCCTATATAGGTATAGCTGCAATACATACAGTTAATAATAATAATTCCGAAGCTATTGAAAATTACCGTCTTGCAAAGAAGTATGATATAAAATACGGAAAGATAGCCGATATTGAAATAAAAAGATTGTCAGGCGAATAAATTAAACAATAAATGAGAAAGACCGGCTTAAATTTTAAGCCGGTCTTTCTCATTTCAGTTTATATATTTTATGCATTTGAGGCATTATATATACTTCTGGAAGTATTTTTGAAGCCGCAATTTTAAATTTATAGAGAACTTGTATTCCCGGTCTGTATTTGTCTATGGACGGCTGTAAAATAAGTTGTATTTTGTCCGAAACTGTTTTTATAAGTTTTGCGCTTTTAATAATCTCTTCCTCGGTAGTTTTATCAGTTATTACGCATTTAACGAAAACTTTGTCTTTTGCCGTTATTAAGAACTTTTCATGTTCTTTCCAAAAATTTTTTCCGCAGTCAGACTTGAATTTTAGATCCATAGAAACCATATCGCTGAATTTAATGATATTCTTTAAAGCTTTCGGCATAGTGCCATTGCTTTCAATATAAATGCTAAAACCTGATTTTTTAAGTTTAGGAAGAAAGATTTTTAAAAAATCGATATGTATCAAAGGTTCACCGCCCGTTATTGAAACTGAAGGTTTGCCAAAGATAAAAAATCTTTTATTTTTTTTAGCCAAAATTTTAATTTTATTTATAATCTCTTCAACTGTATATTTTTTTGCTTTCGCTGATACTTTTATGGAATAAGCAGTATCGCAGTAACGGCATTTAATATTGCATCCGGCAAAGCGTACAAATATTTGAGGTAAACCCGTATAAGGACCTTCGCCCTGCCAAGAAAAGAATATTTCGTATATTGGAGCGGTAAATTTATCAGATTGCCGGGTCATTTAATTTAGCCTCTTTAAAACCTTTTGCTCTTAACTTACAAGAATCACATTTACCGCAAGGTTTATTATATCCATTATAACAAGTCCAAGTATATTGATAGGGAACATTAAGCTTTGTGCCGAGTTTAATTATCTGTGCTTTACTCATGTGCAATATAGGAGCTTTAACTTTTATATTTGTTTTTAAGGATTTCAAAACGCCGTTATAAGCATCAATAAATTCCGGTGTGCAGTCCGGATAATTTGAAAAATCAATGGAATTAACGCCTGTAAAAATAGATTTTGCACCTGATGATTGAGCATATGAAAGCGCATAAGAGAGGAAAATAGTATTTCTGCCAGGTACATAAGTTGAAGGAATATCTTTGGTTGTTTTGTTATGTATCGGTACTTTTTTGTTCTTATTTGTCAGCGTATCATTAGACCAAGGCAAGTCTATTTTTGCAATATAATAAGGACATTTATTAAGTTCTGCTATCTTTTTTGCAGCTTTTATCTCTTTATCGTGTTTTTGCCCATAATCAAAAATAATGCATTGGCACATATAACCTTTTGACAAAGCATAATAAAGGACAGTTGTAGAATCAAGTCCGCCTGAAAATAATACAATGGCATTATTAGCTTTTTTTCTTTTTTGCTGTTTTTTATTCATTCATTTATTCCTTAAAGTGTTAAATGGCAGGTTGATGTGATTACTTAAAGTGAAACTGTAGCCGAAGAGTTTTCGCTTTCCCATACTTCCACTTCACAAACTTTTGCAGTCTCTGTTTCAGCTTTTTTAAGTTCTTCAAATATGAATGCCGCAATATTTTCTGCGGTAGGATTAATTGTATCAAAAGGCGGCGTTTCATTTAAAAATTTGTGGTCAAGATATGTCATTATTGTATCAAGATTAGTTTTAATATCGGTAAAATCCAAAAGCATTCCTGTTTTATCGAGCTTGGTACCGCAAAAAGCCGCGCGGACTTTCCAATTGTGGCCATGCATATTTTCACATTTGCCTTTATATTCTCTAAGACAGTGCGCAGAGGAAAAGTTTTTTGTTACCGAAAGTTTATATTTCATTTTTTCTCTCCAAATCAATTTTTTTTGTATTAGATATTTTCTTAGAGAAAAACTTGCTTCCTATTTTTTGGAATTTTTGCGGATTATCACTTACATAAAATATTAGTTTGCCTTTGCTTTTTTTATCGGCAAGCAGATCTTTTTCGGATAGTATTTTTTTTACTTCAGCCGCAGTAGCCTGTGCCGAATCTATAAGGTTAATATTACCGGTGTTTTTGCTTAAAGTTTTTTTAAGAAGAGGATAATGCGTGCAGCCTAAAACCAGAGTGTCTATTTTTTTACCCATAAGAGGCTTCAAATAATATTTCACTATATCGTCTGTGATTTTGCCCGTGTGCCAGCCTTCTTCTACTAAAGGTACAAATAACGGACATGCTTGCTGGTAAACGGTATACTTTGATTTTTTATTAATAGCTTTCGGATATGATTTGCTGTTTATGGTTCCTTCAGTTCCGATAATGCCGATCTTTTTATTTTTTGTTGTACTAACGGCGGCTTTAGCACCGGGTTCAATAACGCCTATAACCGGTATAGGCAGAGTTTTCTTTAAAGCAGGTAAAGCAAAAGCCGAAGCCGTATTACATGCTATTACCAGCATTTTTATACCATGTTCCGTGAGGAAAGAAGCTATGTCTTTTGAGAATTTTATAACAGTATCTTTTGATTTTGAGCCATAAGGCACATGTGCTGTATCGCCGAAATATATAATATTCTCTCTGGGAAGCATTTTGTTTATGGAAGACATTACAGTCAGTCCGCCAAAACCTGAATCGAATATGCCGATAGGTTTATTTTTTGCCGTTTTGCAGTTTATCTTTTCTTGCATAGTATTTTTTTATTCCCTCATATATAGAGTCAGCAACTGCCGACTGGAATTTTTTCGTATTAAGTTTTGCTTCTTCGGAATAATTGCTTAAAAATGCCGCTTCAACGAGAACCGAAGGCATCTGTGCACCTCTTAGAACATAAAAACTTGCCTGCTTTACGCCCCTGTTAGGGATCTTTAGCCTTCCTGGAGTTTCTGTTGCTATAAAACTGCAAAGTTCGGAGGATTCATTAATATATTCATTTAACATCATAGACCAAAGCATTTCCTGAAGAAGCGCGCGTTTTTTTGTAGGTTTTCCTTCAAGTTCAAGAACGGAGTTTTCAAGTGTAGCAGTGGCCGCAGCTTCAGAGTCTGTGGCATTTTCTGAAAGGAAGTACACTTCAAAACCGCTTACGCTTCTGTTGAAATTTGCATTACAGTGTATTGAAATGAATAGATCTGCATGATGTTCATTGGCTATATTCGTCCTTTCTACAAGAGGTATGAAAGTATCATCTTTCCTTGTAAGTATGACTTCATAGTCATCGTCATCATCAAGCACTTTCTTAAGTTCATGGGTGATAGAAAGATTTATATCTTTTTCTTTTGTTCCGTTAGGTCCTACGGCTCCGGGATCTTCTCCGCCATGTCCTGCATCAAGTACTATTATTTTTTTACGTTTGAAAGGTTTTTTGCTGGGGTCTTCTTTCGGGGCGACTGCCGCCAATGTGGAAGTATCGTCAATTATTGAATAACTGTCGTCTATAATGGCATCCTTTTCAAATTTTACTACAGGTACTTTTTCAAGGTCCCTGTTATCTTCGCCGATTTCTATAGGGGCAAGTTCTTCTGTAATTTCAGCTTCGCCGTATTCTTCCGGCGGTGTTTCAATGCTCTCTTTTATGTCTTCGGGAAGCGATGCATAGACTTCCTCATTAATTTCTGGAATTGTGGTTTCATTTAAAGCCGACATATCAACTTCAACGGAGTGTATTATGTCTATGGATATCCTGTCAGGGTTTTGCAATCTTGTGCTTTTTACAAGTTTGGGTTTTTGCTGTAGATTTATTTTTACTATAGCTGATTTCCCTTCAGTGTCATAGGTAATATCTCTGACCGCTCCATTATTTGCATAAACAAAATCTCTTTGTACCTGGCCTCTGTGTATATCAAGTACTATAGCGCCGCTTGCTTTTGAAATAGTGTAAGGGAGGGGTTCCGTAAGATGTATAACAACTTGTGTATTGTCGGCTCTTGTAAAATACCTGATCGCAGATATATTGGAATTGTGAGAAACATTCAATATTGAAGTTTCCGGATTCCATGTTGTTTGCATATCGGCAATTTCTGAAAAATATGTTGAAGTGAGTATTTCAGGGGGGATATAGAGTTCATTTTTTATAAGTCTTGAAGGCATAGTCATTTTTTTTGCTTCTTTTGCGAAAGTTACTATATTGCTGTCAGCTTTAATATCGATCTTACGGTTATTCATATGCATAGTTACAATTGAACTGACAGGCTTCCACTCAAGTGTTGCATTATATATTTCAGCGATCTCTCTTATAGAAAAGAACTTTGTTTTATCTGTTATTGTATAAATGCTTACACCGGGAAAGAACTCGCCGTCAAGTATTACATTTACGGGCTGTGCTTCCGGTCCGTTTTTTTTGGGAGCGGCAAAAACCTGTGTTGAAAACAGCATAAATAAAGATATGAATAAAAGTTTAAATATTTTTTTCATTTTAAGAAACCAACTTTAATCCTATTAAACCTGATATTATCAGCAGCAGAAAAAATATTCTTGATGCAAATAACGGTTCATTAAAAAAAATTATTCCAAAAAAAGCAATAAAAACAGCACCTGAACCTGTCCACAGTGCATATGCCGTTCCTATCGGAATTTTTTTAACTGCCATGGCAAGAAAAACAACACTTGCTATCATGGAAAATACTGTAAAAGATGTCGCAAAAGGTTTTTGAAAGCTTAAACTGTTTGATAATTTCAAACCTATTGCCCATCCGACTTCAAAACAAATCGCTATTGAAAGATAAATCCAAGCCATATAGATCCTTTTTGTTGTTTGGAAAACTTTATGGTGGAGGTGGCGGGAATTGAACCCGCGTCCGAAAATGTTTCAGCAAGACCGCTACAGGCTTAGCCCGGAATTTTTTTCTCGTTTATAATGCCGTCTCCGGACGGGATTACATTATAAACCAGCACCGTTTTAGCTTCATCCCAGACTGACGGTACAAGCCGTCTGAAACTAACCTGCTCATTGTCGTTTTAGCCCCATAGCAGGTGTCTAAGGTAAAACGAGACTGCTATTAAGCAGCCATTGGCATGAACCCAAATCCCTGCATCGGCATAACCGGCATAGGATTGAAGTTCTGCACTGGAACGATTGATTTATCGTTGTTTATTTTTTGGTCGATTTTTACGGAGCCATCGACCAACTCCGGCCTGCTGTCTGTACATCTACACTCCCGTCGAACCCTGTTCACCCCCGGAAGTTTTAAAAATTATTTACGTCTGTCTTCAAAGAACTTTTTTATTATGCCGGCACATTCTTCATTAAGATGCTTTTTTTTTCCGCCGGATACTTCAATACGGTGGTTGAGCTTTTTGCTGTCAGCTATTTTAAATACGCTTTTACAGCCGCCGGCTTTTTTATCCAAAGCACCGAAAATTATCTTTTTTACCCTTGCATTTACAAGTGCTCCTGCACACATAGGGCACGGTTCAATTGTAACATATATATAACAGTCATTCAAACGATAATTATTTAGTTTTTTTGCCGCTTTACGCAATGCGACTATCTCTGCATGTGCTGTAGGGTCATTGTCAACTATACATCTATTGTGGCCTTTTGCGATAACTTTGCCGTCTTTTACTATTACCGCACCTACGGGTACTTCTCCGAGTTTTGCGGCTTTGGCAGCTTCTTTTAAGGCTTTTAGCATAAAAGAAGTATCATCTTGATTTTGTTTATTTTTCAAGGTGTTTTTCCAAAAGTTCCCTTATATCTTTAGGTATACGGACAGGTTTTAATGATTTATTTACGAACGGATGTTTTGTTTTGCCCGTAACGAGAACTTTATCATCTCGTTTTATAGTATAAGAGCAGGTAAGGCTTGCTGCCGTAATCTCAGTCATTCTTGTTTCTATGGTTATCAGATCGTCATATGTTGCAGGCGAATGGTAATTGCACTCCGCATATATCACGGGCAGATAAAACCCTTTCTCCTCAATAACTTTATATTCAAGACCTATCTCTCTCAATAATTCTGTTCTGCCCCTTTCATAAAAAGTCAGATAATTGCCGTAATAAACCATACCCATTTGATCAGTATCGGCATAAGCCACTCTTATTTTCAAAATATTCATAGATTTCTCCTGCAAAAATACGGTTTATGAATTATATTATTTTTATTAGGTACGGTCAAGCCGATAAATTCAAAAACTGATTGACAAATTAACACTTTTCATATATACTCAATTTGATATTTTTAAATGAAAAAACGGAGAACAAATTGCTTAAAAGAGGAAAGCATTTAATAAAAATTATCAGTCTCTTTGCCAGCGGTGCTTTTATTCTTGTATCTGCTTCGACATTATCATATGCAAGCGTTCATGATGATTTTCTTGATCAATGTATGAAAATAGCTGAATCAAGAAATAACAGACTTGTTGTTGCTTATGAACAGATACAACTTTCAGAAATAAGAGCAGTCTCTGCGGCAAGAGCTTTTTTTCCGCAGCTTATGGTTCAACATGTTTCTTCTAAAGGTTCTACTGCACTTTACGGTGAAAGTGCTACTGACGGAAAAGAATATAATTCAGAAGAGTTTGGATTTAGAGCTGTTCAGTCGATTTATGAAGGTTATAGAACCAAAGGCATGTATAAGTATGAAAGTATGATGGTTGATGCTGCAAGATTTAATTATACAAAGACACGTGAAGATCTTTTCGCAAACATTAAACTAGCCTACTATGAATATCTTACATTGAATCAAGAGTATAAGGCATTAAGCAAAGCCTTTGATATAGTCGAGACTTTGTTCTTAAAAGTAAGAAATGAATATAGGGCAAAAGCTATTTCCGATCTTGATATGACCGAGGCTGAAAACTTCAGAGATAAAGTTTCAGATATGCATTCTGCTGCAAAAATCAACCTTGATTTTTCAATTAAAAAGCTTTTGGAAGTTGTAGGCATTCATGATCTTAATGATATCAATGCCAAAGTTTCAGATGAACTGCCCGATGATGTTGCGGAAATAACATTTTCACTGCAAGACCTTTTAAGTTTTATACTTACTAATAATCTTGATGTTCAGAATGCAAAAGTCCAAGCTCGTATGGCCGATATGAAAATAAAGATAAACCGCTCAAAAGTTATTCCTAAATTTTATGTTGAGGGTTTTTATGGAAAAAGCGGTGAGGCTTTTACACAAGAACCTCTTGAATTAGCTGCGGCATGGAGCATAACGGCGAGAATGTCTTGGAGCTTGTGGGGAAATTCCCTGGAAGCTTCTTATGGAAAGGAAAAAACAGATCCCGGAAATATTGTTGATGCAAGCAAAAGAGTAGAGACCGAAACACTTGATGTAAGGCTTTCGCTTCTTGATGATATGAGTTATTTTATTGATACGAAAGAGAGCAGTGTAGGCTATGATCAGGCAAATGCGGATTATGTGGATACTCTTAAGAATAGAAGGCTTGAAGTTGAAAAAGCCTACAATGATTATAGAAATTCATTGAACAGTGCAAGGACGCTTAGAAAAGAGATAAAACTCAGGGAAAGAAAACTTGCCCTTATGAGAAAAAGAAATGATCTCTACGAAGTGCCGACTGTAAGTTTGATGGAAGAATCATGGAAATATGCAGAAGCTATCTCAGGTTATGCCAGGACGACATATCAGAATCACGCTTCTGTAACTGAAATGGAAAGGCTCACGCTTATGCCTTTGAGATAATGGAGGAATATGAGAAATTTTATTGAGAAAGTTAAGTACTATTTTTTTCTGGCTAAGGACAATATAACTCACAAGATCGAAAACTACAGGGCACAGTCTCCCGAGCGGTTTAAAAAAATAACTTATACAGTTGCGATCGCTATGTTTTTGATCTTTGTAGGCATAATAGTGTATCTGCTTTTCTTTAATAAAGCTGCAGTAGCGGAAGAAGAAGAGGCTTTTATACAGGTAAAGACAATAAGAGTCAAGAAAGAGAATTTTACTGATAAATATACAGTTATGGGAAGCATAAAAGGTGCCATAGAAAATGATATGCGCTTTGAGATCGAAGGACATCTTGCGATGTATAATTTCAAGGAAGGCGCGCATGTGGACAAGGGCAGCAATATCTGCTCTCTTGACCCCAAAGATGCTATGACCAAAGCTGATTATGCCCAGAGCAAGTATAAAAGCGAAAATTCGGCTTTTATGTCTGCGAAAGAAAGATACAAAGTTTATGAAGAACTTTACAATATGAAAGCATTGTCTGAAAGTAAACTCTATGAGGCAAAGTTTGAGATACAGTCTGCACAATCAAGAGTAAAGGCAGCATTGTCTGAACTTGAGCTTGCCCAGTCAAATCTCAAAAAGACTAATCTTGCCGCACCAAGTGATGGAATTCTTGCCGAAATAATAATAAAACCCGGCGAATATGTTACCCCGCAGGATGTTGTCTGCAAATTCATAAGCGGACAGGGAACTAATTTTGAAGTTGATATTCCTGAAAAAGATGTCTTAAAACTTCAGGCAGGACAGAAGGTGAAAATCTTGAGCGATTCATATCCCGATAGGGAATTTGACGGTATTTTGATGGAGATTGCCCCTATAGTCGATAAGAGAACAAGAACGTCCAAAGTAAAGATCAGCGTTGAGAATGACGAAGGAATGCTGCGCTCTGGAATGTTTGCCAGAGGAACAATATATCTTAGGGAATATGAAAATGTTGTGCTTATCCCTTCAGACAGTTTGATATCGCTTAATGATGCGACTTTCCTTGTGCCTATAGTTGTTCCGGATCTTAAGCCGGGAGAAGGTGTTATTCAGATGAGACCGGTTATGGTCGGCGACAAGGTAGGCGAAAAGACAATTATTCTTGACGGTCTTACTATAGGTGAAATGGTAGTTGTTGAAACTCAGGGACAGCTTTCAGACGGAATAAAAGTAAAATTCCAGGAAATCTCTGAAGAAGATCAGGCAATTCCCGTGGAATATTAATTTGCTATATCCCGCTCGTTGTTCGGCGGCGTTTAAAAACGATGATAATTGATATAGGTATAAAAAAACCGATAACTACATTGATGATAGTCATTGCATTGATGATGTTCTCTTCAATAATGGCTGTCAGAATACCTGTAGAATTAAATCCTAATACATCAACCGGTCTGGTTAGTGTTATAACAAGGCTGCGCGGCGGTGTTGCTTCCAGCGAAGTTGAAAAATATGTTACGCGTCCGCTTGAAGAGGTTTTTTCAGAACTTAACGGCCTTAAGGAAATGATATCTTCATCAAAAGAATCCGAATCGAACATAATGATGACATTTCATCATGGTATCGATACGGATTTTATTGTTATTGATGTGCGTGAAAAACTTGCTATGGTCAGGCATCTGCTTCCGAGAGAAACCGAAAAACCGATCATTGCCAAGTTTGAACAATCAGATTCTCCGATTATGATAGTGGCATTAAGTTCAGAAAAGCTGTCGCCTGAACAGCTTAGAGAGATTGCCGAAGAACAAATAAAAGAAAAAATAATGCGTGTTTCAGGCGTGGCAAATATTGAGATCGGCGGCGGAAGAGAAAGAAAGCTGCTGATGAATATAGATAATGCCAAACTCCAGTCTTATAAACTTCCTATCCTTGAAGTTGTCCAAAAAATAAATTTATCGAACATCTCAATATCAGCCGGAGAAATTGATGAGGCAAGTAAAAACTATGTCATCAGGGCTACCGGAGAATACAATAGTGTAGAAGAGATAGAAAGAACAGGTATTGCGATAACTGAATCAGGCTCTGTTATCAGGATAAGTGATATCGCTACTGTAAGAGACTCATATTATGAACCGACATCATTTTCAAGACTTAATCTGCAGCCTGTTGTCTCACTTTATATTCAAAAAGAATCTACTGCAAATACAATAAGCACGGCAAATGAGGCGCTTCAGGTTATTGAAGGGCTTGGGGAGATTTTGGACCCCAGCGTAGTTGTTACTGTCGTTAAGAATGATGCTGAATATATAAGTAAAGCAATATCTTCTCTTATAGAAGCGCTTGTTATTGCGGGTATTCTTTTATGCGGTATCCTTTTTTTATTTATGCGTAATGTCAGAAATATAATAATAGTAGGCACCACCATGCCTCTGAGTTTTTTTATGACTGTGCTTATGATGTACTTTACAAGCCAGACCTTTAATGTTATGACTCTCAGCGGTCTTGCAATGGGTATGGCAAATGTTATGGACAATGCCATAGTTATTATTGAAAATATTTCTTTCCATCATCACAGAAAGACATATAAAACAAAAGAAGAACTTGTGATTCAGGGGACAGCTGAACTTTGGCAGCCGATATTTGCTTCTACTATCACAACTGTAGTAGTGTTTTTCCCGCTTGTGTTTTTAGATCCCGAGATCCGTCAATTATACCTGCCTTTCGGACTGACCATAACATTTGCATATATAGCTTCAATGATAAGCGCGATGATATTTGTACCGCCTCAGATCTTCAGATGGCAGAACAATTTTGAACTTGAATTCCAAAGTTGGTATATGAAAATAAGGGCTGTTTATGGTAAGATGTTGAAATTCGTATTCAGACGTCAGACATTTGTCTGGGTTTTTGTTATTATCTTATTTCTTGTTTCAGTAAAGATATTGACTACCAGGGATTCCGAATTTATGGATGCCGGAGATGTTAATACTTTCAGAATAGGTGTGCAGTTCCCGCCGGCTACGCGTATTGAAGTTTCAAATGAAATAGTGAAAAAAATGGAAGCAAAACTCTTGTCTTACAGGGAAGATGTTGAAAGAGTTTCTTCCAAAGTTGAAAAACTGCATACTTTCGTTGAAGTAAAAGTTTATAAAAATGCTGAAACTTTTAAAGAAGAGTTTAGACAGCATTTTCCTGATTATTCTCCGGCATTTGTTTATTATCAGGAGTCTAATACCGCCGGTGCAAAGGAAATGTATGTTGATTTTTACGGGCAGGATTATGATCAGCTTAAACAGCTTGCTTTTTCTTCATCGGGAAGACTTCAGCAGGTAAAAGGTCTTAATGATGTAAAAATAAGAATGAGGGAAGATGAACCTGAAATAAATCTTTTTGTAGATAATCACAGGCTTGCGACTTTCGGTCTTACGGCTTATTATTTCGGCAATACTCTTCATTGTCAGATAAGAGGACTTATCGCCACGCAATACAGGACTGAAGGAAAACAGATAGAAACTATTGCAAGGCTTATTCCGGGAACTGTAAAGAATGCAACAGATGTTTTGTTCCTGCCATTAATAAATCAAAGAAAAGAAACTGTACGAGTCGGGCAGGTGGCAATAGCAGAAGAAGTTAAATCAACGCAGGAAATTTGGCATAAAAATAAAAAAAGATTTATACAGATAAGCGCTAACAGGGATAAGATAGGACTTACGACGGCTGCCAACGGGATAAACACGGCATTAAAAGGAATTTCCTTTCCAAGAGATTATTCTTTTAATATATCCGGAGATTATGAGAAAACCGTTGAAAGCCAAGGACAGTTCATACTTGCCGTTGCACTTACCATAATTTTGATATTTTTTGTGCTGGCTTCAATATTCGAATCCTATAAGCAGCCTTTTCTTATAATGTTTGCTCTGCCTTTAAGTATTATTGGAGTAGCATTTTCACTATGGATATTTAAAAAATCCATAAGTCTAGGTGTGTGGATAGGTATAATGATCTTGTTCGGATCTATAGTTTACGGATCTATTATTATTGTTGATAAAATAAATCAGAGAAGAGTTGGAAGAACAAATATAATAAGGGTTATTTTTGAATCCTGTAAAGAAAGACTTAGACCTGAACTCATCACATTTTTGATGAAAACCATAGGTTTGCTGCCCATGGTTTTGAGCCGCGATGAGGCCGCCTCAATGTGGACATCCTTGGCATTAACTGTTCTTTGCGGTACAATTACAGGAACGATGCTTACGCTTTTGATAATACCTACAGCGTATTATCTTTTGGAAAATCCTAAGAGAAGTTTAAAAGGTATTTTCAAAAATTTAGATTTCTTGTTCAATCTTGTCGGGCTTGGAAAGGAAAAAAAGATATCCGGCGGAACTAAAAAAACACAGTTATTGCCGAAACTTGAACTTCCGGGTCTTAAGAAAAAAGAAGAAGAACCGAAAATACCGAAAATGAAAATTTAAAAAAGAGAGAATATAAATGGCAATTTTAAGATTATCTGTTGACAGGCCTGTTACTACTGTGATGCTGTTTTTATCCGTTGGCCTTCTGGGAATAATATCGTATGGCAGAATTCCACAGGAATTGTACCCGGCTATGGACTATCCGCAGATAACTATTGTTACTAAATATGAAGGAGCCGGTCCGGAAGAGTCGGAAAAACTTATAAGCAGAATGATTGAAGAAACAGCCGGCACAGTTAAAAATATAAAGAGAGTAACTTCAAATTCCAAAGAAGGCGTATCTGTAGTCAGCTGTGAGTTCAGATGGGGCATAAACATGGACTTTGCCGCTATGGAAGTTCGTGAAAAAATAGACCTCGTCAAAGAATCGCTGCCGCGGGATGCTTTAGAACCTGTAGTATTAAAATATAATCCTACCCAGGTAGAGGCAATGATGCTTTCTGTAAGTTATAAAAGCGGAGAAGCTTCTGCAGAAAAAATGGCTGATCTTAGGGAATTTGCAAAAAAGAATATTAAAGATGAGCTTGAAAGACTTGAAGGTGTTGCCAAGGTAGAGCTTAGAGGCGGAGAAGAAAAAGAGATACTTGTAGAAATAGACAAAGGAAGACTGCTTGCCAATCAGGTTTCCATAACCGAGATCATTACTTCTTTGCAAAATGCCAATATAACTTATCCTGCCGGAACGATCAAAGAAGAAAAACACGAATATCTTGTTAAAACCGTAGGAGAGTTCCAAAACATTGAAGATATTGCAAGTCTTTCTTTCGGTAAGATAGATTATAATATCAGCCAGACAATGAGTACCAAAAGAGTAAGGAATCAGCAGCAAGAAACCGGCGATAAAATAGTATTATTAAGGGACGTTGCCGATGTTAAAGAATCTCTTAAAGACAGAAAAGGCTATTCCCGCTATAATGCACATGAAAATATTTCCGTAGGTATTTACCAGCAATCCGGATCAAACTTGATAAACCTTTCAAAAGAAGTACATAAAAAGCTCAAAGAAATTGAAGATAAAGTACCGCCTGAAATTGAGATACTTATAACTTCCGACCAGTCAGACTTTATTAAAGAGTCTCTGGCTAATCTTTATTCAAGCGCCATACAAGGTATTCTTCTTGCATTTATCCTTCTTTATTTCTTTATGAAAAGCTTTATGGCTTCCACTATCATTAATGTCGCCATACCGGTAGCGCTTTGTACTACTTTGAGCTTTATGTATTTTAATGATATCTCGATAAACACTATGTCGCTGGGCGGATTGACCGTAGGTATAGGTATGGTTATAGACAACTCAAACATGGTGCTTGAAAATATCCTTATGCAGGTACACAGACATAAAGACAGAGAGAAGAAAGAGTCCATATATGCCGCTACGCGGAGTTTGGTCGCACCTGTTTTGAGCGCAACTCTTACGTCCGTTGCAATATTTATTCCTTTTGT
Source organism: Elusimicrobiota bacterium (assembly GCA_052034625.1). Taxonomy (GTDB): domain Bacteria; phylum Elusimicrobiota; class Endomicrobiia; order Endomicrobiales; family Endomicrobiaceae; genus JAVBLP01. Next base: position 38,492 of record JBPOII010000009.1, on the reverse strand, counting down.
TTTTGTTGCCGGTATGATAGGACAGATGTTCAAGCAGCTTGCATTGACTATCACTTTCTCTTTGCTTTCATCGATTTTTGCCGCTTTATTCCTTGTGCCGAGACTTGCTTTAACTGCAGATCTCAGCAAACAGTCGATTACAGCCGGAATGAGTGCCATAAATAAATATTTTACTCCTACTTTTAGGAAAGTGCTTGATCTCCGTTTGGGCAAGGTTGCTATAACTGTTTTGATATATTTTTCTGTGGGCATTATATGTTTTATGCTTATTCCCAAGGCTTTTATGCCTAAAATTGATGAAAGAAGATTTGTATTGAATATGACTCTTCCTCCCGATACTCCTCTTGAAATAACAAATGCTACTTCAAAAAGAATAGAAAAGCTTATTTCGGGTTATTCCGAAATAAGGGATATATCGGTAAGCATCGGCTCTACCGGAGACGATTCGGGTGTTGCCGCAATTGAGTCGCTTGGAACGTATCAAGCAAGAATGATAGGAAGACTGAAAAGAGAAGGGATGACTACTGATGAGCTTGTGGCAGATGTTTCCAATGAAGTTAGAAAATGGAATATAAAGGGACTTGATTTGGAGTTTATAACCCAACAAGGGCTGTTTGGATCAGGGGCCGGGGCATCCTCCGGACTTCTTATTGAGATCAGAGGAAAAGATCTCAAAATCCTTAAAAAAGCTGCTGATGAAATAAGAGTGATTATGGAAGATATGCCTGAGTTTTACGGTATAAAACTTGACCCTCCAGATGAAGTGCCTGAATTAAGGCTTACTATAGACCGTGAAAGAGCATCTTTGTTCGGCTTGTCTACGCAGGATATTTCCGCTATGACGCTTGCCGCTATCAAAGGTTTTGTTGCTACAAAACTTAAACTCAAAGATGATGAAAAAGATATAAGGGTCAGGATGAGGCCTGAAGACCGTGACAGGCTTGAAAAGGTCATGGAAATGACAGCATACTCTCCATGGGGTATGACGATACAGTTAAAACAGATATCCAATCCCACATTCGTAAAGACACTTCCTGCTATAAAAAGAATAGAAGGCGAAAGAACATATTTATTATCTGCCAATGTTAAAGGGAATTTTACTAAAGCTGTAGCTAAAATAGAAGAAATTCTCAATGCACGCTATGACAATGAGGATGTGCACTGTGTGATCTCAGGCGAAATGCTTGCTATGAAGGAAGCTTTAACAGAAGTCTCTTTTGCGCTGATGCTCGGTGTAATAATAATATTTATGATCCTTGCTTCTGAATTCGAATCGCTTTTCCAGCCTATCATAGTTATGGTTGCGATACCTCTTGGTATTGTAGGCGCTTTGTTTTCTTTATTTGTAACGGGCCAGTCTATAAATTCTATATCGATGCTCGGTTTTATAATGCTTGTGGGTAATGTTATCAATATATCTATTCTTTTGGTGGACAGGTTTAATATAGTCTATGAACAAGAAGTAGAGAGGTGCAATGGTGCAAAACCTGAAATTCTTACAATGAAAAAACATGTTATTGAAGTTACGGTAAACCATATACGTCCTATCACAATGACGACGCTTACTACAATTACGTCTATGATACCGCTTGCAATAGGTTTCGGCGGTAAAGAAACCACAAACCAGCCTATGGCTATAGCCGTTGTGGGAGGTTTGTCTTTTGCATTGGTACTTGCATTATTCTTTGTTCCTTATGTTTATCTTGTTGCAAAAGGGATGAGAAATAATAAAGAAGAAGAGCTTCTTTTACCGATGTTCCCAAATGAGGATATTGAAGGCAGTAACCAGCCTCGGTAAGTATTGATTAGAAAACAAGAATTTTAAAATATTATAAACTTAATTTTTTGCAAAAATTGTAAAAGTTTTGTATAACAATAAGCCTGAAACTTTGCTCTCGTTTAAGTTAAGGCGGGGGCTAAACCCTTGAAAGCTAAATATTGCAAAGGGAAATCCAGAAAGGAGGTGTAAAAGAATGAACTACGAAAGCACATTTATCTGCTCACCTGAGCTTGCGGCAGACAAAGTTGAAGAGATCACTGCAAAAGTGACGCAGATCATCGAAAACTCAAAAGGCGAAATCAAAACCGTACAACAGCTCGGCAAAAAAAGACTTGCTTACCCTATTAAAAAATTCCGTGAAGGAAGCTATGTTTATATGGAGTTGAGCGGTACCGGTGAAATGGTAAGCGCCATTGAAAACTTCTTTAAACTCAGCGATGATGTAATCAGATATCTTACAATCAAAGTAGAGAAGAAAAAAGTTGCATCGAAACCTGCCGCTAAAGCGGTTGAAGCGCCTGCGGCGACGGAGGTAAAAGAAGATGAACCAGCAACAGAGCAGTCTCCGCTTGCCTGAGCAAAACAGCGTAATAATGGTAGGCAGGCTTACAAGAGATCCTGAACTCAGGCGTACAAATACAGGAAAAGCAGTTTGTTCTTTTGATATAGCCATAGGCAGAAGATTTAAAGACCAAACGACCGGCGAATGGAAAGATGCCGATCCCACTTTTGTTCCTATTATAGTTTGGGGCGACCAAGGCGAAAGATGTGCTGAACGTTTAAAAAAAGGCGTTCTCGTACATGTTGAAGGCAGGCTGCAGACAAATAAATGGGAAGGAAGCGACGGTGCTAAAAGAAGCCGTTTGGAAGTTGTGGCGTCAAGAGTTCAATTCTTGTCTATAGTAAGACAGGAAACAGCAATAGGTTCTAAACCGCCGGTTGATGATTCGGAGTATGCTCCCTCATCAGATATATCCGGTGATGAAGACGAAGATATACCGTTTTAAACGGTTGGAGGATAAAAATGGCATTTATAAAAAAACCCGCGGGACAAGGTGCAAGACCGTCAGCTGAAGGCCAAACGCGTCCCGGAGGAAAGTTCAGAAAGGGCGGACCTGTAAGAAAGAAAGTTTGCCGTTTCTGTGCTGATAAAGTTGAAATAGATTATAAGAATATAAGCCTTCTGCGCGCTTTTGTTACAGAGAGAGGTAAAATTCTTTCAGGTCGTGTAACCGGCACATGTGCAAAGCATCAGAGAGCTCTTGATACTGCGGTAAAAAGAGCAAGAATGCTTGCACTCTTGCCTTTCACTTCTTCAAATTGACTTGAGAGAAGTCATTTCCCTCAGTTTAAAATAATCCGGGAATGACAAAAGAGCAGATAAGTATGGAGGATAAAATGAAAGTTATATTAAGGTCCGATATTACAAATGTCGGCCGTCAGGGCGAGATAAAAGAGGTTTCGGCAGGTTTTGCAAGAAACTATCTTGTTCCAAAGAAACTCGCTATGGAAGCAACTCCGCAGAATTTAAAGATATGGGAAAGAGAAAGAGTAAAACTTGAAAAGCAAAGAGAAGAAATAATCTCAGCAGCAAAAGAAATGGCATCAAAACTTGAAGCTGCAGAGTTTTCTGTAAAAGTAAAAGTAGGCGAAAATAATAAAGTATTCGGTTCGGTTACAAATTCTAATATAGCCAAAATACTTGAAGAAAGCGGCTTTGCTGTAAATAAACGCGATATACTTCTTTCCGACAGTCTTAAAGAACTCGGAAATTATGATATAAACATAAGGCTTCACCCCGAAGTAACGGCAAAGATAAAACTTTCCGTTATCAGTGAAAAAGAATAATCAAAATTTACAGGGTCTGACGGCGCATTTGCTTCCAGACCCTGTTTTTATTGACCGCTAAAATGGCAAATATAATAGAAAAAGTACCACCACAGGCTATAGATGCGGAAATGGCTGTGATAGGCGCTATGCTTATCGAAAAAGAAGCCATAACCAAAGCTATAGACATAATAACAGAAAATGATTTTTATAAAGAGATACACAGACAGATCTTTATAACTGTCCGTGATCTTTACCTTGAGAATCAGCCTGTAGACATAATCTCGGTTTCCGATGCACTTAAAAAAAATGCAATGTTTGCGGAAATCGGCGGAGCTTCTTATCTGGCTTCACTTATAGATTCTGTGCAGACTGCAGCAAACGTTGAGTATCACGCTTCAATAATCCGCGAAAAATCAATATTAAGACAACTTATCAATACGGGTTCGGAAATAGTAACGGATGCATTCAATGAAAAATATCCGCCGGAGGAAATACTTGATAAATCCCAGGCGGCTTTATTTAATATTTCACAAAGCGACAGTAATAAAGGTTTTTCAAAAGTTGCCGATGTAGTAAGACCTACACTTAGAATACTTGAAAAACTGCATTCTGATAAAAAAGAGGTTCCGGGACTTCGTACAGGATTTACCGAACTTGATATTATGACAGCCGGTCTCCAACCTTCAGAACTTATAATTATTGCTGCCCGTCCGTCAATGGGAAAGACGGCTTTTGCACTAAATGTCGTCGAAAATGTCGCTCTTGTTGAAAAGAAACCGGTCGCTGTATTCTCTCTTGAAATGTCAAAAGAATCACTTGTTATGAGATTTCTCGCTTCGCAGTCAAGAGTGAAGGCACATGACCTTAGAAAAGGAAGATTTCAGCCTTCGGATTGGGGCAGACTTACAACTGCTGCCCAGAAAATTTCTGAAGCGCCGATTTATATAGAAGACAGTTCAGACGTAAGTGTTATAGAGTTGAGAGCAAGAGCAAGAAGACTTGCTACTGAACTAGAAGCAAAAAAGACGCCTCTTTCTTTAATAGTCATAGATTATATACAGATAATGCGCGGTTCAAGCAGAAATGTAGAGTCGCGCCAGCTTGAAGTTGCAGAAATTTCACGTTCGCTAAAAGGGCTTGCCAGAGATCTGAAAGTACCGGTAGTTGCTCTTTCGCAGCTTTCAAGAAAGACTGAAGAGCGCGGAAGAAAAGACAATAAACCCCAGCTCTCGGACTTGAGAGATTCAGGCGCCATTGAACAAGATGCTGATGTCGTGGCATTTATACATAGGGAAGGCTACTATAATAAAACTGATCCGGATATAAAAAATAATGCTACAATAATAATAGGTAAACAGAGAAACGGTCCTGTCGGAGAAGTTGAACTTATTTTTGAAAGCGAATACACTAAATTTTCAAACAAAGATTTCTATAACAGACAACTTGAAGAATGATTTTATATAATAAAAACAGTTTATAGTAATATAAAACAGAGGATACCTATCAATGAAAACACAGCCGCCCCCTGCTAAAGGGAAAAAGATTATGGCAAGAAAAAGACAGCCTGTTTTTTTTCGTCAGAATTGGGTAGAAGTAGACAAAAGCGATTTTCATTTCAATCTTAAAAAAATTAAAGAGTATTTGGCAAAAGACACAAAAATCATGCCGATTATAAAGGCAAATGCTTATGGGCACGGCGGTATAGCTCTTGCAAAAGAAGCACAGAAAGCAGGCGTTGCCTGCATAGGCGTATCTTCGCTTGAAGAAGGCATAAAGTTCAGAGAAGCCGGAATAAAAACCAGTATTTTAGTTTTAGGAAATATTTTTCCCTTTGATAATCTGCAGGTTGCGGTAGCGCATTCTTTGACGCCTACTCTTTCAACAATGCCGGGTATTAATGCACTTGAAGACCTTGCGGTAAAACTGGATAAGAAACTTAACTTTCATCTTGAAATAGACACAGGTATGGGTAGAATAGGAGTTCTTCCGGAAACTGCAACTTCTCTTCTTAATAAAATAGCAAGTACGCCTGAAATAAATATGAGCGGAATGTGTACGCATTTTCCTGTTGCCGACACCGATTCTGTATTTACAAAAGCACAGCTTGAAACATTTTTAAAGATAGTAAAATATGCAAGAACAACGCTCGGTCTTAAATTTGTAGCACATGCGGCAAACTCTGCTGCATTGTTCAGGGATAAAAGAACACATCTTGATATGGTGCGTCCGGGTATAAGTCTTTATGGTTTAAGCCCTTTTAAATATGCGGAAAGATTTTTAAAATTAAAGCCTGTACTTTCTTGGAAAACAAGGATAACACTTCTTAAAAGAGTGCCGGCGGGTTTTTCTGTAAGTTACGGCAGAACTTTTGTGACCAATAAAGCCTCGGTAATAGCTACTATTCCTGTAGGATATGCCGATGGATACAACAGGCTTTTATCAAATAAAGGAGATGTCCTTGTGCGCGGAAAACGCTGTCCTATAGCCGGAAGAATAACAATGGATATGACTATGATAGATGTTACAGGCGTAAAAGGTGTTGCGCTTGGTGATGAAGTTGTTCTTATCGGTGCACAGGGAAAAGAACAGATAAAGGCCGACGAGCTCGCAAAAATACAAGAAACGATAAATTACGAAGTAACTTGTGCTATATCTCCGCGAGTACCCAGAATTGTAGTATAATATGACAATGCTCAAAAAAAATACGGTCAAATCCATTAAAGCAAGAAAACTTGCTAAAAAAACCGTAGGTATGCCCAAAGAGATAGTCATTTCTTTTTTGGAAGGATTGGGACAGGCATCAGCGATGACATTTGAAACCTTCAAATGGATCTTTAAGGGTGCCATACCTATCAAAAATACTATAGCGCAGATGGTTGAAGTAGGCTGGCGCTCTTTTCCGATAGTAACACTCACTTCATTTTTTACAGGAATGGTTTTAGCTCTTCAGGTTGGAACCGCAACAACAAATCTTTTTAATGAACCCGTATATGTAGGAACTATAACAGGCTTTGCTCTTGTAATAGAGCTGGGTCCCGTTTTAACTGCTGTAGTAATAACCGGAAGGGTTGGTGCTGCGATAACAGCGGAGATCGGTACGATGAAAGTTACCGAACAGCTTGACGCCTTATATACTTTAGGTACGAATCCGGTTAAGTATTTGGCTGTGCCGAGATTTCTTGCATGTTTTTTTATGCTGCCTTTGCTTACCGCTCTTGCAAATATAATAGGCGTATACGGCGGACTAGTCGTAACGGTACATTCTTGGGATGTAAGCCCTGCCGTTTATTGGTCTAATGTTCTTGATTTTATGGCAGTCAAAACTTTTTTACACGGATTTATAAAATCATTTTTCTTTGCACTTATCATAGTAATTGTCGCATGTCATAAAGGTTTTACTACGGAGGGCGGAGCTGAAGGCGTAGGAAAAGCCACTACAAGTTCAGTTATGTATTCTATGGTTTTGATACTTATATCGGACTATTTTATAACATCATTGCTTGTTGCGCTTGGTATCAAATGAGAAAAAAGCTATAAGAATTATTTGAATTTATAATGGAAAGTTTGGAAAAATCTTTAGAAAATTATAAAATATACGGAATTAGCGGATGATAAAGGTAGAAAATATTGAAAAATCTTTTGGCAAAAAACGTGTGCTTTGCGGCGTTAGTTTTGAAGTCCGTGATGGGGAAACACTTGTAATAATAGGTTCTTCCGGTACCGGCAAGAGCATACTGCTGAAACAAATAGCAGGTCTTGTTAAACCAACAGCGGGTTCTATATTCGTTGATGATCTTGAAATAACAAAATGTTCTGAGGAAGAACTTCAAAATTCAAGAAAAAAAATGGGTTATGTTTTTCAAGAAGCTGCACTTTTTGATTCGCTCACTATAGAAGATAATGTAGCTTTCGGACTTAGGACGCTCACAAAAATAGGTGAGGATGAAATAAAACAAAGAGTAACGCAATGTCTTGGAATGGTGGGTTTAAAAAATGTGGAAGAACTTAAGCCTTCACAGCTTTCCGGCGGTATGAAAAAAAGAGTAGCACTTGCAAGGGCAATAGCCTATCAGCCGGAATATATTTTTTATGACGAACCGACGACGGGTCTTGACCCGATAATGTCCGATGTGATAAGCGATCTGATAATAAATTTGAGAAAGCATCTTAAAATTACTTCGATAGTAGTAACGCATGATATGAAGTCAGCGTATAAAATAGCAGACAGGATAATAATGCTTCATAAAGGACAGGTTATATTTACCGGAACTCCGCAAGAAACGAAGAATACCGATAATGCGGTAGTAAGGCAGTTCATAGAAGGTTCAAGTCATGGTCCTATAGAAACTGAAAGAACATTTAATATGGAAGAGATATGAACAATCAGATTAAACTCGGGCTTTTTGTAGCGATAGGATTATTTGGCATAATTGTTTCGATTATTGCCGTTGGTAATTTTACTGTTAATCGTTCTTATAAAGTTTACGCTTTATTTCAGAATGCTTCAGGTCTTACCAAAAAAGCTAAAGTGAAAATAGCCGGCGTTGATATAGGAGTATTGAAAGGCGTTTCATTAAAAGATTCTCGTGCTAATCTCTGTCTTGCTATAAATAAAGATGTTGTTCTCTATGAAAATGCAACTGCAAGCATAGTTTCAATGGGTATAATAGGAACAAAATACATAGAAATAAATCCGGGAGACTCAAATTATCCTAAGGTTAAAGACGGTGCCTCAATAGGTGTAAGCGAAGCTCCTTCCATTGAACAATCTCTAAACAATATAATGGAAAAAGTTAATAATACTCTTATTGCTATAGGAAGCGACGGGAAAATAAAAGATATTATTGATAATCTTTCTGCATCCATGGCTGATTTGAAACTTGTTATGAGGAACATCTCTTCACAAAACGCTAAAATTACAAGAACTATAGACAATATTAATCAATTCTCTTTTAACCTTGCCGAAATTACAGGGGAAAACCGTGATGATATAAGAAGTGCAATAGCAAGCATTAAAGAAGTTTCTGCTAAACTCGATATTCTTGTTAATAAAATAAGTGAAGGTGACGGAACGCTTGCAACGCTTATTAATGATGAAGAAACAGGAAAGGAACTTAAAGAAACTATAATTACTGCAAAAGAAGCTGTTGCGAGTGCAAAAACAGCTATTGACAGTTTTAGTGATAAAGCCAACAAACTTCATCTCGAGTGGGATTATGCCGGCAGATATAATATTAAAGATGAAAAGTTAAGAAGCGATTTGGGCATAGGAATATCTATGAGGAAAGAAAGATATTATTATGTCGGTATCTCAAATGTCGCAGATACCAGCGGTGTGAAAGATCAAACTGAAAAAGATACTATGAATACACTTACGGCTTTGCTTAGTTTTAGAGGGGAAAATGCTTCTATATATGGCGGAGTTATTCGCAGCAAAGCAGGGGTTGGCGTCGGATATTCTTTCTTTGACCCTATATATGCTCCTTATAGAAGATTACAGGCTCATCTTGAAGCTTTTAACTTTGCCAGAAAAGACAGACCTCCTGAATTTAATTTCGGAGCACGTTTTGGCATTACCAAATGGCTTTATGCAGGCGTTATGGTTGAAGATATAGCATATTCTGCCGCAGTTACCCCTTATATAAAACTTGAGATCAAAGATACTGACATAGCTTCGCTGCTGGGGATTATGAGCATTGCTGCAGTGGCATCAAAATAATGAAAAAACAAAAGACCAAAACAATATATTTGTGCCAGCAGTGCGGATATGAATCTGCACAGTGGCTCGGAAAGTGTCCAGGCTGTGCTTCCTGGAACAGTTTTACCGAAGAAAGATTTTCCGCTACGCAAAAAAGCACAGCTTTACCAAGGCAGCTTACCGGTTTTTCTTCAAAAGTATTAAATCTTAAAGATGTTTCCGTAAAAGATTTTCAACGTTATGTAACAAAGATAAAAGAGTTTGACAATATGATTGGCGGCGGCATTGTGCCAGGCTCATTAATACTTTTGGGCGGCGCCCCGGGAATCGGTAAATCAACACTTATGCTTCATATTTCCGGTGCTTTAAGTGCGCATGGAAAGGTTCTTTATATTTCAGGTGAAGAATCCATGTCGCAGGTAAAAGCAAGGGCAGACAGGCTTAAAGTAAACAAAGATAATATTTTTCTTGCTTCAGAAACAAATCTCCAAAACATTATAGACGCTGTAAATAAAATAGAACCTAAATTCCTTATCATAGATTCTATACAGACAACATTTCATCCGGAACTTTCAAGCGCACCGGGTACTGTGGCACAGGTAAGGGAAACAGCGGCCGAGCTTTTGCGTATTGCAAAATCAAAAAACATTACAGTTTTTCTTTTAGGACATGTTACAAAAGATGGCGACCTTGCCGGACCAAGAGTTCTTGAGCATATAGTTGACACAGTTTTATATTTTGAAAATGAGAGACAACAAATATTTCGTATTCTTAGAGCTTATAAAAATCGTTTCGGTCCGACAAGCGAGATAGGTATATTTGAAATGAATGCTTCCGGTCTTAAGGAAGTTTCAAATCCTTCTCTTATTTTTCTTGGCGAAAGAAGCATTAATGCTCCGGGAAATACGGTAACGGTTTCTATGGAGGGAACAAGGCCTATACTTCTTGAAGTTCAGGCTCTTGCCGCAAGGACTAATTTCGGTTTACCCAGAAGAATGGTTTCCGGTTATGATGCAAACCGCGTAACTATTTTGATAGCCGTTCTTGAAAAAAGATTGGACCTTCCGCTTGAAATGCAAGATGTTTTTGTAAATATTGCAGGCGGCGTAAAAATAAAAGAAACAGCGGCAGATCTTGCGGCTGCCTGTGCTATAGTCTCGGCAAATTCAGGTTTTATATGTCCTAAGGATACGGTAGTTTTTGGCGAAGTAGGTCTTGCAGGTGAGGTGCGTTCCGTAGCACTTTCTGCCGAAAGGCTTGCTGAAGCCGAAAAGCTGGGCTTTAAAAAAGCCGTTATCCCCAAAGGCAATATAAAAAATCTTTCTTATAAAGGAAACATAAAGATATTCGGTGCGGATACTGTTGATTCGGCAGTAAAAGTGCTGAGAGAATGAACCCGGTTTGAATAAAGCTGTAAAAATTAAATATAATATAGAAAGTATATATTAGGAGATTATGATGATTAGGTTTACAACGGCGGGAGAATCGCACGGCCGCGGTATTATGGTAATACTTGAAGGTATTCCTGCGGGGCTGACAATTAACTCTGAAGACATAGATGTTGAACTTGCCAGAAGACAGAAAGGCTATGGCAGGGGACAGAGAATGAAGATAGAAACGGATAATGTAAAGATACTTTCCGGAATGAGGCATGCGAGATCCCTGGGGTCTCCCATAGCATTATATATTCAAAATAAAGATTGGGAAAATTGGCAGAGTATTATGTCTCCGATATCGGTTGATCTTGACGGTAAGAGCCTTGCGAAACCCCGTCCGGGACATGCCGATCTTGCCGGACTTATGAAGTACGGGGTCAGTGATTTCAGGGATATTCTTGAAAGAGCTTCTGCAAGAGAGACATCAGGCAGAGTTGCAGCAGGAGCGGTTTGTAAAGAACTTTTAAAAGAATTCGGCATAAATATATTTTCTTATACTTTACAGATAGGAAAAATAATAGGGAATATCAATTCCATCCCAAAAGACAGGATTTGGCATGATACGGAAATGTCTTATGTAAGATGTCCTGATGCTGTCGCAAGCAAAAAGATGATACAGCTTATAAAAACTACAGCTTCCAAGGGAGATACATTAGGCGGAAAAGTGGTCGTCATAGCGGAAAATGTCCCGCCGGGTCTTGGCAGCCATACGCAGTGGGACCTGAAACTTGACGGAAGGCTTGCCCAAAGTTTAATGTCTATACAAGCTATAAAATCAGTTGAGTTCGGCAGCGGTGCAAAACTTGCCGCACTTCCGGGTTCTGATTCACACGATGAGATTTTTTATAGTGCTAAAAAATCTTTTTATAGGAAAACTAATAGGGCTGGCGGCATAGAGGGCGGAATGAGCAATGGTGAGGATATTAAGATTACCTGTACTATGAAAGCTATACCTTCTCTCGCAAAACCGCTGCGCTCCGTAAATATCAATACGAAAAAAACACAAAAAGCGGAAGCTGTAAGAAGCGATATATGCGCCGTGCCTGCTGCCGGGATAGTTGCCGAAGCCGCTGTAGCTTTTGAAATAGCAAGAGCATTTAAAGAAAAATTCGGCGGAGACAGCTTGGAAGATATGAAAAAGAGCCTTGAAACTTATATGAAACGCGTGAAGGCAATATAATGAATCTTGTTTTTACGGGGTTTATGGGCACCGGAAAAAGTGCTGTCGGCAAAGAAGTGGCGGAAAGACTGGGTTTTTCTTTTTATGATACTGATGCTTTTATTGAAGAAAATGCACAGATGAGCATAAGCAGTATATTTGGCGAATTAGGTGAAGAAGTATTTAGACAAATGGAAGCAGAAGCTGTTGAGGCTCTTTCCGAAAAAGATTCCGTGGTAATATCTTGCGGCGGCGGTGTTGTTCTAAATGTTAAAAACATTGAAAATCTTGCAAAAAGCGGAATTATAATAAATCTTTTTGCTTCTCCGGAGCAGATATTTGAAAGGATAAAAGGCGATGCTTGCCGTCCTTTGCTTAAATGCGGAGATCAAATGGTGCAAATAAAAAAACTGCTCTCTGAAAGAAAAGAAGCTTATATGAATTGTGATTTTGCTTTTGATACAGATAACTTATCCGTAAAACAGGTTGCCGATAAAATATTGAGTGACAGTTCTATCGTAAAACTTTTAGAGAAAGGTAAACACAATGAGATTAAGAAAGATTAAGATAAGCACGATTTCTGTGCTTTTTCTTTTTATATGCGGATGCAGAGGTAATACAGACACTTCTTTATTTCAAGAAGGCGATTTAATATTCCAAAATAAAAAAAATAAAGGTCAGGAGTTTCTTACCGTTATTTCAAAACAGGAATATAATAATATCGGTATTCTTTATTATAAAAATGGTAAATGGTATGTGCTTGAAGCTGTTCAGCCTGTACAATTGACACCTATATCCGGATGGATAAAGGATGGACAGGACGAATATTATATTGTAAAGCGCATACAAGATTCAGAGATTTATTTTACAAAAGAAAATATTGAAATAATGAAAGAGCTCTCTAAGGATTTTATGGGAAAGGCTTATGATTCTTTGTATGAATGGTCAGATAAAAGCTTTTATCCTTCAGAACTTGTCTGGAAGATTTATCAAAGAGCTCTTGCTATTGAGCTTTGCGGACTTCAAACTCTTGCCGATTTTGACCTTGCTGATGAAACAGTAAAACAGAAAATAAAAGAAGTTTACGGTTCAAAAGTTCCGCTATATGAAGATTTGGTTACTGTAGGCTCTATATACAATTCGTCTTTATTGGTGACTATTACGGAAAATAAAAATGTAAAAAGAATCGAAAAATAAATAAAAGATGTAAATTGACTTGTTTTTTGTAAAATTATACAATTATTATAATATGTTTATATAAATTTATAGGAGTTTATAAATTGATTAAAAAAATAATATTTTCATTTATTGCGGTTTTTATGATAGTGTCTGCGGCACATGCAAGCAAAATGTATGTTATGGATACACCAACGACCAATATTCTTAATTACGGCAGTTATGATGTCAGTTTTAGAATGTTTGGATATGGCGGAGTCCATACAAGATTGGATTTCGGTGTTTTTAAGTTTTTTAATATCGGTGTATCTTGGGAGCTTGACAGGTTTATAGGAAATGATCAGATAGAAATGGCTGTCCCCGCTTTATCCGTAAAATTCAGATTATATGAAGGGAATATGAAATGGCCCGGAATAGCTTTAGGCTTTGACGGTCAGGGATATTTTTGGAATCCTGATTATGATCCTGATTCAGATTATCTCCAGAGAGGCAAAGGTTTATATGTTGTTATCGGCAGAGAGTTATTCCTTGAAGGGCTTACGTTTGACTTGGGGGTAAATATGAATAATTTCTCAAAGCCGGGAGTTCGCGGTTTTATCAATGCGACAATTCCGCTTTATGTAGAAGTTGTCCAGTTTATGGCTGAATATGACAATATCGGTTATTTCCCAGAAGCAAGGATTAATGCCGGTTTAAGATTCAATCTAACAGATGCTATAGATCTTGATTTTATGATGAGAGATTGCTGGGGAAAAGATAGCCCTGATAAAGTTCCAAATGAAAGGGTCTTTAAAATAAGTTATACAGGAAAATTCTAAAGAGGATATATTATAGAATGGATAGATCTTTTGATTTTGAGCAGCCTATCGCTGAAGTTGAGAAAAAGATTGAAAATTTAAAGGATTCTTCAAGTGAGGGCGGTATAGATTTTTCTGAACAGATTGCAGATCTTGAAAAGAAAAGAGATCTTCTAAGGCAGAAAATTTACGGTTCGCTTACACCATGGCAGAGAATACAGATAGCCCGCCATCCTTCAAGGCCTTATTCGGCTGATTATATAAAAATGATTTTTGACGGTTTTGTTGAACTGCACGGAGACAGAGCATATGGTGATGATCAGGCGCTTCTGTGCGGTATAGCTTTGCTTGACGATACTCCTGTTGCCGTTATAGGACATCAGAAGGGGAGAACTCTTCAGGAAAATATGGACAGGAATTTCGGTATGGCACATCCTGAAGGATATAGGAAAGCCATGAGGATAATGAGGCTTGCCGAAAAATTTAACAGACCGATAATAACATTTATAGATACATCCGGAGCATATCCGGGTATTGCAGCTGAAGAAAGAGGACAGGCAGAAGCAATAGCCAGAAACTTAAGAGATATGTCAGACTTGAAAGTGCCGGTGATAAGCATTGTTATAGGAGAAGGCGGTTCAGGCGGAGCTCTTGGTATAGGAGTATCAAATAAAGTGCTTATGCTTGAAAATGCTTACTATTCCGTCATTTCACCGGAAGGCTGTGCAGCTATACTTTTCAGAGACGGCGGGAAAGCAAAAGAAGCTGCCGAGGCAATGAAAATAACGGCAAAAGATCTTTTAAATCTTAAAGTCATAGATGAAATAATTAAAGAACCTCTCGGCGGCGCACATTTTGATCCTGAAAAAACAGCCGCAAATATAAAAGCCGCTCTTAATAAGAATCTTAAAGAATATGAAAAAATGACAGCTCTTGAAATATCTAATGACAGGTATATGAAATTCAGGAATATCGGCGTATTTACAGAGCCGGAAGCAGAAAGTAAAATATCAAAAAAACGCCGGGCTGTGCTAAGAACAGAGATTGATGGTTTAGACAAAACTGAAGCAAAGCCGCGCAGCAAAGCAAAAAAGATAGTCAGTAAAATAAAAGATCAAAAAAACACAAAGAAGTAATAATATATAATCGAAATAGGAGGAAGTAAAAATGGCTTTAGTACCAGCGAAACAGATTTTAGATGAAGCATTAAAAAAAGGATACGGTGTTGGTGCATATAATGTAAACAACATGGAACAGATCCAGGCTATTATGGCAGCAGCTCAGGAGACAAAATCTCCTGTAATAATCCAGGCAAGCAGAGGTGCACTGAAATATTCAAATTTTACATATCTTGGATATTTGATGAAGGCAGCAGTCCTCGAAAATCCTGAAATTCCTGTTGCTATGCATTTGGACCATGGCAATTCTTTAGAATCAGCGAAAAAAGCTATTGAATTAGGATTCAGCTCAGTTATGATAGACGGTTCTTTAATGGAAGACGGAAAAACCCCGTCTACGTATGATTATAATGTGCAAGTTACTAAATCAGTTGTAGAATATGCACATGCCAGAGGCGTAAGCGTTGAAGCCGAGATTGGTACTTTAGGCGGTATTGAAGACGGTGTAGGTTCCGGACAGATACATTTGACAGATCCTCAGGAAGCTAAGAAATTCGTAGAAGAAACCGGTGTGGATTCATTGGCAATCGCTATCGGGACTTCTCACGGTGCATATAAATTTAAAGGCGCTGCAAATCTTGCTTTTGATGTTTTGAAAGAGATTAGATCCTTGATTGATATTCCTATAGTTCTTCACGGAGCTTCTTCGGTTCCGCAGAATCTTATAGACGATGTTAATAAATACGGCGGAAAAATGCCCGGAGCTACCGGTGTTCCTATGTCAAATCTTCAGGAAGCGATAAAACTCGGCGTATCAAAGATAAATGTCGATACTGACGGAAGGCTTGTGATGACTGCTGCTATAAGAAAGGTCTTTGTTGAAACTCCCGAAAAGTTTGACCCAAGAGATTATCTTGGTCCTGCGAGAACAGCTCTGAAAGATCTAATAGTTTCTAAGATGAAAGATTTTGGAACAGCAGGGCATGCTGGCGACTATAAACCTATGACGCTTGAAGATATGAAGAAGGTTTACGGGAAGTAAAATATTGTTGACAACAAATTTTAACTCTGTTATAATCACATCAGAGTTATATAATAAAAATAAGAAGTAAAAAAAATCTAGGAGGGCTTAAATGTCACTTTATGATGTCAGAAAAGTTCAGATCATGTCAGTAATTAAAGTTTTTCCGATCGTGTTTGCAATCATGGGAGTTCTTATAGGTATTTTTACATTTTTCATTACTCCTACTGACTTGGCAGCAGGTCTTGGAGTAGGTTTGAGATTTGCTTCATTGCTCGTGTTTGTAATTCTCTACGCATTGATCATGTCGATTGGTGCAATAGTTGTAGCTTTTCTTTACAACTTTATTGCAGAAAAAATGGGTTCAGGCGTAGTAATTTCTCTTGAGCCAAAAGAATAATTAACAAAATATTCAGTCTGCCGGATAAAAATAATTTAATCCGGCAGACTGATTATATCCAGCCAAAAAATAATACTATTAACAGGTTTGCCCATGAACTTAAGACTTAAGTTCACATTTTCAATTTCAATTCTTTTATTACTCGTTATCGCCTTTGTATCATACACTATATACACAGCACAAAAGAATTTTCTGACTCTTCAGTTTGAAGATACCAGAGATCAGACATTTAAAGTGTTTTTTCATACCTGTGAGAAAGCGGTTAAATCTAATGAAGAAGACCAGATAAGAAGCATTATTGATTCAGTAGTTTCTATTCATAAGCCGGCAATAGTTTATGCATCTTATGTTTCCGGATATGGGATAATTTCCAGTGCAAGAGATGATGACAGTAATATAGCTTCTGCATTCAATGCAAGGGCAAAAAGAGCATATACTCCTACAACCGATATGTATGAGTCTCTTATCGGAGAAAATATTTATGAATATGCTTCTCCTATTATGTTCGGAGACAAGTATTTAGGAACGCTTGTGGTAGGTTTTTCACAAGATCATATGGATTCTATGATACAGAAAGGGATTTCCATTATATCCCAGAAAATCAAGCTATTGGCTCTGATAGCTCTTATTTTCGGTATTCTTGCAGCTAATTTTATGGCAGGCCAGCTGATCAAACCTATACGGCTTCTTGCTCAAGCCGCAAAAAAAATAGGACAAGGCGAAATGGATGTCAAAGTAGATGTGAAACGCGGCGATGAAATAGGCCTTCTTGCTAAAACATTCAATGAAATGATTGTACAGGTGAAAGAAACTGATAAACTAAAGGACGGCTTTGTTTCGAGCGTTTCGCACGAATTAAGATCACCTCTTGCAGCTATTGACGGATATTGTGATTTACTGATAGAAGGGGTCAATAAAAATTATCCGCCTGATGAGCAGCTTAGGGGGCTTAAGATAATTAAAGATGCATCACTTAGGCTTACTAATTTTATTAATAATATTCTTGATCTTGCTAAAATGAAAGCAGGAAAATTTGAAATGAAAGCAACTTCTGTGCCTTTAGGCGAGGTAGTAAAAGAGATCTGCCAGCTTTTTGAATCTCTTGCCGTAGCACAGAAAAAAACTCTTGCATATAATATAGCTCCTGCACTTCCTCTTGTTTACGGAGATTCCGAAAAAATAAAGCAGGTAATAACAAATCTTCTCGGTAATGCACTTAAATTTACGCGTGAAAACGACAGAATAACTATTAGATGCATGGTTTCTCCAAGTTATGGTAATGAGTATGTTGAAGTTTGGGTAGCTGATACCGGAGTAGGTATTATGCAAAGCGATGCCGATAAAATATTTAAAGAATTTTATCAGGTAAAAGAAGGAGAATTCAAAAAACCGAAAGGAACCGGTCTTGGACTTTCTATAGTATACGAAATAATTAAACTTCATCATGGACGTATATGGGCTGAAGGCGAGCTCGGCAAAGGAACTACTTTTAAGTTTGTCCTGCCAATAAAAACATAAGTATGTGCAAAAAAGAATAAAACGGCTATATTTATCTTTATAGAATATAATAATCGGCGAGGTATTAAATGATAGATTATAAAATCGTGATAGTTGACGACGATGATAATATAAGAAGCCTTGTTAAAGATTTGCTCGAACATGAAAACTATAAAGTTATTGCCTGCCAGGATACTGAAGAAGGATATAAAAGAATACTGAAATCTCAGCCGGATCTTGCCATTTTAGATGTAAAAATGCCGCTGTTAGGCGGTGTAGAGCTTTGCAGAGTTCTCAGAGAAACACCAGAAACAAAAAATCTCCCGATAATAATGCTTACAGTTGAATCTACTGAAACCGATAAGCTCATAGGTTTTAGTGCCGGAGCTGATGACTATATAACAAAACCTTTCAGCAATAAAGAACTAGTGGCAAGAATTAAATCTCTCTTAAGAAGGGCAAATCGCCAAGAAGAATCCAATATTATTGAATGTGACGGGCTTATAATGAATCTTGATTCAAGAACTGTAACACTAAATAATAAAGAAGTGGTTTTACGCCCTAAAGAATTTGATTTATTACATACATTTTTACTAAAACCGAATTTCGTATTGAACAGGGACCGTATACTTGAAAATGTTTTTGATTATAATGTTGCTGTTACTACAAGAACAATAGACACACATATAAAGAATTTAAGACAGGCCCTCGGTCCGTGGGGAAAAAAGATTGAGACGGTCTTCGGAAGGGGTTTTAAATTTGTCCCGTCAAATAAGCAAGAAAAAAAGAAATAATGTAAACGATGCACAAAACGGAGCGGATATTGAAAAATATACGCCCCTTGTTTTTGTAATTGCTAAAAGATACAATAATTTTTTTCCGCAGATATATATAGAAGACCTTGTTGCAGCAGGTAAGATAGGACTTCTGGAGGCATCGACTAAGTATAAAAAAGATAAAAAAACTGCTTTTTCAACATATGCGTGGTTTTGGATAGTAAAAAAGATACAGGATCATATCTCAAAGAATTTAAGTGTCATAAAGATGCCGCAAAATGTAAGAAAGAAATTTTCTCTTATAAAGCGGATTATTGAAGAAGAAGCAAAACAAGGCAAAGAAATACCGATTGATGAAATAGCCGAAATTCTTTCTATAGAGCCTTCAGAAGTTTCGGATATTCTTGTAGACGCAAATATTACAAATGCAATATCTTTGGACAAAGAGTATGATAATGGCGAACAAGCAAGAAGTTTTTCAGAGTCAATTGAAGATAAATCCGAGCCTGATGTTTTCGATGAGGTAACAAGGAACTCTGAAAGTGCTATGCTTGCAGATATGATGTCAAAACTTTCAGATAAAGAACAGGCTGTTTTGTCTTACAGGTTTTCTCTTAATGGATACTCCGGTGATAAAGTATCAATGAAAGATATAGCCGATAAACTTAATATTTCACCTGCAAAGGTAAAGGATCTGGAACAGTCCGCTTTAGCAAAATTAAAAGGGATGATAGAAACTATAGATGAAAAAGAATAAACTTATTTCGATTTTTGCAGCTTTGTTTTTTTTAGCTATTCAGGCTGCTTGTCTTTTTGCCGATGCAGGCATTACATCCGGACAGATTTTATTTTATAATCCTGATCCGGCTACCGGTGCTATGGGAGATGCCGGTGTTGCTTTAACTTCTGAAAAACCCATTGCTTCAATACTGAATCCTGCCGCAACGCTTTCAAATTACAGAATAGTGGCATCTGTAAGCAATTCTTCTCTTTTTGCCGATATTCAATATAATTATATAGGTGCACAATTTCCTACATTGATAGGTAAATTCGGTTTATCATTTATATATACCGGTTACGGCGATATAGATTATAGGGATATAAAAAATAACAAAATTAAGATGAATGACAGTTCTGATATAGCCTTTATTTTGAACTATTCTTTAGACATAAAAAGGACAATCCCTCTTGAAGTCATTTATGGAGGTTTCGGCATAAATATAAAAGCACTCAGATCAAATCTGGGTGATTATAATGCAGAAGCTTTTGCCATGGATTTCGGCGGTATTCTTACCATTCCAAGTATAGATAACTTTTCTTTTGCTATGGCATATAGAAATCTCGGCACAGACTTGAAATTTGTTAAAGAGTCCAATCCTCTCCCGCAGACTTTTGCCGTAGGGCTTGCTTATCAGGAAAAAAACTTTAATGACCTGAAAGTAGCATTGGATTTCAATGTACAGTCTTATTCGAGCAATTATTTTTCTGTAGGTGCTTCAATAACTCCGGTTTATTTTTTGACTTTAAGAGGCGGTGTAAAACTTGCAGAAGAATCTTTAAATACTGATTTTCGCATGGGCTTCGGTTTGGAATTCCAGAGTTTTATGCTTGATTACTCTTATACTCCTTCCGATAAATTGAATGGCACACATAATTTTAATCTTAGTTTTGCTATAGGAGATTTTTCCAATCAGAAAGCCGCTTACGATTATTATATGCAGAATCATTTCAGAGAAGCTGCTGAACTTTATCATAGAAAAGATTATATTGCAGCAAGGCAGAAATTTGACGAAATACTCTCCGTTTACCCTGAGCACAGGCCTTCGCAGCGTTATTTACAAAGGATAATTGATGAACTTTCGGACATAGATATTTATAATGCCAGAAGAGTGAATAAATATATGAGACGCGCAAATAAAGCTATTGATAGAGGTGATGCCGTTGCAGCGTCAAATTATTTTAATAAGATCTTAGAACTTGATCCTGAAAATTCATTGGCAAAAACAGGTGTTGAAAAGGTTGATGAATATACAAATATAGTATCCATTGAAAGAGAAAGACAGAAAAATAAAGATAGAATAGAGTATCTTTGGAACAGATCAGACAGATTTTATAAAAAGGGCGAGCTTGTCAGGGCAAAAGAATCTTTGGGCTATATACTTGATATTGATCCTGAAAATCAGCCGGCAAAAGACGGTATAGTAAATATTGATAATCAGCTTTCAAAGATAGCTGCCGATAAAGTGGCTGAAATGTACAGCCGCGGTATGGACTTGTTCAATCAGGGCAAATTCCAAGAAGCTATAAGGTATTTTGAAGCTATTGTTATAGCAGCTCCGCATAGAAGAGATGCGCAGGATCTTATAGCCCGCGCCGAAAAAAATATACAGGAAATAACAGAATATGAAAGAGCTTCAAAAGTTGCTGCCGCTCAGGATAAAGTCAGGGGAGAACTTGCACGTAATTTTGAAACAGCTCTTAAATATTATGAAAAGAACAGACTTGCCGAGGCAGTTAAATATTTTAAGAGAAGCAAGGAAATAGCGGATAAATATGAATTTGAAGAATATTCAAAAAATACCCAGACATATATATCTAAGATAAGTTATGACCTTTCAGAACAACATTATAGAAGAGGTTTTGAACTCTTTAGAAAAAATGATTTTGAAGGTGCTGCAAAAGAGTATAAGCTGTCTTTAAGCTATAATCCAAACAATACATCTGCTGCTTTTGAATATGACAGGATAAGCGGAGAACTTGCGCAAAAATATTATGAGGAAGGCATGTCTTATTACAGCAGAAGCGATTTTGAGAAAGCAAGGGAATGCTTAAAGAAATCTCTATATTATAGACCTAATAAAACAGAAGCTAAAAGAGCATTGGAGAAAATTCAATGATAAAGAAAATATCAGCATTGCTTTTTATAATAACTCTCTTTTCAGTACAGCTTTTTGCTGTTGATGTATATCCAAATCCATGGATCCCTGACAGTAAGAAAGAAGGCGATTTACACGGCAGTTTGGCTGAGGCAGGCTGGATACATTTTGATAATTTACCCGAGGATGACGGTACTATATATATATATAATTCAACAGGCGAGCTTGTCCGTAAGATTGAATGGGTCGGAACACGCCTTGAAAGATGGAATGGCAGAAATGACAGGCATGAATATATAGGGAGCGGAATATATATATGGGTTATTAAGTCAGCCGGCACTAAATCCGGGAAAATAGTCATTATAAGGTAAAATTATTGTTATTTTAAGCTATATCTACTATATATAATGTAGACAAGCGGCAAAATCGGGAAAAAGGGAAAAAACTATTTTTACAAATATTTCACATGAAGTTTAATGTTTTTTTTGAGTATGTTCGTATAATAAAGTTGGCGCAAAATATAAAAAAGGAGGTATGTGTGAAGTACAACAAAATAAAAATGGAGGGTGTCATGAAAAGAAAAATTTTGTCTTATGTCTTGGCAGTAGCACTTGTGATGTCATCATTCACAAGCTTTGCTTTTTCAGTAAACATTAGTGAAAAAGCATCAGAAGTTGGATCAGGTTATGGTTCAAGCGGTAAACTAGTTGCTCCTAAATCAATTAAGTTCACACCGAAAGAAGATTCATTTATTGGGAAAGAAGCTGAAAGAATAGTTGGTCGTATTTCCCAAGTATTTAACTATGTAGCAGGCATTATTACAACAACTGTTGATGCAAACAGAGCTATTACGGTTTTTGATGAAGGAAGAGTGAGGGCGACATACGGATACAATCCCGGTAATGGAAGTTACTCATTAACAGGATTCAGCCTTTTCGGCGGCAATAAAGACCTTATAAAAATAAGCGAGGCCGGTGGAATAGAAAATTTCCTTATGAGCATGGGTGCAAGCGAATCTATGCTTAAGACCAGAAAACTGGAATATGATGCGGACGGGAATGTCGTAACAGGGCAGAATGATACAAATGAAATGGAAGGCGATGTTAATAATTTAGATGCGCTTTATACAAAAGTATCGTGGCTTGGTGCTGTGATGGATAGCCTTAAAAAAGGTGTAAATCAATCTGCATCAATTAATTTTGTAGAAGCAGGCGGTGCATCAGTTACTCTTTATGAAAACGGCAGACCTCAGGTAACATTGTCTGCTCAGAGCGATGCTGCGGGCAATCCTTTAGTGCTTTCTAGTTTCATCTATAATGATGCAGGTTTCTTAGTAGCAAAATCTGACCTTGCTTATGAACAGATTGAGGGCCCGGATGGAATTACTGAGAACAAAAGAACAAATGAAACTGTATCTCCCGGAGAAGTTGCATTAGCTGCACAGCATGATGGAACTGCTACTTTTAAACCAACACACAATATTACTTATTTTGATCCTTATGGAAGAGAGTCTTATACGACAAATTCAGCAGGTGATGTATTGTCAAGAGTAACTTATTCTTCAAACGGATCAAGAAATTATGTACATGATCTCGTAAATGAAACAAAGACTTATTTTGAAGCAGGAAGACCTTCATTCTCAACTAATGAACAAGGTTATACAACAGCAAAATGGAACTATAATCAGAATGGTACGCTTGATCATACAGTAAACTATTATAATGGTGTTGCTACATCAAAAACTATTTTTGATTATGGTAAAGCTTTAGGTACTGTAAGTCTTGCAAATGGTGCAGGAGAAGGCTACTCTGCAGCTGATATAAGACAGGCTTATTATGATATAGCTACAGCAGGTGATGAGCAGACAATGAAAAACTTGTATGAAAAGTACAACTTTACGAGCTATTCTTTGATGGCAGAATTCCTTACTAATGACACATTAATAACTTTCTTAGGCTTGAATGCAGAAGTTGAAATGAAAAAGATGGAAGAAGCTGAAAAAGAAGCTAAAGCGGAAGAAGAAAAACAAAAAGCAAATGCTGACAAGATATGGAGTGCTCTTTCCCCTGCAGATCAGGCTGCTTTAGGTGAATGGAATGCCGAGTATGAGTTGTCTGAACAGAAAAAAGCTGATGATAGAAAAAAAGAAGAAGAGAAGAAAAAAGAAGATAAATCAGACGACAAAGATAAAAAGAAGGATGATGCATTAACAGAGGCAGCAAAGGCATTATCTCCTGAAGCTCAGATTTATGCTGAAGCCAGAACAAAGCAGTCTCAGGCAAGAGAGAAAGCATGGCAGAATAGAGCTGCAGCTCGTCAAAAAGTTGGCGATGATATAAAACGTGCGATGTGGACAATGACATATTGCAACAATGGTTATTCTGCTGTTGCAAATGTTGCTGTAAGCATAAACAATGCAATTGAAAGAGAACTTGGTGAAACAAGTGTATCAACCAGTGAATCTGTAGTTGATAGAGAAACTTCAACAAGCAGTGAAAGATTGAGACCGGGCTGGAGAAGAGACACAACAACAACAGATACTACTATAAGAACTACTACGACATCAAGAACTCCTGTAAAAGTATTTGACAGGAAAACACTTTCTTTCAGCATAACTGTAAATGATCGTGGACAGGCAGCATTTACAATGGAAGGCGCAAAACATACATTGAAAAATGATCTTATTAAAGAAGATGTGATTGAGACATCTCGTTCAACTGATAGAGTTGAAACAACTTCATCGTCAAGAGATGTAGATCCAATTGTAACTGGTGAAAACAAAGGTTTTGTAGGTGCAGACGGTGGTCCTATAAAGGGTGTTCAGATAGAAGGTATTGAAAATATGACCCCTGAAGAAGCAGCTGCTGCAATATCTGAAAAGATAGCAGGAATGTCAAATGCTGAAATTGAGGCATTGATTGCGGCAAATGGCGGACAAATATTCTTGCAGATGGGTGCAGATACAATAAATGTAATGGACGGCGTAGGATTCCAGCCGGCTGCAGGAGAAACATTGTATGTCGGTGTTTCAGATGTTGACGCTGTTAAACAGATTGCTGCAAACTTTGGTCAGCAGATTATGACTATGGGTGATGTTACTGCTAGCAGAGTAAACGGAAAAATGACAATGACAATGAACACTTCATACGGCGGCGGTTTTGTAACAGGTGATAAAGCTATAGCAAAAACCATGCAGACAGTTAATGAAGTAACAAAACTTGCAATTGAAAATCCGAATGCAGCTGTAGACTCCGATAATCAGTGGATAGCTCAAAATGTCGCTGCAAACTCATGGTTGCAGGGCACAGGCTGGAACTATGCACAGTCATGGCAGGCATTGGAGATGGCTTCACAAGGCGGTATTCCAAGTGCTATAGCACGTGGTGCAGCATCCGGAGCAAAAGTAAAAGAAAAACTAAGAGATTTCGTATTGGGAATATTTTAAGCTGTAAACACAAAAAGCGGGCTGAAGAAATTCAGCCCGCTTTTTTTAATGATTTATGAAGTGTTTTTTTATTGCAAAACAAATAAAAAAAAGCTAAAATTATATAAGTGGTTTTTTAAACAATTATTTAAGAAAATTTAAAATTAAAAAAAGAGAGGAATTTATGGAACCGGTGAAAAAGAGCAAAAAAAAATGGATAATATTTGGAATAGTTATTGCTGCTTTAGCTATCATTATAGCTATCGGTCCCATAATAGTAACTAAATATATGGAAAAGGCTGTGCCGGGTAAAACTATGAAAAGTGACCTGATGTTAAAAGTAAGAGGAAATGTAATGCAAGCCTCAGACGGAACTATTTATTTAAAGGGAGACAATGGTTTGCTTTATGTTCTATTTGGGGATAAATCAGATGAGTTAATGGCTAATCTTGGAGAAAATATATCTGTTTTTGGTGCTATTCACATACCTTTTGAAAATGAAACTATCGACGGTGAACCTATAAGAATGAAACTTAATGTCGTTGGGATAGAAAAATAGCTTTCTTTTGTCTTTAATATTATATATTTAGACTTCTTCTGACATAAAAATATAGTCCAAAAAATTTACAAAAAATTCACATATTTTTTAGTCTGATTTCGGTCCTTTGCGGTATAATTTTACTGCAAGGAGGAGGGTAATATGAAAAAACTTTATTCAATCTTATTATCAATAATATTTACTGCGGGAACAGTGAATGCTTCATTCCTGAAAATGAATAACCCGTATGTGATAGGGCCCGAGGGGAGGACAGTGGAAGATTTGAGGTCTTTTGCACGTCCGAACCAGATGTTTAGAGTTATGCCCAACAGACCTGTTGTTGCAACTGATGCTTCAGGGGCAAGATTATATTATACTCCTACAGGAAAACTTGCAGTCAGCATAAATAAAAGCGGTGAAACGACCTTTTCTCTTAACGGCGTAACAAAGACTATGGATTCCAAAGGCAATTTGACAAGTGTAACCAAGAGTGTCAAAGGAACAAATATCTCTGAAGTTCAGAATGAATTTGGAGAAATTATTGGGTATAAAGAGACTGGTTACGGCGGAAAAGTCATAAGAGAATACGATAAAGACAAAAACCTTACAAGAACCATTAATTACAATGAATACGGTAAAAAAATAACTTCTATAGTCAATGAAATGACAAAAGGACAGACAGTATATGATGACAACGGTTTGGCTGCATATGATCTTGATTATGAAGGAAACCGTATGGCAAAATACGAATATGACGATAAAAACAGACTTGTATTAAAGACTGATGCTTATGGTAACAGAACCCATTTTGATGAAAAAGGAGCTATGAAATATACAGAAAGCAAAGACGGCATGGTACTTATGCAATACAACTATGATTATGACGATAAAGGAAATTATACTCTTAAAAGTTCTTTTGACCCGCAGACAAGACAGACCACATATTATGAAAACAATAAGCAGACATCCACTAAAAATTATGCCGGGGCAGTTGTAACCGATTATTTTTGGAACGGATCAAAATTGGTTGCTACATTTGACAGAGAAAGTCAGGAAACCAGCTGGTATGATATTGACGGAAAAACTCTTTATACAAGTTTTAATGACGAAGTTGTAAGCAAAAATCTTTATTATAAAGGCCAGCTTGTTGGTGTTTGGGATGCAAGAAGCCATCAGGTTACTGTGTTTAAAAATGAGAGAAGAGAAGTTGTTTTACAGCTTGGCGGTTTTTCAAGAGTTGTCGGTGAAGAATTTATAGAATATCAATATGCGAATGAAGAAGGAGATTTAGAAACAGGAACTGTCTACGGAAGCAAAGATGGTGTGATACAGATGGAAGGCGTTGAGAAAGTTGAACCTACTGCGGAAGATGTAATGAGATGGATCGCAGCCGGTCTTATTGATGAAAAATACTTAGGAAATATTTTATAATAAACAAAAGGAAAACTTATTGAAAAATATATAAAAAGGCCTTATACTTTATTGTGATGAAAAAAACGAATTTAAACTATCATGTAGGTTTAAAAAGAGCGTTTCTTTATAGAACCGCTGTAGTTGTTGTTTTTTTTATTATTTTTAATATTTTAAATATAGGGGCGTTTTATAAAGGTTATTCTTTAAACCTAGATAAAGTTTCTGCCGGAAGCACCGGAATAGACAAGATTTTAAAAAATATAAATATGCCTCTAAAAATTATGAAGGATTTGTTCAATGAGAATACTGCTCTTGCAAATCAGGGCAAAACTGATGAGAAATCCGATACAGTTTATGCAATAATTAAAACTAGTGCTTCTAAAAGAATTCAAGAAGAACTGTTAAGCGAAAGTATTTATATTCCAACATATATGCTGAAAACTTTATGTCTGCCGACAGCATATTTTTTGGACACTTCACAATGTTATAATCTGCTTTATTATTTATGTAGTAATGAAACGGTAAGGTATTTATTGCTGTTTCTAATGCTTATGTCAGTATTGCCGCGAGGAATACCGCTTTATAATAATTCTTATAATATAAATAGTTTTGCATTCCCCAACTTTTTAACTAAAGTTGGGTTTTTCTGTTTTATTACAGAATGCAAATGGAGGTTAAAATGAAAATAATTAATAATTTATCCGGGGGGATTAAAATGTTAAAAGAGAAAATACCAGGGATTCTGGTTTCTCCAGTAAAATGGATGAAGGAGCTTACATTTACAAAAGTGCTGGCACTTATTGTTATTAACTGCTTCCTCTTAACATCCGTTTACGGACAGAGTGTTGCCATGGTGGCGGAAAATGTAAGGTCAACGAATCAATACAAACAGATTTTTGAAGACTTTGCACTGCCATACTCATACGGTAGAATTAATGCTTCCAATTTTACCGGCAGCGATACTGTAGTTATTAATATACAAGATCTGCACTCACACCCGGAGGTGCAGAAAAATATAAGCAATATTATAAGCGTTTTTGACAAACAGTACGGTGTAAAGAATGTATACCTTGAAGGTGCCTACGGACAGGTTGATACTTCTTGGCTTTCTTCTATAGCTGATAAAGAGTTGAAAAATAGAATAGTTGAATCAATGTTACAAAATGGAAAACTTACAGGTGCAGAATACTATTCTGTTATATCCAACAAGAATAAAATAATAAGAGGTCTTGAAAATAAAGAAGAATACCTAAAGAACCTTAAATTGTTCGGTGAAATGTTATATTCACAAAATGAAGTGAGTGCTTTATTAGACAGTCTTTATGAAGATCTCAGCGATATAAAGAAAGTATATTTCAACAGAAGACAGCTTAAAGTTGATGAGCTTTCAAAAGATTATCATCTTGGAAAAATAGAATCTAAAAAATATTATTCTTTGATTTCCAAGCATACTGATAAGCTTGGAATAGATATGTACAAGTATGAAAATATAGATGCATTTATACGGACCTTGGAAGAATCTAAAAAGATCAATCTTAAACGTGCGACTCAAGAACTGCAGATGTTTGTTTTAAAACTTAAAGAAATTCTGCCTTATTCAGCGTATAAGATGATAGTAGATTCTACAAATAACTTCTCTGATTTAGAGACCCTTTATACAAGCCTTATAAGGATATCAAGAGAAAATAATATTGATTTATCAGTTACTTTCCCTGAATTAGACAAATTCTTTAATTACATTGAACTTAAAAATAAAATCAACCCGATTGAAATGCTTAATGAGGAACAAAAACTTGCTAATGAGATAAACCAGAGATTTTCCATAAATAAAAGCGAAAGTGAAGTTGTTTTCCTTGTTTCATTCCATAAATATTTAAAAGATTATCTTTCGACTAAGATCATCGCTGAGGATTATGAGTATTATAAGGCGAATATTGATGAATTTAAAAGACTTTGGGTGAAATATGTAGATAATACTAAACTTGACCTTATTGAACCTTATGAAAAGAATGCGGACGCTTTCTATAATGTCAATACAAACAGAAATGAATACTTTGTAGACAATATGGATTTACAAGATATAAGCAGTTCAGATATTGATTTTGAAGGTCTTTCAGATATTACTAAGACGATAAAATCTTTAAAATCCGCTAAAACCATATATGTGACGGTAACCGGCGGATTCCATACAAAAGGACTGTCTGAAATATTGGCCAAGAAAGGAATTTCTTATATTATCATAACCCCTAATGTTGATGATGAAGGAGTAACGCTTGCGGAAGAAACTTATCATAAAATAGCAAAAGAGCAGAGCAAGATCTTGTTTCAGGCTCTTGCTACTTTGAATCCTTCGCTCTATTCATCTTCTATGAAACTTCTTCTTGCTTTACAGTCTTATGCTCCGCAGAGTGAAGCAGAGTGTGAGATGTTCAATTCTGTTTTTCAAAGCATGATAGGTAAAGGTGAATATGCGGATATAACTTCAATCTCTTTTGGAAAAAATGAGAACGGTGAATTTGTATTCAGATTTAGCGGAATGGATGCAAATCGCGTTTTAAAAAATTATGAAGCTTCCAGAGATCAGTCCGGTCAATGGACAGACACCACATCGCCTGATGTAAGTGCGCCTATGACAAAAAAAGTATCTTATTTTGCTGTCAGCGGACTTGTTTTTATCGCAGCAGGAGCTGCTTCGGCTTTAATATTTTCAAATCCACTTACTGCAATGTTTTTTGCACCTTTTGCAATAAGCCAGTTTGCGAGATATTTCAAGCTGAGCGGATGGAAAGGACAGAAGCTTGCACAAATTTCAAATATTATAAATGAACAAGATGAAGTAAAACAGAGAGAGATGTTCTCTTCTCTTATAAGTCAGCAGGGCACGATAGATACAGGTTATTTCAATAATCTTGAAGGTGATGAAAGAAATAAGGCGATGATCAATGAAGCAAAGACTGTTTACAGAAATCTTATCATTAATAGTGATATATTGAAAGCTCTTGAAAAGAACGGACTTACTGTTGAAGATATTATTTTTGAAGATGTCCTTGATAAAGCCGGCACAGTAGCCGAATATAAAGACGGTAAAATATATGTGAATACCGCTCTTCTAGTCAACGGGTACAAACTTGATTCAAATACACGCTCTCTTTCAACTGCTACTATTTTAGGATTGCGTAATATTATATTTCATGAAATAAGACATAGAAAGATCGAAGAAGCAAGCAATATTTTTGCAAGATTTGTCCATAGTTTTGCTTGGCTTGAAGAATTATATGTAGGTTCGGCTGATTTCTTTAATTATATAGGACTTGCCTTATCACAAGCCAAAAACTCATTATTACCAAAGATTATTGAGCAGAAAGGTTTATCACCCGAAGTAAATAAAATAGCAAAAGAAGCGCTTACTGCAATTCTTGCGGAATCAGGTATACCTTTTGACGAAAATCGTTTCGGTCCGCAGAGCAATTTTGCCGGAAGTGTTGCTGACGGTTTTGTTACCGTTCTTGGAACGTCCGGAGGTAAAACTTTAGGAGCTCCGATAGCAGCACTTGAAGTTCTTGCAAGAAATGCAGCTAACGGAAAGTCCGGCAATGTTATATTGTTTTCTTCTAAGACTGAAACGCTTATCAAAGAATCAAGAGATGCATTCGCACAATTTTTTAGTCTTCCTGTAGTTCAAGATTTTCTTGTAAGCAAAGGATATACAAGAGATCAGATAAGGATAGGTTTTGTTGACGCTTCAAAAGACACGGGACATTTTTATGTAGACGGGAAAGAGATCCCTGCATCAAAAAAAGAAATATATGAAAAATCCATGTTCGTGTTCGGTTCATACGAAGGTTTCGGATGGGACCTTGAATCTGATGATGCCGACACTTTTTCAAAAGATGATTATACGATAAGAAGAAGACCTTACAATCTTTTTATAGACGAAGTACAGTTCGTAAAAGACAATAACCGCATAGCAAGGACTTATGGCGAAATTGAAAGGGCAAGACACATCGAACCTGCAACAGCTCTTGCAGCTGAACTCGTGTCAAAAGATAAGTTCTTTACGGCTTCGGATTATACTATTAATAATAAAAATGCATTCATAAAGAAAAATTTGCTGCTTGGCATTCAGAGAAAGTCATTCAAAGAATCATATGAACAAGCAAAAGAGATAATTCCTGATCTTACCGCCAGAGAGTGGGAAAGAATGCTTAATAATGCTCTTACTGCGGAATTCTGTTTTGATCTCAATAAAGACTATGTTATAGAAGATACGGAAGACGGACCTAAAGTCGGTCCTGTAAGCAAGTCCGGAGAAGTAAGAGCTTCAGTTACATATCAGAGAGTTCAGGGGGCGATCGAAAGAAAAGAAGCTGTAAGAAACGGTATTGAATTTAAAAAATTCAGCGTTGATTCATTAGAAGGGGATTCGATATCGGGCGATAATCTTGCGATGTATGCCGATACAATACATGCTTTTACCGGATCAACTTCTGAAGCGAAAGCTTTTGCAGAAGCAACAAATACTCCTTTGCAAATAATAGACGGTGCCGGCTCAAAACCTGCACTTTTTGAAAGCACTATATTTAAGAACAAAATTGACCAGATGGATTATGCGTCAAAACTTGCTGTAAAACTTTTCTTCGGATATTTTACAAATGAGAACAAAGAAAGACTGCATACCCAATATTTGTCGGTAACAAGTCTTGAAGATCTTCCTATATATTTTGTAACTCTGCTTGATGAGATGAACAAACAAGGCGTTCTGAAAACACCTTTTAACCAAGCACTTTTAGACAGAATTGAGAAGTTCAATACTGAAAAAGAAAAACTTAGAGAGCTTATTAACAGGGCAGATAAAGCAACTGGAGAAGAGAAAGAAGCCCTTAAATCCGAAATAGCAGACCAAACAGACATTGTTTATAAGAGTGCTAACGGTATTTTTACTGAGTTTAAGAGTTTCAGTGAAAGATATTATGATATGCTCAGGGAACTTGAAATGCTTGAGGCTTCAGACGGTGATCCTGTAAGAATAAGAAATCTTAAAAGAATTCTCGGACAGATGGAACAATCAAATATTTTTGAAGCAGCGGCAAGTTTATTCTCAGTAACTTATCTTGAATCTGAAGTTGACAGAGTAACGCATTTTACAGGCAAAAAACCTGCAATAGTGGTATCTGCCGTGTATGCAATGACAGGAACTGATATTGATGTTAAAGCCATTGAAGCTGTTGATGTGATAAATACTAATAATGCAATGAACCTTGAAGGCGAGTACCAGGCAGCAGGCAGAGGAACAAGAAAAGTTAAAAATGTCGGTATATTTGCAAGCGTTCTTTCAAGCGATGGGATTCTTGAACAGCTTCCGGAAGAAAAAGAGGAACAGTTCAAAAGCATTATGGATGAAATTTCTGCTGAGCAGGCAGAAGCAAGAGCAGCCGCAAGAAAAGCTGCACAAGAAAAAATAAAGGAATTACTTGACGGTGTAGAGATAACAACTGGCATACAGAATAAAATAGATGCTGTTGAAGGTTATATAGATATATTAGGTTTTGCAAATGAACTTACAGGAAGAGCAAAAGAAGTCTATTCACAAGCACTTGATAAATACCTTGCTGATCTTAAAGAAAAACATGCTGCTAAACTTGAAATAGATTTTGAAGACACAAAAGAGTATGCGAAAGACAATGTTATAAATGCGATGCTTATCTCTTATGAGAATCAAGCTAACTTATTTAATGAAGCAACTCCCGTAAGAAATGAAAGAGGCTATTACCGCAGAGACAGAAGTGCGAGTCCTTCTCTTGATGCTATTGCTTTTATAATGGCTGAACAGGATATGCAAAATGAGTTCCAACGTGCCGCCTCTAATAAGGAAGATGCACAGTATAGAACTCTTACGAGAACTTACCGTGCGGCTGGAAGCGCAAGACTATCCATCAAAGAAAATTACATGGATGAAGCAAAATGGATGGAAAGAACTTTCGGCAGACAACTTACTGAAGATGAAATTGAGATCATAGGCAATTATATAAGAACTCTCTCGCCAAAAGAGATTTTGGATATGCTTCGCGATGCCAATGCATCATCTGAACTTATCGGATCAATTTTTGATGCAAGAGAAGTAGGAACGAGGGAGATTGAAGTTTTTAATCCTTTGGCTGAAACAGTTACAAAAACCATTGATAAAAAAGCGATGGAAAAACGCATCAAACAGGCGGATGTGATAGGTAAAAAATTAAAATCTTTATCTTCCATTCTTGCCGGTATTCAGGATATTGAAGCCGGACTATATTATAGTGATTTTCTTGCCAAACAAGGTTTAAGCCAAGAGGAAATAAGAAACAATATAGAGAATATTAGAGATCTTATATCCTTTGGACAAGCACAAGAATACCTTACATATATAGATGAGGTAAAAGACGCACAAAGAAAAGCAAGTGCTGAAGAGAGAGCGGCAGGGTCTGTGGTTGCAAAGATAAAGATAAGAGAAGTTACCGTTAAAGAAAGCATAAGCAGTCTTGAACTAGGACGAATCTTCTTAAAATCCGAAAGACTCAATGGCATAAGAGCACTCAATAAAGGATATGCCGAAAGCAGACATGAATATTCTCGAGAAATTGAAAATATAAATAATAGATATGCAAAATCAAAACTTGAAGGTATAGTAAGAAATCTGTTTACTTCACAGGCAAGAGCAAAATCCATGGCGTTTAGAAGAATCTTTAATCGTTCAATGGAAAAAGTTGACAGAGATATGAGAGTGAAAACTTCAAAAACCTTTGACAAGATAAAGAACAGACTTGCCGACAAGAGCGATTTTGAAGTAAAAGTTAATACTAAACAGACAAGAGACAGAAGTCTTTTGAATAGAATAGCCGCAGGTTTTATCGGATTTAATTTCAGATTTGCCGTAGTAGGTTTTTCAGCTCTTGGCATAGCTGCGGCCGGAGGTCTTTTGTTTGCACTTGGAGGTACTGCTGCAATAGGAGTAGCCGGAGCTTTGGTTTTTGGCGTTGTTGCAGTAGCTTTCCTTGCTGTCAATACATATTATAAAAAAGCTTATGCTGACAGATATGTAGCATACAGACAGAAAAAAGATGCTCACGAAGCGGTAGAACTTGAATTTGAAAGCACAGGCAATTTCGGTTTATTGGGTGATGTTTTGAAGGGTCTTGCTTATAAAATTGCCGGCATATCCACAAATATAGGATATTATGGTTCTGCAATTGCAGTAATAGCCGGTGCGGGAATGATAGCGGTAGGAACTTTTGCTGCAGTTGCTTCGCCTTTCTTAGTTACTGTAGGAATTGCAGCTTTAGTATTCGGTGCAGCTTTTGCCGGAATAAGTGCACTGTCAAGCTATTTAATTACCAGAGCAAATAAGAGCACAATTGACAAAGACGCTGTATCGTCAGGAAAAGATGAACAGGCAAAAGGCATAGATAGTTTTATGACAGCTATTGTAGCTTCTTCAGCGGTTGCTCTTATAGGAACGGCACTTGCATTGTTTACAGGTGTTCCGATGGTTGCTGCCATTGTTGCAGCAGTTGTTGTTGTAATACCTTCTTATATAATTATCTCATATATACTTCCCAGCAGAGTTTCCAGCGAGGTTAAGAATTCGCTTTCACTCAACTCAATTAAAGAAAAAGGAATAATAGGTACAATAAAAAGTATAATCCCTGTTCTTAAACAGTCAAAAGTTGCTGTTCCATTAGCACTTGGACTTGGTGTAAGTGCCGCTCTTTTTGGCGGACTTTTTGCCGGACTTTCTATCTCGGCACTTTCTACAGGGATAATGAGCGTGCTTTGGTTAGTCGGAATGTATGCCCTTATGCTTCAAGTAAGGGACACAATGGCAGAAAGTGACCAGCCTGCAATTCTTAAAGCATTAAAAATGCCTGGGTATATAGTTAAGGAATTAATATCTGTTGCAAGACAAAACCCTCTGCTTCTTATCAGCTTGATACCAACAACGGTTGCAATGGTAATGTTTGCTCCTGTCTTAACCGCATTTATTTTCGGCGGACTTCTTATACTTGTTTCAGTCGGAAGTATTCATCCGAGAGTAGAGAAAGCATTGGTAAGTCTTATGCTTGCTTTTTTTGCATCTATAGGTCTTGCTAAACCTGTCGCTGCGGCGGAAACTGAAGCGACACAAGAAGCAATAGAATCTCTCACAGAAGAAGTGACAACATCTGAAAATGAGGTTGCAGCGGCTGCAGCAGAACCTGTTGTAGTTGAAGAAGTAATAGAAACGGTAGAACAGTCTCCTCAGCAAGATACTCAAACACAGGCAGCAGAACCTGTTGTGGAAACTCCTGCACCTACAGAAGTTCCTTCTACACCGGCACCTACAGAAGTTCCCGCTACACCGGCACCTACAGAAGCCCCTATAGCATATTCAGCTTCGTATAATGATGCCTGGAGTCTCGTTTCATCCGGCATTTCTCTACCTGAAGGTTTTTCAATTTCCAGCAGTTTAAGGAGTAGTATACAGAGAGTTGCGGATAATGCATCAAATTATTATAGTGAGTCAGAGTGGAGAAGCGGTGAAAGCGGTTCAGTTTCATCTCTTCGCTCCGAATTACAATCAGAAATTCAACAATATAATGAAGCTCAAGCAGCAGCTGCAGCGGCAGCAGCACAGGCAAAAGCAGAGCCGGCATCAGAACCTACTACAGCTCCGACAACAGAGCCGACAACAGAACCGACAACAGAACCGACAACAGCTCCGACAACAGAACCGGCAACAGAACCGGCAACAGAGCCGGCAACAGAGCCGGCAACAGAGCCGGCAACAGAGCCGGCAACAGAGCCGGCAACAGAACCGGCAACAGAACCGGCAACTGCCCCTGTGACATTTGATACAAGTGTTGATGCGGCAATAAGTGCATTAAAAGCTTCATTTTCTCTTCCTGGCGGGTATACCATATCTGCTGATTTGAC
This sequence comes from Elusimicrobiota bacterium, assembly GCA_052034625.1. Taxonomy (GTDB): domain Bacteria; phylum Elusimicrobiota; class Endomicrobiia; order Endomicrobiales; family Endomicrobiaceae; genus JAVBLP01. The sequence goes on along the minus strand of JBPOII010000009.1, from coordinate 2,607 downwards.
GCAGAGAATAGCAAGTTATGTTTCTTCTACTGATTTTTCAAGTTTTGAAAGCCAAGCTTCATGGTCAGACCATATCGTTGCTCAATTCAGCTCAGAAATGAGAGCAGAGATCGATGCTTATGAAGCCGGTCTTCTTCAAGATAAAATAAATGCCATTACAAGTAATGCCAATGCAAAAGCACTTTTTGAGTCTATTTACGGTGCAGTCAATGAAGCAAATGTAAATAGTGCATTCCCGGATGGAAGTTCTATAGATGCTTTTTTCAGTAAAGTTAATTCACTTGAAAAATTGATGAACGATATATCTTCGAACTCAACTGCCAGCCAGAGATTTGCTGAAAAGTACGGAGCACTTACAATAACAGCGGTGAATGCTCTTACTCAAGCTCAGATAGATGAGCTTTTTGCAGAAGCTGAAGGTATAAATTATCAGAATGTATTAGATTCTCTTAATGCCGATCCTCAAGCGATGGAACTGTTTGCTTCAAAATACGGAACTCCGACTCTTGACAAATTGGAAGATGTCTTTAAAACTCCTGAATCAATAGAAAGTTTCTTCAGCAGAGTAAATACGCTCAAGAAATTGATGAGCGACATTTCCTCTGACACAGCAGCCAGTCAGAGATTTGCTGAAAAGTACGGAGCGCTTACGATAACAGCGGCAGATGCCCTTACACAGGCTCAGATAGATGAGCTTTTTGCAGAAGCTGAAGGTATAAATTATCAGAATGTATTAGATTTTCTTAATGCCGATCCTCAAGCGATGGAACTGTTTACTTCAAAATACGGAACCCCGACTCTTGACAAATTGGCAGATGTCTTTAAAACTCCTGAATCAATAGAAAGTTTCTTCAGCAGAGTAAATACGCTCAAGAAATTGATGAACGACATTTCCTCTGACACAGCAGCCAGTCAGAGATTTGCTGAAAAGTACGGAGCACTTACAATAACAGCGGTAGATTCCCTTAACCAGGCACAAATAGATGAATTGTTTGCTCCTGTTGCAGGAATGGATTATGTGCAAATCATAACCAATATTAACGGTGATGCCGACGCTAAGGCTCTTTTCGAAAGTGTTTATGGTGCTGTTAATGAAACCAATGTTAAAAATGCATTTGCTGACGAAGACGCTGTCAATGCATTCTTTAGCAAAGTTAATAGCCTTAAACAACTCATTAATGACATAAATGCAGATCCATTGGCAAAAGAAAGATTTGCAGAAAGGTTTGGCACTTTAAATATTGTTACAGTAAACGGTTTGACCCAAGCGCAAATAGATGAATTGTTTGCTCCCGAACAGGGATTAAACTATGCGCAAATAATAAGTGCATTGAATGCCGATCCTCAAGCAGTAGAGCTTTTTAAGTCTATTTACGGTGAGGTCAATGAAGCAAATGTAAAAAGTGCATTTGCGGATGAAAATTCAGTAAATGCTTTTTTCAGTAAAGTAGATGCGCTTAAGAAATTAATGAATGATATTTCTTCGAACACAGTAGCCAGCCAGAGATTTGCTGAAAAGTACGGAGCACTTACAATAACAGCGGTAAATGCTCTTACCCAAGAACAGATAGAAGAACTTTTTGCAGAAGGCATAAATTATCAGAATGTATTAGATTCTCTTAATGCCGATCCACAAGCAAAGGAACTGTTTACTTCAAAATATGGGTCGCCAACTCTTTCAAAATTGGAAGATGTCTTTAAAACTCCTGAATCAATAGAAAGTTTCTTCAGCAGAGTAGATGCACTTAAGAAATTAATGAATGATATATCCTCGAACGCAGTAGCCAGCCAAAGATTTGCTGAAAAATACGGATCACTTACAATAACAGCGGTAGACGCTCTTACCCAAGAACATATAGAAGAGCTTTTTGCAGAAGGTATAGATTATAATGCTGTTCTTGGAACTATAACTGCCGACCCTCAAGCTGCTGAACTCTTTAAAGCGATGTTTGGAACAGAGCCTACTTTGCCAAGCGTTTCCAATGCATTTAAAACTCCTGAGGCAATAGATGCATTTTATTCGAAACTTGCTTCTCTTAAACAGTTGATGAACGATATAAGAACTAATACTTTAGCCAATCAGAGATTTGCTGAAAAGTACGGAGCACTTACGATAACGACGGTAAACAGTTTGACACAGGCGCAGATAGAAGAGCTTTTTGCAGAAGGTATAAATTATCAAAACGTGTTGAATTCTCTTAATGCCGATCCTCAAGCGATGGAACTGTTTACTTCAAAATACGGAACCCCGACTCTTGACAAATTGGCAGATGTCTTTAAAACTCCTGAATCAATAGAAAGCTTCTTCAGCAGAGTAGATGCGCTTAAGAAATTAATGAATGATATATCCCCGAACGCAGTAGCCAGCGAAAGATTTGCTGAAAAGTACGGAGCACTTACTATAACAGCGGTAGATGCTCTTACCCAGGCCCAGATAGAAGAACTTTTTGCCGAAGGCATAAATTATCAGAATGTATTGAATTCTCTTAATGCCGATCCTCAAGCGATGGAACTGTTTACTTCAAAATACGGAACCCCGACTCTTGACAAATTGGCAGATGTCTTTAAAACTCCTGAATCAATAGAAAGTTTCTTCAGCAGAGTAGA
>JBPOII010000012.1:0-127590 GCA_052034625.1 Elusimicrobiota bacterium | reverse complement strand
CTCTTCTTCCCTGCGATTCTGAGGCTTTGGCTACCTGATCATATGATATGTATTCTGCTAAGCCTTTATCTCCCAACACTTTCGTTATCGCCGCCGTCAAGGTCGTTTTGCCGTGGTCCACGTGTCCTATTGTTCCTATGTTTACATGCGGTTTACTTCTATCAAACTTTTCTTTTGCCATTTTACTTCCTCCGATTTTTTATCGATACCTTTAATATTTTATTCTTTTGGAGCGTTTTTGTCTAATATCTTATCAGCAATCTGTTTTGGAACTTCTTCATAATGTGAAGGTTCCATGCTGTAATTTCCTCTGCCCTGTGAAAGCGAACGCAAAGTTGTGGAATAACCGAACATTTCCGCAAGAGGCACTGTACATTTAATATGCTGTACTTTATTTCTTGAATCCATGCTTGAAATTTTACCGCGTCTTGAGTTCAAATCACCGATAACATCTCCCATATATTCTTCAGGCACTATAACTTCTGTTTTCATTATAGGCTCTAAAATAACAGGATTTGCTTTTTTGCAGGCTTCTTTAAAAGCCATAGAACCTGCTATCTTAAATGCCATTTCAGAAGAGTCAACTTCATGAAATGAACCGTCTATAAGTTCTATCTTAACATCTACTACAGGATAACCTGCCAATGTACCCGATGTCATTGCTTCTTTTATACCTTTATCAACGGCAGGAATATATTCTCTCGGAATAACACCGCCGACAATTTTATTCACGAATTCATAACCTTTTCCGGGTTCCTGAGGTTCAACGGTAAGCACAACATGACCATACTGACCGCGTCCTCCTGTCTGTCTTATATATTTTGTTTCCGCTTCTTGTTTCTTCCTTATTGTTTCTCTATAAGCAACCTGCGGTCTTCCGACATTTGCCTGAACATTAAACTCTCTTTTCATTCTATCAACCAAAACTTCAAGATGAAGCTCACCCATTCCGGCAATAATCGTTTGATTTGTTTCTTCATTTGTTCTTACTCTGAAAGTCGGATCTTCTTCTGCAAGTCTTCCTAATGCAATACCGAGCTTTTCTTCATCAGCTTTTGATTTAGGCTCTATAGCTACGTCTATAACGGGATCAGGGAAAGTCATAGATTCCAACAATATGGGGTTTTCTTCGTCGCAAAGAGTATCGCCCGTACTTGTGCTTTTTAGTCCTACCGCAGCTGCTATATCTCCGGCATATACAATTTTAACTTCTTCTCTTGCATTAGAGTGCATACGCACTATACGGGAAATTCTTTCTTTAGTATTTTTTGCTGAGTTATATACATAAGAACCGCTTTCAAGAGTTCCCGAATAAACTCTAAAATATGTAAGTTTTCCTATATAAGGATCTGCCTGCACTTTAAATGCCAATGCACTGAAAGGTGCCTTATCATCAACAGGTCTTTCAGCCGGCTCTTCTGTTCCGGGAACAAATCCTTTAAAGGCTTTTCTGTCAAGCGGGCAAGGCAGATAATCACAAACAGCGTCTAACAAAGGCTGAACTCCTTTGTTTTTAAATGCAGTTCCGCAAAACATAGGTATAAGTTTAATTTGAAGAGTTGCATTTCTGATAGCCTTCTTTATTTGTGCAACTGTTGATTCTTTGCCTTCCATATAATTATTCATAACTTCATCGCTGTAATCTGCGATAAGTTCTATCATCTGATTTCTTAATTCAGCAACTTTTTCTTTATATTGTTCAGGCACATCGGTTACATCATATTTCGCACCCAGTTCTTCACCATGCCATATATATGCTTTTTCTTCTACTATATCAATTATTCCTTCAAAGTCTGCCTCTGCACCTATAGGGATTTGTAGAGGCAAAGGATTTGCACCAAGTTTTTCTCTTACATCATTGACAACCATAAAAAAGTCTGCACCAATCTTATCCATCTTATTTGAAAAAACTATTCTCGGAACATGATATTTGTCGGCTTGTCTCCAAACCGTCTCGGATTGAGGTTCTACACCGTTTCCTGAGTCAAATACTACAACTGCACCGTCAAGAACTCTCAAAGACCTTTCAACTTCAGCTGTGAAGTCAACGTGTCCGGGGGTGTCGATTATATTAAACTGAAAATCTTTCCACCTGCAGTATGTGGCAGCAGATGTAATAGTGATACCTCTTTCTTTTTCCTGTGCCATCCAGTCCATTGTCGAAGCACCTTCGTGTGTTTCGCCAAGTTTATGAATTCTTCCTGTATAATAAAGAATTCTTTCCGTTGTAGTTGTTTTACCGGCGTCAATATGTGCCGCAATTCCAATGTTTCTAATCTTTTGTAATGGATATTCTCTAGACATTTTCTTAAACCCTTCTATTTAAATTTTTATTACCATCTATAGTGTGCAAAAGCTTTATTTGCTTCTGCCATTCTGTGCGTATCTTCTCTCTTTTTCATTGCAGCACCTTCTTTTTTGCTGGCATCAATTATTTCCTGAGCAAGCTTTTCGCACATCGGCTTTCCTGCTTTGCTTCTTGCTATTTCTATAAGCCAATTGATCGCAAGAGTTGTCGAGCGGACCATAGGCACTTCCATAGGTACTTGATATGTCGCTCCGCCGACTCTTCTTGGTCTTACTTCAAGCAAAGGCCTGATATTTTCTATTGCTCTGTTGAAAACCGCTACCGGATCTTCACCGGTCTTTTCACTTATTATATCAAAAGAATCATACAAAATTGATTCCGCGACACTTTTCTTTCCTTCAAAATTCAATTTACTGATAAATCTTGCAATTAAAACTGACCCGAACTTTGAATCACCTTCAGGCAAGCCTCTTTTTTCTCTTGGTTTTAACGCTTTGCGTGGCATTTAGTCTACCTCTTTTTTCCTCTTGTTTATTTTGCTGCTGCTTTTGCTTTTTTTGCACCGTATTTACTTCTTGACTGTTTGCGTCCATCAACTCCGGTCGTGTCAAGGGTGCCTCTTACAATATGGTAACGTACACCCGGCAAATCTTTTACACGTCCGCCGCGGATAAGCACAAGCGAATGCTCCTGAAGGTTATGACCTACACCCGGTATATATGAAGAAACTTCATGTCCTGATGTCAACCTTACCCTTGCTACTTTTCTCAAAGCAGAATTAGGTTTTTTTGGAGTCGTTGTATAAACTCTTGTACAAACCCCTCTTCTCTGCGGGCAATCTTTCAACGCAGGAGATTTTGTTTTTCTTGTTACTTTTTTTCTTCCGTTTGCAATCAACTGATTAATCGTTGGCATTTTACTTTTCCTTACAATAAATTTATTTATCTTTTTCCTGTTTCTTCTGCCTTAAGCCCGGTTCCTGCAGGTATCAGGTGTCCAATAGAAACATTTTCTTTCAATCCTCTCAGTGTATCTACCTGTCCCGAAACAGCAGCTTCGGTCAGAATCCTTGTCGTTTCCTGGAAGGACGCAGCAGAAATAAATGAATCTGATGACAATGAGGCTTTTGTTATTCCTAAAAGGATAGGATGTGCTACAGGAGGCTTTCCGCTCTTGCCCTTAACTGATTTTCTATCCATTTCATATTTGTATCTTGAAACGATCTCACCGTTAAGGAATCTACTGTCTCCTGAATCCGTAATCCTTACATTTGACAGCATTTGTCTTACTATTATTTCAATATGTTTATCGTTTATCGTAACACCCTGAAGTCTGTAAACCTGTTGTATCTCATTAACAAGGTATTCCTGAACTTCTTTAGGTCCTTTGACCTTAAGAATATCATGCGGATTTATCGCACCGTCTGACAAAGCCTCTCCTTCTTTCACTCTGTCACCTTCATAAACAACTAAATGTCTTCCAACCGGTATGAGATAATCCTTTTTTATTTTAGTTTCAGGGTTCTCTACTTCAACTCTTACGCTTCCTTTCGCTGTAGGCCCGCCCAAGTGAACTATACCGTCAATTTCTGAAACAACTGCCGCATTTTTCGGTCTACGCCCTTCAAACAATTCTGCAACTCTCGGCAAACCGCCGGTAATATCTCTTGACTTTGAAACTTCTTGAGGAATTTTTGCTAAAACATCTCCGGCTTTAATTTTTCCGCCGTCGTGAACAACAAGCGTAGTATCTACAGGAAGCGGATATTCTGCTACTTGTTTCCCGTCTTTCTTTACAACAATTCTCGGGCTTTTTCTATCCGCAGGATGCTCAATAATAACTCTTTCTATCTGACCGGTTATCTTTGATTTTTCTTTCTGTAAAGTTACGCCGTCTTTAACATCTATAAACTGCACGGTCCCGTCAAATTCAGATATGATAGGTTTTGAATGAGGATCCCATTTTGCAATAAGAACATTTTTCTTTATGCCTGTCGCAGGATCTACTTTAACTTCTACTTTCTGACCGTCTTGAACTTCTATTATCGCACCATAAGGTATCTGGTGTACATGTCTGCGGTGCAACGGATATTCAGTATATGCAAGTTCCGTGTTTCTGCTGAGAACTATTGTTTCTCCGTCTTTATTCTTAATAGTTTTCAGATTATAATAGTCTGCAACACCATTGTTTTCAGCATAAATTTCAGAACGCTGAACAACGCGGCTTGCCGCTCCGCCGATATGGAATGTACGAAGAGTAAGCTGTGTGCCCGGTTCGCCGATTGACTGCGCCGCTATAATACCGACAGCTTCTCCGACTTCAACCATTTTAGCTGTCGCCGGATTTATGCCATAGCATTTTGCACAAACACCGTGTTCAGACTCACAGGTCAATACGCTTCTAATACCGATCTTATCAATGCCGGCTTCAACCAGCTTCTGTGCTTTTTCAGGGGTTATAAGTTCGCCCCTTTTAACTATTAATTCATCATGAACAATATCTACAACGTTATCAAGAGCTATTCTTCCGACAACACGTTCATCAATTTTTTCAACGACTTCATCACCGCTCTGTAAGGTTCCGATAAACACGCCATTAACGGTTTTACAATCGGCTTCTCTTATAACAACATCATGAGCAACGTCAATAAGTCTTCTTGTAAGATATCCAGCTTCAGCCGTTTTAAGTGCTGTATCGGCAAGACCTTTACGACCGCCGTGAGTAGATATAAAGTATTCCAAAACTGTCAAACCTTCTCTGAAGTTTGAAATAATGGGTGTTTCAATAATTTCGCCGACTCCGCCGGTAAGTTTCTTTTGGGGTTTTGCCATAAGTCCGCGCATACCTGCAAGTTGTCTTACCTGCTGTCTGGAACCTCTTGCTCCGGAATCTGCCATCATAAATATAGAGTTGAAACGGTTTCCACCTTTTTTCAAAGGTTCCGCTTCCTCTTTTCTCATCTCATCAAACATTATATCTGCAACTTCATCGGTAACTCTGGTCCAGATGTCGATAATTTTATTGTAACGCTCCGATTCGGTTATAAGACCGAGTTTCGCCTGTTTTTCGATCTCTTTTATTTTGGCTTTTGCTTCTTTTACCATTTTTTCTTTTTTTGGAGGGACTTTCATTTCATCGATAGAAATTGAAATGCCTGCAAGAGTCGCATATTTGTAACCCATCTTTTTTATTTCGTCCAAAAGAACAACGGTTCTGAACTGGCCCAACTCTTTATAACATCTGTCAACAAGAGCGCCAAGCTCTTTTTTTGTCATGCTTTTATTCTGGTATCCCAAAGCATAAGAACCGTCTTCGTTTTTTGGTAAATTTTCATTAAAAATGACTCGGCCGACGGTTGTATAGTTTATTACTTCCGCACCTTCTTCATTTTTATAATTCTTCCATTTGGAAACATCTGCCTGTTCGTTTTCTTTTAATTTTTCATCTCTTATATTAGTCAAACCTACAACTTTTATTTTTGCCTGTAAGTCAACTTTTTTTGACTGATAAGCTCTTACAACTTCATCAACCGATGAAAATATTTTGCCTTCTCCCGAAACTCCGGTTTTCTCTTTAGTAAGAAAGCAACTTCCCAAAACCATATCTTGTGAAGGAACCGCAATAGGTTTTCCTGAAGCAGGCGACAAAATATTCCTTGTTGCCATCATCAAAACCTTTGCTTCAAGCTGGGCTTCTATGGATATAGGAAGATGGACTGCCATCTGGTCTCCGTCAAAGTCGGCATTGAAAGCTGAACAGGTCAATGGGTGAAGCTGTATTGATTTACCTTCAACCAATACCGGTTCAAAAGCCTGTATGCCGAGCCTGTGCAGCGTAGGAGCTCTGTTCAAAAGGATAGGATGGTTTTTGGTTACTTTTTCAAGTATATTCCAAACTTTCGCATCACCTCTTTCAAGCATCCTTCTTGCTGATTTAAGAGTTGCGTTTTCCTGTTTTATAAGTTCTCTTATAATAAAAGGTTTAAACAATTCCAAAGCCATCTCTTTTGGGAGACCGCATTGATTAAGTTTAAGGCTTGGACCGACAACGATAACACTTCTTCCTGAATAGTCAACTCTTTTTCCAAGAAGATTTTGTCTGAAACGCCCTTGCTTACCTTTCAAAGTATCCGAAAGAGATTTCAAAGGTCTGTTGCCCGCACCTGTTACAGGCCTTGTTCTTGAATCATTATCTATTAAAGCATCTACTGCTTCCTGCAAAAGTCTTTTTTCATTATTTATCATAACCGCAGGAGCTTTCAATTGCTCAATGTGACGAAGTCTGTTATTTCTATTGATAATTCTTCTGTAAAGATCATTCAAGTCGGAAGTTGCAAATCTTCCGCCGTCCAATGCGACCAAAGGTCTTAAATCCGGAGGAATTACAGGAAGAGTAGTGATGATCATCCACTCAGGTCTGGTTTCTGATTTCAAGAAACCTTCAACAACTCTGAGTTTTCTGATAAGCCTTGCTCTCTCCGCATCTGATTTTGTCTTTTTTATTTCTGTATGTATATTTTTTGCTTCTTCTTCAAGATTGATCTCTTCAAGAAGTTTTCTGACAGCGGCAGCCCCTATATCAACTTTAAGTTCGTCGCCAAAACCGTTTTGAAGTTTCTTTATGTCGCTTTCCTCAAGCAATAAAGTGTTTTCAGGTTTTGAATAGTTTCTCATATAAGGGATTTCATTCCTTGATATTTCAACTCTGAGATGTCCCTCATATTTATTAAGAGCTTCGGGATTTTTTCTCATTTCAGAAAAAACATTGTCTTTTTCAATATCAAAAAATTCAATTCTTATTTTCTTGTCAGGCTCAGTAATTGAAACAGTTTCACCTTTTTCAAAATTTGCCGCCAATAATTTCTTTATCTCTCCGCGCTGCGAAGAATCAAGATCACTGTAATAGTATACATTGTGAGACTTGAAATAACATTTATAATATGTGTCGCCTTTTTCAATATTCTCAGCTATTTTTTTTGCGGCTTCATCAGCAGACATACCCGACTGTTCAGCCTGATACTTAACCTCTGCCTTAAGCTGTTTCAAAGCCTTCTTTTCATCGCTGTCAAGAATTAATTCTTCTTTTACTATACCATCAAATACATTTTTAAACTCTTCTTTAACTACCGGACTATTGATACCGTATTTAAATAAATCAAATTCTTCTTCCTTTAAGAGCATTCCTTTTTCTACAAAAGAAGAAACACCGGCACGGTCCTTGAGATTTTCGGTAACAACATATTTTGTATAGTAAATCACCTTTTCCAAATCGGATATTTTCATATTCAGAAGAATACCGATCCTTGAAGGCGGTTTTCTCAAAAACCATAAATGGGCAACAGGAACAGCAAGATCAATATGTCCAAATCTCTCTCTTCTTACTTTAGATTCAGTAACCTCGACTCCGCATCTGTCGCAGACTGTGCCTTTATGTTTAATATATTTATATTTGCCGCAATGACATTCCCAATCCTTAGTAGGACCAAAAATCCTGTCACAGAACAAACCGTCTCTCTCAGGTTTAAATGTTCTGTAATTTATAGTTTCAGGTTTCTTTACTTCACCATAAGACCATAGTTTTATCTGGTCAGGACTTGCGACAGTAAGCTTAACAGCGTCAAAATTTGAAAAATTAAGAGTGCCTGCTTTTTTCTTTTGGTTTTGAAAGTTTATTTTAGTCATTTTTTATTTTTTGGTACCTTTCGTTTTTTCTTCTTTATCTTCCCCGTCTCCCTTTGATAACAGTTCAACATTTAAGCCTAGAGCTTTAAGCTCACTGACTAAAACCTTAAACGATTCAGGAACTCCGGGTTCAGATATCGACTCGCCTCTGATGATTGAGTCATACATCTTAACTCTTCCTTCAACATCATCGGATTTTACTGTCAAGAACTCTTGCAACATATAAGCTGCTCCATATCCTTCAACAGCCCAAACTTCCATTTCACCGAATCTCTGTCCTCCGAATTGGGCTTTACCACCCAAAGGCTGACGCGTAATTAATGAATACGGACCGGTAGATCTGGCATGCATCTTATCTTCAACTAAATGATTAAGCTTCATAACATACATAACACCGACTGTAACCTTTTCCATAAAAGGTTCACCTGTTCTGCCGTCATAAAGAGTAATTCTGCAGTCGTTTGTAGGTAAGCTTTCATTTTTAAATTGCTCAAGAGCTTCTTCAAGTTCTTTGCCTTTCAATCCTCTGGCAACCAAGTCTTTCTTTTTATTGTTCGTAAGCTGTTCTCTAGCTTTTTCCACATATTCTTTGATCTGTTCTTCCGTAGCACCGTCAAATACAGGTGTTATCATCTGAGTGTCTAATTCTTTTGCTGCCCAACCCAACATAATTTCTAAAAGCTGTCCCACATTCATACGTGAAGGAATAGCAAGAGGAGAAAGAACACAGTCTACAGGCGTACCGTCAGGAAGCCTGGGCATATCTTCCACAGGAAGAATTCTTGCAACAATACCTTTATTACCGTGTCTTCCGGCAAGCTTATCGCCTACTTGTATTTTAAGCTTAGCGGCAATATAGACTTTTACTATTTTATTTACTGAAACAGGAAGGTCATCGCCTTTTTTAAACCTTTCTTTTTCGGCTTCGTAATTCTGTTTCAAAATCTCTTCTTTTTTCTTATAAAGTGCTTCTATTTTTGATATTTCTGATTTCTTTGCCTCTGAAAGAAGCTCTTTTTTATCTTTACGAAGCTTCTGCTTTGCAGCATCGTAAATTTCTTGCATCTCATCTTGCTTCTTCTTTTTCTCTTTATCTGTAAGCTTTTCAAGCCTTACAAATGTTCTTACGCCTATAACTTTGCCTGATACTCCGGGAGGAACTCTAAGCGAGGCATCCTGAACATCTTCAGCTTTTTTACCGAAAAGCACTCTAAGAAGTCTTTCTTCAGGAGTTGTCTGCTGTTCACCTTTAGGTGCAGTTTTACCTACAAGAATGTCTCCTCTCTGTACCATTGAACCGACTTTAATAACTCCGTCTTCATCAAGATTCAATAAATCTTCAGAGCCGACATTTGGAATATCTTTTGTTATTTCTTCCGGACGCCCTTTTGTTTCTCTTGCTTCTGTCTGGAACTCTCTTATATGAACAGATGTAAACTTATCATCCTGTATAAGTTTCTCAGACAATAACATTGCGTCTTCAAAGTTATACCCGTCCCAAGGCATATACGCTATAAGGAGATTTTGTCCTAAAGCAAGCTGGCCGTCCTGAGTTGCAGGACCGTCAGCTATTATCTGACCTTTTTTTACAGTTTCTCCTATTTTGACCAAAGGTCTCTGATCAATGCAGGTATCCTGGTTTGAACGAGCATATTTTCTTAAATTATATACATCAATTTCTCCATTTTTAGTATAAATCATTATTTCATCTGAAGAAACCGACATAACTTCACCTTCTGACTTAGCAACAACAACAACACCCGAATCTCTTGCAACTTTTTCTTCAATGCCTGTTGCCACTACAGGTGCTTCCGTTACTAAAAGAGGAACTCCCTGGCGCTGCATGTTGCATCCCATCAAAGCTCTGTTCGCATCATCATGTTCCAAAAACGGGATCAGTGCTGCTGAAACAGATACAACCTGCATAGGAGATATATCCATATAGTCCACTTTCGCAGGAGGCTGGAAAATAAATGAATCCCATCTTCTTCCGTGAACTGAATCGGACTGTATATTCCCTTTATCATCTAGAGGCGTATTTGCCTGAGCGACAAAAAATTCATCCTCTTTATCAGCTGTCAAATATTCAATTTTATCCGTTGATTTTCCGTTCTCAACTTTTTTATATGGAGTTTCAATCAAACCATATGGATTAACTCTTGCAAAAGTTGAAAGAGATGTTATCAAACCTATATTTGGACCTTCAGGCGTTTCAATAGGGCAAACGCGTCCGTAATGAGTATGATGAACGTCTCTGACTTCAAAGCCGGCCCTCTTTCTATTAAGTCCGCCAGGTCCTAAAGCCGAAAGTCTTCTCTTATGAGTCAACTCTGCTAAAGGATTTATCTGGTCCATAAACTGAGAAAGCTGCGAAGTTCCGAAAAATTTTCTTATCTGGGCAACAAACTGAGTGATATTTGTAAGAGATCTCGGCGTAACATTAGCTTTATCTTGATTGTTCATATGCTCTCTGACAAGTCTTGCCATCTGAACAAGTCCGATCCTTATCTGGTTTTCAAGCAATTCTCCTACAGATCTTACACGTCTGTTACCTAAATGGTCTATATCATCTAAACCTATTTTTATACTTTGCTTTCCTTCTTTAAACTCCGTTTCGCCATTATAAAGCATCAAAAGATACTTTATAGTAGCAACTATATCTTCTCTTGTAAGAGTTCTTTTGTTTTCTGAAGGAATATTTAATTTGAAATTCTTTGCATAATACTCAAAAATAGGTGCAAATTTCTTTAAAATTTTATATCTTCCGACTACTGTCAAGTCATATCTTCTGACTGACTTAAAAAGAAGCTCTTCAAGAAAACCTTGAGCCCTTTCCTGCATTATGAATTCCTGTGTTTTTAGGACTCTATATATATGATTAACCGCTTCTTTCTGGCTTTTTATAGTATCTTTTTTAAGCGTTAAAAGAATTGAAGCATCCTTAAGTACAGATACTGCAGTAAGACCTTTTGCCTGAAGTTTCTTTATAATATCTTCTTTTAATTCTTTTCCCGAGTCGGCTATTATTTCGCCTGTAGCTTTATCATAAACATCTTCCGCAAGATATTCATTTGCAAGAGTCGCCAAAGGAGCATCCAGAGATACTTCTTTTGTTTCCCTGAAAAGCCCAAGAATTTCCTCATCGGTTTCAAAACCTAAAGCACGTAAAAAAGTTGTCGCAAACATTTTTCTTTTGCGGTCAATTCTTACATACAGTATACCGTTTTGGTCAAACTCAAACTCTACCCATGCTCCTCTATAAGGGATCATCCTGGCATAGTAAAGAGGTTTTCCCATAACGGTAACCCTTTTTTCTTCATCTTCTTCAAAGATGACTCCGGGAGAGCGGTGGATCTGGCTGACAACAACTCTTTCTGCACCGTTAATAATAAATGTAGCAGTATCAGTCATTAAAGGAACATCGCCGAAATATACTTCCTGCTCGGACAATTCTTTTTCTTTCCCGTCTTCCTTTCTATGCATAAGTCTTAATTTGACTTTCAGCGGCAATGCATATGTAGCGTCCCTTGCAATAGATTCCTCTACGGAATATTTAGGTTCGCCAAATGAATAGGAAACATATTCCAAAACCAAACTCTCATCTGAGTTTGTTAAAGGAAATATGTCTCTAAAAGCACCTTCAAGTCCTCTGAATTTTCTTTTTTCAGGGGCAGTATCTCTCTGCAAAAATTCAGCGAAAGAATCCTTCTGCATCTTCAAAAGAAAAGGAGGATCTATCGGGGCTCCGATCTTTCCAAAGTTAACTTTATTCATATATTTAAACCTGCTTTATTATTTATCTACAAATGACAAATAAATATTTATTATACATAATAAATATTATTTGTCAACTACTATTTGATTTTTTAATGCTTTTTCAGGTTTACTTAAGTTCAACAGTTGCACCTGCTTCTGCAAGTTTCTTCTTCATTTCCTCTGCTTCAGCTTTAGCAACATTTTCTTTTACAGTTTTAGGCGCGCCGTCAACCAAGTCTTTTGCTTCTTTCAAGCCGAGACCTGTAATTTCTCTTACAACTTTAATAACATTGATCTTGCTTGCACCTGCATTTGCAAGAACAACATTAAATTCTGTCTTTTCTTCTGCTGCTGCACCGCCTGCTGCTGGAGCTGCTGCTGCAACTGCTACAGGAGCTGCTGCTGATACACCAAACTTTTCTTCCAAAGCTTTTACCAACTCTGAAAGTTCGATTACTGACATTCCTGAAATTGCTTCAATCAACTGATCTTTTGACAATGCTGACATTTTACTATCCTCCGTATTTTAACGTTTTTATTTTTAAATTAGGCTTTTGCCTGTTTTTTGCTTATTGCATCAAGAACTGTTACCAATCCTCTGATGTTTGCTGCCAATACATTTACAAAACCTGTTATAGGTGCATTCATGCTGCCAAGCATTTTTGCCAATAGAACTTCTTTTGAAGGAAGCTGTGAAAGCTGCTCAATAATCTCTGCACTGACAAACTTGCCTTCCATAAAACCGGCTTTTACTTTAAGATTGGCATTTTTCTTTGCGAACTCTACTATAGTTTTTGCCGGAGAAACTATATCTCCGTTCTCTATAGCCAAAGCTGTCGGACCTACAAAATTTTCACCGCCGGCATCAATCCCTGCTTCTTTCAGCGCTATTTTACTTAGAGTGTTTTTAACAATGCTGTATTCACAGTTAAGTGGACGTAACGCTGAACGCAACTCCGAGATCTCTTCAACGGTAAGGCCGTGATACTCAGTAAGTATCAAACCTTTCATAGACTTGAACTTTTCAGTTAAGTTTTTTACCTCTTCCTGATTCTTTAAATTTGGCATCTGTTTGCTCCTATATGCTCTTCTTTTGTTTTATAAATAAAAAAAACTTCTCACGAGAGAAGTTTAAACATAAAAAAATTTATCTTCGTCTCGGTAAGATGGAACTAAGTTCCTTTTAATGCATAAAGCATCTTACTGTCTTTGACTATGCTGCAATATCAATATAATAATGAACCAAAAACCACATGGGCAATTATACAACACTTTATATTTATTGTCAAGTCATATTTGTCCAGACAATCAACGTATTTATTATGTCTGCATATAATACACTATTCTTTTTTGGATGTCAAGAGCCAAGAACAACAATTCGCTCAACTTGCGGACTTATTATTAGGCAGCACCTAAGATACTTCTGACTGCCAATGCAGAGACCTTAACATTTTTTACCATGTCTCTTTCTCTAAACTTATCCTGCACGTATAAATTAAACTCTTGGAAATCAAATACCGCTTTATCATGATCTTGTTCTGATAATTTTTTTATCTTATATTCATTATCTTTTAATATATTTTCAGCATTTTTATTTACCTTAACCATTATCAACTCTAAATATTCTTTTGCCGTCATTGTTATTTCACCAAGCACATAATCATCCTGCAATAATGAATTGATGTCGTTACCCTCCATTAAAAGCTGAACCAGCAATGTATGCATTGCTCGATGGAACATTCCATTACCTGCACTTTTGAATTCCGCTTTTTTTATAGCTATTTGCATGTCGGCAAGTCCATCAATAAGGATTTTTTCCGCTGAATTCATTGCAACGCCTCTGATAAAACCAAGTGCTTCTTCATATCTTTCTCTTTCAAGAAGATATTTTATATAGGATTGTGTATCTTGGCTTAACCCAATCTCATTTATAGACACGCTTTCCCACAATGTCTTCAAATTACTTTCTTCATCATTAATATCAGCCGTCAGCAATTCTGATAAAGATACTATATCTCTTGTTGTATAATCAAATTTACTGCTTAAAGAAGCATTATATCCTTTATTATATTTTTGCTCTTTTGTTTTAACCTGTTTTAACTTTTCTTTTTTATCGCTTAAAACCCTTGCATCATCAACAACGATACTCACCACAATATCATTTTCCAGTATCTGATCTACATTTTCTTCCGTTATCTCTTCCACTTCCATTCTTCCAAGAATTGAGGTCTCTAAATATTTTGAATCGGCACTGACAATAGGAATAATTCCGTATTTATCAAAAATATCTATATCTTCCTCAACAAAGTCCTTATATATATCATCATTGAATTTTACGGATAAAAACAATCCCGCACCCACTTTTAAAGCTTTATCTTTTAACTCAAAGAGAAAATCTTTTGCATCTTTTATATTCTTTATATCTGAAGCATCAACTTTTGCCCCGTCATGCAGTATCTCGTCTGCTGCTTTTGCTTCCTCGCTTGACGAATATGAAACCACGAACTTGAAGCCATTATCCTTTAATTTTAATATGTTTTGTTGGTTTTGCTGTGCCTGGAGAAGGTTCATTACAAATATATGTGTCCCTGTGGCAGCAGACTCCCTCTCACAGATAGTCTGAATATTGTTTGCCAGATTTCTCTCAGACAAATCAAACTTAGTTTCTTTGATCGCGTCCATATAGGAATCAGTATGTGTGTTTTTTATAGCTTCAATTGCCCCGTCTACTGTCTGTTCATTTGTTATTACTATCTGTGTTACACCGTATAAAATATTGTTTTCCCTGCCTTCCTTCAGCGTATCTACAAGCATTCTTAAAAGTTCTTCTTTTTGCACATCCGCATCCAATGATTTCAAGCAAAGTAATATTTCAGTTTTATCTTCATTCCATTTCGCCCTGACATTCATTCCATTATATTGCCCTATCTGCTCCCCTCCTCTTTCATAAACAACTCTTGCCGTTACAGCTTCAAAGCCTTGGCCTTTTAACTTTTGAGCAGACATTTCATTTTCAGTTATAATCAAATTTTTAGACATATCGGCAATATTATTTTCAAGTTCAATGATGGAAGTGTTGCCTTTTACTATCTTGATTGATATTTCTTGCGCCGTATTTGAAGGAGTAATGCTTCTTGCCGCGCTGTTAACAACAATGTCGGTAATAGGCAATGTGTAGATTCCTTGACTTATTATGTCTTCGTCCATAATAGTGTTATAAAATTGATTGTAGTCAAAGTTAAGCGCATCCGTTCCCTTTATTTCTTTTATCTTTTTTATTTCCTCTCTATTTCTATCCTTAAACTCCAGTACCACTTTATCTCCGTTGACTGAAACATTAATAGATATTGAGTTTGAAAGACTAAATCTTTTCATTCTATCCAACTTACAAATCTTATCACCTTGTCGTCTTTCACCAATATCCCAGAGGTAAATAGATTTTCTTCCTTCATCATATGCAACTAAAACATTATCTGATGTTACTCCTATTACTCTAAGATCAAACTTATGTATTGCTTTATATATTGCTGCCCTGTAGGGAAAATCCAGAGCAAAAATTCTCTTGTATAGTTCTGCGTCTTCAGCAAAGAGAAATCTACTATTATCACAGCCTATACAATATTTCTCTTCAGCTTCGTCTTTATTTATCTTTTTCTTTCTCTCTTCATATTTCGATGTTCCTTGCATATTACCGGCACTGTCTGTACGGACTCTTATAAAGACTCCTCCTTGCTTTATAATGTTGTTTACAGTATCTACATCTACATCTACATCTACATTTACGTTTACTTCACCTTCACCTTCTCCTTCTTTTAGGAGTCCTGGACGTATTAAAATTTCTACACTTGTTTTAAATACATTTTCATATTTTGCTTTTCCGATAACAAAAAGAGTGTCCATAGTATTATTTGTCTTATCCACAACCAAACAATATGGCTTATTATTATTTGCTTTCTTCATATAAACTGCCCTGTTCTCCACTCGCTCTGCAATAGCATCCCATTTCTCTTCAATTTCGTTGATTATTCCCACACTTTCTATTAAATCTTCTAACTTAATAGCACCGTTAAAAGCTTCTTGAGCATCTGCATATCTGTTCGCATCTTCTACATTACCGTTTGTCAGTATACTATGGGCATCACACATATGTATCCAGCGTTCAAAAGTTAGTTTTAAACCATTTGGCAAGATAATTTCTTCCCCAACTATTAGTCCTTCATGTTGGAAAGTTTCTTTAAAAGACAGCTTAATACCATTAGACAAAGCAGCTTCTGCTCCGTTCTCTTTTTGACCTTCAGCTATACTTTTCCAAATTCCCTGTTCAGTCCAAGTCTTATATGCATATAAAACTGCAAACATTTTAATCCAACTTTCTCTCACTTCTCTTTCAGCTTCATTTTCAAAAACATATTCATGTATTGTTTTACTGTCAGCCTCAGAAAACGTTCCTGCAAACAGATTATTTAAAGCATTTATCACTTTTTTTGGCATCAAACCAGAAAAGCTTTCACCAGCCGCTTTCGCTTTGTCTAATATGTCTTTATTTATATTGGCTATGTTTATCCTTTCTTGTTTCTTTGCTTTTATTTCATTTGTATCGCTTTCTTCAATAGCAGAGCTGCCGGTAGAAAAATATGACATTGTATCTTTATTAATCAACTCTTCTACATTATTATTATCAGTATAATACTTATTAAAAGTTTTCATCAATAATATACCCGCTGCCTCAGCACTCTGCTGAGAAGATTCTAACTCTTGTTCCGATGTATCCGGCGGTGTCGAACTGACAACTTCTTCCGTTATTTCCGTTTGCACAGAAAATGAGGCAGAATTATTGATTGCATGTGCAATTATTGCAATAGATGTTGCGGCAGGAATAAAGAAAGGTGAAAACACTGCAAGAGGAACTGCAATCAAATAAGAGAATGACAATAATGCTGTTTTGGGAGCATATATGCCAAAATTTTCTTTAGCAAGTTCTTTAAGGCTCATTCCGCTTGAATCTTTATTAACCAGCCATCTAACTATTGTATGTGAGAATATAAATAATGGCTGCATTAGCATAAACACAGGTATTCCGATAAAAGGATTTATCAATATCAAAGTTGCAGGTATTGCTCTAAACAGGATTTCTTCCCAAACAGGCGCGGTCTTGTTTAATGCAGATAAAATTTTATTGTCGGCATATTTGTCAGCCAGCGGCTTAAGTATGGAGAATTCAATTACTTTTAGCGGCATTCCTTCTTCTTCATCCTGCCGTTTAAATGCCGCAATATTATTTTTTCCGGCATCAACAAAAATAGTATAGTTTGAATCTTCTGAAAGACGCTCTAGAAAGATTAAAGCACCTAAAGACACCCCTTCTTCCATATCAATATTGAACTTCCACAAAGCATTATGAAAATTCCCGCTCGGCAGAGTGGTTCCTTCTATATTAATATCAACAGTATAACCGAATTCAGTTTCACGGCCTGCTTCCGCAATTATGGTAGGATAATTAATCTCTTCATATTGTCCTTCCGCTATTGCTTTTTGTTTTAAAGCTTTATATAAGTTTCTGGCAAAATAATATGAGTAACAGGAACCCAGATCTAAAGTGACATTCCTTAAATCTATACCGTTCTTATGTACTTGCCATAGTGCCTGTGCCATTTCCTCGGGACTTATGGAATTTAGCTTATCTAAACGAAATTCTTTCTCTAAACCATGTCCTTTAAAAAGTATGTAATATTTTTTATCGTTTTCATTTAACCCGGCAATTGTATTTAAGAAGTCACCTTTTGCATTAGGGCTGTCTTCCGATTGAAAAAACTTATTTTCCGGCCTTATGGTTCTTCCAATTATTTTTTCAAATGAATCAAGTCCAAATCTCATTTTTCCATCTTCTTGCACTTCATTATTATAAATTCCGATGAGAACAGTGTCCTGATCAATAAGTTTTTTATCTTTAATTTCAAATAGGATCTTAAAATACTGCTCGGTTGCTTCTTCTTGCGACATTCCTTTTTCCACAGCCATTCTGCTTATCGCAATAGCTGTATGATACCTTGATATCTCATGCGACAAAAACCCGAAATCTTTTGATTCTCTCATTTTATTATCCAACATTTTATTAAAATCATCATCAAAGAAAAGCTTAATAGGAGCCATGTCATTATCCGTAGCCAAACCGCGATAGGAACGCTTTGCCAAACCGATGAATAATTCTCTTACTTTATCAAAATCTTTACCTGGAACTATCTTAAGAAGGGTCTTCATGTCTTCCTCGCTTACAGAGTTTAAAAACATGAATGCCATTCTATTTCTATTTTTTTCCTCATTAGTATAGAATTCTAGTTCATAATAACTCGTTACTTGCTCGATTATCTTAGACATAATTTCTTCTGACATTCCTGGGTATTTGATTTCAAGGCAAGATTTGACAAATTTTATATCAGCATATTTTGATAAGAATTCAGCATCATTTGTCGCATAAAATGATCTAACAGTTCTGCTGTTTTCTCCCCCGAATAAATAAACTATTGTTATGAATTTAGATGTTGCAGACAAATCCCTTTTAGGTAATGTAGACAAATTCTCTTTTTCAATTATATTCCATACTTCTTTGTATTTATTGTCTGAAGAAGCTAACAATTCATATATTTGGGGATCAATTTTGTCCGTCAATGGAAGCAATTCACACATAATCTTTTCATCAAGATCTAAGTCCGTTAAATACTTAAGAGCTTTCTCATCGACATCCCTTTTTAATACTTCGCTGTCAAAAACCCTGCTGTTTTCACCATACTTTAAAAACATTTTTAATATATATATATAATGATTCGGGACAATGTCTTTATCGGCTGCCAGTTTTTTGAATTTTAAATACAATGTATTTATTTCCGACAAACTCTTTTTCTCATCTATTGCGTAAGCAGATAATAATTGAAATATCTCTTCGGTTTCAAATATTAAACCTGTATCCTCTGTAAACAAGTCCTTTATTTTCTTTTCTATGCTTTTATCTTCATCGAGTTCACGATACTTTGATCCATAAACTTCAAGAACATAATGAATATTATTTATTAAATTATAAACTGCAGCCGAATCTTCATGTTTATTGTTTTTTATGAGCACTCTTTCAATATTTTCTTGATAGTCTTCGGGTAAATTTAAAAATTTTTCAAGCATTCTATCATCTGAAACAGCAAGCAACAATTTTTTATCATTTTCAGACGATTTATTATTGAATGTTCCTATAAACTCCTCTTGTGATATATTATCTATATCAATATTTATATTTGCTCTTTGAAAATATCTCATAAGCAACTTTTTCATCTTCTCATTTTTTCTCATATTATGAAATTTCTTCAATATGGATTCTTTTTCGTAGTCGTCTATTTGCGCCATTGAATCTTCCTTGCCTTTTTCATCTGTTTTAATTGAAGGAATTACAGCAATTGATGCTGCAGTAAGAATAAATAAAGGCGAAAATGAAGCAAGAGGCATTCTGTTTTTTTTGATTTGTCCTTCCTGCTTATCTGTTTTAACTGAATAATTATTGATTGCATGAATAATGACAGAGATAAAAAATGCAGGGAAAATAGTGAAGGGTGAAAATGGCGTAATAAACAACGCAGCTATATAAGGCAGAGACAACAACACTGTTTTTGGAGCAAATGCGGAAAAGTCTTCTTTAACAAAATCTTTAAAACTTTTCTCACTTGAATCTTTATTAACCAGCCATTTAACTATAGTATGCGAAAAGACAAACAATGGCTGCATTGCTAAAAACACAGGTATTCCTACAAAAGGATTTATCAGTGTTATTATTGTTGGGATTCCTCTAAATATAATTTCTTCCCAAATAGGGGCGGTTTTATTTAATGCAGATAAAATTTTATTGTCAGCATATTTATAAGCCAGGTCTTTTAAAATGGAGAGTTCAGATACTCGCCATGGCAGTCTTTTAACTCTCTTTTCCCCATATTGCACTTCAGAAGATATCGGTTTCTCATCAATTATTTCGCCAGTATCAAAAAACATAGTTGAATTTGAATGTGTTGCAAGATATTCCATAGAGATTAAATCGAATAAAGATATCTCTCCATGAATTCCTGCCCGTTTCATTGCATCATGAAGATTTACCCTAGACCTTAAGGGTTTATCTATGTCCAATGTATAGCCTAACTCTGTTTCAAGACCTGCAGCCGTGATTACAGTAGGAAAAGTAAGTTCGCTCTCTTTGTTTTCTTTGGCTGCCATTTCTTTCAAGGCATCATATAAGTTTCTTGTATAATAATAGGAATAGCAAGCACTCAAATCCAAAGTAATATTCCTTAGATCCACGCCGTTTTTATGTGCTTGCCATAATGACTTTGCGATTTCCTCGGGACTTATGAAAACTTTTTCTGTTAGCCACATGCCGCGTTCAGAACCATGCCCAAGAAAAAGGATATAGTATTTTTTATCGCTTTTATTTAATTCAGCTGTTGCCTTTAAGAAAGCTTTTTTTGTTTCTTGTGTATCATCATTGCTTGGCTGAGCAAAAGTATTCTCATGTGTTATTTTCTTACCGTCTAGTAAACTGAGAAAAAAGTTAGGATTAAATCTTCTTCCGCCGCTTCCATTATCTTCGTTATTAAAAAGCCCCATAAGAACAGTATCAGAACCAATAAGTTTCTTGCCTTTAGATTCTGCTAAAATCTTAAAATATAGTGTGGTTGCTTCTTCAATTGCTTTTAACTTAGCTTCTTCAGACATATCTTCATATATCATCCCTTTTTCCACCATCATTCTACTTATCGCAATAGTTGTATGATATCTTGCTATATCATCCGACAAAAACCTAAAATCATCTGACTCACTAATTTTGGTATCTATTAAGTTGTTAAAATTATCATCAAAGAATAACTTAATTGCTTCAGCATTATTGTCTGCAGCCAGACCTCTAAAAGAGCGTGCAGCTAAACCGCCAAACAAACTGTTTATTTTATCAGGATCTTTATCTGAAAGTATACCGAGAAGACTCTTCATCTCTTCTTTACTTACAGAATTTAAAAGAATAAAAGCGACCTTATTTTGGATTCTTTTCAGATAAGGAATCGCTTTAATTCCCTTACTAACAGCACTATATGAAGTTAGTTTATTTATTATCTTATCCATTATTTCATCCGATAAGCCTGAATACTTTATTCTTAAACAAGATTTAACAATTTCTATGTCAGACAGGCTTAGCGCATCAAGAAATTGAGGGAGAGCAAACAATCCTTCAAGAGTTTTAGACCTTTTCCCTCCAAGAAAATAAACCATTTCTATGAACTTATACGATGATAGACGCGAATCTCCTTCTTCCTTTGAAATAATACCCCACACTTCATTGGTTTTATTCTCTGAAGAAGCTAATAATTCATATAGCCTGGGATCTATTTTATCAGTCAATGCAAGTAATTCAGGCATAGCATCTTTATTAAGTTTTTCAAGTTCTGAACTTGTTAAATACTCAAGCGCTTTCTCGCTGCCGGATTGTTTAAAAATAGCATTGTCAAAAATTTTGCTATCTCCGTCATCATAATCAAGCATCTTTAATATATATTTTGCATATTGCAGATCAACACCTTTCTCAGCCTCTAATGTAAACAGATCGATCATAGTATTCTCGCTGATATTTAAGCTTATTAAGCTCTCTATAATATTCTCATTGCCGGATTGTTTAAAAATGGCATTGTCAAAAATTTTGCTGTTTTCATCATAGTGTAATCTAAATAGCATTTCTGATATATACGTTACATACTCTTTCTTAATTCCTTTATTATTAACTAATCTCTTTAGCGTTTCATAGTTTACATTTATTTGTGATGCTGTTTTCTCTTGGTCTATTCCTGATTTTATAAATAACGATATAAACAATTCAGGTTCTTCAAATATTAAGATTGGATATTTTTCAAACAACTCTTCTATTTGTCTTACTATTTTTTTACTTTCATCTTTCTCATCTTTATCAATTTCACTATATGATCCTTCATAATCTGCATAAACGTGTAAAATATTTTGTATGAAATTGAAGTTTTGACCTTTATCTTTATTTTTATACAGTTTATTGTCTGCCAATGCTTTTTCAAGATACGGCGGATAATCATTAAGCAAACTTAAAAATTTATCAATAATTTCAGGCTCTAGCCTAAAAAGAGCAAGCACCAAATCTCTATCTTTTTCAAGAGTTTCTTCAATGTACTTTTGATACTGGTCAGAAAAAAAAGCAAGAACATCAAGATTATTAAAAAGAGTATGTCCCAATTCTTTGTCTCTTTTCAGTATTTCTTCAATATATTCTTGATATTTATCATATAGTAAAAACACATCCAGATCTTTGGAATTACTAAAAAGATCAAGCACCAGATCTCTATCTATTGTAAACATTTTTTCAATATGTCTTTGCTGCTTATCATCTAGACTTAGAAAATCATATAGCTTTCCTGTCTTAAAAAGAGCTACTAAAAATTTTCTATCGTTTTCTGACATAAGCATACATGTTTGTACAAATTCATCTAATAATATTGTGCTTAAATTAATATCATCCTTTAAATTGTTTCTTTTAAAATATTTATAAAGCAATCTCCTCATTTCAGGAGTTTGCATTCTCATGGAATGCAATGTTTTGAAAGTATTTTCATCTGAGATTGAATCCATTTGCAGCTTGACAACATCACCCTTGTTATATCTATAGTGGCTAACCACATTTACAATGTTCATGGTTATTTCTGCTATAAATTTACTGTGAGTGAACTTTAAAGCAGTATTGTATGCTTTTTTCATAGATGCAAGGATACTATCAAGCCCTTGCAGCATCTCTTTTCTTATTGTTCCGTCTATATCTGATACATAATCAGTATGAAGCTTTAGAAAATCCTCTCTACTTCCTCCTAATAATATATCTGTAATAAAACTACGTTCCATCAGAGCACCAAGTGCTATCCCAAGACTAGTTTCCCTGAAATTTCTTATCCTAAAAATTTTTTCGATTTTATCAAGTTTTTCTACTGTAGATTTCGTTTGTAATGTAGCCAGTCTTATATTTCTTGCCGCATTTCTGCCTAAACCCTCATCAGAAATTTGTCCATCTTGCACTATTACATCCAGTTCACCCTTAAAACTTTCATTGATCTCTTGTATTGTAGTATTTGAAACAAACACCGTATGATTAGAGTTTACAGGTATGGCTTTGTGGACATCTGTCAAAGTTAATGATTTATCTGTTCCGTCCTCACTCTTCTTGGTCTTAATTATCGGAGATTTTAAATAATCTAATATTGCAACATTTAAGTTAGAACTTTTACCCCCAATAGTATAAGCATATTGTGTTTCAAAACCTGCTTCCGTTATTATTTGCGGAAGTTCTTTTATCCCTTTTTTTGCAAGTCTTTTATAAATATCATTTGCAATATACCAAGAATGACAAGTTGATAAATCAAGCGTAATATCTTCAAGGTTAGTTCCATTTTTTTTAGCTTTCAGTAAAGCATCTACTATTTCTTTGCTTGTAATATATGAATTTTTGTTATATGCAAGAATCCCTTCTCCATCAAACCATAAAAATCCATGATCAAATTCTCCATGGCCGTTGAATACAAAATGTCCGCGTTTCACGCCTAATTCTTTTTGGGTTTTGGAAAAATCAGATATAGATCGCAACCAACTTTTTGCTTCTGAAAGATGTCTTCTGCCTAAAACCGATTTTGCTTTATCTACTTTAAAGTGTTTAACTTTTCGCTCATCGTATATCCCAAGTTCTTTTAAAAGTTCGTCAATACCATCAGTACGGAAATTTTCTTCATAATTATGAAGTGCCGACACATAAGTGTTTTCATCTAAAACGACGACTTTTTCCGATGCTTCTACCATCCGTGAATAATGATCGTATGCTATTTCTATAATATCATCAAACTTCTCTTGCGGAAGATCAAAAACAGCATTACCTTTTTCAAGATAGAGCATCCTTGCCAAAATTACTGCTATTCTATACTGTGCTATAGCTTTATTTCCTGCAAGTATTGTATCTTCTTGTGTTGAAATATTTTCAGAAAGCTCTTGAAATCTATGATTAAAAAATATTTGCATGCCAAGAGCATTGTTTTCTAATGCCAGTTTATTTATGTTTTGCTGACCTAAGTGATCCATTAAATTTTCTATTCGTGCAATATCTTCTTTAGGGAAATTAAAATCAGAGAATAGAACATCTAACATCAACATACTATGAGCACTTATAGGTGAAGAGGTTTTACCTTTCTCAGTTTCAGCCTCTAGAGCTACACTTCCAACTACATCATTAATCAAGAAAGTATTTTTTAATAAACTGAAATTGTTTACATTAAATTCTTTTTCTGAGTAAAATATATCTGATTCTTTATCCGGTTCTATTTTCAACACTCCATTCCAGAGTACTTCTATGGCAAGATTAAAATCGTCTGCAGAGCTGAATTGTTCTTTAGCATCTATCAGCTTTTTTAAAAGCTTAAATTTTTTATCATAAGAAGATGAAGTCTCTTCAATATTAAACACTCCAAAGAAAAGCATTTCTAATGTGCGTTCAAACTCTTTTTCAGATGCAAACTTATCTTTGTTTTCAACTAATCTTCTGAAAAGCTTAAGCTTTTCAGGAGTATAGTTCGGAGCAAAACCTATTTTTCTTATTTGTCTATTATAGTCAGAATATGCTCTGTTTAATGCCTGCCTAAAATCTTTGTTTGTCAGCATTGCTGCTAAGCCTTTTATACCCGATCCGGGTAAAAAACTATCAGCTTCAAAAAGCGCCAGCGCAAATATTCTTTCTGCTCCTTCTTTTGCTTTAGATTCTTGATCTTTATATTGTTTAAGAAACCGGATTTTTTTAAATGGAGCATAAAGTCCCAGTATTATTATTGTAGTTCCTAATATATTTTCTATTTTTTGTTTCTTATCAGAATCTTTTATTCCCAAAAAATCCAATAAATTAAAAAACCAAGAATCTTTTTCTACAGGTTTGACTATATCAATACCATAATTTTCATAAATTTCCAGCATATCAAATCCCGTAGAACTTCCAAAATCTTTAATCAGACTTATTATCTCCGAATTTTCATCATCAGAATAAGTTGTCTCCTCCTCTTTGTTTGTTTCTCCACTTTCCGGCTTTCTGTCGCTGGAAGAAGAAATAAACAAAGACTTTAGTGTAGCTTTTAATGAGAGGATAAGTTTTTTTATAGGGTTTGTTTCATCTAATAAGGTGATAAGATTGTCCAACTCTTGTTGTCCTGAAGAAAGAGCTTCTTCCAATTTTACAGGATTTGCTTTTGCAAGCAAATCCGCATTCACTTTGTCTTTTAAATCTTCGCTTATATACTCTTTTACAAGTTCAATTATTTTTTCACTGACTTCTCCTTCATCGTCGGAATCCAGAATTTTTGCGAACTCTATCTGTCTTCTTTGTGCTTGAAAAGATAAAATGTTTTGTTCATCTTGCGTAAAAGATGAAGGTTTCGACATAACATCTCTTACCTGTTTCTCGCCGAATATCTCTTTAGCTATTTCTTCACCGAAAGCTTCCACAGAAATACGCACTTTTGCTTCTTGACCATACAAAGATAAAGGCAATGTAGCTAAAGTTTGGAATGAAATCTTACCCTGCTCTTTTGCTATTTCATAATATGTTTCTTCCGCTTCTTTCGCTCCGTCTTTTACATTCGGAGTGATGACTATATAGCTTATACCTTTATCTTTTAGAATACTGCTTACTGTATCTGTATGGAAACCGCCTGTTACTATAATGTCAAGCCTCTTCACTTCATCCATATTTGCTATTATTTTGCTCGTATCATCTTTGGCTTGTTTCTTCCCTTCTATTGCCAAAACTTCTCCCGAGTCTGAAATGAAATCGGCAAAATAAGTATTTCTGTCATCATTGATCTTATAAAACTTATCCGCCTCAAGCATATACTCATCTAATAAAGATAAAACTCTATTATCTACATATTGACTCCACAGTTCTTTATATTTTCCTATATTCTCTTGATAATATTCATAGTCATCAGCCGTTATACTGCTGTTTAAATAATCTCGCAGATATTTCTCAAAATACATCATAAATACGACATCACGCTGGGCTTTTGTTTGAGAAAATCTTGTATTTATCTCTTTTGAGAGTTCTTGCTCTTCCTTGACAAGTTCAATCGGGTTTATTTTCCGGCTTAACTCCAAATATCTTAAATGTTTATCTAAGCTTTTAAAGTTTACGCTTAAATCAAAATCATATTCTTTTGTTATCTGTATGATGTATTCTTGCAGCTTATCAGCTCTTGCAAAACCTTCAGTCTCCTCAAACAAAGCCATGTATGTGTCATATGGAAGACGCTCTTTAAACAACAACAACAAGCTTTGCAATTCTTTCATTATCGCTTTATAGTTCAGCTCTCTCTGCATAGATAAAAGCATAATATAAGCGAGAGTATTTTCATATTTATATATATCTATTCCAAGCCTGTCGATATGTTTATTCAATAATGTATAATACTTTTCGGCGGTTATTTTTCCTTCTTTGTATTTAGCTGACAATTTTTCCAGTTTATATTGTCTCTTATCATAATATTTTGCTTTTATTTTTTCCGATGATTCTCTTATTCCCTCAAGGATCAAGTTAATTCTATCTTGATTTTCAACTATAGCACCAAATCTTTTTAAGTTGTCAAGATACTCTTCTTTTTGTTCCAAACCTTTTATTATTTTTGTTTTTCCGCTTACCGCACTATAATATTCAGCACCGGTAAGCCTGCCTGTTTCAAGTAATTTTTCCGCTATTGACTTATCATTCTTTATAGTATCTGCAAGCCAAGAAGTATCGGCTTCCCCATAAACACCTTCAAGATATATATTTTTTACCCCGTACTGTTTATCAAACAATTCTATTATACTGCTTATATTTTTCTGAACCTTAGGATGGCAATGCAAATCCTGAATATTTATTATCACTCTATCACTGCCGGCATAATGCGATTTTGTTATCTGACCATAGCTATAAGGCAGCACTAATGTGTTAAAGATCTGTTTGTTCTCTTCGGTAACACTTGTTTCAATATTTATTGAAGCAAAGACCGGTGAAGACAGATTTAATAGAAAAGTACTAAGAACAAGCAGTGCGATAATCTTATTAAATTTGATTTTTAATTTCTTTCTCATGTTTTTTCCCCAAAAAAAAACTTGTGCTATGTTAAAACAAAGCACAAGTCTCCCTATATCTATAATAGTTAAAATAATTTATAGAGCTTGATCTGGGTAATATTGGTTTCAATAGTTTTAATAATAGTAAGAAAACAATCAGCCGCCAAAAAGGTATCTTTAACGGATATTCTATATTCATGCTTACATTCAGATCGTTTAAAGAGCTGATACCAGCACAGGCAAATACAGTTATATTTTTTAGCGTTGTAAAAGAGTAAGGGGATGATATGCAAGCAAAAGCATCAGTGATAAATTTATTGTCCTTTTGTGAATCTGAATTTTCACAGGTATTTGCATGTGAGTTTTTCCCTGTTCCCAGCAGTTTAGACAATATATCAGTCGGCATAGTTGTTGTTGAAAAGAAATTTTCAAGAGTTGTAGTCTTGATAACAGACGGGTTTATACTATTATAATATGCAAATTTAGAGAAACCTGATAATAATAGCATTATCGGCAATAAAAAAACTATTAAACTCTTGTTTATTAATCGACAGTTTCTCATAATAGTATTGTATAGCATTTTTGTGTATTTTGCAATATAAAAAGCAGGATATGTTTAGTACATATCCTGCTTTTCAATATTTAATCCGGCAGCGACCTACTCTCCCGGGACCCTGCGGTCCAAGTACCATCGGCCCTGATGGGCTTAACTTCCGTGTTCGGAATGAGAACGGGTGTGACACCATCGGAAAAACCACCGGAAATAATTTCTAATAAAAAGAACAACATTAAAAACTTAATAGGTAAATCTAGACATACTTCATATCACATAAAGATTAGATAATGTGACCAAGCCGAACGGGCAATTAGTACTGGTTAGCTACATACATTACTGCACTTCCACTCCCAGCCTATCAAACTCGTAGTCTACAAGTGCCCTTCAGGGAAACCTTATCTTGAGGTGAGTTTCACACTTATATGCTTTCAGTGTTTATCTCGACCGTACTTGGCTACTCGGCAATGCTCCTGGCGGAACAACCGAAACACCAGAGGTACGTTCATTCCGGTCCTCTCGTACTAAGAACGAGTCCTCTCAAGTTTCCTGCGCCCACGGTAGATAGAGACCGTACTGTCTCACGACGTACTGAACCCAGCTCACGTACCTCTTTAATTGGCGAACAGCCAAACCCTTGGGACCTACTCCAGCCCCAGGATGAGATGAGCCGACATCGAGGTGCCAAACTCTTTCGTCGATATGGACTCTTGGAAAGAATAAGCCTGTTATCCCCGGGGTAGCTTTTATCCGTTGAGCGACGGCAATTCCACACTGAACCGCCGGATCACTAGTTCCTGCTTTCGCATCTGCTCGACTTGTAGGTCTCGCAGTTAAGCACCCTTCTGCACTTGCACTCTATAGACCATTTCTATTGGTCCTGAGGGTACCTTTGAACGCCTCCGTTACCATTTAGGAGGCAACCGCCCCAGTTAAACTGCCCACCTAACCATGTTCTCCCTGTTGATTCAAACATAGGAGTTAGAATCACAGAACTAAAAGGGTGGTATTTCACATTGCCCCTCCACACAGCCCAAAAGCCATGCTTCAAAGGGTCCCACCTATTCTACGCATTTACCTCCATAATTCAAGGCTAAGATACAGTAAAGCTCCACGGGGTCTTTTCGTCTAGCCGCAGGCAACCCGCGTCTTCACGGGTACCACAATTTCGCCGAGTCTTTCGTTGAGACAGTGCCCTCTTTGTTACACCATTCGTGCAGGTCGGAACTTACCCGACAAGGAATTTCGCTACCTTAGGACCGTTATAGTTACGGCCGCCGTTTACTGGGGCTTAAGTTCAGAGCTTCGCTTGCGCTAACTCCTCCCCTTGACCTTCCAGCACCGGGCAGGTGTCAGACCCTATACATCATCTTGTGATTTCAGCAGAGTCCTGTGTTTTTGTTAAACAGTCACGAGGGCCAATTCACTGCGGCCTATGTTGCCATAGGCACCCCTTCTCCCGAAGTTACGGGGTTAATTTGCCGAGTTCCTAAACGAAAGTTATCTCGCGCGCCTTAGGATTTTCACCCCACCTACCTGTGTCGGTTTGCGGTACGTTTACCTCTAGCACAGGTGTCCAGGTTTTTCTTGGCTCCCCATACAGTCAGTTCCCCGGGTCACCCCAGGTCCTCCCCCTTGCAGGGCAACATCCACTTCCAATCGGATGATGACCTACTGAAAAGCGTAGCTGAACACATTTAACGCACTAAAGATAGTTCCGGAATATTAACCGGATACCCATCGCCTACGGCTTTCGCCCTCGGCTTAGGATCGACTGACCCTGAGCAGACGAACTTTACTCAAGGAAACCTTAGGTTTTCGGCGGAAAGGATTTTCACCTTTCTTATCGCTACTTATTCCGACATCCTCACTTCCTGCAGCTCCAGCACTCCTTACGGTATGCCTTCAGCGCGACAGGAACGCTCCTCTACCACTCTTGTATTGCTACAAAAATCCATAATTTCGGTAATATGCTTGAGCCCCGGGTGTCTTCGGCGCAGAATCACTTGACTAGTGAGCTGTTACGCACTCTTTAAAGGGTGGCTGCTTCTAAGCCAACCTCCTAGCTGTCTAAGAAATTCCACATCCTTTACCACTTAGCATATATTTTGGGACCTTAATTGATGGTCTGGGCTGTTTCCCTTTTGCACGTGAAGCTTATCCCACACGTACTGACTCCGGAGAAATACGCCAGAGAATTCGGAGTTTGATTAACATCGCAAAGTGGGTTACACCCGCTAAATTATTCAGTGCTCTACCTCTCTGGTTTAACGCTCCAGGCTAGCCCTAAAGCTATTTCGAGGAGAACCAGCTATCACCAAGTTAGATTGGCCTTTCACCCCTATACCCAGTTCATGTAAGAACTTTTCAACGTTCGACACTTCGAGCCTCCATCCCCGGTTAAAGGGACTTCACTCTGTCCAGGCATAGATCACTTGGCTTCGGGTCTAATGATAGGTACTAGTCGCCCTTTCAGACTTGCTTTCGCTACGGCTTCTTAATATGCGCTAACATAATAATTAACCTCGCACCTACCAATAACTCGCCGGATCATTCTTCAACAGGCACGCTCTCAGCCATTTCGGTCACCGAAGTTTCCGACATAGGCCTCGAACTGCTTGTATGCATACAGTTTCAGGTTCTTTTTCACTCCGCTCCCGCGGTTCTTTTCGCCTTTCCCTCACGGTACTGGTTCACTATCGGTCTAAGACTTGTATTTAGCCTTGGAGGGTGGTCCCCCCGGATTCCCACCGGATTTCACGTGTCCGATGGTACTTAGGATACCGCTTCGAGTCAGAAAACTTTCACCTACAGGACTATCACCTTCTATGGTCGGATTTTCCAAACCGTTCGATTAGTCTTCTGATTGGTAACTCTACTTATGCGGTCCTGCAACCCCAGCATGTAAACACACTGGTTTAGGCTATACCGATTTCGCTCGCCACTACTATCGGTATCTCGGTTGATTTATTTTCCTCCAGGTACTGAGATGTTTCACTTCCCTGGGTTGCCTTCCTTTCGGATAATATGGATTACTCCATACTGGGTTACCCCATTCGGATATCGCCGGATCAAAGGTTGTTTGCACCTCCCCGACGCTTAACGCAGCTTACCACGTCCTTCATCGACAGTCTTAGCCAAGGCATCCACTATATGCACTTAGTAGCTTGGTCACATTATCTAATCCCACCTCTTTCGAGATGAAGTAATGTGATTTACTATTTACTTCTTTACAACATGTTTCAAAAATTAATTTGAAGACGCTTGATTTACCTTTATTAAGTTTTCAATGAACAACTTGCCATTATTATGTATATCAGACCTAAGTCTGAAATAACCCTTTGGTGGAGATAGTCGGGATTGAACCGACGGCCTCCTGCTTGCAAAGCAGGCGCTCTCCCAGCTGAGCTATATCCCCGTTCACCAACTTTCGAGTTGGTGGGCCTATGTGGAGTTGCACCACAGACCTCACCCTTATCAGGGGTGCGCTCTGACTAACTGAGCTATAGGCCCGCTAATACAAACTCTATATACTGCCCACGAGATTATAGTCTTTTCAGCGCTATAAATATAAAATTAAATAACATGCAAATAAACGCCCCACAAAATCGGTCAACCCCGAATGAGTAATTCAAAGGACGACCATTAACATCCCGTTAACCGAAGTTAACGTATGTTTACTCCTTATAAAGGAGGTGATCCAGCCGCACGTTCTCGTACGGCTACCTTGTTACGACTTCACTCCAATCATCAACCATAACTTAGGCGTCTGCCTCCTTGCGGTTAGCTCAACGACTTCTGTTATGACTAACTTTCGTAGTGTGACGGGCGGTGTGTACAAGGCCCGGGAACGTATTCACCGCAGCCTGCTGATCTGCGATTACTAGCGATTCCTACTTCATGTGGGCGAATTGCAGCCCACAATCTGAACTGGGGTCGGCTTTTAGGGATTTGCTCCACTTTACAGTATCGCTGCCCTCTGTACCGACCATTGTAGTACGTGTGTAGCCCTGGACATAAAGGCCATGATGACTTGACGTCGTCCCCACCTTCCTCCATTTTATCAATGGCAGTTCCCTCAGAGACCCTGTATTGCTACAGGTAACATGGGGTAAGGGTTGCGCTCGTTGCGGGACTTAACCCAACATCTCACGACACGAGCTGACGACAGCCATGCAGCACCTCTGTTAGCTCCCTTGCGGGTCATCACTGTTTCCAGCTTTTACCACTAACAGTTCAAGCCCAGGTAAGGTTTTTCGCGTTGCGTCGAATTAAACCACATACTCCACCGCTTGTGCGGGCCCCCGTCAATTCCTTTGAGTTTCAACCTTGCGGCCGTACTCCCCAGGCGGTTCACTTAATGCGTTAGCGTCGACGCGGAAGGGGTCGATACCTCCCACATCTAGTGAACATCGTTTACAGCTAGGACTACCAGGGTATCTAATCCTGTTTGCTACCCTAGCTTTCGTATATTAGCGTCAGTATTGGGCCAGGAGACTGCTTTCGCCATCGGTGTTCCTCCTGATATCTACGCATTTCACCGCTACACCAGGAATTCCGTCTCCCCCTCCCACACTCAAGCCAAACAGTATCCCTGGGCCTCTCACGGTTGAGCCGTGAGTTTTCACCAGAGACTTATCTGACCGCCTGCATACGCTTTACGCCTAGTAATTCCGAGTAACGCTCGCCACCTACGTATTACCGCGGCTGCTGGCACGTAGTTAGCCGTGGCTTTTTCTGAGGGTACCGTCATTTTTTTCTTCCCCTCTAAAAGGAGTTTACAACCCGAAGGCCTTCGTCCTCCACGCGGCGTCGCTGGATCAGGGTTTCCCCCATTGTCCAAAATTCCCCACTGCTGCCTCCCGTAGGAGTCTGGACCGTGTCTCAGTTCCAGTGTGTCCGGTCACCCTTTCAGGCCGGATACCCGTCATTGGCTTGGTAGGCCGTTACCCCACCAACTACCTGATAGGCCGCAGGACCGTCTCAGAACGCATTACTGCTTTGACCCCTGATTGATGCCAATCTGTGGTCTTATGCGGTATTGACTCCGATTTCTCGGAGATATTCCCCATTCTGAGGGAGGTTTCCTACGTGTTACTCACCCGTTTGCCGCTAGGTTCTGCGATACTCTGCAAAACCCCGCGCGACTTGCATGTGTTAGGCACGCCGCCAGCGTTCACTCTGAGCCAGGATCAAACTCTCCATAAATAATTTATAGAGATTTGTTATAAGCTCTTAATTACTGTACTTCTCTTTTGACACCTATTATATAAGTGTCAAGAATTGATTTTACAAATGACCCTTGAATTACATGATTGCCTCTTTTATGAGGCGCTTGTCTGCATGCTATTTAATTTTCAAAGAACTTTAACAGAGAAAAAAAATCTCTTCTTTGCTTTTTGCTTATCTTAGCAAAGGTTCTATATCTTTACAATACTATTTAGTTAGGGTGCCCTTCCGAGTCTTATAACCCTTGAAACTATAACCGACTACTTCCAAGATACTTCTTTTATTGTTGATACAAAAGAACTTTAGTTTTAAACTAACTTTGGAACTTGCTTATTAAACAAAACTCTTTTTTGTTTGTCAAGCATTTTTTTCCAACCAAATTAATTTACAATATTTAAATTTTCTTGTCAAGTGTTTTTTTAAAGAACTTTCACTGCTGCCCGCTAGTTATATCACAATTAAAAAATTATGTCAACTGTTTTTCAATGCTGCAATGTTATATAAAAGTTTATCTGTTTTGTCAAATGTTTATTAAAGAACTTTTTTAATGCCTGCTTGTTATATCACAATTTAAAAATTGTGTCAAGCATTATTTTTTATTTTTATTATCAGGATAATAAATTATTATTTCTTCGTCGATATCATACAACGATTTAGAAATTATGCCATCAGGAACAAAACCCATTATATCTCTGATTATATCCTCATATAATTTCTTATTTACTTTTAATACATATTCAACATCAACAAAGCCGGTGTCTAATAAAATTATCTTTCCGTCAGCAGAAAGCGAAAACTCCTCACATAGAACATTCTCAACAAAGATAATTCGTTTTTCTCCGTCATATCTAAATGACGCAGAAACATTCGCATTAATTCCGCGCCATTCAAAAATAAAATTTATGCTTCCGGTAAATGGTTCTTCTAAATTAAATCTGTCAGATTTTAAAACTAAGTTTTTAAATCTCATTAAACCATAATCGGTTTTTAAATCCACATTACTGTCTTCTATCAAAATTGAATTTATTTCACCTCTCTTCAAAAATCCATGTTTCTTTACTTTATGCATAAATATACTTCTGGCATTTGAAAAGAAATTACTGTAATTGAATTTTCTATTGTTTTCATAATTAAGATGGACATTGACACCTTTTATATCCATATTGCTTATGACAAGCTCTCTGCTAAACAACTTTAAAATTTCTATCTTAGATGAGAGCGAGTTCAAAGAAAAAACAGTTCCGGAATCAAAACCGCCCTGAGCGGACATCGCAAAGGTATTAATATTTATCGAACCAAACGGCGAGATCTTTATTTTTGAAATATTAGATTCCCTCTGAAAAGCTGTTTTTATGATTTCCTTACTGTGTTTTATTGTTCGCTTAGAACTGAAGCAATATTTAAAACCTGCTATATATATGCCAAAAAGCAAGACAAGGAATAAGACCAAAAGCAAGAATACAACTATTATCTTTTTCATTTATTTATCTCTTTTATGCCGTCAGTATTTATTATCCCATCAGTCATACTTAAATCTTCATTTTCAATATCTTCATCTTGGCTATTATCTTTCTCTGCGGGCGGTTCCGGCGTTCCGGTTTTTAAAATTACTATTTCAACACGTCTGTTCTGTTCTTTACTTTTTTTAGTATTATTTTCCACTACAGGTTTTTCAGATCCAAATCCAAAAACCTTCATTCTATCTCTGTCAATACCCTGCCCTATAAAAAAGTCAAATACGGACTGTGCTCTATCGACAGATAATTCAATATTATTCTTCTCAATGCCGCTTGAATCCGTATGTCCTTCAATCGAAACACGATTTCTTGGATAAACTCTTAAGATTTCCGCTACTTCTTTAAGTGTTTTTTCCGCCTCTTCCTTTAAATTACTTTTTCCTATATCAAAAAGCACTTTGCTTGAGAGGTTTATTACAAGACCTCTTTCTTCCTGTTTAACATCTATCTCTTCCTCTTCTTTTTTAAGTTCAGGAACTTTAGGCATCAACACTATGGATATTTCGGACTCTACTTCCGACTTATTCCCGGCTATATCCAATACTGAAAAAACAATACGAAAGTTCCCAAGCGGTAAAGGCAGAGAATAAACATCATCTACCCCGTCCCAAGATATAAACTCAGGTATTCTGTCTTCAAATTTAAATGTTTTAACTGTTATATTATTATAACTGATAACTTCAAGATAACTGTCGGAATAGTCTATACCGCTTTCATCACCATGGCTTAAATATACATTAATACTTTTACTTATCTTTCCTTCTTCATTAATAAAATAAACATCATTTGCTGGCTTTAATGATACAAAAGGAAGAGTTGTATCAATTATTATGCCGGAATTTTTTATGATCATATTTCTTCTGCCGGCCATTACAAAAAACTCATAATTGTAGCGTCCATCATTTACTATTTCTCCATCATTATCGGTTCCGTCCCATACTATCTTTTCAGGAAGAATTTTAGAGCCTGCCTCTTCTTTTACTTTATTGCCTTTATCATCCGTTATTGTCAAAAGCCATCTTTTTATTTTTTTTACCCCTTCAGTTTTAGGATAAAAAACAACACCCTCTTTCACCTTTGCAACAGGAGAAAATAAGGGGTTTTCAACAGTAATGGTCAAAGACGGTTCTTCTGCCGCCGCAAAGCCACAACCTAAAGATATAAAAAAGCACAGTAAAATCAACCGTATATATGTTTTCATAGTAGTGATATTATAGTATATTATTTTACTTTTAGTGATGGAAATTTAGCCAGAATATAAAAAACCCCGGTCAGATTCTATTCCGGCCGGGGTTTTTTGTTTTTTCTTATTATTTTTTCTTTGCTTTTTTTGCTTTGCCTTTCTTTAAAGCCGCTTCAGCTTTTATCTGTTTTACAGCTGCTTGTGCTGCTGCAAGTCTTGCTATAGGAACTCTAAAAGGCGAGCATGAAACATAAGTCATCCCTACATTATGGCAGAACTCAACGGATTTAGGATCTCCGCCATGTTCACCACAGATACCTATCTTCATCCCGGGCCTTACATCTCTTCCCAAAGCAGTTGCATAATCTATAAGCTGGCCTACACCTTCTACATCCAAAGTCTGGAAAGGATCTTCGGCAAGGATCTTACTATTGGTATATTCTCCAAGGAAGCTTCCTATGTCATCTCTTGAAAAACCATAACTCATCTGAGTGAGGTCGTTTGTTCCAAATGAGAAGAATTCAGCAACCTCAGCCATTTGATCTGCAAGAAGAGCGGCTCTCGGTATTTCTATCATTGTTCCGAAAGCATACGGGATCTTTTTAACTCCGAATTTCTTAACAACTTCTTGATATACTCTTTCAACTATCTCTTTCTGGTGTTTAAGTTCATTAACAGAGCAAGTTACCGGAACCATTATTTCAGGCAGTATTTTTTTACCTTTTTTAATCAATTCCGCTGCCGATTCAAAAATAGCTCTGACCTGCATTTCTGTCATTTCAGGATATGTTATTCCAAGTCTTACACCTCGGTGCCCCATCATAGGGTTCACTTCGTGTAAGTTTTCAGCTCTTTTTTGAAGCTCTGCGACTGTTATATTGATACTTTCCGCCACAGCTTTTTGAGCAGAAGCATCTCTGGGTATAAATTCATGTAATGGCGGATCAAGAAGTCTTACTGTAACGGCATATCCGTCCATAGCTTCCATTGTTCCCTTTAAAGCATCTTTAAAGAATGGGAAAAGTTCATCAAGCGCTTTTACTCTTTCTTCCGCAGAGTTTGCCGATATCATTTTTCTTAATGCAAAAAGCGGCTTTTCAGCATTTTCACCATAAAACATATGCTCAGTTCTGAAAAGTCCTATACCTTCAGCTCCGAACTGTTTTGCTTTTAAAGCATCAGAAGGAGTGTCGGCATTGGTACGGACTTTAAGAGTTTTAAGGCTATCACATATTTTCAAGAAATCAAAAAGCATTTTATTTTCAGTAGCATCGGCCATTTCAAGTTTGCCCTCATAAACATTGCCTTTTGTCCCGTTTAATGTTATCCAATCGCCTTCTTTATATGTTTTTGAACCTATTGTCATTGTTTTTGCTGCCAAGTTAATATGAATAGCAGAGCAGCCCACTATACAACTTTTTCCCCAGCCGCGAGCAACAAGAGCAGCATGAGATGTCATTCCTCCGCGGGCAGTTAAAATTGCTTGGGCGGCTCTCATACCTTCAACATCCTCGGGATTTGTTTCTTCTCGCACTAAAATAGTCCGTTTGCCTTCTTCATTCCATTTTACAGCATCTTCCGCCGTAAAAACTATCATTCCGGCTGCTCCTCCGGGTCCTGCCGGAAGACCTTTAGCAATAATAGGTGCTGATTTTTCAACTTTCGGATCTATAATAGGATGAAGAAGTTCATCAAGCTGGGCAGGCGAAACTCTCATAACGGCTTCTTCTTTTGTTATAAGTTTTTCTTTAAGCATATCCATAGCCATTTTTACTGCCGCAGGACCATTTCTCTTGCCTACTCTGCATTGAAGCATCCAAAGCTTTCCTTCTTCTATTGTAAACTCTATATCCTGCATATCTCTATAATGTTTTTCCAGCTTTTTCTGTATAGCAAAAAGTTCTTTATAATCTTGAGGCATAACCTCTTCAAGCGTTTTTTCGCCTTTATTATGTTCGCTCTTTGAGGCTTCATTAATAGGAGCAGGCGTACGTATTCCCGCAACCACGTCCTCTCCTTGAGCATTAATAAGATATTCTCCGTAGAATCTTGAATCTCCGTTACCGGGATTTCTTGTAAAAGCAACTCCGGTAGCAGAAGTGTTACCCATGTTTCCAAATACCATTGCCTGCACATTAACGGCAGTACCCCATTCATCGGGAATACCTTCAATTCTTCTATAAGCTACAGCTCTTTTACCGTTCCAAGATGAAAAGACTGCACCTATGCCGCCCCATACCTGCTGATATGCATCATCAGGGAACACTTTTCCAAGAACTTCTTTAACCTTATCTTTAAAAAGAACACATAATTGTTTAAGGTCTTGTGCATCAAGATCGGTATCCAAACTGACACCTTTTGCTTTTTTCATCTTATCCATTATTTTTTCAAGCTGTTTTCTTATTCCCATATCATCTTCCGGTTCTATACCGGCAGCTTTTTCCATAACGACATCAGAATACATCATAATAAGTCTTCTGTAAGCATCATATACAAATCTTTCATTTTTTGTTTTTTCGATCAATGCAGGGATAGTTTTTGTAGTTAAACCTATATTTAAGACTGTTTCCATCATTCCAGGCATAGAACTTCTGGCACCTGAACGGACAGAAAGAAGAAGAGGA
Organism: Elusimicrobiota bacterium; assembly: GCA_052034625.1. GTDB lineage: Bacteria > Elusimicrobiota > Endomicrobiia > Endomicrobiales > Endomicrobiaceae > JAVBLP01. Next base: position 89,571 of record JBPOII010000012.1, on the reverse strand, counting down.
TTTTTCTCATCTCCAAACTTTTTGCCCATAACTTTTTCAATGTTTTTCATTGCCGCAATAACCTGTTTTTCAAGTTCTTGGGGATACTTCTTTTTATTTTCATAATAATATGTGCAAACTTCAGTAGTGATTGTAAATCCGGGAGGAACAGGGAGTTTTAAATCTTTATGTCCTGCCATTTCAGCAAGATTTGCACCTTTACCGCCGAGCAAATTCTTCATGCTGCCATCGCCATCTGCTTTTCCGCCACCAAAAAAATAAACATACTTCTTAGGCATTTTCTGACTCCTTTTTTATTTTTTTATGACAACCATTGTGTTATAATAAAATCTGTTTTACCGCATCAAAAAATCTTTGATTTTCATTTTTTGATTTTTTAAAAGAAATACTTGGATATTTTAACAGGGTCTTTTGGTAAACCCCTATCAGAGTTCTATTGAATTTCTAAGTCTATCTGTTCAGACAAAAGTGCTATTTCTGAATCTTTATTATCTATAGCTTTTGCATAATCGAGCATAACTCTTGCATTTTCAAATCTGCCTTTCTTAAAATTGCTCAAAGCTTCTTTATAGTAATGATTCACTCTGTCTTTGTTTGTGTACTCAATCATAAAGAAATCTGTTACGCCTCTATAATCTCTCATATGATTATATTTATGCGAGAGATCATCGACGAGAGCTTTTGCTCTTCTAAAATTACCGTCTTGAAAACTTTCAACAGAATATAAAAACTTCTTTCTGTCGCCGCCTCTGTATCTTAAAGACTGTGCATTGAGTTCACCTATGATTGTATTATATCTATGAGCATCATATATTTCAGGCAGTAACTCTACGGCTCTCTTGTAGTATAGCAGTCCTTCATAAAAATTCCCGTCCCTAAGACTTCTTTCTGATTCAATTATATAGTCTTCAGCTGTATCTCGTTTAAAAACAAAAAGTTTTTCCTTTACTATCAAGATCTTGTTTTTAAGTTCAAGAGCATCAGTGTAATCGGGATTAACAAGCAAAATCTCATTTAATATCAACTCGGCTTTTTCAAGATTGCCGGCAATATAATAATTTAGTGCTTTTGAAAAATCCGAAGTACTGAATTTGTGACTATTTTGCTGTGCATATTCATCATCTGCAGTATTTCTCTTCTGCGGCCTTGCTGCCTGCACCGAAGCAGCGCACAAAAGAGTTAAAAGTAAACAGGCGCATACAATTTTATTTTTCATATAAACTCCCTATGCCCAGTAAAACTCTATTATTTTTCTTACAACTAAACCTGGTATTGACGTTATCTTCTTTAGAATTCCTTCTTTATCAGAAGGGAGAAGACTGTCCTTGCCTGCAAGGACAACAACTTCATTGTCTTCAGTAGGTCTTAAACTATGGATTACTGAAGTGTGAAGCCTTTCTTTTCCTTTTTGATAAGCTTCTCTTTCCTTAAGTATAATATTTATTTCCGTAACCAATGCATCAATATCAATAGGTTTAAGTAAATAGTCATAAGCTCCCATTCTCATCGCATCAACAGCCGTTTCAACAGAGCTGTAACCTGTAATAACTATTGCTACAGAATCTTTTGATATTTCAGCGGCTTCTTTTATCAAGGCCAAACCGTTCATATCAGGAAGCCTGTAATCCACAAGCAGAATATCATAATAGAATTGTCTTATCATCGCTAAAGCCACGGTAGCATTTTCCGCAGTATCAACGAAGAAACCTTTATCCTTAAGATTTTCAGCTAAAGTTTCTTTTACAATTTCTTCATCTTCAATAATTAATACTTTTACTGTTTGTTCCACTGATATACCTTTAATTTATTATTTTTGCAGATATAAATATCGTAAGCTCATGTCTACCTTTATTTTTTACTACATTTTTAAACAAATAGCCTAAAATAGGAATATCTCCAAGAATGGGGATCTTATTCTCTGTTTCATTTTCAGTTTCTCTTATCAATCCGCCGATAACAGCAGTTTCCCCGCTTCTAAGAATCATTGTTGTTTTCGCTTTGCTTGTGTTTACAACAGGAATACCGTCCAAAGTTTCACCTGTGCGGAAGCTCTGTTCAGGTTCAATCTGAAGAACGATCGTTCCATCTCTATTGATCTGAGGTCTTACTTTCATTTTAAGACCTACCTGTTTAAACGCCGTGGTGGCTGTTATTGCACCGGTTTCAAGAGAAGTTGTTCTATCAGTTATATATGGGACTTCTTCAACAATATCGATAGTAGCTTCTTGGTTGTTCAATACGATCAATTTAGGATTTGTTAATATCTTAGCATTTTTATCTTCAATGCCGGCATAGATATTGCCTATAAAATTCCAGTCGCCTGCCATAACAGCTGCACTAAACCTTCCTATACCGAGAGGCATAGGTGTAGCTAATGTTTGAGTGTACGTTGCATTCGGTCTAACAGATGTAGGAGTGGCAAGAGCCGGATTGAGAACGGCAAAAGGATCTTTCCACTTATATGCACTTGAGACAGTATCATATGCTTCTCGACTAAAAACACCGGTTGGAGATTTCGGCATTCTGTAAATATCTTCAATCTCAGTTCCGATAGTAAGCTGATTGCTCAGAGTAACATCAACAATTCTTGATTCTATTTGTACCTGAGGAGTAGGCACATCAAGAGAACGTATAAGCACTTCCATTTTATCAATACTGTCGGCCAAATCCGTAATAATTACCGAGTTTGTTCTTTCATCAGAAGCTATTTTTCCGCCTTTAGAAAGCCTTGCCTGTAAAACTTTTTCAAGGTCTGCCGCCCTTGCATAATTACAAAATATGACTTTGGAAACAGTAATCGGAGAAACATCGCTTTTGCTTTTTATTACATATATATTTGTATCTCCCTGTTTTACGTAATAAAGATCATATGTATCCAAAAGAGCATTTAAAGCTTCGTCCGGAGTAACATCTTTGAGAGATAACACTATCTTCTTGTTCAGAAGATTTGCATCGGTTACAAACTTCCTTCCCGTTTTCATACTTAAAATATTCAACACCGTATACAATGTCGTGCCCTGAAAGTCAACTGAAATCAACCCCCTAGATTCAACAGCAGCAAAAGAAACTTGAGAACACATCATACTTACCGCGATCAATAAAGCAACTAGCCTCTTCATCATTCCTCCTTGTTAAATTTGATTATATATTTTTGGCCGTCAAGCACAACAGTAATAGTTCTTTCTTGAATCGAGATAATCTTAACGGTTTTATAAAAGTCGCCTTTCCTATATAATTTTCCGTCGATAATAACTATCGGGTTCATATTATCATATATAATACCCGAAATATCTATTTTAGGAGGCTTTCTTTTTACTATAACTTGAGGTTTAACAGTTTTAGTTGCTCTGGGCGGAATATATTCATAAAAAGGATCTGGCGGTGCAGGGTCAATATCCCTCCATGAAGGAATATGTCCGACCGTTTCAATAGCATCTGTTGATTTTTTAAATATTTCTTTAAAATAGCCGGCAGCTCTCAAATCATCCATTTTATCGCCACGCCCGCTGAAAAAACTGTCTATTTCAGCATTGTAAAGGATAGGCTTGCAAACAACAGAAACATTGCTGTCTCCATCTATCGAAAATGATTCCACTTGTGAGAACATTTCTATAGCAAAGAGAAACTTATATATTGTTTCATACTTTGCATTAAAACCTATAGTCAATGTTATCATTCCTGTTTCAGGATGTCTATCAATGGTTTCTGTAGTGATCTTTATAGAATACTCTTCCGCAACTGAAAGGACTCTATCTTTATAATCACTAAGCAACATAGCATTGGGCACATACTCTCCCGGAAAACTACCTATAATGTCTTCAATTTTCAACTTTGTTTCAGACATACTTTCATTAAGCTCGACAAATTGTTCTAATTCATCATATATATTTTGGTATTTTATCTGAAGTTCCTCTTTTTCACTCAATTTTGTCGAAATAAGTCTATAGGGATATTGAAACAATGCTACCGCTACTAAAAGCAGTATTATATTCCTGACAACTACAAAAACAATATGTTTACTAGAATATCTCGCCATTATTTTTTCTCCGTAACATAAGGGATCGTTACAAGCACGACATCAATATTGCGCCCTTTGACGGAAATAGTTTCCGGTTTTTCGGCAATAGTAATCGGCTCTCCGATAAATGAGCTTCTTAAATATGAATCTTTCAAAATCTCAGCATATCCCTGAATATCATATTTGTCACTAAAGTTCTTTATTTTCACGCTTTCTTTAATAAGATTCGCATCCGTTAATTCAAAAGTGCCTAATTTGTCTCCTGCCGGAATATAGATACCAATATCTCTAAGCAAAAGTCCGGCTTTTGTATTATTCGATATCAGCTCTTTTATAGCAAGGATCTTATTATAGTTTAGAGTCCATTCCGCCTCAACATCTTTCAGTTTGTAAATTCTTCTTTTTTCATCGATCCCGATTCTGATCTTATTTATTTTCTCTTCTGTTTCATATACATTAAAAAAAGTATATACGCACAAGGCACAAAGACCAAAAATAGCTAATGTTAAAAAGAGAGAAAATACTTTTAAAAATTTTACAGCTTTCAAGTTTTGCTGAGATCTGACAAGAACTTTTTTAACAAGATTTATCTCATACATTACCATTCTCCTTACTTAGAGCAAGCCCCAGAGCAACCGTTGAGAAAAAACCATAATGCAGATTAACAGCACTTTTTATATTGTCTGATTCCAAAGGATTCCAGCGTGCCGTATTGATCCCTAAAGTTTCCCATATAAATGTATCAATCCCCTGCAGCAACGCCCCGCCGCCGGTGATAAGGATTTCATCTATTTTTCCTATCTTCTGTCTTGAAACGCAATATTCCATAGACCTGAAAATCGCTTCCATTAAATTACCTGAGCTTTTTTTCAAAATATTTTTCATATTGATACCGATACTTTCCCAAACATCAGGCTGCCTTTTGATAAGTTCAGCAGTATCAAAATCAATATCATACATTTCGGCAATTTCATTTGTGATATCTTTTCCGCCAAATGCAACATTACGTATAAAGCGCAAGTCTCCTTGTCCCATTATAGCAATGTTTGAAACATCGTGCCCGATATTAACAAGCACAACAGATTCATCGTAAACTTTACTGTTAAAAACTCTGAAGGCATTAGCGAGAGCTATATTGTCGGCATTGACTCCGACAACACTTAAATCGGTCAATGAAAGGCTGTCAATCATTTGATTGATATGTTTTTTAGGAGAAGCCACAAAAAGAATATCCATTTTATCACTATTGGAACTTGGAAGTACCTGATAATCTGAATACATATCATCTATAGTTTCAAAGATGCTGTTCTCAGCTTCTATCATTACCGCATCTTCAATATTATCATCACTTATCCTAGGCAAAGTAAAATCCCTAGCAAGCATATCAAGTCCGCTTACTGACAATACTGTATCCTTGTTTTTAAATCTTATCTGCCTAAGAAGATGTTTGACCTTGTTTTTTACTATTATGTGATTTTCTTTTTTATCGTAGCTGTCAGGAGCCGATATCATTGCCGCGTATACTAAGTAACTCCCGTCAGGTTTTTCAAATGCTGTACATGCTTTTATGAATTTAGATCCTAAGTCTAACCCTATCAAATTGGCGCCCCCTATTATATTCAATGTCTTATATTATCATTTTTTAATTAAAAAACAAAACAGTTTTGATTTTTTTCCGTAAAAAAACTGTTTTGCATTAATACAGTTTACCTTCTGCTTCTAAAAACTATGGATTCGGAGTTATTAAGAAGCAAAGCGGTTTTTATACTCATTGCGTATCCCTGCACTCCTGTACCATCATTAGGATCTGTATAGTGTTCAATATTAATTCCGTCCACCGTACCGCTGGGCTTAGTTAAAGGGATTTCTATTGTTTTCTCTATACAATAATGGAATTTAACTTCTGAAGAATATGTATTATTAGTATCTGATGACTCACCAACCGCTGTTATTACATAATATAACGTAGTACCTAACTTAGTACCAAATAAAGTAATCCATTTATCATATTTATTAAGGCTGCCGTTTTTTATCCAGGCAGATATTAGTGTAAACCCGGGTCTGTCTGGATCAGGTCCAATCGTAATCTTCCTAAGATTATTGTCCAAAGGAGTAACGGTACTTATATACCCGTCAGTTTTCTTTGGAGAATTTTCTTTTTCGACCCACACTCTAGCATACACATCAGGGAAAGTATAATTCTCATATAAAAAAGAATTTGTAGTACCCGCAGGATACCATCTTTCAGCAACAGTATCGTATATTATTGTAAAATTTTCATGCGTAGCAGTATAATAATAATCACCATTCCAATAGATTCGTTGAATAACTGGTCTTGTTATTGTTTTGTTACTAGCGGGATGAAAAGTTTTTCCAGTATTTGTATAAAGCAAATACATTCTCCATGCAGCCTGCTCAGCCGTACCGTCAGCAGCATAATAAGTTCTTGCTATATTCATTTCTCTCATTTTATCGGCATTTTGCATAACGGCAACACGCATTGCCAAAAGACCCAATATTGTAAATATAAAAATAAAAACCGTTACTAAGGCAAGAACAGAACCTTTGTTTTTTGATTTTTTCTTGAACGATAAAGTATTTTCTTTTGTTTTTATCATATTGCTGTTATATACTCTCCTTCTATAGGACTTGCTCCTGTAAGCAGATGAGAGATCCAGAATATGTTTTTTGTAGACCTATTAGTATAGTTTTTACTGAACCAATACATCATATCTGTATTATCTATATCAACATAGATCTTCAGCATAAAATTTCTGACTATCTTTGTGGTATCTAAAGTTTTGGCCGCAGTATCAGTAGTATATAATTCCCATGTATTTATACCATTATAGCTCATAGTTATTTGAAAAACATTAACATTGTTTAAAACAACTTCTCTATTAATCAAAGGCAGGCTTGAAGGATCCGTTAATGTCAGCGGCACAACAGTTCCTGTTCCATCCTTATCTGCAATCCATTCACTATACAAAATCTTCTCATTGTCATACTCATATTTACATCTTGTTATATTACCGGTTTTGATATCGGATGAATAGAATACAAAGCCAGTTCCGACTTTATTGGCCCAGCTACTTGAATAACTGCCGGCAATCCAACTCGTAAATGCAACTTCATCTTCAGGAACAATATTAGTAAATAGAAAACCGTGCTCTGTCATTCTTCTTAAATGTTCTTCTATTCTCACTCTAAAAAACCTTAAATCTTCCATGCCTTTTTTCTGAGAGTATATTCTTTCAAAGGTTTTATACCCGTAAACAAGCATTGCTGAGGCAGCAACAGCAAGCATTGCCGTTAAAGCAAGAGCAACCAAAACTTCGATCAATGTAAAACCTTTATGATTTTTCATATAACACCTTTTTATTTTACCTCATACCCTTTTCTTACATAGTATGTTTTCAATGCCGCTATTTCCGTGCCGGATATTTCCCTAGCTTTATTCACAATATAATTAATACCCATAAACTTATTAGAATAAAAATTGCTTGCTTGCACAGAATTAACCGGCCAAACTGAAACATAGTAGACTTGCATCAAGAGAGGTTTCCCGCCCCAGTCATAATAATCACCAGAGAAAAAGGTGCTCTCAACAGAATCTGCATAAGCACATAATGAAGTAAGATCTCCTCCGGGAGCATGATAAGATACTCCTAAAGCTGTGGTAACAGGAATTCCGGCTGTAGTGTTCGACCTGTTACTGGCAACTCCGCGTCTTTGTCTTTCAAGAACATTGACAGCCATATCAAGATGATACATATATTCGGAATAACCATAATTTATATTAAAAGCTCTAATAAAAAAAGCTGTACCATAGACCATAGTTACAGAAGCAAGCACCATAGCAACCATAACTTCGACTAATGACATCCCTTTGATTTTGTTCTTAATAAATTTGATCAATTTATTATCTCCTCTAGAACTAAATCATCATTTTCTCTTTGATATATGCCGGAAACCGTTATTCCTGCCGCCTTATCCGCTCCGTATGCAATAACTTCAAGTCTTGGGTTTATCTCACTATAAGGAGCCGCGGTATCCACTTCAACTGAAAAAGTTTTAAAATAGTTATTTTTTAAAGCACTTATATTAAATAGAGTTATCGTAGAAGTCGGAACTAAAATTTCTAAATATTGGCTGTTTTGTGCGAAATACATTCTTTCCCTGTTTACTATATCTTGAATAAAAATTCTGGCTTCCTGCTGATATGCCACGCGTAATTGGCTTTTGCGGTTCATAGACCACATAACAGCCGTTACCATAACAAGTAACATAACAACCATAACTTCAATTATAGAAATACCTTTGTCAAATCTTTTATTCATCAATTTCTCCAAAGACCCTGCAAACCCAATAAAATAGTACTTCAGTATTTATAAATATGCAATGGTTTTTCATTAACTTTATACTATGTGCTTCCTGCCATCATCGCAGCCGCAAGATTAAAGATCGGAAGATACATAGCTACAACGGCAGTACCGACGATAATACCCATCCCGACTATAAGTATAGGCTCGACTATAGAGCTGAGAGAGGCTACGGTAGTATCGACTTCATCATTATAATAATCGGTTATTTTATCAAACATGGCATCCAACTGACCCGATTTTTCACCCACGGTAGTCATTCTGGTAACCATTCTTGGAAATATAGGCAGTTTTGCCATTTCCACTCCCAAGGGATTACCTGCAAGCACTTTTTCTTTCACCTGGTCAAGAATACTTTCTATGTAAACATTGTCCGCAACATTTATTGATATTTCAAGTGACGATATAATATCAACTCCGCTCTTTACCAGCGTTGATAATGTCTGGAAAAATCTTGCAAGAACTATCTTTATATATATCTTTCCAAAAATGGGTATACTGAACATTGCTTTATGAACAATCATCTTTCCCTTAGGGGTTTTTTTAAACATCTTAAAACCAAATATAAAAGCCACTATCCCTAGAATAATAAACAGCGAATTAGAAATAACAAAGCGGCTTATATTCATAAGTATTTGAGTAGGGAGAGGTAATTCGGAACCGAAAGATAAAAACATTTCTTCAAACATAGGAATAAGAAAAACCACAAGACCTATAAGAACAAGTGTGAAGAATATACCTATTATCATAGGATATGTGCTTGCGGCTTTTACTTTTCTTATAAGTTTAACATTGCCTTCCAGGTAATCGGCCAAATCTGCTAAAACCTTAGCCAATTTACCGGATTTTTCGCCTACTTCAACCATTGATGTTAGTGTCTTTGAAAACTCTTTATGTTTTTTCAAACTATCGGATAGCGGAATACCGCCTCTCAAATCATCAGAAACCTGTTTAAGTATATGTCCTAACCTTGCACTGGTAGTCATCTCTGATATATCTTCAGTAGCTTCAAGAATATTAACACCTGCATTAACAAGGGTTGAAAGCTGTCTGCAAAAAACTGCAATATCTTCAAGTTTAACTCTTCCCTTAGCACCTTTCTTAGCAGTTGATTTTGCAAAAGCCTTAGATATTGACGAAGTATTAATACCTCCTGCTTCTTCTATTCGTATAGGTCTGTAACCTTCAGCCATCAAATAAGATATAAGTTCCTTTTTAGAACTCATTTCTTTTGTGCCTGAACTCTCTCTTCCATTCCCATCAATAACGTAATACCTGAATACCGCCATATCTTTTCTCCATATTTTTATCTTGCAGCTGTAGTTACACTCATTACTTCTTCAATTGTCGTTACGCCTTCAAGGAGTTTGTTAACCGCTGCCTGTCTAAGCGTTACAAGTCCATTTTTTACCGCAGCATCTCTAATTTCAATATCGCTTGCATCTTTTACTATAAGTTCTTTTATATCTCTGGTTATCGGTAAAATCTCAAATATTGCAGTTCTTCCTTTATAGCCTGACCTGTCACATTTTTCACAGCCTTTGCCATGATAAATTTTCTTATCAGTAGAGATATTTAGTTTTTCATAAATATTCTCCGGAACATTTTTCATCTCTTCCTTGCAATTAGGACAAATTCTCCTTACAAGTCTTTGTGCCATAACGAGGTTAACAGCATCTGCTACAAGGTAAGATTCTATACCCATAAATGACATTCTGGAAAGAGTACTTACGGCATCGTTGGTATGTAAAGTCGAAAACACCATATGACCGGTAAGAGCGGCCTGAATAGCAATCCCGGCTGTTTCCTGGTCTCTTATTTCTCCGACGAGTATAACATCAGGGTCTTGACGCATAAAAGAACGGAGTATATTTGCAAATGTTAAACCGATATCAGCACGCACGTGCACCTGATTGATATTTTTAAGTTCATATTCTACAGGATCTTCCGCTGTCAAAATATTTACATCAGGGGTATTCAATGCTTTAAGTGCCGAATAAAGAGTGGTGGTTTTACCGGAGCTTGTAGGACCGGTAACAAGTATCATTCCATAAGGCTGGTTTATAGCTTCTTTAAACAACTTCAGTTCATTATCAGAAAAACCTATTTTTTCAATATCCAAAGAAAAAAGATCTTTATTGAGCATACGCATAACGACTTTTTCGCCGTAAACCGTAGGTATCATTGACACACGGACGTCTACTCTGTTACCGCTGACTTTAATCTTACATTTTCCGTCTTGAGGCAATCTTCTTTCTGCAATATCAAGATCGGCCATAATTTTTATTCTGGACACTATAGCATTGTAGTATTTCTTCTGCGGAGCTGAAAACTCCCTTAAAATACCGTCTATTCTCATTCTTAAAACAACTTCTTTTTCAAATACTTCCAAGTGAATATCGGAAGCCTTTTTTACTACAGCATCAAAAAATATCGAGTTTACATATCTTATAACAGGTGCAGCTTCAGCTGACTCTCCGAGTTCTCCTATGCCGTCAGCACTTATCTCTTCATCCTTTGCCGTAATATCTGCATCCTCTTTAGTATTGTCCCGATCATCATCGCCAAGACTTGTTCTCACATAATATTTTTCTATCGCTTCTTTAACTTCATCTTCATCCATAAGACTTACTGATATTCTCATTCCAACAATTTTTTCAAATTCATCTTTCAGTACTACATTTGAAGGGTCGGCCATTGCCACATTCAAAACATTATCCCTGACAGAAAGCGGCATTATAAGAAAACGTCTTGCATTTCTTTCTGAAACCATTGAAAGAGCATCTCTTTCAACTTGTATATTGGTAACTCTTACGTAAGGAACTCCCAGACAATATGACAGTGCATTCAATAAAACATCTTTTGTAACAAAACCGTTTTGAAGGAGAATATTGCCAAGTTTCTCTTTTGTTTCTTGTTGTTTAGCAATAGCTTGATCCAACTGTTCCTGAGAGATTACTCCTCGCGCGACTAATGTTTCTCCTAAATACTTTTTCTTTAAAGGGGAAATAGCCATTAATATATCTCCTGTTTTTTGTTTTTCAAGAATATAAATATAATAAATTAAATATCAAAATATGTCAATATTTTATACCTGCTGGCGAAACTTATAAAAAAAAAGACGCCCTCCGCTGTAAAATAGCGCAAGGGCGTCTTTTTCCATATAAAAAATTAACGTTTTGAGAACTGGAAACGTTTACGTGCTTTAGGTCTTCCGGGTTTCTTTCTTTCAACCATCCTGGGATCTCTGGTCAAAAGGCCTTCTTTTCTTAAATCATCTTTTGATGCTTCATTAAGGCTTAATATAGCTCTTGCAAGGGTATGGCTGATAGCACCGGCCTGACCGCTCACTCCGCCGCCGACAACATTAACATAAAAATCATAATTTTTTACGCCGCTCCAGACACTAAAAGGTTTTATTGCAACTTTTTTATGTCTTTCAAGACCGCCAAAATATTCATCTAAAGTTTTATTGTTAATTAAAATTTTGCCGCTTCCTTCTGAAACTCTTACGCGGGCTATTGCATTTTTTCTGCGCCCAGCGCTTAAATAAGAATTATTAGTCATTTTTTCTCCTCTTTACTTTGACGCTGCAAACTGTGCGCCGTGCGAATGATTTTCATCTCTGAATACTTTAAGTCTCTTAAGCTGTTTATCTGCAAGCTTATTTTTCGGCAACATTCCCTTAACTGCCAAAACCAAAGCTTTTTCCGGCTGCTCTTCCATCAAAACTGAATAAGGCATAAACTTTGTTCCGCCCGGATAGCCGGAATAAGTAAAATGGGTTTTCTGGTCAAGTTTCTTTCCGGTAAGCAATATTTTGCTTGCATTGGTAACAACCACAAAATCACCGCAGTCTATATGATTAGTATAGATAACTTTCTTTTTCCCTCTGAGAATATCAGCTATTTCAACAGCCAATCTTCCGAGCACTTTTCCGTCAGCATCTATTAAATGCCATTTTCTTTCAATTGTTTCTGCTTTTGGTAAATAAGTCTTTTTGTTCATCTTTAAAAACCTTGTCCTATAAAATAATTAAGATGTGTATTATAAAACTTTTTTGATTTAAAAGTCAAACGCTTTGTTTTATCAAAAAGTTCCATAAACACATATACTACATATATTATCAGTATTAATTGTCCTCATTAAAATTAAGCGGGGCAGCCAAATTTTAATGCAATTATACCAAATCTTGTGTATTATACATTTTTAAATACTATAAAATCAAATCAAAAGAGCAAATATTAATGATCTTCTGTCAAAATTTCACCCAGAGTAGGCATATCATTCTGATTTGCATATTTTTTAACTAATTCTTTTTCTCTGTCAAACTCAAGTTTCTTTATTGAAGCTTCCAGCTTTCTGTCTCTCATATCCAATTTCGTTATTTTAGCTTCAACTTCTTCACCTTCTTTAAGTATTGATTGGGATCTGTCAGCTTTAACCGAAGACATTTCAATATTCTTTATTAAAGCTTCTATACCGGGTTCAATTTCAATAAAAGCACCAAACTCTGTAACTCTTATAACTTTGCCCTTAACTGATGTTCCAACTTTGTACTTTTTATAAGGATCTGCCTTAGTGTGTTTGATTGAAAGAGAAATTTTTTCGTTCTGGGGATTTACCTCAAGAACAACAACTTCTATCTCATCGCCTTTTTTAACCACTTCTTCAGGATGTTTTATTTTTTCTGTCCATGAAAAATCGCTGATATGGACAAGACCTTCTATACCTTCGGGCAGTTTTACAAAAGCTCCAAAAGGCATAAGATTTTGCACTATTCCCTTAACAGTCGTTCCGGGGGTATAATGTCTGAAAGCTTCATCCCACGGATTTGAAAGCATTTTCTTTACCGACAAAGAAATCTTTTTACTTTCTTTATCGACATTTATTATCTTAACTTCTATTTCCTGGCCTTTTTTCACATTCCTTTTAAAAGAACCTTCACTGTCATTCCAGGCATATTCCGAAGCGTGTAAAAGTCCTTCTATGCCGGGTTCAAGTTCAACAAAAGCACCGTAATCCATAATCGAAGTTACTTTTCCTTTCATTATAAGCCCGACAGGAAATCTCTCGGCAGCTGAATCCCACGGATGAGGAGTAAGACTTTTCATACTTAGCGAAATCTTTTCATTTTCTTTATCGACTTTTGCAATTTGTACTCTAACCTTCTGTCCCTGATGCAAAAGATCTTCAACTTTTCTCACTTTATACCAGGCCATTTCAGCTATATGTAAAAGTCCGTCAATGCCGCCAAGATCTATAAAAGCACCGAATTTTGTTATTCTTGATACAGTGCCGTCTACTATCTGTCCTTCCGCAATAGTTTCAAGAACCGAAGCTCTTTTAGCACTCTTTTCATCTTCAAGTATCTTTCTTCTTGAAATCGCAACTCTTTTTCTCTTCCTGTCAAACTCCGTAATTGCAAATTCATAAGACTTGCCTACATATTTCTCCCCGTCTTTAACAAATTGAGTATCTAATTGAGAAATATGTAAAAATGCATCTACACCTATATCAACAAGAAATCCGCCTTTTATTGTTTTTGTTATCGTGCCATGGACATGTTTACCCTCATTAAAAAGCTTTTCTACACTATCCCAGCGGTCCTTTTCAATAACATCTCTATATGAAAGGATAGGCTGTCTGTGCATGCTTACCACTCTGACTTTAACTGTTGCTCCCGGTTTAAGCTCCGCTGGAACTTTGCCTTCTTCAAATTCTTTTTTAGGTATAAGCCCTTCGGATTTCATTCCGAGGTCAACTAAAAAACCGTCTTCATTTTCGGCTATAATTGTTACTTCCAATTCTTTACCTGCATTGATGTCTACACCGCCGTCATACTCTTTCATGAGTTCGGCCATGCTCAATTCTTCATTTTCATCAAAACTTGTTACTGTAGTATCTAAATTTTTATTGTCTGTCATTTTACTTCTTCTCCTTAATTTTCTTTACGTTTTCACTTTGTGAAATAATTTTTTCTATCCTCCCATGTATCTGTTTAATTATCCAATCCGGCGTTGATGCACCTGCCGTCAAACCTATTCTTTTTTTATTTTTAAACCATTTTTCATCTATATCATCAACGGTTTCTATATGATATGTTTTGGTTTTTTCGCTGCATATTTGGGCAAGCCTTGTAGTATTTCCTGAGTTTTTTCCGCCTATTACTATCATCAGGTCTGCTGTCTTGGCAAGTTTTTCTGCTGCCTTCTGCCTGTCAAATGTTGCCTTGCATATCGTATTGTAAACCTTTACTTTATACTGTTTTTTTAAAGATTTTACAATACTGTCAAAGTTTTCCGGTGTCTGTGTAGTCTGGCTTACTATATTAACATTCCCCTGGATTTTCAGCTTTTCGGCTTCTTTGACATTTTCAACTACAATACATTTACCGTCGCCATAAGAAACAAGGGCTACTACTTCCGGATGTACTTTCTCTCCAACAATAATTATCGTTTCGTTTTTGGAACTTAACTCTTTTACTATATCTTGAGCCCTTTTAACAAAAGGGCACGTTGCATCTATTATATCAATACTTTTCTTTTTTTTAAGTGCATTATGTAATTTGAGCGGTATTCCATGTGTACGCAGTATAATTGTCCCGCTTTTTACTTTTTGCGGTTCCTTAAGCGTTTTTATACCTTTTTTATCAAGCCTCTCAACTTCCTGAGGATTGTGAATGATAGGACCAAGCGTGTAAACTTTTTGATCTATGTCTGCTGTTTTTTCAGCAAGTTCAATCGCTCTTTTCACACCGAAACAAAAACCTGATTTTTCGGCTATTTTGATCTGCGTTTTTTTTACACATATTTTTTTTGTTTGAAGTTTTTGTTCCATTTTTATCTTTGCCATATTATTTTGAAAACTCCATATCTGCGATGGCATCCAATGCTTTTTGAGAAAGTTTTAAATAATCTTCCTTTGAAAACTCTTTAGGCGGAAATATCGGTTCGCCAAATTTCACTCTTATCTTTTTAAATTTCATCATATTATTTGTATTTTCCAATTTTACCGGTATCAGCGGAACTTGCGCATTACATGCCACCATTCCGGCCCCTGCTCTTGCTTTGCCAAGTTTACCGTCTTTTGAACGAGTGCCTTCCGGAAACATCAAAAGAAGACAGCCGTCTCCAAGCAAATTAAAAGCCATTCTCATAGCCGCCATATCCTGTACACCGCGCTTTACAGGAAAAGCATTCGTGCGTTTAATCAAAAAACCCAATATCGGAATATCAAAAAGTTCTATTTTCGCCATAAAGTTCAGCGGTCTTCTTGATTTCATCGCCGAACCTGTTAAAGGCGGATCAAAAAAACTCATATGGTTTGGCGCAATAATAGCACCGCCCTCTTTCGGTATATTCTCCAAACCTTCAACTTTCAGTCTGTAAACGACTTTAAACATAAGCCAAAACAAAAATCTGCCTATGCGATACAATACCGGATTTCTTTCTTTATTTTTCTTTTCTATCTGCATATACTTTTTAAAACCTCAAAGAAATCCGGAAAAGAAATATTCACGCATTCCGAATTCTTTATTCTCATTTCACCTTTTGCAATAAGTGAAGCCACAGCAAGAGTCATAGCTATTCTATGGTCGCCGAAACTTTCCACATCCGCACCAATTAAATCTTTTTCGGGATTTCCGTTTATTATAAAGCCGTCTTCTTTTTCTTCTATTTCAATGCCAAGTTTTGAAAACTCTCCGGCTATAACTTTAATTCTATCACTTTCTTTTACTCTCAATTCATCTGCACCGGAAACTTTTGTTCTCCCCTGAGCACATGCGGCAGCTAAAGCAAATACCGGTATTTCATCTATCATTGCCGGTATAATTTCACTGCCGATATCTACGGCTTTTAATTTTGAACTTTTTATTGTCATATCACAAACAGTCTCGCCGGAAATTTCTCTTTGATTAAAAATTTTTATATCAGCTCCCATTTTTAACAGGACTTCCACAAGAGCATTTCTTGTAGGATTAAAATTGACATTTTTAATTGTAAGATTTGAATCAGGCACAATCAATGCTGCTACAATAAAAAAAGCGGCTGAAGAAATATCTCCGGGCACTGTAATTTCGGCAGCTTTAAGTTTTCTGCCGGGATTTATAATGACAATGTTCCCTTCAGTTTTAATGTCGGCACCGAAACTTTTTAACATTCTTTCGCTATGATCTCTTGATTTATAAGGCTCGCTGTAAACTGTTTCACCTTTCGCATATAAAGCGGCAAAAAGAACAGATGTTTTAACTTGCGCGCTGGCTTTATCATTTTTATATTGTATCCCATTTAAATCGCCTTTTTTAAAAAATTTAAGAGGAAGATAACCCTCTTTTGAATCTATTACAGCGCCCATTTGCGATAAAGGTTTCATAATTCTGTTCATGGGTCTTTTTGATAGACTTTCATCACCAGTTATACTGCTTTCAAAATTTTGTCCTACTAGTATTCCCGATAAAAGTCTTGCCGTAGTTCCTGAATTCCCGCAATATATGCTTTTTTCAGGTTTTTGCAAATTTAGCCCCTTGCCTTTTATAAAAAGAGTGTCTTTAGAAATATCAATTTCAACTCCCATCTGTTTGAAAGCTTCTAAAGTTCTAAAACAATCATCTGCCATCAGATAATTTTTTACAGCAGATATACCTTCCGCTATAGATGAAAGCATAATGGATCTGTGGGTTATTGATTTGTCAGCCGGAACTTCAATAATACCTTCAATTTTATCGGTTTTTTTTAATATTATTTCCATTTTTATTTCTGCGTTTTCAAAATCTCTTTTTTTGTTTTGTTTTGATATTTAAGCGCTTTTTGAAAAACTTGAAGTTCTTTTATGAATATCTTTAAGAATTTTTCAACATTTTTATTATTCATTGAAAGTATAGGCGCCCACATATCAGCACTTGAAACCGAAACTCTTGTCATACTTTTAAAAGAGCCTGCCGTCAAATAGTCTATCTCTTTATTTCTCTTCTTAATATTCTTATAGATTTTATTCATAACAAAAGCAACAATATGTGGAAAATGGCTTGTGAAAGCTGCAAGTTCATCATGTTTTTTTGCCGGGATCTTAACTGTCTTTGCACCTATATCTTCCCACATTTTTGCAATGATTGATTCATTTTTCAATGATTTAGGAATTGAGCCCGTTATAATGACATAGGCATTTTCAAACATTTTTGGATCTGCTGAAGCTATGCCGTTTCTTTCTCTGCCTGCCATAGGGTGAGCCGCCACAAATGGAGGCTTTGTCCCTTTTTTATAATGAGATTTAATAATTTTTTCTATAGGCTCTTTTACGCTTCCGACATCGGTTATTATTGTTTTCTTATCAACGATTCTTGTGAGTTCTTTATAAATGGAAGCTATAGAATTGACAGGCGTGCAGATAACAACTATATCGCTGCCTTTAACTGCCGAAATATTTAAAGACACTTCATCTGCAGCTCCTATTTTAAGAGCTGCTTTTAAAGTATTTTTATTCCTGCCTATACCTATTATATAGTATTTTGAGCCAAAACTTTTTAAAGCTTGTCCAATTGACCCACCCATCTGTCCCATACCTATAATAGATACTTTTTTCATAAGATTTTATTTTCCTTAATACTTAATAACTATTAATTATTAACTGTTTTTTATTTAACTTGGATTCCAGACTAAGACACTCGGAAATGACACGACGAAGAGAAACTGTCATTTTCTTTGTCAACCCCGAAATTCGTAATCGGGGATCCACTTTGTCTTTTGTCGTTGCCGTTTATTCGTAATCCGTAATTTGTAATTCGTAATTGCCGTTATAGTATTTCTCTTCCGACAGCTTTTGCAATCAAATCAAGTTCAGGAATTAATGAAGCAAATTGTTCAGGCAATAAACTCTGCGGTCCGTCAGAAAGTGCCTCTTCAGGTTTTGGATGAACTTCCAAAATTACAGCATCGGCACCTGCCGCTATAGATGCTTTTGCCATTGTGCCGACATATTCTCTTACTCCTGTGCCGTGTGATGGATCAAGCACTATCGGAAGATGAGTAAGTTTTTTTAACACGGGAACGGCATTTAAATCCATTGTAAATCTTGTTGAATCTTCAAAAGTCCTAATTCCTCTTTCACAAAGCATAACATTATAATTGCCTTGAGATAAAATATATTCAGCTGAAAGAAGCAATTCTTTTATAGTTGTAGCCATACCTCTTTTTAAAAGTACAGGTTTTTTTTGTTTGCCTACAGCTTTTAAAAGATCATAATTCTGTATATTCCTTGCGCCTATTTGTATTATATCGCAGTATTTTGAAAGAAGTTCAACTTGTTCCACTGTCATAGCTTCACTTATTGTAGGTATATGATATTTTAAACCTGCCGCCTTTATATATTGCAAACCTTTTTCGCCGAGTCCTTGAAAAGTATAAGGAGAACTTCTGGGTTTAAAAGCCCCTCCTCTTAATATAGTACCGCCGTTTTCTTTTAAGAACTTTGCCATTTTAAACATAATCTCTTTGTTTTCAATAGCACATGGACCGGCCATGATATGTATTTGTTTGCCGCCTATCTCAACATTTTTGCTCACCTTAATAACAGTATCATTCTTTTGAAATTCTCTTGATGCAAGTTTATATGGTCTTTGTATTTCGCTTATTTGCTCAACGACTTCCATAGCTTCGAAAGTGTCTTTATATTTTTCGGCATATTCGCCTATCATGCCTATAATGGTAATATCTTTACCTTTAGAGATATGAGGCTTGTATCCTAAGTTTTTTATTTTATCTAATACTATGTCAACTTCCTTCTTTTTTGCACCTTTTTTTAGTGTGATTATCATCTTATTTCCCCAATACTTTTTTTAATTTTTTTATAAATAGTTTATTTTCTTCATGCAAACCTACAGTGATCCTGACCCAATCAGGCAACTGATATTCATCCATTGCCCTTATTATCACACCTTCCTTTAACATTGCCTTAAAAAAATCTTTACCTTTTACAGGAGCAGTCTTAATAAGAATAAAATTAGCGGCTGAAGGGATATATTCAATTTTTAATTTTTTAAACTCTTTATAAAGAAAATCTTTTTCTTTTTTTATGAGTTTCTGTCCTTTTATTACCTGTTTTTTATCTTTTATGCTTGCAACTGCTGCAGCTTGAGCAAGCAGATTAACATTAAAAGGAGGTCTCATCCTTTCTATATAATCAACTATTTCTTTACTTGCAAAACCATAACCCACCCTTAATCCCGCAAGAGCATATATTTTTGAAAAAGTTCTAAAGACTATTAAATTAGGATTTTTTTTCAAATAATTTAATCCGTTCGGATAATTTTTGATCAAAGCGGCATATTCAAAGTAAGCCTCATCGATTATCACTATAGGCTTAACCCCATATTTATTCTTAGGTAAAATTCTTAAGAACTTTTCCAGTTCAGCCTTTGTATTATATGTGCCTGTAGGGTTATTCGGATTTGTTATAAAAACGGCTTTTGTCTTTTCATTACAGGCTTTTGCCATAGCCTCAAGATCGTGGATAAGACCGTCTTTCATTTCGACAACTACACTTTTTGACCCCATAAGCTGTGCCGCCATTCCATATCTTATAAAAGAATGTCTGGACATAACTATCTCATCTTCAGGGTTAAAAAATAATTTTGCTACAAGTTCTATTATTTCATCTCCGCCAGCTGCCGCAAATATATTTTCGGTTGGCATAGAATATCGTTCCGACAAAGCTTTTTTTAGTTCATATGAATTTGAGTCAGGATAATAAAATATTTTTTCAGCATTATCTTTAACAGCTTTCAATGCTTTTTTTGAAGGTCCTAAGGGGTTTTCATTTGATGCAAGTTTTATAATATTTTTTAACCCCATTTCTCTCTTCAATGTTTCTATGGGTTTTCCTGCAACATAAGGTTCAAAACCTTTGCAGCTTTGTCTTATAATTTTTGTTATGTCCATTTTCATTTCCTCTGTTTTTTATTTATCCTTTAGGATATGAGCCTAGTATTTTCACGAAAACACATTTCTTTTTAAGTTCATTTATAGCTTTTGCCGTTTTTGTATCTTGGGAATGCCCTTCAAAGTCTACAAAGAAAACATATTCCCATGCTTTCTTTTTTGTCGGGCGTGATTCTATCTTTGTAAGATTTATATTAAGCTTATTAAAAATTCCAAGTATATTATAAAGTGTCCCCACTCCATCTTTTATCATAAAAACAAGACTTGTTTTATCTTTTCCCGTACGCTTGGAATGTATCTTTCCTAAAACAAAAAATCTTGTATAATTCTGTTTACTATCCTGAATACCTTTATGCAAAGCGTGAAGTCCGTAAATTTTTGATGCAGCTTCCGAAGCTATCGCAGCTGAATTAGATTCTTTTGAAGCTTTCTTTGACGCTTCTGCAGTAGAATTAGTTGGTACAAGTTCTACATTCGGATAATTTTTGTTTATCCAAATACTGCATTGTGCCAATGCATGCGGATGAGAATATATTTTTACTATTTTGCTTTTATGATCTTTTACCAGAAAACACTGTTCTATTTTCAAATTAATCTCGCCGCACACAAAGAGTTCTGTATCCACAAGCATATCAAGAGTAATATTTACCGAACCTTCATTTGAGTTTTCTATAGGTATAACACCAAAATCCGCACGTCCGCTTTCAACTTCTTTCAAAACCTCAAGAGGCGTAGATGCCGGTACAAAAAATCCGGATGAACCAAAATGTTTCATAGCTGCCTGATGTGTAAAAGTAGCCCACGGCCCCAAAAATGCAACTTTAGTCGGCTGTTCAAGATTTCTGCATGCACTAATAATCTCTGTGTATATATTTTCAAAAGCTTCATCGCTCAAAATGCCTTTACCCGCTTTAATCACATTTTTAAGAACTTCTTTCTCGCGGGAAGGCACATATATACTTGCATTTGATGCACCTTTAGCTTTTCCGACTTCAAGTGCAAGCCTTGCTCTTTTATCAATAAGTTTTGCTATCTGTATGTCTACTTTATCTATTGATTCTCTTGCTTTTGAAAGCTTCTTCCTCATATTTCAACCTTTTATAAAAAATAAGCCCTCTTTTAGGAGGGCTTAGATATTATAACAAAGTATTGAGAATTTAGTCAAAAAGACAACTGCAAATTATTCATCAAACAAATCCAGTGAAAATTTTACTTCTTCTATAATTTTATTTAATGATTCGAAATACTTTTTAGTATTTTTTAACGGTATACCAAAACTTTCAAAATCCCCGCTTTCTGAAAGAGACAGTATCATTTCAACTTCTTTTCCATTGCCGAATGTATATTTGAGTTGTTTAAGAAAATCGACAATGTCGACTTTCTTGTTGTTTTTATGGGCAATAACAGCCATAGCCGTAAAAGTTATTTCCGTATTTACGGCATTAAAAAAATCATTTCTTTTATCGGGTTTTTGTTTTTTTATGTTTTCAATGTATTTTTTACTTTCTTTAATAAGATCATTGGCAAGCGCTTTATCCACAACGGGCTTATCATAGTGAGATGACTCCATAATGCTTATATTCGTGTTCATTCCGTCAAAAATAAGTGCCCTTAAAGCCATTGCAGGACAAGAGTGTCTGCTCAGCGTGAACAACGAATAAAGCCGAAACTCTATAGGATTTTCCGTATCGACCAATATTGCATAAATCTCTGAAGCTAAAAAAGCAGATCTTATGTATAGCAATGATATTTCTCTAGGTATTTCTTTTTCTTCAAGCTCTTTTAAGAGAACATCTCGACCGGATGTCGAAGAAAGTGCTTTTTTTACATCGTTAAGTTCGCCGGAAGAAAGATATTTTCCGAATATATTAAAGGGTACAAATCCCGTAATTTTCATAAAGTGGTTTATAAGAAGCTGGGCTGAAATAGTTCCAAATTTACGTTCTTCTATAATATTTAAACAGTTTTCCCAGCTGAAACCCTCTTTTTCTTTTTCTATAACAAAAAGAAACTTTACAAGCTCATTCTGGTTCTTAATTCTTGCCAACCTGTCTTTAGGATAGCTCTTTTTAAACATTGTATCGTTTATAGTAAAGTAGAATTGTAAAATATCTTTCTTTTTAATTTCTGAAATATCTTCGTTTAAAGAATGATTTGTCATAAGTTCCTGCAAAATAACTGAATCAAATCTTGTGTAGAGAGCATACAGAAAATCTATTAAGAGATCCTGCGCATCTTTCATCCTTCTTTCAGCCGTTCTAAGATAAAGTATCTCCAGAAGCATCTGTATTCTGGCTTTTATAAAAAGTCCATCGTGATAATGATACGGATTAGCAAACAGATCTTGCACATCATCTTTATGGCTCACAAATTCATTTACAGCAGCCATCAATTTTTCCCCGGATAAAATGAAATATGTATCCCTCATTTTATCAAGCTGTGATTCCGATAAAGGATATGTCAGTTTGGATGGACCTACCTTTTCTTCAATAAAATTATTCAATGCCTGCACAAATACTCCTATTATCGGCACTGAAAGGAAAGAAAGTGCAAGAGCCGTTATGAGAGCGACAAAGAAAGGTAAAAAACTTGAAAGAGCATAGCACAGAGCAACAAAAACAGTTAAAACAAGAATAAAAATAATAACTTTAACCGCTTTTATTCGTCTTATCCGTTTTTTTTGTTGTTTTATGCTGAAATCATTGTAATGAAAAGAAAACAATACAGAGGGTAACAGAAGCAGTCTCTTTATTTCAAGATATCCGCTGTAAAGATATTTGAATATTCCTTTGTAACCATTTTCAGCAATGATCCTATCTGTTTCATAAAGCACAAGCATCTCCATAAGGTAAGTTTACACTTAAATTATACAAATTTATAAGAAAAAACAAACCTGCTCTTTTCTTTAATGAAAGATTTAATATCAATAATACTATGAAAATTTTACAAAAAACCTGTTGGGCGGCTTTTTTATAATATCTTGAGTTTTTGAATTTGACGCTTTTATTTCTATTTACTTTTATTTATTTTATGATTAGAATATTTAAATGATAAATTCTAGATATAATATTAATGTTTTACTAAAAAGAATTGTGTGGATCAACTTATTCTTTTTTACACTCTTAATGGTTTTATCCATAGGTGTTTTCCTTGTTTATGATTCTAATTTTTTATCTGTCTTTCCAAAAATCGATATATTTAAAGTTTTTTTTCAAGCTGCCAGATTCCATCTTTCAACATTTGCTTATTTAAATCTGCCTGTTTTGATAATCATTTTACTTTTTCCGGCTGTAGATTCACCAGCAATACCTAAATCTACAACAGCCCTTATAAAGATATACTATATATTAGGGTTTCTTACCTTATTTTTCCTTAACATAGGTGCACTTATAACATTTCAAAGCATCCCTCACATAAACTCAGACTTCATTGCACAACTTATCGCATTATTAGCCTATTTTGACACAAGGATACTTATAATCTTAATTTTTTCTCTCTCTTTTATACTTTTGTCAATTCTTGTAATACTTTTCTTAACCGTTTCATTTGCTATTAAAACTTCCGAATATGAAATTTTTGACAGAAAAAAAAACATAATTACAATTTGCATCCTTATAATAATATGCTTGTTTTTTGCCAGAGGAAATATTATAAAACACATATCTCATTCCGATCATCAAGTTACACCAAGCATTCAGCTTAACAAATATGCACAAAATGGAATATATAAAACATTGCACGATATCAAAAATTTCGATCCGGCAAATTTAAAAATTAATCCTTTCAATGAAAGTTTTGCTGCTATTCACAGTGAAAATGAGAAAATAATTGATGAAGCATTTAAAAAAGCATATGAAAGTACAAAAATCAGCAAAACAAGGTGAGTACTCTTTTTTCAGTCTTATCCTTTCTATATGAAAAAAACATATCATTTTTATCACAACATGTACAATAGCCGCTAAGGTAAACTTCATTAATAGCTTCATTTTTCATTATATTTTCAGCTATTTTCGACAAATTAAATTTCCCGTTTTTCAAAGAGATATTAAATATTTTTTCAAAATCAGGACTGACCTCATAACAACATTCTTGTATATGCGGACCTATATAAGCTTTGAGTTCTTGCGGATTTATGCCGAATTTTTCTTTAAAAATATTAATTGTTTTTTCTATTATGCCTGCCTTAAGACCTCTCCATCCGGCATGAACAGCAGCTCTTATAGCGGCATCCTTTGAACATATCATCACAGGCATACAGTCAGCAGTAAATATTCCCATAACTATGCTTTTATCATCTGTTATCAGCGCGTCACATTCTTTTATAAACGAACCTTTGTCGCTTTCATTTATAATTTGCACATTGTTTCCATGAACTTGATCTGTAAGTACGGTATTTTCAGGAAAAATGTTTTCGGAAAGCAAAAAAGAAAACCTTTCGGAACTGTCTTTCATATTTCCGCAAGGCTTTGTTGTTGTAAAACAATTATCTGAAAAACTTTTTTCTTTTATAAGAGTTCTTTTCATCTTCAGCTATTTTAATTTTTTACTTTTCCAATATGTATATGCCGGCTTTGAAAAATCTATCTCATTTTGTTCATTTGTATTCAAATCGGCATCGAACAAAGTTGCCTGTCCCAATTCTTTTTTCTCAGGAACATCTGACTTGAAACCGGTAGCTATTATAGTTATTTTTATTTTATCGTCCAGTCTATTGTCTATCGCATGCCCGTAATAGATATGTCCGTTCATATCATAACTCTTTATCACTTCGCCTATCTCTTTGATCTTAAGAGCGGAAACAGTAGAATTCGTAGTAACATTTATCAGCATTTTTTCAGCCTGTGAAATATCATAATTATCTAAAAGCGGACTTGATATCGCTTTTGTGATAGCTTCTTTCACATTATCTGAACTTGCACTTTCACCGATACCTATCAATGCCGTTCCTGAATTACTTATAATAGTCCTTACATCGGCAAAATCCATATTTATCTCGCCCGGAACGGTTATAACATCGGTTATCGCCTGCACGCTTTGCCTTAAAACATCATCTATTATCTGATATAAAGCTTTTGCGGACATTCTTTCGTCAACAACATTAAAGACCCTTTCATTAGGTATTACTATAAGAGTATCGGTATAATTTTTAAGATTTCTGATACCTTCTTCTGCCTGGTTCATCCTTACTTCGCCTTCAAAACCAAACGGTTTTGTTACAACCCCTACAGTCAAAATACCTTCAGCACGTGCTATCTGTGCAACTATCGGTGCCGCGCCTGTACCTGTTCCGCCGCCCATTCCGGCTGTTACAAAAACCATATCCGCACCTTTTACCGTCTCGCGGATTATATCCATACTTTCTTCTGCAGCTTTCTGTCCGACTACCGGATTGCCGCCGACTCCAAGACCTTTGGATATCCTCTCGCCAATCTGCACTCTCACAGGAGCCGCTGACTCTCTTAAAACTTGGACATCTGTATTTACAGCAATAAATTCAACGCCTGAAACATTTGCGGCTATCATTCTGTTAACCGCATTAGAGCCGCCTCCTCCGACACCTATTACTTTTATCAGAGCAGGCTGACCGCTGTTAGTATTTTCCGTCGGCAAAATAATTTTCATTTAAAATGTTTCCTCAAACCATCTGCTTAATTTTGAAAAAAACCCCGGACCTGAAGACTTGGATGAATATGTCGTATAGGCACTTGAAAGAGTAGATGCTATTGCACCTATTGCCGTAGTATACGTCGGATTTGAAACTATTTCTTGAGGTCCGACGATCTTTTCAGGATTTGGAACTCCCATTCTCACTGAACAGCCAAAATACTTTTCAAAAGCTTCGGGAAGAGCTTCAAGAAGGGAACCTCCGCCTGTAAGTATTATCCCGCCTGAGAGAAACTGTCCTCCATAAGGCGTCTTCTTCATCATCTCTTCAATTACGAACAATATCTGCTCTATCCTAGGCTGTATTATTTCAACAAGCTGAGCTCTGTCATACTTTCTTGTACTTCTGCCGTCTGCACCTCTATATTCAAATTCAGTGTTTTTAAGTCCAGGATTAGCGAAAGCCGCACCATACATCTCTTTCACCTCTTTAGAAACAGCAAAAGAAGCTCTGAGTTTATGCATAATATCTCTTGTTATATAATCGGACCCTACCTGAACTTCATTGCTGTATCTTATTATCCCGTCGGAATAATGCACAATACCGGTAGTAAGTCCGCCAAAATCTATAACCAGACAGCCAAGCTCTTTTTCTTCTTTGGTAACCAGTATATCGCTTGCGGCAAGATAACCGTAAACTTTATCATCGCAAGGAACATCAACTGAATTCATAGCTTTTAAGATATTTCCTATATTACTGCTGGAAGCCACAAGAGCATGCACATCAACTTCGATAAAAGTTCCTTCCATGCCTATGGGATTTTGTATGCCTCTTTGCTGATTAAGTATAAATTCTCTTGGAACTATCTGCAAGATCTCATGTTCGGTATCTATCTTTATCATCTTTCTGGCGCTGTCTAAAGCATTGGCCACAGTCTCTTCTGTAATTTCCCTGTTAGAATGGTTTATATTTGCTACACCTTTTGAGTTCTTAGCTTCAACAAAGCTTCCTCTTATAGCCGCAACAACATTGCCTATCTGGTTACCAGCAGCTTTTTCCGTATCTTCAAAAGCTCTGGCAATAGACATTGCAGCTTCTTGAATATTGATAACCGCACCGGCTTTTATGCCGTCGCTGCAAGGAACATTAGCCGCACCAAGTATTTTTATAAGTCTGGCATCCTCATCTCTTGCTCCTGCAACACAACATACATTGTTGCTTCCGATATCAAGACCTGCTATAAGAATCTGTTTTGCCATTTTTATTTCCTTTTATTAAATTTCAGTTATTTCTTCTGTTTGAGGTTTTACAACAGCCCTGCCCAAGTCATAAAGTGTCATATCAATATATTCAATTTTTTTATGTTTTGACATAGCATCAACATATATTTTTTCAAATTTATCGAATTTATGTGAAAGATATTCCGGCCTTTCATCGCCCCAATAAATTATTGTATCGTCATGAGTTACAAAAATAATATCATTTGTGCTGCTAAACTTTATGACTTCTATATTATCAAGAAAACCATTGCAAACCGGTTTAAATCGTTTTATAAATTTTAAAAGTTTTGCTCTCTCTTCTTTCGTTTTATATATTATCTTGGGGATCTTCATTCCGCTCATAAAACCGCGCAATGGGAAAGGCTTGTCTTCAAAATCTATACCGTAAAGTTCCTTCCCCACATATACGAAAGCTTCAGGAGTCCTTTCATATAATTTCACTCTGACCTTCTGCCAGCGTCTGTTTATCGAAATATTCTTAAGTTCGGGTTTTACTTTTTTTATTTCATTTGCGGCTGCTGCCAAATCAACCTTCAAAAGATTATCGCCTACTTTAAACGGCAAAAGCGCCTTTATCTCAGTTTTTGTAACATTTTTACAGCCGACAACTTCAATATCTTTTATTTCCATACTGTCTGCTGCATATGCTATCTCTACTATTTTTTTGCCGCCAAGATAAATAAGAAAGACGAATAATGCAAGAAGTATAAGATAAACTGCTGCCTTGCCGAGTTTTCTTCCTTTCTTTGAAGGATAGGAGTATCTCGGTTTTATTGCAACCCTTCTGCGATAAGAATATTTTCTTCTTCTTGCCATATTATAATGAACACTCTAATATCTTCAATATAAGATCTTCAAAAGTATATCCGGCCGCTTTACCTTCATCAGGTAAAAGCGATGTTTCAGTCATGCCCGGAACAGTATTGTTTTCAAGCACCCAAACCCTGTCTTTTTTATCGACTATCATATCTACTCTGCATACAGCACGGCATTTAAAAGTTTTAAAAACTCTTTGTGCATACTCCTGTGCTAAAGAATAAGCTTTTTTACTTATTCTTGCGGGAATTATGTGGCGTGAACCGCCTGTCTTATATTTTGATTTAAAATCGTAAAATTTTCCTTTAGGAATTATCTCTACGGCCGGAAGTGCCTTTCCGTCAAGAACACCGACTGTTATTTCAATGCCTTCAATAAACTCTTCAACAATAATCTCATTGTCATATTTAAAGGCTTCTTTAACTGCTTTAGTAAATTCTGAAGCTTTTTTTACTATGCTTATACCGATAGCTGAACCCTGATTAGCCGGTTTTACAACTACAGGATAATTCTTTATTTCAGGAAACATCTCATACTTTCTTAAAACGAACCATTTTGGAGTTAATATCCCGGCACTTTTAAAAAGAGTTTTCGAAATATCTTTATCCATAGATGCAGCGCTTGCAAAAACACCGCAGCCCGTATACGGTATGCCCATAATTTCAAGCATGCCTTGTATAGTTCCGTCTTCACCCATCTGTCCGTGTAAAACAATATAAGCTATATCTATCTTTGCTTTTTTGATCTTATCTGCGGCATTTTTATCCACATCTATTGCGCAAACATTATATTTCATTTTCTTTAAAGCGTTAAAGACCGCTTTACCGGATTTAAGCGAGATCTCTCTCTCGCTTGAAACTCCGCCGTATAGAACGCCTATTTTTTTCTTTCTAAGATCTTTTATTTTCATTATATGTTTACCGTTTTTATCTCAAGTTCAAGCTCTATGTTAAATTTATCTTTCACAGCCGACTGTGCGGTCTTTATCAAAAGCAAAACATCCTCGGCCGCGGCATTTCCTGTATTCACGATAAAATTACCGTGAACTTCGGATATTTTCGCACCGCCCGAAGATTTGCCTTTCAGTTCCGCATCTTCAATAAGTTTCCCTGCGCTAAACCCTTTAGGGTTCTTAAAAATACAACCCGCATTAGGGTAGTTCAGCGGCTGGGTTTGGGAACGTTTTTTAATATTTTCCAAAACTGCTTTTAAAATATCATTTTCTGCTTCTTTTTTCAAGGAAAAATTGATTTTCGTAATTACATATTCCTCAAGTCCGCTTTTTCTGTATTGAAAATCTATTTTTTCTTTATTTATAAACTCTTTCTGTCCGCTTTTATTAAAAACTTCTACACTTTCCACAACATTACCTATCCAAACATCCTTGCTTCCGGCATTTCCTAAAACAGCACCTCCGACAGTGCCCGGTATTCCCGCACAGCATTCAAGGCCGGAAAGTCCGTTTTCAGCAGCTTTTTTAAGAACTGAAGGAAGATTTGCACCGGCACCGCAAATGATCTTTTCTCCTTCTATTGAAAACTTTTCAAAATCTCCTGTAAGTTTTGCAACAACTCCATTAAATTTAGAATCTGAAAAAAGTATATTCGTGCCGCTACCTATAATCATATATTTAAATTTTAAATCATTGGCTTTCATAAGAAATATTTTCAGCGTTTCTTCATTAGGTATTTCAATATAAAAATCAGCCGGCCCGCCTATTTTGAAAGAACAATGTTTTGAAAGCGGTTCATCAGCATATATTTTTGCACCGGTCAAACCAAGAGCAAGTATATGTTCAACTAAACTATTGCTGTTAATAATTCTTCTCCTTTTTTCCACACATCGCCTGCACCAAGAGTCAGCACTATATCACCTTCTTTTATCTCACAGCAAAAACTTTCAATATCTTTAAATTTTTCAGCACGGCATTTATTTTTACGCATGCTGTTAAGTATAAGTTCGGCACTTACTCCTTCTATCGGCTGCTCGCCGGCAGAGTATATATCCATAACTTTTACAGCGTCAGCATGTTTAAAACTTTTACCAAATTCATTAAAAAGCTGTTTTGTTCTCGTATATCTGTGAGGCTGGAATAAAACCCAGAGTTTTCTTTTCGGCCAAAAATATTTTATCGCTTTTATTGTCGCGGCAACTTCTGTAGGATGATGTCCATAATCGTCAATTACAGTAATTCCTTTCTTCTCGCCTTTTATCTCAAGCCTTCTGCCTACACCTTCAAAAGAGTTTATAGCTTTTGAGATAAGATTGAACGGTATCCCGAGCCACATCCCTACTCCGATAGATGCAAGAGAATTTAAAATATTATGTTTTCCCGGTATTTTTAGACGGACATTACCGGCTTTTTTACCGAAATATACAACATCAAAACTTGTGCAGTCTTTTAAATTTTTTATATTAACCGCTTTTATATCAGGCGTTCCTGTAAGTCCGTAAGTTACATACCTTCTTGTAATTCGAGGAATTATCTCATTAACAAGTTTATTATCAGTGCATATTATCGCGGCACCGTAAAAAGGTATGCTGTTAACATGCTGGACAAAAGCAGCTTTAAGATTTTCCATATTGCCGTAATAGTCCAAATGATCATTATCAATATTCGTTACAACAGTGATAACAGGAGAAAGTTTAAGGAAAGATCCGTCAGATTCATCTGCTTCCGCGACTATAAATTCACCTCTGCCAAGACGTGCACTTGTTTTAAGGTTTTTAAGTTTGCCGCCGATAACTATCGTCGGATCTAAACCGCCTTCATCAAGAACAAGCGCAGTAAGCGAAGTTGTTGTCGTTTTACCGTGAGTGCCAACGATAGTAACAGCATATTTCAATCTTGCAAGTTCAGCAAGCATTTCGACTCTGGGTATTACCGGCACTTTATTTTTAAGAGCTGCAACGACTTCAGGATTGTTTCTATTGACAGCTGTTGATGTTACTACTACTTCGGCATTCTTTATATTCTTTTCATCATGTCCTATAAAAATCTTAGCACCTATAGCTTTGAGATGGTCGGTAACATCGGTTTTTTTCAGGTCAGAACCTGAAACATTATGTCCTAAATTAATTAAAACTTCAGCGATCCCGGACATTCCCGAACCGCCTATGCCTACAAAATGTATATTCTGATTTTTTCTAAACACTTGTTTTCTCCGAGAATGGATTATTTTTTCATCTTTTTGGCGTAGTACTCGGAGCTTACTGTGGTAGTTATGCCGCCGCGTATGCCAAACTCAAGTTCTATAAACATATTTTTAGGCTTAATGGCTTTTACAAGATCCTGCATGATATTATTCACTACGCTCTCATGCACCATCCCGACCATCCTATAAGTTTGAAGGTACATTTTAAGAGATTTCAGTTCAATAACAGTCTTATCGGGAATATAATTTATAATAAGATAAGCATAGTCGGGAAGTCCTGTCCACGGGCAAAGACAAGTAAACTCTTCCGTTTCAATACACACATTGATATCTTTTCCGGGATATTGATACGGCATTGACTCTAAAAGTGAAGGTGTAACTTTGTCAAAAATCGGCATATTTTTCTTCATATAAACCCCGCTTTTTTTATTGATTGGCATCTTGTTATTATACCATTTTTATATATTTTTACATAAATTCTTAGATATATTAATAGGAATTACTAAATTTATAATTAGGTATTCTGAGATAATTAGAAAAAAAGCTGAATCTTTACCCGGGCAGATGATTCACTTAAGAATCTTACCGACCCAATTCCGAGTAGAGCTTCAGCCATAAATAGTACAACAGATTTAAAAGAAAAAATACAATAAGAAAATATTGCAAGACAAGGATATTGCCAACAGATATCCCGGGGAATTAATCAGGCATATTTTTTATCAAATTCTATCGAGCTGATAAGGCTATTCTTACCTATAAAAATCTTTTTACCTCTCCACTTTACCGTATTTTTTAAAAACGGAACAGGATATATAAGGAAAAGAAGAATATCTTTATAGATCATAAGCAATGGGTAAAGAAGAAGTATTTTTTTATTACGGCTGTCTTCCCTGTTAACTGTAAAAAGACATACATATTCTATAATGATTTTTAAAATTATTGTTGCTGCAAGCACAGCAAATCCGTTTTCTCCCAAAAAAGGTAAAGCCAGCAAAGCTATACTTATAGGGTTTGTGAAGATTTCTCCGATATAGTAAAACGGTTCTAAACGAAACCGCATAGAGCACCAACGTCTTACACGGCTCACAAAATCTTTTACAGAAGTTGAGCTGTTGTAATTTGTTACCCACACACAGTTTGTAGAAACGGGGATTTTATTCTCTCTGTAAATTTCGCCCATAACGTAATCTTCGGCCAGATAATTGCCGAAAATTTTATATCCGCCGAGTTTATCAAGAGCTTCTTTTTCCATAAACATTGATTTGCCCACGATAACAGTTTTATGAAGAAGTTTCCATGCCGATATTACTCCGCCGGATAAAAAAAGATTTATATAAGCGTTTTCCATAATGCTCCCTATGGAATTTCCGCCGGTTCCTTTAACGGGAGAAAAAACTATTTTTGAGTTATTTCTTTCGTATTCGTTTAGAAGTCTTTTTAACATATCCGGTTTTACTCTGGTATTGGCGTCATTAAGCCAGTAAATTTCACCGGTCGCTTTTTGTGCAAGTTTTGCAAGACTGTCAACTTTCGGGTTTAACATTTGCTGTACACCCGTGGCGATTATTGTTGTTTTAATATTCGGGTAACGGTTTTTAACTTTTTCAATAAAATGAACGCACGGATCTCTTAATGTTTCAACTCCTATAATGATTTCATAGTTCGGATAATCAAGTTTATAATAGCTTTCAAGGTTTGTTTCAATGGAATCGTCAACGCCTTTAAAAGGTTTTAACAAACTGATTTTGGGATAATTTTTGACAGAAATATCTTCCGCCTTGTATTTTTTATTTTCACGGAATATTATAACGCAAAAAAGAAATACAAGCGTAACAACGAACGACAGACTTATTGCCGCGATAACAGAATAAAGAATAATATTATCCATTATAACTCCTGTAAAATATACTCAATTACAAACATATTGTAATAAACAAATATTAGGTTTTAATAATCAAATTATTAATAAATTGTTAAGACACGGGTTTTGTAATAGTGTCTAAAATTTTAAAAATTCAACTGATTTTCAAATTTGCATTTATTTTTTTTCTTATGTAGAATAAAGCGCTTCTAAAGTAAAACAAAACCAAAAACATAAACAATACTTGTATATTTCTTCCGGAAAAGCAGTTGCCGGGAGAGCGTTTATATATATAAATTAAGAAAGTGCAAGAAAAAGGACAAAAAATGTTCAGACCAAAATTATTTAGTTTATTAAAGGACGAACCGGAGCTGTTTACATCTAAAAGGATTCTTACCGATCTCAATGCAGGGCTGATAGTAGCTTTCATAGCAATACCGCTTTCTATTGCCCTTGCCATAGCTTCAGGAGTTATGCCGGGAAAAGGGTTGATAACTGCAATTGTTGCCGGTTTTTTAATATCTTTTTTTGGCGGCAGCAGAGTCCAAATAGGCGGACCAACAGGCGCTTTTGTAATAATAGTTTACGGTATAATCCAAAACTATGGAGTAACTGGACTTATAACCGCAACTGCTATGGCAGGTATTTTTCTGATAATAATGGGTGTTCTAAAATTCGGGAAAGTGATGAGATATATCCCCCACCCATTAATTATAGGTTTTACAAATGGTATAGCCGTAGTCCTTTTTTCAACGCAAATAAATGATTTCTTCGGCATGGAACTTACAAACATACCGTCAGATTTTCTCTCAAAATGGCAGACATATATACAAGCCATACCGTCTATCAGTATCCCGACTCTTATTATGGGTATAGCCGTATTGCTTTTAATAAGATATTATCCGAAAAGATTTAAACTTTTTCCCGCACCGCTTGCAGCAATCATAATAACAACTCTTCTTGTTAATATATTTAATCTTCCTATTGATACAATACATACCCACTTTGGAGAAATCAGAAGTTCTATGGATCTAAATCCGGAAATCCCGACTATAAATGTGAAAACTGTCCTATTACTTATACAGCCGGCCATTACTATTGCAATTCTTGCAGGCATAGAATCTTTGCTTTCCGCTGTAGTTGCTGACGGTATGATAAGCAAAAAGCATGATTCCAATACAGAGCTTATAGCACAGGGCATAGCAAATTTAGGTTCTGCTATTTTTGGCGGTATCCCCGCAACAGGCGCTATAGCAAGAACTGCAGCCAATGTTGAAAACGGCGGAAGAACTCCTATAGCCGGAATTGCTCATGCAATATTCATATTAATAATGATGCTTGCTTTTATGAACTATATCACATTAATACCTATGGTAACACTTGCGGCAATATTATTTAATGTTTCATATAAAATGATGGACTGGAAATCTTTGACCGAAATAAGAAAAGCTCCCTTATATGACAACATTGTAATGCTTACTACTTTTGCTCTGACAGTTTTCGTAGATCTTGTTGTTGCTATACAAGTCGGCGTAATTCTTGCATCACTTTTATTTATGAAAAGAATGGCGGATTTTGCAAATATAGAAGAGTGGGATGAAGACGGAGAAAACGGTGAAGTTTCAGAAAACGGCAAAGACGACCTTGAAAACAAAAAGGAACTCAAAGATGTTGTTGTTTACGAAGTTAACGGACCTTTCTTTTTCGGTGCGGCAAGCACTTTTGTAGAACATATGGAAAAAATCCAGGAATGTAAAGTTATAATTTTGTGGATGAGAAAAGTTCCCGTAATGGATGCCACAGGATATTATGCTTTATATAAAATATATAAGCGCTGCGTGGAAACTGATACCAGACTTATTTTATGCCAGATACAAAAACAGCCTTTAAAAGTTCTTAGGAATTACGAATTTATAGATATTATAGGCAAAGAGAATTTCGCTCTTAATATAGACAATGCCATGAAAAAATCTGAAGCATATATTAAAGAACTTGAAGAAAAGGAAGCCGCAGAAACAGCAGCAAATGAATAAAACTGTTACCGAGCTCTATTGAGCGGTATTGCCGGTCCCTTTTCTTACATTTATCTCATCGGCTTTATTGAGCATTTTCGTAGCTTCTTCCGGCTTTTCGATCGTAAGATAAATATTTGCTTTTACATTATATGCATTTGCCGAATCAGGATCTATGCTTATTGCCGTATCCAAAACCGAAAGAGCCTCATCATATTTCTTTAAATAAAAAAGGCATGTCCCTTTGACTATATATGCCTGCACATTTTTAGCATCAATACCTATCACTATATCAAACTCTTTTATGGCATCTTTAAGTTTTCCCATACTGTAATATGTATTACCTTTTGCAAAATATGCATTAATAAAAAGTTTATCCAACGCTATGCCTTTATCAAAAGTTTTAAGAGCCTCTTTATATTCTTTCAGATAATATAGAGCTACTCCTTTAGCATAATACAATTCTTTCTCATCTTCTTTTATTTTTATCGCTTTATTATATTCCTTTACGGCTTCCTCGTACTTTTCCGTCTGAAAATATGATTGTCCTTTATAATAATATGTTTCATATCTGTCCGGCTCTATCGCACAAGCCTTATCGAATTCCTCTATTGCCCGTTCATATTTTTTATCTTCAAACAAGGCAACCCCCTTGAACAGATATGCATTAAAGTTCTTATCATTAATTTTTATGGCATTATCGAATTCATCTATAGCCATTTTAAATTCGCCGAGTTGCATTAATGCAAGTTCTTTATTGTAATGAGGATTAAGAAATTCAGGGGACTCTTTTATTGATCTGTCATATTCTTTTACCGCCTCATCAAATTTGCCGGCATTAAAATATTCGTCGCCCTTTACAAGAAAGTTGACTGCTTTTGCAGACGGTTCTTCAGCAAGAATGGCGGCCGGCGAAAAGATTAATATAAACAATATTGCAAAAACTACTTTTTTCATGAGACTTCGTCTCCTTTATTGTTTGGAACTTTTTATCCGTTTTCCGTATAAAATATTTTGCGGTTAGGCGTTATTATACGACAAAATATGCTTAAGCTTAATTGTCTCAAATATTCGTCTAACCGCAAATATGAAATAAATCTCTGTATTAGTATTAATTAATACTGAAGATCTTTATATATCGGAAAATCATTGCAAAGTTTGAGCATTTCGGCTCTAACTTGGCTTATAATTTTTTCGTCATTTATATTTTTCAGAACTTTTATTATCCCGTTTGCTATTTTTTCCGCTTCGGCCTCTTTCATGCCTCTTGTAG
Source organism: Elusimicrobiota bacterium (assembly GCA_052034625.1). Taxonomy (GTDB): domain Bacteria; phylum Elusimicrobiota; class Endomicrobiia; order Endomicrobiales; family Endomicrobiaceae; genus JAVBLP01. The sequence goes on along the minus strand of JBPOII010000012.1, from coordinate 53,233 downwards.
TTATGGCAGGCGTTCCTATCCTTATACCTGAAGTTATCGTCGGTTTTTCAGGATCATAAGGTATGCCGTTCTTATTTAATGTTATTCCGGCCTTTTCAAGAATTTCTTGAGCCATATTACCTTTTACATTTAATGGTCTTAAGTCAACAAGGAATTTATGTGAGTCTGTTCCGCCCGAAACGACTTTTAATCCGCCTTTTTCTAAAACTTCTGCCATCTTTTTTGCATTCGCTAAAACCTGTTTTTGATATTCTTTAAATTCCGGTTTAAGAGCTTCTCCGAAAGCTACGGCTTTTGCCGATATAACATGCATTAAAGGTCCCCCCTGTCCTCCGGGAAAAACTGCCGAATTGATCTTTTTTGCAATGTCTGCATTGTTTGTAAGTATCATTCCGCCGCGCGGTCCGCGTAAAGTTTTATGTGTTGTTGTAGTTACAACATCTGCATATTCAATCGGTGAAGGATAAAGACCTGCGGCTATCAAACCTGCATAATGGGCTATATCGCTCATATGATAAGCACCTGCACTTTTTGCTATCTCGCCTATTCTTTTCCAACCCCAAATTCTTGAATATGCGCTTGCTCCGCTGATTATAAGTTTAGGTTTATGTTCTTTGGCAAGTTTTTCCATTTCTTCATAATTAATTAATCCGTCACTTTCATTTACATTATATGCAACTACATTGAACCATTTTCCGGAAACATTAAAAGGATTGCCATGCGTTAAATGTCCGCCGTGAGAAAGATTTAATCCCATTATAGTATCGCCGGGTTTTAATAATGCTAAAAACACGGCAAAATTTGCCTGTGCGCCTGAATGGGGCTGAACATTTGCAAAGCCTGCATTAAAAAGTTTTTTTGCTCTTTCGATCGCAAGAGATTCAGCCATGTCTACAAATTCGCATCCGCCATAATATCTTTTTCCGGGATAACCTTCGGCATATTTATTTGTAAGGCATGAACCTTGCGCTTCCATAACAGCTTCAGACACTATATTTTCCGAAGCTATAAGTTCGATAGTTTCTTTCTGCCTTTTCAATTCTTTTTTTAGAACATCATAGATCTCGCTGTCAGTCTTTTTCAAATTTTCCATTTTCCGTCTCCTTATATTTTGAGGATTTATTTCTTAATTATATTTTATAATTTTCGTTTACTAAAGAAATTTAAGAATTTCATTAGTATCCAAACAGCCTTTACGTATAATTATATAAGGGAATTTTACCATATCTATAACTGTAGATTCAAAAGAAAAACGGCAATCGCCCCCGTCTACTAAAACATCGGCAACATTTTCAAATGGTAAAACTTCTTCAAATTTTTTAGCACTTTTTTTACCTGAAATATTTACAGATGTTGTAAAAACAGGCGTTTTTATCTCTTTAAGAAGCTTTAGCATAAACTCATTATCCGGTATTCTGACACCGAGATTATCCCTTCCGCCGGAAACCATTTTACCTGTTTCCGTTGTAGGAAATATCAGAGTAAGCTGTCCGGGCCAAAAAGTTTTTGCTATCTTTAATGCCTTTTCAGGGATATCAACTAAGATTCTCACACTTTCAATATCCGGAGTCATTATTACAAGCGGTTTTTTATAGTTTCTGCCTTTTATAGCATAGACTTTTTTCTGTGCTTCAAGATCAAAAGCATTTATAGCAAAACCGTAAACCGTTTCAGTAGGTACGATAGCCACGCCGCCTTTTTTTATAATATCTGCACTTTTTATATGCGAATCTTTTTCAGATTGTGCTAACTTTAATGCTTTTTTCATTTTATTTATTCTACTGCCTTTGAACACTTTATAGGTTTTAACTTCTGTAATCTCCGTTGATCTTTACATAATCATAAGAGAAATCACAAGTATAATATTTTGAAGAAGCTTTTCCGCTTTTAAGATCTATAATCACCTTAACTTCTTTCTTTAAAAGCGATTTTTTTGCTTTACTTTCTGAAAAATTCAATGCCATACCGTTCTTAAATGTTTGTATGCCGCCCATATATATATCAACTTTTTCAGGATCGAAATTTACGCCGGCTCTGCCTGCCGCTGCCAAAGCTCTTCCCCAATTGGCATCCGCACCGAACAATGCGGTTTTAAATAAAGGAGATGTTGCTATTGTAGAAGATATTTTTTTTGCATCATCTTTAGTTTTTGCATTCTTTACTTCTATTTCAACAAACTTTGTCGCACCTTCGCCGTCTTTTGCTATAAGTTTTGCAAGCGACAATGTTACTTCATTTAAAGCAGCTTCGAACTTTTTCATATCGGCAGCGGAAAGTTTCCCTGTCCCGCTCTGTCCGTTTGCAAGAACTATAACGGTATCATTGGTAGAAGTATCTCCGTCAACTGAAACACAGTGATACGAATCTTCTGCCGCTTTTTCAAGCATTTTCTGTAACGTTTTGCCTTCAATTTGTGCGTCGGTCAAGATAAAAGAAAGCATGGTCGCATGCAGTTTTGATGAAAAGCCCTGCATATTCGGATGTATCATTCCGGCGCCTTTCACACAGCCCCAAATCCTTATCTCGCCTTTTGTGCCGACCTTGATTTTCGCCGAAGCTTTCTTTATAAATGTGTCTGTCGTCATTATTGAAAGTACTGCTTCATCTTCATTTTTAGGAGAAATACCTATATTTTTTTTAAGGTTTTCAAGACTTTCTCTCATCCTTTTTTCATCAGTATTAATATACTGTCCTATAACTCCGGTAGAGGCACAAAGCACAGAATTCTTTTTTAAATCAAAAGCTTTTTCAACTTCCGTACACATCATTTCAGCATCAGCTTTACCTTTTTTTCCCGTGCAGGCATTTGCACAGCCTGAATTTGCTAAAACAGCCGAAAATTTGCCGCCTTTTTTCATTTTCTCAATATTGACAAGAACAGGTGCGGCTTTAACTACGCTTGAAGTAAACATCGCGGCAGCTTCTGCCGGAACTTCCGAAATAAACAATGCCAGATCTTTTTTATCTTTCTTCTTTGAAATACCGCTGCGCACTCCGCCGACTTTAAATCCTTTTGGAAGCATTGACTGTCTCCTGAAATTATATTAAAAACATTGTTTTTATTTTATTTAAAAGCATTTCCTACAAAAGCTGCGCTGTGTTTTTTGAGCAATTCTATATACTCTGTTCTTTCGTCTTTTTTTAATTCTGAGATTTTTATCATCTCTTCTATCCCCTGCTTTATATCATCGCTATAATAGTCTTTCACATTTTTAAGATGCGCCGCCGCTTTCTTAAATGAACTGTTCTTATTTGATATAATACCTTGCATAAAATAAACCGTTGCAAGATTAAGTTCAGCTTGTTTATTTCCGTTAGAGACGGCTTTCTTATACCATTTTATACTCTTTTTTTCATCACCTTTTGCCTGATAGAATACACCCAGGTCAAATTGCAGGTTAATATCTTTTTGAGCAATCTTTTCTATTGTTTTAAAATCTGCGTCCGGAGTATAGAGATCAACATCAGCTTTACTTGTCTGAACTTTTGACAAAACAGATCTCCCTTCAGACTCTTTTTTACTGACCCTTATCATCTCTTCAAGATTTTCACCTCTGAATTGGTTCAAACGAGAAGCCTCCAACCATTTCATAGCTTCTTTAAAATTTTGATCAAGAAAATCTGTTCCGTTAAAATAAAGTGTCCCCAGATCATACTGTGCTCGGGGATATCCGCCTTCGGCTGACTTTTTCAGCCATTTCAAATATTCACCGCTGTCTTTTGGCAGCATTGCACTGCCGTTTTTATATAGACCGGCTAAAGAATACTGCGCTTTAGCAAAACCGTTTTCTGCAGATTTTTTAATCCATATAAAAGAATTTTCAAAGTCTTGTTGAATATCATAGACAATACCCAGCTCATATTGGGCTTGAATATCTCCTTTTTCAGCAGCTACTTTAAGTTCAGCAATATCTTTTTCTGAATTAAGATCAAAGAATTTTTGCTGTGCCGTTGAAAATGTTGAGAATATAAAACAAAAAACTATAACCGTTAAAATTTTAATTTTGATCATAGATATCCCACACTGGATCTTGTTTATGTCTAAAGAAATTGAGGAAATTTGAAACTTTTTCCTTAACTTTATCTTTGATTTTATGGAAAATACTTTTTGAATCTTCTGCTGCCTGCCTTGCTTCCTGTGCTGCTTTTTCTGCAGCCTCCAGAGCAGCTCTCTCTGCGGCTTCTTGTGCTTCCTTAACTTTCATTGCCGCTTCTGCTGCAGCTTTTTCTGCAGCTTCTTGCGCTTCTTTAGCTTTTATTTCAGCTTCTTCAGCCGCTTTTTTCTTTGCCGCTTGCGCTGAGGCGATCTTCGCTTTCTTTTTAGCCTCTATAGCTTTTTTCTCGTCTACCATTTTTTGTTTTGCGGAAGCTATAAGTGCATCAACATTTTCGCCATTATAATTTGTTTTTTTTGATGCTTCCAGCCATTGTATTGCCTTTTCATAATTGCGTTTAACTTTACTGCTGCCATTATAATATAAACTTCCGAGAGTATACTGAGCTCTTCCATAACCGTTCTCTGCCGATTTTGTCAGCCACTTTAAAGCATTTGCTGCGTCTTGTTTAAAAGCATATACCATACTGAGATCATACTGTGCTCCTCTGTCACCGTCTTCAGCATCGGCTATCAATTCGGCAACATCTTCCTCAGAATCAGGATTTACCGCTTTTTTTTGTACCACTCTGCCGGCATTTTCTGCATCAGCTTTGAATTCGGCAACTTCTTCCCCAGGATCAGGATTTACCGCTGTTTCCTGTGCCCAAAGCGAATCCGAAGCAAAGAAAAAAGTTACGGCAAAAATCATTATAAAAACTTTTAATTTCATTTATATCCCCCTGGTCTTAGCCTCTATAGCATTTGAGGCATTATGGCTTTATATTAATCCTGTGGTTTCCGGAATTGAAAACATTATATTCATATTCTGTACAGCCTGCCCGGATGCACCTTTAACAAGATTGTCGATAACGGAAACAATTGTCAGCCTGCCGGCACGTTCATCGACTTTCATGCCTATCGCACAATAATTAGTGTTTACTACATCTTTTATACCGGGCAAAACACCTTCATCAAGGATCTTTACAAAATCTTTACCCTTATAAAATTCTTTATATTTTTCTATTATTTCTGAAGTTGTAATTTTTTTCTTTAATCCCACATAAATCGTTGAAAGCATACCTCTTTCAACAGGCATAATATGCGGTGAAAAACTTATTGTTATCTCTTCGCCGGAAAGCAAAGCAAGCTCCTGCTCTATTTCAGGTATATGTCTGTGCCCTCCGGATATATTATATGCTCTGAAATTGGGATGTTCTTTTTCAAAATAATCCTGTGTGCTTTTCCTGCCTGCACCTGATACTCCGCTCTTTGCATCTACTATCATACCTTTAAGATCAATAATATCTTCCTTTATTGCAGGAGCACATCCAAGCAAAATAGTAGTAGGATAACAGCCGGGATTTGCCACAAGTTTGGCTGTTTTTATTGTATCGGCATTAAGTTCAGACAAACCGTAAACGGCATTACTTATATAATCTTTAGCAGTATGGTTTACTTTATACCACTTTTCATAAACTTCCGGTTTTCTAAGTCTGAAATCCGCTGAAAGATCGACAATCTTAACACCTGCATCAAAAAGTGCCGGTATCACTTCAAAAGCGACAGCATGCGGAAGAGCAAGAAAAACGACATCACAATTCTCAGCTATTTTTTTTGCATCTAAACCTTCAACTTTAAGGTTCATATCGGCAAAGTGCGGATATACATCCTTGAGATCTTTTGTTTCAGCGGCACTTCTTCCGTAAAGACCCGTAACTTTTGCTTTCGGATGTTTAGAAAGTATTTTTAAAAGTTCTTCGCCCGTATAACCGGTTATTCCTACTATTCCAGCCCTAATCATTCTAATCCTCCATAGAGATATCGGACTCTGTCCGTTCTTTATCATTATTTTTTTCAGGGTAAACCAAAACTACAAACTCGCCAAGCAGGCTCTGCCTGTTCTTTATATCTTCAACAACTTCTTTTATGCTTCCTCTTATAAACTCTTCAAACTTTTTTGTTATCTCCCTGGCAAGACAAATTTGTGCCTCTTTGCCAAAAACATCTTCACATAATTCCACAGTTTTCAATATTCTATGCGGAGACTCATAAAAAACTATCGTTTTACCAAGATCTATATATTGAGCAAGTTCTTTTCTCATCTTGCCCGGTTTTCTTTTTAAAAAACCGCAAAAAACAAATCCGTCAGTGGGAAGTCCTGAGCCTACAAGAGCAGTTATCAACGCGCTCGCCCCCGGAAGAGCTTCCACTTTTATACCATTATCCAGTGCTTCCTTCACAAGAATATATCCGGGATCTGAAATTGCCGGAGTACCGCTGTCAGATATAAGCGATACTTTCTGACCGTTAAGAAGCTTTTTTATTATCTGAGGAAGCCTATGCTGCTGATTATATGAATAAAAACTTATCAAAGGCTTCGATATCTCATAATGCGTTAAGAGTTTTAGACTTTGTCTTGTATCTTCACAAGCTATAAGATCACATTCTTTAAGCACTCTTAATGCTCTAAGCGTTATATCTTCTAAATTCCCTATAGGTGTTGGAACTATATATAATGTACCGCTCATTTTTATATTTCACACTTTTGCAAACGGTCAAAAGTGTGCAAAAGCACTGCCATTGTTTTTTAATAATTTAAAAAATAAGTCCGCCTTATTTAAAAGCGGACTCATATTTTATTATTTTCCACCCTTATTTGCTAGTTCAGCGTTTCATCACGCAAAATATTAACGAAGACGTCAACCACATTAGGATCGAATTGTGAGCCCGCGCCTTTTTTAAGTTCAGAAATTGCGTATTCCCTAGGCAATGCTTTTCTATAAGGTCTGTCGGAAGTCATAGCATCATAAGCGTCTATCACAGCTACTATCCTTGACCCCAAAGGTATCTCTTCACCGGCAAGTCCTTCCGGATACCCGTTGCCGTCATACCACTCTTGGTGATAAAGCACCATAGGTGCAACAGGTGCTAAAAAAGTTACCGGTGAAATTATCCTATTACCTATTGTAGGATGCTTTTTAATGATCTCGATTTCTTCAGGTGTAAGCTTCCCGGGTTTTTTAAGAATATGTTCTTCTATGCCTATCTTGCCGATATCGTGCATAAGCGCAGCATATTCCACATGTCTGACTATAGGCTGCGGCAAATGCATTTTTTCAGCAATAAGTTTTGCATAATGTTTTGCTCTGTCGGCATGGTCGTATGTATAAGAATCTTTTGCGTCAATAACTCTTGCCAGCGTCTGTACAAGCTCAAAATAAAAATCTTGAAGATTATTATAAAGTTCAATATTTTCAAGCGTCATCGCCGCCTGATCCGCAAGTATAGTTAAAAGTCTTACATCTCTGTCTTCAAAAGTTTTTATCTCTCTTGAAGCATTAATATTCAATACTCCGACTATTCTGTTCTTTACCCTTAGAGGAACGGAAATAAAAGATTTCGTTTCATATCTATCTTCGCTGTTAGGTCTCAAAAATCTTATGTCAGATTCTATATCTTCTACAAAAATCGGTTTACCGGTATGTGCTACTTTACCTGCAATACCTTCGCCGATTTTTATCCTAACCGAAGAAACTATATCAGAAGGTATACCTCTTGCTGCCGCAATATAAAGTTCATTCTCGTCATGATTTATAAGCATAAGAGAACCGGCTTCCGCTTTTATAAGTTTTGAAGCTACATCTATTACTGACTCAGCCAGTTCTTCCTTGCTTATTATGCCTGTCGCCGTCATTCCGAATTCGTGAAGACCGACAAGCATTACAAGCAAGTTATCCAAGTCCATAGTATTAGACTGAATAAGATGCTCAAGCTCGGCAATTTGTTTTTTATATTTTTCCTCATTGCTCTTTGCGCCGCGGCGTGTCCTTTCCACCCATAAGAGCAGTCCTAAAAAAAGAATTCCAAAAATCACATAAATCAGTTCATGCATTATAAATAAACCCTGTAATTTATTCCCGGGAAAATATTATTTTTGCTTTCCAAGTCACTCAAATACCCTTCATTTATCGAGTTCCCCGTTATTTGCCCGTGAAGATTCATAAAATTAACAAGATGGTCTCTTGTGCGTTTTTCTGCATATTCAACCATCGTTCCTGTTGTCATAATAAAAGCCCAATCCGACGACTGTGCAAGAAGAAGCTCTCTTGCCGCCTGATTTAAAGCTCTTTCTAAAACGCCCGATGCATTTGGAAACTGTACCGCCATTTCCACCATACGGTCAGCAGCTTTATGCAGATGTCTGTAAATATAATCATTTGATGAGTTAAGCCAGACTTCGTAATAACCTTTATCTCCCCAAGATGATGCTGAAGGTGTAAGCACCTGGTTTACCGGGAATTTATCAAGATATTCAACCGGGGTTATAGGTTTTATAGTATTTTGATCATAATGCATTTTTCTGAAAAGAAAGTTTATAAAATGCGGTCCTTCAAACCACCAATGTCCGAAAAGTTCCGCATCATACATTGAAGTTATAAGAGGCGGCCTTTCAAGTATTTCAGCCAAATACTCCACTTGTTTTTCTCTATTATAAAGGAAATTCCCGGCATGTGTTGCAGCTTTATTTTTTGCCCATTCCGGCACATAAGGCTGCTTATCGCTTAGTGCGACCTTACCGGTAATTCTATGATATTTTATGCCGATATTTCTTCTTACTCCGTCTGTGTGAAGATATGGTTTTACATATTCATATTCGAGATCATATCCGAGATCTCTGTAAAATTCTCTGTAATCCGGATCTCCGGGATATCCGCTTTCGGCACTCCATACCTGATGAGCTGTTTCCATATCTCTTGCGAATGCCGCTACGCCGCTTGGGCAGTAAACAGGAGCAAAAACACCGTATTTCGGTCTTGGCGTTCCATAAAGTATTCCATGTGCTTCAAGAAAGAAAAATCTTATACCTTCTTCTTTTAAGATTTTGTCTATTCCCGGATAATAAGCACATTCAGCAAGCCAAAGACCTCTTGGTCTTCTTCCAAAATGTCTTTCATAATCGTCGCAAGCAACGCGTATCTGGGCCCTTTGCGCATTTTCATTATTCATAAGCGGCAGAAAACCATGTGTTGCACAGCAAGTGATTATCTCTATCTTTCCCATATCCTGAAGGTTTTTAAAACCTGTCAAAATATTTCCATTATACTTTTCCCATAATTTTTTGCATTCTTTAAAGTGGGCATCATACATTTCTGCCGCCGGCTGGAATTGCGGAAGACTTTTTGTGCGCCACAACTCTTTCTCGGCAAATTCTATGTGTTTATTAAGTCTTTCATAATATCTCGACTGTAGAAGAGGGTCAGCAAGCATATTCGCAAGGGACGGGGTAATTGTCATTGTCAGCTTGAAATCAACACCGTCTTCTATAAATTTTTCAAATATGGATAAAAGCGGAAGATAAGTTTCAGATATAGCCTCATAAAGCCAATCTTCTTCTAAAAAATCAGGAAACTCGGGGTGACGAACATAGGGCAGATGCGCATGTAGTTGTAAACACCAATAGCCTTTAGGATCCATTTCTACCTCGTTTTCATTGATATATGATATGTGATGAATAGCAACAAAATTTATCTTGTTTCTTTTTTGACATTAAAAGTAATTTTCTTAGACATTGTTCCGCAAGAAGACACAGCTTCAATAGGATAATTCTGTTCGCCGTCAGGCAGATAAAATCTTAATGTAAAAGATCCGTCAGCTGCAAGCGGAACATTTTTTCCCTGCACAGTCAATGTTGCATCAGGCTCTGTAGCACCGTAAACTATTATTTCTGTATCCGCTTTGAGCCAAAAACTTTTTTCTTTCGGGCTTTCATTAGGTTTATAAGCTCCGCCCGATTTAAAAGAAGAACTTGCACCGCCGAGAACTCCGCTCGTAGGAAGTTTTGTTAATTCTTCCCAGCGTTCTCTCATAAGTTTTACAAGATCGTATGAACTCTGTCCGATATGACCGGCTCCGGATATTTTAAGAAGCTTTTCGAATTCTATTTGCAGCAATGCCCACTGCTCATCGGTAATATCCGACACTCCGTGTCTCGGCATAGCCATAGCATTTGATCTTGATACTGTAATAAACTCGCCGTTTTGAAGAACATAACCTATATCTACACACCATGAACGGTTAAATTCTCCTACATTTATATACCAGCTTGAAGCATTATGGTTTACTGAAACATCAAAATATCTGTTTGCATTTTCACCATTAAAATCAATATCCGTAACATCATACACCCTTACGGAAAGACGTGAAGGATTGAAATCGTTGCCATACTTTTCAGCAAGCTTATTAACTTCATTATGCGCAATTTCCCAGTATATATAAATCCATACGGAATCTCTAGGCAAAAGCACCACTTTCGTATCGCCATAATTTGACGGAAGTCCGGCTTTATTAATTTCTGAATCCTTTTTTCTTGTTCCCTGCATTTTAGAGCTTAGATTTTCGCTCATAACGGCATCCTCCATATATTTACCTTTCATAAAACGTTCAAAATTCAGATAAATTTTATATTTTTTCAAGATTTAAGTCAAATCTTTTTTGACATTATTATAATAATTTGTTTACAATTATTATTATGAATGAAGAAAACATGTCTATTTTCAAGTTGTTTTTAGCTTCTGATATAGGAATTAAGCGTTTTTTTAAGCTGATAGATGCTTTCGGAAGTGCAAAAGCAGCAATAAAAGCTTCCAAAAATGATCTTTTAAAAATTGAAGGTATTGGTGAAAAGACAGCAAAAGAAATAGAAAATGTGCGTGTTTCCGATAAAGCAGAAAAAGAAATAGCACTTGCCAAAAAAAACAATATTAATATCTTATTGTTTAACGATCCAAATTATCCAGAAGAATTAAACAATTATCCGGATATGCCGCTTGTTCTATATGTCAAAGGTAATATTTTACCAAATGACAGTAATTCGATAGCAATTGTGGGTGCACGTAAAGCAACAAATTATGGAAAAACCGCCGCAAGAGAGTTTGCCGGATATTTTGCCAAAAAAGGTATTACCGTAATTTCCGGGCTCGCAAGAGGTATAGATACAGAAGCCCATTTGGCCGCGCTTGACAATAATGGCCGCACTATTGCCGTTTTGGGCAATGGTCTGCTTGTAAATTATCCGCCCGAAAACAGAAAACTTCAAGAAAAAATACCTGAACACGGTGCATTAATAAGTGAATTTCCTCTGCTTATGCAGCCGGACAGAGCGGCTTTTCCAAGAAGAAACAGAATAGTGGCAGTCCTTTCTAAGGCTGTTCTTGTGACGGAAGCTTCAGAGAAAAGCGGTGCAATAATTACCGCAACTATAGCAGCAGAATACGGTAAAGATGTTTTCGCAGTACCCGGAAGCATATACTCAGAACTTTCAAAAGGGACTAACAGACTTATAAAAGACGGAGCTTTTCCGGCTCTTAAACCTGAGGACATTTACGGACCTTCACCTTTAGAAAAAGACAGCCGTACAGAACCGGAAGGACTTGAAAAAAATGAAAAAGAAGTGCTTAAATTAATAGAAAGTTGTGATGAAGGCACAAATTTTGATACTATAGCAAATCAATTAAATATTGATGTTTCAAATTTATCAACTATAATTTTTAAACTTGAAATCTCCGGACTTGTAAGAGCAATGCCGGGACAAATATATATAAGAGTAAGATGAGAGGAATATAAATAATGCCAAAATACCTTGTTATCGTAGAATCCCCTGCAAAAGAAAAAACAATATCAAAAATTTTAGGAAAAGATTTCACCGTTAAAAGTTCTTATGGACATATTAGAGATCTGCCGAAAAGCAAAATCGGTATAGATATAGAAAATGATTTTGAACCTACATATATTAATATAGCTAAAGCAAAAAAACTTATCACCGATCTGAAAAAAGCGGCCGACAATGCAGACAAAATATATCTCGCAACAGACTTTGATCGTGAAGGTGAAGCAATAGCTTGGCATCTTAAAGAAGCTCTTAAACTTCCGGAATCAAAAATTGAAAGAATAACATTTCACGAAATAACACCTGAAGCTATAAAAGCGGCCGTACAAAATCCGAGAAAACTTGATATGGGTCTTGTCGACAGCCAGCAGGCAAGAAGAATTTTGGACAGGCTTGTAGGTTATAAACTTTCCCCTCTTTTATGGAAAAAGATAAAGATTGGTTTATCGGCCGGAAGAGTTCAGTCGGTTGCAGTTATGATAATCTGCGACAGAGAAGAAGAGATAAAGAATTTTATTCCAGTTGAATATTGGAGTATTGAAGCCGACCTTTCAAAAAGGAATGAAGATTCACGTTTTCAAGCCTCCCTTTTATCTAAAAACGGCATTAAATTCGAAAAGCTTTCAATAAAAAACAAAGAAGCGGCAGACAATATCCTTAAAGAACTTGAAAATGCAAAATATATTGTAAAATCAATAGAATCTAAACAACGTAAAAGATCGCCTTTCGCACCTTATACAACATCAACTATGCAGCAGGATGCTTCAAGGCGGCTCGGTTTTTCCGCTTCAAAAACCATGATGGTAGCACAAAAACTTTATGAAGGTATAAATATCGGCGAAGGCAATACAGGTCTTATAACATATATGAGAACTGACTCTTTAAATATTGCAAAAAGCTGTCAGAGCGAAACATTAAAGTTCATAGATTCGCAATTCGGAGCAAACTTTGTACCGAAAACGCCGCGTTTCTACAAAACAAAATCAAAAAGTGCACAAGAGGCGCATGAAGCCATAAGACCGACTTCTCCTTTCAGAACGCCAAGCTCCATAAAACAGCATCTTTCCAATGATGAATTTAAACTTTATGAACTTATTTGGAAAAGATTTATCGCAAGCCAGATGTCCGATGCATCGTACAATACGGTTTCAGCGGAAATTTCTGCCAATGACTATATTTTTAAAGCAACCGGCAGCACTTTGCTTTTTGAAGGTTTTTTAAAAGTTTACAATATTGAAGACGATGAAAAAGAATCAAAACTGCCGGAACTAAATGAAGGCGAAGAGTTGAACCTTTTACAAATTCTTCCTGGACAGCATTTTACTGAACCGCCTCCGCGTTATAATGAAGCAAGCCTTATTAAAGCACTTGAAGAACACGGCATCGGCAGGCCTTCAACATATGCCCCTACGATAAAAACTATTTTGGACAGATTATATGTAAGGCTTGACGGCAAGAAATTCGTACCGACAAATCTAGGCATTGTAGTAAATGATGTTCTAAAAAAACATTTTGGAAATATAGTAAATGTTGAGTTTACAGCTGACATTGAAGAAAAACTCGATGAAATAGCAGATAATGGCACAAAATGGCAGGCAGTACTTAAAGATTTTTATACTCCTTTTGAAAAAGATCTTGGAGCAGCTGAAAAAAATCTTGAAAGACAAAAAGTAGAGCCGCAAAAAACGGATGAGATTTGTCCGGCTTGCGGCAAACCTATGGTTATCAGAGATTCAAGAGGCGGACAGTTTCTTGGATGTTCAGGATATCCTGAATGCAAAACAACTTTTCCTCTCGGAAAAGACGGAAAAAAGCTGGCAGAACCTGAAGAAACCGATATGAAATGCGACAAATGCCAAAACCCGCTTATCAAGAAAACAGGTTTTAAAGGAAAATCTTATCTTGTCTGCAAAAATCCTGAATGCAAAACAACATATAATATAGATAAGAACGGGAATAAGGTAATTAAACCCGAGCCCGAAAAGACCGATATTAAATGTGAAAAATGCGGTTCAATGATGCTTAAGAGAATAGGCAAAAGAGGACCTTTCCTTACCTGTTCGGCATTTCCTAAATGCAGGAACTTACAATGGATAAAACAAGAGAAAACGGCGAAATCAACGCCGAAAACCAAATCGAAGAAAACGAAATCAGCAAAGAAAGCAAAGAGCAAATAGAATCGTTTATAAGGTATCTTAAAGCTGAAAGGAACTTTTCCGAACATACTTTAAGAGCTTATACAGGCGACATTATTGACTTTGCATTCTTTCTGACAAATAATAATATCCGTTTTCCGGAAGCGGATAAGCACATCATAAGAGAATATCTTGCAAAGCTTAATGAAAAAGAGCTCAGCAAAGCTACATTAAACAGAAAGTTTGCTGCCCTGCGCACTTTTTATAAGTTTCTGATAATAAACAATACTGTTAAAAAAAGTCCGCTTGAAAACATTTCGCCACCAAAAAAAGACAAGAAAGTGCCGGCTTTTCTCACTATAGAAGAGATGACGGAGCTTTTCAATATACCGAACATGAGACTTAGAGACAGAGCTATGATAGAATTGCTTTATTCATCCGGATTAAGGATACAGGAACTTTTAAGCCTTAATTTAAAAAATATCGATTATATATCAAATTTAGTAACTGTACGAGGAAAAGGCGATAAGGAAAGAATAGTTCCTGTCGGGGATAAAAGTCTTTCAGCAATAAGGGAATACATTAATGAGCGACGTGCCCAAGGTCTGCCGTATGATATAAATTCCCCGCTGTTTTTAAACTCTCAGGCTAAAAGGCTTGACCAGAGAAGCGCAAGAAGGGTTATCAACAATTGGTTTATCAAAGCCGGCATCACTAAGAAAGTCAGTCCGCACACTTTAAGACATACTTTCGCAACCCATATTTTAGACAGAGGCTGCGACCTTAGAAGTGTCCAGGAAATGCTCGGTCATAAGAATCTTTCAACAACACAGATCTATACACATGTAACCATAGAAAGTCTTAAAAAAGTTTATGAGAAATCTCATCCAAGGGCGAAATGAAAGAAGATATTAAATTATTAATGGAAGAAACAGGTTGCGAACAAAAAGAGGCGGAGCTGGCCTTATCTATCTCCGACAATGACCTTGAAAAAGCCATACAAAAAATAGGAATACTTTTAAAATTCATAAACGCTTTCAAAATAAAAATACTCTTTCCTGCTGAAAATATTTACGGGCTTATGCATATAGCTGTCAATATGAAAACAGCAGAAGTATTACGTTTCTCTATGGTTTTTTCACACAATCCGGCTGTTTATGAGATCTCTTCAGATCAGGATTGGTTCTCTTTTGAAAAAGCTATTTTTTCAGCACGCCTTGATGCCGGTGCTATGGAAAGCTACACGCAAAGCATTGAAGAGAATTTTAAATTCTATACCCAACAGGCCGTCAAAGAAATATCAGAGATATCTGAAGAAGAAATACACACAATAATAAAAACTTTTTTCTATCCTGTTATAGCGGAAACAAGTGTTGTCAAAGAAGAACTTAGTCTGACACAGTTCAAAAAACTTCCGGGATATTCAGATACACATATCGAAACTTCTTTTACAGGTTATGATCTCGGTTTTGTTAAACTGGATGTTGAAATACTTGAAGATTCTAATGGAAAACCTGCTAAAAAAATATCAGAAGGAGATACGGTTTTATCTTTAATAACCGATGAAAGGGATATAGCACATTATCTTGCACATCTTATAGGCGGAAGAAAAGACGGCAGCATGATACCTCTTCCTGCAATGGTAAAGAGAATAACATCTAAGAATGATGATTTTGAAATACATCTTCATTATGCACCGTCAATCACCGGTCTTGCCAAGATTAAAAGCGAAGCACTTCTTAAAGTATTGGAAACCAAAAGCCAGCCTTGGTGGAAAAAAATTATGCCCTGGTAATAACAGCAAATACGAACGACGAACCTATAACAACAATTACGAATGACAAATGACGAATCAACAGCAACGACAGAACGGCAAAGACAAAACAGCATAGCAGATCTTAGATTACAAAAAACTTTTCCTTCTTTTTACTTATTCATAATTTACTTTAACCTTGTCATATCTGTTTGAACCTATACATAAGCTTTAAAGTTTTATAAAATAAATTTAATCTAAAACTTAAAAAAAGAGGAACTCTTCTCCTATGTTTTTGCCTACGACTAAGGAAGAAATAAAAAAATTGGGTTGGGACCGGCCGGATATAATTCTTATTTCCGGAGACACTTATATTGACAGTCCTTTTATAGGGACTGCCGTTATAGGCAATTGGCTTACTTCAAAAGGATTTAAAACGGCTATAATCGCACAGCCCGATATTAAAACTGACGATATAGCAAGGCTTGGAGAACCTGCTCTTTATTGGGGAGTTTCCGCCGGTGCTATGGACTCTTTTGTTTCAAATTATACTGCACTCAATAAATTCAGAAATGATGACGATCTTACGCCGGGCGGCATAAACAACAGGCGGCCTGACAGGGCAAGCATGGTCTATACGAACCTTATACGCAGACATTTCAAAAATACAAAACCGATAGTTTTGGGCGGAGTTGAAGCAAGCCTTAGAAGAGTAGTCCACTATGATTTTAAAGATAATGCTTTAAGACGTTCAATACTTTTTGATGCAAAAGCCGATATGATTGCTTACGGCATGGGAGAAAGATCGATGCTGGAACTTGCCGAATCTTTAAGAGACGGCAAAGAATGGAAAAATATCAAAGGGCTTTGCTATATATCAAAAGAAAAGCCTGAAAACTCTTTTGAGATCCCCTCTTTTGAAGAATGTATCGCAGACAAAGATAAATTTTTTGATGCTTTTTCCCATTTCTATAAAAATGAATGCTCAAAAAAAACTAAAGTTCTTGTGCAAAAACATGCCGAACGCTATCTCGTACACAATCCGAAACAGCCTCCGCTTACAACAGAAGAGTTGGACGCCGTATACGACCTTGATTATACGAGAGAAGTTCATCCTTTCTATGCAAAAATGGGTAAAGTAAATGCACAGGAAACAATAAAATTTTCAATAACCACTCACAGAGGCTGTATCGGAGAATGTAATTTCTGCTCAATAGCGGCTCATCAAGGAAAAGAGATAGTTTCAAGAAGTGAAGAATCTATACTGAAAGAAGCCGAGAAAATAACAAAACTGAAAGACTTTAAAGGATATATAACAGATCTTGGCGGTCCGACGGCAAATATGTTTGCTGTAAAATGTGCGGTAAATGAAAATGCCGGCAGCTGCGATAATAAAAGATGTTTATTTCCTTCAACTTGTAAAAACCTTATTTTTGGACATAATAAACAAATTGATATTTTAAAAAAAATCAGCACACTTTCCGGAGTAAAAGCAGTTTTTATTTCATCAGGCATAAGATACGATATGGTTTGTTCAGATATTATAAACGGACAGAATTATCTTAATCAAGTTGTAGGGTATAATATTTCAGGACAAATGAAAATAGCACCTGAGCATACAGACAATAATGTCTTAGCTTTAATGGGTAAACCGCCGGCAGATAATTTAAAACAGTTTATAGAAATGTTCAAGAAAAGCAGCGGAAAAAAACAGTTTTTAACTTATTATTTTATCGCAGCTTATCCTGGATGCACAGAAAAAGAAATGAGAAACCTGCATAATTTCATAGGAAGAAATCTTAAAATAAATCCGCAGCAGGTACAGATTTTTACGCCTACCCCTTCAACAAATGCAACAATGATGTATTATTGTGAAAAAGACCTTCAAGGGAATAAGATTTTTGTTGAAAAAGACAGGAATAATAAACAGCGTCAAAAAAGGATAATCTGCAAGAGCTGACGGCAGATTAAGCAGTGCTGTATAAATTCCTGTCTTTTCGTTTTATCTACAACTTAAGAATTTAAAACTTTTTATTTTGTTGTTTTATCGTTTGAATCAGTTTTGTTATCTTTCGGCTCAGCTTTTTCAACTAAAGTTTTTCCGAAAGCCTCTATCCCTTTTCCTACAGCTTTAACTGTCCTTCTTGCTTTCTCAACTGTTTTGGCAACCTTTTCGTTAACTTTTATTTTTGTATCTTTTAGTTTTTTTTCAACTGTCTTCTTGGTAGTTTTAGCTTTACTTTCAGCTTTTTTTGCAGCCTTTTTTACTTCTTTTTCAACTTCCTTAACTTTTTTGTCAGCAGCTTTTAAGCTTTTCTCTACGGTTTTCTTTGCGTCTTTAACTTTCTTTTCAGCAGTTTCCATAACTTTTTTTGCCTCTTTTCCAACCTTTTTGTCAACATTTTTTAAGCTTTTTTCTACGGTTTTCTTAGCATCTTTAACTTTCTTTTCAGCAGCTTTCATAACTTTTTTTGCCTCTTTTTCAACTTTTTCTTTTTTAGGCTTTATAACTTTTGCAGCTTTGTTTACAAGCTCTTCAATTTTTTTAGACTCTTTTATTTTGACTATTTCAGGCTTACCTGATTTGACCTTTTTTGCTCCATCCCACAATTTTTCAAGTTTATATGTTTCCCTTACATAAGGAGACATAACATGAATTACTATCGCGCCATAATCGATAACTCTCCAAGACTGGGAAGATACTCCCTCCCTCCTTAAAGGCTTTACACCTTCTTCTTTTAACTCTTTTTCTATTTCATTACATATTGCATTTATCTGCGGTGTCGATTCTGCCGTGGTAATAATGAAATAGTTGGTTATAGCGGTCATCTCCTGAACATCAAGTATAATTGTGTCGACAGCTTTTTTATCAATAGCGATTTTTGCGGCTTTTACGGCCATTTTGCGAAAATCAATTTTTGTCATTTTTATCCTCTTATTTTATTTTTTATCTTTATCCAGCTTATCGTATATTTCACAATCTCTTCCAACAAACACTCCAATATTATAATAGGTGTTCTTGTTATATGATACTATTATTTTACCGCATTTTAAAATATCGGCTATTTTTAATGACTGCATAAAGCTGCCTCTATAATCTTTTATTATAGTTTTATCATATACGACACCGGAATTACTCCAATCGAGAACATCAAATTTATTTTCCCTTAAAAGCCAAGTAACTTTTTCAGCCATACGCGGCTTTTGCGAAGCATTTTTAACCTCTATCATTCCCATAAACTCTTTATCCTTGTTTTCTAAAGTATCAGAATAATAGATTTGTGTCATAAAATCCATAATACTTTTTTTATCGGGCTCTACTCTGGTTTTAGTGTGTTTTGCCGGCAGATCACAAAACATTATACTGTTTGCTGTAAACCTGAAATGGATTATCATATTAAAAACAGTTCTTTTCTTAAGATTCGTATCAACTTTGCTATGATATTTTAACATCTTTTTGATATTACCTAATGCATTTTTGTTCAGTTGTTTGGTAATTTGTTCACATAATTCGAGTTTGTTTACGCATTCATCGCTTCTGTTAACAAAATCTTCCTGTTTTATCAAAGCATTGATCTCTTTATTCTTTGCAAAAATTTCGGCAAGAGTAGCATAGTCTATATTAATATAAAAATCAGGATCAAAATTATTACCTATAGTTTCAAATAAGTCCACATATAAGTTTGTTATAGCAAGTCTCGAATCCTTTTTCGCTGTTTGCAGGAATGAAAACTTAAAACTTCTGGCTCTTTCTTTTTTTCTGAAAACGACCATATCAGGATTAACTGACAATACTTTAAAAAGTTTAGAATTTCTTTCATAGTAAACAAGAAAGACATCCAGCTTACCCGGCATAAAATTTTCAGTACCGTAAAGTAGTAATGTAAAACTTACCGGCTGTTTTTTTATTATTTTGTTTGTCAGCGGATCATTTTTGCACATATGTATATACACAAAAATGAACACTATAAATAAGATAAGCAGTGTACTGTTTATGGCACGCAATATTTTTTTAGTTTTAGGAGACATAATAATTCCAAGTAATAATAGTCTGCGGGAATATCGGTTCTTTTTCGCCTATTATATAAGTTATTTTTTTTGAAAGTGCTTTAATAAAAGCTTTTTCTATATCTTTACGTGCAAGCTTTCTTATACCGGCAGAATGTTTGCACTTTCTGTCAACTGAAGCACTATCAGCGACAAAGATTATCTTTTCAAGAAGACTCATATCCTCTCTTCCTAATGTATGGCTCTTAATGGCATTAAGCAGATCCGCATCTTTTATCCCGAACTTTTCTTTTGCTATCTCTGCCGCCGCAAAAGAATGAAGAAGCTGAGGGGATTTTTCAGACATCTCTTTAAAATACGGTATCTTTACATTTTTATTTTTTAGAAAAGATATCATCTGCTTATCAGTCATTGATTTTGCACAATCGTGTAAAAGCCCTGCAGTCTGGGCTTTCAATATATTTTCCCCGTGGATTTCTGCAAGTTCAGAAGCAAGAACCGAAACATTATAAGAATGTTCAAATCTTTTAGGGCTTAGTTTTCTTGAAAGATAATCAAAAATTTCTTTTTCCACGCTTTTCATTTATATAATCCTTTTTCTTTTATATATTCGTAAACATTTTTATCAAGTAAGTCTATAGCTTCTTTGCTTTTACTTCGGATAAAACCCCTTATTTCCGTTGAAGATATATCGGCTATCTCGTCTTTTAGAAAAATGCAGCGATCAAAATATTTAGTATGTCCGTTAATTTTCACTTCAGGTCTTTTTGCAACTATAAATTTATACTTTCCGGCAAGATAATCTATGTTTTTCCAGTTAGGAAGATCTAAAAGAGAGTCTGAACCTATAATCATCATTATTTCATCCTGTAAATAAAGTTTTTGAAAATAATCGAGAGTCTGATATGAATAGACTATATCTTGTTTTTCAGCTTCATAGAAACTTATTTCCGTTCTTTCCAAACCTTCAACCGCAAGTTTTAACATTGCTATTCTATCATCAATACAGGCATATTGTCTGGCTTTATGAGGCGGCATATAAGCCGGCACAAATATAAGTTTCTCAGGAGATATTTCACTTAAAACAGCTTTTGCTATCTGAATATGTCCTTTATGAATAGGATCAAAAGATCCTCCGAAAACCGTTATTTTCCCCATTAAATTATTCCTGCTTTATTTATTTCAATCCAACCTTCAATCTCATTTTGACCAATCTGCATTCTTATTCTATACCAGCCTGCATTTTCTGATATTATCTCAACTATTTTGCCGGAAGAAATTGTAGAAACTTCAGGATTGTTTTCTCCGGGACCGCTTCTTGTTTGAGTCTGTTCAACAATAACAGCTTTTTTTATATAAATATCATTATAGGCTTTAAGAAAAAGTCCGGGTAACAGCACGATCAAAAGGAAAAAGAAAAAAAGTGCCGCCCTTTTAAAGTATTTATTATATTTTATTATCAGCAAAGATAAAAATATCAAAAAAAGCGCCGCAGCGGCAAAAACTAAAACAGATATTTCATTTAAAGTATAAAAAGCTGTCATATATTCTGACGTACTGAAAGAATTATTACCTTCCGCTACGGAATTTATATGAGTTCTGTTATTTCTTATATCTTTATCTCTTGGAGCAAGCCTTGCAGCTTTCTCAATATTTAAAACAGCTTTTCCTATACTGCCTGTCCTATAATAAGCATTTGCCAGATTATAAAAAATTGACGGATTATTAACTTTTTCGACGCTGATAAGTGTTTCATAAATTTCTATAGCCTTTGTATAGTCGCCTTTTCTGAAACTTTCTTCGGCATTATCAGTCTGAATTTTATAAGGATTGCCTGCTATGGCCGGCAAAGCAAAAAAACAAAGAATAAAAATTATTAAAATTCTTTTCATATTATTTTAACTCCGCAATTATTTCTTTTATATCTTTCAGCAGAGTTTCTGCCGACTGTTTATCGGTTTTAAGCGAAGCAAACCTGCAGAATTCAAGAGTATCAAGACTTTTTTCTATTTTCTGTAAAAGAGTATCGTTCATACCTTTTTCTTTTAAACCGGGAAGAACATTGTTTTTTTGTATCTCTTCCGGCATTATGCCCGTTTTACCGCCGAGGGCTTCTGCCAGAGCTTTATAAGAACTGTTATAGAAAGCATCAAAATCCTCTTTTTTAATTTCTGATTCTGCTTTTTCTATATATTTTGATGCCTTTTCAAAATAAGGATCTTTCAATTTAGAAAAAAGGTTTCCGCTGAATTTATCCTTATATAATCTATATCCTAATGCAAACATAAGAATTAAAATAAATGGAGAAAAAAGCAGATAAAAATTTTTATTTTTGACAAAATATCCGCTGTATTGTTTAAGCTCCGTTATCTCTTTATTATAGTTTATATCTTTTTTAGGAGACGAAGCCGAAACAGACGAAATAAGATCTTCTTCATAAAACGGTTCGCCCGTAATATTTATCTTGATAGGCTGCGTAAAAACGGTCTCATATTTTTTGCTGTCGGGATTAAAAAAATTCAGTTTTACGGAAGGGATCTCTTTTTCCCCGGGCAAATAAGGAACGAGTATTATCTGAAATTCCTTAATATCGACAGATGAGTTTGAAACTATAGTATCATATTTTTTAAATCCTTCCCCTGCATCAAGTTCTATTTTATTAACACTTTTCATATTTCCGTTCCCGCTGACTTGAACGGTAACAGTAACAGGCTCATTTGTTTGTGCACTTTGCTTGTCTGCTATGGCTTTTATATTAAAACTTCCGACCGCACCTGAAAAATCTGTTGGTCTGCCTTCCGCAGGCAAAGATAATACTTTTATCTTTACGGCTTCCGTTTCCAGCATTTTAAACTCTCTCTGTCCCATGGAGAAAAAGCTGAAAAAATCGTCCATGTTATCAGGTGCTGAAAAATTCATAACAGCAATACGCAATTTTGACGGAGGTATGATTTTTTCTCCGGCTTCTAAAGGATAAAGTATAGTTTCAAGTCCGCCTACCTGATACAATATGCCGTCAATAGTTTCGGCGCTGTTTTTAGGAACGGAGCCGTCGTTCCAGAAACCTGAAAAATCAGGCGCAAAATATTCGGGATTTGAAACCAGCGAGACATTAGTATAAAAATTGAATTTATATACAAGTTTTTCATTCTCATAAACTGTCCTTTTGTTGACACCGGCTTTTACAAAAACTTTTCCTTGCTCCCGCTGCCGATTGGAACGCTGTTGCTGCGAGGCATTGTCTACAGAAGTTTGAGAATATGTTTGTGCCGCAGTAACCTCTATTTCTATCGGATCTGTAGAATAAGTTTTATTTTTATAAGTTACCGAAGAAGGCGGTATAGTAAATTTTCCCATAGCTTTAGGACCGAGAGTATAATTATAAGATAATACTACATTCTTTTTACCGTTTATTATAGTTATATTCTGGGAAGTAGCTGTCCCATATCTGTTAAAATCCGGTGTGGCGGCAGCTTCGGGTTTTGGCATATTCGATGCATTACCGCTTACAGTAACCGTATAAACAAAGTTTTCATTTAATGCAACAGTGTTTCTGTCAACTGAAGCCGTAATCGAAATTTCTTCACAATAAACGGGTACCGCAAACAAAAAAAGCAACAATATCAAAAATATTTTATTCTTCATATTACCAATCCTCTAAAGGTTGATTTAACATAGGACCTTTATTTCTATTTCTAAGTTTGTCGGCATTTTTATCCGCTTCATTAAAATAATCAAGAAGCACTCCTGCCGGAGCATCTTTATTCTCAGGCTCTTTTGCATCTTTCTGTTCCTGTGCCATATCAAGCGGTACAGGCTGCTGTTGCTGTTTATTTTTTTCTTCTTCAATTTTTTTATTAATTTCTTCTCTTTGTTTATCGAGCTCGGCTTTTTCTTTATTTAGTTCTTCCTGCCTTTTTTGTTGTTTTTCCCGCTCTTTTCTGCTTGCTTCTTCCTGTTTAGCTGCCTGTTCTTCTTTTTGCTTTTGTTCTTCAAGCTGTTTTTCAAGCTCTTTACGGTTTTGTCCGCCATCGTTTTCATTATCTTTCATCTGTTCTTCAATTTCTTTTTGTTTTTGCTGAGCTTCGGACTTATCCTGTTTGCTTTCATCTTCTTTCTTTTGTGCTTCCTGCTGCTTTTGCTCGGAATCTTGGCGTTGTTCTTCATTTTGTTTTTGTTTTTGATTATTCTCGTCCATCTGCTGCTTCATATCTTTTTGCTGTTGCTGTTGCTGCTGATCTTTTTGCTTCTCGTCTTTTTTATCTTTTTCATCTTGCTGTTTCTGCTCTTCAATCTTTTTTAAAGCAGCTTCAAGATTATATTTAGCATCATTATCCTGAGAATTTATTTTTAAGGCTTCTTTATAAAAAGACGCAGCTTTTTCAAAATTATTTTTCTTATATTCTATATTTCCAAGACCATATAATGCAACTGCCTTTTGAACAGCATTTGCTTCTATTGAATCAAGAACTGATTTATATCCGGCAAAAGACGTATCGAAAGATCCTTTTTTGTAGCCGGCCGCCGCGGCATTATTAACTAAATCTAGTTTGCCCGGATTTTTATTTACTTCTTCATCAAAAATTGAAGAAGCTTTTTCATAATCACCTTCTTTAAAATATTTAACACCCTTATTATTTTTACCGATATCTTTAGCGGCAAACACAATAATAAGAATCAGCAAAGCAAGAAGTAAAAACAATGCTATTATTTTATTTTTCATTTCTTCACCTTAGGTATAATCATTTCTATAAACAATAAAATCAGCGCAATAAATAAAAATAACTGGAACCTGTCTGTCTTTTGTATACTTTCATCCTCACCGCTCTTATTTTTTTCAAGATCGCTTATAGTCTTTATAAGCGCAGACGAAATATCTTTTTCGGAAGCATCATAATAATCTCCGCCTGTCTCTTGTGCAATATTCTTTAAAAGCGCAGGATTCATTTTCGTCATCACTATCTGCCCGTTCCTGTCTTTCACATAATCCCTTATCTGACCGCTTTCATCTTTAAGCGGTATAGGCGCACCCTGATACGAACCTATACCTGCCGCCAATATTTTTAATCCTGTCTTTTTAGCTTCCGAAACGCTTTCTTTTATTTTAGAGTCATGATTTTCGCCGTCGCTTATAAGAAGCAAAACTTTATTTTTCCCTGCACTTTCATCTACGGCTTTTACGGCAAGATCTATAGCTTCGCTTAACTGTGTACCGCCTAAAGGAAGCTGTCCAACCTCTATACCGTGAAGGAACATTTTTAGCGCCTGCATATCATAAGTCATCGGACATTGCCACATTGCCGAGCCTGAAAAAACTATAATCCCCATCTTCTCACCAGGGCTATGCTCAATTACATTCATAAGCATCATCTTGGCTTTTTCAAGACGGTTAGGTTTAATATCTTCAGCAAGCATACTGCGTGAAATATCAAGAGCTATAACGATCTCGGAAGATTCTTTGATGACCTTTTGCGTTTTTTCGCCATATTGCGGACGCGCAAGAGCAAGTATCAAAAAGAGTATTCCAAGAAGAGTAAAGAAATATTTTATACCGTATTTCCTAAGATCAACATTGCTTAATACGGAAAGATTATTTTTTGAAATAAGCAATCCAAGATCTTTTTTTCTTTTCTTGTAGAACACATAAAATAATACTGCCAAAACCGGCAATAAAAGCAGCAGTAAAAGGAGGCTCTTATCAGCAAACATTTAAGGCAGCCTCCTTAAACATGTATTTTCTAAAAGTATTATAAGAATGAGCAAAATAAAAGCCGGAAATGCAAAATATTTATAAAGTTCATTATACCTTGTGAACTGCATTATTTTAATTTCATCTTTTTCCAGAGAATCTATACGTTTCATTATATTTTCAAAAGATTTTGCATCTGTAGCACGGAAATATTCTCCGCCCGTATTTTCGGATATCTGTTTTAAAATCCCTTCCTGCAAGCTGTCTTCCTGGCTGCGCACCTCGCGTTTTCCAAAAAACGGATCATCAACTAAATATACAGCCCCGTCACGGCTGCCTACGCCGATAGCGTAAATTTTTATATCATAAGATGCGGCTATCTTTGAAGCCGTCAGCGGGTCAACTTCGCCGGCATTATTATTGCCGTCAGTAACAAGTATCATTATTTTGCTTTTAGCTTCGCTGTCTTTAAGCCTGTTTACTGCTGTCATTATGGCCGAACCTATAGCAGTACCGTCAAGCCGCCTATCGCTTACAATATCTATACTCTTTATAAATTCCGCAAGAGATTCATTGTCTGTAGTCAGCGGGCTTTGAGTAAATGCTATACCCGAAAAAACAACAAGCCCTATTCTGTCAAATTTCCGGGCTTTCACAAAATCTTCAGTAACTTTCTTCGCTGTCTGCATTCTGTTGAGCGGTTTAAAATCAATTGAAGTCATACTGCTTGAAGTATCCATAACTATCATAATATCTATGCCTTGGTCATTGGAATATTCATAGGTTTTACCTTCCTGAGGACGCGCTAAAGCAATTATGATAAGTACAAAAACAAAATATTTTGCCCATTGAAGTACTTTCAGCAATAAACTTTTTATGCCTCTCTGTGAATCGTTCAGGATTTTTGCCTGCGGAAATTTAACAGCGGGACTGAAAGCTTTTTTTCTGAAAATATTTCTATAAGCATAAATTAAAGCCAGAAGCAAAATAAAAAGTATTAGAAGTTCCGGATTTGCCAATCTCATATATTCTCCAAAAGCTTTTTTGTAAAATTATAACTTTCTTCTGCCTGCACATCGTCCGGTTTAAAACCGGCATACCTTGCAAGATTAAATATTTTAAGGTAATTTTTAAATTCATTGACAGTAATATCCGGCGGGAGAAGTTTTTTTGCACATTCAAAAAATTCTGCCGTCGTCATTTCCATAGTATCATACCCGTATTTTTCATAAACATATATGCGTAAGATCTCAAACATACGGTAATAAAATATTTTGACGGGAATATCTTTAGATGAAATATAAAGTTCATTGAGATCATTTATGGCTTTTTCAAACGGGGTCAAAACTATTTCATTAGCTTTTCTTCTTTTTTCAGCGGCATCTCTTATTAAAAATACAAGCACAAGAATAAAAGCAGCCGCAAAGAGCAGAATAAGGACTATATATATCGTTTTTATATTGCGTTTGCCCGGCATTTTTATATCTTTTATATCATTTATACTTTCATCACCGGCAACACTTTCAACCGCGATCTGGGATTGCGGAGTAAAAAAAAGATTATTTGTCCCGTCAGGATTAAGGTAAAAAACCGTGAGCGGTTCGATCTCTGTCAAACCTGTTTTATAAGCGGCCATTTTAAGTTCAATTTCATAAATATTAGGATTATATGAAGTATGGCGGACGGATATATCAAATATCTCAAAACTCTCAGGCTTTATATTTTGATTTGCGCTGATATGTGCATTTTCCGGAAGTTCAGCTTTTATTTTATATGTAAAAATATCGCCCACAAAAACTTTATCAGTACTCAAAGAAACATTGATAGTTTCTGCGGCAAAAGCTGATGCGTAAAATATAAAAATTAAATTTATCAAAACAAAAAATCTTTTTTTCATTATTATCTTTACTTCCCTATCCTTCTTTCTCTTTCTTTGAAAAATTTGATAAGCGGCTTTATATAAGATTCTCTTGTGTTTAAGTTTATGACATCGACTTTTGCTTTTTTAAAAATTCTATTCCTTGCCGTTTCAGCTTCTAAAATTTTCTTTTGAAATTCTTCAGCATAATTTGATGTATCTACAAAGAAATTCTCTCCGGTTTCAGGATCACAAATCTCTATCAAACCTACATCGGGTATACTTTCCTCCCCGTGATCACTTATCTTAATGCATATCAGATCATGTCTTTTAGCAGTTACGGCAAGATCCCGGCCATAACCTTCATCCTGGAAATCCGACACAAGAAATACTACCGCCCGTCTGCGCCATATCTCATTAAGGGTTTTTAAAGCTGTTGAAATAGATGTTTTTGTTCCTGACGGATTAAAGGCAAGTATCTCGCTTATTATTCTAAGTATATTGTTTTTACCTTTTCTTGGGGTGATGATCTTTTCTACTTTATCGGTAAAGGAAAGCATGCCTATTCTGTCATTATTCTTTAAAGATGAAAAAGCAAGTATCGCTGCCACTTCCGCAGCTATCTCGGATTTCAACTTATCCGTACTGCCGAAACGCTGCGAAGCTGAAATATCTATAAGGAAAACAACTGTCAATTCTCTTTCTTCAGAAAAGAGTTTTACATAAGGTTTGCCGTGGCGGGCGGTAACATTGCGGTCAATACTTCTAAAATCGTCGCCTATCTGATACTCTCTTACTTCGGCAAACTCAATGCCCTGCCCTTTAAAAACGCTTTGATACTGTCCGGCAAAAACTTCATTTACAAGTTTATTTGACCTTATTTCAAGCTGTTTTATATGTTTTTTTAATATATCTTTATCTAACACTTCTCACCTCTAGTATAAATTAGAAGCCAGCATTTGTATGTAAATACTTTGTCGGGAATGAACAAATGCTTAAGGAAGTAAAGTTCTAAAATACAAAGCCGGGTTTTATGGAACTTCCACACCGCCGAAAATCTTTGTGATAATATCATCAGATGTTATAGAATCCGCTTCAGCTTCATAAGTTATAAGTATCCTGTGTCTCAAAACATCAGCACCTATAACCTTTATATCTTCGGGTATCACATATCCTCTTCCCTGAAGAAAAGCATAAGCTTTTGCGGCAAGAGTAAGATTGATGGTAGCTCTGGGAGAAGCTCCAAAAGCTATAAGATTTTTCAGATCGGCAAGTCCGTATTCCTGCGGATTTCTTGTAGCAAAAACAAGATCTACAATGTAGTTCTTAACTTTATCGTCAACATATATCTGTTGTATCAATTCTTTGGCTTTTTGTATTTCTTCAAGAGTAACTACTGTGTTTATTTTCTGTACATTTTGTGTCATTCTTTCAAGGATAAGCTTTTCTTCGGCTTTATCAGGATAATCAACTTTCAGTTTAAGCATGAATCTGTCCACCTGCGCTTCAGGCAGAGGATATGTGCCTTCCTGTTCTATAGGGTTTTGAGTCGCCATTACAAGAAAAGGTTTCGGGAGTTCAAAAGTTGTATCGCCGATAGTTACCTGTTTTTCCTGCATAGCTTCAAGCAAAGCACTTTGAACTTTTGCCGGAGCACGGTTAATTTCGTCGGCAAGTATTATATTTGCAAAAACAGGTCCTTTTTTTACGGTAAACTCGCCGTTTTGCGGATTATATATAAGAGTTCCGATAATATCTGCCGGAAGAAGGTCCGGGGTAAATTGTATTCTTTTATACTCAGCATCTATTGCCGAAGCAAGACTTTTCACTGCGAGAGTCTTTGCTAAACCCGGAAGCCCTTCAAGCAATATATGTCCATCTGAAAGAAGCCCTATAAGCATTCTTTCCAAAACATATCTCTGACCGACAAGCACATTTGATATCTCACTTAAAAGTTTTGATGTGAAAAGACTTTCTTTTGCTATTTTTTCGTTCAAAGCATTAATGTCTGCAATTCCTGCCATACAAATCCTCCAAATATATTGCTTAAATTCTTATTGTTCCTTTGCCTCTAACTATGTATTTCGTTGTAGTTAGTTCTTTTATGCCCATGGCGCCGCGTGCATGCAGTTTTTGGGTGGAAATACCTATTTCACATCCCAGACCGAAAACGCCGCCGTCATGAAGTCTTGTGGAAGCATTTACAAAAACTGCCGCTGAATCTACCGCTGTGATAAATTTTTCTGCAGCTTCTTCATTATTTGTGATTATCGCATCGGAATGCATAGAGCCGTGTTTGTTTATATGTTTTATCGCTTCTTCAAGAGAGTCTATCACTTTTATTGAAAGTATCATATCGTGATACTCAGTATCCCAATCTGCATCCGTGGCTTCCTGTAAAGTGTTGACTATATTTTTTGATATCTGACAGCCTTTTAATATAACGCCTTTTTCAAAATATTCCTTGCATAAAGCGGGCAGTATTTTTTCAGCTATATCTTTATGAACAAGAAGTGTCTCCATTGCATTGCATACGCCGGCTCTCTGGCATTTAGCATTTACGGCAACCTTTACAGCCATATCAATATCTGCATCTTTATCTATAAAAGTATGACATAAACCTTTACCGTGCGATAAAACGGGAATTATTGAATTGGCTCTTATGAACTTAACAAGCTCTTCACTGCCTCTTGGTATAAGAAGATCTACATAATTATCAAGTTTAAGAAGTTCTGTAACGGCGCTTCTGTCTGATGTATCTATGAACTGTATAGCACCGGCAGGCATTCCGGCTTTCAATCCGGCTTCATATATTGTTTTAGCTAAGATCTTATTTGAATTTATAGCTTCCGAGCCGCCTTTTAAAATAACGGAATTCCCGGCTTTGAGGCATAATGTCGCCGCATCAACGGTAACATTGGGGCGGGATTCATATATCATAGCTATTACGCCTAAAGGCACTCTGACCTTTTTTACATCCATATCCGCTGAAGGCTTACTTTCTTCAATGACACTTCCTGCAGGATCCTCTAAAAGGATAACATCTTTTATTGCCTGTATCATATCATGTATACGTTTTTCATTAAGAGCAAGTCTGTCAATAACGGCCGCAGAAAGACCTGATTCTTTTGCAGCCTCCACATCTATTTCATTGTGAAATATTATTTCTTTGGCATTGTTTTGCAAAGCATCTGCCATAGCCGCAAGCATATTGTTTTTTTGCTGCGATGTCATGGAAGCAAGAGCTCTTGACGCTTCTTTTGCCGCCTGAGCTTTCATCAAAACAGCCTGTTTTATTGAATTGTTTTCCATATTCCCTCCTTTTTTACTTGAGGTTATTATTTTGTATTTTTCTTTATCCAGTTTAGCAGACCGCCGGCAAGCAATATCTCTTTTTGTCTTTGGGTCAGATCATATTTTGCTTTTATTTGTTTTTCAGAACCTGAAATTTTTATTATAAAATCATCATTATTCTTGAGGATTCCTTCTGCATCTTTAAAAGTAAGAGAATCGCCTTGTTTTATAAGATCATAATCCGCAGGATCATCAAAAGTCAGCGGGATAATGCCGAAATTTATAAGATTTGCCAAATGGATCCTTGCAAATGATTTTACAAGTACGGCTTTAATATTTAAAAATCTGGGAGCTAAAGCCGCATGTTCTCTTGAAGAGCCCTGGCCATAATTGTCGCCGCCTATTATAATGCCGTTCTCTATGGTCTTTGCTCTTTCGGCAAACCCCGGATCAACAGCCGCATAAGTGAACTCAGATATTTTAGGCAGATTAGACCTGAAAGGAAGGATTTTTGCACCGGCAGGCAGTATATGGTCTGTAGAAATATTGTCGCCGACTTTCAATGTAACAACAGCATCTGTTTTCAGATCAAATTCAAATTGTTTTAAAGAAACGATATTCGGACCTTTTATGACTTCTACTTTTGAGCCGTCAGCCGGAGGCATCTGGAATTGTGCATCATCAACAAGGAATTTTTCCGGCATTTTTATTTCCGGTTTTTTGCCGAAATATTCTGTCGGAACAGTTATCTTTCCTGTCAAAGCCGCCGCTAAAGCGACTTCCGGAGAGCAGAGATAAACCTGTGCATCTTTCGTTCCGCTTCTGCCTTCAAAATTCCTGTTAAAAGTTCTCAAAGAAACAGCTCCGCTTTTTGGAGCCTGTCCCATACCGATACACGGTCCGCATGCACTTTCAAGAACTCTTGCACCGCTTTCAATAATATTAAATAGTGCATCAGACTGTGAAAGCATAGCTAAAACCTGTCTTGACCCCGGCGAAACAACAAAACTTACATCTTTATTTATTTTTTTGCCTTTTAAAGTTTCTGCGGCCAAAAGCATATCAGCCAAAGAAGAATTTGTGCATGAACCTATAGCAACTTGATCGACTTTTATACCTTCAACTTCTTTAACTTTCTTTACATTGTCCGGCATATGCGGAGCGGCTATCAAAGGCTCAAGAGTATTTAGATCGATCGTTATCTCGCCGTCATATTTTGCATCTTTGCCAGGTATTATTTCACTCCAAGCAGAACCTCTGCCCTGCCTTTCAAGAAAATCTTTTGTTATCTCGTCGGAAGGAAAGATGCTTGTTGTCGCACCGAGTTCAGTTCCCATATTTGTTATCGTTGCTCTTTCAGGAACAGACAAAGTTTTTACGCCTTCGCCTGCAAATTCATATATTTTCCCTCTGCCGCCTTTAACTGTTTCTAATCTTAAAAGTTCAAGGATTATATCTTTTGCGCTTACCCAATCTCTAAGTTTCCCCTTAAGATTGACTTTCACTATTTTGGGCATGGTTATATAAAAAGGCTGTACTGCCATCGCACAGGCAACATCTAAACCGCCCGCCCCGAAAGCAAGCATTCCTATGCCGCCGCCTGTAGGAGTGTGCGAGTCGGAACCTATAAGCGTCATGCCGGGAACTCCAAACCTTTCAAGATGCACTTGATGGCATATGCCGTTGCCTGCAGGTGAAAAAACTATTCCGTATTTAGCGGCTATTGTCTGCAGAAATTTGTGATCGTCGGCATTTTCAAAACCCGACTGCAAAGTATTGTGGTCAATATAGCTGACGGAAAGTTTTGTTTTAACTTTCGGCACGCCCATAGCTTCGAATTGAAGATATGCCATAGTTCCAGTAGCATCCTGTGTCAAAGTTTGGTCGATTTTAAGACCTATCTCCTGACCTGTCTCCATTTTTCCGCTTACTAAATGTTTTTCAATGATTTTTTTGGCAACATTCACTTTATTACCTCTCAATTATATTAATACTTCATAATATTTCATTTTATCATATTCCAAATAGTTCTTTCAATTTGTTGTATTGTTTACGTTCATTTCCTTGACTAAGAAAATTATTTATACTATTCTGTAAACAGTCCATATCTTATATCAGGTCTAAGATACAAAATTTTCATTGTTGAAAAACTTCTTTTTGAAATACAAGAAACAATGTAAAAACATCAGTTCCATGTGATTATCTGCCTAAAAAAAGGAAAGGTGTTTATGAAACAATCTATCATTAAAGACGAAAAAATAAAAATACTTTTTTCTATTCTTTTGATTTTTGTATCTATCTTTTTCTTGTACCAAAAAGTTTTACATTTTAAATTTTCTGGTCTGGACGATGTAAACATGGTGCAAACAAGCGCCAAAGCATATGAATCCAAAACTGCTATTATAGACGCATTTAAAACTGATGTTCTTTTCGGACTAGCACCAACTCCATATTATAGACCTTTGGTTGTTGTTTCTTTTATAGTTGACAATAGAATTGCAGGAGACTCTGAAGAGTTCGCACATTTCACATCTATTTTATTACACTGTATAGCTTCCATATTATTTTTTATTTTTTTGAGAAGGTATATTTTTAAAAACACTCTATTCTCTTTTCTTGCTGCTATGCTTTTTGCAGTACATCCTGCAAGTTCATATGGCGCAGCCTGGATCACAGGAAGAAATGAAAGCATTTTATTTATAAACTTTCTATTTGCTTTCGGTTTTTTTATTGAATATATTAATAAAAAGAAATTTTGTTTTCTGATAGGAAATATTTTCTTTCTTATTTTATGTTACTTCACTAAAGAATCCGCTATATCTTTCCCGTTTATCTTATTTATATATTATCTTCTTACAAAGGACAAAGATACTAAACTTAATCCTATAATATATCTGCTTTGGATAATTTCAATATTCTTTTTTCTTTATATCCGCAAACTTGCAATTCCTTCCTCAGGGGTCCCTGTCGATTTATATCAAAATATAAACAAAGATACTGTTTCAATGATCTTTGAATATTATATGTCCATTTTCTTTTTTAAGATATTGTTTGGCGTCAGCCTGAAAACACAACATATAATACTAGGCTCTATCGGCATACTTTTATCTTTCTTTTTTGCTTTTTTTGGGCAAAAAGATAAGAAAAAACTTAAGTCAAATCTTTTTTATTTTTTAATGCCTTTTTTCATGCTGGCACCGCAGATAGCTGCCGGCGATAGATTATGGTATCAAGGAAACAGGATATATATTATTTTATTTCCGATAATAATTTTATTCTTCTCTTTTATTGAATATTACAGCCAAAATGAAAAATTCAAAAAAGCTGTTTTGCCGCTAACTATAGTTTTAATATTGTTTGCATCAAGTATTACATGGAGCAAAGTAAATACTTTTAAGAACAGCTTATCTTTTTGGGGAGCTATATTAGGAGAATCCCAATATATTAATATTACCGCTAATAAATTTTATGTTTATGCTCTTATTGAAGCCGGAGAATATAAAAAAGCTCTTAATATTGCTTTTAAAATATCAAAAATTACAGGATTTTCCAATAATGAATTGAATTCTCTTTTAGCATACTCTTATTTTATGAATGGAGATTTTCAAAATTCGGCAAAGATTTTTGAATCGCTTTTAAAATCTAATTTTGATGTTTTTCAATCTGCTATGCATCTTACAATTGCATATTATGTATTGGGAGAAGAAGATAAATTTCAATCTACTTTAAATTATTTAACTCAAATTTCAGGGAAAAGCCGTGAAGCTACACTTTCTACTCTAAATCAATATCTTGTTTATTTACAAAAAACCAATGTGTACTTTAAATTCAAACAATAAAATAAAGGCAATTATAAATTAACAACAAAGTAAAAGATAAAATGTATTCTTTGATATGACTGACTGCTTTTCCTCTCCCGTTATGGGAGAGGAAAAGCAAAAGCAGATGTTTCGATTCGGCACTTTCAGTGCCTCCCTCAGCATGACAACAAAAAACTATTAACTGTTTTGAAAAACCATTTCATCTTTGCCCTTAGTTTTTGGAGCATCGACTTTAATACTGTCCCCTTCTTTGAATTCTCCTGATATTAATTTAGCTGAAAGAGGATTCAATAAATATGTTTGTATCGCTCTTTTTAAAGGTCTTGCACCGAAAGCCGGATTATATCCTTTATTTGTAATAAACTCTTTTGCTTTATCAGTAAGTTTCACTTGTATATTCCTTTCGGCAAGCCTTTTTTCAAAAGATCTTATTTGTATGTCAATAATTTGAGCAAGCTCTTTCTCGGTCAGTTTTCTAAATATTATCGTTTCGTCTATTCTGTTTAAGAATTCAGGTCTGAAATGAAGATTTAATTCGCCCATAACTTTCTCTTTCATTTCATCATAATTCTCACATTCTTGTATATGCTGAGAACCGATATTCGATGTCATTATTATCACAGTATTTCTAAAATCAACTGTTCTTCCCTGTCCGTCAGTTAGTCTCCCGTCATCAAAAAGCTGAAGCATAATATTAAAAACTTCCGGATTTGCTTTTTCAACTTCATCGAACAAAACTACGGAATACGGTCTTCTTCTTACAGCTTCCGTAAGCTGGCCTCCTTCTTCAAAACCGACATATCCGGGAGGAGCACCGATAAGACGCGATACGCTGTGTTTTTCCATATATTCGGACATATCTATTCTTACAATGTTTTTTTCATCATCAAATAAAAGCTCGGCCAAAGCTTTTGCAAGTTCCGTTTTACCGACACCTGTCGGACCTAAAAACAAAAATGTTCCTATAGGCTTATTCGGATCTGAAAGACCGGAACGCGATCTTCTGACAGCATTTGCAATAGCTGAAATCGCTTCATCTTGTCCTATTACCCTTTCATGGAGTTTATCTTCCATTTTAAGAAGTTTTTGCATTTCCCCTTCCATCATACGTGCGACAGGTATGCCTGTCCAATTACTTACAACTTCCGCAATATCTTCTTCATCAACTTCTTCTTTCAACATTTTCTTTTCTTTTTGTAATAGAGCAAGTTTTTTATTTTCTTCTTCAAGTTCACTTTGTGCTTTAGGTATTTTTCCATAACGGATTTCAGCAACAGAATTCAAATCACCGTTCCTTTCAAATTTCTGTTCTTCAATTTTCATTTCTTCAATTTGTTTTTTGAGTTTTCTTATTATTGAAATGGATTCTTTTTCTTTTTCCCAATGTACTTTCATTTCAGCTGATTCGTGTTTAAGCTTATCTATTTCTTTTTCCATATTTGCTAAACGCTCTTTTGAAGCTGCATCTGTTTCTTTTTTTACAGCTTGTTTTTCAATTTCAAGCTGTCTTAAACGTCTTTCAACAGCGTCCAATTCACTTGGCATTGAATCTATTTCAATTCTTAATCTGCTTGCAGATTCATCAACTAGATCTATAGCTTTATCAGGAAGGAATCTGTCCGTTATATATCTTGAACTCAAAGTAGCCGCTGCAACTAAAGCGGAATCTTTTATTTTAACTCCGTGATGCACTTCATACCTTTCTTTTATTCCGCGAAGTATCGCTATAGTATCTTCAACGGAAGGCTCTCCTGCATAAACAGGCTGGAAACGCCTTTCAAGAGCCGCATCTTTTTCTATATGTTTTCTATATTCATCAAGAGTTGTTGCACCGACAAGTTTTAATTCGCCTCTTGCAAGCATGGGCTTTAACATATTTGCCGCATCAACAGCACCTTCTGCCGAACCTGCTCCGACAATTGTGTGAAGTTCGTCAATAAATAAAATGATCCTTCCGTCGGCACCCTGTATTTCTTTCAGTACAGCTTTAAGCCTGTCTTCAAACTCTCCGCGGTATTTTGCCCCTGCTATCAATGCTCCCAGATCAAGTGCTATAACTTTTTTATCTTTTAAACTTTCGGGTATATCCCCGGAAACTATACGCTGGGCAAGACCTTCAACTATAGCGGTTTTTCCCACTCCGGGCTCGCCGATTATTACAGGATTATTTTTTGTTCTTCTCGACAAAACCTGAACGCATCTTCTTATTTCTTCATCTCTGCCTATGACAGGATCAAGTTTGCCTCTCTTGGCAAGTTCAGTAAGATCTCTGCCATACTTCTCAAGAGCCTGATATTTATCTTCAGGATTTTGATCTGTAACACGCTGATCACCTCTTATACTTACAAGAGCTTTCAATATATTGTCTTTTGTAAGACCGTATTTTTTAAGTATTTTTGAAGCATTATCTGAAGTTTCATCAGCTATCGCTATAAGAATATGTTCCGTAGATACATATTCATCTT
Source organism: Elusimicrobiota bacterium (assembly GCA_052034625.1). Lineage (GTDB taxonomy): Bacteria > Elusimicrobiota > Endomicrobiia > Endomicrobiales > Endomicrobiaceae > JAVBLP01. The sequence continues at coordinate 16,448 of JBPOII010000012.1, read as the reverse complement.
TTAAATCTTTTGCTACTTTTTCAGATGCATTAAGTATCTTGTTGAGATCTTGTGATAAATAAATATTGCCTCCGGACACTTTCGGACTTTTTTCAATTTCTGCCAAAAGATCTTTTGAAATATTTGACACAAGCATATCTTCCTGGCCGGTAGCAGCAGATTTTTTTATTATCGCACCGACAGTACCGGAATCCTGTTTAACAAGTGCATATAAAAGGTGTTCAGTAATAATTTCCTGGTTGCCGTACTCGGTTGCTATACTTTGCGCATCAGCCAGTGCTTCTTGAGATTTTATTGTAAATCTGGATAAATTCATATTGCCCCTCCACATCAAACAGATTGCACAGCATATATGTTTATATGCGGAAACCCATTGATTTCTTAATTATATTTATGTTTAAGAATGATGTTAGCACTCTTAACCTCTGACTGCTATTTTAATACTAAAAAGAATTATTGTCAAGTGCTTTAAGTGAAAAGGCAATAAAAGACAAGAACAACAGCAAAAGGCAAAGTGGATCCCCGATTACGAATTTCGGGGATGACAGACTATATTTTCTTTCACACTTTTGCAAACGATCAAAAGTGTGCAAAACTCTGCCGCTGAAGCACATTCACTGTAAGATTTTTCAGCCAATTCCTGAAACTTGCCTTTTTCAAAGGCTTCAAACATGCAGGAATTAAGCCGTCTGAAAAATCTTTCCGTTCATAGGCTGTGCTTCTGAGGCGGCAACGACAAAGACAAAAAGAAAACTACAATTAACAACAAAAGGCAGATGTTTCGGTTTCGCGGGAAAACCGCTACACTCAACATGACAACTACTTACCCTTCACCCGCTTGCTTCGCAAGCCCCTCTCCCGCAAGGGGCGAGGGAACGACGAAACAGCAATTACGAACAATAGAAAAAGAAAAAGTGCGGAAAGAGTTTTTCTATAGGATTTGTATTGATCTTTTTAAAAGGATGGTTTTATTTAATTTCGTGTTGTTTTTTGCAGTCATCAATAACTGAATTTATTTTCTTCTCGAGTTTTTTCTGTTCTTCAAGCATAAATTTCATGGCATCAGCTATCGGGTCAGGAAGTTTTGCATGTTCCAGCTTTTCAACTTCTTCGGCACTATAACCAAGACTTATTCTTGCCGGCACTCCTACAGCTGTCGCATTTGAAGGAACATCGTGTGTAACAACAGAAGCTGCACCGATACGCGCATTATCGCCTATTTTTATAGCACCCAGAACTATGGCATTGGAACCTAAAACGACATTATTACCTACAGTCGGATGTCTTTTCTTTTTTTCAAGAGAAGTTCCTCCAAGCAATACGCCTTTATAGATCAGAACGTCATCGCCTACTTCGCTGGTCTCGCCTATCACAACACCCATACCGTGATCAATGAAAACACGCCTGCCAATTACTGCTCCGGGATGTATCTCTATGCCTGTAAGGAATCTGGCTATATGTGAAATCAGTCTTGCGAGAAAGTATAATTTATGTTTCCACATCCAGTGTGCAAATCTGTGGGAAATGATCGCATGTAAACCCGGATAGCAAAACAAAACTTCCAGCCACGAACGTGCAGCCGGATCTTTATGAAAAATATTCTTGATGTCTTCTTTTAAAATTTTAAACATACAGAATTATACAATATTTATATTTTCTTACCAAATATAAAAAAAGACCCCGTTAATTCGGGGTCTTTTTTATAACTTAAATGCTTATTTCTTTTTTGCTTTTTTTGCGGCTTTTTTCTTTGGAGCAGCTTTTTTTACTGCTTTTTTTGCTACTTTTTTTCCTGCTTTTTTTACTGCTTTTTTTACTGCTTTTTTTGCTACTTTTTTTGCGGCTTTCTTTTTTGATTTCTTTTTGCCGCCTCTGCTCATTACAGCTCTGGAAATATCACCGTTTTTATCGATGAAATACAAATAGCCTGATTCTTTTTTAAGTCCGACTTTTGCAACTTTTGTCGGCTTTCCGCCTTTCTTTCCGCCTCTTGCCATAAGAGCTCTTGATACGTCTCCCTGCTTGTCAATAAAATAAAGATATCCTGACTCTCTTTTTACTCCAACTTTCTGTACTTTTTCTGCCATTGTACACCTCCTGTTTTATAGTACGTCTTTATTTATCTTTGCCGGCTGTTGCCGATGCATTTTCTTTATTGTTCTGTGTTGGCTGAGAATCTTCTTTTCTTGTAATTATTTTATCTTTAAGCCAATTGTCTACAACATCTTTTGAAAACCTATACTGTCTGCCGATCTTTGAGGCCGGAATCTTTTTCATTCTGATCAGGCTGTATATTTTAGACTTTCCTATACCTAAGTATTCGGAAAGTTCTTTTATGTCCATTATTTGTTTATTCGTATTATTATTTTTATTTTCCATTTTTTATCTTTCTTTGTTTTTTATTTTTATCTATTGCTGAAAGTATATAAATATTATTATTTATTGTCAAGTATTATTTTTTAATATTTACTATTTATAAACTTTTGTGTTTTTTATTTTTTATTATTGTTTATTGCTTTTTAGAGTTTTTTAGAACTTTTAAAAGCCAAATAGTTTTGATAAGTATTTTTTATTACCATCTATTATAAGTGTAAAAAAAGCGTATAAGTAAAATTACTTATACGCTTAAACTTTTGTCTTATACTATCTTAAGGTTTATTTGGATTGTTTATATTCATAGAGAGCCGGCTCTATAGTATCTATGCCTTTTCTGTACATATTTGAAAACAAATACTTTGAAACCGAAAACATTGTGAGAACATCTGCCATAGCTCTGTGTTTGAGTTCTACATCAACACCTATAGCTTCGGCAATATTTCCTAAAACATTAGATTCAAAAGAAAAATACTGGCGGGCAAGTTTCAAAGTATCTATATAGTATATGCCTTTTGTTAAAAAACCGTTTTCATGCAGTTCTTTATGTACAAAAGAGAGATCAAACATTGCATTATGGCACACAACCGTACTTGTCCCTATAAATTCAATTATATGTTTAGCTATATCTTTAAACTGCGGAGAATCAGCTACCATATCATCATATATAAAATGTATTTTTGAACATTCTTGAGGTATTGGCTGTCCGGGATTTATAAGGCTCTCGAATTTCTCTTCAACTCCGTCTTTCCATCTAAGCATCGCGATCTCAACAATTTTTGCGCCTTTTAGAGGATCAAGCCCGGTAGTTTCTATATCCAGATAAACAAGATCATCAGGTGTTTTTGTATTGAGGGTTTTTGAATAAAGATCTGCTTTCATTTATTTTAGTACTCTATCATTTTTAAAAATATTATAAATACTGCTGCATAGGTTAATACGGTAAAAATATACCAGAAAATTTTTATAAGCATTCCCTGCCTGTCGAATTTTAAGAGCTTACATACTGCTGCATAACAATATTTAAGCAATAGGGCGATTAGACATGCTATAAGAGAACAAACTGTCACTATAATCAAAAAGATAACTGCTGACCCTAACATAAAACCTGACATTATACCGGTAAGGACAAGCTGCTGATTTATAAAATAATATAGAACAGCACTAAAAGCATACAGTATAATAAGGAATACCAGCTTGCAATTATAAAACATTTTATTTTAATTCCACTCCTATATTTCTTAATTCATATACAGCATCATCGCTTCCGCGGAATGCCGCTGCTTTGAGATGAGTTACAGCATCATTTTTTCTTCCTATTTCTTTGTAAGCTATACCAATAAGATAATTGGCTTTTTCATTATCAGGATTTATGTTTAAAGCATGCAGATACCATGGAATAGCTTCATCGTACTTACCTTGATCGGCATAAAGACTGCCTATCCTTATATAAGGAACAATATAATTTTCGTTAACTTCTATAGCCTTTTCATAATAATAAAGCGCCTGATTACTTTCATTGCACTTTAAATACATATCTCCAACATTACAGTATGCCGCTACAAAAGAATAGTCAGCAGAGGTAGCTCTTTTATAATATGATATAGCATCTTTATAACGTTCTTCCTCCCTAAAAGTATGCCCTATAAGATTATAAAAGCCGGCCTGACTGAAATTCCCGGAAAGCAAAGCACGCCGATACCATGCTCTGGCATTTTCCTGAAGACCGCAGCTGCGGTAACAAAGCCCTATAAGAAGATATGATTTTTCAGTATCGGGAGAAAGGTTTATTGCTTTTTCCAGATATTTTGCGCTTGCAATAAAATCGTCGGCATTATTACTTACTTTCGCTTTCTGGTAATAAGCATTGCCGATACAATAATATGTTTCAAAATTATAACGGTCGGCTTCTTCGGACAGTTTCAGGTATTTTATCGCAGAATCATAATTGCCGAGTTTAGTAAGCACTATACCATAATTCCTCAGCATGTCAGCATCAGCAGCTTTCAGTTCAATAGCTTTTGCATAGTATTTTGCTGCAAGAAAGTATTGTTCGCCTATATAGTAATTATTTGCTTTTTGCAGAATAACTTCTTTGGAATAACTCATATTTTTCACATAATAAACAACCAGCCCCGCTAAAACGAAGCACAGAGTTATTAAGATGCTGATTCTTAGGTTAGTGTCAACTTTTTTATTAGACATCCGCTATTACCGTAGTTTTAAAAATATTATCTTCACTGTATATATTTATACCGCCATATGTTACAGCTTTAATTTCAATTATTGGATCAAAATCTTTAATTTTAAAGAATTTTGCCTGAAAATCCAGAGTATTTCCTTTTATATTTATCTTTAAGCCATGTCCTTCTTTAAAAACAATATGCTTGCTGTAAAACAAAAAAAGCAGTTTATTTAAAAACTTTACAAGCAGATCTTCAAGATTTTCGCCTTTTATTTTGATCTTTTTTATGCTTCCGCCGTATAAAACAGAGGTACTGTCCAATGCCGCCTCATACAAAGCTGCGGCTGAAGCCGTAAAAAGTCCTTCAACACTCTCTGAATATACACTTATGCAAATATCTGCCGTATGGTCAATAAATTCATATCCTTTCATAACCAGAAAAGTATAGGCTACTATTTCTATTTTCTCAATAAGGTTTTTTTGCCAAAAGCTGCGCCGTTAACATTTATCCAGCCTTTTTTACGCATAAGTTCTTGAACTTTCGGTATATCTTCTTCTTGGGAATGTACAAGGTAAATTTCAACGTTCTTATCCTGATTTGAAAGCCATTTTTCAAGCATTGAAGAATCGGGATGATCCGAAAAAACATTATATTTTTTTATAGTTGCACCTTTTTTTATTCCTTTTGATATTTTTTTCCCGGAAAGAAGTTTTCCGGCATTGCTTGAGGGACTTACATAATTTACTATCATAATAGAAACATCCTTTCTTGGCACAAGGATATTCACAAGACCGAGCGAGCGCCCCATGCTCATATCGCCGCTTGAAGACAAAAGTATCATCTGTTTATCATAACTTCTTATCATTTGAAGTTTTGTATTTTTGGGCAGTATAGATTTTGCCGCATAAACTTCTTTTGCAAACCAATCTCCTCCGCCTTTTGCCGCCTCTTTCTGATATAGTTTAGTCAGTATATTTGCACTTGATGAGATCGAGTAAATAGGAATGCTTTTATCAAGTTTTCCTTTTTCCTGCATAAGCTTAAGTTCATATAAAACCTTCTGCGTTCTGTTAAAAGCAAGTGCAGGTATCCAAACTGTTTTACCTTTTTCAACCGCTTTCTGAAGATCTTTATGGAAAACTTCATAGGCAGACATATCAAAACGGGAACTTTCTCCGGCATAAGTGGCTTCCATAAAGATCATGTCGGCTTTTTCCGGTATTTCAAAGATATCATTTAATCTTGAAGAACCGCTGCCAAGGTCTCCCGAAAATAAAATGTTTTTATTTTCAATCTCTAAAACAATGCTTGCAGAGCCGGGTATATGCCCTGCATCTATAAGTTTAAATTTTATTCCATTAGAGAGTTCTATTTCCTCTCCGTATTTTGCCGCAACAAAGTATGGTTCAATTTCTTCTGCTGCATTTTCGCAACAATTACGGCACATCATAAAGTTAACACCTTCAGCTTTTTCAACTTCCGCCAGCGTCATTTTTCGTTCCGAATATTCAACGGTCTTTATATTTCTTTTACAAAAATCCGTCCAATGTATTACCGCCGCAGAATGTCTGCTTTGCGCTTTTAATCTCTGGCTTTCAGACCAAAACCATTCTCTTTCTATAAGATCAAAACCGTTCCTGTTCTTAAACATCGCAAGAGCAAGCTCTTTTGTCGCTTCTGTTGAATATATTTTTCCTTTAAACCCTTTATTTATCAGCAGAGGTATACGTCCGCTATGATCGATGTGTGCATGTGTTAAGATCAAAGCATCTGCTTTTATCAGTTTTTCGTCAATTTGCGTATTTCTTATCTCTGCCGCCGCCGATCCTTCATCATCACCCATAAAAACACCGCAGTCAACTACAATAGCCGCACTCCCGCTTTCGACAAGAAAACAACTCCCCGAAACCGTACCGGCTCCGCCATAAGGAGTTATGCTGATATCTGCGATAGCAAATTGAACGAAAAAAAGAATAAAAAATGATATTAAAGCGGTAAATCTTTTCATTTGTAATTTATTTTCCCTTTATTTACATCTTTTCGGGAGCGGAAACCCCAAGCATAGCAAGTCCGTTCTTTATTATGACGGTAACCGCCTCAATAAGTTTAAGTCTTGCTTTTGCAAGTTCAGGTTCGTCGCACAGAACACGGTATTTTTCATAAAATTTATGATATATATCGGCAAGTTCTATGAGATATACTGTAAAATGATGAGGGCTCATGCTTTTTTCACACAGAGAAAGAATATCACAAAAAGCTGTAAGTTTCTTTATAAGTTCCCTCTCCTCTTCCATAATAAGAAGAGAAAGATCCGCTTCGCCTTTCAGATCATCTCTGTTTTTACTTTCCCTGAAAATAGAATTGCATCTGGCATTAACATATTGAACATAAAAAACCGGATTTTCGCTGGTCTGTTTTTTAGCAAGCTCAAGATCAAATTCAAGAGGAGAGTCGGGAGCACGCATCAAAAATGAGAATCTGCATGCATCTTTACCGACTTCATCAACAACTTCTTTAAGCGTTATAAATTCGCCGCTTCTTGTAGACATTGCTACAGGCTGGCCGCCCCTTACAAGAGAAACAAGCTGGTATAAAATAACTTTAAGGGTTTCCTGATCAAAACCGAGCATCTGAATACATGCTTTAATCCTTGGCACATAACCGTGATGGTCTGCACCCCAAAGGTTTACAAGTTTTGTAAATCCTCTCATGAACTTATTTTTATGATAAGCTACGTCGGAAGCCAGATAAGTGTATCTGCCGTCAGAGCGTTTCAGTACTCTGTCTTTATCATCGCCGAATTTTGTCGAAGCAAGCCATAAAGCGCCGCCGTCATTATAAGCATCGCCTTTTGAAAGCAGATATCCGCATGCTTTATCCACTTCCGTTTTGCCGCCAGCATCTTTATCAGAAGCTATTTTACCTTCTGAAAACCAGCTGTCAAATTCTACGCCGAAATCTTTTAAGTCGCTTTCTATACTATGTAAAATATCTTTTACGGCTTCTTGTTTAAAATCTATACTGTCAATATCTTTACCTTCTTTGATGAGCCTTTTTGCTATATCTTTAATATAATCGCCCTGATAAAGATCTTGAGACATTTCAATATTCTCGCCTTTTTCCTGACGATAACGAATCTTTACAGACTCTGCAAGAACTTCCATTTGATTGCCTACATCATTTAGATAATATTCTTTAAGAACACTATAACCTAAATGCTTCAGAACTCTGGCAAGAGAATCTCCTATTGCAGCTCCGCGTCCATGACCTATATGCAAAGGTCCCGTAGGATTTGCCGAAACAAATTCAACCATGATCTTTTCTTTATTGTTTTCAGGCAGACTGCCGTATTTGTCTTTTTTTTCAAGAATTTCAGCAATTTCTTTATATAGTGCTTCGTTTTTTATATGAAGATTTATAAAACCTGCACCGGCTATATCGGCTTTTTCTATAATATCACTCATTTCTTTAAGGATTATCTCTATAAGTTCTTGCGCAACATTTCTGGGATTGGCCTTGATTTTTTTTGCCATAAGCATTGCGGCATTTACTGCAAGATCCGCATCAATATTGCTCGGCGGTACTTCAACATTAAAATTTATTTTCTCCGAAAGTCCTTTTGTCTTCGCATAATCGTTTACAATTTGTTCAAGTTTTTCATTAACTCGCTGTTTGATCATTTTTTATTTCCATTTTTCATATTTGATTTTTTCCGGCTGCCAACCGTTTTTTGCAGGAGAATTGTCAGCAGATTTACCCATAACGACAACAGAAAAAGCTTTGATATTTGAAGGCAAATCAAAAAGCTTTTCCAAGGCTTCCTGTCTTTCGGTATCATATACACCGCACCATACGGAGCCATAACCTTTTGCAGTTGCAGCAAGAAGCATGTTTTGAGTTGCCGCCGCACAATCTTGAGGCAAATAATTGCCGTATACTTTATCTGTATCTCCTACTACGAGAACTGCGACAGGAGCACCCAATATCATTTGTGCAGCAGGATGTACCGAAGCTATTTTTTTATGCATTTCTTTTTCTTTTATAACTATAAAAGAATAACATCTTGTATTTCTTGCAGTAGGCGCAGACATAGCCGCTCTTAATATATAATTCAGATCTTCGTCTTTTACAGCCTCGTCTGTATAATGTCTTACACTTTTTCTTTCCAATAAAATGTCCATTTTTCCCTCCATATCAGTAATTCTTTTCATCACCATTAAAAAATATTATGCCAAATAGGCATAATACATAGAAAAAACTCTGTTTTTGCTCTATTTACCACTATATTATACTTTATTATTACTTTTTTTTAACAGCTACTGCACATTTTGAAGTTTTCTGGCGATTTGGTATAATAAAAAATCTTATGGAAAAAATCCTTACTGAAAATTTAAATCCGGCACAAAAAGAGGCTGTCCTTTGTACTGAAGGACCTCTTATCATATTTGCCGGCGCCGGAACCGGCAAAACAAGAGTTATAACGCACAGAATAGCTTACTTGCTTTCCAAAGGGATTGCACCTTGGCAGATACTTGCCGTAACATTTACAAATAAAGCTGCCGAGGAAATGAAAAAAAGGGTAAATGAACTTATCCCGGGGACCGGAGCGAATGTTATGGTTTCTACATTCCATTCGTTTTGTGCTTATTTTCTGCGCGTGGAAGCTGAAAAGATAAATTTAAGTCCGGATTTTCTTATATATGATTTTGCAGACCAGAAAAATGTAATAAAAGATTGTGTCAGAGAACTTAATCTTGACGATAAAAAATTCAAACCTTCAACTATTGCAGATAAAATAAGCCGTGCAAAAGATGACCTTAAACAGCCTTTGGACATGGCTGCAGATGCTGAAAAACTTGGCGACTTTTTCGGTACAACTGTTGCAGACATCTATAAATTATACCAGCAAAAACTTGAAAGGGCACAAGCTCTGGATTTTGGCGACCTTATAATGAAAACCGTAATGGCTCTTAAAGAAAACACGGCTTTACTTCAACACTATCAAAAACGATTCCAATATATACTTGTTGACGAATATCAAGACACAAATCACGCACAGTACAAACTTACAAAACTGCTTGCCGGAAACCACCATAATATATGCGTAGTGGGCGACGATGATCAAAGCGTATATTCTTGGAGAGGCGCGGACATCAACAATATTTTGGATTTTGAAAAAGATTATCCATCAGCAAAAACCGTAAAACTTGAACAGAATTACCGTTCAACACCAAAAATATTGGCTGCTGCGCATCAAGTCGTAAAACATAATACCAGCAGAGTCGATAAAAAACTATGGACGCAAAATTCAGATGACGGTTCTGTAGCTGTTGTAAAAAACACAAATGAAAATGATGAAGCGGCAAAAGTGGTTGATATTATCATTTTGAATATGCAAAACAAAAAATGCAGTCTCTCCGATTTTGCTGTTTTTTACCGCACAAATGCCCAATCCAGAGCTTTTGAAGACTCCTTTAGAAGGAACGGTATACCTTATGTTGTTATCGGAACTCTGCGTTTTTATGACCGTGCTGAAATTAAAGATATAATGGCTTATTTGAAACTTATACATAATCCGAATGATAATGTAAGTTTTAAAAGAATAATTAATATTCCAAGAAGAGGCATAGGCAAAACTTCTATGGAAATGCTTGAGAAAGAAGCGATAAAACGCGGTCTTTCTATATGGCAGACAATACCTTTTGCCGCAGAAGCCGGAGTAAACAAAGGTGCAATAAATGCTTTAAACTCTTTTGTATCGCTTATAAAAGGTTTTATAAAAATAAAAGAAGAAGAGACAGTAAAAAGCATAGCCGAAAAAGTCATTAATCATTCGGGGTATTTGAAAGAATTGGAAAATGAAGATAACCCTGAAAATAAAACGAAGATAGAAAACATACAGGAATTGATATCTGCTATTGATGATTTTGAAAAACGTTCGCCTGATAAAACACTTTCAGGATATTTAACACAGATAGCATTGATAAGCGATATAGATACACTTGATGAATCTAAAGGCAGAGTAACGCTTATGACCCTTCATCTTGCAAAGGGACTGGAGTTTGATAATGTTTTCATCTGCGGACTTGAGGAAGGGCTTTTCCCGATAGGAGAAACTGCTTTCAATCCTGAAGAGCTTGAAGAAGAAAGAAGACTTATGTATGTTGGAATGACAAGAGCCAGAAAAAACCTATATCTGTGCTGGGCAAGTGAAAGGACAGTTTACGGCAAAACCAGATGGAATATGCTTTCCCGCTTTGTTGCCGAAGCAGGCTTTAAGGACGAATTTTCAGACAGAAAAAAAGAGTCTGACCAATCTTTTGGACAAAAAATTTCCGGCAATACTTTTAACAGATCCAAATGGACAAACAACTCTAATTACGGCAAAAACTTCAAAAACAAACCGGAATACACTTACAGGGATGAAGATACTTATGATTACATACCGTCGGATGACGATATAATAAAAGATGAACCTCTCTATACTCCTAAAGCAGATTCAAGTCCATACCAAATAGGAGTGCTTGTTTCCCATCCGGTTTTCGGCAATGGCAAGATCATTGAAAAAAGCGGAACAAATGACGATCTTAAACTTGTAGTACTGTTTGAAAACGGCCAGTGGAAAAAACTGCTTGCAAGAGTTGCGGGTCTAAAACTTATTTAACAATCTTTTCTTATTCTGCTTCTTTTTCAATCTGATTATATTTAGCTTCATCGCCTGCGATTTTTTCTTTTGCTTTTTCTACAGCTCCCATTGCAAGCTGAACTTCTTTCTTAAACTCAATTCCTTCCTGCTGCGCAAGATCTTTTTTTCTTTTTAATTCTTGCTGCTGTTTTGCAAAAGCCGTCATTTCTTTAGGCGACACAGAAAAAAACATTGCGGCAAGAAAAGCTACAACAACAATGAAAACCGCAAGCGTTATCCATACTTTATGGCTGTGATGCATTTTCCCCTCCCAAATGTCTTTCTTCTTAAAATATACAGTATTTTTAATATTAAAACCATTCTTTCAGGCTTTTGTTCCATGTTTAATTTCTAAATCTTTATTAATTTTATAAAATAGTGATATGAAATTTAAAGAATATTTTGGAACCTCTCCGGCTGATATAAATAAAACATGCATAATATGCCAAAATTATGATATGTCTTTATTTACTGAAAAATCCGCCAATGGTTTTTTCGTAAAAAGCGCAGCTGCCGGTAATACTACAATAATAGCTTTAAAGAATAATTTTCTTGCAGGCGACACAGTTCTATATTTAAAAGAAACAAAATGTAAAAACATCATACTTTTTGGAAGTTGCGGCGGATGCGGAAATGTTGAATCCGGCGATCTGCTTATGATAGATAAAGCATACAATTATGAAAGTTTTTCAAAAATGCTTTCTTTTGACTATGAACCTGAATTCATCTCATCGTCTGATGAACTGATGCGTTCTTTTTATCAAAAAAACCCCTATGAAGACCTGATAAAAACAAATTCCGCCTGCGTAAGTTCGCTCCTTCTTGAGACAAAGTATATTGATCTTTTTAAACAAAAAGATATTTGTGCCATAGATATGGAATCTTCAATAGTCTTTTCAGCCGCATCTTATATAAAAGCCTGTGTCTTATGCCTTATGTATGTAGCTGACCATATTGAGAGCAATCCCATAGGCAAAAATCTTGCCGAAAAAACAAAACAAAAAATCTCTTCAAGCAGAAAAAAACTTGCCAAAATGATATTAAGGTTTGCCGATGAACTCTAATTTTGAAACAGTTTTCTCTAAATATTTTCCAAAATTCGGAACAAATAAAAGCAGAGAAATATTAAGATTGATCTATGAAATATCAAAGATTGAAAAAGTTTCTCCAGAACACATACTTAAATCCCTTAAAGGGAATTCTTATGAAAAAGTAAAGCAAACACTTCTCAAGAGAAGGTATCCCAGGAATTTTGGAAAAGTTTTATCAAATGCTTTTTATCTTCCGAAATATTCATCTGAAACAGTTCCGGCAGATATTTCACAAACAGAGTTTTGCCCCCAAACCGTTTACTGGCAGTCCGGGCTGGATATATCTCCGGTTTTTGAAAAAGTGAAAATGCTTTTTCCAGGTGCAAATTTTATTGAGTTTCATTCTTTAAAAGAACTTTTAAAAAATGAGCCGCTTGCAAGCACCGGCTTTAACGGCCGGCTTAATAATCTCTTCCTTGTAAAAGAAAAATATGATTTTTTTAAAAGATGCCCTTGTACTTCAGGCGTTGTAAATTGCGGATATTCTATAATGAATCTCGGCATGGGATGCGCCTATGAGTGCAGCTATTGTTTTCTGCAAGCCTATCAAAATATCCCAGGCATAGTGATACCGTGCAATATTTCAGATTATCTGTCTGATGAAAAAATAATCTCTTTTTCAAAAGGTTTTTTTAATTATAAAAGGATAGGCAGCGGCGAATTTACAGACTCGCTTATTTTTGACCATATAACCGCTTTTTCAATTCCTATAACGGATTTTTTCAAAAGCAGAAAAGAGATTTTTTTTGAATTTAAGACAAAAAGTTTAAACATTGAAAATCTTCTTTCAATCGGAGGCACAAATAATATCGTTGCGGCCTGGAGCGTCAACTCTTTAAAGATGCAGAAAGAAACAGAATTTAAAACTCCTTCAATCCAAGAGCGGCTTAATGCTGCAAAAAAATGTGCTCTTGCCGGTTTTTCTACGGCATTTCATTTTGATCCCGTAATATTTTATGAAAAGTGGAAAGAGGGATATAAAGAAACGGTAGACATGATATTTGATACAGTTCCTAATGAAAGCATTAAATGGATAAGTATAGGCACATTAAGAATGCCGGCAATCCAAAAAACCGTAATGGAAAAAAGGTTTCCGGAAAATGAAATCTTAAACACTGAATTACTTTTGGGACAAGACTATAAATTAAGATATGATGAAGATCTTAGAATTGAAATTTACAGATATTTAAATTCGATCATATCAGACAAGAAATCGAAAGCCATAACTTATTTATGTATGGAAGATACGGCAGTGTGGAAAAAAAGCGGAATGCTTTAATATTTGGCTGTGTATTCCTCAAATCCGTCATTTGAAAACTTTGCGCTTTTATATATTTTCCCTATTTTAAACTCTATTAAATAACAAAGCGTATTGCCTGGACCATCATAGTAATATCTTAATTGCCCTACAGGCTCACCGTTTGAAAAATATCCCTCAAAGCACAGCTCTCCGCTTTCATAAAAAACTTTAACTGTTCCGTGCATAACTCCTTTTTTATAATTCACTTCGGTTATGACGCCGCCTTTTTTATTATAAACTGAAGAGACTCCCTCAAGCATACCTCTTCTGTAACGATATTCTGCAAGCTTTTCTCCGGAAGAATAATAGATTTTAGAAGTTCCCGAAAGCATACCATTATAATAATTATCTACGGCTATCAGCTTCCCTTCAGGAGAATAAGTTTTGAACTGTCCCTCAGGTCTATTATTTACAAATCTCCCTTCATAACGCACTTTGCCGTTTTGAAAATGTGTTTTGTATACTCCGTTTAAAGATTTTGACTTTACAAAAAACCTAAGCTCATTTATCATTCTTTTTGTACCGCTTAGATGTATCTGTGCAGGACCTTTCCAGGTTATGGCACTTTTCTGTCTACTATCTATCATCATTGATTTCTCATAACGTTCTATCTTATTTATCTCTTTACCGTTAATATAGAGATGCGTGCTTATTTCTCTGCCTTTTTCATCATAATTTTTTACATATCCTTCCAGCTTCCCTTTCACATATTCCATCTCGGATTTTATATTACCGCTCAAATAATATTTTTTTCTGGGTCCTTCAAGAATATTATTTTTATATGCCGCACTTTCAAGGAGTCTATTATTCTTATCATAAAGGTTTGTGATACCGTTAAGTTTACTTTTTTTGTATGTATATTTATAATGATTACCATTCTCAAGAAAGGATTCCGCCTCACCTTCAATTGTGCCGTTAATATAATTCATTTTCTCTGCAATCCTGCCATCTTCATAATATTTTAAAGCCGGTCCATGAAGAACATTGTTTCTGTAGGTAAGCTCATACATTACTTTCCCGGAAGCATACAGTTTATAAGAAAGTCCGTGTAATTTATTCTCTTTGTAATTCCATATATAGATAATATTTCCATTAAGATCAGCCTCTCTTACTTCACCGTTTATATCAATACCGTAAACGAATTCAGACTTATCTTTCCCGGTAATTTTTCTTTTAGCTATTTCTGCACCTTCTGAATCAGTATAAATAAAAAAAGAGTCCTTGCCTTCATTGACTCTTTTTTTAATAATTTCAGCATGAACGAAATTAGCTGAAAAAACAATTGATAATAAAAACAAGAATATTTTTTTTATCATAACAGCGTTAAATTATTCCTATGAATGATCTCGTCTTCCTGAGCATCAATAATTTCTCTCATTTCATCGGTTTTTTTGCCTTTAACTTTACTTACTTCTTCTATATCATAATTAACAAGGCCGCGCGCAAAATCTGTCAGGGTCTCACTATCTGTTACAGTAACGGTATCGCCTCTTTTAAAGTTACCTGAAACCTTTACTATACCTGCCGCAAGCAGACTTTTCCCTTTGGCTGTTAAAGCTTCAACGGCTTTTTTATCTACAAAAATATTCCCTTTCGGCTTTTTGCTGAAAGCTATCCAGCTTTTTTTAGCTTCCAGATGAGATTTGTTTGCCGCAAAAATAGTACATCTGGCTTTATTCTCAACAAGTTCTTCAAGTTCATCAATTTTCATGCTGTTTGCTATTATTGTATCAACTCCTGAAGATGTGGCTATCTTTGCGGCAATGACTTTTGCTCTCATTCCTCCGGTACCTTTACCGCTTGAAGATTCATCTCCGGCAAATGACTCTATTTCCGCTGTGATTTTTTCAATATTTGTCAGCAAAAAACCTCTTGAAGGATCACCCTCATATAATCCGTCAACATCCGTAAATATTATAAGTTTATCCGCATCAACAGCCGCAGCGACAAGTGCCGCAAGCATATCATTATCACCGAAATTTATCTCTTCAACGGCTACTGTATCATTCTCATTTATAATGGGTATCACGCCTTGGTCCATAAGCTGGGTGAGCGTATTTCTTGCATTAATATATTTTACTCTGTCATCAAAATCATCTCTTGTAAGTAAAACCTGTGCAACATCTACACCATGCACTGAAAATGCTTCAATATAAGCATTCATTATAAGAGGCTGGCCGATAGCGGCAAGAGCCTGCTTTTCTCTCAGCGTTTTAGGTTTTATTTTAAGTTTAAGATGCCCTCTGGCTGTACCGATAGCTCCGGAACTGACAAGAATCACATCATATTTCTTATCTTTCCTGAATACAGCAAGTTTTTGTGCAAGCTTTGCTATATATTCTTCATTGAGATTGCCGTTTTTATCGACAAGCGTACTGGTACCTACTTTTATAATTATTTTCATATATTAGATTTTACACTTTTACTCTATTTTTTTCAATTGTCTGTTTTGGTTACATACATTTGCAACAAACTCAATATATAATAAGTTTTATTTATCATGATGAGTGCTGCGGCTACGCGCAGGGCTCAACATGACAAAAACTACATACCCCTCACCCGCTTGCTTCACCATTCCCTATCCCGCAAGTGGAGATGGAATTCCACAAAATAATAAAACAAAAAGAACGGGAAGATTTTTTCTTCCCGTTCTTTTATATTTTTAATAATTTTTTTATTCTTATGCTTTAGAAAGCATATTTTACGCCCAGATTTACTCCGGCTCCGGCTCTTGATCCGGATTTGCCTGTTAACTGTGCATATGCACTCCATGGCGTATTCGCAAAATCTTTATTTACTCCAAGTCCGCATTC
>JBPOII010000008.1:0-18090 GCA_052034625.1 Elusimicrobiota bacterium | reverse complement strand
CCGGCACCAGGACTTCCGTAGGGCCAGAACGGACGGACGCCCGCGTGAGGACTACCGCGGCGAGGACGGCGCGGACCACGGCTCGCGGGTGCTGCCGATGACGGACGGCCCGACGAACTGCTGGATGATGGTGTGAGGGGTACAGTTGTACCCCGATTTATGTTGCCATTCGCGGTCCAGATTGTGACAATATGAGTATGACAAGATCGAATACAGTGACGCATTTTCCCCCGGCTGGCCGCTGGTCATCCAGCACTTTCACCGCGCAAGCGGCGATCTTGTCTGGCTGGCCGGGGGTTTTTGTGAGGTAGCATGATTGACTACAGGAAACTGTTATTGAACCCGCGATGGATAGAAACGCGGGATCGTATCCTGTCGCGTGACCGAAACCGATGTGCGGTTTGCAATGCGGATGACAAAGTTCTAGAGGTTCACCACATCAGATACGGTAAAGACTGCGAGCCGTGGGCCGTTGACGATTCCGACCTCGTGACGCTGTGTGATGAATGCCACGAAAAGCACCATCACCTTGTTAAGTGGATTCAGCGAGAAATTGTTGACATACCCCCGCAGCAACTTGTCGGAGCATTGAACGGAAATGCTCACAGCATGGCCGATCTGATTTCTGAAATATCAGGCCGATTAGCATCGTTGTCCTGGTGCTCAATACGCGAGGTGCCGCTGGAATGAACGTATATAGAATCCGAAATTGGGACGACCACTTTGAAAACAATCGGACGCGGACGCTTAAAAATCTCGATTGGGTGCCGATCCCGAACAAAATGGACGGCGACGGCTACACCCAGTTATGGGAGGAGCAAAGCGCCGCGGAGATATTTGCGGCATGGATTCTGATAGTCGAAATAGCGAGTAAATGTACTCCACGAGGAACGTTGATGAGGGATGGAAGTGCGCACGACGCGCACTCTCTTGCCAGATTGACGCGGTGTAGTGCCAGATGCTTTGAAATAGCCTTTCCCGTTCTCTGTAAAATAGGATGGTTGGAACTACTTACAGATATTCCGGCACCAGCGTGCCGGAATCCGGCACTTGATTGCCCTGAAGGGAAGGGAAGGGAAGGGAAAGAAGAGAAGGGAAGAGAACACTCCGAACACCACATTTCGTTGTTATCGTTTGGGAAGTTCAAGAGCCTCGACTATGACTCCTTTGTGACCACGTTCCACAATGCGGGCCAGCCGATTACGGCTGAGTTCATCGCCAAACTGTCTCCGCTCATCAAGACCGCCGATTGGCCAACGGTGTACCGGCAAGGCGAAGCGCGATGGTTGGGCTGGCAGATCGCGGAAATGAACAAGAAACCCAAGAAGCACCGTGCGGGGTCGAACATATGACGGCGTTTGAGATCATCGAGCGGCTGAACAAGGTCAAGGCCGTCAAGGGCGGATGGATCGCGCAATGCCCAGCGCACGAAGATAAATCCCCAAGCCTTTCGGTCAGCGTAGGAACGGAAAACCGCATTCTGCTCAAGTGCCACGCCGGATGCACGACGGCGCAGATATGCGAAGCGTTGGGCGTCAAACTGGCCGACCTGTTTGAGAAGCAGGATCCAACATCGGCAAAAACATCGGCAAAGCCAGCCTCGCGCCTTGCGGCGGTTTACCCGTACACCGACGAGATCGGCAACCCGCTCTTTGAAGTCTGCCGTTTTGAGCCGAAGGACTTTCGACAGCGCCGGATCGTGAACGGCCAAACGGTATGGGGGCGCGGCGATGCAAGGCTCGTGCTGTACCGCTTGCCGGAAGTGGTAAAGGCCAAGACGGTATGGGTTGTCGAAGGCGAGAAGGATGCCGACTCGCTGAATGCTATCGGAGTTGTTGCGACGTGCAACAGCGGCGGAGCGGGAAAGTGGATTGATGGCTATACGGAATCGCTGCGAGGCAAGCACATTGTAATCTGCGGAGACAACGACGAACCCGGCAAGAAGCACGCTGAACTTGTCTTGGAGTCTTTGGCTGGGAAGGTTGAAAGCGTAACGGTTGTAACGGTTCCGGCCGGAAAGGACATCAGCGAATATCTCGGAAGCTACTCGGAAATCGAACAAAAGAAGTCGTGCATATCGAAGATGCTTTCTTCCGCCCCGATATTTACAAATGGGATCGCTATACCGATTCAGTCGATCCAAGAAATCGAGAACGAGTACATCAAGTTCTTGGATGAGACAAAGGACAACTGCCTGAGTCTTGGCGCGTGGCTTCCTTCGTTCAACTACTACAGACCTATAGCGCCAGGAGAACTCGTGACTGTGATAGCTGACACTGGGCAGGGAAAAACCGCCCTGCTTCAAAACGTGGCGGTATGCGCGATGCCAAACCCCGTGCTGATGTTTGAGATCGAACTTCCAGCGCCGATCATGTTTGAGCGTTTCGCCGCGATAGACAACGATGCCCCGCAGTCCCGCATTGAATCCGAATACAGGGAGAACATGCGGGCGAACCTTGCGCGGCTGTCCCATATCTACACCTGTTCGGTATCGCAACTGACCGTCAGCGACATCGAACGCTACATCGTGCAGTCCGAAATGAAGATCGGTCGCAAGCCGGTCGTTGTGATGATCGACTACATCGGGTTGCTGCAAGGTGCGGGCAACCGATACGAGCGGCTATCTGACGCGGCAGAACGGCTCAAGGTGATTGCCAAGAAGACCAAGACCATCATCGTGGTTTCGTCGCAGATTCACCGCAAGGGCGATGATAGCGCGGAAGAGATATTTCTCCACGACGCCAAGGACAGCGGGGCTATCGAGAACTCCTCCCAGGTTGTGCTTGGGATGTGGCGCAACTCAGAGGACACCAGCGGCGAAACGCTCACGGTCAAGGTGCTGAAGTACACACGCGGCAAGGCCGGGAAGAAGATCGTCTGCAACTTTTCCGGCGCAACCATGAAGATAACCGAGCGGGCAAGAGCGTGTGTTTACCCAAACGCGGAGGACGCATGATGAAGGAGGGTCGGAAACACCGCAAAATCGTGTGGATATGCGCCCGTTGCGGACACAAGCAGAGGTCGGGTCATGCGACGGCCAACCCTGTATTAGGTTCTTTTGCGGTTTTTGGCCGAAAACCTGCATGGCGCGACATCTCGGTAGATAAATTTGATAAGGTATATCAATGACAACACCCACGGTAGAACAGGTCCGAAAGTCGCGGGCAAAGCGCAGGATGGTAAAGGTCCGTGCGGCAAAGCGTACCGATGGCCCGAAGTTTGAAAACAACCCTGAATCGTGGCTGCTGGAGTACATGCCGAAGTCGTTTCCTCTTCCGTTCGGCCAGGTGCACAGGGACATCATCAGCGAGACCGTGTACGCAATCGAGCGCGGGAGCAAGACGGTTCACGCCGCGCCTCGAGGTACTGGGAAAAGCACGCTGGTAAACGGGCTTACGCTGTGGGCGCTGCTGACCGGGCGAAGCAAGTTCCCGGTTGTCCTGCCGTGGGCGGACAAGGCACGGAAACAGGCACTCCGCTTTTGGGTCAACGAGCTGTGTTTTAATGCCAAGCTGTACGCCGACTATACCTACGCGGTTGCGCCGTTCCACCAATGCGGCGGCATCAGCAGCCGACTTGCCAACATGACCGACCCGTCCACCGGCGAGACGACCGGCGCTCAACTTCAGATCACTGACGGGATGATCGTTCTTCCGAACGACTTGGGCGCAATTGGCTCCGCGACCATCAACGGCAACCCGCGTGGCTTGAACTACAAGACGAGATCCGGCGAGGTCGTGCGTCCCACGCTCTGCATCATCGACGACCCGCAGGACCGCAAGACCGCAAAAAGCCCGTCCCGCGTGCAGGAGACCGTGGAGAAAATCAACGCCGACGTGTCGGGCATGGCCGGTCCAGACGCGGCCATGCCGATCGTTATGCCCTGCACGGTCATCGCGAAGAACGACGTTGCAGACACGTTTCTCAACGATTCGGACTGGCGAAGCGTGCGCGTCCCGCAGATCGTGTCGTGGCCCGATGGATGGGACGACAACGGGAGCGAAACAAGAAAACTGTGGGCGCAGTGGAACGAAGAGCGGCTGAACGGGCAGGCCGAGAAGGACGAAGGGAAAAACGCGCTCGCGTTCTACGAGGCGAACAAGGCCGCAATGACCGATGGAATGACCGTATCGTGGGAAGAGCGATATGACCGTAAGCGTGGCCAGCCCGACGCGCTGTATTCCGCGATGTGGGATTACTACACGATGGGGGACGCCGCTTTTTCTGCGGAGCGGCAGAACGAACCGAAGGAAGGCTCAACGTCCACGTATGAACTCACTCCGCAAATGGTTATAAAGCGCGTGAACGGGTACGCGCGATTGACCGCTCCGGATCAGGTCGAATGGATAGTTGCCGCAGCGGACGTGAATTACGTGGGCATCAACTGGGTGATCCTCGCCGCCACACGCGACGGGGTTGTGTACTGCCCCGCATACGGGTGCTTTACCGCAGGGAAGGCGAGGCTCTTCGATCCAAAGCGGCAAGCAAAGCAGCTCGAGGCGGTGGCGATCCAGTCCGGAGTCCTTGCCTGGATGAACGAAATAAACCGGCTCGTCGTGATGCTTGGCGACAAGCCGCATCACGTCCAGCTTGCCGGGGTCGATTGCGGCGATTGGTCCGACCTGATTATTCAAGCCGTGTATTCCGTGCGGCTCCCGCTCAAGACCGTGCCCGTGCGCGGCACTCCGGCATCCAAGTACAGGACGCCTCGAGACTGCGTTCAGTATGGCGATGGCTGGCATGTGGCAAAATGGCGGGCGGGAAGGGTGCTGGCGATCAATGCGGACCTGTACAAAGAGACCGCGCAACGCTCGTTCCTCGCCGAACCAGGCACGGTCGGAAGCATATCTCTCTACGAGCCGAACCACAAAGGCGAACACAATACGCTTGCCAACGAACTGTGCGGAGAGCGGCTTGAAGAACATGTCAAGACGCCGATCAACGATTACTACAAGTGGACGCACAAACCGGGCGCGCGCTGGGACAAGCTCGACGCAATGACATATGCGAGGGCGCTTTTGTCCGTCGCCGGGCTTAGTTCAAGCGGGATCGTGTTGCCAAGACATATGCAGAAGAACAGACGCGCAACCATTCAGATGGTGGGGATATGAACAAAGAAAAGCGCAGCTACATCATGGCCCCGAGGTCCGTTGATGTCGGCGTGCCGTGCCCACACTGCGGCGGACGATTCGGACACCGGATCACCAACACGTATAACAATGGAACTCGCCGGAGAGTTTGCGGAAAATGCGGATTGCCATTCGTTTCTATCCGCCAAACGTAAAACAATTTATTGCCGGTATAAAAGCCGCCGTTATTCTGGTTTACTTTTCTTCTCGCCAGTCCATATTTTTATGGGCATGAGCGACAGCACTATCTGCACGGCGGCAAAAGCATCCGTTGCCGCGACCCTCGCCCAGGGTCAGAGTTCCACCATTGGCGACATGTCCATCACCAACGCCAACCTGAGGGACGCGCAATCCATCATCGCGGAAGAGGAGAACAAGACGGCGCGCAAGTCCGGACGCCGTCCGCTCTTCCGGTCGCTCAACCTTTCCGGAGTATCTTAATGGCGGCTCGGCGATCAATAAGTAATTCACAGCCTGCTAAGGCTACGGCGTTGGAATACGACGCCACTAAAACTACAGGTCGCCGCCGCCAACCTTCTACGACCATAGCCGCCGAGCATGTTATCCTTCCCGAGGGCAAGCGCACGAAGCTGCTCGCCACCACGCAGGATCAGGTTCGCAACGCTTCCATCGCCGCATGGATGGTTCGGCGTCATCTGGATTACGTCAGCAAGTTCAAGTTCCAATTCCGAACCGGCAAAGAGGAATTGGACCTCCTCATCAACCGCCTTTTCGATTGGCACGCGAGACCAACCAACTTTGACATTGCCGAGCGTTTTGGGCGCGAGGAAATGTTCCGCATGTTTGAATGCGAGAAAACGCTCGCGGGTGACGCCGGAATGATAAAGCTGGCGCAAAAAAAGCTACAAGCCATCGAGTCGGACATGATAGCATTTCCGCGCATTGGCCGGTACAACGCCGCTACAAAGAAATACGATGGCGTTCCGTCCAGCATTTCCGCGCTTGTGCAAAAAGATACCGGCGTCGTGATGGATGCGTCAGCTCCTGGCCGAATCAAGCAGTTCTGCATCTGCAACCGTGGCCACGACGGGCGCCATGTTTCCTACGATCATCTCGAAGATTCTGAGAATCTAATTTTTGACGGATATTTCACGCGCTTTTCTTCTCAGGTGAGAGGCGTATCCCCGCTTTCAACCGCCATCAACACAATTCAAGACATCTACGAGGGGGTTGACTTCAATCTCGCCAAGGCCAAGGTGCACGCGCTTTTCGGTATCGCGCTCATGCGGGACTACGCGGGCGCGGGTACGGACCAGGAAGAGGTGCTTGATCTCGGTGGCGCGAGCGGTCTAACGGCGGGCACGGACGAAAATCTTGCCGCGACTACGGCGAACACTTACGGGACAAAGCAGCTTTCCACAAGCCTGCAACAGATCAAGCCGTCCGAGATGATGCTCTTGGACATGGATACCAAGGGCCGAATTGAAACCATCGAAAGCAAGACGCCATCGACGGAGTTCAGGGAGTTTACCGGCCTTGTGATACGGCTCGCGCTGCTTTCGCTGGACATCCCGTACACAGCCTACGACAGCTCGGGCGCGTCGTTCGCTGGGATGCTCGCGGACCAAAACTTGTACGAGGTCTCCTGCAAGTCGAAGCGCGAGAAGAACGGTTGGAAACGGCGCGAGTATTCAGACTGGGTTCTGCAACTGTTCTATGACGATGCGGGATGGGGAATTTCCGATGTTGCCGCCCGAAGCGGGATTAAAAATCTGCGCGACCTGCAAGAGTCCGTCGAGTGGGTGCCGTCCGGATTCCCGTGGCTGCAAAAGCTGAACGAAGTGCAGGGCGACATCAAGGCGATCTCCGTTGGGCTCGACAATCCCATTGATTGCTGCAAGCGGCGCGGCGTCGATTTCTTCCAGAACATTCTAAAGACGGAACAAGCTTACGAGTTTGCCAAGGCGCACAACGTTCCATTGATGATCGGAGAATCCGGGCAGGCGTCCGTCGATGAGGTTGCCGCGGGGACCGAACCGGAGAAAAAGACAGGAGACGAAGCATGAGCGTAAAGAAATGGCTTTCAACCGGATATTTCCAATCACGGCCGGCGGGGAAAATCAGCGCCGAAACAGGGACCATCGAAGCCGTCAGCGTTTGCACAACCGGCGAAGCGAAAGGGCATGGGGTATTTCTCGATGAATCATTCATTGATGCGGTCGTTTCTCAAGGCAATGAAAAGGCGTCCGGAATTAAGGCCCGCTTCGGACACCCCAATATGTGTTCAACCGCGCTCGGAACGTTCATCGGACGGTTCAAGAATTTCCGTAGAGAAGCCGCTACCCGCAACGATGGATCGCAGGCTTGGCGTGCGGTTGCCGATTTGTTTATGAGCAACAGCGCGAAGGACACTCCAAACGGAAACCTTTACGACTACGTGTTCAAGCTGGCGGAGTCCGAGTCGGACATGTTCGGAACGTCCATCGTGTTCACGCCCGGACGCGAGTACAGGAAACAGAAAGACGGATCACCTGCCTTTATCGTGTACGAGACCGATGAAATGGGTCGCGTTAAATACAACTCTGACGGGCTGGCTTGTCTCGCCTATGTTGACAAAGACGGAAAGCCCGTTGACGCAAAGGATGGGTCGCTATCGGACGAGGTATATGTCGAGTGCGGTCAGATTCATGCCTGCGATGCCGTTGACGATCCGGCGGCGAACGACGGGCTGTTCAGCAAGTTCTCGAACGAAACGGCAGCCGGGCAGATCACCGAGTTCCTTGATTTGCACCCCGAAGTTTTCAAGGCTGTTTCAGAGAATCCGTCCATCATGGAATCCCTTGTTAAGTACGGGGACAAGATCGAGGAGTTCATAAGCAATTACCGGGAGTACCGGGGAAAGAAAACAAGAGATACGAAAATGGAAACGAATACCGGCGCAGAAGCGTTGGAAGCGACGAATCCGGTCAAGACCCCGGACGAACCGAAGCCCGTTGAAGCCATCGCAGCGGCAGAAGCCGTTGTCGAGCAGGTTCCGGAACAGAAGCCGACGGCAGAGGCCGCGAAGCCGCAGGTTCCGGAAGTCGTACAGCAAGAAGAAGCGCATCCGGTTGTTAAGCCCGATGACCGCGCCGAGTTCAAGCGCATGCGTGATGATTTCGGCGCTGAAATCGCAGCGGCCATTTTTTCGTCAGGCGGCAGCTACTCCGACGCGCTGAAGCTGGCTTACGAGTTGAGCAAGAAGGAAGTCGAGAAGTTGAAGAGCCAGTTTCCGGCTGCTGCAGGCGGACAGCCAGCACAGTTTCTTGGAGGAGGCAGGGAAAAACCGTCCGATTCATCCATCAAGGCTGAATACGACAAGTTGACGGACCCCATCGAGCGAGCGCGATTCCGCCAAGCAAACGCGGAAGCGCTCGGTATAACGAAATAACAAAACGGAGAAAAAATGAAGAAAGTTATTGGAATCATGCTCGTTGCGCTGGCTTGCGCTTCGGGTGCCTTCGCGGATTCATACACGTACACAAGCGAAGCCTTCAGCACGGCGACCCAATGGGCCGCGTCGAGCGATTTGCCTGTGAACTGCGAACTGGACCGCATCATCCTGTGGAACACAGACCCTAAGGGCACGTCGGTTGTCGTCATTGCCAATTATGCAGGCACGGCAATCGCAGACGTTCTCTACACGGGTATTGTTAACAACGCCTCTGCCGCGCCCATCGTGGTCATTCCTCGGCGCGTCGGCACTGACACAAGCGGAACAGCCCTGACGCATGCCATTACAACCGGCGCGTCTACGAACTATGTAACGCAGTCGATGTCCGTTCCTTACGAGAAGATCATGCTCGGCGGAAACGTGAAAGTGCGAGTGGTGAATCAGGGCACGACTACCGTAACGAACTATCTCAACGCGCAATTCATCTTCAAGCGCTAACAAACAAAAGGAAAAACGAAAATGGCTACCACACTTACCAACCTGTCAATGGCCGGGATCGAAATGGCAATCCAAGCGGCGCTGAAGAACGCGCTTGTTCCGATCAACGCTTTCTCTCTCGGTATCAGCACCGAGGGAATGCGTAAGGACGACGTGAAACGCGTCCCCGTACTGACCGACCCGACCGCGCAGAGCAAGACGCTTGGCACGGCGACAACCGAAAACGGGGCTGTGACCGGCAAGGACGTTAAGCTCGACACGCCGAAGGAAGCTGCGTTCAAGATGAAGGAAGGCGAAGTCAGCGCGTCGGAAGCGCAATCGTTCGCCGAAGGGCTTGCGGCGGGGGCCGTGTACAGTCTCGCCAAAGACATTCTTGATGCCGCTTTCAACCTCGTGACCGCCGCGAACTACGCGACGAAGGTTACGAGTGCTGCTGCGGACTTCGGAATGGATGATCTGGGGTTGCTGTTCGCCGCCGCCGAAACGAAGAAGTTGGGGCGTGTGCGCTCGCTGATTCTCAACTCGTCGTACGTGGCGCAGTTGCTTGCGAACTCGCAACTCGGGATTACGCTTGCCACGATTGGAAGCGATGCCCTCAAGACGGCTGTTCTTCCCCCGTTGCTGGGCATGCAGTCGTACATGTACAGCGGCCTGCCGACGAACAACGAGAACCTTGGCGGCATGGTCATCGACAAGACCTCTATCGCGGTTGCGGTCTCTCCGATCGAGCAGTTGGTTGCGGAAGGCGAAGCGGACTGCCTCTTCAACAAGCGCGTGAGCGATCCTGATTCCGGCTTGACCGTGAACTACAAGATGGTCGGCAATGCGGACGGCGGATACATCAAGGGCATCGTGTCCGTGATGTACGGAGTGGCGAAGGTGCAGGACGCCATTGTCCGGCTCGTGAGCGCGTAAACAAAAAGGGTCAACCATGAAAGTATGTACAGTCGATATGCAGACGGATAGCGGGAAGCTGAAATCCGCTTCGTTTGCTTCTGCGGCCCCCGCAATGGCGCTTGCCAAACAAGTGAGAGCCTCCGGGATGTACGACGGAGAGCGCATTGTTCGCGGGATTGTAAGGGCAAGCTGGGAATCCGGTACTCGGATGTCATTCGTTGCCGCCGAACCGGAAGGCGAAGCGAAGAAGCAGAGAGCAAAGAAGTAAACAGTGGCCGGGGCGGGCGGGAAACCGATCCCGCCCCGGCACGGACCGACACGATGAACGCGGAACAAGTCAAAGCCGTATTCGGCAGCATGAAAACCGCATTTCCTGATTCGCTGAAAACGGTTGTGTTTTCGGGCAAAACGGCGACCGGGATAGTTCCGACCTCTTCTTTCCCCTCCTTCATGTCGGCGCTCGGGGAAGAGCAGGGGACCAGCTCAGAGCGCGTCGTCGTAGATGCCGACGACTTGGACAGGCCCGGAAGCGGGGCAGAAATTACCGTGGACGGAAACTTGGCGATAGCGGACGAAGCGCATGACGACCCGACCGGGGCGCTCCGCATGATTAGTTACCACTACCAAAAGCCGGTCGTGAACGACCCGCAGGAGATTGGCTGATGTCGAGCGGACTGAAAATGTGGATGGTGAACGATTGGCAAAAGGCCATCGGGGACCATCTAAAAGAAGCGCTCAACATTTCAATTGAAGTGTGCGGGAGAACCGGCGTCGAGGCGTGCAAGCACGCAATTATTCTCATGGCGCAATCGGCTCGGGCAATGGCGTTTCAGTCGAAGAAAAACAGACCAATAGAACACAACGCCGCGCTGGGCACGTATGTCCGGGTCCACCGGCAAAACGGCGAACCGTATCCTATTTTCAAGTGGCAGTTTGATCCGAGGACAAACGAAAAGTATAGAATGCCGAAAGGGACGTGGGAAAAAGTAAAGCGCATAGCCAACCAAGGCCTAGCAAAGCAGTCTTGGATGTGGGGTTTGAAGGCCATCAACGCGCCGGTCGGTTCTGATGGAAAACCCATTCCAGGAGTTGCTTCTACCCGCGTGCTGTTAAGCGAAAAGGTGTGCGGTTTCATATTGACGAACAAACTTTCGTACATCCATAAGGCCATGCCCGCAGGATGGCTTTCGATGGTTCACGAACTTGCCGCCAACAAGATTATGAAGCAGGCCGCGATGAAGATGCAGAACAACTTTGCGCGAGCCGTGAAGGGAATGGCTCGCTCCGATCAGGTTACGCTCGCCCAGGCGTTTATAAAGGCGGCGGCATGAACCTCGCATTTGATCTTGAAGAAATGGTCGAGGACATGTTCGCGGCCTACCTAAAGGCCGTGTTGCCGGGCGACATCAAGGTGTATTGCGCTTTTGGGGCGGACTCCATTCAGTACCCGTGCGCGATTGTTTCGACAAACGACACAAGCCCGGTTTCTACAAACGCGGACAGAAATCAGAACATACCGGTCACTGTGACGGTTCTAGTTGAGGCGTCCAAAGAAAAGGACGGGGCCAACGCGGTCGGATCCATCCGTGACAGGAACAGGAAGGTCCGCCGGGCCGTGCTGAAAGCGCTCGCCGTTCGGGCGCTGAACGACAAGGTGTGCCCGTACGGGGTCGCGCAGCTTGGAATCAGCAAGGTGCAGTATGTTTCGTCGGCGCGGTCGGCGGATTCGGAAAAGCGGCTGATGGTAACCGTTGTGAACATAGACGTTATCGCGTGTCCTATCGAAGCATAAAACAGGAGAAATGATATGGCGGCAACACAGTTAAGTGCATCAACGACCCTCGTGGTGGGCGGGCAAAGCGCGTTCCCGAATTACATTGTTGAATCGTGCAATACGCCCGACTTCAACGTCAACTACGAGGACGTGCGCGACGAGAATAACGTGGTCGTCCAACGGATCGTGTTTCAACGTGCGCCGAAGATTCAGGCCGAACTGCTGGCGAAGGAAGGGGCCGCCCCTGGGACCGACTTCCCCATCGGCGGAACGTGTACGCTTTCCGGGTGGACGACCTATATGGTAAACAGTTGCGTCACGAAAAAAACAGCCAGCGTCACCCGTGTTTCCGTTGAACTCGAGGCCGTATTCACGAACACGCCTTCTGAGTAACCGACATGAATAACGTCTGGTACAAGGCGCTCATGGCTACGCCTCCGGTTATTTATGGCCGCAGGCTAAAGCCGTTCAGCCTTTGCCACTCTCTCACCTTGCGGGAATTGCGATCTCCTATTCTCATCGGGGGGAAAGTGTCAATCCACGACGTTTACCTTGCGGCAGAAGTGTGCCGAAGGAATTGCCGCGAACTACGGCGCGACCTGTTCAAGATATTCAGCCGCAAGGCCAGGCTGCGCTGGTTGTTGCGGTGGTTCGGGATCATCGGAAAGACCCCGATAGCAATTGAATCCCTGCGGCAATATATGTCCGATTTCGCGGACTCGCCAGTTCATGTTCAGACAGAGAAACAAAGCGAGAATTTCCGCAAACTGGCTACGCCGTATGAATATGTCCTGCACAAGAATCTGTGCGACTACGGGTACAACCCCGAATCCGCGTGGGACGTTTCCGTGTCGATGGCCAAGTGCCTGTACGACGTGAAGCAGGAGCAGGACGGCGACACGACGCTGCATCCTCAATGGAAAGTAGAGAACGACATCCTTTTTGCGAAGGCGAATGACTTGTTGAAGGAAGGCAAAAAGGAAGAAGCGGAGAAACTGTTCGCCGAATGCCAGAGGGTTATCGAGGAGAATAAATAATGGATGCCGCAAGGTTAATGGCGATCCTAGAGCTGGACGACAAGAGCTTTATGGCCGCAATCGACGGGGCCAAGGCCAAGGTGGGCGGCTTTGACTCGCAGATGTCGGTTGCGACACGCGGGCTAAATCAGGCTTCGCGGTCCATGCAGATACTCGGCACTACTGCCGGTGCTACCGGGATGCACATGGGACGACTGGGCAGCGCGGTCACCTCGTTGATCGGCGCGTTTGTCGCAAACCCGATTTATGCCGTGGTCGCGGCCCTTGCTTCGCTTACGGCGTACCTAACAGGGAAATACGAAGGTGCAATGAATGCCGCTCTTGAGAAAACGAAGGCGCTTGCGAAGGCGGAAAGCGACCTCGGGGACAAGATCAGGCAGCGTCTTGGCATGAGCCGTACCCAAGACGAAAAAGCAGAATTGGGCGCGTCCGCCGCAGCTTCTGCCGGACTGGGCGTATTGAAATCAGAGCGTGACGCGGCAATAAACAGAATGAATGAAGCGTACGACAAGATGACAAAAGCCCACGCCGCTCCGAACATGTCTATCGGCGAAAAGCAGAAGTATCAAATGGCCTACGCAAATGCCGTCAAAGAGGCCGAAATATACGGTCGCGTATATAACGACGTCATCGAGCAGAGGAACAAAAAGAGCAGGGCCGAAGTGGAAGCCCGCCAAGAAGCGCAGTACGCAAAAGAAGAAAAGATTTCTGCCATAATCGACAGATCGAGGTCCGACCTGTCGGCGGCACGAGGCGGGGCTGGCGTTTCCGTGCGCTATTGGGCGGTTGACTCCATGACGAGCATGGGCGGGCAGATTGGCTCACAGAACAGCCCACAACTCAGGATCATGGATCGGTCGTTGCAGATCCAGCAGGCGATTGCGCGCATACAATCCGAAACGAGAGACCTTTTGAGGGAGGCGTTAAGCCAATGACCGCACCGGCCATAAAGCAGGGGAGCACTGGAACAATCGTTGGGACCAATCTTTCGTGCGTCGAACAAGCGTCACGGCTGCGTTGGACCTACGTAGAGGGCGAGGTGCAACAGAATGAATGGCACGGCCCGGCGGGAGAGATTTTCACCCTATACAACAACTACAAGGCGCTGGCCGGAAGCACGCCGCAACTCGACTCGTTGGAACTTGATTTGAGGATGCCCGCTCGACTCGTGGCGACCTTCGCCGAAAACGGCGAGACGATGTACGAGCTGCTTGCCAACGACTTGATGAAGCCGATCTATCAGCATTCGTACTTTGACGCCTTAACGCCCGCGCAGAAAATCGCCGTGAGGATTGCCGTGGACGAAGGCACAACGATAACAACCCCGGCAGAGGCAGTCGCTCTGTTTAATTTTCTCGCCACGGGCGTAGAAGAATATCTGGAGACTCAATACGTCTTGCGCGAGACCAAGCGCGTTTCTCTGCGTTCGGAGGTGAAGGCGTCCTATACGAACGTCAATCGCGTGGATAACCCGCCAGAGTATGCGACCAGCACGCCGATGATTTCATCCGTACCCACCGGCGAATGGCTCAAGCGGTCGCCCATCGTTCGCAACCTAGGTCAGCGCAGGTGGGAGGTCATTACCGAATGGTGGTGGGCGAACAAGTGGAGCAGCATTCTTTACGGCGGGACGGGATCGCCATGACCATCCAAGGGGTGAATAACGTCAGCGGGATAGCCACCGGACGGCAGACAAAGGAACTGCTGGACCTGCTCCACTCTGTACGCATCCCGACCGCCACCATGACAACGCGTGGAACGTTCATTGGTCGAAAGAGCAGCGGGAAAACCTTCGTCCTGTCCACAGTAAAACTTACGAAGCTGTACGCGGGCGGGATAACCAGCATCGATCAGGGGGCGCTCTCCATCACCATCGCAGCCGATGAAGTGGTCTTGGGCGCGAATCACGCATCGAGCGCTGAAACGGTTGTCAGCATCGGCGGCACGTCAGGATCGAAACACTACATCTATGCGTTCGGCTCGCTCGCCCCGCGACTTTCGATTGCGATTGCGGCAAACACAACCGGCACGTTTCCGGTTCACGCGGCGAACCAATGGCGGCGGGCGCTATACGAGGTCTATGTCGAGTCGGGAGCAGTCGTCGTGAATCGGATACTGCACCTAGGCGTGATCGATTTAACCGGATTCTATTCGTGAGGATGCTCTACATAGCATTTATCTGCTTCGTGGCAACGGAATCGTTCGCCACGTTCGGGAATTACCCGCTCGTAAGCAACACGATGGGCAAGGTCGCGGATTGGCAATGCCTATACTCTGGCATCGTCGAGCGGTGCCGTGCCGCCGATCAGTCGGAACCGGCGCTCTCGTTTTCGGCAAACATCACAACGGGGCTATACGTGAGCAGCGTAACAACCGGCGCAATTTACACCGTCATCACAACTAACGACCCGCCGACAACCAACGTGACGTACTACTACACGACGAATTGGGCGAACGGTGACGTGACGTGCATCCTCTCGAACTGGACTGGCACGAATGTCTACCCGTGGCAGAACTACACCTCGGGCAGCAACGTCATTTCCGCAGCCTACGAGTGGCACGGACCGATGACGATTGAAGAACTAGCGGCGTGGGACGTGAATCTGCTGTCTGCTGCGACAAACTACTTGGACGTTGAACGCATGGCTTCGGAGAACTGGCTCACAACGCCGATCGGAAGCATCACGAATAAGCGGATCATCTACGCCGACCCGTGCGCGGACACGCTAATTCCGATAACAAATTCCTATGTTAAGAACGTGTACCGAACACAGCCGTTGACTTACACGATTTCAAACCTGTTCACGACTCGTGGGATAGGGACAGACTTCTACTACGCATTCGACGAGGCCTCGACAAACACCTTCTACACGAACGGCGTCTACAACCGTAACCACGACTGGCGCTTTACGATGGTGCCGACTCAATCGGTGATTCTCCCGCTGGCGATGTACAAGGTCGTGGTCACAAACACGTTCTACACGACCAACGTTTTCGGCAGCGGAACAAACGCTGTCACAAACGTGGTCGAGAACTACGAGCTCGCCTTGGGCAGGCCGACAAACACATTGGGCTTGTGGTGGTACACGGATGAACGCCTGCCGACGATCTATCCGAAGGTGCCAGTCGAGTGCATTGACTACCGATACCGGACCAACGCGGCGGTTTACCTCTCTGTCATCTGCCCGAATACCAACACGCCCGCCCCGGACCTCTCCGACGCGAAGCTGAACATCATCGGGGCAATGACCTATTGGACCTTGAGCAACGCGGTAGGCTACTCGGTAGGGCTTGTCACCTGTCAGGTATCCGGCATCACGCATGGCAAGGCGCTGGACGCACCAATGCATGAGGTCATGGAATACGACGCCGTGAACTACTGGAACACGGTCTATGACTGCGTTGGTGAATGCGATTTTGAAGATCCCGACTGGTACGACTGCTGGCTTGCCTGTGACATGGCGCTCGTGGACCTGTCAACCTCATCCTGGGCCCGCGTGGAAACCAACGGCCAGTGGGACACGATGATCGGGACCACGGTCACCATCCTCTGGTCGAACACCGTCGCATTCTACGGGTACGATCAGGTTGCGACATGGAACGGCGTAGGGTCTACCTACAACCTCTGGCCAGTAAACGCGCAAGCGATGAACGAGCGCTATCTTGTCATCACGTCACTTGTAACCACGTGCAAGTTCTCGCCAGCAGCAGAAATTGGGCCTGAACTGGCGTGGCTTGCTACGTATAGAGAATATGTCGGGTCTTCGATGAGATGTTTAAGCGCTAAAGCTGCGTGCAAGCCGCTATCTAGTTACAATTATGTTGCCGGGACTCCAACAAAAGTGATTACGCGCACATTTGCAAAGGGTCCTGGATACGGAATAAACGACTTCAGTGGTGGCGCTCGATTTGGTGGAGCTGTCAGTGCAATCAACCGGCAGTATTACACAGCCTCGTATCTTGAGCCGGTCTACTTAATCAACTACGCAGGAGTGAATAAATGGTACTCTGAAAACCTGTATGGCACGCCGTATATCCGCATGGCGAACTTACCAACGAACAATCCACCGCCAGCGATTGAATCAATCGACGTGTACGCCATGCCGCAGGCGGATGATTTGTATCCTGCCTACTTGGACGAATCAACGAGCGATGCTCATTTACAGTATGATCTAGTAGGCACAATCTCGGGTCCAATCGTGGGGAATATAAGGGCCATTTCATCCGATTACTTTTACGCGACGAATTGGGTGTTTGTAGATGAGGAGGATTCGATACAAATTCCAAACTACGGATTGCTTTCTTCCGATTGGTGGGACTGGAAACGATCCTCCGCGGCCGGCGTGTGCGCGGCTGACGACCTGTGCAGCTACAAAGACTGGGATCCAGAACCTACTCATCTACCGCCGCCTCAATGCGTAGTTAACGCAGCTTCCGGCGATCCCATATGGGGCGACAGCATGGCTGACGGATTCAGCGCTTCGGATGAGATATGGTTCAACCTGATGAGCTTCATAACGTGGGATTTTCAGTACAAATGAAACGAGGCAACATGAAAAAACTGACACTGCTTGTGATGCTGTTGGCGGCTGGGGCATATGCGGCACCCCCGGCACCGTACCCGTTTACCGTTGACTCTCAGGCCCAAACGGTCCCGGCGTTGCAGGTTTATCAGGCGGCAGCTCGCACGTTCCGCGTCAGCTTCGTCGATGGTACAAATGTATCTAGTTTGGATGGCGCGACTCCGTGGATGTGGTGGGCGACCGGCGTGACTGCACGCAGCTATTACACGAGCGATTGCACGGTGGTAAGCAGTTCGGGCGGGATCGCGGACTTTGAGTTTTCGTCCGTGGCGCTCAACTGGTCGGGCGGCGTGTCTGGCGTTTACGGTGTTGGAGTTACGGACAGCAATGGGCACTTTGCCGTGTCTCGGCAAGGCACGTTTGTAATCTCCGCGTCACCGTTCGGGGCGGGGGTAGCCATGCCTCAGGCCACGAGCAATATCAACTGCGACCTGTACACATGGCTCAATCCGCCGTGGGCCAATTACACTAACAGCGGCTACACGATGGCGCAGTCCGACGCGAAGTTTGCCACCGGCACCCCGCTCTATGTCGAGACCGACGCGGCGGGCATCGCGTGGGCAGGGACCGGCATCACGGCGGCGGCAGTGGCTCAGTCATGGGCAACGTCCAACCAGTCCGACATGGTTGTGGAGCGTGCGGCACGGATCGGCGCTGACACCGCCATATCGAACATCGCTCTCGCAGCTGCCGCAAATCAGGCACTGGCGTCGAACTCGCTGCAATCACAGATAACCGGCATCATCGGAAGCACGGGCGGCGTTGCGGCCTTGGCCTA
>JBPOII010000015.1:0-4723 GCA_052034625.1 Elusimicrobiota bacterium | reverse complement strand
ACGAGCAGGACGGCGGGGCTGTCCACAATTTGATTTCGCAAAAGAAAAGCGGAATTCCCCCCAAACCCCCCTTCCGCTTTTCTTTTGCTCAAACGGAACGGAAACGGAAATCTTTTTTGCGGGCCTATCATTCTTATAGTTGCCCTTGCCCCACCCTCCCAATGCGCGGGCAACAGAGTACTCCCAAAAATGTTGCTACAATTTTGAAAATTTGATATCATAATATTGAAAGTATAGCATACCACTTTTATACTATCAAATTAGTGAAACTATGGCAACAGAAATAAACATCGGGGAAAATGTAAAAAAATACCGAAATAAGCAGAATTTATCTCAAGAAGATTTTGCTAAAAAGTCAGGTGTCAAATACACTACCCTAACAAAAATTGAGAGTAATGTTATAAAAAAACCATCTGTGCTTATTATGGCAAAATTAGCCAAAGCGCTTGGCGTTTCAATTGAGGATTTAATAAAATAATATGGAAAAAGAAAAAAACATTTTTGATATAAAACAGGATAGATTTTACCACCTTCCTCATAATTCAGTGAGAGTTGATGAATTTGATTTTTTGGTTTCAAAACTTGATATTTCAAAAAAACATTATAAAGCAAAGGATTTACAAAAATTATTTTTAATTGAACAAGTTAAAAACGACAAGTTTAAAATCTTTCACCAAAAACCTTATAAAAATTTTACACAGGAAGTTCCACCCGATAAAGATTCTTTAAAAAGTAAATTTGATGAATTAGAAAATACGGTTATTTGCCCTGATCATACAATTAAGGCTGTTTATGACAAAATTCAAGAGTTGGGACCAGATGATGCACTGGACTGGTTTATATCCAACAGAAAGGAGTCTTTCAAAAAATTCACCAGTGATCCAGAAAAATATTACGACGAATTTATATTAACACCTTACACAACGCAAAAAGAATGGAAATATAATTGGGCGGAATTTGTCCGGGATTATATTCAATTTCTTTCCTACATTGGAATTATACCCGCCTATTACAAAGGTTGGGGTGGTGATAATCAAATGAGTGGCGAGGTTGGTTTTGTCATTTCAAAACTTGGCGAGAAATATATAAATGGCGAAATAAAATTACCAAAATTGTTAATGGGTTATAAATATCGTAATGCTTTAGTTAATCTCGATAATTATCCTCAATATGCGCGTAAAATTAGGCCATTTTTTATTTCTCTGAAATTACTTGATTTATTTAAAAAGGCGGGCATTAGACATTTAGAAAGAAATTTATTAGCGGGATTAGTTTCAACAATAATCGATGAAAGTGAAACTGATCAAATTATCAAAAAATACAAAGATATTTTGGGCGATGATTCTAAAAATAATTTACAATTTTTGTTTCCGAACATAAATGATGTTTTTAAAAAAGAGATTGGGCGTTTTGCGTTGCCTCTTGTTGGTTTTTTGTGTGGAAGTGGTTTAGCTGAATCAAATAGAATTGGTCGTTATAATTACATTTCTATATCATCGTTAGGGCAAAATGTATTTCAAAACGAGCCCAAAATTATCGCTGTTTCAAATGATATAATTGGCAATCTAAGATTAACCCCAATTATCGGCTATCTTTTGAAATATTTTGCGGAATCTGTTCAGAAAAATATTTCAGAAATTACAATTGATGAATTGTATAATTCCTCGGACCTACTTAAATCTTTACTTGATAAAGAAAAATTTATTGGATTGTTAAAAGATATCTCTGAAATAAGTAGTTCGCCAATTGAGAAAATAAGAGAAGAAAAAATAGATCTAAAAAGCATAGAATATCAATATTCAATAAATTCCTCTTCAGATTTTTCCGATATTTATGATAGTAATTTCGTTGAAGGTGCCCCTATCAAACCTAAAGCACAGGAAATTGTTAAGGTAGAAAAATCTGAATTTTTGAATAATATTATAGAAAATCTTACAAATGCCGCGCTTGGTTCTGACGGCGAAAAATACGAAAACGAACTTTATAATGCAATAAAAAATTTGATTGGCGATGAGTATGCTTATCAGCTTGGAAATGTCGGATCTAGGGCTCAAAGATTATCGGATACTGTCTGGAAAGTACCAATAATTTTTGACGATGAACCTAAAAAATTGTTGGTGGTATTTGAATCAAAGGCAGGAAATGCGATCAGTAGCTTTGATGAAAGGAAAGAAAAAGATGATTTGAAACGAACAATAAAACATTTTTCAAGTGAGCTGATTGATATAGCTGGAATTTGGTATGTTGTTGTTGATAGTCGCAGAATACCAGAGGGCGGACACGGAGGGTTTAGGGGAGGTCAAAACTTGTCTTTTGAAGAAAAATTGCAAGACATACAACACTCAGTATTAAGTGTAGTTAATAAACCTGTGCTAGTTTCTGCTATGAATATTTATTCATTCACAGAATATTATAGATATTTATTTCAAATTACTCGTCAATTTGGAAACACTTTTACAGCATTTAACGATACTGTGGTTCAAAATTTTTGGATTTGGGGAAATTTATTCCATCCAATTCGTTCATATTCACAAATATACAATGACCACCTACTTATTAAAAATACACTAAGAACCACCTATGCAGAATAAAAAAGAAAAAAAAGTTGGAAAATTTCATAAGAATAATAAACTGAATGACCTCACAGGATCAGAGTGGATTCAATTTACAAAATCGTGGTTCATTGTAAATCCAAAACAAAGAAAAGATAAGGAGTTTAACCACCCCGCAAAATTTCCCGAAGAATTAGCAGAACGCTTTATTAAATTTTTTACCAAAGAGGGGCAAATAGTTTTAGATCCATTTGCTGGCATTAGTTCCACAATTTTGGCTTGCGAAAGTGTTAAAAGAAAAGGAGTTGGCATAGAGTATTCAAAAAAATATGTTGATATTGGGAAAAAAAGATTAAAGAATCTTCAAGCGGAAAAAAAACATATTATCTTACAGGGTGATAGCCAGAATTTATTAGATATTTGGAGTGGTTCAAAAAATGAATTACCAAAACAGGTTGATTTTATACTAACATCACCACCATATTGGAATATGTTAGATGAAAGTAGAGGCAATGTTTTATCTGCACACCAAAAAAGAAAATTAAATGGGCTTGATGTTAAATATTCAAATTCAAAAAATGATCTTGGAAACATAAGCGATTATAACGAATTTTTGAAGGCGTTAAAGAATATTTTTAATCAATCTTACTCTATTCTAAAATCAGGCGGATATATGGTTGTTGTATTGCAAAATTTAAGAATGAGAAACGGAAAATTTTGCACACTAGCTTGGGATTTAGTTAATCAATTAGAAAAAGACAAGTGGCACTTCATTGGAGAACAATTATGGCTACAAAATAACAAACAACTTGGAATTTGGGGTTATCCATCCGCTTTTGTTAGCAATATTCACCATCACTATTGTTTAGTATTTTACAAAAATAATGTAAAATAGAGATAGGAATAATATAAAAATTATGGCGCCCTCATTAGCAAAATTATCAAAAATATCGTGGGAGTTTGATGACGCAAACACTCGAACATTGACTCATGGGTATCATCCATTTCATGCAAAATTTATTCCCCAAATTCCACGAACGATTATAGAACATCTTACAAAAGAAGGTGATATTGTTTTGGATCCATTTTGCGGAAGCGGAACAACGCTTGTAGAAGCACACACACTAAAAAGAAATACTATCGGGATAGATATTGCCCCAATTGCCGCTTTAGTTTCAAAAGTAAAAACTACTTTTATTGATCCAATGGTATTAGAAAAAGCAAAAGAAGAATTGTATGAAATGATTGATACGAAAAAAGCAAAATCTGTTATTCCTAATTTCCCAAATCAAAATACTTGGTACAATAAAAAAACACTTCAAGAACTCGGCATAATTTGGGGTCAAATTTTAACTTTTGAAAAAAAGAATCCTGATGTTTTTGATTTTTTCCAAGTTGCTTTTTCATCAATACTCAAAACCGTTGCAAATCGTTCAGAACATTGGAACTGGGCTTTTATTGGAGATAACATATTGCCAAAATTGGATAAGTACACTAATCCAAATAAATATTTCAATAATACTTTGGAAAGAATGATCTCTGGAATGAAGGATTTCCAAAAATCAAAAACAAAGAACTGGACGAAGGTATTAAAAATGAATACAAAGGATATTTCAAAAAATATCAAGAAGAAAGTTGATCTCATTATTACCTCGCCACCTTATTGTTTCGCCGTAGATTTTAATAGATACTATCGTTTATCTTACTATTGGTTTAATTGGGAAATTGATAAAAATAGAGATGTTGAAATAGGTGCCCGTTCAAAAAGAGCAAAGAAGTGCGGAATTGATGATTATTTTTCTGACATGGAAATTTGTATAAAAGAATTTTATCAAGTTTTAAAAAAAGGTGGCTATTGTTGTTTTACGCTTGGTAATACAAAAAGAGATAATAAGGAAATTAACGCTGTCGAGAGAACAATCGAAATGTGTTTGAAAGAGGGTTTTCAATTGGTTGAACATACATACAGAGAATTATCAAAACAAAGTATGGCCCAAAAACGAATTCCGAAAGAAGCAGTTTTGATATTTAAAAAATAATTTTGTAGGCCCGCAAAAAAGATTTCCGTTTCCGTTCCGTTTGAGCAAAAGAAAAGCGGAAGGGGGGTTTGGGGGGAATTCCGCTTTTCTTTTGCGAAATCAAATTGTGGACAGCCCCGCCGTCCTGCTCGT
>JBPOII010000013.1:0-25993 GCA_052034625.1 Elusimicrobiota bacterium | reverse complement strand
CTGTATCTGCTTATTTCAACCGTGCTTGGCACAAAACCGTTTATCGACATACACATAAATATAAAAAGAACCGCGGCCTTCTTTTTAATAGAAGAAAGCTTTGTCTTTGCAGTTCTAAATGATAGTGCATCTTCTTTAAGCATTAACCCACCAGTTGAACAATATACATACAACACTATCTTTTTCTAGTAATATTCTACCCCATATATATAAAAAAAGCTTATTGTTTTTGTGAAATCTTTGTAAAACATATAAACAATCATTTTCATTATTTTAATAATATTTTATAAATATAGAAAGCGGGCTGTGTAAAGCACAGCCCGCTTTAGTAATAAAACCTGTATTATGCCGCTGCGGAAACAGCTCTCGCATTTCTTATACTCATCGGAGTCATAAATGATTCATGTCCTCTCGCTCCTCCACTTGTCAACAGTTCCAATATCTCTTCTCTGTTCTTATTCAACAACATCGTGCTCTTAGGCTCTTTTCTCTCTATCGCTTCTTTTAATTCTTTTATACTCGCCTCAAATTTGCCTATGCTTACCGCTTTATTATCTACTTTTATATTCCTGATCATTGCTTCAGCAACTACATATTTATTTACTTTTATTCCTCTGTCGACTTTATCCTGTAGCTTATATATATCTTCTTCATTTATCGTTCCTTTTTTATTAACTATATCAGCCACACTCTTGTCTCCAAGCGATGCTACTATTATGTCCATTACCGCTCTTATTGTTTCCGTTTCTTCATTGAACTCTTCTTTTGTTAACTCATTAGCATTGTATGCCTGCAAAGATTCGCCGAACTTACCATATGCCTGGGACATCACTTCTCCAACTGTCATTCCGTCTTCTACTCCGATATACTCTTTCATAGCCTCAATGTTTTCAAATCTCAACAGTGATACCATAAGACCTTTTTCCATATCTTCGCCTTTCATAAAGCCATTTACTATTTTGTTCAGCAACTCTTCTCCGGCTCCGGATATGCCTAATGCTTTGCTTATTTCCTGTGTCAATGTTTGATATTGATTATCTACTTTTTTCTGTGCCACAGCTGTATCTGTAGACTGTGCAAAGCGTTTGAACACTTCATTTCTCATTTTCAATATTTTTTCAGATGGAGTAATATTTTCCGAATATATTGAATTTATTATTTCTGATACTTCACCGTCGATAGCCAAGAAGTCTGCACTTATACCTGTAGTTTTAGGAAGATCTCTGACAGCTTTAGAGAAAGAATCATCTGATAACAAACCTATATCAAGGCTTTCAGCAAACTCATCTCCAAAACTTGTTCCGATACTTTCAGCATTAGATGATGCTTTGTCATAGTCAACGCCTGCTATACCTGCTACTGAACTTCTCTCAATAGAACTTATCAAAGAATTATAATCATTTAAGTTTGTTCCTTTGAGCAGTTCAGAATATAGTGCAGACATTTTTTCAGAAGGCATATTATTCTCTTCAAACATTGAATCATCAGCCAAACTTCTCAAATCAATAAAGTTAGGGTTATAGTTCTCTACTGTATTATCAAAACGAGCAAGAACAACTCCGGAATCACTGTAAGGAAGCAATGCAGCAAAAGTTATCTGCATATTTTGATTTAAGATATCCTCTGTTATTCCCTCTTCTTTTGCCATTGAGCCAAAAACTTCTGATATTTCCTGCAATGTAAAATCTCCGGAACTGTAATCAGTTCCAAAAGATTCTAGCAATGTTTTATTCATACTTTCATCTATTATTGTTGCTATTGAACCTCCGTTTATTACATTATTGACCATATCAAAAGTAAGGACATTTTCTTCTTTTATTATTCCGTCTCTGACAAGACTTGAATATGATTCAAAAACTCCAAAACTTTCCAAATCTTTTATATGAATTGTATTCGAAAGTTTATAGGCATCACTGTCAGACATCTTATCTGTAACTATACGGTATGACTCAATGGCTTTTTCCGTATTCGAGTCGACATTAGCTCCAGCCAGTATCATACTGTCTCGGATTTCGCTGGTAGTCATTGTATTGATTGGAACATCAGAAAGCAATGGATTCACTGCTTTGTCCATTCTTCTAAGATTTGCAGTAGGACCATATCCAATACCATTCAATATGTCTGATCCCAGCACTGAGGTAGTCAGAAGACCTGTGCCTAAAGTGCCTCTTAGATTATTATTAAGCACCATTGAAGTCATGCGTGATTTATTAAATGCCTCAACTACCGCATCATAATTTCCGGCTATGTTATTTGAATCATTTATCAGACCTTTTCTTGCAAGAACAACCGTAAATTCAGGAGGCAGATTATACCCTTTCTGTCTGGCAAAAGAATCAAGTCCTTCAGCATGTCTGAAATTGACTATTTCCTGCAACTGTGCTGAACCTATAGCAGTTCTCTTCGACTCATCCAAAGATCCAAAAACATCTCCATATTTCTCTATATTTACAGGATCTTTAATATTACTACGCCACATCTTATTTACAGTCTGTTTCAAAGCCTCGGCTTTTTCTTTTTCAGGGATAGCAGCAAAACGCTGCATAATATCGCCTCCGACAAAAAGTCCAATAAGCCATGCTATGAAACCTGAATCATCATCTCCGTCCATAATTATTCTCTTGGCAAGATCTGCATATACTCTGCCTTTATCAGTAAGCAACTTTCTGCCGTCAGAACCCAAATATGTCAGACTTGTGTCCGTATTTAGTATTTGTATATGTCCTTCGGCTTTTGCTTTCTGGTCTGCAGTCATATCATTTGTAAGAATTGCTTCCGCTACTGTCTGAACTACTGATGTATCCGCAACACCGCTTACCTTGTTTGGAAGAACATGTTCTCCGAGTTTGATAAGCACTTTTGCTATATCTCTTGCAGGAGTAAAGCCTCTTGAAGCTCCGACTTCCCTGCTTGCTTGTGCAAATGTGCTGTCATAGTATCCATTATTATCAGCAGCTTCACTGATAAGCTGCTGGAATGCACCTTCTGCACTCATTGACCTTATATCGCTGAGCCTGTTTATAAATTCAAGCTGTAAGCGCGAATCGCTTGTAATCCTTGCTGCTTCAGCAAGATATAATTCGGCTGACTGTAATACTTGATTGAATGTCTGCTCAACACTTAACATAGGATCACTGAGAGTTCCATCTGAAGTATCCCTTCCGAACAAGCTGCTTTCATCATTATGGATTGCTTTGTAATACAGTTCTTCCAGCTTCTTCGCATCGTCGATATTTCCGGAATCTCTTGCTTTTCTTGACATTTCAGCCAAAGGCTCTTTAACGAGGATATACATTGCTTCCTGTCTTGCTTTA
The DNA here is from genome assembly GCA_052034625.1 of Elusimicrobiota bacterium. Classification (GTDB taxonomy): domain Bacteria; phylum Elusimicrobiota; class Endomicrobiia; order Endomicrobiales; family Endomicrobiaceae; genus JAVBLP01. The sequence goes on along the minus strand of JBPOII010000013.1, from coordinate 22,679 downwards.
AACATAATAGATTCAGACTTAAGTTGCATAGATTTGTAAACCGATACGAGTTCTATCAGTTCCATGGAAGTCAGCGTATCACTGCCTCTGCGCAATACATCGTTAAGTTTCTCATTAGTTCCGGTAAATAATCCGGCCTTTCCTTTAGACATAAAATACTGGTCTACTTCTTTCATTTCTGAGAGCATATCACTAACTACCTGCTGTTCCATAAGCACTGTTACATTTGTCTTATCTTTTCCGTACTCTAAATTCCTTCCAGCTCTTCCGATGGCTTGCAACAATTCACTGCTTGGGAAATTCTGACCGTCAAGTATGATCATATCTATACTCTTGAAGTCTATACCTCTCAAGCCGCTCTGGTTACTGAAAGTCAGCATGCCCTTTGTTTCAGCCATTCTACCTACGGCATCTGGATCCATTTCCGCTACAACCGCATCTATAACTTGTATATTTGCAACATATTTTTTCAGTGAAGAATATGAAGCTGAGCCGGATATATATTTGAGAACATCTGAAAGCTGCTGTCCGACCGTATTAGCTTTCACATCAGCTATAAACTTCTCAGCCATATTTGTGTCTATAGAACCATCCGCTTGTGTCGCATATATCTGAGCCAATGCACCGAGCATAACATCTGCATTATAAGACATATCCATAGCACCGAACAATAATCCGACCTTCTCGCCTTTACCGTCAGTTTTCAATGTACCTGTAACTGCCTGCTCAAGGAATTTCCTTGCTTCATTTATGCCTGCATCGGTAACATCTGTGCGTGTCTCCAAACCATTGACATTGAATCTCGGTTTCTTTCCATTATTAAGCTGATTTATCACTTTTCCTATAGAAGATGCTTCTATATCTATAGCTTCCCCGCCGAATATCGTATGAGCTACTTCTCTTGCAACGTCAAGCGTGGCTGAACCTCCGCAGTTAAGCGTCGTCCTCTGGCCTCTACTAAATATTTGCGAAATAGTTGATTCGCCTGAACTTACTGACATATTTACTTCATATACATTATAATTGTCACCAGTCTTAGGATCGACAACTCCGACATAATCATTTATATTGTCAGACTGCATCTTCTTCAAATTCTGGATCTGTAGCATTACAAGTGCGACATTATATGAAGAACTTTGGTCAGTTGTATTGCTCTGTCTTGTTCCTGCTTCAATTGATGCAGGCTGGCCTTTTATAAAGCTCACTGATTCTTTTCCTTCAGTTCTTGACTGCATAGCATACATAGCTCTCATTATATTGCTTACTTGTGCTGAATCGGTTATTTCTTGGATAGATTTCATACCATCGCTTCCGAATTTGCGAAGTATCGCATTTTCAAGAGCAGTGGAACATACAATTGAGCCGTTCACTATCGTAAAGACATTGCCTCCGATCTCATCAAGTTCAGCTTTCGTCTTTGCGGATGTATTAGCAACAACATTCATTTTTTGAAGTTCTCTTAATCTATCAAATGTTAATACGACAGATGAAGCATCAACTTTATTATTCCCGCTTCCGAGTATGAACGATACTCTGCTTAGAGCTGCTACGTCGGATTCGTCAGCTATCCTTAAATCAACATGATCGAGAGCTTCATTAAGTTTTCTTCCATCCTGTCCGACTCTTGCCTGAAGCTCTACAAAACCTCTCTGTCCTATAGAATATGAAATGACTCTTCCCTTGCTTCCTGTTTCCAATTTACTGGTATATGCTTCGGCAAGCTCATCATATTTTCCTTCTTGATATTTTTGATCACCATTGACTGTTTGTATACCGAGCATTTTCCACATATAAGCATTCTGTTCAACGCCACCTGCTACCTGCGTGGCATCAGTAGATTTAGCTCCGAGGAATTCTCCAATCTTTGCGTCTTTATTCATACTGAAGTATGATGAATATGTCCACATAAATACGAATGTTTTTCCGCCTCCTGCAGACAATGCCGACACTCTGCCGAGCATATTTTCACACATCATCAATACCTGGTTAGTGGTATTGATACCGGGACCACTGTTCGCACCAAGTATACCTATACCGAAATCTGATTCACCTACTTTTCTTCCTGTGTTTTCCATTTTCTTGGTCACTGTATTAAACGCCCAATAATCAGCACCTTCTGTAAACTGTCTATTTATGTCAGAGTAGTCGGGTTTAATCTTGTATCCTATCTCGCCTATCTTAAGGTCAAGTGCAAGTCTTTCGCTAAAAGTTAAATTACCGTCATGTTTGCCTTCACCGAAAGCCGCTTTGATCATTTCGTTCCTAAACTTAAGCGTTTCACTAAACGATGCTCCCGCTATTTGTGTTCTGAGGGCTTCAAGATCTTTTATACCGTTCTCTTCCATATAATTTTCTATTACAGTATCAAAACTCTGCCAATAATTATTGGCATAACTGCTAAATATCTCTCTTATTTTTGCCTTTGATTCACTATTGATTTGTGCCATTCTGTTCGCATCACTATAGTTCGGACTTTGTAGAAGATCGAATATTTCCTGTATTTTCAGCATATCATTAAGTGCAATCTGTTCTTTCGCACTCAAACTTTCCTTTGCCTGAAGTTCGGATATCTGCCCTGCTATCGATTCCATCATTTTAGCTGAAGCTTCCGCATTCAACCTTACCTGATTGGTACCGAAAAAGTCTGAAATAAGCTTTTCAGTTGAACTCTTTTTCATATCTGACAGTGCCTGATTAAAGATTCTTCGTTCAGCTGACGTATGCTTCCTTCCGCCAATTTCACCAGCTTCAAAGTCTCTTCTCATCATATTTTCTATTTCATTTATTATTCCATTTCTCATTTCATTAAGGAGTTTTCTATATTCATTATAATCGGAAGCATTCAATGCCTTTAATGCAGTTACACCTATATTCAATGCTTTTACATATACAGCAAGATCTGATTTAACGATTTTGCTGTCTACTCCGTATTTCTCTGCTAATCCTTTAATTTTTTTGTCCAATTGTTCTGAATCAATATTGCCTTCAGAGTCCGTGATCTTACCTTCTGCAATATCATTAATAAGTTCATCGAGTTCTGTATTGTCGGTAATACTGTTGTAATTGTCGCCTTTTTCAAATATAGCTCTTATATTGACAGCAGTTCTTGTCATATGTCCTTGTATCATTTCAGCACTTGCCACATCAGCATTAAGCATCTGTTCGGCTATAGAGTCAATATTTTTTGCAGAATACATTATGTCTATTATCGACCCATTCGCTGCAAGTTGTGCTGCAAATTCTCTTATCATGGCTTTCTTATCACTATTGCTGAAACGTACGGATTCATTAACCTTAGCAGTAAGATAATCCAAAACACTCTGTTTGAGAGCTACAGCTTCGGTAGACATACCGGCTTTTTGCATAACTTCAAGGAGATTTATGTCTGAAAGTTCACTAAGATTACCTTCAGCTATAAGTTTATGAAGATTCATTTCATTATTAAGAATATCAAGTTTTAATTGTGCTGTCTGTTTTGCTTTTGCATCAGTCGCTTCATTGAGAGCTTTCTCAGCTTCGGCTATGGATTTGCTTAGATCAGAATCAGGATTGACGGCTTCTTCGCTTTCTTTTCGTATATCCTGTGCTTTATCACTGCTGGTATAAGCGAATACAGTATCTATTTTGTCTTGAGCAGTCTTACGCATATCAGATATTACTTTTCTGCTCATGCCGGAATTCGAGATAAAGCTGTCAACAAGACGCAGATCACTGAGAACTTTTGCTCTAAAAGTCTTTCCATTGATAATATCGGCAGCATTTTGCTGCTGACTATTCAGCTGTTCTATTAATGTTTCAAGTGCAGCATTGTTTTCCGCACTACCGTCCTGGGCAAGCAATTCTTTCGCACGCTCTACTAAAGGCGGATTATCAAGAACAAGTCTTCCGTTAACAAGCTGAAGTCCGCCGGCTGTTGCAAATTCACGCATAAGTTCTCTTGCCGCTTCTAAACTTTGTGTATAACTGTCTATATCGTTCTGGTAAGATTCTGCCAGTTCTCCATACTCTCTGATATCTGCTTCGGAAGCACCTTCCATTCCGGCAAGTTTTAAAGCTTCAGCTTTGGCTTGCTGTGCCTGTTTTATTTTTGCAGTATACTCATATTCAAGACCTCTAGCCTCAATATACTGTTGCTGGTTAATGTATAAGGAGCGTAAATCATTTATATCCATTTCGCTCACTCTACTAAATCTTGATATAAGCCCATCATTTATATTAAGTATTTGTCGTGCCGTAGCCTCCATAAGTCTCTGAGTATCTCTGTTGAAACCACCTGAAACTTTACTATTCCACTGCATGCCGCTTGCATAATTCATGAGAACATCGGCATCCTGGACCTTTGAAATGTCTGTGGAATTCAAGTTCATTATATTAATACCCATTGACTGCATCGCTGCCATTGAATATGCAAAATTGATCTGTTGGGCAACATCCATAGTTCTCATATTTGATGCGACCGTTCTGAAAGAGTCGGCAAACCTTTCACCATCAACAACATATCCTCTGGAAGATGCAGCCTGAAGACCCAATTCCCTTGCGATAACATTTCCTATCTCTCCGTCAACATTACCACCGCTCATACTTAATATTTCAGCAGCTACCCTGCTCATATCTCCCTGTAATCCCGCCTCCTGGAGTCTTTGAGTAACGGCAGCCATATCTCCGCCGGCCTGTTTTATCTGTTGAACAAGAGCATTCATGTCCGCTTGTGTTTTTATATTAGTATTACCGGAAGCACCGGAGAATATATCTATATCTCCATCAGGTGTTGAATCAAACAATTCCTGGAATATTTCTCCCGCAGCAGAATCACCGAAAACTACTTTTCCGAATGCACCTGCAACATTCTCCTTAAACCCTTCTTCATAAATCGTATTTATAGTTTCATTGTTAAATTTATTATCAAGATTGTCACCGAATCTATTTAGTACCTTCATGATAGTGCCAAGACCAGGCATATGCTGGAGAGCCGGTCCTAATATCGGCATACCCACACTTGTACCAAGGCTGAACATCCACATTGACCCTGAAGTGACCATATCTGAATTTGCTTTGTCTACAGCCGCTATTTGCTCAATAGAGAAACCGCTGTCTAAAAGTGCTTTTGCCCTTGAACCGAATTGAAGAGTGTTCTCATCTATCCAGTTTAGAGCTCTGCCTAATGGAGTATCAGCAATTTTCCCCATAATTCCCAAAGTCTGTCTGTCCAAAGCACCTATACCGGCAACTAAATATGTCATTCTCGCATTGAACAATGCTATCCTGTTTATCATCTCAAACGACTGTGTGAACATATTTGAAATTCCGGTAAGTATCTTATGGTTTCCATCTCTGCCTCCGACCAAATCCCATAGCTGTTTGGCTATATCGCCCTGCTGGTAAAAACCGGAAGCTTTAGCATTGGCATACCCCATTCCAAACAATGCTCCGGCCGCTGCTCCTATCGCCGCTCCCTTTAATATATCCCCGCCATTGAAATAACTTATTGCAGCTCCTATTATACCGCCAACGCCTGCCCCGACCGCACCTGATCCGAACGCTCTTGCTAATTGTGCCATTGAGAACACATATTTATCTCCATTCTTTACAAATCCTGGAATAGTGGATCTCAATGCATCAGCAAGAGATACTGTGCTTTCAGCAGCTTCACTCGCTTTTGCCGCTTTTTGTGCGGCATTTCCAGCAGACATAAGAGGATTAATTATTCCTGCCGAAGTCATCATCCATAAAGAAGATGCCATTCCTTCAATATCTCCTTTGTTGGCACTGTACATGAAAGCTCTTGCAGACTGGATTATGATATAAGCATCAAGTGCTTTTCCTAGAACTTTAGGAAGCAGTTTTAAGGCATATGTAACTCCACTTATTCCGGTTCCTCTGGCAAAACCGCCTGCAGCATATGTTATCCCTATGGACGCCCCTATGAACGCTCCCGCCAAAGCTCCCGTTGTAATTCCATAGCCTATATCTCCTCCCGTAGCGGCAGCATAAATTCCGCCGACCAAAGCCCCTGCAGCTGCACCTATAGCCATGCTTACTGCTATCCTCGTAGCTGCTTTTGCTGCAAATTGGGCTGCTCCCCTGACTGCAAGTTTTGCTATCTCAACTGCACCTTTCTGGGCAACAGATTCAATACCTTTTGAAATTCCGCCTGCACCGGCTCCTGAGAATCCAAGGGAAACTATTGTTATAGCCAGGATCGAAAGGTTGGTCCACAGTTTCACCTGGTCATTCTCTTTCATCGCATCTGCCGTTGCAGAAGCACACTTAATTATTGTCGGTAAAGCTAATGCAAAAGACAAAGCGACAAATGCTATAGTCGCAATTCCGAAAGTAAGTACCGAGATCACACATGCGGCAACAGCTAGCGCAACCGCCGTAGCAATCGTCTGAACTTTAAGCTTATTATTCTGCCACCATGAAAACTCTGTCTTTTGACCTCCGACTACATTGTATTCTTTTGTAACGGTTTCAGTCTGACCAAATTCTTTAATTTTATGCGTTTCTCGTGTGATCTGTGTCTGAGATGAACCTTGGACTCCTCCGCTATACTCGATCTCAACTGTTACGGTTTTATTGCCTACGATTGATGTCTCTATTACAGTTTTTGTATATGATCTGTCATTTATCAATCCGGTTATATCATTCTCTCCATGATTCTGGTCTCTGTAGCCTGCCTGCCTTAATGCTTCTGCTCTCTGCGCTGCACTTTCAACTCTGTATTTAACAATAGCTCCGGTATCTACTGCTACGCCTGATGCAGAAATGCTTACCTCATTGGCTGTGAACTCTCTGTCTTTAAATGAATAACCCGTTATTCTTACCTGCATGCCGTCAGCATCTATATAAACACCTTTCTCGAAATCGAAAACAAGTCCTGCATTGAATGTTGTGGGTAATAAAGCGTTTTCAACTCCAAGAGTATAATAACCATATTGATTACTTTCATCCTCTGCAGGCTTAAAGTACGATTCAACAAAACCTACTCTATTGATCGTAACTTCACCAAGCAAATCTTGTACATTGGAGGCACTGCAAGCACTTATATGTTGCACGCCGTTAGAGTCGGTATACTCAAACACGAATACTTTTGTTTTGGCATCATAAGTAGAGGAATATTCATCTGCCATTGTAACACGCTGACCCATATCCATATCTTCTTTTGCTATCGTATAACCAAGTTCAAAATATCTTGATGCCGACAAGCCGACTTCATCTCTGATGTATGCATTAATATCGTCGATATTACCATTACCTATATCAGCGTATTTTATTTTCTCTTCTCTCTGATTTCCGTTACTATCCGTAAACCCTTCAAAATCGCTCTTATTTATCAAATTCCCATTAGCATCAAAACAAAGTCTCTGAGATACTTCCGCCTTATTGTTTTCATCATCATAAGTAGAAACTTCCCAAACTCTCATAGTATTATTTGTATCATAATACTTCACATCAGCTTCATAAGAATAAGGATTACCATTATTGTCTTTTGAATCCATGTCATCAATATTTGTCTGTACGGCTTTGTAACCATCGGTTCCGAGACTTACAAATGAAAGCTCTGTCCTGGCGGTTACCATCCTGTCTTTTTCCTGATTAAACGAGATCGTTGTTATTTCGTATTCACCGGAATCATAGAACTTACTTTCTCTGATCGTCGTATTTGCCTTACCGTCTGCTATATTATTAGTATAAACAGTATTTGTAAGTACGGAATGTTGTGTATAGTAACCGTCCTCATAAGTATATTGATTAACAACCACTCCATTAATAACAGGCACGTCAGAGTCAGAATAATCGTATACGCCCGAGATCGTTTCCCTTGAAACTAAACCATAATCCTCGCCTTCAGTATTGTATTCCGTAATTATTTCAGTTGCTATACCGCCTTCATAACCGATAATGCCTCTCTGGATCTTTTTACCGTCTTCATAAATAGTAAGATAATTATTATCAACGGTAGCTGTATAGTGCGGCTGCGAATCTGAATATGAATAATCTATCTGTCCTACCATAGTATAAGTTACACCGACATTACTATTACCGCTGAAATAATAGCTTCCTCCCTGATAATATCCGCTGCCTTCTTCCAAGTTAGCAAAAGTGCCTGTAATAGACAGTTTGCCTTCATAAACAGAGTGTTGTGCATCTACCGAAACTGTGAACTCGGCAACGCCATGAGCATTAACCGAAATAGAATCAAGAGCAAAATTCGTTCCGGTTATATCTATATTTTTATTTCCAAAAGTTTCTTCATAATTCTTTAATGTTTCGATGCCTCTCTCGTATCCTTCTGTAATTTCCTGTTCCGACATCCACCTTGGACCATCTTTAAACTCCGAATTATAATAGTGTGTTATCATGCCGTTGGTGTCTTTTACTGTAACACTTTCTACCATAGGCGATGTTTTATATTCTTCATTGTTTTTATTGGTATTCAAAACGGTTGCACCCATATTGAGAGATACAAAGTCATTATCTCCTTTCGCCACATTGGTTTCTCTATTCAGTTCAGCGACTACAAAATATGGAGTTCCTGCCTGATCAACATGTCCGACAAAAGTTTTTGCATAACCGTTCTGTCCTCTTACTGACTGCACAACACCTATCGCCTGACCATTTATGCCATTAGCAGAGTTTTCGCCAAAATCCATTTTTGCATGTACCTGAGTGCTTCCGTCAAGTCTGTTATTTATTTCCGCATAGCCTAGAGAAGCCATATCCGTAACGGAAGTGGTCCTATTCTCAACATTCTTGCATGTAACAACCAGCGGTATAGGCTCAAAAGGAGCAATGCCGGTAGTACCTGCCTGGTTTTGAGAGCCTCCGGGAACAATTCTTTTCGGTATGCTTCCTATTCCGAAATCTCCTGTCAAGTCATAAACATTAGTACCTAACGCTGTAGGCTGATCTTTTTCCGAAATTTCTTCTATCACGAATTCATTTCCGTATATATACGCACTCACTCTATGTTTTTGACCTGCAACCTCAACATTGTATTCACCAATTCTCCATGTCGCTATTTCTCCTCTGTTGACAAGTCCCATACTGTTCATAACTATAGACACGCCGTCAGCATCTGTTTGTCCTGTATCATAAACATAGTTATATCTATAAGCCTCACCTGCCTGCTGAGTATATTGAGGGTTGTTGTATCTATACATCGTATAGACATCATCGCCAAATGTAATTGAAGATATCGTGCCGCTAACATTTTGCAGATAATCAACTCCATTCAAAGACAAGGAGTTGTTGTTCGTATCCGAAATCACACCGTCTAATATATTGTTATTTCCGAAATCAATGAGTTTATAAACTTCATTCCCTGATGAAACTACGATTCCTGTTCCGGGCATATTTGTTGTTACAGTATCATAAGATGCTCCATCAATTATATATTCGGTATCAGAAAATCCGTTTACTTTGCCCTGTGAATCATAATTAGGTCTGAAAACCTGCTCTACAGAATGTCCTCCGATTGTAGTACTATACGATGCTACAAAATCTTCCGAGGCACTTATTGATTCTACCGCACCTGTTTCAACGCCATCATCATCAATTTCATAGTTAATATAGTATTCGCCGTCATTAACTGTTACAGGACCGTATATTGAGATATTCGGGATCTTACAACCTAAACCATTAACAAGTGTAGAGCTTTCCATTCCATCTGTACTCCATGTCCTGTCCCATCGTGCAGTTGTAGCCGGTTTTATGACCGCTCCCGTTTCATCATCTATAACTGCATCTGTTGAAAGGTCTTTTGAAGCACTTACAACTATATCTTCTCTTCCTGAATTTAAATCATCTCTTGCAAATGATCTAATGACTCCAGTCTCTGAAACATTGATCTGTACTCCGGTTCCCGCTTCTCCGGTTATAACGCCGAATTGCGGATGCTCGCTACCATTCTGCCAGTATACTGACGAATTAGCTGAAGTAGCATTTGTAGTTACAAAAACCTGATTACCAACCAATACAGGGCCGTTAGCTCCGATCGATTCCGAAACATTATACATGGTTCCAGAGAACACATTTCCATCTCCCATGGTCCCGACTGAGTATATAGGGTTTTTCTTGCTGCTGCCTGCACCTTCACTTTGATTTTCATCCTTTGTTATAAATTGGACATTTTCGAGCTGAATTTGCAAAGATACACCCATCAAGTATGGTTCGCCATCCGATGTTCCAGCAATAAACTCTGAACCTGCAACATATGTGACTGTCGCATTTTCAGCTAATCCATAATCCTCATATGTTTCTTCTCCCGGCATTCCCCATACTTTTTGAACATTTACATCAGTAAGATTCTCCGCAAGATACAATCTGTTACTTTCATCACCGTATAATTTAACAGATCCGGCAGGTCTTTCGACTCCTCCTACTGTCATTGCCTCTGTATTACTTATATCAAGTCTTTGAATTGATATAAATTCTCCGGGTGCATATGTTTGTGATGTAACCTCATTACCATCTTTATCTCTGGCCGTACATCCGGGGATATTTATGGAAGCTGTATTGCCATTTTCTCCTGCCCTAAAAGCAAGCACGCCATTATTAGTTGTTATGAGGAATTCCTCTCCTCCGGTAATATTCATATAGCGCGACACATCACTTCCGTATTGAGGTCCGCCGTGGACTATAATACCTTCAAAATTGTCATTCTGATTATCTAATAGCAAGGTCAAAGAATCTTCAAAATTATTTGGTATGTCGCCCGATACTTTTACATTAAAGTCAAGACCGTTAAAATCATCAATATAGGTATTAGAATTTTCCAATGCTGCACCTATTACTCCGCTCTTATCACCAAAGACATAACCGGAAGTACTGTCTACACCTAACCAACCGTTATCATTACTGTAGACATAGTTCCCGCCTGAAGTTGTTACTGTTCCCATACCGGAAGCAAGCTGAGAACCGGACCATGCAACAGTCCCTTCATCAATGATCTTCGGCTGCCCTCCTCTTAGAGAAAGCACCGCGCCTTCTCCGGAGATCGACACAAATCCATCACCTTGGACTATTATACCCTCAGTCCTAACGGGAGTCTGACTTTCACCGCTGGGCAGTCCATCGCCGCCGGTATCCTGTCTATATGTTCCCGAAGTAAAAATGAATTCAGCATCTCCTGTCAACGAAAAATTTCCGCCTTCCAGTTTTAGCGCAAATTCAACATTTCCTACTGCTTCGCTGCCGCCGTTCCCGCTGAGAGTCGCAGTTGAACCTGATCCTGCCGGCAATTGTGCGGCAAAAGTTCCTGTAGACATATCTCTTACAATCTGATACTGTCCGGCAGCACCCGAATTCATTGAAAGACCTTCTATCTCGGCAGCTACTTCATTTATTTCGTCTGCGTTCGGAGATGCACTGTTTATTACGACATTCCTATCACTGTTTATGGAGCAATTCTCAAAGAAATTCTCATCAGTAATATTCAGAGAACGTGTGTCTCTAAAGAAATTAGGGTCATTTGTCTTTATGTTCTCAATAACAAGTTCCTGCTGTTCTTCGGTAAGCGGAGCTCCGCTTCCATTTGCTTCAGCGGCAACTGCTAAAGCCTCGTCAACAGCAACATTATGCTGGTAAACTTCATTCGCGGCATTAAGCCTGTTCAACAATTCAATATCACTTGTTTGGATATTTCTTATATTTCCTTTACTTTCTTTTATACGAGCGGCAATTTCATCATATTGGGCTCTCAATCTTTCAATCTCGGCTTCAGCATCCCTTCTTATTTGAGCTGCATTATGGTGATTCCATGGCAACCAATTCCAGTCATCCCATCTTCCGTCGATTATTGCCTGTTGTTCATCTATCAGTGCATTAATATCTGCAAGTGCCACATTATCATTCTCTATATTCTGTTGAGCAGTACTGTTAATAGAATTCTGCTCATTGAGTTCATCAAGCTTTGCAAGTGCTTCTTCTACAGTTTTGATTTCCGGATAGAGCTGCTGCACTTCAGCCAAAATTTCATCAAGTTCTTCTCTGCTCCTATCTACATTTAGAGCTGTCTCGTTCTTATTATTCTGCATAATATTAAGCATTGAAAGTTCTTGTAAATAAGCTTCCATTGCCTCCGGAGATCCTGACAGAAGCAGATCGGCATATTTTGCATCAACCAAAGCTTGCTGTTCAGCAATGTCCTGTGTGCTAAACTTATATTGTGAAGCCGGAGCATTTTCATTAGCAAATATTCTTTCAACTTCACCGTTTTCATTATTTACAGTAAATCCGAGACTTATAAGTTTTGATGTAAGTCCGGCACTGAATATTGTTTCAAAAGCAGTCTGGCTTGCAGGCTTTAGAGTTGAAGCTAAACTATCAACAGCATTCCACATTTTTTCACCGCTATCTATGACAAAAGCCATAAACTTTTCATACTGTCCTTTAACAAGGTCATATGTTGCGGCTGCAGTTACATCCTGTACGGATTTTCCGAAATCCAGTTCAGCTTGTTCATAGGCTTCATAATAAGTTTTCATTACTTCCGTTAAAGTATCATTTATTTTTGTTTGGGCTTCTTCAACGGAGCCTGATATTTGGTCTGCATTGGTTTGCTTTTTCTGTGCCGCTTCTGCAGGTGTCGCACAAGTTCTATCATAAGTTTCACCAAGATTTGCTGTTACATCTTCCAAAACTTCAAGACTTCTCAAATATGCTTCTTCTTTGCTCTTTACATCGGCTTCATTAAAATCAGATAAATTGCCGTTCTCATCCTTTTTAGGGAGAGAGTCTGCATATTCATTACCCGCTCCTTCCATAATTTCAAGAACAGCGGCCTGTAAGTTCTCATCCGATACTTGCATTCTTCTATTTGTTTCATCAGCAATGCTTTCACCTACAGGATTCGTTTCCGTCGTATAACCGGCTTCATTTTTTGCATTTTCTATCTGTTGGTTTAATGCATCTATTTCTGCAAGGCGGGCAAGCAATTCTTCACGCTGCGTTTCCCTGGCAGCAACAGCGTCATCATAAGCTTGTTTGCTTTCAGGACTTCCGTCAGTTATATACTTGTCGGCAGCTTCCTGAACGGCAGCTTCACTGTTTTCATACTCTCCGAGATAATATTCCTGAGCTGCCTCCAATATATCCCTGTCACCTTCCAGCACGTATATTTCCGCAGCATTATTTACTTGATCACTTGGATTTATACCCTCTTTATTCGTGGCAGGCAAACCGGCTTTCTTAAATATTTCTTCATATTTATCCTGATTACCTGTAGCTGTTGTCGCTGTATTATAATTATCTAATGCCGTTCCTAACTCACTTGCCGACAATAAAAATGCATCCCTTGCTTCTTCATATGCTCTCTGCTTATCTTCATTCATCGGATCTAATTCATATGCTGTCCTTGCTTCATCATAAGCATTTTTATTTGTGTCATAATTAGTCTTAGCCGTTTCCGCTACTCTAAGAGTCTCTGTTTCTTTTACAATTTCTCTTACATAATCACCGGCTTTCTTATTAGGATCGTAGACACCGTTATGTCCTAATCTTTCTTGCATTCCTTTTATAAATTCTTCTGTTTTATCATTGTTGCCTGTATCGTTCATTGCCTTGATTACGGCATCAGCATCGGTAGCGGCTTTCTCACCGATTGTTGCTATATCTTTCATTGGGTCGTTCTTCGCATCTTCCAGTGCCTTCACGCTAGCATCGCTTATTTTTATCGCTGTAGTTACAGTAGCATCATTTTTCTTTTTGTCTGCAATCGTTCTTCCGGAACCGGCATATTCAACCCCGGCCAGCGCTCTTTCTTCCATCGCCTTAGCACCTTCCGTATTACCGGAGTTATTCATTGCAGAGACCGCTTCATCCGCCAATTTGCCTGTTGCCGCCGCTCTTTCTATTGCTTCCTGTCTAGCATTATCTATTCTTGTTTGGTCTCCGCTTCTTATTGCATTATCCAAATCACTGTTTGCTCTTGCTTCCGCTGCTTCCGCAACTCCGTATCTGCCATTATATATATTGTTCTGCAATGCATCTTCCGTTGCTTTCGCCCCGGCTTCATCGCCATTATTTCTTTGACTTGCAGCCAAAGCTTCACTCGTCTGAGTTGCTCTCTCTTCTGCCGCTGCCAGCTCTTCATTCGCTTTCTGTTGCTGCTCATCTGTTCCGTATCTTGCCTGTGCTGCCGCATTTGTCTGTGCCGATGCCAAATCTTCTTGTGCTACGCTGTCATATGCTGCTGCTATGTTATATCTTCCGTTATTTATATTCGTATCATTCGTTTCTACAGTATTTTTTGCCAGTTCCTCCATTCCGCGCGCTTTCTGTATCTCCGCCAATGCTGCACTTCTCTGTGTCGCCATCGCTTCCGCATTCGCCAACGCCTCTTCCGCTCTCTTCTGTTCTTCTGCCGTTCCTGTCTTTGCAGCTGTTACAGCATTGTTCTGGGCTTCAGTCAATTGTCTTTGTGCACCGACATTATATGCATCTGCTACATTATATCTGCCTGTATCTATAAGTCTTTGCAGATTATCCTGAACATTTTGAGCTTCAGGAATATTTCCTGTACCTTTAAGGAATCCCGTATATGCATCCGCCGTTTTCTTTGCCTGCAGTTCTGCCTGAATTAGCTCTTCATCAGCTTTCTTCTGCTGCTCAGGTGTTCCGTTTTTTGCATGATTTACGGCATTGTTCTGCTTAACTTCAAGATTTACATTAGCAATATCGTTCCTTCCTCTCAGTTGCGTATCTGTATTTGCTGTCTGTATCTTTTTTGTATCGTTATCTATTTGGTTTCCGTAATCCGAATTTCCTATACTGTTTTGGAATGCCGACTGTTTTCCTCTTGCATTTGCCAAATTGTTCGTCGCAGTATTTGCTCTCGTCTCCGCATTTTGTAAATTCCTGTTCGCATTGTTTATATCGTTCTGATTCCCGCTCCTTAACGCCAGCTTCATCTCTTCTTGCTTTGCCGCAAGATTCCTCTGTGCATTATTGTTCGCAAATGTTTTTATTCCAATATTTATGTTATTTACCGCTGTCTTTACCCCATTAACAGCTTTAGTGAATGTTTCTTTTGTTTTATCTTTAAAATTATTTATTGCATTACCGACTTTATCTATGAAACTGGGTTTTGGTTTTTGCGGTTCCGGTTTCCATACTCTTCTCTGTTTTGTTACATTTCTGTATTTGGTTACATTTCTATATTTAGTTACATTTACAGTGTATTTATAACTTGTTACTGTCGGGTATGATATACCTAATATTCCTTTCTTCCATACTGTTTTATATCCTGTCCTTGTTTCTGCAACCGTATACGCTTCTCTTGCCTGATATGCCTCACGTGCAGTATAATTTTCCATCACATATTCAGCGCCTTTCTTTGTCTTCATTTGAGCTTTCGATAGTTTTTCTGCGCTCTGTGCTTCGCCTACACCTTTTGAATCCGTCACTACATTTATCTTACCGTCTTTATCTGCTGCATTATATTTTGCCGCTTCCCCATTTTTCTTCTTAACTTCTTTTCCGTCTTTGTCTACAGTTTTTCCTCCGGACATTGCCGTCTTGAAACCTTCCGCCGTATATGTTACCGCTTTACCATCATTTACATTCGGATCTTCTACCTCATAGTTCCCGTCTTTATCTTTTGTTACCGTCACAAAATGATTCTCGTTCACCCACAGTATCGCACTTTCCTCGGGTTTTAACCCAGCCATAAAATCGTCCATATTGACAGCATATCCGCTAGAATCTTTATTATTATTTCTCAAAACTTCGTTTACTGCATTCATGCTTATGTGCAATTGATTGTCTTTTATGCTGTCTTTATTGAATGCTCCTGATGCTATATCTGATGCCAATGCCTGCAATGCCAATACTTCTCTACCTACGGTACCGTCCAACATTTTACTTAATGCATCAGTAGCACAATTTGTAATTACTCCGCCTGTAGCAAAGAAATCTTTTAATACGTCTATCGCTTGATCCAGTTTGCTCTTATCTATTCCGGACAATATATTGTCAACTTCTTTCCTGCTCAGCTTGCTTTGTGCTGCCAACTCATCAGCAACCACGTCGTAATCACTCTTCTTCTCTGTCTCTTTCAGCCCTTCTTTACTCGTTACTATCTTTCCTACAAATTCAATCGTTTTTGGACCTATTGAAGCCACATCTATCAGAACACCGCTTCCTTTAGTCTGGGTCTTACGATTTTTTGACAAAGCATTTTCTACCGCTGTTACAAACTGCTCTTTCGTATAACTTAATGTTCCATCTCTGCTCGCTTTATTCAATGCCGCACTCAAAGCCGGGATTTCTTTTCCTTTTGAACCCACTACCTTATATCCCGCTTCTCCGTTAGATACAGCTTTTCCTACTCTCTTTCCGCCTTGGTATACTATTCCTGTTTTTGTATTTATAAATATCTTCTCACCGTTCGCTGCTGTTCCAAGACTCGATATGTTTTTCGGCATTCCCTTGCTCGCTTTCTCAACAGAACCGAAACCTACACCTCTTAAATGAAGTTTATTTATCGCAGCAATGACCTCTTGATCAATACCTTTCATCGTATATTCGCCGGTTTTCAGATCAAAACTTACTTTTCCTACATATCTATTATTTTTTCCTTCAGGGGTTATAAGATAAAGTTTCTGAGTGCTTCCGTCATATAAATACTTTTTACCGTTTATTGCATTTGTCTCCGTCATATGATCGGGTCTGCCTTTTACTCCCGATAATGCTTGATAATCATTTCTGTTAGAACCAGCCCATTTGACAAAATATTGTTCGGTTTGTGGATTATAATACGACATCCCTCTGTAATTGCCAAATCCGTCATATACCGCTCCTTCCTGCTTACCGGTACCGCTCCCTTTTTGGGCAAAAACAGGTTCTCCGGATTTGTCATATCCTATCATCGCATTTTTAGTTACATCTTTTAATGATTCTACCACGCTCTTTTTGAACGCTTCATCTTTTACTTTATCACCGTTTCCGTTAAATTGTACATTCCATTCTTTTGAATCAGGATCAAAAGCCATCATCCCCACTACTTTATTTCCGTCAAATATTTCATTCGTATATGCGTTATAAATATATCCATTAACTTTTTGGAATGCTTTTCCAGCTCCGCATTCTTCATCACTAGGCGGCATCTTAGTTTTAATTACCGATTTTTCCAGAGCGCTCAGTTTTAGACCCCACATTGAATTGTTAAGTTTTGCCTGTGTTTTTTTAGATAGCGAACCTTCTGTCTGAACGGCATCTCTCATCGCAATTACCGCTTCTTTCCTTATCATATCTTTCAATATTACAAGTTCTTCCCTAGTTTCAGGACTCTTATTATCTTCTCTTATTCTTTCTGAAAGCTGCTTGCTCAATGCTCCCATTGCACTTGCATAATTAGCTTTAAGCTGTTTCAAATCATCTACAGAAATATTTGGATCTGCTTCACCTTTTCTCAAAGCCGCTTCTGCCTCTCTAGCTTCTCCTAATCTTGCCAATGTTAGTGGTGTGGGTATAGATCTACCATTCTTGTCAGTAAGATTTGTCAGCAGTTCTTCAAGATCATCAAAGCTGCTATAACTTGAATCTGTCAGTTGTGCGTTCTCTACTCTGGATATTGCTTCTCCTCTGCTCATTTCTCCAGCGATAACAGCACTTACAACTTCATTCATCGTTTGAGCAACTGTAGGGAAAACTTTCGGTTGCGGACTCTGTTCATCATTTTTATATTCAATCTCACCTTGAGGTTCATTGCCAAGTCCACCAGATGCAAGCATTATCTTTGCAGGTGTTGGATCCATCCCTTCATTTTTTACGGTATAATCTTCTGTGGTTGTTTCTGTTGTCGGAGTTGCACCAGCTGTATCGCTGCTATACGATATGTTGGTCATAAAAATCTTGTTACCTATTGTAGTTTTAAGTTCAGTAAGTCTGTTAAGGATGTCAAAAGCCAAAGGCTTCGCTGAGAATAACTGGAAAGGAGATACATTTTTAAATATATTATCAGGCGTAATGTCTGTCACAGTTGCATCAGAAGTAGGAGTTTCTGAAGCAATTGCTGCATCAGCAAGTTCCTTCACATCTTCCAAAACTTTATCTCCAGCACTGGCAAGATCGTCCGCCTGTAATGTTGAAAGAACTTCAGGAGCAACACTCGCAAAAGCAATGTTGCCTTTTAGACTTCCGTCATCTTTTTCTTCCGTACCATAAGAAACTACAGCATTCGGTTCGGAAGAATCTATTTTATTATCTACACTCACCATTAACGGTATTAACGAACGTAGTGCTCCACCTTCAGACATCAAAGCCTTTAGTCTGTCCTGTCCGTAGTAAAGTAAGTAGGCACCTTGTTCACTCTTGGAAAGGTTTGTAAAATCTTTAAAAGATACTATTGTCGCAAAAGTGCTGTTATCTGAAATTGAAGGTTTAGAGGCAGGAACAGTTTCTACCTGAGGTATATTCTCAGGGTTAATATCATCTTCAGGTTTATCCAAAGGAACTATAGTTTCATTTTGAGCTATATTTTTTGCTCCTGGAAAATCTTTACTCGGTGTTTCAGTTGTTTGTGTGTGTATCCTTACACCAAACAGGGCATCTTTCGCCGGTATAAAGCTGTCTTTAATCTTATCTGAAATCAAACCGATATAACGGTTTGAAGTATCATATATATATTGTGTGAATTCTTTGAAAGCTACGAGATCAAAAGTTTCTCCTGTATCATTATTTGTAACATTAAGAGTTCCTGAAACAGACTCGCTCTCTCTTGCTCCTGTAGGAGGCTGAGCTTCCTCTACAGTATTTTGTTGAATCTGTTCTACTACTGGCTTACTCTGCTCTGTGACAGGTTTACTCTGTTCTGTGACAGGTTGATCATCCTGTTTTGCTACCGGCTTACTCTGCTCTGTGACCTGCTGAGTCTGTTCTACTACCTGTTGAGAAACCTGTGGCGTAACCTTAGGAGCTGCAAATGTAATTGCGGCGGTGACTTCAGCATCTACTTCAAACGGTTTGCTTTCAATAGGAGCTATCATTTTAGGAAGCATAGTTGGAACATTATTAAGAACTAAAGCTTTTATAAGTTCAGGATCATATGAAGAAGCCAACGCTTTAAAGTTGGCGTCTATAATTGTTACAACATTTATATTCTGATCAATAGTAGCATTATAAGGTTCTGTAAGTTCTAGACTTAGAGGTACTCCTTGAGGCCCTTTTAGATCCAACTGCACGCCTTCTTCTGCTTCCGTAAGTACTGCTGTTCCGTCAGACATAGGAGCGGAAAAGACAACTTCAGTACCTTCAGAGTTTTCCCCTCCTGTTATTTTGATTTCTGACTCTTTTTGTCCACCTGCTAGAATATTGATTAACGAAACAACTCCTTCACCGCTTAGAGATGCATGTCTCTGCCCATCATTGTCGGTCCATATTGCTTCCTGCAAATCTGTACCTTTGATCGTAGAGCCACCTAAAAATACTCCTTCTGGGGAATATTGAACATTCACATCAACAACATCTACGTTACCACCGAATATACTGTTCAAAAACGAACCTGCTAACTGCCCAAGCACAGTGGACGGAATTACCACCTGTCCTTTCCCTGTAGTAGTTCCATCAGCATTTTTACTGAACTCTATTATAGTATCCTCTTCTCCGGAACCGGCATCACTCATATTGACTTTAAAAGATGATCCTGTTTTAAAATCTGCATTAGAAAACACTATTTTCCTTATAGCATAGCTGGTTGGACTGGTAAAAATATCCGTTCCGGAATCTTTAGATCTTCCATATGCATTGAACTGAACATTTTTTTCACTGTCAGTTTCATTGTCAGACTCTTGCCACGCCCTAAAGTCTTTAAGACCTTGTATAAAATCCTCAGCCTTAATATGGTCTTGTGTACCATTACCGCTAGCAAGATAAATCATCTTTACTTTATTGAACATATCATTGTCAAATATATTACCGCCTGAAAGACTTGTTACCAATGTACCTTCTCTGTCATTAGGAATAAAAATATCTTTTCCCGCTTTTACTAAGTCAGAAACTCTAAACATTGACAAACCGTCAATGACCCCTTTGTTATAACTTATAGTGTTATAGTTAAATCTATCTTGGGCTAGTAAATCTGTTCTAAGATTGTCAGCTGCATAAACGATGTTCCCTTCTGAATCTGCAGCATATGCCACACCTTCGGTAAGATCTATAGTGAGATCATAAACAGAATCACTACCGTCTATTGGCATTTTTGTTTCTATTTTAGTTATGGCTTTATTAAGACCTTCAAGTCTCGCATAAACCTTTGTACCATTGCTCAATGTTACCGGTACATAATTTGAATCATTAGACTTATCTTCTCCTGTCAAATCTCTATACGGAATGCCATTCGCAAAAGTACAGTTTTTAAAATCAGCAGGCAAAGTAAGCTCTCCGGCTTGTACACTACCTTCTATTCTTGAAACTTCACTCAGAGGTACCGCAGTAGGCTCGCCATTCACAGGTATAACTACTTTTAAATTATGATTCCCTTTATCTACCCATCTTTGATTCCCTTGAGAATCGGTCACGGAAATATCGTCCCCAGAACCCAACTGCCAAAGAAACCCTTCATGACGTACAAACCTATTTTCGTTTACTATAGCTTTCGTCCCATCTTCCAAAACAACATAAACATCGCCAGGTTCGCATTTTTTTATTCCATCATCTGACGGGGTTGTCTGTGTATTCGCACCGACTATTGTTTTTTCATCTATTTTATCTGACGAAGAAATAGATGACATATCGGCATCAGTCAGCACAACACCTTTACCACCTCTAGACAACTGTTCCCATTCATGGTTAGACAAATACTCATCAAATTGAGCTTTTGTTAAATTATCACCATAACCATCTACGTCATAAGTTGCACTCTCTCCTGTACCATTCTTTAATACATGGACAAAGTGGTCAGTTTCACCACCTTTAACTGCAGACACATACAAAACGCCGCCTTTTTCTGACGAATCAAGAGCATGTTCAAGTCCCTCTCTATTTGTCTGGTATCCTTCAAATTTCAAACCTTCTTTAGCAAGATATTCTTTTATGGCATTAAGTGATATTTTTACTTTCCCGTCATCTGCTCCTGCTTCATTATTTTTAACAAAAAGTCCGGCTGAGATATCTGATAATACAAGAGCCATATTTAAAACAGGATTTGACTGTACTCCCAAAACTTTAGCTGTTGCATCTCCAGCACAACTCTGTAAACCGTTACTTTTACCGACATTTAATACAGCATTCGCAATCGCTTTCAATGTAGAGCCTATCCCTTTTGTGATAGCGTCCTGTATATTCGTATACTCAGCTGGGCGTTCTATTGATTCGGCTTCTTCTGATGCTTTTTCAGTTTCAGCGGCTTTTCTCGCAGCTTCTTCCGCAGCCATGCGTGCTGCTTCAGCGGCTTTTCTTGCCATTTCAGCTGCTCTCTGTATTGCTTCATCATATCCCGTTGAATTTGATTTATTGACGCTGGAAGAAGAGTGTTTTGAAGATGAGGTTTTTTCTTTTTCGGACTTTGATGAATTCTTATTACTATAATTTGATAATGTATTTGATTGCCTTCCAGATCCGGAACTTCCATCCGTATCTTCCACAAGTCTTGCTCCGGTAATTTTACTCGCTTCCTGTTCATTCAATATTCTCGCTTTCCCTTCGAATGCTTTTCCTTCAAGTCCATCGGAATCGCTGAGTACTTTCATATCGTTTTTATCAACCTTATATCCATCGTACTCTTCTCCCAGGACACTCTCTCCCTGCTCACCACTTATCACTTTGTCAAAATTCGATTCGTCATAACTTATTTTCACACCATTATTTTTATTAGGGTCCGTTATTGTATATATTCCGTCATTTTCTTTCATTACCGAAATATAGTGATCGCCGTCTACCCATAATACTGCACTTTTGCCTTCCTTCAATCCGTCTTTGAAATTTTCCAAACTTATTCCATATACCGCACTATCTTTACCATATGACTCTAAGAGAGAATTCATCACGGTATTCATCGCATTCATACTAGTCATAACCTGACCGTCTTGAATTCTTTCTTCTGTAAACAATCCTGCTGAAATATCTGCTAGTATTGCTTGGAATCCAAGCAATCCTTTATTTGTTATATTCAATACTGTTGATAATGCTTCTGCCGCACAGTTTACCACCTGTCCACCATTTGCAAGAAAATCCTTAATCAAACTCATCGCATTATCAAATGTCGTACCTTGTTCTAATCCTTGTTCCTTATCTGTCACATACGAATCTTCCTTCGCCTCGTTTAACGTCTTTACTATCTCTTCTTTTGGTTTATCTGTTTTAGATACAAGATTTTCTAACATTTCCTGATCATATCCATATTCGTCAATGACATTTTCATCTTGAACTGCAGGCTCAGTTAAACTTTCTTCTTTTTTCTCATTACTTGTTACATCTGTTTCATTATCTGAAACGGCAGTTTTACTTTCTTCTGTTTTTCCAGTTCCAAGCATTATTCCTTTGGCTTGAGCAAGCTTTGCTTCTATTATTCTCTTATATTCTTGTTTTGCACCCATTCTTGTTACATTCGTAACCTCTTTTCCATCCCAATTTCCTACCGGCGTATATTCTTTTACAAGTTTATTATTCAGATCACTTTCTGATATCTTTCCTTCACTTATTTTGCGTTCCAACTCTGCATGCTCTGAATAACCGCTGCT
>JBPOII010000007.1:0-90389 GCA_052034625.1 Elusimicrobiota bacterium | reverse complement strand
CTGTATCTGCTTATTTCAACCGTGCTTGGCACAAAACCGTTTATCGACATACACATAAATATAAAAAGAACCGCGGCCTTCTTTTTAATAGAAGAAAGCTTTGTCTTTGCAGTTCTAAATGATAGTGTGTTTTCCTTAAACATAATTCTACCTGTTAAATATTATATACCACTACCTTTTCTAATTATATTCTACTGTGAACTTATGAAAAAAACCTATTATATTTGTGAAATTTTTGTGATTTTATTGATATTTTGATTCTTGGATTTGTATCCTATTTATCACGATAGCCCCGGATCGATTAAATTAGAAACATATTGATTTTTAAATAGTTTTATTATTTCATTGGGTTTAAAGCATTGGAAATATATGTAGTAAAAGCTATGGAAAATGGCTCAGTCAACTCTTCTGAATTCTTAAAATCTTCATTAAAAAGCCTTTCTTCAAGCTCTTTTACAAAACCAGGATCGGATATACCAAGATTCATTTCCTGATTTATGTAAAGACTGTATCGATCATAGTTTGCCGATCCTATTGAAGCCCAGTTG
This sequence comes from Elusimicrobiota bacterium, assembly GCA_052034625.1. Lineage (GTDB taxonomy): Bacteria > Elusimicrobiota > Endomicrobiia > Endomicrobiales > Endomicrobiaceae > JAVBLP01. The sequence goes on along the minus strand of JBPOII010000007.1, from coordinate 89,841 downwards.
TCAAATATCCCGGCTTTTACATGTGTCATTCCTTTATACATATAAACCCTTATGCCGTTTTTTATAAGGATATTGGCTTTTATCTTATTATTTTTATACATAAGAACTACATTGTTTTTTGAAGGGAGAATGACCCTTACATCTACCCCTCTTGCGCGTGCTTTTATAAGTTCATTTACGATCTGAGGGTCTGAAAAATAAGGATTTTGAAGATATATCCTCTTTTTTGATCTTTTTATCGCAGCAATCTGAGCATCGTATATTTGCGAAGCACTGGGAGTAGTATATAAAAGTCTGACATCTATCATTCCGTCAGTACTGCCAAGATATTCTTTTTCTTTTTTGGTAATTGAATATAAAGCCGTGGCAAAATCACCGCCTGCACCGGCAAAATGCCAAGCCCTTTTAAAATTATCTTTAAGCTTCAATACTATAGGTCCTTCAAGCGATACCATCATATCATGCCAGAAATATCTGTAACTCTCAGCAAAATTCATTCCGCCGGTATATGCAATATCGTCATCAATAACTATAGCTTTAGTGTGAGCAAAATTGACCCAAGTATTCGGATGCGTTCTGACTTTAATCTTACTGTTTTTCCTAAGATACTTCTTTATTGAGGGCATTTTATAATTTTTATCCTCTATCACTTCCGGTGTCCTTGCCCAATTTATAACAGTATTCAATTCATCAAGCAGAACTTTTACTTTTATTCCTTCATTTGATTTCATTTTAAGCATATCGGCAATACCTAATGTGTATGGATCTACTGCAAAGACATAAAGCCTTATCAAAATATCTTTTTGGGCCTTTGATGCATTTACAAGAAAATGCGAAAAGAACTCCTCACCGTCAAGAAGTATCTTAACTCTCGCTTTATATACTTCGTCCGTAATTCTGCGATCCAAAAATCTGTTGAATGCGGCTATATCCATATATTCATCATTTTCATTTACCGGAGGGATATCACCTTTTACATCTTTTATCGTAGGACGCACGATAGTTCCAAGAGAAACAAAAGCTTGATTAAAAAGCCTGTGAACAGTTGTAAATGGAGCCTTTACTATAGGTATTATATGGCTGTTAACTAAAGCCGAATATAGGAATTTTGTCGAATAGCCAAAAGGCACTATATCTTTCTTAACCCTGTAAAAATTCGGAAGTACCAAAAAAACTGCCTGACCTTTATCCACGTCAAGATACATAAAAGGCACTCTTGGAATATCATGCATATTGATTATAAATTTGCTTATATCAGGATATTCTCTTTCAAGAGTTTCCTTCAGTTTTTTATAAACACCATTAACAAACTCTTCGTGTTTTATATTTCCAACAATGTCAATATTTTCAGGCAGAAATTTAAGATCTATGAATTTCAGTGCTGAGTTCTCATCTTTAAAAATAACGCCGTCCCTAGTAAAGACAGACAAAATTACACCTGTCATAGGTATAGTAGGTGCATTTTCTACTGCAAAATCTAATATAGTCTCATCCCATATACCGGAAATATCAGGTAAATAGACAATATTCTTATAGTCAAAACTTATCCCTTTTTCTATTTTAAATTCTACTCGTCCTATTTTATCGGAAGGATCATTAGGGATCTTTGCCTTCAGAAAAAATTGTTCATTATGGGCATTATATGCAAAGAAAACTGTCCCGTTATGCTCAAATATTGTATTTGGCATAAATGAAGCTTTTTCAATATCATAGAGAACAAGCTGTGTCTTTGATATAGTTTGGCATGACGTGAAAAAAAATAAAAAAAGAAATGCCATTTTTAGAAGTATTTTTCCGTTCATAAATATAATTATATAAATACTTGAAAGAATTAGGAAGCTTTTTAAGTATTATTTATAAATATAATAATCTACCATTGGTTCTTTGTCATAAGAGAATTGATAAGAAAGAGGAATGGTTTTAGGCTTACTGCCTTTGACGCTGCCATAAGCATACGGCACATAAGCATTATATTTGCTGCTCCAAAACATATCCTTTTTACCATTTAGTATAGCTACATGCCCGCTTTCTTCATTTCCTGTATTGTAGACTGCTAATACTGTGTGTCCAGCCCTTGCAGCTTTATGTGCATTAAAATGGTCAGGCTTTCCACTCTTATCTCTCGGTATCAATTTCCACCTATCAGAATTTTTCAGATAATAGGATATTTCATTTGCACTTGCATCAGGCAGATAAATATTTTTCTTTGACATCTGTTTTATCACCTGCACATTGCAATCCGGATGCTTTGCACATCCTGCAAAAAATAGAATATCAAAACACAAGACGACAGAAAGCATAAAAGCAAAATATCTTTTTAATTTTATCATAGTTCTGGTTCTGTTTTAGATTTGCAGTTATAAGTATCTGTTATTTTTCACGCATTAATATTATAATATATCCAGATTTTTATCATTTACTTTTAAGGATATTTTACTTGAAGAAAAAAGAATTTAGAATTTTGTCTGTTGACGGGGGCGGAATACGAGGGTTAATCCCTGCTCTTTTCCTTTCAAATATTGAAGGTCGTTTACAAAAACCTTTATATGAATATTTTGACCTTATATGCGGTACAAGTACAGGAGGTTTTATCACACTCGCGGCCGCAAGCGGCATTAAAATGAAAGAGTTAGTATCACTTTATGAAAACAAAGGACCGCTTATATTCAGTAAATCTTATTCGCAAAAAGCTAAGAACCTGTTTCACGATATGGTTTTATACGATAGTAAAGTGCTTGTAAAAGAACTTGCTAAACTCTTTAAAACAAAAAAAATGTCAGACCTTAAAACAAATGTTGTTATAACAGCCAGCAATGTAACTTCCAAAAAAGCTAAAGTATTCAAAACGCCGCACAAAATTTATTACCCGGTCAAAGGTATTTATGATGAAGACAAAGATCTTTATATAAAAGATGTCGCTCTTGCTACTTCAGCTGCACCTTATTATCTTAAACAGAAAAAGATCAAAAATGAGATCTTTTGGGACGGCGGCCTTTGGGCAAATAATCCTACAATATGCGGACTGATAGAAGCAAAAAAGATGAATGAAAAACTGCTGCCGCTAAAAATCCTTTCTCTTGGCACAGGTTCAATACAAAGTCCTGGTATAAAAATAAGAAAAACAAATCTTACAAATCCTGTCTTTGCAATTACCTATATGATGGATATTCAGGCGCTTGCAATAGCTGATCAGATAAAAATGCTTATAGATACAAAGGATATTTACAAAAGGGTTGATTGCTCTTTCGACAAAGGATTGCCCATGGATGACATAAGCATAATTGAGCAAATAAAAACTGCAGCACATATTATGACACATAAAGACATAGAAGAAACTGTTAAACTGTTTTTTTATAATTAAAAAATCTTAAGAGAAGTTTTTTACTTGTTTTTTTTCTTTTTTTCAAAAGCCGACTTTATGACATCAATAAGGTTTTTATATTCTACTGGTTTTGCAATATGCCCATTCATTCCGCTGTCTAAAACATTCTGTACATCTTCCTTAAAAACATTTGCCGTCATCGCTATTATCGGTATCGTTTCAGCATCTTCTTTTCCTGATTTTCTGATAGCACGTGTAGCTTCATAACCGTCCATAACAGGCATCTGCACATCCATAAGCATAAGGTCATAATATCCGGGGAGAGCCGAAGTGAATTTTTCAAAAGCTTCATGACCATCTACGGCAAAGTCACAATCAATATTAGTTATAGAAAGAAGAGAGCATATAATATCTCTGTTGACATCTATATCGTCAACTACAAGAACTCTTTTTCCGGCAAAATCTGCAAAAGCTGTTTCTTTATCGGCATCTTTCTCTTGTTCATCAGATAATTTTTCATTCCCTTTTGCTAAATCAAACCATACTGAAAAATAAAATGACGATCCTTCATTTTCACGGCTTTGAACCTCTATTTTAGTTCCCATAAGCTCTAATATCCTCTGGCTTATCGCAAGACCTAGCCCCGTTCCGCCGTATTTTTTTGAGGCACTGCCGTCAGCCTGTTCAAAAGGCTTAAATATCTTTTTCATAAACTGATCTTTTATGCCTATACCGCTGTCAGACACCGTAAACTTAAGAAGAGCTTTGCTGTCATCACGCGAAAGTTCTTCAATAAGAAGTCTGATACGTCCTTCTTCAGGAGTAAATTTTACCGCATTTGAAAGAAGATTTATCAAAACCTGTGTCAAACGCATCAAATCACCTGAAAAATGATAGCTCTTAACATTATAATAATCCGTCGTAAGCATCTGTTTTTTATCCAAAGAACTCTGTTTAACGCTGCTTATAGCATTTTCCGCAAGGTCTGTAAGATCAAAAGGTTCGCTAACAAGTTCAAGCTTTCCTTCCTCAATTTTTGAAATATCAAGAACATTATTTATTAATCCAAGTAAATGGCGTGAAGAAATATCTATTTGATTCAGGCATTTTTTTAATTCTTTTGCATCATCTTGGCGCATACCTATTTGAACCATTCCGATTATAGCATTCATAGGAGAGTATATTTCATGGCTAAGGTTAGCAAGAAACTGGCTTTTGGCTTTATCGGCTTCATTGGCTGCTTTTATTGCGATATGATTATTGTAAATACCGTTCATCTGCTGGCAAAAGACCATAAAAGATGAAATGATCTCCCTCGGATCAAAATCATAAAAGTCTTTATTTTCCTTAGTAATTCCGCCGAGAATAACAGCTTCTATATGTTTACGATTATTAAACAGCGGCATATAGACAGCATGTTCAAGTTCTAATTCAACCCACGGAGAACCTTGCTCTATAGGAGATTCTGACAATGCCGCTTGTTTTTTAAAATTCCAGAGTTCCTCACGTGCGAGCCACTCTTTTGAAAAACCAAATGATTTTTTCCCCGTTTCCAAGTTGCAAGAGCCTAGAAGATTAAGTTCATCACCGGCAACATTTAGAGAGAAAATAGCCCCGATCTCCATCTGAAATATATCGACTACCCCTTCTGAAATTATCGGATAAAGTTCTTTAAAATCTGAAATACCGAAAGCGCGTTGTGCATACTGATGTATACGCGTAAAGTATTCAATCTGCATATCAAGTTTACTGCGTATATTGCGCATTTTCTGTTCGGCGATCTCATACCTGCTTGCGCGTTTCTGCAGATCTTCTACAACACCTTTCAGATTATTAGTATTTTTTTCTTTGTCCTTTGATGCCACTATTTTCTCCGTTTACGAAATTTATATTTTATCTGTAAAAAACAAGCAAAGCTGTTGAATAATTATGATATGTATTCTTTCCGGCTAAAGGCGCATATTCCCCAAAACCGTACATTCCTATCCATGGCGGCAGCGTTCCGTCTGTCATCAGAGCATTTTGTATCATAGCCGTAAACTCATCTTTCATTATCTTGTTGAACAAAAAACGTCCTCTTGCAAGACAATCACTCTGGAAAACGGCGACAGGTTTACTGCTGCCTATTTGTTCTTTTATATAGTTAAGAGAACGCTCCTGTTCCGAAAATATAAGTTCTTCATCTCTGTTTGTAAGCCATAATTTCATACCTTCTTTAGCTGTTGTGGGATAATACATCGTTCCGTCAGGATCATACTTCGTGATAGCGCGTAAAATATGAGGATTTCCGTATTCTTTAGCAAAGTTGTCTGGAAGTTTTTCCGCTAATGCTCCTATAGGTATAGTTTCACCGCAAATAGTGTCCGGTGCAGGTTTTACGCCAAGCCTTTCCGTATATAACTGCCAAGCAGGCTTTCCGTCAAGTTCTATAATCTTGTTCCCTTCAGCTTTAGTTATTGTCATCGGACTGCCATAAGCCGTAAAACCGTGTGTTGCACGGGAAACAAGACTAAGAGTCTTGTCTGAAAATGCTACTGCCCAAGCACCATGTTCGGTAAGAGTATTGCCTATATACTGCATGTTTGTTAGTCCTCGCATATTATCTGAAGATGTTCCGCCAAATATCGTAACCTCTTCACCGAAAACTTCAATAAATGCTTTAAGCACAAGCTCATTGTCTATATCAATTCCGGGGCAAATCAGGTATATGGCACTGGCATTTGGTGCTTTAGCTTTAAGGGTTTTAGCCAGTTCAAGACCTTTTTCATACGAATTTCTTCCATAAATGTCATTAACTGCAGCATAAGCACATTTTTCATTAGTTCCTGAAACCGCCATTATAGCCAAATTGGTCATGGATTCACCGCTTCCCTCTCTTCCCGTAACACCGCTGCATGAATTGCCGAGAACTGTTACATGCGGCAGTCTTTTATTGACAGCAGCGGCAATTTTGTCAAGCTGATGTCCTAGAGGGGCATTGGCAATAATAATTTTGCACTCTTTCAAATCTTTTTTATTATCTTGAAATGCGATATCAAGGCACTCATCAACAGCACGTTCGCTGTTTGCAATTCTTACACTTGCAGAGTTAAAACTTAACATTTTATCTCCCTAATTTTTAAATATATTATGTTTAGTGCTTTTAACTTAATAATTATCTGTACAAAATCAAAAGAGCCGCAGAAAAGTTATGATAAGCATTTTTATCCCCTAATCGCGCATACTCGCCGAAACCGAATATACCTATCCATGGAGGTACTGAACCTTTGTTCGAAAGAATATTTTGCATCATTACAAGCATTTCATCTTTTTTTATTTTATTGAAAAGAAGCCGTCCTCTTACAAGACAGTCCGAATGAAATACCGCCACGATCTCTTTGCCTTCTATATCTTTTTTTATACGTTCAAGATACTTTTCATGTTCGGAAAAAATAAACTCTTCATTTCTTTCAGTAAGATATAATTTAAGTCCTTCTTTTACTGCGGCAGGATAATTTATTATGCTTTCATTATCATCTTTTGGTATATCGACTATGCCTCTTAATATATGAGAGTTTGCATATTCCTTTGCCAAATCTTCCGGAAGCTCTTCTGCAAGCGCTCCCATAGCAAGGATCTCTGCAAGAGAATTGCCTTTAACTCCTGCTTTTGCAATATATTCTTTCCATGCCGGTTTACCGTCTATTTCAATAATTTTATACTCGTCGGCTTTAGTAACTGTCATAGGGTCTCCGGCTGCCACAAAACCATGCGTAGCCCGCGATATCGCATTGAGATCTTTTTCCGCAAAAGCTACCGCCCATGCACCGTGTTCGGTAAGTTGATCCCCGATATATTGGTAATTAACAATCCCACGCATATTATCAGAGGTAGTCCCTCCTCCGATAACAACATCTTTAAAAACTTTATCAAAAGCCTCAATGACAAGGCCAGGCACGATATCCAAACTCGGACAAATAAGATATATCGCTGCTGGATTATCAGTTTTTTTCTTTAAATTCTCGGCAAGCTCTAAACCCTTTTCATAAGAATTTGATGCATATATGCCGTTGACAGAATGTGCTGCGCATTCTCCCTGTTCGCCGCATATACCAATCATAGCTATTTCATTCATTGATTCGCCGACACCTTCTTTACCGGTCACACCGCAACATGATGCACCTAAAACCAAAGTTTCAGGGAATCTTTGTTTTATCAATGAAGCGATTTTTTCAAGTGAGTGCCCCATTGTGGCATTTACTATTATGATATTGCAGTCTTCTGGAAGGTTTGTATTGTCTTTGGATAAAATATCCAGACATTCTTCTACAGCACGTTCTGTATTTGCGCTTCTTACACTTGCTGAATAAAAGTTTAACATAGGCATTCTCCTGCCATAGTTTATATTGTACTTAATTCTATCATAAATAAAATAAAAATAAAATTGTTAAAAGTATGATAAAGTTAATCAGGATTCCATCATCTTTATAATATCATCTAAATACTCTGCATCTAAAATAAAGTTAAACTTATAAGGCTCAATCACAGCACCGACTTTTGACGGAGCATCTTCATAAATTTCTAATGTTGATTTTATAAAATGTAATAAATCACCTTCTATTAACAGAAAACCTGCTCTCCCGGCTTTTTCAAAATATTCTGTTGCACTTTCCGTAGATATGAAAACAGGATGATATGTCTGTCCCGGTTTACTTGGTGATTCAAGAAGAAACAATTGACTCCCGCCGTCTTTTGTATCTCCCCAAGGAGTAGAGTAATAAATTTTCACTTTTGAAAATAACTTTAAAAACTGTTCATCATCCAATTCATTATTTTCATATTTTTTAAGAAGTTCTGCCCCGTCAGGTCCCGCAGCAAGTTCTTGTTTTGGTTCAAAATTTTTAAGCTTTTTTACAGGTATAAATTTAAATAATATATAAGCAAGTATTGCTAAAATTATTACTGTTATAGATATCCTTATAAACATTGACGGCATATTAATTCTCCTTTTTAATTTTTTTATATTTAGACATTTTATCAAAATATAACTTGATTAGAAATGACAGAAGTTATCATATCTTCTGTAAAACAAAAAACCCTTTTCTGACTTTCATCAGAAAAGGTTTAAATGTGTTTTAATGGGGTGGCTGACGGGACTTGAACCCGCAGCCTTCGGCTCCACAAACCGACGCTCTAACCAGTTGAGCTACAGCCACCGTATTGTTGCTGACATTTTGAAGTTTAGACGAGGCAGAGGCACGGGAAGTTTGTATTTAAACACAAATGACCGAGCCTATAACAAAGTATAAACTCAAAATATAAAATTAAAACGTCTCCGAGGTGAGTTGAACACCTAACCTACTGCTTAGAAGGCAGTTGCTCTATCCAATTGAGCTACGGAGACAATAAATTTAGATTTATGATTATAGCAAAACTAATCAGAAACAGTCAATACCGACATTTGACAAACAATTATGGACTTATAACGGCAATTACAAATCAAAGGCAACAACAACGTCAAAAGACAAAATGGATCCCAGATTACGAACTTCGAGGATGACAAAAAAAGGGCAAGAGGCGAGGAAATGACAAAGCAAAAAAGAAACCGCCGGCTTTAAATCGGCGGTTTCTTGAATTATTTTTTTACTTCTAAATTAGCTTCTGTTCTGTTTTATAAGTTCAGTGTTTGCAGTAATATTAAGATTAACTCTTCTATTTTTCGCTCTGCCTTCTTCCATGCTATTATCAGCTATAGGCTGATTCAATCCATAACCTACATAGCTTATTTTGAAAGTTTGAAGTCCTGTTCCAAGAAGATAATCATAAACTGCTTTTGCTCTTTTTTCCGATAAATCTTGGTTCAATGCAGCTGATCCGGTATTATCGGTATGACCTTCAACTATTATGATATTTTCAGGATATTTTTTCAAAACTGTATTGAGATCAGTAAGAGTTTTTCTTGCATCAGCAGACAATTCTGCACTTCCGATTGCAAACAAAATATCATTTTTCAATGTTACTCTCAATCCGTCATCGGTTTTTGTTACTTCAGCAATTTTTGCAAGTTCTTGCGCCTGTTTATCAAAATAATTTCCTACTACTCCGCCAACTAAAGCTCCTGCTGCTCCGCCGATTGCTGCACCCTGCCAAGCTTCACCACCGGTATTGTGAGCTATAACAGCTCCTGCTGCTGCTCCTACTGCTGCTCCCGCTCCTGCACCTATCGCCGTTCTTTTGCCAGGTGTTGCACAGGCAGCCATCATAAGACACAAACCTAAACCAACTGAAAACAATGCAATTTTCTTCATTCTGCTTCTCTCCTTTTTTTATTTTGTGTAACTTAAGCATTATAAAAAATTTTCTTCATTTATTCAAATTTTTCTGAAATTTGAAAAGGATTTGATCATTCTTTTTATGTGTTCACAACTCATTTTGTTTTATTATTTATATGATTTATCATTTTCATTTTAACTCGATTTATCAATGATTTTTGCAAATATTCTATATGGGTTATTGACATATGCCGGAAATTATGTATAATAGTAAGTGGCATATGCCATAAACTTTTAAGGAGGTAATCATCATGCCAAGAAGAGATGGAACAGGTCCCATGGGTAAGGGATCAATGACAGGAAGAGGTTTAGGAGCTTGCACAGATAATAATGAAATAAGACAGCAAAGCGGTTTCGGATTTGGTTGCAGACGCGGTTTTGGAAGAGGTTTTGGATTTCGCAATTCCTCAAAAACACAAAAAGAACTGCTTAATGAAGAAAAAGCTTTTTTGAAAAATCAAATTGAAGAGATCGACAAAGAATTGGAGAATCAAGAATAAACGGAGGACGCTCCGTTTATTCCAATCAAAATGGAGATGATAAAATATGGCTAGACCTATGAAGTGGAGAAAAGTCTGCGGTTTGCCTAAAAACAACAGATTCGGACCGCTTGATTCACCTGCCGATGCCGAAGATCATGTAAAAATGACTGTAGATGAATATGAAACTATCAGGCTCATAGATCTTGAAGGATTAAATCAGGAAGAATGTGCCGAGCATATGAATATTGCGCGCAGTACTGTTCAAGGTATTTATATTGAAGCCAGAAAGAAACTCTCCGAATTTTTAGTGAACGGAAAAGTTTTAATGATAGAGGGCGGCGAATACCGATTTTGTAAAGGAAAAGGAAAAGGCCATGGCCGCGGCTGTAATAGGCATAGACATGGCAGATGTTTGTCAGATGAAGCAAAGCAAGAGAGTTAATTAAAAGAGTATTACAGAATGGAGGATCATTATGAAAATAGCAATTCCTATAGATGAAAAGAATTTAGATTCAAATATATGTCCGTCTTTTGGACGTGCACCTTACTTTCTTATTTATGATATAGAAAGCAAAGAAAGTGTATTTCTTGACAATAGTGCGGCAGCAAGTACCGGCGGTGCCGGAATTAAGGCTGCACAAATGATAGCAGACAATAAAGTAAAAGCTTTAATTACCCCCCGCTTAGGCGAAAATGCTGCCGATGTGCTGAAATCTGCTGAAATAAAGATATATAAGTCAACAGACGGTTCAGTCAAAGAAAATATTGATGCTTTTACCGCAAAAAAACTTTCTTTATTGGAAGAAATACATGCAGGATTTCACAAACATGGAAACTAATAATATGAAAATAGCTGTGCTCAGCGGCAAGGGCGGTACAGGTAAAACATTGGTCGCAGTAAATTTGGCTGCGGCATCTGGAATATCTGCATATCTTGATTGTGATGTAGAGGAACCTAACGGTCATTTGTTTTTTAAGCCTGAAGATATTAAAAAAGAAGAAGTTTCTGTAAAAATTCCGCAGGTAAATAATGAACTGTGTAATGGCTGCCGTAAATGTGTCAGCTTTTGCAAATTTAATGCCCTTGCATATATTAAAGATAAGTTAAAAGTTTTCGAAGATATATGCCATTCTTGCGGCGGATGCATTTTAGTTTGTCCTCAAAAAGCATTAACGGAAAAAGATAAAGTTATCGGTAAAGTTGAAAAAGGAAAATCTGACAATGTGTCGGTATATACAGGAATATTAAATACCGGCGAGCCTTCAGGCGTTCCTATTATAAAAGAACTTTTAAATGCTGAACTCCCTAATGAAGTTAAAAAAGTTTTTATAGATTGCCCCCCCGGCAGTGCTTGTATTGTGATGGAAAGCATTAAAGATGCCGATTATTGTATTTTAGTTGCCGAGCCTACATTGTTCGGTGTGCATAATTTGAACATGGTATATGAACTGGTCAGATTATTTAACAAACCTTTCGGAGTAGTTCTCAATAAATGTTTAGAAGGACAAGAAAATCCGGCAGAGAAGTTTTGTTTAGAAAAAAATATTAAGATATTGGGGCGAATCCCATTTGATAATGAACTTGGGAAATTGAATTCAAATGCAGAAATTGCCGTCAGAAAAAATGATAAATACAAAGATAAGTTTTCCTCTCTGCTTAATACTGTGATAAAGGAGATATCAAATGAAACAGCTCTTAATCCTCAGCGGTAAAGGCGGCACAGGAAAAACAACAATAGCGAGTGCTTTTGTTAAACTGGCTGAAGCAAAAGCATATGCGGATTGCGATGTAGATGCTCCTAATTTACATCTTATTATGGACTTGAAAACAGAACCTAAAAGAACGGACTTTTACGGACTTGAAAAAGCGGAGATAGACACACAAATATGTAATCAATGCGGTCTGTGCAAAAAAAACTGCCGGTTTGATGCTATTTCAGCAGATGAAAACTATAAAGTAGATCCTTTTGCATGTGAAGGATGCGGTGTTTGTGAATATATTTGTCCTGTAAATGCGGCAAAAATGGTACCGGCAGTTGCAGGTGAATTGATGTTATATACCGATAAAGAAAAAGTATTTTCAACGGCACAACTTAAAATGGGCAGCGGTACATCAGGATTGCTTGTTACTGAAGTGAAAAAACAAATGAAGTCGGCAGCAAAAGATGCAAATCTTGCAATTATTGACGGCTCTCCCGGTATAGGATGCCCTGTTATTGCATCGCTTAGCGGTGTGGATATGGTCTTGATAGTTGCAGAACCTTCCATATCAGGTATCAGCGATATGGAACGCATTATCAATACGGCATCAAAGTTTGGAATAAAGACAGCAATATGCATCAATAAATATGATACAAATATTGAAAACACAAAAAAGATAGAAGAGTTTTGTAAAAAAGAAAACTTGCCTTTTATAGGCAAAGTACCTTTTGATTATAATGCAGTTAAAGCTGTTAATGACGGCAAAACAGTTGTAGATATAGATTGCTCGTCAGGAAAAGCAATTAAAGAGATCTATCAAAACACTATGGATATTCTGTTAAAAAAGGTGTAAGCTGATGATCATTAAAACTCTAATTGAAAACACGTCAATATCAGAAGGTTTTTGCAGTGAGCATGGGCTTAGCTTATATATTGAAACTAAAAAACATAAAATATTATTTGATACCGGTGCAAGCGGGCTGTTTCTTCAAAATGCTAAAAAGCTGGATATAAATATTTCTGATATTGATCATCTTATAATTTCGCACGGACATTATGATCATGGCGGCGGATTAAGATCCTTTCTAAAAGAAAACACAAAAGCTAAAGTGTTTCTGCATAGCTTAGCTTTTGAAAAACATTATTCGCTCCGCCAAAACGATAATTTGGTTTTTATCGGTTTAGACGAAGATCTAAAAGAAAATAAGCAGATAAAACTTATTTCGGATAATTTTATTATTGATACCGGTATAGAAATTATTTCAAATATTGCACAAAAAGAGCCTCTGCCGAAATCAAATAAGAATTTATTTAAAGAAATTAACGGACAAATGATAAATGATAAATTTTTACATGAGCAAAATCTTATCATAGAAGAAAACGGAAAAAGTTTATTAATAACAGGCTGTGCTCATAACGGCATTATAAATATTTTAAAACATTTTCACTCGCTCAAAGGACAAATGCCGGATTTTGTTATAGGCGGATTTCACCTTTCATCAAGTTCAGGATTAAATGAAGATAGTGAAACAATAGATAATATCGCTAAATATTTAATTGATACAAAAGCAAAATTCTATACTTGCCACTGTACGGGACAAGAGCCTTATAAAAGACTGAAAACTATTATGGGCAATACTATTGATTACTTGGCGGCAGGCAGTGAAATTATAATTTAAATAAAGGAGCAAAAGTATGAGTAACAGTTGCAGCAGCTGTTCAGAAGATTGTGAAGAAAAAGAAAAAGTAAAGCATGATTTTTCAGCAAAACTGCATGATATGAGCAGTGTAAAAAAAGTTATCGCTGTTGTCAGCGGTAAAGGCGGTGTCGGCAAATCACTTATTACATCTATGCTTGCTGTTTCAATGAATAAAAAAGGTTATAAAACCGCTATTCTTGATGCAGATATTACAGGACCTTCCATACCAAAAGCTTTCGGTATTAAAGAGAAAGCTGAACAAAATGAGATTGGACTATTCCCTGTAAAAACAAAGACCGGCATCAGTATTATGTCAGTTAATTTACTTTTAAAAAATGATACCGATCCTGTTATCTGGAGAGGACCGATCATCGGCGGAACAGTAAAACAATTTTGGACGGATGTTATTTGGAATGATATAGATTATATGTTCATCGATATGCCGCCCGGTACCGGCGATGTTCCCCTCACCGTATTTCAATCTATTCCAGTTGACGGGATTATAGTTGTTACGTCCCCTCAGGAACTTGTATCTATGATAGTTTCAAAGGCTGTTAAAATGGCAGAGATTATGAATATTCCAATTATCGGTTTAGTTGAGAATATGTCATATTTTAAATGCCCTGATAATGATAAAGAGTATAAAATATTCGGTGAAAGCCATATAAAAGAGATCGCCGATGAACATAATTTAAAACTTCTTGCTAAATTACCTATTGACCCGAAAATCTCAGATGCATGCGACAAGGGTATGATAGAATCTTTAGAAAATGATTCTTTTGAGTATATAACAAGAATATTAGAAAAAATGGAGGAAGAAAATGAAAAAAATTGCTGTAGCAAGCGAAAAAGGAATGGTAACTGAACATTTTGGACATTGTGAGTCTTTTATTATCTTTGATACTGAAAATAATCAGATCAAAAACAGTGAAACTATTGCTAACCCCGGACACAGGCCCGGTTTTTTGCCTAATTTTCTTGCAGACCGCGGCGTAAATGTCATTATCAGCGGCGGTATGGGCGGCGGTGCTGTTGATATTTTTAATGAAAGGAAAGTTGAAGTTGTTGTAGGGGTTTCAGGAGATGCAAAAACAGCTGTAGAAAAATACCTTAAAGGTGAACTACAGACAAGCGGTTCTGTTTGCAATGAACACAGACATCATAATGAATGTGGGAATTAATCCCATTTATGAAAAACAAAAAATACGGCGGCGACAATAAGAATAAAGCCGACTAAATAATTCCATTTAAAGCTTTCTTTTAAATAAAGTACTGAGAAGATTCCAAAAACTGCAAGCGGTATGACTTCTTGTATGGTTTTAAGTTGTGCCGCCGTAAATGTTCCATAACCTATCCTGTTTGCAGGCACCTGAAAACAGTATTCAAAAAAAGCTATAAGCCAAGCAATAACAATGACTTTAAATAATGGCTGGTCTTTATATTTTAAATGCCCATACCATGCAAAAGTCATAAAAATATTAGAAATAATTAATAGTGCTATGGTTCTCATAATGAAATAATAATACAATATTTGTAAATTCTTTCAAAGCAATTATAACAGCAATAAAAGACGACAGCAGAATGGCAAAGGTAAAGGAATGGATCCTGCGACAACTTTCAGTTGCGCAGGATGACGGCAAACGGCAAAATGGATCCCCGATTACGAATTTCGGGGATGACAGACTACCTCTCAAACTCTTTTTCTATACTCTACAAATTTTCCATAAATCCATTCGTTTAATTTTTTATTTAAAACATATTTTGTAAAATATTTATGGTTAAAAACTTTTAAAAAAGGAATTTTTATGACTCTAGGTTCTCCATTAAGTGTCTTTATCTTTTTACTTACTAATGCGATTATTATTGCACTAATACCTTGGTTTATTGCAAAAAAAAGACATATAAAAAATAGTTTTTATATTTTTTGCTTGTCTTTAATTATGGGATGGAGATTTATTATATGGACAAAAGCTCTTACATATGCTCTTGTAGAAAATAAGCCTCTTGAACTTATTGGATGGAAATGGACATTAATCGTATGGGCAGGAGCTCTTATATGGGCTTTTGCGGAAAAACCTGCTGAGATAAAAAACAAAGATTATGTCTTGTAAAAGTTGCAGATGAAGCGTTGAAAGACGCCAAAGAATATACCGCCTTTTTAAAAGGAAATTTTATGGAACCGGTAACGGGATTTGATAGTTTTGGGTTCGTTTATTTACTTGTATCTGTAATATTAATTGTTGCTATATTAATACTATGGTTTATTGCAAAACATAGAAAAATCAAAAATACTATGCCTATCTTTTGGTTATGTTTGTTAGGAGGATGGACAGCTGTTGCATGGGCAGCAGCATTTATTTGGGCTTTTATAGAAAAGCCTGTTGAAGAAAAAAATACTAATCAAATTATCAATCCAATTATTAAGAAATAAAAAAATCTACCCGGACAAATATTTATCCGGGTAGATTTTTAATAGAAAATATAATAATTAATTTACTTTTTCTTAGGCAGGGTAATTATAACTTTATTCCCCTTATGTTCTGATTTTACATTTTCCGTATCAGCGTCTGCAGGCAAAGGAATAGTTCTCATAAAAGAACTGAAACTCTTTGAAGCCATATAAGAGCCTTTATCTAGATCTTCTTTTTTATTTTCTTCGCTTCTTTCGCCTTTGATAGTTATATAATTGTCTTTAATTTCAATATTGGTCTTATTCTCATTTAAACCTTTCATGTCCAATTCAATTATATATTTATCTTTTTGATCTTTAATTTCAAAGTTAGCATCATAGCTCATATTATTGCTGAATAAGCCCTTATTCAAATCGCCTCTTACTTTTAAAGAACGCTGGAACATTTGATCCATTTCTTCCTGCATCTTATAGATCTCTTCAAAAGGGTTCCAGATCTTGCCGGTGTTTTCCAGTTGCTTTTTTTCAGCTTCAAGCTGTTCAACTTTTTTTTGCAATACTTCTATTTCTTTCTGTAAATCCGCATCGGTCTTATTTTTTGCAAAAGCCGGAGTGATAAAAACAGAAGAAATAGAAAATGCAAGAACTGTAAATAAAACTACTAATTTTGTTTTTTTCATATTTGCCTCCATTATTTATATTTATAAACATAAGTTTATATGCTTATCGGTATTTTGTTTGAATTGTGTTTGCTCTATCTCTTTGGTGATTGAGGCAGGAGTAAACTGATTAAATATATTATAGCAAATTCGTAAAATCGTACTGCTAAATTAAATAATTAAAAGTTAAAATTTACCGTTTTGTTCTAATTGGTATTGATATTATTTTTGTTATCTGCAAAAAAAATACAAAATGGATCCCCGATTACAAATTTCTGGGATGACAAAAAAGCAACGACAAAAGACAAAACAACATTTTTTTGTTGTCATGTCGAGCGAGGTACTGAAAGTGCCGAGTCGAGACATCTGCCTTTAAGCTTTACGGCAGATCCTTCGGCAAAGCTCCGCTTTTCTCAGGATGACAGACGATAAAAAAGAATTTTTAAGTCTGCAGAATTGTGAAAGAAAATTTAGTCTGCCAGTTTTTTCTTTTTAAGTTCTTCTTCCGTATAATCCATCATTCTTTTTTCAGGTCTTCCAAAAATCCTTCTAAGGAAACGCCTAAGTGTATCCAGATATTCAAATACGGCAGGCACAACTAAAAGAGTAAGTATAGTTGAGCTTATGATACCGCCGATAACTACTATACCCATACCTTTTCTAAACTGGCCTACTTCGCTTAAACCCATAGCCGTCGGAAGCATACCGCCTATAAGTGCAAAAGATGTCATAAGTATAGGACGAAGTCTTATTTTACCGGCTATAATAATGGCATCAGCAGTTTTCATGCCTTTACGCATACTCTGCTGTATATAATCCACTAAAAGAATAGAGTTCTTGGCAACAATACCTAGCATCATTATCATTCCTATCATAGTAAACATATCTATAGGCTGATTAAATATAAGTAATGCAAGAATACCTCCGATGATAGCAAGCGGAAGGGCTGTCATAATAGTAAAAGGCGTAATAACAGATTCATATAAACTTGCAAGGACCATAAATATAAAAATGAGAGAGAGTGCACCGGCAAGCATAATACTTTCAAACATCGTTTTCATTTCTTCAGCATTTCCTGAAAGCCTAAATTCGACATTTTTCCATTTCTCGGCATTTCTCGGATTGGCTTTTTCTTCATTAAATATCCTTACGGCATCCTTCTGGACCTCGCCTATCATTCCGCCGATATCAAGATTTCCTTCTACTGTAACAAAGCGCGATCTGTCCTTTCTAAAAATCTGTGTCGGACCGGTCTCCTTTTTTACAGAAGCCACATTTTTAAGTCTAACAAGTTTTCCGTTTAGATTATTTATATAAATTGAGTCAAAATCTTTTACTATATCTTTCTGATTTTCCTGAAGTTTAACGCGTATATCATATTCAAGTCCGTTCTCTCTGTATTTTCCGGCACTAACGCCGTCTATCATAGCCCTTATCTCGCTTCCCGCCATAACGGAACTTACGCCGAGGATCTCCATTTTGCCCATATCCATCTGTATCTGAAGCTCAGGCTTTCCTATTTTATAATTAGATTTAATATCAACAAGACCGGGAATACTCTTAAATCTCTCTTTAAGGACCTGAGCAACTTCATAAAGAACATCTACATCATCGCCGACAAGATCTAAAACAAACTCGCTTTGTCCGCCGCCCAAAGCCTGTCTGGTTATTGAGACCTCAAGTTCATCACCGTACTTTTCATTCAAGGTTTTTCTCAAGTGAGCTTTCAATTCCGAAGTGGTCATCGTTCTTTGTTTATAATTTTTAGGTTTTTCTTCTTTTTTACTGAAAATACCGGTTATAGTATGTATTATTCCGCGTTTTGATTCATTAGGTATCATTTTTACATACAGACTTGCCTGATTAGCAAGAGTTGCAAACATTCCGGCAGAACCGACAGAGGCCGAAACAACTTCCACATTTTGATTGCTCATTATGATCTTTTCAACTTCTTTTGTATACTCATCCATACGCTCTAAAGATGTTCCGGGCTCGGCCTCAATACTCACATTAAATTCCCCCCATTCTGCCGCGGGCATAAATGTCGTTTTAATATAGTTTTTTGCTATAAAGATTGAACCGGCAAAAATACATAAGGCCAATACAAGGGTTACAATTTTCCAGCTTATGCCGAAAGCCAATTTCCTTCCTTTGAATTTGAAAGGAATTATAAATAAATACTTTTTTACTATGAAAGAAATGATCTTTGTGTATAATTTCTCGACAAAAGCAAAAACCTTATTGAACCACCCTACAGTAAGAGCTCTAAAAACAGCTATAAAAAAGTTTCTGATATTAATAAATACTTTTCCTAAAGCCGATCTTTTAGGAGCTTTTGCACTATGTTCAGGAATTATATAAGCAGAAAGCATCGGTGCAATAGTAAAAGCGTCAAGAACTGAAATTAACATTGCAAATACTACGGTTAAACCGAACTCTTTGAAGAACTTTCCTATTATTCCGTCCAAAAAAGCTACAGGTAAGAACACAGCTATAACTGTGCTTGTAGTTGCTATAACAGCAAGCATCACTTCTTTTGTGCCGTCTACCGCAGACTCAACAGGGTTGGAACCTTCTTCATAATGCCGGAAAATATTTTCCCGCACCACAATGGCATCGTCAATCAGCAGCCCGACAGCCAAAGACAAAGACATAAGAGAAATTACATTAAGACTGAAACCGAAAAAATACATAAAAATGAATGCACCTATAAGGCTGTTAGGAAGAGCAAGTGCCGTAATAAAAGTTGAACGCCAGCTTCCCAGAAAGAAATAAACCACGACTATCGCTAAAAATATACCTTCTATGATAGTTGACTTTACATCTGCAAGATTCATTCTGACGCCGCGCGCTGTATCTAATATAAGAGTAAGCTGAGGATGTCCTTCAAAGTTTTTATATCTTTCGTTCACTTCTTTGATCTTTGCTCTTATTGCATCGGAAATTGCTACGTCATTGCCTTTTGCCTGCCTGTATATGCTTATCAAAAGAGAAGGCTCATAAATTATATTATCATCTTCATCTTTATAATTAAGCCTTGCTCTTGAGGTTTCCTCTTCAACGCCGTCATAAACTTTTGCTACATCTTTTACCGTTACGGGAATATCGTTACCGATAAAGCTGACCACTACATTGTTTATATCTTTAACGCTTTTTAGCTCTCCCATAGTCCTAAAAGCTATTTCTCTGGGACCTCTGTCCACTTTTCCGGCAGGGATATTTAAAGTATTGGCTTTAACTCTTGCGGCAAGCTGTGATAAAGTGAGCTCATGTTCTTTAAGTTTTTCTTTATCGGCGAGAATTTGTATTTCTCTCTTCTGTCCGCCGATGATCTGCACCTGCGAAACCCCGCTTACCTGCGCAAAATCTTTTGATACTATTTCATCTGCAAAATCATAAAGCTGTTTAGGTGTCATATCGGCCGCTTTTAAACTCATACTGACAATCGGCATACTGTTTATATCGGCTTTAACTATTATCGGCTCTTCTATGTCTTCAGGCAAGAAATATTTTATTTGTCCGATCTTATCTCTTACTTCCTGTGCCGCTACATCAGGATCTTTGGCAAGTTCAAATTCGCTGAATACTATTGAAATATTATCCTGATTCATTGAAAAAATGTGTTTTAAACCGGAAACTCCGCTTATAGCATCTTCTATCGGCTTTGAAACAAGCTGCTCGATTTCAGATACTCCTGCTCCTGAATACTGTGTCATAACCACAACATAAGGAAACTCAACATCAGGGAACATTCTTACGCTTAATTTTTGAAAAGAAACAATACCTAAGATCAAAACTGCCATAAGTATTGATGTAACAAAAGTCGGACGCTTAATAGATAAACGCGCTAAATTCATTTCTTACTCCCTCTATAATCAATTTTATTTTTATCTAAATATTCATTATTCTATTATTATTTCATCATTGGCACAGTAAAATGCTTCCGCCTGTTCATAAATGCTTATAAGTTCAAAGATGCCGCGCAAAACATTCAATGTAGAGTCGTCAAGATCCTGTTCGCTCTGTAATACAAGATATGTTGTCCTTCTTCCTTTTCTAAGAAGGTTTTGGTCTTCGATATTTCTCTGTTTTTGAATGTTTTCAATTTCAATCGTAAGCGCAAGCCTTGATTTTGCATTGTTCCAATTATCAACGATCTGTAACCATTCATTCTTTTCCTGAACGCTTGCAAACTCCGCTGCTTTTATGGCGGCAAGCTTTGAGGATTCATAGCCCTGATTTATTGTTTTCCTCAATTTAAAATCAAGAGGAACGCTATAACGCAGACCTAAAGCATAAGCAGGTTTGCTTGCAGCTGCAACATATTCTGAAGCCTTAGCAAATTTTTCATCTAAACCGTTAAGAGAAAATTGTCCGGAAAGCACAAGGTCTGCTCCCATGCTATTTTCGGATATCATCTGTTCATATTCCGCACTCTTTACTTCTTCAAGAGCCGACAATACATCCATTCTTATTCCTTTTTTTTCAAGCTTTTTATCTTTTTCAAAAATCACGCCGGTTTCAACAAATTTCACTACTTCATAATTTACCGTTTCGTCTGCAATATTTAAGATCTGATTGAAAGCTCTTCTTGCCTTAATCTCGTCTTCTTTTGCAAGTTTAAGCATAAGCTCTCTTGCTTTTACGGCTGCCTGCGATTGAAGCATATCGGAATTTTCAGCAAGGTCAAGTTTATATCTTCTTTCATTCCAAATTAAAAGTTTATTAGTTCTTTCAAGTGAGGCTTTTCTAAAATCAACTACTGTTCTCGTATAACTGAGATTCCAATATGCAAGTTTTGCATTCAATATTATTGCTTGTTTTTTATATTCAAGCATATAAAGCACAGATTTAGCTTTAGCTTTTGCTAAAGCCATACTTGCTTTAGTTGTTCCGCCTTTATATTCTTTGAGCAATGACTGTTGAAGCCTTACGAAAGGAGCAATATCATTTAGCTCATAGGCAAGACCGCTGCCGTAATCATACTGACCATAAGAAGCGTTCAAACCTGCCGAAAACTGTGTTCCTGTCTTAAATTGTTTATTTATGCTTACATCATAACCCAAATTAGCAACTCTATTGATTCTTAACATCGGAGAATAAGGTCTTCCGCTCTGATCATTAGCATAATTAATGCCGGCACTTAAATAAAAAGAGTATGCTCTTTCTATATCTGCGATCTTTCCTTTAACAGTATCAATATTTGCTTGTACCGACTGAAGTTCAGTATTGTTTTGCCGTACCAAATCGAGATAATCTGCAACACTTAATATCTCTGCTCCCGCTGGTTGAGCAAAAACCGCTAACCCGAAAACAACTAAAAACTTTAACTTTTTCATAAAATCTCCGCTTATATTTTTATTACTTATTTTAATATTAATTTATTCATAAGTTCATCAATAAAATCTTTTACTTTTGAATAATAAGCCTCGCTTTCTCCATGCATCTGTATTTTCGCATAATTCAATACGCTTCCGGTAAAAATAGCAATATATTTATCATTTTCAACCTCTTTCTTTAGAAAACCCTCTTCTTTACAATTGTCAATAAGCTCATTATAAAATGCCAAGAACTTTCTTTTAATTTCCTTGCAAAGCTGCACATAAAAATCATCAAAAATATTAATATCCTTCATTATCGTTTCAAATGTGCCGTGCTGTTCCTTAAGGATTTTTGTATTCTCCCAAAGGATCTTTTTTAACTTTTCTAAAGAATTTGGCAGTCCGCGTGATTCCTCTATCCAGGAATTTCTCAAATCTTCATGCATGGTTGTAAAAAGAATCCTGATATAATTTTCTTTACTTTTAAAATAATAATGGAACATTCCCAAGTTAATTCCGGAATCCAAGCATAAAGATCTTATACTTAAACCTGAAACTCCTTGTTTCATTAATCTTTTTTTACCAAGCTCGATCAATTTCTTATCAATGTGCTGCGATGGTCTTGCCATTTCTTTCACTTCCCTTTCTTTATTTTTCTAATATTCTAAAATAATGACAGTAACTATACAGATTTATAATTAACTTGTCAAGTTTTTTAACAGTTCAAAATACAAAACTTGAATAGTGATTGATTTTTCAATCTTTTTAATGTTTGGATTTTATTTTTATAATACATTATAAAAACTGATTATTTGCAAGTTTTTATACATTATTAAGTCTATTCTCTTTAATTATAAGCCCAACTGCATTCTGTGCGGAGAAAACATCGCATAATCTATGGTTCCTGCGGCAACCTGCGGTTGCACAGAATGACGGCAAAAAATGACAATTTTCCTTTGTCTTATCATTTCCGAATATCTTAGTTGGAATCAATGTTAAAAAACAAAAAAAGCAAAATGGATCACCGATTACAAAACTACAATTACGAATTACTAATGACGAATTACGAATCAAAGACAACTGAAAAAATGAAGTCTTAAGGGGATGAGAAAAAATGGGTTGAACGAGAGAACGGCAAAAGATAATTATGAATGAGGAATAAAAAACAAGAAGGCATTTTTTTGGATGACAAACAAAAAAAAGCCGAAGCAATAATGCTTCGGCTTTTTTCATTACAATTTATATTTGGCTTAACAGTTCTTTAAGCTTTTTTACTTCAGCTTCTGTAAGCGTTACGCCTTTGCCCATTTTTGAGCGGTCAGGCGACCAATCGCGCAGATCATATTTAGGATCCCGGTCATTCCATTTTACGAGATTAAGTTCTTTTTTCCAGCCTTTAGCCGTTTCAGAGACAACTCCGATGTTTTTTACTATTTCATATTTTATTTCTGCCATTTCCTTCCTCCTATTTACTGGTGGATCTACATACTGATTATTTTACATAAATTTTTTATTAATTTAAAGTATTATATTTTAGATATTTAAATATAGCAAAGTTTGAGTTCTAATCACCAAGCAATATTTTTAACATTTTTTCTTGATGAGTTTTTATATCATCAAAGTTCCATTCCAGTCCGGGAATGCGAGTTCCATCAAAGTTCTTTTAATTGTTCCTTGAGTTCCTCAATTACTCCTTCAATATTTTCAGCGGAGATTCTTTTTAATTCATTTTCATCATCTATTTTTCTAATAACAAATTCTTCTTTTCCATTATCAAAAGATATTTCCAAGTTTTTCTCAGTAAAAATGGCTCGATTTTTATCCGCATCACCCTGATATCCCCAATATTTAAAACGCTTTTCGCCTATATATTTTGTTGCGGCAATAATCGGAATGGAGTATTTTTTGGAACTAAATCTTATAACCTCCCATCTTATCCCAATAAGCTCATTGTCATCAATTGCACCAATCTCTTCTAATATGTCCGGATAATAGATTAGCCATTGTCTCCATTTTTCTAAAGATTTCACTTCTACATTTTCTCCTGAACGCCATTTTTTCATCCAATCAATGTTTCTTTCATTTTTTTTGTTCTTTTCATCCTTATAACCATATTCCCTGAAGTAACGTTTCCAAGACCAATATTGTTCAAAGTTATTAATGCCACCATTGTTATTTTTCGGAAAGAAACGACCCAATCTTACATCAGCATATTTAAGCATTTCAGCAATTTTCTTTTTATCCCTAAGTCCTTTATCATCAAATTTGTTAAAGAACCACTTAGAATAATCCTCAAATTTTTCAATATTATTGTCATCGCTTAGTCTTAGGATCCAACCGATTGTGCCTTTGAACAAATCGTTATTTTCCGCCTTATATAATATTTTTTTTCTATTAAGATCAGGTTCATTTAATAATAATCGAGCTTTTATGATTTCTTCATTCTTTTGTTCTTCGGAGTACGCCCCAAAACTAACTGCACTCAAATCTTGATTTGCAAAATAATCAAGAATACCGTCTTTCCATTCTATTGCCGTTTTAAAGGATTTCAATGAAACTCTGGTTATTTCAAGCTCTTTTCTATAACTTTCTTCCATATTTGTTGAAATCCTGATTATATTAAATAACTCTTCTATATTGAATGTTTTATCGTCAACAGTATTCAAATATTTCCAATATGAAAAATATAAATCTAAATCTCCAACAAATCCGTTAAGGCTGTCTTTTTTTAAAATATTTATTAAATCATCGAAACGAATGGACGAGAAACGTGGTGAATCATAACTCTTTATTTCTTCTCTCTTGGATTCTAAAAGTTCAATAAAGTGCTTGATTGATTTAAAGAAATTTTCATCAATCATTTTTTCCCAATTGTACTTATCTTCTTTGTCTTCTTTGCGTTCAATATATTCTATTATATCAGCCATATTGGACTCTTTGCTATCGGGTGATAAGGTTCGAATCATGAATAAATTCAGGTAAAAGAATCTTAACATTCTTTTTTCCGTATTCTTTGCTTTATCTTCCGTATTCTTGACTTTATCCTCTCCATTTGTATCAATCTTCCAAAAATAATTCAAAAAATCCTTATCTATCCATTCCTTATAATTATTAGAAGACTCAAGTTCAAACAGTTCCGATTTAAAATTATCCCAATCAGACAGCTGTTTTCCTCGTGAGTTCATTTTGACATAAAGTTCTTCCGGTTGTCCCAACTCCTCCGAATCAAGGAATGAAAAAGTGATATTGTCTATATTTGAATAATCTCCTCCCTCAGGAAGATGGTTATGAATTTCATCCAACACCACTAACATTCCGCCAATTGTCGGATCAAATCTCCAGGAATTGAAAAACCACTTTTGATCTTGAAAATACTTAACAGATACAGATTCCGGCTTCCATTCTTCTTCAATAATTGCTTTGCAAAATTCTCTTGTGCTTGTCCTGGTAGCATATGTAAAATTATTAAGTAAATCATCTTTATTATTATTTTTCTTTGATAGATATACACTCAATAACCATAGAGTCGTGATGCGTTGTTGTCCATCCAAAAGAATGAAAGATTCTCCTTCATTTTTTCCATATACAAAATCAAGGTGTAGTTTTTTTTCTTGATCTCCCTTAATAACAGCAGCTAATTTTGAAATAAAATTTTTACGTTTTTTAGCGGTTTCTTGATTAGTTCTGCCAAAAGCATAATCTCTTTGAATTGCGGGAATGGTTACTTTTTTCTCTTTTAAAAGACCTTTTAAAGTGAATTTATCATTGCTCTTCATTGTCATTTTCCTTCCATTGGAAATAATCAGCAACAGCTTCTTTAATAGCTTGTTTATAATTTTCGATGTCACTTTTATCCCAGATCAGATTGTAGATATTTAGATCTGAATAGTATTTCAAAAAAACATTCTTTGTAGTAGGTAATAAATATCTTGTTTGCTCTTTATCAATTTTTATAATCTCTTGTAACTTCAGTGGAAAGGGCATATTCCCATATCCTCGATTAGTTTCATAATCTAATAAACACAGGTTTCCCAAACAGTTTATAATATCATCATCAACCTCGTTCAAAGGATCTTTTGTTGTTTTTTCAATAACTTTTTTATAGAACTCTTCAAATTCTGTATCATCTTTAATATTTTCTTCATCTTCAATCTTTTTGAATTCCGACTCCAATCCTGAAAATATATCAAGTCTAGATTTAATTGCATTTATCCATTCTTTTCTTTTTTCTGGTTTTTTAATACTATCAAACCCGCTATACGGAGATATATGTTCTATATCATATTTATCTTTCACATAATCTGCAAAACGGAATTTTG
The DNA here is from genome assembly GCA_052034625.1 of Elusimicrobiota bacterium. Lineage (GTDB taxonomy): Bacteria > Elusimicrobiota > Endomicrobiia > Endomicrobiales > Endomicrobiaceae > JAVBLP01. The sequence continues at coordinate 63,616 of JBPOII010000007.1, read as the reverse complement.
ATTTAGTTTTAATACAAGTAACTATGTTAAACAGTAAAAGCACATCCTTTACCTTATCCTTATCGGATTCATATGATAAGGAATCAAATTCCACTTTCTCAAAATTATTTAAAATTTTAGTCTTTATATAATCTAGAATATCGGTATTTGGTTCCAAATATTTCATATACAACTCTTCAACAATATTTTTATTTTTAGAAATAATTGATAAATAACCGATTAAGTGATAAATTTCATTGTCTGAATACCAATCTTCTAATGTCATAAAACACTGCTTAACCTTACGCCAAGTGTCGGAAACAACTTCTGGAACAACTTTTGAGTTAGAACGAAAGTATTTATTGATGACATTATAGCTGTATAGTTCTTGAAAAATTTTTTTATTCATTTCATATTTTTCTTTTTCATTAATCAAACTTGCAACTATATCCAATACAAAATCAATGTGAGGAGTATCATCCTTTAAATCTTGTCCCAACCAAGCCCAAAAATTATCCTCTTTAAGTCTTTTTTCTATGCGGTCCCATTCCAGAGCTATTTCTAAAAACTCGTTTTGATATGTTTCAATATTTAAGTCATTCTTTCTGAGAATCAAAGCTTTAACTAATTCAGAATTTGTTAAAGGAATTTTACCGGCATTAAGAGCTGTAAATATTTGTTCAACATTACGATTATCAACTTCTTCAAGGATTTGATATTGTATAAAAAAAGCACCTTTAAGCTTCTCAACCCATTTTTTAGGATCATTGCTTCTAAAGTATTCTTTTGCAGTAACAAAACATTGGTGCATATGATACCAATCTATATTATCTAAACTTTTCTGTTCATCTCTCAAATATTTATTCAAAAAATCTTCAGTACCATTTCTCGTTTCATATTCAATTTTGTAATTTATATCATCTGTAGCGGCAGCACGCAGAACAATAAAAATAGTTGTAAGGCGTTGCTGACCGTCAACGATCTCAATTTTATCCCCCCTGTTAATAATAACTATCGGTTGTAAGCAATACTTTGCCTTTTCATTCTTTTCATCCCACTCCCAAATATCTCCAAGCAATTCGGTGACTTGTTGTTTAGTCCAGCGATACCCACGCTGGTAAGCCGGTACATAATATTTGTTACCTGACTTTAATATTTCATCGATATTTAGTTCGGTAATTGCTTCAGATTTGTCTAATTTGTATCGTCCGAGATACTTTTCGGGATATACCTCAATAGAATCAGGAGTCTCTTCCTTAAAGCTTTCTTTTTCTAAATTAATTTTTAACACAAGATCACCTACTTAATTAATTTTTTAATCATTCTTTACAATATCAATTAATCACAACTATTGCCAAATCTTGATTATCTAATAATAATTTTACAAATATGCTATGCAATATTCCTATATCTCGTGCACACAGATTCATAGATTTGCTGACAATATCCCAAGATACTTATTTCATCATAGAACTCCGGCAACTCTTCCCGAAGTATATTCTGATTAGATTATCAATCTCTGCTTTACTCTCTTATTTGTCTGTCAAATTATTAAGTTCAGCAATTTTTTGATACTTTTTCAAGCAATACTACTGTTTCTATATGATAAGTCTGCGGGAACATATCTATTGGGGTAATCTCTTTTATAGAGTATTTGCCGCTTTCTAGGATCTTTTCAAGATCCCTTGCGAGTGTGGAAGGATTACAGGAAACATATACTATCTTTTTTGCTTCCGAAGAGAGAAGGAAATTTATAATATCATTTGTCAGACCGCTTCTTGGAGGATCTACTACTATTGAATCAAAAGAAGCATTATGTTCTTTTACCCAATTTTCAGCTGTTGAAGCAAAAAACTCTATATTATCTACATTATTTTGAACGGCATTTGTTTTAGCATTATCAACAGCCTGTGCAACAGATTCAATGCCTATAACATTCTTTACTTTTTGGGCTACAGATATTCCGATAGTTCCGGTACCGCAGTAGAGATCTAAAAGTACATCATCTTTTGAAGGTTCCAAAAGCCTTAATACTTCATTATAAAGTATCTCTGTTCCTTTAGAATTTGTTTGAAAAAAAGAAAAAGGCGAGATATTAAAAAAGTAATCTTTACCGCCTACATTAAGTTTTTCGGTAATATTTTCTCTGCCGAGTAAAAGAGTGAGTTTGTCCGATATAACCGCATCGGATTTTCTTGTGTTCACAGTCCAGTAAACACTTTTTGCAAACTCCCCAAGTTTTTTTACAAGAGGTTCAAAAAATAAAGGCTGGCAGTCAATAGCATTTGTTACGATATTGATGAGCATTTCATTATTGATCTGTGCTTTTCTTAAAACTAAATGTCTGAAAAAACCTTCATGAGTCCTGTTATTATATGCCGGCAAACCATTTTCATTAGCAAAATCCTTGATTATTTCAGCCGCTTTTAAAAAATCTTTATCGGCGATAAAACATGGAGGGACTGAAATATATTTATTAAAACTTCCCTTGCAGTGCAGTCCGAGATCTGTTGTATTGCCTTCATTAAAAAAGCTGAACTCCATTTTATTTCTATAGTTCCAAATATCAGGGCTTTGCAGTATTTCATTCAGTGTAATACCTGTAAAGTGCAGAATTTCACTTATATATTCTTTTTTATATTTTATCTGATTTTTATAATCGGTATTTTGAAATGTACAGCCGCCGCATCTGCCAAAAGAAGGACATAACGGCTCTATTCTCTCAGGTGATCTTTCCTTTATATCTTTTACTATCCCTTCTCTGAAAGATTTTTTGTCTCTTATGACAAGGACATCTGCCTGCTCTCCGGGAAGAAGTCCTTCAGTAAATAAAGCTGTCCCGTCAGAGCATCTGCAAAGAGAACGCCCCGGAAAAACTATTTTTTCCGCCTTAACACTGATAATTTTATTTTTTAATGACATTGTTGATTATTTTTTTGCTTCAGTAATATCCTGAAGACATTGGCTGGCTTTATCTTTAATTTCTTTTGCTGCATTAACGGCAGACTGCGGTATGTCTTTCATTGAAGCAATATATTCCGCTTTTTCGGATATAAAAGCCGCTGTACCTTCCATTTTGTGAGCATTTGGAAAGCTTTCCAAAGTTTTCACTTTTTTCTCTGCATTATCTAAATCTTGAAGAGCCTGCTCAAGCTCTGCGATCTTTACTTCAAGATTTTCATAAAGTTTAGTATTTGTAATAGATTGCGCTATCTGAGAAACAAAAACTGAAACATTTTTAAGATCCGAACGCACAAAATATGACATTGAAGCTGTCTTGGTAAGTACAAGATAACCCATAAGATTATTATTTAAAATTATAGGATAAGCAAGAACAGATTTTATCTCTGATTCCGGATCAAAAATACCTTCAAGCTCTTTTGGAGGATTTTCCGTATTAAAAAAAGTCGGTTCATTGCGTTTAGCTTCATTTTCATATATTCTGGAAACCATCGAATCTATCTCTTTTCCCCTTGAGTCATATCTGGATAAAGAAGAAGATGCCGGATACAGCTGATTATTATTATCCAGCAAAAAGATCAAAGCATCATAGGAAAATGTTACTTTCTTTATCAGTGAGGTCATTATTGGAAAGAGATCTTCAAGCCTAAGACTTGAAAAAATCGCATTTGTACTTTCATAAAGTGCCACAAGAAGTTTCAGCTCAGTTTTTTCCATTGCTTTTTCAACAAGTGCTGAAAGCTCGTCGATATTAAAAGGTTTTTGGATAAAGTCATATGCTCCGCTGCGCATAGCTTCAAGCGCATTTTCCAAAGTAGCATATCCGGTTATTAAAATAACTTCTGTTTCCGGAGTGTTTTCTTTTGCAAATTTGAGAATGTCCAAACCGTCGACTTTGGGCATTTTCATATCGGTAATTATTACGTCGACTTTTTCAGCATGGAGTTTTGATATAGCATCTTCTCCATTAACAGCATTGAATACTTCATATCCGAGTCTTTTAAACTCACTGATAAGAAGTTCTCTTATGCCTTGTTCATCATCAACGATTAAAATTCTACCTTTTTGTACTGACACTTTACCGCCAAATTATTATTGTATTTATTGCACAAATTATTCACATATATCACACAAATAATTTGCATTTCAATGGAAATTATAACAAATTTATTATTTATTTTTCAATATAAATAGTATTCTATTATTTCGCCGAAATACATTATATGATAATCATCATTGTAAAACTTCTCTTTTATTTCTTCGGGAATAAGATTTCCGTCAAAAGGCTGAACAAAATTAATTTTACATTCAAAGTACGATTTACAGCCTTTAACTATCGGACTTTCTACTGATTTAGCCGATAAAAACTCAACTATCCCGGCTTTATTTATATCTCTGCCGGATTTTGAACCGCATACTTCAAGCTGTTTATCCATTGTTCCCTGCTGAGGTATGCTAACAGTAAAACTGTCTGCTTTTTCAAGTATTTTTTTAGTATGTCTCTGCGGTCTGACAAGTGCAATAAAGCAAGGTTTTCTCCATATCATACCGACAAAACCCCAAGATATTGTCATTGTATTGGTACCTTCCGAGCTTTTTACAGACAGAAAAGCACCTTTTTCAGTAAGATTTTTTAGAGAATCGCCAAGATCAAAATTCATTATATTTTCCTAAATTATATATTGTAAACAACTTTTTTCAGCACACTATCTATAGTTCGTAAACTGTAAAGGAAGTGAGAACGATGCCTGTTTAAGATAAGCAATAACTGCTTGAAGCTCATCCTTTTTAGGAGAAATAACTCTAACTTTCGCACCGTCTATCTGCGTCTGAACTTTAAGTTTTGAATCTTTTATTATCTTAACAAGTTCTTTTGCTTTGTCTGAAGGAATTCCGGAAATAATCTCGGCACTCTGCCTGATATAACCTTCAAAAGCTTTTTCTTGTGCTTTATAATCTAAAGATTTTATTGATATGCCTCTTTTTGCAAAACGCCCTTCAAGAATATCTTTCAAAGCTTTCAGTTTGAAATCATCGTCAGCAACAAGAGTTATCTTTTTATCATTTTTGTTTAAGTCTATGGAAGATTTGCTGCCTTTAAAATCAAATCTGTTGGCAAGCTCTTTCTGTGCCTGGTTTACGGCATTATCGACTTCCATCATATCCACTTCAGACACTATGTCAAAAGAAAATTTTTCCGCCATTTTAATCCTCCGGGTTCTTTATATTGTTTTGATCATTAATATAGAATAAGCATAATATTTGAACACTTAATGCCAATATTAGCTTCTTTTAAAATCCGAATTTATAACCTATATTGATGTTTGTGGTTGAGTATTTTCCTTCAAGATCACCGGATACTTTATGTAATGTTCCTACGCCGTCCGGCATATATCCTTTCCCATTAATTTTTATTTCATTGACAGCAAAAAGTATTTCAAAAACTAAATTCTTTATTTCAAAACCTATACCTGCACCATAATATAAAGCATCTTCAGTATCGGAAGGAATTTTACAGCCATTACCTGTGATCTCAAAATCTTCATTAAAAAAACCATATCCGCCTTGAAGTATTAAGTAAACATATTCATCGCATTTACTGCCTTTTGCATTAGGTTTCAACTGTACTTTAGGCTTAAGCCCGATATAAAAATTAGAAGTATTCATATCACCGAAACCTTCAATATATCTATTAAACTGATATTTAAACCCGGCTCCTATGCCGAGATATTTAATAAAATAGTAGTAATATTCAACTGCAGCATTCAGACCGACTTTGTCAGCTTGTATTTCATTTGGATTATCAAAATTAAGATCTTGTATCATAGCATCAGATTGTAAACCGCCCTTAAGATTAAGCTGACTGCTGGGTGATATTTCAAGTTTGAAGATAAGTTCGGATTTTTTTACTTTCTCTTCCTGAATCTCGTCTTCCTGTGCAAAAGCCGGAGTGATGAATAAAATTGAAGCAAATACTAAAAGTATTAGTTTACGCATTGTAACCCTCTTTTAAACTTTTTTTGATATAGATGTATTTATAATTTTAAACTATGTATACGTAAAAGTCAATCAAAACAAACAATAAAAAAACCCTGCATCTAAAGACGCAGGGTTTTGATTTTTAGATTTATTTTTTCTTATTTGTTTCTTCCGCTTTAGCTTCCTGAACTTCTTCTTTTGAATTACCTTTAATGATCACATAAGTTACAAAAATTATAAATCCGGCCATGAATATGTATGCCGGCCAATCTGATGCGAAATCTATGTACATAAATTTCCTCCATTTATTTATATTTTTCAAAAGAAATTATATATATTTTCAAAGATTTAAGCAAATGGATTATTAATGGGCTTGCAGCCCACACCGCCTTACTTTTAGAAAGTAAGTAAATCGCCGCCTCGTTTGCAAGGCAAACTACAAGGGACTTTGTCCCTTAAACCCTTTGTACTTTTATCAGACGTGATAAAAGTACCAAAAGCACTGCCGCTGAAGTACATTCACTACAAGATTTTCCAGCCAATTCCTGAAACTTGCCTTTTTTAAAGGCTTCAAACATACAGGAATTAAGCCGTCTGGAAAATCTTTCCGTTCATAAACCGTACTTCTAAGGCGGCATTAACGACAAAGACAAAAAATGCTAAGCAAACACAAATATTTTCTGCTCTCATTGACTCTCAAAAAGGGCGGCAGAACGGCAAAAACGACAAAAACAAAATGGATCCCCGATTACAAATCTCGGCCACGACAACGGCAAAAGCATACCCCCGCAAGGGGCAAGGCAATTACGAATTACTAATTACGAATCAAAGACAAAACGACATTTTTTGTTCTTGTCATGTCGAGCGAGGTACTGAAAGTGCCGAGTCGAGACATCTGCCTTTAAGCTTTACGGCAGATTCTTCGGCAAAGCTTCGCTTTTCTCAGGAGGACATGAAAGAATTATGAATCAAAGACAAAGACGAATAAACGGCAAAAGAAAACAGCAAAGGTAAAAAGCAACGACAACTGCAAAAGGCAGATGTTTCGGCTTCGCAAAAAAGTTGCATGACAACTAAAAAAAATAAAAGGCAACAACGGAAAGGCAAAAGGCTAAAAGTGTGGAAAGAAAATTATTACTTAATAAAACCGCCGCCGATGACAGTATCTTCCACATAAAACACAGCTGATTGTCCGGGGGTTATTGAGGCTTGCGGTTCTTCGAAAATGACTTTATTTTCAATTATTTCAGCTAAAGCAGGCTTATGCATACGGCGTATCTTGACATATGCCTTTAACGGAAAATCAGGTTTTGGCCCTGACCATTTTATATTTTCCACAAAAAGTTCTTTTGAGTATATATGCTCTTTTTCTCCGACTATTAAAGCATTATTTTTTGCATCCATACTTATAACATAAACGGGGTTTTCCGTCGTAAGCCCGAGACCGCTTCTCTGTCCTATGGTATAGTAAATAAGTCCTTTATGTTTGCGTACCATATTATTTCCATTGACATCAAAAATATCTCCCGGGCACACTTGTTCAGGACTGAGTTTTTTAAGAAGAAAATCCGTATACTCTCCCTCAATAAAACAGTTTTCCTGGCTTTCTTCTCTATCGGCTGACGGTATGCCGGCAGATTGTGCTATTTTTCTGACTTCATCTTTTGTAAGATCTCCTAAAGGGAATAAAACAGATGAAAGCTGTTTCTGCCCAAGTCTGTAAAGTACATAAGATTGATCTTTTTGATGATCTTTTGCTTTCTTGAGCCTTAAAATACCATTATCATTTTCAATGCGTGCATAATGTCCCGTGGCAATCTTATCAAAACCAAGCTCAAAAGCTTTATCCATAAGAAGACCGAATTTTATTTTTTCATTACATATTACGCAGGGATTTGGTGTTTTTGCGGAAGTATAATTTTCTATAAAGTTCTTTATTATTATATTTGAAAAATCTTTTTTGAATTCAAAAACATGATGCTTTATGCCCATCATATCGCATATCTTTTTAGCACCTTCAACTTCGCCTTTCGGATTATCATGCAAGACAAGCGTCGCGCCTTCTATTTCATAGCCTTGCTCTTTAATAAGGTGTGCACAAACGGCAGAATCAACGCCGCCAGAGAGAGCAATTAAAACTTTTTTCATTTATTACCCTTATATACCGGAGACATCGTTCTTAACTTTTCTACCGCTTCAACAAGCACATTTAGAACATAATCTACTTCTTCTTTTGTATTTTGCCATCCGAAAGAAAAACGTATAGCACCTTGAGCGGCAAGAGGGTCAATACCCATAGCGGAAAGAACATGAGATGCTTTTTCTTCGCCGGTAGCACAGGCTGATCCTGTTGAAGCCGCTATCCCTTTCATATCAAGCATGGCAAGGAGCGATTCTCCTTCTATATATTTGAAACTTATGTTTAAAATATTTGATACGGCTTTTTCATTACTGCCGTTTACTATTACTTCCGGTATCTTTTCAATAATACCCTTTTTAAGTTTTTCTCTTAAGAAAAGTGTATGCTTGTTGTGCTCTTCAATCTTTGATACGGATAAAGTTAATGCTTTAGTAAGACCGACTATATTAGGAACATTTTCAGTTCCGGGACGAAGACCTTTTTCATGATGTCCGCCATACATTATCGGACTGATACTTGTTCCTTTTTTAATATAAAGAGCTCCTATGCCTTTTGGACCGTTAAATTTATGAGCGGCAATAGAAAGCAGATCAACACCTAACTTTTTAACATCTATAGGAATTTTTCCGGCAGTCTGAACAGCATCTGTATGAAAATATATTTTATCTTTTCTGTTCTGATTTATTTTTTTCAATTCTTCTGCAATTTCTGCAATAGGCTGTAAAGAGCCTACTTCATTATTTGCATGCATTATAGTAATAAGGAAAGTATCTTCTCTGACAGCTTTCTTAAATTCTTCAACGGAAACAATCCCGTCATTATCAACTCCGAGATATGTAACTTTATAACCGAGTGTTTCAAGGCGTTTACAGGAATAAAGTACGGCATGATGTTCGATAGAGGTTGTTATTATATGACCTTTTTTTCCGCGTGCATTTGCAATACCGAATATTGCCATATTATCCGATTCAGTTCCGCCGCCGGTAAATATTATTTCTTCAGGTTCAGCATTTATGAGAGCTGCCGTTTTTGCTCTGGAAACTTCTAATGCAGTATTTGCCGACCTTCCAAATGAATGAAAGCTTGAGGCATTTCCATAAATATCTGAAAAATAAGAATTTATAACTTTTATAACTTCGGGATGCATCGCCGTAGTGGCACAATTGTCTAAATAAACTTTATTCTGTTCCATATTACCTTCTTTTATTTCTAATTATTTTTTTTGCTGTTTATCTAATTGCTGTTTTTTTATATTTCTCTTTGTTATATTTTTGTTTTTTATATGTTCACTAAGACTTTCTGAAAAAAGATGGCTGCCGTTTCCCGCCGACACAAAAAACAAACTGCTTGTATTAGCAGGATAAAGTGCCGCTCGTATAGATTCTATGCCGGGGCTGCATATAGGTCCCGGCGGAAGACCAAAATGTCTATATGTATTATATGGCGAATCCAGCTTCGTATCTTCAACGGTAAGCCTTGCTTTGTTTGCGCCCATAGCATAAAGAACTGTCGCACAAGATTCAAGCCTGATGCGTTTTTTTATCCTATTATGGAAAACAGCCGAAATGATAGCACGCTCCTCAGGTTTTACTGCTTCTTTTTCAATTATTGAAGCAAGCGTTATTATCTCTTCCATACTTATATTTATTTCCGCTGCCCTTTCATACATATCGGAAGTAACTTTTCTATCGAATTCTGCATGCATTATTTTTATTATCTGTTCTTCATTCATCCCCGGATCTATGAAATAGGTTTCAGGCATAAGATAGCCTTCCATTTCCTTTTCCGAAGCTATCCTTATGAAATTATCTTTATCTATAATGCCAAGATGAGATATGATCTCTGCTGTCTGTCTTATATTACTTCCTTCTGGTATTGTAAACTTTATGAGGCTCTTTGAACCGCATTTTAGATCTCTCAATATCTTAAATGTTCCGTCTTTCTGAGTAAATTCATAAGTACCTGCTTTTATCTTTCCGTCTGAAGATGTAATTTTTGTCCAGATAAGAAAAAAACTTTTCGACATTATAAGCCCGTCTTTTTTAAGCTGAGAGGCTACCGCCGATGCACCATCACCGCTTTTTACGGTAATGCGCACTTTATCTGAAGAAAGGCTTATATACCATACCGCATTAACTAATATATAAAAAATAACTATTCCTATGATTATTTTATTCCACGCTTTTTTAGCCACAACTCTTCAAACTCCTCATTTATTTCTTCTTTTATTTCACTTGATAAAGATTCTCGAGCTCTTTTAATATTCTTTTGTTTATAACCTTTAGCAATAAAACTTTCAACGCTTTCATGTTTTGCCCCGCTTGGCGCAGTACGTCTTCTTATGCCTTTGTCATTTGATACTACGGTTATTTCATAGGGGTTTTTGGCATTGTCAACTATCTCGGCTATTATATCATCGGCAAGATCTACGCCGTCGCTGAAAATTATAGTTATACTTCCAATATGAGACTTATTATAACCGTCTAATGCATAAGGATTTTTAGATTTACAGTCAAAAACAACTGTGACTTTATTGTTAAGACTTCCATGCGGTCTGTTATTGGAAATAAAATCAATGAGTTTATCCCGCCGTCCCTCAAGGGTTTTAGCGGTAAACATATCGCTTGAATTGATAACATTATAACCGTCAACTATATAATGCATTTTTATCCTTTGGGCTTGCAGCCCAACCCCGCCTTACTTTTAAAAGTAAGCAAATCGCCCCTCGTTTGCAAGGGAAACTACAAGGGACTTTGTCCCTTAAACCCTTTTTCTCACACTTTTGCAGACGATCAAAAGTGTGCAAAACTCTGCCGCTGAAGCACATTCACTGCAAGATTTTCCAGCCAATTCCTGAAACTTGCCTTTTTCAAAGGCTTCAAACATGCAGGAATTAAGCAGTCTGAAAAATCTTTCCGTTCATAAACCGTGCTTCTGAGGCGGCAAAAAACTACAAAGACAACGACAACTGCAAAAGGCAGATATTTCGGCTCGGCACCTTTAGTGCCGGAGTTTACCCTGTGCGTAGCCGCAGGGCTCAACATGACAACAAGTAGTGTCATTGTCGTTAACTTCTAATTGCTTTTCATTTTGTGTCTAAATATGTCTGCAAAATAAAACTTGCTGCAAGCTTGTCTTTAAGTCCTTTTCTCTTCTCTCTTGAAATGTCGCCTTCATCAATAAGCATTCTTTCCGCTTGTGCCGTAGTCAGGCGTTCATCAATAGTAACAATTTCTATATCCGATATAAGTTTGATCTCTTCTATGAACTTTCTTACCGTTTCAGCCATTTCACCTTCGGTGCCGTCCATGTTTATCGGAAGACCGACTACAATCGTAGAAACATCATTATTTTTTGCTATCTCTATTATTTTGCCGGCATTTTTCTTTAAAGAAACACTTTCTATAGTATCAAAAGGACTAGCCATTATCTGCATTATATCGGTCATAGCTATCCCTATACGTTTCAGTCCATAATCCAAAGCCATTGCCCTTCCCATATTAGCCCCCATAACAAATAAAACGGCCGGGCATATATCCCGACCGTTCTATTTTAGCATTTTTATGTGTGCTTTTTAATGTTCTTTGTTTTTTATTCCTGAGGAATTTTCTTTATCTCTTCATTTATCACTTTTTCCGCCATTTCAATAGTACATTTTTCTATAGTACGGCTGCCTATTCTTACTACAGGGCCTTTTGAGCATTTTTCAAAACAGAAAGAAGCATCAACACCGACATTATCTTTAAAATCTTTTGTTTCAACATAATCAAGTATTTGTTTTAAAAGTTTTTGTGAACCTTTTAACATACAGCTTGTACCGAAACATACATTGATATTAAGCTTTTTCTCTTTTTTAGAAGCATATATTGTAAAAGGTCCTTCTTGAAGCCTTTTTTTATTGCTGTGATAAGTATGCAGCAATTCATGGGCTTTTTCACTTCCGGGTCTTCCTAAATAGTCAGAATACATTTTCTGAAGATATGGATTGTCCTGCGGTTTGTGAAGATCCAGAGTTTTATCATTTTCATACAATATTTTTGTACGGTTTTGCCTTACAGACAGATCTTTATAAACAGGCTGTCCTGCACCTCCTATACATCCGCCCGGGCATGCCATAACTTCAATAAAATCATACTGCGCTTTCCCTGATTTAATATTCCTTACAAGATTTCTTGCGTTTTTTAAACCGTGTACTATTGCTATCTTTAACTCTTTTCCTCCTACATTTGCTACAGCTTCTCTGACTCCTTCATCTCCGCGGACAAAATTAAATTCTTCAGTTTCATCAATGCCGTCTTTTGTCTGTATAACATTTCTAAGAACAGCTTCGGTAACACCGCCGGAATTCCCGAATATTACTCCGCCGCCGGTTTTAAATCCCATAGGCATATCAAAAGAAGACGGTTCTATATCAGCAAAACGCAAGCCTGTTTCTTCTATCATACGCGCAAATTCCTGAGTTGTTAAAACATAATCTATATCCTGAATACCGTCTTTTGAAAGTTCCGGTCTTCTTGCTTCAAACTTTTTAGCTGTGCAAGGCATTATAACAACAACTACTAGATCTTCTTTTTTAATTTCAAGAACTTCAGGCATAACTTCTTTTGCCATTGAGCCGAACATTCCCTGAGGAGAGCGGCAGCTTGAAAGATTGCTGATCATATCGGGATAATATTGTTCCACGAATTTTACCCAAGCCGGACAGCATGAAGTAAATTGAGGCATATTTTTTCCGCTTCCAAGCCTTTCAACAAATTCATTTGCTTCCTCGACTATTGTCATATCGGCAGCAAAAGAAATATCAAATACTCTTGCAAATCCCATTGTACGCAAAGCCGTTACGATTTTTCCTGCAGACTCAGTACCGTTCTCTCCAAAAAGCCCGAAAGATTCTCCTATTGCCGCACGTACTGCCGGTGCTATTGCCACAATAACTTTTTTATTTGGATCGCTTAAAGCCTTCCATACATGACTTACTTCAGATTTAGGAGTAAGAGCGCCTGTAGGGCATACTCTTGCACATTGTCCGCAATAAACACATTCAGTATCATCTAAATCTTTACCGAAGCTCGGACATACTTGAGAATTTGAACCGCGATATGCAAAATCTATTGCACCTATACTTTGTATCTCTTCACAGAATCTTACACAGTCACCGCAAAGAACGCATTTACCCGTATCTCTTACAAGTGCATGTGTTGAAAGATCTTTCTCCTCTTTCTTTGCAATATTTTTAAATCTTACATGATCTATTCCAAGTCTTCTTGAAAGAGTTTGAAGCTGGCAAGTTTCGCTTTTACGGCATGATGTACAGTCTTTATCATGATTTGCAAGCAAAAGCTCGACTATGATCTTTCTCATTTCCCGGATTTCCTGATTATTCGTTCTGATCTTCATACCGTTTTCAGGAGGTGTTGAACATGCAGGCTGTATGCCTCTTCCTTCAATTTCTACCATACATAATCTGCATGAGCCGTAAGCACTGAGCTCGGAGTGATAACAGAATGTAGGAAGCTCAATATTCTCTTTTCTTATTACTTCAAGAATATTTTTTTCATCAGTGAAATTAACTTTTGTATTGTTTATAATTAATTGTTTTTCCATATTTAGCCCCTTTCCACTGCTTGAAATTTACATACATCCATACATACTCCGCACTTAATACAAATAGAAGTGTCTATAGTATGTTTTCCTTTTCTTTCTCCCTTAATTGCCTTTACAGGACATTTAAGAGCACAAACAGTACATCCTTTACAATTATCATTAATTGAATAATTTACAAGATTTGTACACTCTCCGGCAGGACATTTTTTTTCTTTTACATGAGCATCATATTCATTTCTAAAATATTTTAATGTTGACAGAACCGGATTAGGAGCAGTTTTACCCAAAGCACATAAAGAACCTATTTGAACGGCTTTGGCAAGTTTTTCAAGTAAAGGAATTGTATTCTCATCAGCCCTGCCTTCAGTAATATCTTCAAGCATTAAAAGCATTTGTTTTGTGCCTTCTCTGCAAAGAACACATTTCCCGCAAGATTCATTCTGCGTAAACTGCATAAAGAATTTTGCGATCTTAACCATACAAGTACTTTGATTCATTACAACAAGTCCGCCTGAACCTACCATAGCGCCGGCTTTTCTTAAAGAATCAAAATCTAAAGGCAGGTCCAAATGGTCTTTAGTTAAACATCCGCCCGAAGGTCCGCCTATTTGAACGGCTTTAAAATTATCTTCGCTGACATTACCTTTATCATCGGTTACTCCGCCGGCAATATCAAATATTATATGTCTTAAAGTATCGCCGAAAGGTACTTCTATAAGTCCTGTATTTAAAACATGACCTGTTAATGCAAATGTTTTTGTTCCCGGCGAAGTCGGCGTTCCTATCTTTTTAAAATTTTCGGCACCTTCATTAATCACCATAGGAACAGTTGCAAGAGTTTCAACATTATTGATAATAGTCGGTTTTCCCCATAATCCCTTCTGTGCAGGGAAAGGCGGTTTTGGAGAAGGCATACCTCTTTTGCCTTCAACAGAAGCTATCAATGCGGTTTCTTCACCGCAAACGAATGCTCCAGCACCTTCCATAACATGTAATGTAAAATTATGGTCTGAACCAAAGATCTTTTCCCCTAAAAGACCTTCTTCCATAGCTTCAGCAACCGCTTTTTTCATTCTTTCAACAGCTAAAGCATATTCTGTTCTTACATATACATATCCTTCATCAGCTCCTATTGCTTTAGATACTATTATCATACCTTCAATAATACTATGCGGATTTCCTTCCATGAGGCTTCTGTCCATAAATGCGCCCGGATCGCCTTCATCTCCATTGCATATTACATATTTTTTACCTTTCGGCTGTATCCTTGCGGCTTCCCATTTTTTACCTGCCGGAAAACCTCCTCCGCCGCGTCCTCTTAAACCTGATTCCAATACCAGATCACATATCTCTTTATCCGTCATTTCAAGACAGGCTTTTTTTGCCGCTCTATATCCGCCGTCATAAATATATTCATCCATACTTTCAGGGTCGATAACTCCGCATTGTTTAATGACAGATCTATGCTGTTTTGTATAAAAAGGTATTTCTTCCTGACCTTTAAACACTTTTCCTTTTTCCTGATAACACAGTCTTTCTACTATCTCATCATGTTTTATGCTTTTTTCTAAGATCTCTTCAACATCTTCCGGTTTTACTTTATTGTAAAGAATTCCTGCCGGCAAAATATTTACAAGAGGTCCCATCTGACAAAAGCCCTGGCAGCCGCTTTTAGAAAGCAATGTGGATTTCTCTTTTTCTTCTTTTAATTCTATGGATACTTTTAATCCTTTTTCTTTTGCCTTATTTATAAAAGCATCATAGACTTTCAAAGAGCCGTTAGCGACACAGCCGGTTCCCGCACAAATAATAATTCTTTTATCTATATGTTCAAAAGATTTTGCAACAGATGAAGTAATTTTATCAAGATCTATCATTATTTCGCCTCCTCTTCTTTGATCACTGCATCAATAAGCTGAACCACTTTATCGGGAGTAACCTGTCCGTGAACATCTTCATTAATAAGAAGTACGGGAGCAAGACCGCAGGCACCCAAGCAGGAGACGGTTTCTAAAGTAAAAAGCATATCTTTTGTAGTATGTTCCCCGTCTTTCAGTCCAAGTTTATTTTTAATAGCGTCTATTAATGCTGTAGACTTTTTTACATGACATGCCGTTCCGTCACATACTTTTATAATATATTTGCCTTTAGGTTTTAATGTGAAGTGTGCAAAAAATGTAGCAACACCGTAAACTCTGGCAGGTGAAATATTTAGGGAAGAAGCTATAAAAGCAAGTATTTCTTCCGGTAAATATTTATACTCATTCTGTACTGCTTGAAGAATGGGTATAAGTTTTGATTTGTCATGATTGTTCTCTTCAATAACCTGGCATACTTTTTGAAACTTGCTATAACTTCCCTGCATAACCATGTTCTCCTTTTATTTGTTTTTTTTATTCACATCAATTATTTTCTTTGAAAGCAAGGCAAGCGAAGAAGCAAGATTTTCATGCTGTATAAGCACTTCCGGTTTTTTTGAAGTTATTCTTGCCGGAGCAAAGTTCCATATAGCTTTTATGCCTGCATCTACCATAATATCTGCTATATCCTGTGCAAAACTTGCAGGAACGGTAATAATGCCGACTTCCGTTCTATGTTCTTTTATATAATTAGCCATTGAATCTATAGAATAAACAGGTTTACCGTGTATAAACTTTCCTATTTTTACAAAATCACTGTCAAAAGCGGCCGCGATATTAAGACCATAATCTTTAAAACCCTGATAGCCGAGAATCGCATTACCGAGATGTCCCGCACCGACTAAAATAGCCGGATTTATACGATCCAGACCTAAAAAGTCCTCTATTGCTTTCAAAAGAGCTGATACTTCATAGCCGACTTTCGGTTTGCCTTCAAGACCGGTAACTTCAAGATCTTTTCTGACCTGTACGGGAATAAGATTAAGGTCAGCGGCTATCTGCGTCGTGGAAATAAACTGTACACCTTCTTCCAAAACTTTTTGCAAATAGTGATGATATACAGGCAGCCTTCTTACTGTGGGCTCAGAAAAAGTCTTTAATTTTTCCTGAGAATTATCATTAGACATGCTGAACCTCAAATCAGTATTTTTTTATCTATAAAAATTTATTGATATATTTTTATTTATTTTAAGATTATTGTCAAGAAGTTTAAATATATCTAAATTCAATGTTTTGAAGTTATAATTGATTTTTCAATTGTTTTTGTATTAGGATATTTTTAAAAGCAGATATGAAATATGGGTAAAATGATAGGGAATAATTACGAACTTATAACTGCAATTATGAATGAGAAATGAAAATGAAGTGTTTATATTTTATTGAAATACTCTTCTTGAGTCATTGAATAACAGACAATATCATAAATGGTCCCGTCGGAAGATCTAAAGGCACGGCGTAAAAGCCCTTCTTGTAAAAACCCGAGTTTTTCAACAACTCTTTTTGAAGCAATATTAAATGAAAGATGTGTTATGGACACAAGATCGACTTTTAAAATATTAAAAGCATAATCTAAAGCGGCAAAAGATGCTTCTGTCGCATAACCCTTACCCCAGAATTTTTCATTTAATACATAACCGAGATTCCTCGTATTAGGATTATCTCTTCTTTTATCGGAATGAAGTCCGACAGAGCCTATAACTTTCATGCTTTTCTGTTTGACAATTGCCCAAGCTTCTTTTTTTTCTATGAACTCTTTCAAAATTTTCATTGACTCTTCTTTACTTTCATGAGGTTTCCATCCGGCATTCGGACCGACTTTCAAACTTTTTCCGTATTCATTAAAATCATCTATATCTTCTTCCATAAAAGGCCTTAAAATCAGTCTTTTTGTTTTTATAGTATTCATAGCTGTATCCTTTTATATGTTTTTACCGCCTGCCAAAAATAGTATACACGCCTAAAAAAGCTATTGCAAGACATAAAATTTAAAGTATTTTGGGAAGAGTTATTGCTTAAACTAAAAAAAGCCCGGCAGAAATACCGGGCTTTTCGAATATTTATTTTTTCAAGCATCTCAAATATATTCGTCTCTTATGCCATGATCAATATTAGTAAAGAACTTATCAAGCATTTTTAGGCTTTTTCCGTCAAGCCTATTCTTATATTCATCAATAAGTTTATAGCCTTCTTCCTTCACTTCAGGTGAAGCAAAATCATCGAGATACTCTTTTAGTGTTATTAAAGCATTCATATCGCACATATGCTTTATCTCGCCGGGTTTTGCAAGATCCATAAAGTTTTCGCCTGTTCTGTTCTTACGGTAACAAGCCGCACAAAAACTCGGAATATATCCTTGAGAAATAAGCGAATGGGCTATTTCGTCAAGCGAGCGCTGGTCATTTAAAGAAAACTGTCTGTCTAAATGGTCATTATGTTTATCGTTTTCTTCATATCCGCCGGGCGTTACTTTAGATTCCGCACTGATCTGCGATACGCCGAGATTTACAAGAGTATCTCTCATTTCAGCAGTTTCCCTTGTAGACATTATAATGCCCGTATAAGGCACAGACAATCTTAATACAGCTACAAGTTTTTTAAAGTCATCGTCTGAGAGAGGATATTCAGGTTTAGAAGCATAGTCCACACCGGGGGCAGGCTCTATACGCGGAACTGATATAGTATGAGGACCTATACCATGCTTTTTTTCCAAATATTCTATATGCATAAGCATTGCAAGAGCTTCAAAACGATAATCATACAGGCCAAGCAAAGGTCCAATGCCGACATCGTCTATTCCGGCAGCAAAAGCCCTGTCTATTGCATCAAGACGATTGTCCGGATCCATTTTTGCCCCGGAAATATGAAGTTTTCTATATGTAGCCTCATGATAAGTTTCTTGAAATATTTGATAAGTACCAATACCGGCTTCTTTCAATTTTTTAAATTCTTCAACAGTTAAAGGAGCTAAATTTACATTTACTCTTTTAATTTTATTTCCTTTATATTCCGCTGAATAAATAGCTTTTACAGCATCAACATAATAGTCAATATTCTTTTTAGAGGCTGATTCTCCTGAAACCATTAAAATACGCTTATGTCCTCTTTTAAGCAAGATCTCTGTCTGCTCTTTAATTTCTTCAGGAGTAAGAGCTTTTCTTACTGTTTGTTTATTATTCGCAGCAAAACCGCAATAGACACAATTATTGGAACATAAATTGCTTATATAAAGCGGTACGAACATCACTACTCTTTTGCCGTAAATAGTGTTTTTTACATATGCCGCCGCATCATAAATCTTTTTCAGCAACTTTTCATCAACAACTGAAAGAAGTTTTGCAGATTCCTCAAGGGTAAGTCTTTTTAATTGTTTTGTCTTTTCAATAATACTGTCTATCTCGTACTCACCAGCTTCAACTTTAAGCAAAGAAGCTATTTTTGCTTCATCAACATGTTTCAATTTATTTGCCTTCTTTTTTCTTGTATTCCTTAATAATTTCAACGACCTTTTTTGGCGTCAGCTCTCCGTGAATCTTCCCGTTTATCATTATTACAGGTGCAAGACCGCATGCGCCAAGACATCTTGCTTCCTGCAGGGTAAACATCATATCTTTTGTTGTTTCACCCTCTTTTATTTTAAGTTCTTCTTTCAATGTTTCCATTATTTCGCCGGCACCTTTAACATAGCATGCCGTACCAAGGCAAACGGATATAGTGTATTTTCCTTTTGGAGTAAGATTGAAGTAATGATAAAATGTCGCTACTCCCCATATATGAGAAGCGGGTATGCTCATCTCTTCAGAGATAAACTCCATGGTTTCTCTGGACAGATAGCCGTAAAGTTCTTGTGCCTTATGCAAAACCGCTATAAGGTAAGAATTGCCGTCTTCTTTATCCGCGTACTGCGCCATATATTTTTTTAATTCTATCTGTTTTTCATCTGCCATTTTATTTACTCTCCTTTGGCAATATCCCTTTTGGAGTATGCGGTTTATAATGAGTGTGTAAAAGTTTATGAGACTTTTCGCTAAGCGGTTTTCCTAGGAATTCATCATAAAGTTTTTTTATGTCAGGATTTTCATGGCTCTTTCTTATCATTTTATGCTTATCGGAATCATATAAAGCCTGTGCTCTGAGTTTCAAAAGGTTTACATCAAAAGGCTCTGAACCCAGACCTGCATAAGGCTGTCCGCCGCCGCCTATGCATCCGCCGGGGCAAGCCATAACTTCAATAAAGTGATATTTATTTTTATCTTTCCTGACTTCATTTAAAAGTTTGGAAGCATTCCCGAGTCCATGGGCTACAGCAAAACGGACTTCTGTACCGCCAACATCTATCTTGCCTTCTTTTATGCCCTGATTCCCTCTTGCAGCAAGGATATCGACATCTCCGAGAGTCTTCCCGGTAGCAAATTCATAGGCAGTTCTTAAAGCAGCTTCCATAACTCCGCCGGTTGCGCCAAATATCGTTCCGGCACCGGATGACATACCCAGAGGAGAATCAAACTCTTCCCCTTTAACTTCAGGAAGATTAATACCTGCGGATTTCAGCATCCATCCAAGTTCTCTCGTGGTAAGAGCATAATCTGTCATCTGCATACCGTCTATCATAAGTTCCGGTCTTTGAGCTTCATACTTTTTTGCAACACAGCACATAATCGCTATGCTGGCTATATTTTTAGGATCAACTCCTATTTTTTCTGCAAAATATGTTTTTATTATTGAACTCATCATAGACATAGGCGAACGGCAAGTTGAAACATTAGGGATAAGGTCAGGGAAGAATTGCTCCATTGCTTTCATCCACGCACTTGAACAAGATGTTATCATAGGAAGTTCGCCATTACCTTTCAGTCTTTCCAAAAATTCGCTGGCTTCCTCCATAATGGTCAAGTCCGCAGAAAATTGCGTATCAAAAACATAATCAAAGCCCAATTTTCTGAGAGCAGCGGTAGTTTCTTTTTCCCAATTTTTACCCGGTTTTATTCCAAAATATTCGCCGATAGCAGCTCTGACTGAAGGTGCTATCTGTGCGACTTTTACTTTATTTTTATCATTAAGGATCTCAAAAGTTTCTTGTATATAGTCGCGTTCCATAAGAGTTGCCGTCGGGCATACATTGACGCACTGCCCGCAGGTAGTGCAAACACTTTCTCTAAAAGACATATCAAAAGCCGGTGATATTTTTGTATTTATTCCGCGGCCGGTAAAATCTATGGCATGTATATTTTGGATTTCAGCACATACTCTTACACATCTTCCGCAAAGAACGCATTTTTCCTGATTATTGACTATGCACGGAGAAGTATTATCGATCTTATAATGTTTTCTCTTTCCTTCAAAATCTCTTCTTTCAACTCCGATAACACGTGCAAGATTCTGAAGTTCGCATATACCGTTCCTTTTGCATATATTGCAGTCTTGCGGGTGATTATCAAGTATAAGTTCCACTATTTCTTTTCTTGCCTGTCTTACAGCTTCCGTATTTGTGTGTATTCTCATACCTTCACTTACAGGATAAGCACAAGATGCGACGAAGTTTTTCATTCCTTCAACTTCGACTATACAAACTCTGCATCCTCCGTAAAGAGAAAGCCTGGGATGATAACAAAGACTCGGGATCTTATAGCCTGACATTGTGGCTGCCTGCATAATGGTTATACCTTCAACAACATCATAAGGTCTGTCGTTTATATATACTTTTATCATTGTAAATTCTCCTGTATGCCGGAATCCTTTTTAATTGCATCAAATTTACAGGTTTTATAACATCTCCCGCATTTTATGCATTTTGCCAAGTCAATTTTGTGTTTGGATTTAGGGGTTCCCTCTATAGCTTGAACCGGGCAAGCCTTTTTGCAGGCTCCGCAGCCAATGCATTTATCGGTAACATAATAATTTACAAGTTTCTCGCAGACATTGGACCTGCATTTTTTGAGTTTGATATGTTCTTCATATTCTTCCCTAAAATTTTTAATAGTGCTTAATACAGGATTTGGCGCTGATTGCCCGAGGCCGCAAAGAGAAGCTTTTTTTATCATATTGCCAAGTCTTTCAAGTTTTTCGATATCTCCTTCCTCTCCTTCTCCTTCGGTTATCCTTGTAAGTATTTCATACATTCTTGTCGTACCCTCGCGGCAGGGAACACATTTTCCGCATGATTCACTCCGGGTAAACTCTATAAAAAATTTCGCTATATTGACCATACATGAATCTTCGTCCATAATGATCATACCGCCGGAACCCATAATAGAGCCGGCAGCCGCCAAAGATTCATAATCTATACTTGTATCAAGGAATTTTTCCGTAAGGCATCCGCCGGAAGGTCCGCCGGTCTGTACAGATTTAAATTTTTTACCATTAGGTATACCGCCGCCTATATCATAAACTATCTGTCTTAAAGTAGTTCCCATTGGAACTTCAACAAGACCTGTATTTTTAATTTTACCTGCCAAAGCAAAAACTTTTGTACCTTTTGATTTCTCAATACCGATATTTGCAAACCATTGAGGTCCTTCAATTATTATCGGAGCTATATTTGCCCATGTTTCAACATTATTTACAAGAGTGGGTTTGCCAAAAACTCCGTTTGCGGCAGGAAAAGGAGGTCTTGGTCTTGGCATTCCTCTTTTACCTTCAATGGAATTTATAAGAGCAGTTTCTTCTCCGCATACAAAAGCGCCGGCACCAAGTCTTATTTCTATATCAAAACTGAAATCAGAACCCAAAATATTATTTCCAAGCAGTCCTTCATCTTTTGCGGCTTTAAAAGCTTTTTTAAGTCTTTCTACTGCTAGCGGATATTCCGCTCTTATATATATTATGCCTTTTGAAGCACCTATTGCATAACCGCCTATAAGCATACCCTCTATAACACTGTGGGGATCTCCTTCAATAGCACTTCTGTCCATAAAAGCACCCGGATCTCCTTCATCAGCATTGCAGACTACATATTTATCCGGATTTTTCTCTCTGGCAGTAAACTCCCATTTTAAACCTGTAGGAAAACCGGCTCCGCCTCTTCCTCTTAGACCGGATTTCTTTATTGCTTCAATTACACCGACAGGAGTCATATCAGTAAGCACGGTAGCAAGTGCACAATATCCTTGAGCATTATGTATATAATCATAAATATTTTCGGGATCTATAAGACCGACATTTCTTAAGGCTATTCTTGTCTGTCCGGCAAAATACTTGATTGATCCAAAAGTTTTTTTAAAATTATCAGATATATGTTGTTTTGTCATTTTATCACCCACTGATGCTGTATTTCGCCATTTTTCAAATGTTTTTCTATTATCTGGCGAGCTTTTTCTTCTGTTACTTGCACATACTGTACAGGCTCTTTACCCTCTTCTAAAACTTCAACAGTAGGTTCTAGATTACATCTGCCGGAACAGCCCTTTTTGCTTAAATACACTTTGCCGGAAATATCTGAAAGTTCTTTTATGAATACTTCCATTACCGACTGAGCACCTGCAGCATTTTCACATGTTGCTGAGCCTACATAAACTCTGAAAGGTTTAAAAAAACCCGCCTTTTCCAGTTCTTGTTTTGCCTTCTCTTTCTTTGCTTGAAAAAGTTCTTTTGGAGAGCTCATTTTTCCCCCATATTTAGCATTGATTTGTGTTGATTTATCAAATATATATAGCATTGACAAAAAAGTTTGTCAATAAAGTTAGATGAAACTATATTTTTATTTATATATTTAAAGTATATATAAAAAGAAAAAAAGAAAACATTTTTTATATTTGGCTTAGCACTTTTTATAGGCGACAATAACAACAATTACGAATCAACGACAACTGCAAAGACAAAGTAAAAAAGAATCCAAAGGGAGGGAGATGACAAAAAAGAGGCAGGGCGAGAAAAAAACGACACAGACAACAATTATTAATTAATTATTCTCTATTAACTATATTATTAGCTGCGTTTTGACAGTATGTCGCTTTTTTTATAGAATTATATTTAAAATGAAAAAAAACAAACCTCTTTTTATTACTATTGAAGGCGGAGAAGGTTCCGGCAAAACGACACATTCATTACTCTTAAAAGAGTATCTTGAAGATAAAGGTTATAAAGTATTGCTTACTCGCGAACCCGGAGGGACAGTTTTAGCAGAATCCATACGAAAAATCCTGCTTGATCCAAAATCCAATCTTTCTCCTTTAACAGAACTGCTTTTATTTGAAGCTTCAAGAGTGCAGCATATTGAAGAAATAGTTATGCCCGCTCTTCGCATCGGAAAGATCGTAATATGTGACAGATTTACTGATGCAACTGTAGCTTATCAAGGCTATGGAAGAAATCTTAACCTTGCACTTATCAATAAACTCAATAAAGCCGCTTCTTTAGGAATTGAACCTGTGATTACTTTGTATATGGACATAAAACCTGATCTCGGTTTAACTAAAGCGAAAGAACTTGATAAAGAATCTTATGGAAAAAGCGGAGACAGAATAGAAAGAGAATCAGTTGAATTCCATAATAATGTAAGAAAAGGTTATCTGGCACAGGCAAAAAAATATCCGGCAAGAATAAAAGTAATAAAAACACAAAAAGAAATAGAACAAACACAGCTTTTAATAAGGAAAGCTGTAGACAAGGCATTAAAGAATGTTTAAAAATATATTAGGCCAGAAAAAAATAAAAAGTATACTCTCAAGCCAGATAAAAAGCGGCAAAATACCGCATGCTTATATATTTATGGGGCAAAACGGCGTAGGCAAGAGATATACTGCAATTGAACTTGCAAAGATACTTAACTGCACGACCAATGATTTTAAGCAAACAGATATCGGTGCCTGCGGCAGATGTTCCAACTGTGAAAAAATAACAAAGAACATTCATCCTGACCTCCACTTTATAGATTTTGTTAAACAAGCCGAGCTTGAAGATGAAGATCTTGATAAGCAAAAAACAATTAAAATTGAAACTATAAGATATATGCAGAAGGAAGTTTCAACAAAAATACATGAAGGAAAATGGAAAGTCTTTATAGTAGAACCTGCGGAAAAAATGAATGCTGCGGCAGCAAATTCGCTGCTTAAAACACTTGAAGAGCCTCCTGAGAATACAATAATCATACTTATAGCAAGGCATAAAGAAACGATTCCTCCGACTATCGTATCGCGCTCACAAACCTTATTTTTCCAACCTCTGGACTTGCAGGAAATTGCAAATTATCTTATGCTTAATCATTCGCTTACATCGGCTAAAGCAAATGAGATCGCAGCACTGAGCGAAGGTTCAATAGAAGATGCCGCAAATCTTATCAGCGGAACTGAAAGCGAAGGTCTTTCTTTATGGTATAAGATCAAAAATGAAAAACTATATATTTCTGATATTCTTGACCTTTCAAGAGGTATTTCCAGAAATGAGGCTGTGGAATATATAGATGCGATGATAGCGGAAGCTAAAAAAGAATTCCGAATGTATCCGCAAAATGCCGCACCGGCTCTTGAAATGCTTAGCAATTCTAGAGCACTGCTCCTTAAAAATGTTAATGCTCAGACGGTTCTGGATAATTTATTTTTTGATCTATACGATCTGAATAAAATGTCGAAAATATAATAGATAAAAACAATGGAGAAAATACATGCCACAAGTAGTTGGAATAATGGTAAGAAGAATTAAAGAAAAGGCTTATGTTGAAGTCGGCCATTTAGAGCTTAAACCCGGCGACAGAGTAATTGCGGAAACGGAACACGGCATTGAAGCCGGAACCGTATGCGAGAGAGAAAAAAATATACAAAAAAACAAAGAACATATCGGCAAAGTTTTAAGAAAAATAACAGAAGAAGATAAAAGAAAACTTGCCGAAAATGAAAAACGCAATGCAAAAGCTTTTAATATAGTTCTTGAAAAAGCCTATGACCACGAACTTGATATGAAACTTACCTGCGTACAGTATACTTTTGACCGCTCAAAGCTTTTTGTTTACTATACTTCTGAAACCAGAGTTGACTTCAGAGGATTGATAAAAGATCTCGGACATATTTTGAAAACAAGGATACAAATGGTTCAAATAGGCGTAAGGGACGAATCTAAAATGGTCGGAGGAATAGGCACATGCGGGCAGGTCTTGTGCTGCCAGAGCTTCTTAAAAGATTTCAGTTCGGTAACTATAGATATGGCAAAAGAGCAAGATCTTTCACTTAATACTTCAAAACTGTCAGGACTATGCGGCAGGCTTATGTGCTGTATCTCATATGAAAACGAACATTATAAAGAAATAAAAAAAGGTCTTCCCAAGATCGGCGATACAATATCAACTCCTAATGGCAAAGCTACTCTTGATGCGATAGACTGCATAAAAGAAACAGTTACTGTTGAATTCGGAGAGAGAGAATTCAAAACTTATCCTATTGAACAGATAAAAAACAAAAACAACCATCACAACAATAATCATAAAAAAGATAAAGAAAAAACTAAGGAAGAAAAATGAAAAAATTTTATATAACAACTCCAATATATTATGTTAACGATATCCCGCATATAGGACATTCTTATACGACCATAGCTGCAGATATTATGGCAAGATGGAAAAGATTGAACGGTTTTGAAGTGTTTTTCCTTACAGGAACAGATGAACACGGTGCAAAGATCGCCCAAGCTGCAAAAGAAAAAGGAAAGACTCCGAGAGAACTTTGCGATGAAACCAGTGCAAAATTTAAAGAAGCCTGGGAATTATTGAATATCACAAACGATGATTTCATACGCACCACCGAAAAACGCCATGAAACCGCAGTGCAGACTATAGTACAAAAGCTCTTTGACAAAGGTCTTATATTCAAAAATAAATATGAAGCTTTATATTGTGTGGGCTGTGAAAAGTTCCTTTCAGAAAAAGACCTTGATGAAAACGGCTGCTGTCCTGACCACAAGAAAAAGCCAACCCTGCAATCAGAAGAAAACTATTTCTTTAAGCTTTCTTCTTTCCAAGATGAACTTCTTGAAAGAATTACTAATCCCAAAAAAGAAGGACATATTGAAATACAGCCTGAAGAAAGAAGGAATGAAATCGTTGGAAAATTAAAACTTGGTCTTGAAGATATAAGCATATCTAGGGCAGCTCTTGAGTGGGGCATACCTATACCTTTTGACGAAACTCAGACGGCTTATGTTTGGGTGGATGCACTTATAAATTATGTAACAGCCGTCGGATATCCTTCAAATGAAGATATGCTGAATAAATTCTGGCCGGCAGATGTACATCTTATGGCTAAAGATATTCTTTGGTTCCATTCTGTTATTTGGCCTTCAATACTTATGGGCATAGACCTGCCTACACCTAAAAAAATATACTCACACGGTTTTTTTACGCTGAACGGAGATAAAATGTCAAAAACTCTCGGCAATGTTATTTCCCCTCGAGAGCTTGTTGAAAAATTCGGTGTTGATGCCGCAAGATATCTTGCAGTAACTCTTATACCTTTCGGTCCCGACGGCGATATTTCCTGGTCAGCACTGACACTTAAATATAATGTTGATCTTGCCAATAATCTGGGCAATCTCGTTTCAAGAACGATAAAGATGGCCGAGAAATATTTTGATCTGAAAGTTCCGCAGACAGAACCGGATTTGGAACTTGCAAAAAAAGCACAAAAGATACTTGAAGAAAGTTTTGTGCCGGCTTTAAATGCAATTCAATTACATAAAGCCGCTGAAGCTCTGCAAAATGCCATAACAGCGGTTAATCAGCAGATAGAAAATGATGCTCCTTGGAAATTGGCAAAGACCGAGCCGGAAAAACTGCCTAAATGCATATATTCATATTTACAGGCAGCTAACCTTATCGTAATCTATTTACTGCCTTTTATGCCGGAAATCTCAGAAAAGATATGGAAGATAAACGGTGCTGAAGGCAATATAAATGAAACGGCAAAAAAGTATTTTGCGGATAAAAATATACCTGCGAATGGGTTTTCCCCTGCCGGTTCACAGCTTCAAGCGGCAGAAATATTGTTCCCAAGGATAGCAGACAAGAAATGATCATAGATACACATGCTCATTTAATTGACACTAAATTTGATAATGACCGCAAAGAAACCCTTCAAAGAGCTTTTGAAGCAGGCGTAAGCATAATCTTTGAGATCGCATGTGAAATGCCGATTTGGGATAAATCTTTAGAATTCTCTAAGAATGATAATATCTATGTGGCTTTCGGTATACATCCCCATGAAGCCAAACATGCCACAGACGAAGATCTTAAAAAACTTGAAAATATTGTTCAAACGGAAAAGTGTATAGCAGTTGGAGAAATAGGATTAGATTATCATTATGATCTTTCGCCAAGAGATATGCAGCGTGAACTTTTTATAAAACAGCTGGATATCGCAGTAAAATACAATAAACCTGTGATAATACACTGCCGCAGCGCCTATGAAGAAATGATAACTTTATTAAAAAAATACGGAAATTTTCCTAAAGGTGTTCTTCACTGTTATTCGGGAACTCCTGAAGAAGCAAAGATATATACACAAATGGGATTTTTACTTGGCATAGACGGACCTGTCACTTTTCCAAAATCTGACAAATTGAGACAGGTAGTAGAAGAAACTGATATCACAAAGCTCCTTGTAGAAACAGATTGTCCTTATCTTGCACCTCAAAAATACAGAGGCAAGCGCAATGAGCCGGCTTATATAACTGAGACTATTCAAGAGATAGCAAATGTTAAAGGTATATCTTTTGAAGAAGCTGCAAAGATCACAACAGCAAATGCTTTAAAACTTTTTAAAATCGGGGAAAAAGAATGAACAATATTTCTTATATATACGGAGATAATTTATATCTGAATATTACAAATAAATGTATGATGGCATGCCCTTACTGCATAAAGCATAAATGGGCAAATGATTTTAGAGGTAATGATCTTAAATTAGATAAAGAACCTGCAGTAGATGAGGTTATAAAAGCCATTGAAGACCCTAAAAAATATAATGAAGTTATATTCTGCGGATATGGTGATGCTCTTATTTATCCTGAAAAAACAGCTGAAATATCAAAATGGATAAAAGATAATGGCGGTAAGGTAAGGATAAATACGGCAGGACTTGCAAACAGATATCACGGGAAAAATATTCTGCCGGGTCTTAAAGGTCTTGTTGATATAATATCAATAAGTCTTAACGGTGCAGATCCAAAGGAACATAATGAATTGAACAGACCGATGTTTAAGGAAGAATCTTTTAATGAAATAATAAATTTTGCAAAAAAAGCAAAAGAATATATCCCGAAAGTCGTTATCACGGCAGTAGAACTGCCGGGACTTGATGTTTCAAAAGTCCAAAAGATCGCCGAAGAAATAGGCGTTTCTTTCAGGGTCCGCCCTTATTTGGATGAAAAAGAAAATT
The DNA here is from genome assembly GCA_052034625.1 of Elusimicrobiota bacterium. Taxonomy (GTDB): domain Bacteria; phylum Elusimicrobiota; class Endomicrobiia; order Endomicrobiales; family Endomicrobiaceae; genus JAVBLP01. Next base: position 34,679 of record JBPOII010000007.1, on the reverse strand, counting down.
GAGATAAAAAAAATCATTCAGCTTGTCTGTGTACCGCTTGGAATGTTCATTCTTGCAGGCGTTCTTTCATCAATAAGTTATATGCGCATGGAATCATTTATAGAAGTTGACGGAAAATCTATAACTATCCCCCCTTATAAAAACATTCCCATAGAGAATATCCTTAAAATGCTTGATATAAAACTCGGCGAAGACGATATTGTTTTGCCGGATATCAGCAACACAGTAAAACCTATGCAGACAGTAAAAATAATAAGGGTAACAAAAGAAAAAAGAACGATAAAAGAAAATGTCCCGTTCCGTATAACCTGGAGCAGAAGATATAATTCGAATTTGAGAAAAACAGAGCTGCAAAAAGGCATAGACAAAAATATCACAAAAGATGTAATTGAAACTCTTCATGACGGAGTACTGCATCACAGAGAAGTATTAAGGGAACGTTCTATTGCAAAAGAGTATTATCGTTTGGCACTTATAACCGAAGATAATAAGATAGAAAAAGTTTATGATCTGACAAAAATGCCCAGAAAAAACATGGTTGCTACAGCTTACTATCCCGGCGATCCGCTTGCATGGGGAGACGGCACAGTTACATTTCTCGGGCAAAAAATGCAGAGAGGCATTATTGCAGTTGATCCCAAGGTCATACCTTTAAGGACAAGGCTTTTTGTGTCAGGCTATGGATACGGTTATGCCGGCGATACCGGGAATCTCATTAAAGGCGACAGAGTGGATCTCGGCGTGAACAATGCAGAAGAAGAACTTTCCTGGATGTTTAGAGATGTTGTAGTTTATATTCTTGAACCTTCAAAAACCTGGTAAAAACTTCACTGTTTAATTTCATTAAAATCAGTTTGAAAAGATTTACAGAATTATTACTTTTTTGTTTTTTTTACTTTCCTCAGCCCATGAACGGCGTATATAAAGAGGTTCGGCATATACAAAACTTTCACCTTTAAGATCTATTGCCGTCTCGGCAAGCACCGAAGCTTTCGGCATATGCATTATATCAGGAAGAGATATGCTCATCTTTCCCAAATTTCTTGAAAGTTTTTCTTTATAAACTTGAGCGGCATTTCCGACGATAATTATCTTATTTTTGTTTTTCTTGTTTTCATTAATAAACTTATCTATATGTTTTAAAATTATTTTTTTACCGCTTTTTACATATATTTCATCTCTTAAAGCATCAATAGCGGCAATGACCTTTATTCCTTTTATTGCAAAGACGGAGTTTTCAAGTATAGTCAGAGCATCTACCGCAACAACAGCTTTATTGAGAGTTTGTGCAAAAGTTTTAACGGCAGTCATGCCGACCCTTATGCCGGTAAAACTTCCCGGACCAGTTGAAACTGCAAATTTATCTATATCCTTATAAGTATTTCCGCTGTCTTTCAAAATTCTTTCTACAGCAGGCACCAACATTTCTGAATGTATATGACCGCAGTCATAATAAACGGAAACAACTGTTTTTCCGTCTTCATTCAATGCCACGCTGAATGTTTTTCCCGATGTTTCTACGGCTAAAATTTTCATTTTCTTTTCTCTATTTTTATTTTTCTTTGATTTTCTTCTGCTTCTATTTCAATTATCCAAGAACATTCATTTTGCGCACCTGCAAGTCTTTCAGGCCATTCAATAAGCGAGATATTTCCGCTGTAAAGATACTCTTCTATGCCTATATCCCAAACAGTTGCAGGAGAAAGTCTGTAGAGATCGATATGAAAAAGTTTTTTGTCTCCGGCAAAGTATTCATTAACCAGCATAAAACTTGAACTTCTGGCAAAACCTTTATTTCCAAAAGCACTTATGACTCCTTGAGAAAAAATCGTCTTTCCGCTCCCGAGGTCGCCTTTTAAAAATACTATATCTCCGCCTTTTAAAAGTTTTGAGAATTCCCCTCCGAGCTTTCTCGTTTCTTCAGGGGTATTTGTTATAAAAAAGCCCGGCTTAGAAATGCTTATAGCCGCAATATTTAAATTTTTCTTCTTTTCCATTATTGAAATATTTTACCTTTTTTCCTGCTGTTACAATACCAATATAAGTAATTTCAGGAAGAATTTTCTTTACCGATGCAGCTTTATTTTTCGGAACTGTAAAAACAAGTTCAAAATCTTCAGCACCGAATAATGCATATTTTATCTGTTTCTCTTTATCCGGTATAACTTTTTTTAATTCTTTTGATATAGGGATTTTTTGTAAATCTATTTCAGCACCCAAATTTTCAGTAACCAACCCTATTGATACGAAAAGTCCATCAGAAGCATCGGTCATTGATGTTAAATATTTTGCTATCTTTGACGCTTCTTTTAATCTTGCTTTCGGAGCATTTTGTTTTGATATAAGGAAACTTTCCTCTTTTGTATATTTGCGTTTATTCCCATACTTAAACAATAGATCTATTCCAGCACCTGCATCGCCGAAAGTATTAGTTATGCCTATCAAATCGCCTTTTTTAGCACCTTTTCTGGTGATAATTTTAGATGTACTTTTCCCGACAACTGTAATCGAAATCACTATCTTGTCGGATCTTACAGTATCGCCTCCGGCAATGACAGTGCAATATCTCTCACATGCTTTTTTAAAACCTTTGTAAAGATCATTTATATAATTTTGAGAAATTTGCGGAGGAATACCAAGACCTATAAAAACATATTTCGGCTGAACGCTGCCCATTGAAGCTATATCACTTATATTTTCTTCTATTGCCTTTTCACCAAGGATTTGCGGCGAAGTCCACTCTTTTTTAAAATGAACATTTTCAATAAGCATATCTTTTGTAATGCATATTGTTTCTTTTCCGGATCTAAAGCAAAAACAATCGTCGCCGTTTCCGGCAATAATGTTTTTACCTTTCATTACGGAATATTTATTTTTTATCATCTCTATCAGCCCGAACTCACCTGTCCGGGCAATATTTTTATTTTTCATATTTTAGAATTATACCACTTTTACACCACAATTACGAATGACGAATCAAAGACAAAAAACAGAAAATGGCAATTCATTTCACAAAATCTAAATATTTTGTTATATTAATTTCCATTAATTTTAAACAAAGGATATTTAAAAATATGAACTTTTTAAAAAATTATTCGAATGTTTTTTATATATTTCTGATATTTATATGCATGCTGCCGTGGATATCTCCTCCCATAGCACTTTTTACAGGTATAGTTTTTGCGCTATTTTTCAATAATCCTTATCCGGAATTTAACAAAACAGCTTCAAAATATCTTTTACAATTTTCCGTTGTAGGTCTTGGATTTTCAATGAACCTTTATGAAGCAATGAAATCCGGCCGCAGCGGTCTGATATTTACAATAGTTTCCGTCGCAGCTGTTATGATAACAGGCTGGTTTATTGGCAGAAAAATGAAATTGAGTAAAAGCACATCTTATCTTATTTCAACCGGCACTGCGATATGCGGAGGAAGTGCCATTGCTGCCGTATCACCTATAATTAAAACAGATGCGAAAGAAATATCTATTGCCCTCGGAACTGTATTCATTTTGAATGCTGTCGCATTATTTATTTTTCCTCCTTTTGGACATTTCTTAAATCTTTCTCAGGAGCAATTCGGTTTTTGGTCAGCAATAGCCATTCATGATACAAGTTCAGTTGTAGGTGCCGGTTCGGCTTATGGAACTGAAGCACTTATGATAGCTACCACTGTAAAACTTACAAGAGCTTTATGGATAATTCCTATGGTATTTATAACATCTTTCATCTTTAAAAATAAAGCCGATAAAGTATATATTCCTTGGTTCATACTTTTCTTTATACTTGCAATGGCAGCAAATACCTTTTTAGACATCCCTTCCAAAATCTTGGACACTATATCTATTGTATCACGCAAAGGTCTGACAATAACTCTCTTTATGATTGGATGTACTTTGTCGCTTGAAACACTTAAAGAAGTAGGAATAAAACCTCTGCTGCTTGGAATTACTTTGTGGTTTCTAATAGGTATTATGAGCCTTACCGCAATTGTTTTAATATAATAATGTTTTTGTTTGTGATATTTGTGATATAATAAATCATAAAAGCATATTTTGAGGAGGCATAAATGAATGTTTTTAAAGCTCAGCCGGCTAACTATTCACCGGATACAAAAAAGATCATTAGAACATCAGTTATTATTTTAGTCCTGTTGCTCATAGCAGGTTTGGTTTTTGGCAGTTTTTTTAATGTACCGGTAGGATATGTCGGAGTAAGAATAAATATTATAGACGGTCATACAGAATCTTTTGCGAGAGGCACATATCTCAAAATCCCTATTGTACACAAAGTGGTTAATTATGATGTAAAAACGCAAAGACAGGAGTTCAGGGCAAATTCAGCTTCCAAAGATTTACAGACTGTTTTGGCTTCAATAGTAGTTAATTTCAGACCTGATTACAGCAAAGTAAATGATATACATACAAATATAGGAAGCGATTATCAGTGGAAAGTTATTGATCCGGCCGTACAAGAAGCCGCAAAAGCAGCTATATCAAAACTTCCTGTAGAAATGGTAGTTGTTGAGCGTGAAAATTTAAGAGCTTCTATTGAAGAGAGGCTTGCAGAAAAGCTGGCTCCTTATAATATAATCATTGAAAATGTTAATATTACAAATATTGATTTTACTGCTGAATTTAACAGGGTAGTAGAAGAAAAACAGATAGAAGAACAGAAAGTAAAAAAAGCTGAATATCAGAGACTTCAGGCAGAAGAAGAAAAGAAAAGAGCTATTCTTTTAGCCGAAGCCGAAGCACAGAAACAGCAATTACTTAAACAGTCAACAAATAAAGAAGTTATTGGTCTTAAATGGATAGAAAAGTGGGACGGAAGACTGCCTGTCTATATGATGGGAGACGGCCAGAATGTAATTATGGCCTTGCCGCAAGATGACAAAAGAAGATAATTAAAAAATATTTAAAAGACCCGGATGTTTATCCGGGTCTTTTTTTTATATTAATAATAGTCTATTATATTATTATGTATATATTAAACGGAACTGTATATGAATAATATAACAAGACTTTTATTTAAAAGACCTATTATCACTTTATTCTTTATTTATGCGGCATATATAATTTTTTTTGATGCGATCGGACTTTTTATGCCGCAAAAACAAAGTTTTCTTTATCATTTTATAGATTATAAGAAACCGGTCATTCTTGTCGGGAAGGTCATAACCCCTCCTGAGCCTGTAAAAAACGGAAATAAAATTATCCTCCAAATTTCAGAAATAAATGATTTTGAAGCCGATGAAAAAGTCATATTAAGAATCCCTAAAGTTTACAAAGCATCTTACGGGGACATTATAGCTGTAGGCGGATTTGTAAAAAAACCGAATAAAGCCGATTTCCCTTTTGTTTTTGATTATCAAAAATATCTTGCGAGAAATGAAATATATACTATTTTTGATGTTATAGCATATGAGCATATAGAATCTTCGCCAAACTTTATTAAAAAGCTAGCCTTTGCACTTCAAAAAGACATAGTAGAAAAAATAAACAATTATTTTAAAAAGCCTTATGCCGATATTTTAAAACCCATAATTATTGGAGATAAAAGCTCTATTGAAGAAGAAGTAAAAAATAATTTTATTGATGCCGGACTTATGCATATCCTTGTGGCAAGCGGTTTGAATGTCGGCTTTATAGGTGCTATTTTTCTTTTTATATTTAAGTTGAGCGGTCTTTCAATAAAAAAAGCCTCGCTTTTAAGCATACCTTTTATTGTTATTTATGTATTAGCTACAGGGGCAAACCCGCCTGTTTTAAGGGCAGGGATAATGTTTTCCTGCGTTCTGATCTCGCTTGCACTGGATAGAGAGCCGCTGATATATAATTCATTGGCATTCTCTGCATTGCTCATTTTAATTTTTCAGCCGCAACAGCTTTTTACAGCTTCTTTTCAAATGTCTTATATAGCAACTTTGGGAATAGTGTTCTTTTACAAATATGTTTTCGGATTATTTTCTTCAATCAGGAACGGTTTTATTAAATTTTTATGGGCAACATTTTCGGTAACGACAAGTGCACAGATAGTGATGATACCTGTTTGCATGTTCTATTTCGGGAAAATATCACTTATATCTTTTCTGGCAAATGTAATTATTGTACCGTCAATAGGCTTTATCCTTGCTCTCGGCATAGCTTTCTATATATTTACATTTGTTTTTTCATATATATCTTTATTCATTGCAGCCGTGCTTTCAGTGATAATACATATTTTACTGTTTCTCACTTCACTGTTTGCTGATTTCAGTTTTTCATATTTTACAGTGCATAAACCTTCCGTATTGTCTGTCATTTTATTTTTTATTTTTACTCTTTCAGCTTTTACTTTCAAAGGGAAAAAAGTATATCTGATAATGGGATCTATACTGCTTATTAATACTCTCATTACTGCTGTTCCTGCACTTTATAAAAAAAATAAAATTTTCTTCAGTGTTTACAGCGGAAAAAACATAACCGTTTTAGAAATGAAAAGAGACAGTGTATATGATTTTCTTCTTTACCAACACGACAATTATTATGACAGATATTTTATAAACTCTTTTAAACAGTATATGCATTTTGCTGACATAAAAAATGCAAATATAACAGCCGTAGGATTTAATAATAATAAACTCAATGAAGATATTGGGAGTTTCTCTGCATATGAAAAAAACGACAACTTTGAATATTTGGACTTTAATTTTGAGAAGTATAAAATCTTGCTGGATATAAAAAACCGCGGTCTGTATTTAAACGGAATATTTATTTCCGGTTTAAACAATAACCCGCGGTTCTATTATGATATAAAAAAAGAGAAGATGATTATTCTGCCATCTCGTCAAAATAATTAAACAGAGTAAAAGTTTCATCGCCGTACATCAAAACCGCAAAATTAAGTTCATAGCCTTTTTTGACAGGTTTTATTGAGCCTATTTTATCACCTATTGAAAGCACATCACCCAAATTCACATCAATAGTGCGCAGCATTCCATAATAAATAAAAAAGTTCTGAGAAGGATTATACAGCCATACCGTATTACCTCCGGGAGAATTTAAAGCTCCCTTTTTTATGTATACCACAATGCCGTTATTTGCAGCCACTATATCCGCTTCGGGCAGATCTTTTTCTTTTGAAGCTATTGAAAGTTTAAGATAAGGCTGTACAAGGAATTCAACCCCTTCTAAAAATTTAGGTTCTCTGACTTTTGAGCCAATAGCTGAAATTACTTTTTTAGCATTATCAAGCGACTGAAGCGTATAACCTTTGACAGGGAATATCCATTTAAGATCTTCCTTAATATCCAGTGTTTCAGATTCTTCACTCATTTTAGGAACAAGTTTTTTTGCTTTGTGTTCAGCTTCAGCAGAAGTCAGCTGTCCTCTTCTGAGTTCATTCTCAAAATCCGACCAATCAGTAAAAGCATCTGCTGACACATAGGCAGCTATTGCCATAAAACATAAAGACAGTAAAAATTTTTTCATTATATCCCCTTAAAAGCCTTGACTATACGCCTTCCGCTGGGTTTGTTTGTCATAAGGCTGACAACAGGCACTACTACAAAAGGTACTATCATAGCTATGCTTGAAGCTATAGGTGATTTTCCCGGTCCTAAAACATAAAATAAAATTATGGCTAGTGCAACCCCGGTAAACATACCTGCCTTTGCACCTATCTTTGTAGTCCTTTTCCAATAAAGACCGTATACATAAGGAGCAAGAAATCCGCCCGCTACAACGCCCCACGATAAAGACATAAGCGTTACTATAAAAGAAAACTCATACCTTGCTATAAGATAAGATATCAAAATGAACAGTCCGCTTAGGAAACGCATCATAAAAACGGAATTTCTTCTTGATATATTAGGATTAACGTGTCCTTTATATAAATCTATTGCAATGCTTGATGCAGAAACAAGCACAAGTGCTGAAAGTGTCGACATAGAAGCGGACAAAATGAGAAGAATTATAACAGCCATTACACCTTCGGGAAGATATCTTATAAGCATATCAGGAACTAAGGTATCATAGCTTATTGAACCGTTAATCATAGGAGGGTCAGTAAAGAAAACATGGGTCATAGCTCCTGTAAAATATGCACTGACTGATATTACAAGCGCAAAAAATAAAGTTGTAAATGCAGCAATTTTTATAACTTTTTCATTTTTTATGGAATAGAATTTCTGTATCACCTGCGGCATTCCCCACGCGCCGAAAGATGTCATAAAGACAATGGCACCTAATAGAAAATAATCCGGTGCAGCCTTGGCATATACATTGCGGTAAAAATTTAAAGATATCTGCTGTATAGAAGCCGAAAGACCGCCGGCTTTACCTGTAAGTATAACAACCATTACAACAGAACCTACAAGCATTATCATACCTTGTATGAAATCAGTTAATGTCATCGCAAAATAACCGCCCATTATCAAATATATGGCGACTATAGCTACCATTATAAGAAGTGCCGTTTCAAAAGAAATATTAAAGTTCACTTCAAAAAGATATCCCAACCCTTTAAAAACCGATGCCGCATAAGGAAGTAAAAATAAAAAGATGATAACTGCCGCCATCATCTTAAAATATTTACCGCCATAACGCTCCTGAAAAAACTCAGGCATTGTAACGGCATCAAGATTTTGCGTCATAATTCTTGTGCGTCTGCCTAAAACCATCCAAGCAAGAAATGCCCCAAGAAAAGCATTACCCACTGCGATCCACAAAGAATTCAGTCCGAACCCCCATCCGAACTTCCCTGCAAAACCGATAAAGACAACGGCAGAAAAATACGATGTTCCATACGAAAAAGCCGATATCCACGGATTGATGGAACGTGAACCTAAAAAGTAATCGTTCAGTGTAGTCGTCTTTCTCATTCCCCAAACACCTACGCTGATCAATACAATGATAAAAAGTGATACTAAAATGATAGCAATCATAATTTTCCTTTAATAATTATAAATTTTATTTTCCTCGAGGACATTTATGCCCATTTTCTTCATAATCTCTTCGGAATCAGGACGGCTTTCTATTTCAAGCACAATAGCTGCAGTTTTACCGTCATTTAAAAGGAAACCGTAGCAATCCTGAATATTTATGCCGTTTACGGAAAGTTTACTTAAAAGCTCGTGAAAAGCACCCGGAACATTGTCAACGACAGCCGCCGTTATTTTGCGTTTGGTCGCAGTTATTTTTTCTTTTTTTAATTCCTCAAAAGCTTTATCTGGATCATCAAGCAATAGTTTTACAACGCCGAATTTACCGGCACTGGCAAGCGACATCGCTCTTAAATTGATCTTATTGTCGGCAAGAACTTTTGTTATCTTTTCAAGTTTCCCCGGCTGATTTTCTAAAAATACTGACAAATGAAATGCCATAAATACCTCTTTTTTTATTTATTTCTTAAATCATAAACTCTTTTTGCTTTCCCTTCTGTAACAGGTAAAGAACCCCGGTCAACAAAGCTGACATTAGGAGTTACCCCTATTTCTTCTTTAAGTTTCGTCTCTATTTTATCTTTCAGACTGTCAAGCTCTTCAAGAGTACCGCCGAAAGCATCTTCATTAATTTCTATCTTTACATTAAGTTTATCCATATATTTATGCTTTGTTAGTTCAATTATATAATTCTTACTGGCTTCAGGAATTCCCATGATAGTCTTTTCTATCTGTACAGGGAAAATATTTACACCGTTTATTATCATCATATCGTCAGTTCTGCCTTTTATGCGTGCTATCCTCCTGTGAGTCCTTCCGCATTTACAGACCCCGGGAATTAGACGTGTTAAATCTCTTGTTCTATATCTTATCACCGGCATGGCTTTGCGGGTTATTGCGGTAAGCACCAATTCCCCTTCTTCTCCGTCAGGTAAAACTTCAAGTGTGTCAGGATCTATTATCTCAGGGATAACATAATCTTCCCATATATGCATACCGTCCTGATAGTTACATTCAAAAGCAACGCCGGGACCGCTGATCTCGGAAAGCCCGTAAGAATTAAAAGCTTTCATACCATAAAGTTCTTCTATCTCTTTTCTTAATTCTTCCGTATGGGGTTCTGCTCCGGTAAAGCCTATTTTAAGTTTCAAATCTTTTTTAGGGTCGACATTACATTCTCTCATTTTATGATACAGCCTAATAGCATAACTTGGTAAAATATGCACAACAGTCGTGCCAAAATTTTTCATAAACCAGATCTGTCTTTCACTGTTTCCCGGACCTATAGGGATTGTCATCATTCCTAATTTTTCAGCTCCGTAATGAAAACCGAGCCCGCCGGTAAAAAGACCGTATCCCATAGTATTTTGAAAAATATCGTTTTTTCTTGCACCTGCTGTATACATACATCTTGCTGAAATATTTGCCCAATTGGCAAGATCTTCCGAGGTATGATAAACGACAGTAGGGTTTCCCGTAGTACCTGAAGAAGAGTGAAGTCTTACAACTTCACTGAGATCAACGGCGAGGAAAGCATATGGAAAACCGTTCCTAAGGTCTTCTTTTGTGGTGAAAGGTAAATCTTTAAGGTCTTTCAGGTCTGCCAGGGGTTTTATATCTTTAAGTCTTTGAGAATAGAATTGTGATTTTTTTGCTCTTTCAATAGTATCATTAAGCATTTTAAGCTGAATTTTTTTCAGCTCGCTTTGTGATACGGTTTCAATTTCTTTTTGCCAAAACATTTTTCCACCTTTTACAAATATTCTAATTTATATATAATAAGTATTATTAGGATTATAGCAAATTAAGGAAAATCTATGAAATACAATGCAGGCATTATTTACAATAAATCAAAACCAAATGCGAAAAAAACAGCATCTGATATAGCATTATGGCTTAAAAATAATGGATGCAGAGCTTTCATAAGCGACTCCCATTCGGTCAAAGCTAAAAAAGCCGACTTTGTGCTTTCTATCGGCGGCGACGGAACAATGTTAAAAACCATCAGGACATTTTCTCCGCTCGCAGTACCTATAAAAGGCATAAATATGGGTTCACTCGGTTTCCTTGCAGATACAGATATTAATGAAATTTATTCATTGTTAAATAATATTCTGAAATACGGCATAAAGATAGAAAAAAGAATTTTACTTTCTGTGGAATTTTCACATAACGGCAAGAAAATAAAAACTATAGCCGCCAATGACTGTGTAATGCGTTCGGTAACAGGCGGCAAACTTATTTCTGTAGATGTTAAAATAGATAAGAAATTCATAGCAGAGTATAAATGCGACGGAATGATAATAGCAACTCCTACAGGATCAACAGCATATTCACTTGCAGCACAAGGACCAATAGTTTATCCTACATTGCCTGTTTTTATATTAACACCTATTTCCCCGCATATGCTTGCGCAGAGACCTATGATAATTTCAGATAAAAACTCTGTTGATTTTTCAGCAAGAAATAAAAACAATATCGGAAAGATCCTTATTTCAGTTGACGGACAGGAAAATTATTCTCTTCCAAACAGCAGCAGCGTAAGGTTTTCAGTTTGTAAAAAACCGCTTAAACTTATAAAAAATCAAAGCAAATCATATTTTGAAACTCTTAAGAAAAAACTTAATTGGGGCGTTTAAAATATGATCCTCTCTCTTTCCATTAAAAACTATGCCCTCATTGAAGATCTAAATATTGATTTTTCAAACGGTTTTACAGCTATTACCGGTGAAACCGGTGCAGGAAAATCTATACTTGTAAGATCAATAGAACTTTTAACTGGGGCCAGAGCAGATGCTTCCTCTATACGTTCAGGCTCTGCAATATGTACTATTAGCGGTATTTTTGAGTTTAAAGACAATGAAATTTCAGACCTGTTAGATTCTCTTGCAATACCTGCAGATGATAAAAACATATTAATAAGAAGGACGATAGAAAGTTCAGGAAAAAGCAAAGCATTTATTAATGATTCTCCTGTAAGCATTTCCATTCTTTCAAAAATCGGGAATATGCTGATAGATTTTCACAGCCAGGATGAAAAACATTCATTAATGGACCCTGACAAACAGCTTGCAATTTTAGACAATGAAATCCCGGATATAGAACCTTTGCTTGAAAAAACATCCTCCCTCTATAAAGATATAAAAGAATTGAAATCTAAAATTGAAGCGATGAACCTTTCTGATGCAGAAAGAGAAAGAAAAATTGATCTCTATTCATTTCAGATAAGTGAAATAGAAGATGCGGCACTTGAACCCGGAGAAGATGAAAAACTTGAAAATGAACTTCCGAAATTAAAAAATGCGGAGAAAATATCTATGAATGCCGAAGAAGCTATAGCACTTTTATATTCTGATGAAGATTCCGCTCTCTCCAAGATAATCAAAGCGAAGAAAAACATAGAAAGCATTAATACTTTGGGAGCTGAAGCTTCGGAAGCTCTTTCTCTTATTGAAAACTCTTATTATCAGGCAGAGGAAGCATATAGAGAGGTTGAGAATATTCTTTCTAAAACTGATATTAATCCTGAAAAACTCAATAATGCTATGGAAAGGATAGAGCTTATAAAAAAACTTAAAAAGAAATACGGAAAAACAATTGAAGATATAATTGAATACAAAAATAAAATACTAAAAGAGATGGAATCTTTAAATGATTATAAACAAAATACTGATAAGATTGAAAAAGAATTGTCTGAAAAGACCGACATGCTCAGTGAAATTTGCGAAAAGATAAGTAAAAAAAGAAAAAAAGCAGCTGATAAATTCTCATTATCCGTCCAAAACGAACTTGCTGAACTTGATATAAAAAATGCTGTTTTTGATATAAAGTTTGAAAGAAAAGAACTTTCCGCAAATGGTTATGATATGATTGAGTTTATGTTTTGCGCAAACAAGGGTGAAAAAATTCTCCCCCTCAGAAACAGTGCTTCAGGCGGAGAACTTTCAAGAGTGCTTTTGGCAATTGAACTCGCTTCTCCTTTAAAGAGTGACCAAACCGCAATATTCGACGAGATAGATACAGGAACAAGCGGAAAAACAGGAGAAAAGATAGGTAAAAAACTTTCTAAACTGTCTACAAAAAAACAGGTGCTTTCAATAACACACCTGGCACAAGTGGCAGCTTTAGCACAAACACACATAAAAATATTTAAAGAAACTGAAAACTCAAGAACTTTTACTAAAGCAAAAATACTTTCACAGCAGGAACATATAGAAGAAATAGCCCGGATGATATCCGGTGAAAAGATAACAAAAACTGCTTTGGAGCATGCCTCAAACCTTATAAAACATTCAAATTAAAAATTATTATATTATTCGGGTATATTCTCATTACCCTCCCAACTATCATGCCTTATAGTCATAGGTTTGTCTAAATAGCTTTCAAAAACCACAACATTACCGCCATCATTTCTGTCGTTACCATTTCTATAATGTATAGCTCTTGCTCTATATCCGTCTTTCATAAGTCTCATATCAAACCATCTAAAATATTTATTTGACCTTGCATCAAGTTCACTATCATTTGCAAATACATGAAACTGAACTATACCGGAGGTAGCTTCATATTTATCATTATTTATAATATAGATATTATCCTGACATTCGCTAATTTTATTTATTAAAGCTATCCCTTCAGCTGACATAGCTTTTCCATAATAATTTCTGCTGACAGCTCCGGCTATAAATGCCAGCAAAGCTACAATTATAACAACTACTATAATCTCTATTAAGGTTACACCCTTATTTGAATTTAACATACGAGTCATAGAAATCTCCAAATAAAAAAGCCACCCTTCGTTAAAAACTCAGGGTGGCTTTTTATTTTAATTGTTAAATACCTGATTCATTTGTCGTAACTTCACCTGTAGATGAGCCGGTCAGACCAAGTATAATATTGCTCGCACCGGTATTAGCATCAGCAGTTACGCCAACTGTGTAACCAGTTGCACTTGCCGCAGAAACATGATACTGTTTAAAGTATTTGTTTGCTCTTGCATCAACATCAAGTACACCGTCATAAGAAGTTGCAGCAGCAGGTGCATAGAAAGTACCATACTCAGCAAAATAAATCTTCTGTGAAGTCTGAACTGAACCTAACAGTGATTTTCCTTCAGATGCCATTGCCTTTCTTGTGTAACCTCTGTAAATAGGCACTGCTACAATTGATAAAATACCAACAATAACAATAACGATTACCAACTCTACAAGTGTAAAACCTTTTGTGTTCTTCATATTACTCTCCTTTTTTATTTACTAGTTCAGGGGGGCGCCCTTTTTCTAGTTTGTTATATGCTTATAGTATACATAAAAGACGTATTTATTGCAATATTTTTTTCTGTAAAATTCTTAATTATCCCAATATTTTTTCTGCAAACTTCTTCAATATTTGTTATAATCGTTTTTATGAAAAAAGACAATAACTTTTTAGCCGATAAAATAATAGCTCTTGCAAAAAAAAATGTAAAGAAGAATAAAGGCGGGCCTTTTGCAGCCGTCATAATACGTGACGGAAAAATAATTTCAAGTGCTATAAATAATGTAACTAAAAAAAATGATCCTACGGCACATGCAGAAATTGAAGCCATTAGAAAAGCTGCTAAAAAACTTAAAAAGTACGACTTATCCGACTGTGAAATTTATGCTTCCTGCAAACCTTGTCCGATGTGCCTTGGCGCAATAATGTGGGCAAAAATTAAAAAGGTTTATTACTGTGCAGACACGGAAACCGCCGCTAAATATGGTTTCAACGATAAAAAATTCTTTGAAGAATTTTTTAAGCCTGACAAAAAAAGGAAACTTAAACAAATCCAACTTTTAAATACAAATGCCGAAAAGCCTTTTAAAGAATGGGAAAAAATACCAGGTAAAAAGAAATATTAAATTTTTACAAGCTGTGCTTTAACCCCTTCAACAGCCTCAAGTTTTGAAACAAGTCCTTGAAGTTCAAATTCTTTAGCTATAACTTCAAGAATAATGACACCTGCATCCATACAAACACCGCTAGGATTTGTGTGTATGCCAAGTCTTGTTTTTACCATACATCCGCTCTCCGTTAAAATTTCCTGAACTTTCAAAGCTGATTGTTTTCTGTTCCCAATGGATAAGATCAAAAGATTTGTCATGGTTCCTCCAAAATTATTTCTTTAGGCTGCTTTCTATATTCCAAACCTAACAGCTCGCTTACGGTTACTATATCATAACCTTTTTCTCTGATTTCATCTATAAAAACTCCTAGAAATGAGGCAAGTTTTCCGCTCTTTATTGAATCATGCATAAGCAAAATTGCTCCATTTTTAATGGCTCCCAGATATTTTGCATGCATTTCTTCAGCAGAAAGATTCTGCTGCCAATCGCAGCCAAATGACCAATTTACCACAAAGTATCCATGTTTTTTTGCAGCAGCTATTGCATCCGGACGAGAATAGCCATGCGGATACCGTACAAGGGAAGTTCTTTTGCCTGTTATCTTTTCTATAGTTTCTTCCGCTTTGATAAGCTCGCTCTCAATTTTAGCCTGTTTATTTTCACCCTTATATGAATAGAAATTAAAATGTCCATAAGTGTGGCTGGCGATCTCATGACCTTCATCAGCTATTCTTTTAGCATCTATGGGATTTTTTACAGCCTGTGAACCTAGAATAAAAAAAGTCGCTTTTACTTCTTTTTCATTTAAAATATCAAGGATTTTATTTGTTGAAAAACCCGGACCGTCATCAAAGGTAAGTGCTACTTTCTTTGAATTTTTTGGACCGTCACTATAAAACACTTTCATATTCTCAGCTGAAACGGCAGAGAAAAAAAACACTGTAACTATAAGAGATAAAAGAATATTCCTCACTTTTTCACCTTTGTTATAGAATTTATAATTTTGCCCAAACCATAACTCCTGACAAAAGAGTTAAAAGACCGGCATTCACTATCTGCATCCAGAAATTATCGTTTATTTTCCATGGAACAGCTTCAACTATTGTTGCAATAAAGGCACCCGCAAGAGCGAATTTCCAATTAAAAATAAATAATCCTGCAATAAAACAAGCTATCAAACAGGCCACACTGCCTTCTATACTTTTTCCGGCTATACTTTTATGTTTCCCTATAGTTCTGCCTACTAATGCAGCAATAGAATCACCAAAAGCCAGATAAAGAAAACTCGCAAAAACCATATACTTATTAGGAAATATGAGGATCGTTATAAGTGCACCCGATAAAGTACCTATCAATCCGCTGACTTTTCTTGCCTCTTCTTTACGATAAAACCCTTTAAACCTTTTTACGAAAAATATATTGAACCACGGTGCATTAAACCTTAATATTTCAAGAATAGCCACTATCGCTATAGCTATCGCAAGCCCCCAGATAACTATGTTTTTAGGAAGGAACCAATATCCGAAAACATAAATAAGCGATAACATATGAAAACCTTTTCTTTTAACCTCGTCCTTTGGAACTGTGACCATTTTATATAACCTCTATGTTTTAATTACATTATTATACAAAGTAAACGTGGAAAATGAAAAAACTAATTCATTGTTCCAAATGCCTTATATATACGGGAAATACCATCATATGTGAATTGATAGGCTCCCTTGATATTCCCATACATTTCTTTAAACATTACCGCAACATCTATTTCCTGTGGAAAAGCAAGCGCCATAAGCAAAGTAAAAACTATAATATTTATAATAATGATCAATATATATGAAAAGAAAACACCGTAAACTTTAAGATCAGACTGACCTATACCGAGTATATATATCGTAAGTGCAATATGAAAAGATATTGACAAACCCATTAAAAATAAATAATACGGATATAAAGGTATAATGTCGATAACCCAGCCGAGCATAAGATATATAATAATAACCGCAAAAGTATATATAGGGAAAAAATATGGGGCAAGCGTTATCCAAATATTGTCTTTTGTCATAACAACATGACCGGACTCTTTCCCAACTTTAAATTTTTTGATCTTTGCGCCGCTTAAAATGCCTGCAAAAGCATGAGTCAACTCATGACCAAAAACATATGTGCGCATAGGTTTATAAAAAACTATTTGAAAAACTATATAGCAAAACACCCCTATCCAAAAAGGCACATACTCCTTTCCACTGGTCCCTGCAAAAGATAAAAAAGCACTTAAAAGCGTATAAGATGCCGCAATAACAGCGGGTATTGCAAAAAAAGCGATAATACTTCTTATGAATTTCATTGAACCTCTTACTTTTAAAATGATATTATTTTTATAATGAATAATTTATTGATTTTATATAATTAAAAGAATTAATAAAAGCCCAAATTGACTAAAAATTTATAAAATCGTATAATTTTCATAATTATGTACTTAAAAATCAACCCATTTAGGGAATAATTAAATAAAGGAGCAGGTATGCAACTTGGAAAGTTTCTCTCTCTTAAGAAGTTTGCCGGCATTTTTGCACTTATTCTTGCAGCTGTTAATCAGTCTTATGCAAGCGAAGCAAATTTAGTTCTTCCGGACCTTGCTGCAGTCAGTTTTTTAGGCGGTGCAATTAACGGAAAAATACTGTTAATGATCGGTTTTCTTGTTTGTATTTTCGGTCTATTATTCGGACTTTACCACTTTATTGGAATAAAAAAACTCCCCGTTCACAAATCAATGAAAGAAATATCTGAACTTATTTATGAAACCTGCAAAACCTATCTGATAACGCAGGGCAAATTCATTATAATACTTGAAGTTTTACTTGCTATTATAATAGTGGTCTATTTCGGCTTATTGCAAAACTTTGCAGCAATTAAAGTATTCGTAATAATTCTTTGCAGTATAGTAGGTATTCTCGGCAGCTATTCCGTTGCATGGTTTGGAATGAGAATAAATACTTATGCCAATTCAAGAACATCTTTTGCAAGTTTAAAAGGAAAACCTTTTCCTCTTTATGCTATACCGCTTCGCGCCGGAATGAGCATTGGAATGCTTTTGATTAGTATTGAACTGTTCATAATGCTTATCATACTTCTTTTCATACCCAGAGATTTCGCAGGAGCCTGTTTCATAGGTTTTGCTATCGGAGAATCTCTCGGTGCTTCCGTTTTGAGAATAGCTGGCGGAATTTTCACTAAAATTGCCGATATAGGTTCCGACCTTATGAAAATAGTTTTCAATATTAAAGAAGACGATGCAAGAAATCCCGGAGTTATAGCAGACTGCACCGGCGACAATGCCGGAGATTCTGTCGGTCCTACAGCTGACGGTTTTGAAACTTATGGAGTAACAGGCGTTGCTGTAGTTACTTTTATAGTTCTTGCCGTAAAAGATCCGGCGGTACAGATAAAACTTCTCGTATGGATATTTGTTATCCGTCTTATAATGCTTATATCAAGTGCTTTATCTTATGCTATCAACTCAGCATTAGCCAAAGCAAGATATGCTAAAGCAGATAAAATGAATTTTGAGGCTCCATTAACATCACTTGTATGGATAACTTCAATAGTTTCAATAATCTTTACTTATATAGTTTCAAAACTTATCATCGGAGATCTCGGCGACGGATCATTCTGGTGGAAACTTGCTACCATTATAAGCTGCGGAACTATCGCAGGCGCAGTAATCCCTGAAGTAGTAAAAGTTTTCACATCGGTAAAAAGCGCTTTCGTACAAAATGTCGTTACATCCTCAAAACACGGCGGTGCTTCGCTCAATGTTCTTGCCGGTCTGACATCAGGGAATTTCAGCGCTTATTGGATGGGTCTTGCTATTATAGCTCTCATGGCTACATCGTATGCAATAAGCACTTTAGGTCTTGACACAATAATGATCGCCCCGGCGGTATTTTCTTTCGGTCTTGTAGCTTTCGGTTTTCTCGGAATGGGTCCGGTAACTATAGCCGTTGACTCCTATGGACCGGTTACGGACAATGCCCAGTCGGTTTATGAGCTTTCTCTTATTGAAAATATTCCGAATATCGAAGCCGAAATCGAAAAAGATTATGGTTTTAAACCTTCATTTGATATATCAAAAGCATTACTTGAAGAAAATGACGGTGCAGGAAATACTTTTAAAGCTACGGCAAAACCTGTTCTTATCGGAACAGCTGTTGTCGGGGCTGCAACGATGATATTTTCTATCATTGTTATACTTACTGAAGGTTTGATACCCGAACTTGTAGCTAAACTTTCAATATTACATGCACCATTCCTTCTCGGTCTTATAGCCGGCGGAGCCGTTATTTACTGGTTTACCGGAGCATCTAATCATGCCGTTACAAGCGGTGCTTATAGAGCTGTAGAATTCATCAAAAATAATATTAAACTCGACGGCAGCGCTGAAAGAGCTTCTACAGAAGATTCAAAGAAGGTCGTAGAAATATGCACAAGATATGCACAGAAAGGTATGATAAACCTTTTCCTTGCGATATTTTTCTCAACACTTGCTTTCGCTTTTATAGAACCTTATTTCTTCATAGGTTATCTTATATCCATAGCATTGTTCGGTCTTTTCCAAGCGATATTTATGGCAAATGCCGGCGGAGCATGGGACAATGCAAAAAAATATGTTGAAGTAGACCTTAAAGAAAAGGGCACGGAATTACATAAAGCAACTGTTGTGGGCGATACAGTCGGAGATCCTTTCAAAGACACTTCTTCCGTAGCAATGAACCCAATAATCAAATTCACAACACTTTTTGGATTGCTTGCACTTGAACTTGCCTTGGTGCTTACAGCAAAAGGCTCTTTGAATACTATACTTGCTGTCATATTCTTTATAATTTCAATAGTATTTGTAGTTAAGTCTTTTACCGATATGCAAAATAATTAAAAGAATATATAACACAAAAAACAGGCAGCCTGATTACTCAGGCTGCCTGTTTTTTTATTTTACTGCATATCAAAAATAGTTTGTATTAGTGTTATTTCAAGGGTATTGCATACCCTCTTACACCCACCATACTTTTAAAAAGTAAGCAAATCACCGCCTGGTTTGCAAGGCAAACTGCAAGGGACTTTGTCCCTTAAACCCTTTGTACTTTTATCAGACGCGATAAAAGTACCAAAAGCACTGCCGTTGAAGTACATTCTCTACAAGATTTTCCAGCCAATTCCTGAAACTGACCCTTTAGGGTCATCCCCGAAATTAGTAATCGGGGATCCATTTTGCCTTTGTCTTTTTTTGTTTTTCAACTTGGATTCCCGACTGAGACACTCGGGAATGACACGACAAAGTTGTTTGCTTCAAACATACAGGAATTAAGCCGTCTGAAAAATCTTTCCGTTCATAAACTGTGCTTCTGAGGCGGCATAAACGACAAAGACTAAACTACTAAAAAATATTCACTGCCGTTTTTTTGTCATCCCCGAGATTCGTAATCGGGGATCCACTTTGCCTTTGTCTTTTTTATTTTTTAACCTGGATTCCCGACTAAGACACTCGGGAATGACACGACAAAAGATATTAACTATTCACTGTTAACTATTAATTTTTTTTATTTTATCTGTCGTAAAAATCTACAAAATGTGTTGCAAACTTATAATTTATACCTATATTGCCGTAAAGTCCGTTTTGCGTTCTTGAATACATACCGTTAATATTGGCATAAACGCTTATACTTGAAGAGATATCATAAAGTGCACCGACGCTAAAAACCGTGCTGAATATATCGTTTTCAATACCTATTATTTTAAGAGCATTCTCGGTATTCTTATATTCCCCTTCAAATTCGCCGTATCTGCCGGCAAAAAGCATATCGAATTTAAGTTCGCTATACCATTTTAATTTCATATCGGTCCCATTATTTATTTGAAGTCCGAAATTTCCACTGGCACGATTATACGAACCGGAATATATCGTAAGGTCGGCACTTTCTGCACCTTTTTCGGTAAATTCTCTTGTAGTCGTATAAGCATAATCAAAGCCTATGAAAGGTCTTAAATAAATTTCGCCCGCATAATAATAATCATAAGCTGCTTCTCCGGAAAGATTGAGGCTGTATCCGTCAAAATCAGCAGCAGTTTTTCTGTTAAGATAACGCACATATCTTTCAGCAGCATAATTTTGTCTTGCTCCTGTAAGCATAAATTTTAATTCAAGATTATTTTCAAAAAAATATGAGCCGTAACCGCCTATACTATACCCTTCAATGTTCATTGAATCTTGTTTTTGCATGGCATTTGTTTTGACATACACCATATTTATGCCGAAAATCTGCCTATCATTCTTCATTGTATCAAAACCTGCGAGGACTCCATTATTTTCAGAATCAAAATCGCCGGGAGAGTTTTTATCACCATTATATTTGTTTTTTGAAGCATAACCTTGTACCCAGATATTTCTCTTCATAGCACTATCATCAGAAAGGAAAAAACTTCTCTTTAACCTTGAAAAAACATTATTTCTGGAAACATTTATTGCCGGAAGAGTTAAGGCATTGGCATAGAAATGACCTGAAAGGTCATTTAGTGCATTTTTCTTTTCCAAAACACTTTCCATCCTGTCTATACGGTCTATAATATAGAATAAGTCACCTGTTGAAGTACCGTAATCTCTGTCCAATGCGAGCGCATTTTGCAGCTGATTATCGGTAAGACCGTCGATCACATTAAGCTGATCGATCTTTACAACAAGGTCAACAGTTGTCCAAGAAGAACCTGAATACGCATAACCGTCATAAAGCAAATCAGCATGTACCCTTGTCATATATGTACTTACTATTACTTCATTTGGGTCAGAAAGATCTTTACCTTCATTTGCATATATATCGGCATTTCCAAAGTTTATATTAAGCTGGCCGCTGCCTAAACTGTTTGTCGACTGAATTATGCGATATGTTTTTGTGCTTGCATCAATTCCGGCAATACCAAACCTTATAGTAGTTCCGTTCATTGAAGCTGCACCGCCAACCGTTATCAAGTCTGACTTATTATTGTCTGAATTAATGTCATAGTAAAGAGTGGTACTGCTGCCGGTAGTAAGAGTTCCAATATTAAGATTATCGCTATTATTACTATTTCTCATATTTATAAATGTATTGCTTGTAAAAATCGTACTAAATGCTTCAAAAGAGGAAGAAGCACCAAAAGTCATACTGCCGCTATTAACTGTCAGATATTGAAAAAAATTGTCCCCGTTAAGTATAAGGTTACCGCCGCCGGTTTTTGTAATACGTACTGTATTGCTTCCAAATTCATCCGTATCATAATCTATACCGCTGTTAAAAGTAATGCTTCTTCCATAAGCGGCATCCAGTGTCATTGCAGCGGAAACACTTGAAGCGCTTATATGCAGATCGTTCTTTTTGGCGGTTTTCAGTGCCGTATTATTTGAAAACAGAACATCTCCTGTAAGTGCTGAAATGCTTGAGTTACCGCCGTTTACAAATACTGCACCTCCGGAAGAGTCTGAAGCATTATACAGAAACTCCCCTCCGTCATAAAGATTAAAACCGCATGCATATATAGCTCCGCCAGTATCTGTCGCTTTATTGCCTCTGACATTTGCATAAGCACTTATATTGACATATCCGTTTTTAGAATAAAGACCGCCGCCGCTTTCTCTGGCAGAATTGGATGAAATATTAAGAGTAGTATTTGATGATGTGAATACAATATTATTAAGTGCCCACACTCCGCCGCCTGAATGATAATTTGCAATATTGCCTTGAATATTAGTATTTCCCGCAAATCTTACTGTATCACTTGAATAAATGCCGCCGCCATTATCTCTTGCACTATTGTTTTTTATTTCTACAAGCGAAGTTGTAGATAAAAATGAAACATTTCCTTCAGCGAAAATACCGCCGCCATAATGTATCGTATCAGTACTTTGGTCAACCAAAGCCTTGTTTGAATCTATGATTGCACCACCGTGAAATGTTACCGAAGAACCTGAATACAATCCGCCGCCGTTTTTATTGGCAGTATTTTTAGACAGCAATATAACAGAGTTTGTAGAAGAAAATACTATAGATCCTTCAGCATAAGCAGCGCCTCCGGAACCGGAAGCATAGCTTGTTTTGGATTTATTATCACTAAAAGAAGCACCGCCCTCAATAATGATATTGCCTTCGGCATACAGCACCCCGCCATCGCCCGCAACAGAATTCCCTCTTGCTTCAAGCATACTTTGAGAACTAAAATGAATGCTGCCGCCTGAAAAGAGAGCACCGCCTTTTGAACCCGTACCCAAAGTGGCAGCATTATTATTAAACTTTATTGAGTCAGTAAAAGTTACAGTACCAGAAGCCACATAAATTGCACCGCCGGAAACAGAAGATATGTTTTGCTCAAAAGCAGCATTCCCGTGCAAAGTAAATCCGCTGCCTGCCACATAAATTGCACCGCCGCCCTGAGTACTATCTCCGGTATAGTTTGCATCGGCAAGGCTTATATTATTTAATGTAAGAACAACATTATTTGTCCCGGAAGAGAAACTTAAAAATCTATTATATGAATTATCACTCATTCTGAGCGTACGAAACCTTTTATCGTCATCAGATGAAAGCATGGAGCCGCTCTCCATATTCACTATTTCTTCATTTATAGTAAAATCTCTATAAAAATATGCAGGACTTGAAGCACTTATACTCTGCCAACTATCTGTTATATCCTGCTGGTTTTGAAAGTAGAGAGGTTCCGCAAAAAGCGAAACACATCCTAAAAAGGAAAAAAGGATGCCGAGAGCAATTTTGTTAATTTTCATATAGCCTCATCATTTTTAATTTACAGTTGATATTCTATATAGTTTTTTGTTTTTTTGCCAGCATAATTATAACGATTTTATTTTTTAAGAACTTCTAATATCGTTTCTGAGAGTTTAACAGCGGTTTGTCTGACTTCTGAAGACATTTCATCACCGAATTCAAGCGTTTTCGGCTGTATGCCAAGTATCAATGATTTGCACGGATTATCCTGCGAAATATAGTTTATAAAAACATTCATGGGCATCATGTGTGTAGAAAAAGCAGCCCCATCCACATCGTCAACAGCAATAATGCTAATATCGCCCGGCTTCATTCCGCTTTCGGCAGCATCGCATATTATGAGATGCGAAGGTTTATATTTTTTTATCTCTCCCGTAAGATTTTCAGGGGCAGTATATCCTATCAATACATTAAAATTATCAGGAAGGGCGTTTTTAAGAAGTTCTTTTGCGGTAAGCACGCCTGCTGCATCATCAGCACGTAATTCAGAACCGATAGCAAGAAATACAGTTCTTTCGGAGTCTTTCAAAAACTCTTTAATAACATTTTTTATATTTTTCATTATTTGCCGTTTCTTTGTCAGAGTTTTTGAAATATTTATTCAGCAGATTTTTTAGGTTTTTCACTCTGAGTATTTTTGTCAAATGGAAGTTCTTGGTTTGGAGTAGAAGCTTTTTTTTCAGCTTTATTTTGAGTTTCTTTTTCTTCTTGGGCTTTTTTAGCTTTTGCGGCGGCAAGCGCGGCTTCTTTTGCTTTTGCCGCGGCAGCTTCTATAGCGGCAAGATCTTCAGCTGTCATTTTACCTTCCGGATTTAATTCCTCAAGATTCACTATCAGTTTTGTTTTATCTATCTGAGCAAGTTCAAATTTGTCGGTAGTGTGAAGTGCCTTTTTAGGACAAGTAAGTACGCATTGCGAACAAAAAATACAGTTTGCAAGAGAAAGTTCGCAGCTGAAAACTTTATCTGCAACCTTAGTTATCTTTATAGCACTTGCCGGGCAGTTCCTTACGCAAATCTGGCAGCCTATGCACTTTTTCTGTTCAAAAGAGATCATACCGGCATAACTTTTATGTATTTCACGCTTTTTATACGGATATTCTGAAGTAACCGGTTTTTTAAAAAGTGATTTTATAGCTTCAACAATAATAGCACCTAGTTTTTTCATTATAATACCAATACCTTTAAAAGTATATTTATTAAAATTTGGAGTAAAGCTAATGGTGCAAGAATTTTCCAGCAAAATTCTACCATCTGGTCCATTCTTATTCTTGCAAAAATAGTTCTTACTACGGTAAGAAGGGAAACTATAAAAAGAACTTTAAGAAGGAATATCAAAATACCTAATATAAAACCGAGATTGTATCCAAAAGGAAGAAATACTGCTGACAAAAGTGCTGCCACAGCTATTGTCTGCATATTCATCGCAAGTTTAAAATAAGCATAAAGAGGTCCTGTATATTCAGTAAAAGAACCGGCAACAATCTCTGTTTCGGCTTCAGGTATATCAAAAGGCACTTTTTCAAGTTTACCCTGAACAGCGACCAATGCTACTCCGAAACCTATAATATTTACAAGGAATAAAAATCCGTTTGCAGAATAAAAAGTTATAACTTCTGAAAAAGTCCAAGAGCTTGCAAGAATCCCCGGAGCAAGCACAGCCATAAGAAGCGGAACTTCATATGAGAAAAGCTGTGTAAGAACACGCATTGAACCTATGAGCGAATAAAGGGATCTTGAATACCAGCCTCCAAGAAAATATGTAAGAGTAGGGATAGTCATAATATAAATGACCGCAACTATATCACCTCTAAACGAAAACATGGAATCCGGCTTCCAAATAGGTATATACAAGAATGCCAATAATGCTGCCCCGCAAGCAAGAAGAGGCAAAGTCTTAAATATCCATTTATCTGCAAGTTCTGGAATGATAAGCTCTTTAGATAACAGCTTTACCAGATCGGCAAATGGCTGATACCAAGGAGGTCCTTTTCTTGTCTGCATTCTCGCATAAAGTTTTCTGTCTACATACTCTGCAGCCAGTGCAAGAATGAACAAGAATAAGAAACCAGGAAAAATTAAAATTGATAACAAAGCTGATAACATCTCTTATCCTCTTACTTCAAATTTCACTTTTATATTATTTAATGTCTACTTTTACTTTTGAAAAATCAATGCCTCTATTTTTTTTGTACCAATCAATACTTTGCTGTCTTAACTGTTTCCAAGTAAGTTCGGAACCTGTATTTGACTTACTGTCATTAAGAGCAATTACCATTCTGTCAGTACAAGAAAAACATGGGTCTATAGCGGCAACAACTATAGTGACATCTGCCAGATAACCTTTTTCAAGCATTGTCGAAACAGCCTGAACATTTGCAAGAGTAGGAGCTCTAAGCTTTACCCTTTCAGGTTTATCTGTACCGTTAGATCTGACATAATGGACATCTTCGCCTCTCGGGGCTTCATATCTGCTTATCGCTTCGCCGGCAGGAATCAATCGCGGTGCATTAACTTTCAAAGGAGTTGCCGGAAGCTTTGCCAAAAGCTGTCTTATTATGGAACAAGCCTGCAAAACTTCGCCTACTCTTACTAAAGCTCTGCCATAAACATCACAATGATCATCTGTAACTATTTTAAAATCAATTTCGCCATATGCGGCATAAGCATCTTCCGCTCTTACATCTCTTTTAACATTTGAAGCTCTGCCTGTAGGTCCTACCGCTCCCATTCTTACGGCATCTTCATGTGAGAGATATCCTACTTTTGAAAGTCTTTTAATAATCGTTACTTCTTCCTGGCATAGCTGTGCATAATACTTTGCCCTTTCTTCAAGAGTATCAACAGCTTTCAATATTTGATCTTTTTCTTCGTCGCTGATATCTTTTCTTACACCGCCAAGAACATTGACAGCATAATTTACTCTATTGCCTGTAAGAAGAGCAAGAAGGTCCATTATAATTTCCCTGTCTCTCCAAGAATACATAAGCAAAGTGTCAAAACCTATTTCATGTGCGGCAACACCGAGCCAAAGAAGATGGCTGTGTATGCGTTCCATTTCACCTATGATAGAACGTATATATTTCGCTCTCATAGGAATATCAAGCCCGGCTATTTCTTCAACAGCCTGCAAAAAGCATGTTGAATGTGAATGTGAGCATATACCGCACACTCTTTCCAAAAGGTAAATATCATGCAGATAAGGTTTTAATTCACAGGCTTTTTCTATGCCTCTGTGATTATATCCGAGCTTTACCATTATATCTTCAACTTTTTCACCCTGAAGAGTAACATCAAAACTTGCAGGCTCTTTTAAAGCAGGATGCTGCGGACCGATAGGAATAACAATTTTCTTAGGCATTGTATTCCTCCTTTTTTCCTTCCGCATCTTTTTTATCAAGCCTTTCCGGTGTCCAATCTTTTCTTAAAGGATATTCTCCATCGGGCCAATTATCGGGAAGAGGATATCTCCTTCCTTCCGGTAAACCGTCTACTTTTACGCCGAGAAGATCATAAACTTCTCTTTCCTGAAGTTCTGCCGCCGGATAAGCATCCGTTATAGTAGCAATACAAGCATCTTCGGATTTTGGTATTGATGTTTCAATATTTAACATAACTCCGTTAAAGTCAGCCATATGATATATAAAAGAATAATTCTCTTTATCGTCAAGACCTGTAAGCATACAGAAAATATTGACTTTCAGATCTCTTGCGGCAAAATCAAGAAAACCCCTGAATTCTCCATACGGCACTTTAATCCATATCCTTTTTTCTCTCTGTACTTTTATTGAGTCGGCATAAGCCGGATATTTATCTGTGATTTTTTCAACCATGGGATGTTTATTTTCCATTCTTATCCCCTTTATTTTCCAAAACTTTCTTTTCTTTTTCTTCAAAACTTTTTAATAACTTTGTTACACCGTCAATCAATGCATCAGGGCTTACCGGACATCCCGGTATATATGCATCCACAGGAATAGCCTCATCAATACCTGAAAGCATATTATAGCAGCCGTTAAATACACCGCCCGAACAGGCACAAGAACCTACTGCAACAACGAATTTAGGTTCGGGCATCTGTTCATATACTCTTATAAGTCTGTCTCTTATCTGTCTTGTTACAGGCCCGGAACATAAAAGTATATCGGCATGTCTTGGTGTTCCCTTCTGCTGCATACCGAATCTTTCAATATCATATGTAGGCGTAAGAGCGGCCACTATTTCTATATCGCATGCATTGCATGCACCTGTATTAAAATGTACAAACCACGGCGATTTCAAGCGGGACCAATTGATAAGCTTTTGCACCGGCTTAATCATCTCTTTCTCTCCTAAAAATTATAAGGATGCTTAGAAATGCAACTATAATAAAAAGCACTGCCACTGCCAGCGAATTAATTGTTTTTTCCGGATAAGTGGCTATCATGAGTGCAATAACATGCATTATCGTAAAGAAAAATGCAAAAGGAAAAAACTCGCTGTAATTGGGTTTTACCCTATGATTTTTAACATCTTCTCCGCAGGCATA
The DNA here is from genome assembly GCA_052034625.1 of Elusimicrobiota bacterium. Lineage (GTDB taxonomy): Bacteria > Elusimicrobiota > Endomicrobiia > Endomicrobiales > Endomicrobiaceae > JAVBLP01. The sequence goes on along the minus strand of JBPOII010000007.1, from coordinate 6,555 downwards.
AGCTTTTGTTTTACCTTCAGGATTATTACTGCTCTTATATGATATTTTCCCCGTAAGAAAAGATAATAGCAGCATAAAAAGCAGTATTATTATAAAAACGACAGGAGGTAAAATCATAAAAAGTGATAAATTCATTTCTATCCTTTAATATTTTTTATATTTGAAACATCTAAAGAATTATGTTTTTTTGCAATATTTACTATATATCCGGATGATATTACAAGAACGACTACTTCTACTACTATCATCGTTATTATCAGCGGTTCTGCCAAATGAGGTCTTCCGCTGAAATATCCTGCGGCTGCAAGAAGTATAGTAACACCTTTAGTCATGATCTCAAGACCGATTATTATAGCTATAATATTCCTTGTGATCATAATAGCATATATCCCGATAACAAAAAGTACGGGAGAAACTATAATATAAAGTTTAAAAAGCATATAGGATTCATAACTCATTTGTCATCATCCCCTTTAGTATCCTTAAAAAGTACTACAATACCTAAAACACCTGCCAGAATTATAATTATCTGGCCTATAAGGTCTATCTGTCTAAACCCCCACAAAGCAATCTTACTCGGGACTTCTTCTGTAACTTCGGCAGGCAGAGGTATAAAACCTATATTTTCAGTCAGAAGATAAAATGCTGCAGCACAAACTATCACGATAACAGGAAGCAGAATAAATTTTTTGAACATACTTTCTCTGGCTTCGCTGCGTTCATCTTGAGAAAGAGGATTTGTAAGACTTATGACACTTATGAATATAACAGTTATCAAGCCCGCACATACAGAAAGCTCAAAAACTGCCGCAAGCGGTGATTTAAGTAAGAATAATATAAGCGTTACAATAACACTTAAAGCTGCAAGCATTATCGCAGCTCTTATCACCCTTGTCCGCACCACTGCAAAAACAGAGCATATTACGGCAAGAGACAAAAGCAGAACATGTACAAAAGTCGTATCCAAAATATCTCCCTAAAATATTCCCACAGCGGGGAAAATTAAAGACTGCATGACATAAGGAAAAAATAACCCTATGCCTATAATTAATGCACATAATACTATCGCCGGAACAGTTAATGTTTTCGGAGCTTCTGTAACATTTTCAACACTCGGCGATAATTCTCCAAAAAACACTTTTTTCTGGAAGTTTAAAAAATACGCCATTGTAAAAATGCTTGCAAGTATAGCTAACATCGCAAAACCTTTACAGTTTGCAGACCATAATGCAAGTATTATTAAAAGTTTGCTCCAAAACCCTGAAAAAGGAGGTATGCCCGATGCGGACAAGAAAGCTATAGCCGTTGTTGCCGAAGTAATCGGCATTTTATATCCGAGCCCTCCGAAAGTATCGACATCAAGCCTTCCAGTCTGTTTTTCAACCGAAGCCGAATTAAGGAACAGCAGGGATTTAAATATAGCATGATTAAAAACATGGAATATTGCGGCAGCTATTGCAAAAATTGTGCCGGCTCCTAAAGCTAAAACTATATATCCGACTTGGCTTATACTTGAATAAGCAAGAACTCTTTTAAAATCTTTCTGTGTGATTGCTGCAATCGCGCCGATTACTATAGATATGGCACCTACTATTAAAAGTACTTCCCTGATATTATCATTAAAACCTGTAACAGAATACAAAAGCCTTATCATAGTATACACGCCGGTAATCTTTGTTACTATACCGCCTAAATATACTGAAACTCCCGCAGGCGCTTCGCCGTATGCACCCGGAAGCCAAGCATGGAAAGGCATAAGTCCGCCTTTTATAAAAAGTCCTGAAAGGAAAAGCATTATTGCTATAATAACTAAATAATTTCCGCCAAAATCACTGATCACTAAAGCGATCGCATCAAAACTTGTGCTGCCGGCAACAAGGAAAAAGAGTGCCGATGAAAACAGCATCATTACCGTAGCAATAGAAGATATCATAAGATATTTAAAGCCGCCTTCAAGTGCATTTGCTTTTTTATCAAGTGCTATCATTATATATGAAGTTACCGCTATGATCTCTATAAATACATAAAGAGTGAAAACATCTCTTGCAAAAACAAGGCCGTTCATACCCGCGACTGAAAGAAGCATAAGGTTTGATAAAGCAAAAAGTCTTCTATCATATTTAATGGAAGCTTTTGAAGTCATTAAAGCCGTAAAAGCTACTATAGAAGCGGAAATTATCATTATCTTTGATATGCCGTCGGCATAAATATTCAAATAAAATACTTTATTTATTATTTCCGCCAATTGCATCGAACCGAACTGCGGGAAAAATACGGATATAAGCTGATACACAAAGAATGTAAGAGCCGTATAATATGCAAATCTTCCCGAAAGCCTCGGAATATTGAGAAGAATTACAAGCAGAAATGGAATAAAAATTAATGATACTGTCATTTATCCTCTAAACAAAAAATAATATTATTACAGTTATTGAAACTAAAACCCAAAATATATAACGGCTCATATTGCCATTATGAACAGCTTTGACCGCATGAGAGAATTTTAAAGCAGCATTGACGAATAAACTGTCATATATCCAGTTAAGACCTCTATCAAAATCAAATGAGGCTCTGCCAAAACTCTTATACACAATTAAAGCTATATTGAAAGGGTCAGCTTTCTCATTTTCATTAAGTTTGTCTATACCAAGTGATGAAGTAATGCCTTTTACAAAACCAAGCCCATTATTGTATTTGGCATAACCTATAATAAAATTGAGCAAAACAATAGTAAGTGCCGATACTGAAATTATAATAAGAGTCATATCTGAATGCTGTGTAAAAGAGATATTTTCCTGTATTATTGAAAGAGGAATATTTTTAAATATTCCTAAAAGCAAACATAAAAATGCTGCTGTAACAACAGGTATCATTGAAGTTACGGGATATTCGACATATTCGCCGTCATTGCCGAAAAATATTCTGCCAAACCAATTCAGGACAGCACTTGAGCAGAAAGAAGTTATAAGAAGCATTAGTATATACCAAACAATACCGGCTCCAAGAGCACCTTCATATATAAATTCTTTTGAATAAAATGCCGCAAAAAACGGAACACCGATAAATGAAGCTATAGCTAATATAAAGCAGAGAAAAATATAAGGATTTTTCTTAAACGATATTATATCGGCTTTAGTATTGTCCATAATTCCTGCACTGAAGAAAAGCGTGGATTTATATACAGTATGAGCAAGAAGATGCAGTACAGCACCGGCTATTGCAACAGGATAAGCAGTAAGCATAGCTGTCATCATAAAACTTCCCTGGCTTATACTTGTATAAACAAGCATCTTCTTAAAACTTTTTTGATTATTTGCAAGAAGTGCGGCAATTAAAGCGCTCAATGCGGCAATTCCCATCAAAACATAATTTACTGTTGACCCCGGAGCCGCATTAAACATTTTTAAAGCCAAGAGAACTATATATACACCTAATATCTTTTCCGCTGCTGTCGCCATAAAAACCATAAAAGGCACAGGAGTCTTTTCTGAAGCCTCCGGCATCCAACTGTGAAAAGGCATAACTCCGAGTTTTCCTGCCGCACCTATTATAATAAGGATAAAAGCTGTTATTTCCCATAAGCCGGTAAGCTCGACGGATATTTCAGATATATTCATTGTTCCGCTCAAAGCAAACAATAATGATATTCCCATAAGCAGACCGAGATCTGCAACCGCAGTTATAGCAAAAGCCTTTAAAGCAAGTTTATTATTATTCTCTTTTGACGAAAGTATCATAAGCACAAAAGGAACAGCAAGAGCTTCAATAAAAATTAAAAAGAAAATAAGACTGTCGGTAATCAGCGCACCGTTGACAAAAGCAACAGCAAGCAGCATTGATGCATTAAACATTGAAGATTTTGCATTATCTTTCATATTACTGATAGTAAAAACCGAAGTAAGTACGGCAAAGAATGCCGATATTATAAGAAGGAAACTTGTAAATCTTGATGTTACTATAGAAAATGAAAAATCGAAAGCCGCCCACTGGGAGTATGAAAATATATTTTTCCCGAAATAAAAACAAACAGCCCAAAGGTTAAAAAGTGCAGCAATTATAAAAAAAACATCTTTATACTTTTTGTATTTATCTGATACGCAAAACAGTATTATTGCACATACTATAGGAATGATGATAAGAAAAAGAGTTATTAAATTCATAATATCCCAAATATTTGATTTGCCGCAAGTTCGGCAATTTTAGTCAGCCAGCTGAAAGCAAAACCGCTTATCAGAGAAATCACAGCTAAAAACGTTATGCTGAAATTCATAGGAGTCCAAATGTTTGACTTATTCGGTGTGAACTCAGCCTGCGGAGCTGCCAAAAACACTTTATAATAAAGCCTTAACATATATAAAAGCGTAAGCGTGGCTGCAAGAACAAAAACAAGTGCTACTCCTCTATATCCGGCAGATGCCGTCGCTGTTATAACAAGGAATTTGCTGAAAAAACCGCCCATAGGCGGAACGCCTATTATTGAAAGCATACATAAAGCAAAAGCTATTGAAGTTATAGGTATAATTTTAAGAAGTCCGCCCATTTTGGTTATATCTTTTGTATGTGTTTCATGTTCAATTATACCTGCACTTAGAAACAATCCTGCCTTGGCTGTCGAATGCATAAGTATAAACAATGTTGAAGCGGCAAAAGCCAGAGGAGTCCCTGCTACAAAACCTAAAAATATGAAAGCAAGCTGGCTTACTGTAGAAAAAGCTATTATTCTCTTAATATCTTTTTCAATAAGAGCTGCTCCGCCCGAAATGAAAGCACTTAAAGCTATTATAAGGAAAATTAAAGTCTTTAATTCTTCAGAAGGTATTATTACGCCGTTGAATAGTCTTGCATATACATATATACCTATCTTAACAAGCACAGCGGCATGAAGAAGTGCAGTTACCGGAGAAGGTGCTACACCCGCATCAGCAAGCCAAGTATGGAAAGGAAAAGTCGCCGATTTTGCAAAAATTCCGCAAAGTATCAAAATTACAGTAATGCTTTTTACTGTTCCGGGAGGAATAGCTGTACGTATAGCGGCAAAATCAAAAGAGCCTGCCTGTTCGGCAAGCATAATGAAACCTGCAAGCATTAAAAAAGCTCCGCCTGCCGTAACCATAAAAGCTTTATTGGCACGTCTTACGAAATCATCTTTTCTAAAAAAGCCGATAAGCCTCCAAGAAGCAAGAGCCGTCATTTCCCAGAAAACATAAAGGAATATTAGGTTGGCACTGAAAATTATACCCATCATTGAGCCGAGAAACAATAATACTATAAAATAGTATTCGTTTTGGTTCTTATAAGGTTTTATATATTCAAATGAGTAAAAAATGATAATTGAACTGACAAGTGATGAAACAAGGGCAGAAAACAAAGCAAAAGCATCTGCACGCAAGCTGAAATTGATTCCGAGAGGAAGTTCATAGTAAAACTTTACAATATTACCGGAAAATACTTCAGGGGCTATAAACAAACCCAGTGCAAAAGTGATCAAAGCAAGAGATAAAGCTGTAATATTCCTTGCCTTTTGTGAAATATTGCCAAGCATCGGCAATACACATGAAAAAACTATTGGGACCGCTACGATAAGGATCAATATAATTTCATTAATCATATGTTTGTTCTAAATACTTTTTAAATTAAAAACTGCATGTACGACTATAAGACAAACGGCAATACTCGGTAATTATACTCTATTAAATTTTTATTGTCAAATTACCTCTTTTCACACTTTTGCAAGCGATCAAAAGTGTGCAAAACTCTGGCGCTGAAGAGCGGTTCTTTCAAGGGTAACCATACCCTTAGACCCGCCTCTCTTTTAAAAAGTGAGCAAATCGCCGCCTCGTTTGCATTCGCTTGAAAATATTTGTCGGTTTGCGAACTCACAAAACACTTATAAAGACTATTAAGGAGTTTTGTTCAAACAACGCAAACCGTGCCAAACAAACACAAATATTTTCTGCACTCATAGACTCGCAAAAAGGGCGGCATAACGACAACGGCAAAGACAAAGGCTTCGAACATACAGGAATTAAGCCGTCTGGAAATCCTTCCGTTCATAGACCGTACTTCTAAGGCGGCAAAAAACGGAACGACAAAAACAAAACGAAAAAACAAAAGACAGTGGATCCTGCGACAGTCTGTGACTGTGCAGGATGACAAAGAAAATGACAGTTTTTTTGTCGTGTCATTCCCGAGTGTCTTTGTCGGGAATCCATGTTAAAAAACAAAAAAGATAAAAACAAAATGGATCCCCGATTACGAATCTCGGGGATGACAAAAGAGAGAGGCAAGGGGAGAGGGAATGGAAAAACTACAATTACGAATAAACAACAAAGACAAAACTACAAAAATCAAAAGATGAAAAAACAAAAAGAACGGGAAGATTTTTTCTTCCCGTTCTTTTATGGTCTATTTGTTATTTATTGTTATGATTTAGAAAGCATATTTTACGCCCAGATTTACTCCGGCTCCGGCTCTTGATCCGGATTTGCCTGTTAACTGTGCATATGCACTCCATGGCGTATTCGCAAAATCTTTATTTACTCCAAGTCCGCATTC
>JBPOII010000021.1:0-5324 GCA_052034625.1 Elusimicrobiota bacterium | reverse complement strand
CCACCCCCAGCCCGCCTTCGGCGGGCAGAGCAGGCGGGCAAAAATTCCTTCCCCCCAACCCCCTTCCTTTTTGCTCGCCTGCTTGGGCTTCGCCCTGAAATTTTTTGAGCGAGCGGACGGCGGGGCCTCAAATTAGGGTGTGGGTGGTTTTAGAAATAACTTCTCATTTTCTCTATTGATGATTTTAATACATTATAATCGGTTTTACCATTTTCTTTTTGATGATGAATTTGATTTCGGATAAAAGTATGTTCGCTGACTTCATTCTGGTTTCCTTTCCATGACGAATTTTTTGGCTCTCCTTTCGTAGTTACGAAAAAATCATTATCAAAATCCTTAATAGCTTTATTGTCGCCATTTATAAATTTTAATTCTTCGTATAGTTCGTTGTGATATTCTTCCGTAGCCAAATTAAATGCCAAAAAATTCGTTTCGTTTGCTGAAATATACGACAAAACTCTTTTTTCAATTTCTGATACTTCTTGTCCGTTTTTAATTACGCTAATTTTTACATTATCATTAAAAGATAACTGCTTTACCAATAATGGAGAATGAGAGGCAAGAATAATTTGAGCGTTTTTAGAAAATTCCAAAAGGAATTTGACAAACTTTTCTTGCAATGTTGGATGTAAGTGTAATTCGGGCTCGTCTATCAAGACGATCAACTGCTTCCCGCTTTGTTGAGCAAGATAAAACGAATACAAAAAAGCAAAAATCATTTCATATCCTGATCCGAGATTGTTTAATAAAATTTGCTGATTATTTTCTTTTCTTGCCGCAAAAAAGGCATTTTTGAATGGCTCACAATTATCTAAAAAATCCAACTTTATTTGTGAGCCACTAATTTCATGAAATTTTTTAATCGCGTCGGATAAAAAATTATTTTCAACTTTATCTTTTTTAATTTTATTATCTAAATCATCATTCAAATTACTTCGCCCGCAGTTTTTGAGATATTGATAACTAAAATCTTCCATTAGTCTATCAAATCTTGTCGTGTTGAAATTACCAGAGCGTGTCTGAAATAACCGATTTTTATCCAAAAATAGTACATCATTCTCATTAAATCTTTTACCTTTGAATGGATTGTTTACACTTAATCTTAAATCTGGGCTTGTGTCTTTTGGTTTTGTCGGGTTAACTCTAATAAATTTTTGATCATTTACAACAATTGATGATAGGTATGTTTTACTTTCTTTTGATCTGACACCAGCCTCAAATGAAAATCCTTTGGCCTTAAACGAACCTTTTGGCATTGTCCCGTCAACTTCAAATTCTTCTTTGGAATAAATTTTTATCTCAACCTTTTTGCTCGGGTCGTTAAAATTATCAATCCCAAAATTTTCCGTCTTGTATTCTAGAATTGGAAGTGCGAAAGCATCCAATAGCGCGGTTTTTCCGCTACCATTTTCACCGACAAATACATTTAACCCCGATCCTTCATTTTTGCCGTCTGGGGTATTGATATTATCAATTTCAAAATCTTTTTCCGCAGGGAAAAGTCTAAAATTTTTGATTGTTATTTTTTGGATAAACATAGCAACTTATAAATTTCCTAACGGCGGAATTATACTGTCAATTTCAATCGCATTCCTTGCAGGATTCCATTTTGCAACACGAACAAACTTATTTTTATCAAATTCCAAAATATCCAAGCGATTGAAATGGACAAGTAATTGGCTTAATGGCTTAGCAAGTCCTTTTGGCGAGATTAAAAAAGCAAATTCAGGTCTTAATATTTTGCAATATCCGAGAAGCTGTGAAAGATTTATCAAACTCAAAGGCGTATCTTTTACCTCAACAAAAACCAAATTGCATTTATCTTTTTCCAAAATCATGCCGAGCAAATCAACCCTTATTTTATAAGTCGCATATTCAGGAAAATATTTTGTATATTTGTTGCGTTGTATAAAATCGCTTAAGTCAACAGAATGAACATCGTAAGTTTTTACAACCGCTTTCGGGTGCTTATTTTCCAAATACATCTGCAACCATTTCAGCATGCTTGGATAAAGCGCGATTTCTTGTTTTGATTCGTACTTATTCATAGGCTTTTATATTATCGCTTTCCTCAAGAACGGCCAAAAGTTCCGAGTAATGATTAAAATGTTTTCCTTTTAGAAAATCAGGCAATTTTTCAGAATTTTCTTCTGGATTTTGGGCCTTTTCTCTAATTCTAAATTTCTTTTCACTTGAGTTATCGCCAATTCCTGTTTTATTCATTTTTGCAAGGTCGGATAATACTTCCTGCTTATGTTTCAAATATGAGCCAACGGGTAAAAATTGATTGGCAAATATTTTTACTTGGTGTTCTTTCGCCCAAAATCCAGCCGCTTTTTTGAAGTTTGGATCACGAAAATTTGGATGTCCAAAATCTATGCTTTCAATAGGTATGCCGACTATTTCAAAAAGTTTGTATAAATCCAAAACTAAAAACCAATTTCGGTGGTCAACTTCAAGATAAATTCTTTGCTGGTCTTTTCTGCCAAATTGAGCATTTGAGGCGCGAACATAGCCAGTCACATCAAAATACCCGCGCAAAAATTCTTTTTGCTTTTCTTTGTCTGCTTGAAAAATTGCCTTTGGTATTCTAAAAGAATGATAATCACTAAAATCGCCATTTAATAAATAACTCAAAAACTGCCATGTTAAATCTGTATTTCGCCAAACAACCACTAGGCTAACGCCTCTGTTGTCCTCGTCATTAAATTTACTTACATCAAGCCCGAGCCGTTTTATTCTTTCAACAATTTTATCCAAACTGTTTGATAGATAAATTTGAGTATCAAATTTTTTACTTGGATCAATCGGGCTTGTAGCTTCCAAATTTTTAAATGGGAAATCTACGACCAGCTTATTCAACTCCGCCGATTTTATAATCGTGCCCCTGCCAACAATTAAGCCTAGAAAATAGGCAATGTCTTCGCTTAGAAATGATGATACTTTATTTGTTATGTCCATATTTTTTGAAAATTAAAATGTATTCGTGAACCTTATTAACAATAAACTTATAGGGATAGCCCAATGGCTTGCAATTATTATATTCCTTTTGTCTGTCCCAAATTAACAAATCCTCAAATGTAAGTCCGACTTCTTCCATTATTTTGGCAACATCACTGTGAAATGGATAAAATTTACTACCTTTGCGAATATCCATAACAACCATTACACAATATCCATTTTCGCGGATAGTTTTTGAAACTTCCGCCATAATATTTTTCAATTCGGAAAGAAAATTGTTATAAGATTCTATATTCCCAATATCTTGAGTTTTGTTGGTGTAATTTCTGCCAATTTTCAAATCAGCGCTTCGGCGAGCGTTCAAGATATCCCAATACGGCGGAGATGTAAGGCACAAGTCAATGCTGTTAGGATCAATAAATTTTGTAATTTCTCTTGCGTCTTTTACAAAATACTTTATTTTGCCATTTTCTTTATATGGCAAGTAGTGATTATTGATTCTGCTAAAAAACAATTTTTGAAATTCATCGCTCACATCAACTCCATAAACATTCATTCCCTTTTTTAATCCAGCTATAAGAGTGCTACCGCTTCCCGCAAAACAATCTAAAATATTTTTTCCCGATCCATTTGTCAAAACATCAATTATTCTTTCCGCTAACTGCAAGGGGAAAATAGCGGGATGTTTCAATCTGTATTCTTCTTGATTTTTGGCAATATCTCGCCAAATACTAAAAGAATATTGCAACCAAGATTGTCCGTCTAATTTGTTTGCTCTTTTTGTGGCAAGATTTGTTTCAATAAAATATAATCTTTCCTCTGTATTTTTTGGGTCGTCATCTTTTTGATTTATACTCTTATATCTCTTATGCGTTTTTTTGAATAACTGCACCTTGCCCTTACGGGTCAAAATTTTTTTTATTTCGTCATCCGTAATTACTCCTTCGTTGTTATAACTAAGCAAAATATATTTTGCATTAGCATTAGTAATCAAATTATCAAGAGCCTTGTTTGCTCGTCCTTTATAGCAATATTCAGAAAGCTGATGATCGTAATTTCTCATTCCTGTTTTTCCTGATATGACAGGTTTTTTTGTGTCAAACCACCCCTCGGCTACTAATTCCAAAATAAAATAGTTAGCCGCATATTGCCTGCTATTATACGGCGGATCTAAATACAAAATATCAATATTTTTAATCTCTTTTATTAACTCATTTGCATCTCTTTTAAATGCTTTGTTGTTTCTATTGCTCGGAATAATTTCGGGTGCGGTCAAAATTATTGGTTTAACCGCTCTTTGATCCCAAATTTTTAAATATGCGCTGTAAGTTCCAGCAACATTTGAAACAAGATTTATAGCTTCAAGCAAAGCGGTTATCAAATAATAATATTCTAATTCGCTAACAACATCAGCGTTTTTCCATTCCTCAATTTTTTCTCTTATCGCGTCAATTTTTTGTCCATTTTCATTTGAAAAATATTTGCGCCCCTCGTTGCCGTCAGGACAATAATTTTTGAAAATAAAACCTTTTTTGGGCGACAAATTATTGAGGTAGCCAATTACATAATTTTGATCAATATGATTAACGCCTAAATGCTTTTTTAGTTTTAAAAATTTCGGTTCTTGATTCAATTCAATATAAGTTTTCGCCAAGGCATAGGAAAATTCTAAAAAATCATTAGCAATAACCGTATAACCTTTTTTCTTAAAATGCTGGGCAACAACAGTTGTGCCGGTAAAAAGGTCAACAAATTTTGCGCCATGATTTAACTCGGTTTTTTTAACACCGATTTCTATTAAATCTAATAATTTGTCTTTTCCGCCGTAATAACGCATAAAATTTTATTTTATTAAATCCTCAATAGGCGTATTTAACGCCTTAGCAATTTTTTTCAAGGTTTCAATTGTCGGATTGCCCTGTTTACCCGCTTCTATGTTGATAATAGTATTGTTGGAAACATCGGCAAGGCGCGCCAGTTTCTCTTGGGAAATTCCCATTTTTTCTCTTAACCGCTTTACGGTCTTTGCTATATTGTTTTTACTTGACTCTGCCATAATTTATTAGTAATATTAAATTGTGGTATACTTATTTATACAAATGCTTCTTTCCCACAACATAATATTACCAAAATATTTGGGAATCGTAAAGGAAAAAGGGAGTGGAATGTCAAAAACGCGCGCACGGGAGGGTGGGGCAAGCGTTTTTACCTCTTTATTTTCTTCTTTTCGTATTTCGGCCCCGCCGTCCGCTCGCTCAAAAAATTTCAGGGCGAAGCCCAAGCAGGCGAGCAAAAAGGAAGGGGGTTGGGGGGAAGGAATTTTTGCCCGCCTGCTCTGCCCGCCGAAGGCGGGCTGGGGGTGG
>JBPOII010000002.1:0-240030 GCA_052034625.1 Elusimicrobiota bacterium | reverse complement strand
ATTAACGGAACCGGTATCTGTAAAATGAATTTTTGTTTTTTTTCCTATATATATTGCACCGCCGGCACCGGTATAAGCATTTTTTTAAAATAATTTTTTCCCTTTAAAAATCGACTCTCCTTCATTTGAATATAAAGCGCCTCCATTATTGGAAGATTCATTACCAATAAATTTAATATTTTCTGCTTCTGATGCGATGATATAAGCAAAATCATTAAAGATAGCACCGCCTGCACCGCTGGCATAATTATTTCTAAATACGGTTTCTGCACCGAATATTGCAGTACTTGTATTCATAATATATAGAGCACCGCCTCTATAAGCCTGATTGGAATCAAAAATGGTTGTACTTGCCTTCGTAAAATCAAGATATGACAGAGGACTTACAAATACCGCACCGCCAAAAACATTTGAAGTATTGCCATTATTATTGTTTAAGAAATTAACTTCACCGCCAAAAACTGCCGTGCTGTAAGCCGCCATATACATAGCACCGCCGCCGACAAACATTCCTGTACCGCTTCTATTTCCGGTAAAAGTTGTTTTGTTTGCATTTGTAAAATCAAGAAAAGAATACAGCCCGGCATGTATAGCTCCGCCGGAATTTGAGGAACCGGATTTATTATCTATGAAAGCGACATCACCGTCAAATATTGCCGTAGATGAGTGAACCGCAAGTGCTCCGCCATTATTAACTGACGTATTAGATCTGAAAGTTACAGAACTTGTATCGGTAAAATGTAGTTTGGACCCACTTTCTGCGTATATTGCTCCGCCGGCTCCGGTAGAAACATTGTTCTCAAATAAAGTGTCTCCTTTAAAAACCGTTTCACCGGCATTTGAATATAAAGCTCCGCCGGACTTACCGGATTTATTGCCAATAAAATCAACTGCACCGTCAAATATTGCTGTAGATGAATAAACCGCAAGGGCTCCGCCACTATCTTTGACTGATATATTAGATCTGAAAGTCACAGAACTTGTATCAGTAAAATGCAGTTTGCTATATTCGCCTTGTATGTATATTGCACCGCCGGCTCCGGCAGAAGCATTGTTCTCAAATAAAGTATCTCCTTTAAAAACCGCTTCGCTGTCGTCAAATAAAAATAAAGCTCCTCCTCTATTGGCTGCTTTATTATTAATAAACTTGATATCTTGTGCTTCCATATAGGCATAATCAAGATGAATTGCACCGCCGCCGCTATCGTCACCACTGGCTCCAGAGGCATAATTATTGATAAACGATGTGTCAGCACCAAATATTACCGTGCTGTTAGTCCAAAGATACAGAGCACCGCCACCATAAGCCTGATTTGAATTGAAAGTGGTTGAACTTGCATTTGTAAAATCAAGATGTGAATTAGACCATACATATACAGCTCCGCCTCTGGAATTTACAGTATTGCCGGTATTGTTTGAAAAATTAACTTTACCGCTAAAGGTTGCCGTGCTTTTACCATAAAGAAATATGGCACCGGCGCCAAGACCGCATGTATTGCCGGAAAAATTTGTTTCGTTTGCATTTGTAAAATCAAGAAAGGAATTATTGGCATATATCGCACCGCCTGATGTCGAAGTCGTATTGTTTGTAAAATCCGAATCTCCCGCAAAAGATGCTGTACTATTAGCAAGAAACATTGCACCGCCGCCGTTAAGCCAGTTAATCCCCTGTGCACTATTGCCCGTAAAATTTGTTTCGTTTGCATTTGTAAAATCAAGAAAAGAATTAGTGGCATATATCGCACCGCCTGATGTGGAAGCCGTATTATTCGTAAAATCAAAATCCCCGGAAAAAGCCGCCGTACTGGTATTTTGTAAAACAAAAGCACCGCCGGACACATAACTTATATTATTGTCAAACGTTCCCGAACTTGAAGCCGAAATATAACTTGCTGACGATACTACAGCACTGCCGGAACTTTTAGTGACAGAAATATTATTCAATGTCATCGTTGAAGTTTCAATATTTAGGAAAGTATAGATATTCCCAAGATCTATTGTGGTTCCGCCGGGTTGAAAACCTTCAAAAACAACTTCTTTGCCGGCAGCCGTAAGGCTTGAAACTGCAACTATTGTATCCGTAGTAATGGTCAAAGTGCCTGAAGTCGTAATGTTATTAAATTCAATATCAAGCTCGGTACCGTTCCCGACATTTACAGCATAAGCAGATCCTGACATAAAAAATGTAAAAACAAAAAGCAATACCAAAAGAGACAATTTCTTTCTCATTTAATTTCTCCTGTTTATGGTTTATCTTTCTATAGCTATTTTTCCTTTATGAATCTGTCCGTTTGAGTCAACATAATAAATATATATACCTGAAGCTATATTACCGCCTGAATTATTTTTTACATCCCAAACGAAATTATCTTTGTCTGCTATCTTATCATAAACTTTTTCTCCGGCAATATTGTATACCCTTATCCGCGCACCCTGTTTTACTTTATCAAAAGTTATACCTGAGTTTGCATGTTTTCCGGGCTTATAAGGATTAGGATAAAGTTTAACTTTAAACTTTCTGGGAGTATCCAACGGCAGAACAAGAATGAATTTACCGGTAATATTGGTATTAACCGTTAATGTGTGTGTATTAATATCAGGTGCTGTATTAAAATTAGGAAGAACTATTATTTTGCTGGTAACAGGGTCAATATACGCCAAGCGGAGTTTGCTTTCCTCAGTTCCTTTAGGAAGAGAATTAATATCATATTCTACGGTCAGAGGTATTGGATTATTGAAACTTACAGTAGGATCTTTTGAAAATTCAAAAGCAGGACCAATAAAAATGAACCATTCGTCTTCCTGAGGAAGAGGAATACCCTTAAGGGACAAATCCGGATCGCTTGTAAAATCTGAATAATGACCGAAAACGGACACATTCCAGGATGACTGAGCATACTGAGCATAATATCCTTCAGGCTGTACAAGATAAAATGAACCTTCTGATGAGGTCATTATAGTTATTGTCTTATTTGCTGTGTCCGGGGCTACAGGTAAAATACTTGTCTCTTGCGTGACAGGATTAAAAAATGCCAGCCGAAGCTCACTTTCAACGACAGTAGACGGGAAAATATAATCGGAATAATTAAGTTCTATGGTTATCGGGTTATTAAAATTAGACGCAGTATTTGTCTTTGTAAGAGTGAAACAAGGGGGAAGATAAATATATTTGCCGCTCGATTCCGGTAATGTCGCCGAAGAGATCTTGAGGAAAGGTTCAGCAGTAAAATCATCAATGCCGCTTATTGCCGCGGCATCCCAGAAATCAGTTCTATATTGGGCAACATATCCCGTTAAAGGGTCAAGTTTTAATCTTTTAAAATTTCCGTCTGTTGAAGCAAAAGTTCTGGGAGGAACTTTTATTGATTTTCCAACAGCAGCACCTAATCTATTATAAAAAGTTACATTTTTAGAGTTTTGACAATCCTGATTATAGGCAATAAATGTATTTGCTGAAGCTTTTTTCATGACAGCAAAAGATTCAGTATCAGCATAATACGAAGTGTCTACTGTTCCTAAAGCATTAAAAAAGTTTATGAAATGATATGACAAAGTTAAACTGCTTCCTCCGTCATTTCCGGCATAATCTGAAGAACTTAAATTTGTGTTATTCCAATCCGATAAAGCTTCCTGAGCATTATACAATGCCTTAAATCTCATCCAAATATCTTTCCACTTATTTGGATCACTTGTATCTCTTATCGCATACATTCTGTCATAATAATTTTTCTGGTAATTTGTTTCGGTCTCATATCCAAGATAAAGCATTGACGGCGTGAGAGGTAAAATCCATATACCCATTATCTCCTGAGATTTATTAGTCGACCAATGTACACCATAACTGGTCTGGCTTTCATACAATATACCGCCGCCAATATATATATTGTTGTAAACACTTCCGTCAACATCAAAGTAATATTCTCTTATCGCCGAATATTCTGTAAGATATCCATAAGTGCCCAGATCTATCAAATTTTGATCGCCGGTAGCAATCCCCCATAAATATATTCCTGCCCAAGCATTCATAGCTTCTGAAGATGATTCCTGATCATTACCTCTGTCATCTGTATTATTTGCTCCATTTGCCCAAGAGTGCCCTTCATATACATCAAAACCCCTTAAAAACGGAAAACTTATATCATTTCTCTCGTGGTTGGCATAATCTTTTATAATAAGGTCAACGATACCTTTATACTGTGAAGCAAAATCACGATCATAAATAGCAAGTATCGCAGATGCATAAACAAAATACCCATAATGGAAATTATGATCATTATAATTGTTTGAGCCGAAAGAATAAGGATATCCTATGATCCCGCCCCAAATAGTATCATAAGCAAAATAACTGCCTGACTCAGCCTTATACCATCTTTGAAGTTCATTTTTAAGTTTTGTGATCATATTATCGCGTGCCGTCATATCGCCGGTGCGTATACCCTGCTGATGAAAAATAGGTATAAGATTTGCAGCTCTTGCAAGAGCTTTTCCTCTGAAGTAAGTATCAGTTCCGGAATTGGTAATATCAAAATTTCTATCATAATTAATATATGTTTGAAGTTTTGACATATTCTCAGACGGGACTTCATAAGTGAGACCGGGCATTATACCGCTAAATTTTTGTGTAGTGATAAAATGATTTCCTTCAGCCACTTTCATCACGCCGCGTATGGTATTATATGTATAAGAGCGTGATATTGTACTTTGCATATTTTTCCACTGATGCGGATAAACGGCAAAGAGAGTTTTGTTTTTCTCTAAATGCGCAGATGACGGTCTTTTATCTTCTAAAGTAAAATCATATCTTGTCGTAAGAGTACCATCTGCCCTATTATTCGTCCAGCTGACTTTTGTATCCGTTATAAAATTATATGCATATCTATAATAATCATCAAAATTGGTTTTTGCCTTATTGAAGTCCTCAGTTTGAGAAAAAGCAGTCGCTGCACCGCAATGGAGTAAAGAAACGGCAAGATATCTATCTTCTTCATTAACTGCTGATGCAGGAAAAGTAATATCAACTGAATTTGTGCCGCTAATAGTAAAAGTGGATCCTTCAGGAGCATATATACCGTAATACATAAAATCATCAGATCCCGATGTACTACTTTTTGTATGAATCATAATTCTATCGCTTACAACAGATCCGGAAAAAGGCTGGCCTTCCGCATTATAAAAAATGCGATCTGAAAATTTCGTATAAAAGCGCGGAGTAACACCTTGCGAGTAATAATTATATGTAAAAATAAAACCTTTGCCGAATGTAGTCCTTATGCGTTTCGCGGGGTCATTTTTATCTACTACAACACCGGTAAAAGACCAGTCAGTATTTGATTTAAAAACTGTTGCTGCCGAATTAATTATAGTATTGCCGGGCCCGTAAACTCCTGCGACTATAATTCCATAAGACGACTTGCCAAACATTGTAACACTTGTCGGTTCACATACCAATCTCTGCCTGCCGATAAGATAACCTTGGCAATAAGCAGTCCCGCCTGTGCCGGTATTATAATCCACCATCATAGGACCAGGAATCATCCTTAGCCCGAATTTGTGATATTGGGTACAAGTATAAGTATTGCCATACCATTTATTTGTCGGATAAGGTCCGGTTAGAGGTTGATCAAATCTTGCGGGATCTTGCGGAATAGTCGGGGCAGTATTGTTTTTAAGATCCCACGGAACGCCCGCAGGAATAGCAGGTTTAATACCTCCTGCAAAAGCGGCTGAAAATAAAAGAAGTAAAAAGAGAAGAGATATTGTTAATTTTCTCAATAACGGCATTATAATATCCTCTTGCTAAACATCAGTTTAAATTCATCAGCACTGTTTTGGACATAAAAGTCTATATTGTTTTTCTTCATATAATAATCGAATTTTCTGAGGCTGACTATATAATCTATTATTAAATATGCACCCGCACCGAAAAGCAAAACGCCTGCTATACCTTCATAAACATTATTCATCTCTTCTTTATATTTTTTTTCATAACTTAATATCCTAACATTTACTATTTCAACAAGACCGCTCTCCTGCCATTCGCCGGTATCTAATGGACCAACCGGCGGATTTGACATTTCGGCTGCATATTTTTTCTCCGGAGCTTCCCAAATTTTAGTTTGCATTATAGCGAAATTTGTAAGGATGGTAGCGGTGCTTTCAGAATCAAATTTAATTGGCACACCAATAATTCCATACTCGCCCTGATCAGGGAAATACATATCACCGTGTACTCTTGCATATCTTACTTCAGCAGTTGCCTGCTTTATTTTTACATTGCCGGTATTTGTGACCGTTCCGCTTGAATTTATTATAAAGTAATTTCGATCCGGAGAACCGACTTCTCCTCTATGCCATTCTCCGCCTGACGTAAATGTAAGACCGGGCTTTGAAATATCTATTTTTACCGTCCTAAAGCCGTCATAAGTCAAAATCCCTCCGCCGACTATCAGAAGTATACCGTAAAGTATTCTGTATTTTGATTTATACTCTTCAAAATCTTCATACCCTCTGCCGCCATAAGCAAAAGCACTGTTTGTAAATAATAATATTGCTAAAGATATGCAAACAATTCTTTTCATTTCACCTCTTTATTACTTTTTATTTCTTCTAATAATTTAAAGAGATCTTCAATATAAACCGGCTTTTGCATATATCCGGCCGCTCCAAGTTCTTTAGCATGTTCCTCAGTAAAAATTGTCCCTGAACCGGTAATAAAGTATATAACTGCATTAGGATTTGCTTCTTTTATATAAGGGAAAAGATGGTCTCCGTCAAGGTCAGGCAGCATTATATCGAGGAAAACCACATCAGGTTTTTCTTCTTTAAGAACTTTCATGCACTCTTCGGCATTTGATGCTACACAGACGGCAAAACCTTTTCTTTGCACAAGTCTTGCCATATTATCTCTTGCATAAATTTCATCGTCAACAAGCAGTATCTTTATCATAAAAAACTCCAGAAAAGTATTTCAGTTAAAATTTTATCAAAAAAAGCATTATAAAACCAATACGATTTTGTCTAATTATAATCTCATTTTAAAGTATTAACAAGTATTTATAAGCAATTACGAATTGCGAAAGACGAATTACTAATCAACGGCAACGACAAAAACAAAAAGAAAAATGAATCCCTGATTACAAATTTCGGAGATGACAGACAAAACAACAGAAAGCCAAAGGGCAGATGTTTCGGCAAAGATTCGCTTTCTCAAGAGGGCATTACTGCGGAGATAACAAAATATTTAAATATAATAACCGACGGAATCAGCATTAAAAGCGGATTCGATTATTTCAATCTCTCCTGTGCCGCTTATTGCGACAATATCAAATCTGATATTCTCTTTTATCTTTTTTTCTTTTATGTAAACTGCTGAGGTTTTAATAATTTTTTGTTGTTTGCTGTGATTTACAGCTTCTTGAGGAGTACCGCTGAAAGAAGATTGTCTATATTTTACTTCTATAAAAACTATATCCTTTTTATGTTTTGCGATTATATCGATCTCACCGAATCGTGATAAATAATTTGTTTCGAGTATTTTATACCCTTTCTTTTTTATAAATGCCGCTGCCTCTTTTTCTTTTTCAAAGCCTAAAGATCTTTTATCAGCCATTTTTGTTCCTGAGTACAAAGCCTTACCGGGGCAAAACTCTGACGATGTATAGGGCAAGGTCCCAGCTTTTTTAAAGCTTCAAGATGAGCTTTTGTACCATAACCTTTATGCTTTTCAAAACCATATCCGGGATATTCAAGAGCATATTCATCCATAATTCTGTCCCTTGTAACTTTTGCGAGAATTGAAGCCGCCGCAATACTTGCACTTTTCGCATCACCGTCAATAATTGCTTCTTGCGGCAACTTTAATTGCGGGATTTTATAATTGCCGTCAACAAGGCAGATATCAGGTTTGATCTTCATATTAAGAACGGCATTTGCCATTGCAATAAAAACAGCTTGAAGAATATTGACGGTATCTATAATATCATTGTCTACATCGGAAACAAAAAAAGCGACGGCTTTTTCTTTGATTATTTCAAAAAGCTCGTCCCTTTTAGTGGCACTCAATTGTTTGGAATCATTAAGACTTGGAATAATAATATCTTTAGGAAGGATCACTGCAGCCGCAACTACCGGACCTGCTAAAGGACCCCTTCCGGCTTCGTCTATACCCGCAACCGTTAGGAGTCCTTTATCATAATACTGTTTATCAAAGGAGAATGGGTTCATCCGCTCTCCGTAAAATTTAATTTGCTGCCGGAGTTTCTGCTGCTGCCTCGGAGACCTCAGCGGCAACCTCTGCAGTTTCTGTTTCAGATTTTTTTCTTATTCTTGAAGAATCCTCAGCAATTCTTGCAGCTTTACCCGAAAGATCCCTTAAATAATAAAGTTTCGCTCTGCGCACTTTACCATGTCTTGCAATTTCAATTTTATCAATTCTGGGTGAATAAATAGGGAAAATCCTTTCAACACCTACACCGAAAGATATTTTTCTTACAGTGAAAGTTTTAGAAAGACCGCTTCCTTTTATTCTTAAAACTACTCCTTCAAATACCTGTATTCTTTCATTTCCGCCCTCAACAACTTTGAAGTGAACTTTAACCTGATCTCCCGGCTTAAACGAAACACCTAAATCTTTTTTCTGTGCCGCCTGAACTTGCTCTAGTAATGACATTTTACTGCTCCTTTATCTTCTGCTTATTATTTATTAAATCGGGTCTGCGCTTTTTAGTCCTTTCATAAGACTCTTTTTTACGCCACTCGTCTATTTTTTTATGATCTCCCGAAAGAAGAACTTCCGGTACTTTTAGACCTTTAAATACAGCAGGTCTCGTATAATGCGGATAATCTAAAAAACCGTTGTAAAATGAATCATTTTTAACTGATTCCTCTTCCTTTACAACTCCCGGGACCATTCTGGCAATACAATCAATTAGAACCATTGCCGGTATCTCTCCCCCGGTAAGCACATAATCACCTATAGATATTTCATCATCAACAAAATCCATAACGCGTTCATCAATACCTTCATAATGACCGCATAAAATAACCAAATGTTTGAACTTTGAAAGATTTTTTACTGTCCGGCCGGTCAATGTCCTGCCCTGCGGAGACATATAAATGACATACGGTTTGCTATAAGGATTTTTATATTCTTTATTCCTTTTTTTTACTCCGGCACTTTTTATTGCATCATAGATCGGTTCAGGTTTCATAACCATTCCAACCCCGCCGCCAAAAGGTTTATCGTCAACTTTTTTATGCTTGTCTTTAGAGAAAGATCTTATGTCTATAATATTAATCTTAAGTATTTCTTTGTTTCTTGCCTTTCCTATAAGGCTTTCCGTAAGCGGTCCTTCAAACATATTAGGAAAAATAGTAAGTATATCAATCTTCATATACTATATAGCCATTATACTCCAAAATGCCGTCCGCAGATTTTGCGGAAGCATAGATATTTTCATATCCGCCCGGTAAAACTACGAAAATTTTCTTACGTATGACATTTACTTCGGTTACAACATTTTTTAAAGCCGGAATAAGTATCTCTTCATTGTCATATTTAACAACCCAAACATCATTACTTCCGGTAGATATAACATCAGAAAGCACCCCTAGACGTTCTCCCGACTGGTTAAATACTTCAAAACCTATTATCTCGGAGACTTTCCAAGTTTTATTTGCAGATTGTTTTGACTTCATAGTACTACTCTACTATTTCAACAGTCGCTCTCTTATCAAGTTTTGCTGAAGCTGAATTAACAATAATTCTTATTGCTTTAATAATTCTGCCTTCTTTACCGATAATTTTGCCTCTGTCTCCGTCTGCAACTTTAAGTTCCAATACTGTTGCCTTTTCCCCGGCAATTTCTTTTACTTCAACCTGGTCCGGATTGTCAACCAAAGCTTTCGCGATATAAAGCACTAGATCTTTCATGATTTCCCCTCCATTGTGGAAGCTTTAAACAAATTTATTTGCTTTCTTCTGCCGTCTGATTTTTTTTGATTAATGCAGCTACTGTTTCCGAAGGTTTCGCTCCGGTCCCTAACCAATAGTTTATTCTTTCCATATTAACATTGAACTTATTATCTTCTGAAATCGGATCATATTGCCCAAGTATTTCTATAGGCTGACCGTCTCTTTTTGATTTCTGTTCAACTGCGACCACTCTGTAATAAGGTCTTTTTGGTTTGCCCATTCTCTGCAAACGTAAACGCACTGCCATTTGATACCTCCGTATACTAGGGATGGAATCCCTGCTGTCTGAATATGTGATTATATATGAATTGTTTTACTTTGTCAAACACTTAATTTATTAGAAAGTTTATATATATTAAATTCTACATTATTTGAAAACTCTTTTCAAAAGTTATATTATATTACTGCTGTAATCAGAACAGCAAAATTTAGATAAGAAGGAGAGCATATGAAAAAAGCAGTATTAACAGTATTTACAGTATTTGCATTAGCTTTCTTTTCCGGATCGGCTTTTGCTGAAAATTCCGTAGCCAAGATAAAAGTTGGATTTAATCTATCGGGAGATACAAGCGTAAAATAAGATAATACGGGCAATTCAGCTTCTGAAAAAGCAGAAACGGGTTTCAGTTTTGCAGGAGAAGGTTTTCATAAGTCAAACGATGTTTTTAAGTTGGAGGAGGAGCAGAATATTTAGCAAAAAGATCAATTAAAAATACTTCAGGTGATACCAAATTCAATTTTCTACCGATTTATATAACAGCAGAACTTAGTCCCATAAAGCCTTTAAGAGAATTACACTTTAAAGGCAATTTGGGATATAATGTATTGTTTGATATTGAAACCGACAATCCATTTATAAACGCTATTCTTAGCTCGCTTACAAAAAAAGGCGGCATCTATTATGCTTTTGGCACAGGATATGAGTTTGACTTCGGCTTGGTACTTGAAGCCATGTATTCACATTATTCCGGGGGACTAGAATATAGTTCGCCCTCTGTTAATATAGATTTTACATATAATACATTTTCTTTAAATGTCGGATATAAATTCAGTATGTAAATAATAAAATATATTGATAAAACTCCCTCGTTTATAAATAGAGGGAGTTTTTTATTGTATTACTAAAGACAGTTAATAGACAGTAATTACAAATGGCATATGACGAATTAACGACAACGGCAAAAGATACTGTACCATATTAAACTCTTTTATAAATTCAGGGGTTTTACTTGCTTTGTCGTATTTGTTATAATTATTGATGGATATTCTGCTTGTATTACAAATAGAACTTAAAGGTTTATTTTTTTCAATATGTATAAAATTATTTTTTTCTTTTTGCTGGTATTTTTCCCATCATGTGCTGTTTTAGACTATCCTAAACGCATAGCCGGCTATTCCACAGAAAAATTTGAAAATGAAAAAAACGGACGCTTTGAAAAAAAATTTGCATTATCAAAAAAAGAATCTTTTGATAAAACATTTGAAATATTAAAGAGTTTTAAAGCGAGAATTACTCAAAAGAATTTTAAAAAAGGTTTAATTGTCGCTTTTGATTTTTCAAAAACTTTTGATTACTGCCTTGATTCTACAGAAGCTGCTTTTTTCTTTGAAGAAAAAGATGAAGCAAATGTTTTAATAACTGTTGTCAGCAATAACAGCCTTTTGGCAAAAATAATGTCAGACAGGTTTTTTGAATTATTAGAAAACGACATTACGGAAGAGAATGGTCAGGGAATGCAGCAGGAAACTATGCCTTTTTGACTAAGCTTATCAAAACTTCTATAATAGTGTGGTTTTAACAATAAAAATTAATAAAAAATAAAAGGAGGCTGTACAGATGGCAAAGATCGTAAAAATTATCGGCAGAGAAATTATTGACTCCCGCGGGAATCCTACAGTTGAAGTTGATGTAAAACTTGATGACGGTACACTTGGAAGAGCGGCAGTTCCTTCAGGAGCATCAACAGGTGAAAGAGAAGCTCTTGAACTTAGAGACGGCGACAAAAACAGATATGGCGGAAAAGGTGTATTGAAAGCTGTAAACAATATCAATACAATCATTGCACCGAAAATTGCCGGAATGGATATAACAAAACAGCAGGAAATTGACGATATAATGATAAAACTTGACGGCACCGATTTTAAATCTAATCTCGGCGCTAATGCAATACTCGGAGTATCTCTTGCCTGTGCAAAAGCAGGGGCAAATTCCAAAAAAATGCCGGTATATGAATATGTAAGAGAAGTTTACAATATTAAAAGCGACAAATATGTTCTTCCCGTACCTTTGATGAATATTATCAATGGCGGTGAACATGCCGACAATAATGTCGATCTTCAGGAATTCATGATTGCTCCTGTAAGCGCTCCCAATTTCCGTGAAGCACTCAGAATGGGCTGCGAAGTTTTCCACAGTCTTAAAAAAGTTTTGAATGATAAAGGCTATGCGACCGGAGTAGGCGATGAAGGCGGATTTGCACCTAATCTTAAATCGAATATTGAAGCTCTTGAAGTAATTGCAGAAGCCGTTAAAGCGGCAGGTTATGAATTAGGCAAAGATGTTCTTTTGGCTTTAGATTGTGCAGCCAGCGAACTTTATGAAGACGGGAAATATACTTTGGAAGGCGAAGTTTCAAACAAAGTAAAAACATCCGATGAAATGATAAAATTCTATGAAGAATGGCTTAAAAAGTATCCTATTATCTCAATGGAAGACGGTCTTAGCGAGAAAGATTGGGCCGGCTGGAAACCTCTTACGGATACATTAAAATCCAAAATGCAACTGGTTGGAGACGATCTTTTCGTTACTAATACAAAAATATTCAAAGAAGGCATTGAAAAAGGTATTGCTAATTCGATACTTATAAAAGTTAATCAGATAGGCTCTCTTTCCGAAACCGTAGCAGCCGTACAGATGGCATATGATGCAGGATATACTGCAATTATGTCACACCGTTCAGGTGAAACGGAAGATTCTATCATAGCTGATCTTGCTGTTGCCCTTAATACCGGACAGATCAAAACAGGTTCTGCTTCAAGAACGGATAGAATGTGCAAATATAATCAGCTTCTCAGAATTGAAGAAGAGCTTGGTTCAAAAGCAAGCTATTTGGGCAAAGCGGCTTTTTCAAGCATAAAGTAATCTAAAATCCATACAATAAAAAACATTTTCCGCCCAAAGTTTATCAGCACTTTGGGCGGAAATTTAACTTCTTATAAATTTTATTAATGAAAAGAATTAAGATTCGTTATATCATCATTATAATAGCGGCACTTTTTTTACTTCTTAATGAAGGCTCTCGCACTCTTGCAAGACGTTTTGTTGAGCAGCAGAAACTTAAAAAATATATCAAAAGCGCCCGCTATCAAAATTCTCTGCATAAAAAAACTTTACATTATCTTGAGACTGAACCTTCATATTTTGAAAGCATGGCAAGAAGAGAACTTCATGTAATTGCCCCGGACGAAATAGAATACCGTTTCCACACTATAGATGATGAATCTGAATCTAAAACAAAAGGTAAAGAGAATTCAAAGAATACCGATAACAAGAAGAAACAATAAGAAAATTGCCGCATTTTTACATGCAGCAAATTATAAAATATAGTAAAATAATATTATGTCAAAAATTTCACGCTTCGGCGTATCACTAAACAAAGAGATCCTGGACAAGTTTGATCAGCTTATAGCTGACCAAGATTATCCAACACGTTCAAAAGCTATAGAGGACCTTATGATACGCTCGCTTAACAATGTTAACCTAAAGATCGACAATGTAAATGTCATCGGCACAATAAATATAATTTATGATCATCACAAAAGGGAGCTTCTTCAAAAACTTACTGAAACACAGCATGATTTTCAGGAGCTTATCATATCATCGCAACACATACATATTGACCATCATAACTGTTTTGAAATAATAATAGTTAAAGGCAAGAAAAAAGATGTTGAAAAACTGTTTTCAAAAATTAAAGGCACGAAAGGGATTAAGAATGCATCCCTTAGCATGTTTTCAGAATAAGAAATACAAAACTTCTATTTTTTACAAATAACAGCAAAAAATCTCTCTTCATCCTGAATCTCTACCGTCTCAAAGCCTCCATAAGCGGCAAATAGAGTTATATCTTTATTTGAAGGCATTATATCATTACTGACGGCTTTATTGCATTTTTTATGATGTTCATCAACAGCTTTTTTGCTGCTGTCATGGGATATTACAAGCATACCGCCGTTTTTTAACACCCTGAAACATTCCTTAAATGCTTTTTGTTTATCTTCAATGTGTGGCAGAGAGTTATGACATATAATCTTACTGAAAGTTCCGTCTTCAAATGGCATATTTTCAATATTTCCGACAATGAATTCGGCTTCGCCTGCAAAGTCTGCTTTTGCTTTCTCTATCATCTTTTCTGAAAAATCAAATTCGGTAATCTTTACGCCGTATTCTTTCAAGAACGGGATAAGCGTACCGGGGCCTCCGCATGCATCAAGAATTGACTCGTCCTTTTTCAGTTCAAGCATGGGTATTATTTTCTGTTTGATAATTTCAGACTGTAATTCACCGGGCATAACCCAATCATTGGCACAATTGTCAAAAAAATCTTTTCTCATATTATCCTCTGATCATTTTTTTGTAAACAAAACTTATCATAAAAATTAAAGATGTCGCAACTATTACCGATGCACCTACAGGTAAATCGAACAGATATGAAATAAACAATCCCGCTATGCACGAAATGACGGCAAAAGCTATCGACAAAGCATACATACTTTTAAGTTTTTCTGAAAACTGCGCAGCTGTCGCGGCAGGGATAGTTATTAAGCTGTATATTAAAAGTCCGCCTATAGTTTTAATATTCAAACTTACGGTAATAGCGCAAAGAATAAGAAGAGAAAAGAAAATAAATCTTTCCGGAATACCGCAGGCGCGCGCAATAAGACGGTTATATATTACCGATATAATACCTTTTTTGAAAATCAGCATAAATAAAACCAGGACCAGAACTATGCCGCCAAGCAAATAAATATCTTTAATGCTTACAAGAAGAATATTTCCCCACATAAATGATAATGCTTCCGACATACCGGAATCAAGTTTTGACATAAGTAAAAATGCAATGCCAAGCATCAGCGAAAATAAAATACCCATAGACATATTTGCCGAAAAATTTCCTTTTTCAGCCAAAGGACCGATAAACAAAGAAGATACTATGCATAAAACCATAGCAAGCAGGACCGGATCAACACCTATAAGCAGACCTAGGATTGCGCCGGCAAAAGCCGTATGTGCCATTGCAACACCGACAAACGGAATATTTAAAAGATATACCCACACACCGACTATTCCGCATGCTGCCCCTGCAAGAACGGCCGTAATAAAAGCTTTTATAAAAAAATAACTTGTCAGAAATTCCATTTTATCCGTATATCCCGTATTCTTTCGCTTTGTTCTTAATATTTTTATTATTTTCCATTTCAAATACAATTTGTCCGTCTTTCATCATTAAAATCTTTCTGCAGCAGGCAGGTATCAAATCTATATCATGAGTTACCATAAGGCAGGTAAACTTAAAGCCTCTGTAAAGCCTTTCTACAAGATTTGAAAAACTTTTTTGCGATGCCGGGTCAAGGTTAAGCTGCGGTTCATCAAGAAGCACTAATTTTGGCTGCTGTGCCAAAACCCTGGCAAGAGAAACTTTTTGTGCTTCTCCACCTGAAATTTTCCCTACAGGCATTCTTTTTAGATGTTTTATTCCGGCAGTCTGTATAGCTTTTTTTACTATTGTTTTATCTTCAGCGGTAAACTTTGAAAATATACCATTGTTTGCAAAACGTCCTATACTGACTGCTTCAAAAACGCTGATAGGACAACTTTTTTCAGAAACATTGCTTTGTGGAACATATCCTATTATTTTGCGGTCAGTTTTTTTCAGATCTTTATCAAAAATCTTTATGCAGCCTTTATATTTTTCAAGACCGCATAAAGATTTAAGTAAAGTACTTTTACCTGCACCGTTTGCACCTATCAATACAGTAAAACTTCCCTCTTCAAGGGTTATATTGATATTTTTAAGTATTTCTTTTTTTGCATAAGAAACATAAAGGTTTTGTATATTTACAGCAGAACTCATTCCAATACCTTCTTAAGTTTAAGTATATTATCTCTCAAGGTATTGATATAAGATTTGCCGAGTATAAAATTGCTTATTACTGTACGTTTTGCACCGAGATTTTCAGCAAGTTCTCTTCCTGTAGCGGGACCTGCCTGAAGATTATCTATGATCACTTTAACATTATGTTTTTTCCCTTCGCTGATAAGATAAGCCATCTTTTTAACCGTAATATCTTCCTGTTTACCATACTCGGCGACAACTTCAAAACCGCAGCTTTCAAGAAAATCTTTAATTTTATCATTGCAAATAACTTTTACTCCGTATGCCTTGTCACCGAGTTCTTTTTGTATATCTTTTGCAGAAAAATTTACATTATATGCATAATCCGTATAGTTGTTCTCAAAATACTCACTGTTCTCAATATCAAGCCTTGTTAGGAGATCCCGTATTTCTTCAGCAGCACGTATATGTATATGAGGTATCATCCAATTCCCTTCGGTTTCGATTTCTTTATAGAGTTTTCCTCTGTCTCCTGCTTCAATTTTAAGTTTACCTAACCATTTCTCCCATTTATGCCTTAAGATCAAATTGCTTTTTTTTGCTTTTTCGGCCATTTCAGGCGTTATGTCAATATTTGACGGACATGTCAAAGGCTTTAATAGTATATTAACATCAACTTTATCACCGCCTACTATCTTGACTATCTCACCGATATTTGATGTCGTTACGGTAATTATCATTTTAGTTTTATTAGGGTCAGAATAGGACGCGCCATATACCTGTGCTGAAACAAAAAATACAGCAGCGACTAAAACAAGAAAAAGCTTTTTCATTTATGTATCCTTAGAACTTGTATTTCGCTCCGAGAGTAAATGTTGATCCCGGCATTTCATAAATGCGGTCATTGCCGAATGAAACTATGAACATTTCATACTTCTGATCAGTAAAATTATCTGCAGCCGCGAAAACAGTAATATTATCATTAACATTATAATGTATTTTAGCATTAAATACATTAAAATCGTTAAGTTTTGTACCGTTGTTTCTGTCCATATTGGTTGCATAATAATCAAACACCAACATTCCGCCGGTATAAAAAGTAAACTTCCCTATTTTATAATCTAAACCCAAATCAACTTTATTTTTTACTATACCGGCAGTTTTCTCTCCGGGGTCAAGATATGAATATCCCGCAAAACCTTTGAGCCCTTCGATTATTTCAGCAGATACTGAAAGATCGGTGCCTTTAAATACATATGATCCCGAGTTTTGAAATTCAAAGCCCGGTCCCGGTTTTTTAGGACCGGCCTGAATTATATTGTCACCATTCATAACATAACATGACAGATCTATATCTACACCCAAATATTTTGAATTAAGGCCTATTTCATAACTATTGAGTTCTTCGGGTTTGA
Source organism: Elusimicrobiota bacterium (assembly GCA_052034625.1). Taxonomy (GTDB): domain Bacteria; phylum Elusimicrobiota; class Endomicrobiia; order Endomicrobiales; family Endomicrobiaceae; genus JAVBLP01. Next base: position 222,526 of record JBPOII010000002.1, on the reverse strand, counting down.
GTTGATCATTGCTTATAGGCAAAGAATACAATTCATTAATGTATGGAGAACGGAAACCTCTGCTATATGTAGCTCTGGCAGCAATTTTATCCGTAAAGCTGTAATTTATGCCTGCCCGCGGAGAAAGAGAATTTCCTGAGATCTCATCATAATTAAATCTTAAACCGGCAAAAACTTTAGCTTTATCATTAAAATTATGTTCATCCATGGCAAAAAGTGCAATTTCGCTTTTTTTCCATTCACCCTTTCTAGGACCTTTTATTACCTTGCCGTCTGACAATCTGTATTCGGCTCCATATTTCAACAAATTATTTTCAAATATCTCATTTTCAAAGTGTGCATATACTCCATACATCCAATCTTTTGAATTAAAACCGTCAGAAAAGTTATGATCTCCGAAATCCCCAAATGCAAGTATGGAATATTTTCCGAGATGATACTCTTTATTATATCTTATATCTGCTGCCCCTCTTCTAAAATTGTAAAAGCTTATCGGCTGTATAATGCCTTTAGTATTTCTGGCTCTGGGTTCAAACTCCTTGCCGTCAAAATATTTTCCGCCGATTATTATTTCACTAAAATCATCTATTATATGACCGACTTTTACAGAATAATCCATAACATCATATCCGGACCTTGGTAAATGTCCGTCACTTGACCTTTTATTTGCGGAAAGTTGATATAGGAAATCCTCCTTAACCCCTCCTGCATTGACAAAATAACCCTGTGTATTATATGTACCATATGAGGCAGAAATCTGACCCTCAAAAGGCTTTACTGGTAATGCCGTGATAATATTTATTACTCCGCCAAAACCGTCAGAGCCATAAAGTACTGGGTCAGGTCCTTTCGTAATTTCAATTTTTTCCACATTATTTGAAAGAAGAGTTTGTGTTACACCGCAACCGTAAACAGACATTTTTTCAGGTCTGCCGTCAACAAATAAACCTATCCTTCTAAAACTGTCACCGATCCCTCTTATTGTAACATCTGACTTTATCTGTGATGCTGCTTTAGTAACAAAAATGCCAGGTGCGGAAGCTATAAGGTCCAATGCTGCCGGAGAATTCTTGTTTTCAATTTCTTCTTTAGCTACAACAATATCAGGCATTGTTACACCGGGGACTCCTCCCTTTTCAAGCGACAAAAACAAATCTGTGCTTTGAGCAAAAAGATTAACATTCAATAAAGCACAAAGAACTAAACTGATCACTACTCTTTTCATTTTACCCCTCCATTTATTAATGACCAAATCGGTTAAGACTCAGTCTTCTATAATGTTACTTTTTTAATATTCGTAACACCATTATAGCATAAAAATATCCCTCATAAGAGGGTTATATTTTTATTTACACAAAGATTTTATTGCAGCAGCAGGACTTTCAGCTGAAAAAATATAATTTCCGCTTACAAGCGCATCTGCTCCGGCTTCAATGCATTTAAGTCCCGTCTCTGCATTAATTCCACCGTCAACTTCAATAAGACAATTATATTTATTCTTGTCGATAATTTTTCTCAACTCTTTTATCTTTGGGAGCATATCCTCCATAAAACACTGCCCTCCGAAACCCGGTTCAACGGTCATTATAAGAATGAGATCTGAAAATGGAATCAGCTCTTCTATTTCAGAAACTTTTGTTTTCGGCTTTATTGAAATGCCTGCTTTAATGCCGGAAGACTTTATTTCTTCTATCAATTTCTTCTTATCACATTTTACTTCGCTGTGGAAAGTGATCAGATCCGCTCCGGCTTTTTTAAATTCAATCCAATATTTTTCAGGATTAGTTATCATCAAATGAACATCAAAAAAAAGTTTTGTATGTTTTCTTAAAGCTTTTACTACAGCAGGTCCTATAGTAATATTCGGCACAAAATGACCGTCCATAACATCAATATGCACCCAGTCAGCACCGGCATTCTCAATCATTTCAACATCATTTTTTAATGCCGCAAAATCAGCTGAAAGAATTGAAGGGGCAATGATTATTTTCTTCATTTTATTGCAGCTCCACATCTTCAATAAAAGTTTTATTTACATATACTTTAACAACTGCTTTTCCGCTTACCTGTAAAGGAATTGATATTTGAGTGCCGGGTTTTCTAACAGCATTTAAAATATCTTTTTCGCCATTATCGTCAACAAGCACAAGCTTTATCCTCTTATTCCCGCCGGAATTCGGCAGACTGTAATTGAACACTATCTCATTATTTTCGTCTTCTTTAGATTTTTTCGCAATTACAAATACGACTTTCCCTAATCCGCTTAAATCGGTATCAGGTTCAGGTATCTGTTTCATAACCGTGTCCGGCAGATGCTGCGTGCTTTCCGCTCTCTTCATTTCAACAGTTATCCCTGCATTTACAGCCCAAGCTTTCGCCTCAGCACCGTCTTTATTTATAAAGTCAGGCATAAGGACTGTTCCTTCCGGGGGTAATCCGTCGGAAATTGTGATATTTATCACGGCATCTTTATCTACGGAAGAACCTGCTGCAGGATCTTGAGAAAGCACTATTCCTTTTTCCGCAATGACTGAGTATTTTCTTGAAATCTCCCCTATCATAAGCGTTGCTGATTTTAAAGTAATATCTGCCGCACGCACTGTCTGTCCGACAAGCTGCGGAACATATATCATCTCTCCGCCCTGGCTTATGGTAACTTTTATGACTTTACCTTCTCTGACATTCATTCCTGCCGGCGGACTCTGGCGCAAGATAACTCCTGGAGGGACATTTTGGTTAAACTCTTCGCCTTCTTTTCTTAAACCTAAACCGGCTGCAGAAAGTTCTTCAACAGCTTCAACTATGTTTTTGCCTTTCACATCAGGTAAAACCATTTCTTTTTTAGTGTGGATAACAGCACTCATCACAAGATTAAAAGAATAGTAGCTTGCGGCAGCAAGAACAGCTAAAACTATAAATATTCTCAAAAGCTTTTTTGCCAAGGGAAGCTCCTTACTTTTTTATCCAGGCCATTTTAGAACGAAGTCTTGCTCCGACTTTTTCAATCTTTCTTTCACTTACATCTTTTCTTGATTTGTTAAAAAAAGCTCTTCCGTTCTTATTTTCATCCAGCCAATTCTTTGCAAATTTTCCAGACTGAATATCTTCAAGAACTCTTTTCATTTCTTTTCTGGTTTCGTCAGTTACAATTCTCTTTCCTGTTACATATTCGCCGTATTCCGCAGTATCTGAAATAGAATAATTCATTTTGCTGAAACCGCCTTCAAAAATCAAGTCAACTATAAGTTTTACTTCATGCAGACATTCAAAATAGGCTATCTCAGGCTGATATCCTGCTGCAACCAGAGTTTCAAAACCTGAATTTATAAGTTCCACTAGACCGCCGCAAAGAACTGCCTGTTCTCCGAAAAGATCGGTTTCTGTCTCTTCAGCAAAAGTCGTTTCAAGAACTCCGCCTCTTGTTCCGCCTATACCTTTCGCATATGCCAAAGCCAATTCTTTAGCTTTACCGCTTGCATTTTGTTCAACAGCTATAAGGCATGGTACTCCTTTGCCTTCCTCATACTGTCTTCTTACAAGATGTCCCGGCCCCTTAGGAGCTATCATAATAACATCAAGATCAGCATTAGGCACTATTTGTTTAAAGCGTATATTAAATCCATGGGCAAAACTTAAAACAGCACCTTTCTTTATATTAGGTTTTATCTCGTTTTCCCATATTTTTCCCTGTACTTCATCAGGCAAAAGTATATGTACCCAATCAGCCTTTTTTACAGCTTCGGTAATACTGACAGGCTTCCAGCCGTCTTCAACAGCTTTTTTATAATTGTCTCCGCCTTCTCTTTGAGCGACAATAACATTAATGCCTGAATCTCTAAGGTTTAATGCATGTGCATGTCCTTGGCTTCCGTAACCGAGAACAGCTATTGTCTTTCCTTTCAACAATCCCAAATCAGCATCTGCTTCATAATACATTTTGGCTTCTTTTTCCATAATACTTTACTCCTTAATTTTATCTATTTCTTTACTATCATAAATATTATTTTAAATCCAAGCTTACTTTTTAGCCGGAGCTTTCTTCTTAGCCGGTGATTTTTTAGTTTTTGGCACAATAGGATCTTCGCCGTATTCAAGAGCTTTCATCTTCTCTTGTTCTGCTGCCAATTCTCTTGCATAAAAATCAGAATCCACTGTCTGTACTTCCAATGTTTCCTTCTGTTCCGGCGTAAGTATTTCATCCATCTGTTGTCCATATTTTTTTGGCAGTTCATTAAGCTGTTTACGCGTTGCAGCTATTTCTTCCGTCCTCTTTTTTATAAGAGGAGTATTTTTATCTTTTTTTGCTACTTCTCTGTCTTGAATAAGCTTTCTGAGCTGTAATTCCAGATCTTGCTTTTCTTCTTTATAGGCTTCCTGAAGTTCTTTTCCTTTTTCAGCCTGTTCAGCATCTAAAATAACGTAAGAATCCATAGTCTGGGCATATACTCCAGCGGGAACATTTAATAAAGCTAAAGCAAAAGCTGTACAAATAATAATAATTTTTTTCATAATTTCTCTCCTCTCTGGTTGATTTTTTGCCTTTATCTCAGGCAGCACTCTCGGTTTACTTTCCGTTCCCTCTGGGAAGCGCAATTTCCCCGGTCCTGCACATTTCTTTTATACCGAAAGGTTTTACCATTTCTATAAAAGCTTCTATTTTTTCTTCATCTCCGGTAACTTCCACTATTAGCGAATCTTGCGAAACATCTATTATACGCGTTCTGAAAACATCAGCCATCTGCATAATTTCGGCGCGGTTTGTTTTGTTCACCTTTATTTTTATAAGAGCAAGCCCTCTCTCAACATATTCAATATCTCTAAAATCATTAACTTTTATAACATCAACTAGCTTATTGAGCTGCTTTGTAACTTGTTCAAGAATTGAATCGTCTCCTTTTACCACTATTGTCATTCTTGAAATTGCCGGATCTTCAGTTTCGCCGACAGCCAGAGAATCTATATTGAATCCGCGCGCGGCAAAAAGTGTGGCTATCCTTGCTAAAACGCCGAATTTATTTTCTACTAAAACAGATATTATATGACGCATAAAAACCTCCAATTAAAAACAAAAGATTATGGACCTGCAAACTTTATCCATTAGCTCTTACTATAATATCGTCAAGAGATGCTCCTGCAGGAACCATAGGGAAAACGTTTTCTTCTATTTCTACCCAAATGTCGCAAACCACGCTATTGTCAGTTTCAAGCATTTTCTTTAAAGCAGGTTCAACTTCTTTCTTTTCTGTAACTCTTATCCCCAGTGCTCCATAACTTTCAGCCCATTTAACAAAATCAGGAACATAAACGGGACATGTATCCCTGTTTGGCGTATTACACAAAGGCGGACAATCTTTGCGTCTTGCTAAACAGGTGTGCGAATATTTTTTACCATAGAACATTTCCTGCCACTGGCGAACCATTCCAAGATACTGATTATTTAGAATTACTACCTTAACATTGGCTTTATTTAAAATAGCTGTTGCCATTTCCTGCATATTCATTTGAAAAGATCCGTCACCCGCAACAACTACAACTTCTTTATCCATATTGCCGAATTTTGCACCGATGCCGGCAGGATATCCATATCCCATAGTACCAAGCCCGCCGGAACTTAAAAAAAGCTTTGAATTTTTCGCTTTATAGTACTGAGCCGCCCACATCTGATGCTGTCCTACTTCTGTAGCAACTATGGCTTCGCCTTTTGTAAGCTCTGACATCTTTTCAATAACATATTGAGGATGCAGTTTGTCATCATTCCTTTCATAGGACAGAGGATTTTCTTTTTTCCAATCATCTATGGTTTTAATCCACTCTTTTCTGCTCTTTTTTTCAATAAGTTTGAGCATCTCGGTTAAAACTGTTTTCGCATCGCCTACTACGGGAATATCTGTTTCAACTATTTTAGCTATTGCCGTAGGATCTATATCAATATGTATAATTTTTGCTTTTCTTGCAAAATCACAGACTTTGCCGGTACATCTGTCATCAAATCTTGCCCCGACCGCTATTATAACATCGGCAGATTGCATGGCTTTATTTGCACAATATGTGCCGTGCATTCCAAGCATCCCGAGACTTAATTCGGTATCCGGAGGATAAGCACCGACAGCAAGCAAAGTATTAGTTACCGGAATTTCTGCTTTTTTAGAGAATTCAAGTATCTCTTTTTCCGCATTTGAAACTACAACTCCGGCTCCTATATAAAGTACCGGACTTTCGCTTTTATTAATTATTTCAGCCGCTCTCTTTATCTGTCCGGGATGTCCGTTATAATTCGGTTTATATGAACGGATCTCAACTTTTTCAGGATATTCAAATTTTGTTTTACCTCTCTGAACATTAAGAGGAATATCAACTAAAACAGGTCCGGGCCTGCCGGTAGTCGCTATATAAAAAGCTTCTTTTATCGTCCTTGCAAGATCTTTTACATCTTTAACAAGAAAATTGTGTTTTGTTATCGGTCTTGTTATGCCGGTAATATCAGCTTCTTGAAAAGCATCCTGTCCTATAACTGCAGTTGAAACCTGACCGGTAAAAGCGACTACTGGAACGGAGTCCATATATGCCGTAGCCAGTCCTGTTACAAGATTTGTTGCGCCGGGACCTGAAGTTGCTATACATACGCCGGGCTTTCCGGTTGAACGGGCATATCCGTCAGCCATATGCGATGCCGCTTGTTCATGTCTTGTAAGAATAAAGTTCAATCCTGAACCGTGAATTGCATCAAAAATCGGCAATGCCTGACCGCCCGGGAGGCCAAACACTACTTCAACTTTCTCCTTTAATAAACTTTCAACTAAGATTTGTGCTCCTGTTTTTTCCATAGCGTTTACCTCCTTTTTTTATTTTACTGCCGTCTATTACTTTTAAAAGCATATAAAGATATGCTCCAAATTCTTATTTTATTCCAAAACAGCACCCGTACTTGCTGATTTTACAAGTTTGGCATATCTTGCCATATAACCGGTTTTTACTTTAGGTTCCGGTTTAACGGCTTTTGATATTCTTTCTTTTATCTGCTCAGCCGTAAGATCAACATTCAGTGTTCTTTTTGGAATATCAATATGTATAATATCTCCTTCTTCTATAGCAGCTATAGGACCGCCTGAAGCTGCTTCCGGAGAAATATGACCTATACATGGTCCTCTTGTTCCGCCGGAAAATCTTCCATCGGTCAATAATGCTACTGAATCCGTAAGTCCCATACCGTGCAAAGCACTTGTAGGACTCAGCATTTCTCTCATTCCCGGACCGCCGGCAGGACCTTCATATCTTATAACTACGACATCGCCGGGAATTATTTTTTTGTCTAAAATAGCTTTCATCGCATCATCTTCAGAATTAAAAACTCTTGCTTTACCCGAAAAAACTTTCATCTTTTCGCTTACTGCACCCTGCTTTACAACGCAGCCGTCAGGAGCAATATTACCTCTAAGTACTGCTATACCACCTTCGGACTTATATGGATTTTTTGCTCTTATAGCATCTTCATCAAGAATTTTTCCTTCTTTTGCCATATCTTTTATATCAATACCGTTTACGGTTTTTGATGAAAAAAGTTTATCCCGTAAAGCAGACAATACAGCAGACATTCCTCCGGCATTATCAAGATCTTCCATATAATGGTCTCCGGCAGGTTCAAGACAGCAGATCTGCGGAGTTTTCTTTGAAATTTCATCAAACAATTCAAGCGGAAGTTCTATGCCGGCTTCGTGGGCTATCGCAGGCAAATGTAATACTGTATTTGTAGAACCGCCCAAAGCCATATCCGCAGTTATCGCATTTTTAAATGCCTCTAAAGTCATTATCTGTCTTGGTTTTATGTTTTCTTTTACCAACTCAACAACTCTTATACCGGATTCATAAGCTATTCTTTTCTTTTTAGCACTGACAGCCAAAGCCGTCGCACAGCCTTTTAAAGACATTCCCATAGTTTCGGTAAGGCATGCCATAGTATTTGCAGTATACATACCCTGACATGAACCCGCTCCGGGACAAGCCGCCATTTCCAATTCTTCAAGCTGTTTTTCGGAAATTTTACCGGCTTGATATTGTCCGACTGCTTCAAAAGTATCTCTTACCATTGAACGTTTTTTATGTTCATACATCCCTGTCATCATAGCACCTGCCGTAACTACTATGGCAGGAATATTAAGTCTTGCCGCCGCCATAAGCATGCCCGGAGTGATCTTGTCACAATTAGTCAAAAGCACAAGACCGTCCAGCATATGTGCATTGGCAACAGTTTCAACAAGATCCGCTATTATTTCTCTTGAACCGAGCGAATAATGCATTCCGCTGTGTCCCATAGCTATACCGTCGCAAACAGCCGGAGCGCCGAAAATGAACGGAACTCCGCCGCCGGCAGCTATACCTCTTTCAATATATCTTTCCAGATCGCGCATTGAAACATGGCCGGGAACAAGATCCGTAAATGATGAAGCAATACCTATAAAGGGTTTGCCCATATCTTTAGGACTTACTCCTGTAGAATATAAAAGGCAGCGGTTTGCTGCCCTTACTGCTCCTTTTTTTATCTGATCACTTCTCATTTTTCTTTATGCCTCTTTGTTTTTTATCTTTTAAATCTTTTTCTTTTTACTTTTCTCTTCTTTTTCTTTAAGAAGTTTATATTCCAAAGAATCCGACAATGCCTGCCATGAAGCATCTATAATATTTTCATTTACACCTATAGTTCCCCATGTTTTTGAAGCATCTGAAGATTCTATAAGAACTCTTACTTTTGCCGCGGTATTTGCATCACTGTTTACAACCCTGACCTTAAAGTCCGTTAAAGCAATATTTTTTATAACAGGATAATATTTAATAAGTGCTTTTCTTAAACAATTGTCTAAAGCATTAACAGGTCCTTCTCCTTCAGCAACGGTAAACTCTTCTTTTCCTTTTACATCAAGTTTTACTGTAGCCTCTGACACTATATTGCCTTCAGCATTTTTTTCTACTGCAACTCTGTAACTTTTCAGAGAGAAGAAAGGTTTAAAAGATTCCAAAGCTTTTTTTGTCAAAAGATAAAAAGAGCCGTCAGCATCTTCATATTGATAACCATAATTCTCTTTTTCTTTAACTATATCTATAACTTCTTTTATTTTATCAGCTCCGCAATCAAGACACATGGCCATTTCGTCAGCCTTTGAAACCAGATTGCTTCTTCCGGATTGATCACTGACAAGTATACGCCTTTCATTGCCGACAAGTTTTGGGTCTATATGTTCATAAGTTGCACTATTTCTTTCCATAGCAGATACGTGAACGCCGGCTTTATGTGCAAACGCATTTCTGCCGACATAAGGTTTTGAATCATTCGGTATAAGATTAGCTATTTCATCAACATATCTTGAAAGTTCAGTAAGCCTTGAAAGATTTTTATCCGGAACGCATTTATATCCTTTTTTTATCTGTAAAGCCGGAATTATTGAACAGAGGTTTGCATTGCCGCATCTTTCACCCAAACCGTTTACCGTTCCTTGTACCATAACACAGCCTTCTTCAACAGCTATAAGAGAATTTGCGACCGCACATCCCGTATCATTGTGAAGATGTATGCCGAATTTTACTTTCGGGAAAGCACTTACTGTCTCTCTGACGATTTTCTGAATATCAGTGGGGAGACAACCGCCGTTCGTTTCGCACAGACAAACAAAATCTGCGCCTGCATCAACAGCCGCTTTTATAATTTCAAACGAGTATTGTTTGTTGCCCTTAAATCCGTCAAAATAATGTTCAGCATCAAAAATTACTTCCAACTTTTTAGATTTAAGGAATTTAACACTGTCTGAAACCATTTTCAGATTTTCTTCATTTGTCGTCTTTAAAGCATATTTTACATGCATATCCCAAGCCTTACCGAATATGCAGGCAACTTTAGCACCGGATTCAACTATCTTTTTAAGTGTATTATCTTCGCTTGCTTTTATATCTTTTCTTCTGGTAGAACCGAAAGCCGTAAGTTTTGAATTGCTGAACTTTATTTTTTTTGCCTGTTTAAAAAAAAGTTCATCTTTCGGGTTCGAGCCGGGCCATCCGCCCTCTATATAGGCGACACCGAAACTATCCAAGTATTTAGCTATTTTTATTTTATCTTCTACCGAAAAGGAAATGCCGGCACCCTGACTGCCGTCCCTTAAAGTGGTATCAAATATAGATATTTGCTTCATTTAAGCCTCTTTTTTAATGTTCCGTCGACAATAATTTTGATTCATCTGCCGTATAAGTATCCCATCTCGGTATGGAACGCGAATTATTACTGCCGGCGGTATTAGGATTTTCAGGCCAATATTGGAATACTGAACGGTCTTCACTTCTTGACATGGCCCCTGCCTCTATCGTTTTAGGTCTTAATGAAGATCTTTTAGTTCTTATATTTTTAAAATATTTGCTTGGCCTTGCATCAACTTTCAGAACTTCATCATAAGCAACCCAGTCGGAGATTTCATACCAATTTCCGAATTCAGCATAATAAATTTTCTGTGCATTTTGTAATGTGCCTGTCAGAGACTTTGCTTCCGTTATTTTTGCCTTTTCTGTATAGCCTCTGTAAATGGGGACTGCAACTACACTTAGAACTGCAACAATAACAATAACAATAACCAGTTCTATTAAAGTAAAACCTTTGTTCATAAAAGCCTCCAGATTAATAATGTTTACACGGATCCCCGGAGTGAATAAAATCCGCTTTTAATAATAAATATTTAAACCGTTTTACTTCTTGCTTTCATCTTTAGAAAGCTTAAACCCTTTATGTAAAGCCTCTACAGCTTTCACAAGATCGGCTTCGTCAATAACACAAGAGATCTTAATTTCGCTGGTTGATATCATTTCTATATTTATGCCGTTCTTTGAAAGAATTTCAAAAGCCATTGCAGCAACGCCGGGATTGCTTCTCATGCCTACGCCAACAACTGAAACTTTTGCAACATGCTCATCGCATACTACATCGCCAGCTTTCATGTCAGCAGCTATTTTATCAAGCTCTATCTGAGTTTTTTTCATGTCAGCTTTGCTGACCGTAAAAGAAATATCATTCTTTTTATCTACAGCAGCTGACTGAATTATCATATCCACATTGACACCGATCTTTGCAAGTTTTCCAAAAATTTTTGCCGCTACGCCAGGCATATCAGGAAGATCTACAATAGTGAATTTCACCTGATTTTTATCAAATGTTACGGCTGAAACCAACAATGCTTCCATCTTTTTCCTCCTGATCTTTTCTTCACTTGTTATAATTGTGCCTATATTATCGCTGAATGTACTTCTTGAATGTATCTCAACTCCAAACTTTTTGGCAACTTCCACACTCCTTCCTTGAAGCACCTGCGCTCCGGAACCTGCCATTTCAAGCATTTCTTCATACGAAATAAAATCTATTTTTCTTGCATCTTTCACGACCCTTGGATCTGTAGTAAATACGCCTTCAACATCAGAATATATTTCACAAGAATCAGCTTCCAAAGCGGCAGTAAGAGCAACAGCGGTAAGATCCGAACCACCTCTTCCCAGAGTAGTAATATCTCCTTTGGGGTTTATCCCTTGAAAACCTGCAACAATAACTATATTATTTTTAGCAAGATTGTCTTTAATTTTTTTTGGATTTATTTTCTTTATTCTTGCTCTGGTATGTTCAGCATCGGCATAAATGCCTGCCTGCGGACCCGTCATTGAAATGACTTTTTCGCCCATAATGTCTATAGCCATGGCAAGCAGTGAAATTGAGATCATTTCTCCTGTGGCAAGAAGCATATCCATTTCCCTTTCGGGAGGTCTCGATGTTATCTTTTCAGCCATGGCAAGCAGATCGTCAGTAGTATCGCCCGGAGCTGAAACTACAACAACAACTTTATTGCCAGCTTTCTTTTTAGCAATTATCTTGCCTGCAACATGATTCATTTTTTCTGCATTTGCAACAGAAGAACCGCCGAATTTCATTACCACTAATCCCATCTTGCCTTCCTCCAAAATAAAAAACTGAGATAATATCTGAACATTATATAAAATTACAAGCGTGTTTTAGCGGATTTTTTACTAATTTTTATTAAATTTTCGTAACTCCGTTCTTATCAAAATCAAGTATATAAGATTTTACCGAAACACTTTCTTTTTTCCACGCTTTTACCATAGCTTTCTGAACTGCACCAGCAACCTTTTTTTCACAGAAAGCGGCAAGTGTCGGACCTGAACCTGAAAGAAAAGCACCATAAGCTCCTGCCTTTAAAGCAACTGACAATACTTCATCCATGATCGGTATCATTTTACCTCTATAAGGCTGATGGATCTTATCCTGCATTCCTTTTTCAAGCAGAGAATAATTTCCTGTGCAAAATGCCGCAGTAAGCAGAGCAACCCTTGAAGTATTAAACACTATATCTTTAAGTTCAAATTGTTTAGGCAGTATTTGTCTGGAACGCTTTGTCCTAAGTTCAAAAGAAGGAGCACATATTACAGCTTTAAGTTTCGGTAAAGGAAGTTTTACTACTGTTCCGGGTTCTCCTTCACCTTTGCAGCAAACACATAAGCCGCCATAAACAGCCGGAGCTATATTATCGGGATGACCTTCTATTTTTGCTCCCAATTCAGCCATCTGTGCTTTTGTAAGTTTATTTCCGCATAGTGCATTAGCCAAAGCTATACCGCCTACAATTGCGGAAGCGCTTGAGCCTAAACCGCCGCTGAGAGGTATGCCGCTATTGATCGTTATATTGAGATTTTTCAAGTTGTACTTATTGCATCCCAATAAGGTAAAAGTTTGTTTCATGGATTGCCATAGTATATTTTTTTCACCTATCGGCAGAGCTTTTCTTCCTTCACCTTTAAGTATAAACTTTGTTTTTTTCGCATTTGGAACATATTCGGCTTCAAATTCATTGTACAAAGACAAAGCCGCTCCGAAAACATCAAACCCCGGTCCTAAATTAGCCGTTGTTGCCGGCACTCTCATTTTTACTTTCATTTTTCTACCTTTTTAATTTATTTAATATTCTGCATCTTTTATTACTCATCGCGCATTGCGCAAAATTCGCCGCACATTGTGCAAACATCTTTTTCTTGAGGAGGAAGTTTTGCGCGTTCAGCTTCAAACTTTACGGGATCTATAGAAAACTCTTTCTGCTTCTCCCAATTTCTTGCTTTACGCCATTTAGAGATTTCATTATCCTGCTCTTTTGCGCCTTTTACGCCTTTGACAATATCTGCCGCATGTCCCGCTATTCTTGCCGATATTACGCCGTCGTGAACGTCTTGAAGGTCCGGCAATCTTAAATGTTCGGCCGGCGTTACATAACATATAAAGTCCACACCATAAGAAGCTGCAAGCGCCCCGCCTATTGCGGAAGTTATGTGATCATAGCCCGGGGCTATGTCGGTAACAAGAGGTCCTAAGAAATAAAGCGGTGCTCCATGTCCGAGCCTTTTAGCAAGAGCAACATTAGCTTCTATCTGATTTAAAGGAACATGCCCCGGTCCTTCTATCATAGATTGCACTCCGGCTTTTCTTGCTCTTAAAACAAGCTCGCCGAGAACTGAAAGCTCGGCGATCTGCGGACCGTCTGAAGCATCGTAAATGCAGCCCGGCCTGAATCCGTCTCCGAGGCTCAATGTAACATCATATTTTTTTGCTATATCTAAAAGTCTGTCATACTGTTCATATAAAGGATTTTCTTTGCCTGTAGCATTTATGCTTTTTACAAGAAAAGATCCCCCGCGGCTTACAGCACCGGCAAGTCTGCCCTGACGGTTCAATACGCCTACGGTTTCTTTATTGATACCGCAATGTACCGTAATGAAATCAACACCTTGTTCACATTGTTCTTCTATAACATCAAAAAGCTCTTCTCCATCGATTTCAGATACTTTTTTACCTCTTGAAACAGTTCTGCAGGCAGCTTCATAAACAGGAACTGTGCCGACCTGAACAGGCGAAGCAGCTAATATCTCTTTCCTTATCTTGGCAAGATTTCCGCCGGTAGACAGATCCATAACCGCATCAACACCTGCTTTGATCGCCGCATCAAGTTTTTCAAGCTCTTCTTTTAAAGAAATATGGTCAGGTGAAGTACCTATATTAGCATTAACTTTCGTTTTAAGACCTTTACCAATTGCAACTATTTTTTTCAGATTCCTGTTAATATTCTTAGGTATCACGATAGTACCTGCGGCAACACCTTCACTGATAAATTCTTCGCTTAGATTTTCAGCTTTTGCGGCAGCCTTTATCAAATCATTGTTTTTTTTCTTTTGTGCATCTGTCATCAATGTCATTTTGTCCCCGCCTCTTTTATTAATTCTTTCATTTTCTTTGCAGCATTTTTTATATTAGCGGCTCCGCAGACTGCCCTTATCACGGCAATACCGTCAGCGCCCGCCTGTATTATTTCTTTTACATTACTTTCATCTATCCCGCCTATAGCTATAATAGGAGTGTTGATCTTTTCAAGAGCCAGCTTTTTAATTTCTCCAATACCTATCCCTTCAGGACCCTTTTTATTAGGGGTCGTAAAAATAGGACCGAAACCTATATAGTCAGCTTCTGTCTTTGCCGCCTCAACCGCTTCTTTAAAACTCTGTGCGGAAATGCCTATAATGCCATAAGACATTATTTTTCTGGCCTGATCATAAGGCATGTCGTCTTGCCCTATATGAACTCCATCACATCCGGCCTCTTTAGCAGCTGCCGGATCATCATTAAGTATAAAAGGAACATTAAAAGAACCGGCTATCGAATGTAATTCTCTTGCAAGTTTGATAAGTGCTTTTCCCGTAATGTTTTTATCGCGAAATTGTATCATATCCGCACCGCCAAGACAGGCAAGCTCTACCTGCTTTTGGTAATTTATATCTTTTCTCGGACAAGTTATACATAAAAGTTTAATTTTTTCCATTTTATATGACTTATCTCTATTAATATCTTGTAAATCAGGAACTAATGACATTTTACCTTCCGCTAAAAAATTTTTTATATTTTAGATAAACTTCTTTTTCTGTATTATATGCTGCATATCTTTGTTTTTTAAATACCGGCGACGCTTCAGGTATAAAGGTTTTTGAATACTCTTCAAGTACTCTTAAAGATTCCTGTGCCCTTTTAAAGTTGGCGATGATAACAGCAGTTATTTCTTTTTTTGCCGTTTCAGGCATTTTTCTGCCGCTGTCATTATATGAGTCTCGTTCTTTTATAAGTTCGCCGTATTTATCTCTTAAAACTTTATCGGTATTATGTCTTATGTTCCTTATTTTTTTATAAAGAACCGAATCGCCTAAAACAAAACGCAAGCTGTCTTCTACTACTCTGAGTCCTTCCCTGCATCTGTTCAGATTTGCATCTATTATTCTTTTTACATCTTTCTGTTTAAGCTTTTTTTCCATATCTTTCTACAATAGTATTTATAAGATTAGTTGTCGATTTACCTTTAACAAAAGGGAAACGGTAAACTTTTTTTACATATTCTCTGCCTACTATATCTTTAAGTTTATAATCTCCGCCTTTTACGAGTACATCAGGACGGAGTTCGCTTAAAATCTCTTTCGGTGTCTGCTCGCCGAAAACGACAACATAATCAACAGGTTTTAAAGCAAGAAGGAGTTTTGCCCTGTCTTTTTCACCGACAAGCGGTCTTTTCGGTCCTTTAAGTTTGCTTAAAGATTTATCGGAATTGATTGCAACGATAAGGATATCGCCCATACTTTTAGCTTTCATAAAAAGACTGACATGACCGATATGCAGCAGATCAAAACATCCGTTTGTAAAAACTATTTTTTTACCTTGTTTTTTTAATCTTTCACATTCTTCACGCATCTCTTTTCTTGTAAGTGCTCTGTTTATTTCTTTCATTTATTTTGTTCCCTTTTATTTTAAGTTTATTTAAGCAAAAACTTTTTCCTCAACAAGTCTTGCAATTATATGTATTATCAAAATATGGCATTCTTGAGCTCTGGCAGTTATTTTTGAAGGCGCAAAATAACACATATCACATTTTTCTTTCATTTTTCCGCCGTCAGAATTTGTCATGCCTATTGAAAAAATCCCCATATTTTTTGCCATTTCCAAAGCTTTTAAAATATTTGGAGAATTTCCGCTTGTAGATATTGCTATAAAAATATCACCTTTTTCTCCAAAAGCTTCCAACTGCCTTGAAAATATCTGATCATAACCGAAATCATTTCCTATTGCAGTTATAGTAGAAGTGTTTTCCGACAATGCTATCGATGAAACAGCTTTTCTGTTCTTTTCAAATCTGCATACCATTTCAGCTGCAAAATGAAGAGCATCGGAAGCCGATCCGCCGTTGCCGGCAATTATTGTCTTTTTACCGTTTTTATATGCTTCTACTATCTTATCAGCTATAGCCTCTATATTTGCGATATGCTCAGGATCAAGCATAAGTTTTTTCGTTTCAACACTTTCATTTATAAGACTTTTTATTGTTTCTTTTGTTTTCATTTTTTCTCTCTCAAATTAATTTTCGTCTTAAATTACAAAAGCCCGTCTTGTCTTAACAACCAAGCGGGCTTTTAGCAAATATATAAAAGTTTAAGCCCGTTTTATCTTCCAAAAATATATTTAGGAAGAAAATCAGTGCTCACGCTGCCTTTGCGGAATTTTTCATTTGACATAATTTTGCTGTGAATAGTTGAAGTATTTTTTATACCTTCGATCTCAACTTCTTTCAAAGCTCTTGCCATTCTTGAAACAGCTTCTTCTCTGTCTGCCCCTAAAGCTATGATCTTTGCTATAAGGCTGTCATAATAAGGAGGTATCGTATAACCGCCATAAACATGGGTGTCAACCCTTATTCCGGGACCTCCGGGGAGAAAAAGCTTTCCTATAGTTCCGGGGGAAGGGATAAAATCCTTGTCCGGATCTTCGGCATTTATTCTGCACTCTATTGCATGTCCCAAAATTTTTATCTTTTCAGAATCAAAAGAAAGTTTTTCGCCTGCTGCAAGTTTTATCTGCTCTTTTACAAGATCTATACCGGTTATCATTTCCGTAACGGGATGTTCAACCTGTATTCTTGTATTCATTTCCATAAAATAGAAATTACCGTTCTTGTCTACGAGAAATTCCACAGTTCCGACAGTAACATATTTTACTGCTGCTGCTGCATTCTTTGCAGCCTTACCCATTTTTTTTCTAAGAGTTTCATTTATAAGAGGCGAAGGACTTTCTTCAATAAGTTTTTGATGTCTTCTCTGTATAGAGCAGTCTCTTTCCGGAAGATAAGCAATTTTACCGAATTTATCGCCAAGTATCTGGAATTCTATATGATGAGGTTCTTCAATATACTTTTCCATATAAACATCGGGATTTCCAAAAGCTGCTTTGGCTTCTGTCTGTGCCATAACTATAGAGTTTTTAAGAGTTTCTTCCGAAACTACAATTCTCATACCCTTTCCGCCGCCGCCGGCAGTTGCTTTTATTATGACCGGATACCCTATTTTTTTTGCCAGAGCAAAGATTTTCGGGTCTTCCGGATCAACAGGACCGTCGGAACCCGGAACAGTGGGAACTCCTGATTTTTTCATAAGTTCAATAGCAGCTATTTTATCACCCATCTGTTCAATTGATTCTTTTTTAGGACCGATAAATTTTATTCCGCAGGCTTCACAGACTTCTGCAAAATATGTATTTTCTGCTAGAAATCCGTAGCCCGGATGTATAGCATCCGCTCCGGTAATTTCAGCTGCGGCAATAATGCTTGGAATATTCAAGTAACTTTCCGATGCCGATGCCGGACCAATACATACTGACTGATCGGCAAGTTTAGCATGCATACATTCTCTATCAGCTTCAGAATGAATGGCGACGGTTTTTACACCGAGTTCTCTGCAGGCCCTTATCACTCTGCAGGCAATTTCGCCCCTGTTTGCTATCAACACTTTCTTAAACATCAATATTCTCCTATTTACCTGTATCGATCAAAAACAAATCTTGACCATATTCAACAGATTCGCCATTTGAAACATAAATTTTAACAACTTTGCCCTTAACTTTTGAATGTACATCTTTGATTATCTTCATAGCTTCTATCTGCCCTACTTTCTGACCGGGCTCAACTACTGAACCTTCTTTAACGAAAGGAGGCTTATCATTGCTTGCAGCATTTGCAAAAGTCCCGACCATAGTGGATTTAATAACAACTGTGGTAGGTTTAGGTTCAGCCGCTTTTGCTTTTGGAGATTCTATCTTTTTAACTTCAGGAATAATTGCTTCAACATCATTTTTCTTGAAGTATAAAGAATCTGTTCCGCTCTGATAGAGCAGTTCTTCAATATCAGTCCCTTTTATTGATTTTAAAAAATCTTTTATTTCCTGCGGATTCATTTTTACCTCTTAATTTAATTGCGAATTACATGTCCGTTCAAACTGGCGCTGCCATTGCCTTTGTCATTAATCAGTAATTCGTAATTGTCTTTAACTGACTCTTTCTACGTACTCGCCGGTTCTGGTATCAACCTTTATTCTATCGCCTTCTTTTATAAAAAGCGGCACACGTATAGGCGCTCCGGTTTCAAGTTTTGCCATTTTTGTTAAGTTTGAAACTGAATCACCTTTAACTCCGGGCTCTGCTTCAATGATCGTCATTTCCATTATTATAGGAAGATCTATGCCTATAAGTTCATTTTCAAGATATACACCTTCAACTTCAAGGTTTTCTTTAAGGAAATTTACCATATCGCCAAGAATAGCAGGTTCAACACTTACTTGTTCATAAGTACTCATATCCATAAAGTTATAGTTTTCTCCTTCTTTATAAAGGAATTGCTTTTTTTGCCTTGTTACGCTTAAAGCTTCAAACTTTTCACCGGATTTAAAAGTGCGTTCAATTGTACCGCCTTTTTTAAGGTGTCTGAGTTTTACGCGCATTACGGCACCGCCCTTTCCGGGTTTGTGGTTCTGGAACCATGTAATCTGGTACGGCTCTCCTTCAACTAAAATATTAAGTCCATTTCTAAAATCTGATGTTGAAACCATTTGCTCTCCCTGATAGTTCTATTTTACGACTATTTATATGCTGCTGAAGTTAAAATCTCGCAGCCTGTGTCATTAATTAATATAGTGTCTTCTATTCTTATCCCGAACTCGCCTTCAAGATATATGCCCGGCTCTACGGTAACACACATCTGCGTTAAAAAAACACCTTCGGCATTGATTGCTAGCGAAGGCTTTTCATGAACTTCTATACCAACTCCGTGTCCGACATTATGTATAAACTTATCTTTATATCCGGCAGCATCAATGATATCTCTGGCGGCCTTATCTGCCCAAGATACCGGCAGCCCGGATCTGATATCTTTCAAAACTGCGTTTTGGGACTCTTTTACAATTTCCCAAATCTTTTTGAATTTCTCGTTAATTTTACCTAAATAATAAGTACGTGTCAAATCAGAACAATACCCTTTATACACACATCCAAGGTCTATCATTACTGTGTCATTTTCAGAAATTATATACTTTGAACTGATATGATGCGGATTTGCCGAATTTTTTCCTGCCGCAACTATAGGGGAAAAACTCTCTTTTACTTTGTTTTGGGCAAAAAGCTCAATTATCCTATAATGAATATCTAGTTCTGAAAGACCGGGCTTAAGTTCGCTTCTTACAATATCGCATACTTCCGATACTATGCGGCAGGCTTCTTTAAGCTTTACCGCTTCTTCATCAGATTTTACCATCCGCATATCATCAAGAACTCCAAACTTTGATATCGGTTGAATATTTACGGCATTGAGCCTTTCACTTATAAGTATAAAATCTGAAGCAGCAATATACTTTGTATCTATAATAACAGAATCGGCATTTTTGGATTCCAATATGTCCGTAACTGTTTTGCTGAAAGGAACTCCTGCACATATATTTATTTCTTGCCCTTGGAAATATTCTCTCACCTGATTTTCTATCATCTTTGAACAAATGAGAAATATTTCTTCCTTTATTATAAGTATCCAGAAACCGCCAAAGTCCGCCCCTGTCAAATAAAAAGTCTCTTTTTGATCTGTAAACAGATAACAGGCGGCACGATATTTCTCATTCAATTGTTTTATTTTATTTTTCATAGTATTTTCATCCTTATGAAAATAATAATATTGCTTGACAATTATATAATTATTTTATTAAATAACAAAGCGAACAAAATTTTGTTCGGATTTTAGTTATCCGCAAAAGCGGATAGAAAAACAAGGAGTTGCAGTAATGGCACAAGGCAAAGTTAAGTGGTTTAACGACCAGAAAGGTTACGGATTCATTTCCAATGATGACGGATCAGGTGATGTATTTGCACACTATTCAGCTATTCAGTCTGAAGGTTTCAAATCATTAGCTGAAGGCGACAGTGTTGAATTCGAAGTTGTTAATTCAGACAAAGGTCCTAAAGCAGCAAACATAAAAAAGATCTAATCTAACAAACAACCTAAAAACCCGGGAATTGAAAAATTCCCGGGTTTTTTTATTTATAAAAAACTATATCTTTTTTATATAGGTTGTTCTTTATATTTTCTACTTCGGTTTTTATATAGATGAAATCTTTCTTAAGGCAAACAAATAACCGTCCACACCAAAACCTGCGATCTGTCCTATACATACTCCGGCTGTATAAGATCTGTGTCTGAATTCTTCTCTTGCATAAACATTTGATATGTGAACTTCTATCGCGGGCAATGCAGCTGCGGCAAGAGCATCTCTTATTGCAACTGATGTGTGGGTAAAAGCGGCCGGATTTATAATGATACCCGTGAACTTAGCAGCAGACTCTTGGATTTTATCCACTATCTCACCTTCGTGATTAGACTGAAAAAAAGCAACTTCAACATTAAGTTCAGCGGCAAGTTCTTTTATTTTATTCTCAATATCAGATAAGGTAATATTTCCGTATACTTCAGGCTCGCGTTTTCCAAGCATATTTATATTCGGTCCGTTAATAATTAAAAATTTTTTCATTTGTTTTCCTTCATAAAAGCTTTAAGATATTTTGTTACTATGGAATCTTTAACAAAACATCTGCTTTGGGCTTTTCCCATTTTTTTCAGTAAAACAAAGCGTATCTCTCCGCCGATCGATTTTTTATCTTTTTTCATAAGCTCTGTAAGTTTTACAGCGTTCATATCTTTAAGGCTGAAAACAAAACCTGCTTCCATTAAAAGTTCTTTTACCTGCCGGTAAACTTCTTTACTGCAGTATTTAAGTTCTGCGGAAAGTTTTGCGGCAAACAACATTCCTATCGCCACCGCCTCGCCGTGCAGAAAATGTTTGTACTCCGTATAAGTTTCTAAGGCATGTGCCAAGGTATGTCCAAAATTTAAAAGCTCTCTTTTCCCTGTAGTTTCTTTTTCATCTTTTTCTACAATAAGAGCTTTGTGTCCGCAGCTTTTGTATATCATATAACTAAAATCTGATTCAGATATTATACCGCTTTTAATCGTTTTTAGAATATAGGCATAAAACTCTTTATCAAAAGCAAATGCACATTTCATTATTTCGGCAAGACCGTTCTTGATCTGTCTTTCCGGAAGCGTTATGAGGAACATAGGATTTATCCATACGAGCGACGGCTGATAAAAAACGCCTGCTATATTTTTCCCGCCTGTTATATTTACACCTGTCTTTCCGCCTACGGAAGAATCGGACATAGCAAGCAAAGTGGTAGGCACCTGAACAAACTTTATGCCTCTCATATATGTGGCGGCAAAAAATCCGGCAACATCGCCTACAACGCCGCCGCCTAAAGCTATTACATAACTTTTTCTATCTATACCTTCTTTTAAAGCCTTATCGTACAAAGAACTTAAAACCTTAACGGTCTTTCCTTTCTCTCCGGATGGGACAACCGTGCTGACACTCTCAAAACCTGCTTTTTTTAATATATTAGCAAAATCCTTCAGATGGAGTTTTGCGACATTAGTATCCGTTATAATAAAAATCTTTCCGCTTTTAATTACTTTTTTAACAGCAGAAGAAAAATCGGAATATTTTTTTGAGATTACAATATCATAAGGATTATCTTTTAGTTTTACTCTTAATTTTGTCATTATGTTACTTTATTTCAAATTTAATAATTTCATCATTAAAACCGGCACCGTTTATGACTACATAATGCTCTCCGACATCGGTCATATTGCCAAATGATGTCATACCGTCCCATTCGATCACGGCAACAATATCTGCAGAGATATCGGTCAAGAATTCTTTTATAGCATTTTCTTGCGCATCTGTGATGCTGACGGAAACCCTACCTTCATTGGGAGAGATCATTACTATAGAAACTCTATTCTTTTCAATATCTATCTTACCTTGAGTTCCGCCATAAACAAAAGCTTCCGCTCTCTTAACTTTTTTAGGATATGCATAAATATCTATTGTCTGCATATCGTTTTCCAGTGAAACCTCAAATTTTTCAGGGAAAAAGTTATATTTATCAGATTCTGGAACAATTGTAATCTTTTCATTATGATTGATGTCAGGCATTTCATAAAAACCTTTTGCATCGGAAATGTAAATAGCACCATAGTTAAGGTCATTAATCTCTACGCCTTTAACACCTTTAAGAGTATTATTTAAAACATATCCTGTCAGTTTATGAACTTTCATTTCTGCCGTAAAATTTACATTTTTTTGATCTGCCGCTATATATCTTATTGCGGTATTTTCAGGAGTAAACACATAACCGCCCAGCGAAGGTTTGATCTTTATATTATCACCGGATTGGACACTAAGAGTATACTCTCCTTCCTCATTTGTAAGTGCCTCGCCAAGTTCGCTCATAATAACTGCATTTTGTAAAGGCTTACCGTCAGCAGTAACCCTGCCGCTTATAGTAAAACTTGCCTGTTTTGTCCTATGTTTCTCTATATCAAGCAATTCTTCTTTTCCGGGAGGGGTTACAGAAGTTGGAACAGACACTTTGCCATATTCCAAATCTATAATTGTATCACCATCAAGATTATCTATTATTCCGCATGGAGATTCGAATTTATATATTTTGCTGAAGACATTGAGCTTGTATTTTCTGTTCGGTGCAAGACCTTCAAAAACAAAAACGCCCTCATCATTTGTAAGAACCTGCTTTTTCGAATCACCTTCTATCAGTACCGGTACTCTTCTAAGTGTTCTGCCTTCCGCTTTAACCGTCCCCTTAACTTCATATCCTATAGGCGTTGCCTGATAATTATCAGACATTCTTGCTTTTGTAAAATTTCTGTATTCTCTTTTTGGAGGATCAAATTTATATCCCAGACTTACAACCTCAACCACATAATCTCTTCCATATTTGAGATTACTTATAAAATAATATCCGTTTTCGTCTGTTTGGTATGTTTCAGTATCGCCGCTAACTATAACAGTTGCTCCTTCAAGTCCTTTATTATTATGAGTAATCCTGCCGCTTACTACAAGTGAAGCTTCTATATTTTCTGAAAGCATGCTCTTTTTAATTCTTTTGTATTCTTTTTGCGCCGGAACGAACATTATGCCCGGGGCCGATACAGTAAGGAGATAATCTCCGTCATATCCAAGCCCTTTAACAAGATAATTGCCTTTTTCATCGGTCTTTTCTCTTTTTCCGTTAACATCCACTACAATATTAGGCAGAGGTTTTCCGCCTGACATTATTGTTCCGCCAAGTGAAATATCATTGGAGAAATCAACGGTCATATTCTCTTGAAGTGTATCAATAACTACAGGTTCAAAATGATATTCTTTGTTTTCAACGGTAAGTATATAAGGTCCGCCATAATCCAGATTGGCTATTTCAAAATTACCGTTTTCATCAGTAAAATATTTCAGAGCTCTTTTGGTTATACTGATTATAGCGTTCTTGACAGGCTTTCTTCCAAAAAAGACACTGCCTTTTATAGTATAAGTTTCTTTTATAGCAGTAAAATTCTGCCCTACAAAATTACTTTTCAAAGAATAAAAATCTCTTGAGGGCGGATTAAAAGAATAACCTCCGGCCTTGGGTGTAATTTTAAAATTACCGTTCTGTTCTAAACCTTGAATAAAAAAGTTGCCGCCATAATCCGTAGGAGCAACGGTACTGGTACTTCCACTTACTTCTATTTCAATATTGCCAAGCCCAAGACCGCTGCCTTGGACAGTTACCCTTCCCGCGACAGAAAACGCCGCATAAAAATCAAAATCATCTTTATTTGTTGTTATTTGAGGAACATCTATAGACTGCGGATAAAAGGAATAACCTGCTTTCTGTGCGGTAATAGTAACAGGGGTTCCGTATTCGACTTTTTCTATTCTGAACTTACCAAAATTATTAGTAACTGCCGCATGCACTCCATTCAACTGTATAACAACGTCCGGCACTGGCAACCCTTCCGCAAGCACTTCACCTTCAAGCCATACATTTGGAGTAAAATCCTGATTAACATTGGAGTTAACATCATTTAGAATGCTTTCTGACGGCTCTAAATTAAAATTTCCTGTATTTGGTCTTAAAAGATATCTCGGATTTGCAGGTATTGAATCAAAAGAATATCTTCCTTTTTCATCGGTAAAAGTTTTATATCCGCCGGGTTCAATAGAAAGCTCAATATTTGCTATAGGGATAGTTTTTGTTCCTATATAACCGCGAATTCTTACATTTTTAGTTTTATCCTTACTCTGTTCACTTTTGGACTTTTGAACAGTCGTTGAAGCAGTATCTTCAGCAGAGCTGCTGATATCAGCTGCTATCTCCTTGGATTTCACTTCTTTTTTCTTTTTTTCTTTTTTCGGTTTTACTATACGTTTGCTTTTAGAAGCCTTACTTTTCTTTTCTTCTTGAATTTCTCTTTCCTTAGCTTCTCTTGTTTCATCTATTTCTCTTTGCTTAGCCTCTTTGGCTGCTTCTGCCTCTATTTTTTTTGCCTCTCTTGCTTCTTCTGCTTCTCTTCTTTTTGCTTCCCTTTCTTTCTCTATTTTTCTTTGTCTAGCCTCTTTGGCTGCCTCAGCCTCTATTCTTTCTCTTTCCTTAGCTTCTCTTGCTTCTTCTATTTCTCTTTGTTTGGCCGCCTTGGCTTCTTCCGCCTCTATTCTTTTTGCTTCTCTTGCTTCTTCTATTTCTCTTTGTTTGGCCGCTTTGGCTTCTTCCGCCTCTATTCTTTTTGCTTCTCTTGCTTCTTCTATTTCTCTTTGTTTAGCCGCTTTGGCTTCTTCTGCCTCTATTCTTTTTGCTTCCCTTTTTTCAAATTCTTCCTCTTTGTCCTTTGCTAACTCTGCTTTAACATCAGCAACAGAAACTCCTTCCTGAGGTTCAGGAAGTATTGATTTGGTAAAAGGCTCCGGTTCT
This sequence comes from Elusimicrobiota bacterium, assembly GCA_052034625.1. Classification (GTDB taxonomy): domain Bacteria; phylum Elusimicrobiota; class Endomicrobiia; order Endomicrobiales; family Endomicrobiaceae; genus JAVBLP01. The sequence goes on along the minus strand of JBPOII010000002.1, from coordinate 197,240 downwards.
TCTTTCTTAGATTTTTTCTGCTTTTTCACAGCCTTTTTCTTATCAGTTGATTTTTTATTAACAGCAGCTTGTTTTTCTTTCTTTGGTTCTGGTTTCTTTTCCTCAGCAATAATAACTTCATCCTCTTCAGGCATTATAATCTCATCAATGATTTCAGTTCCTGCCTCTTCTAATTTAAAATCAAGCTTAAAATCTTGTTGAAGGTCTGAAATAACAGAAGGCTCAGAAGTTTTATATCCTTCTTTGGCAGCCGTAGCAGTATAAACAAGATCTGACGGCATATCTTCAAAAGTATAAGCACCTTTAGAGTTTGTTATTATTTTATGCGTATCGAATTTTGTTTTAAGAAAAACTGAAGCGTATTTTATACCTTTACCTTTCGCATCGGTAACTTTTCCGCTGATATTGTATTTTCTGACAATTCCGCTGAAGTTAACGTTTCTGTCACTGAGAATTTTATTTACTACTGTTTTCAAAGGAGTAAGGACCACTCCGTCTTTGTTTGCCGTTACAAGAAAATTTCTGCCATAAGGGAGCCCTGTTACTTCATAGTAACCGCGCTCATCGCTCTCTGCTTCATATTCATCAAGACCATCGGTTATTTTTATTAAAACACCTTCGATCCCTCTTCCTTTTTCCGTAACTACTCCGGAAATTTTATATGTGCTGGCTTTTGCGGAAACATTGAGCGTTATATCTTCATTTCTTGTCAGTATTGAATATTCAGAAGGATTAAATTCATATCCGTCCTTGCTGTAAGACACAGATATTTCGCTGCCAGTCTTTAAACCTTTAATTGAATAATAGCCGTTAACATCTGTCGTTGTCATAAGTTTTCTGTCATTATTGATCATCACTCTGACACCTACAAGACCGGATGCATAATAAGTTACTTTACCGCTAAGTTCACATAAAGATTTTGGAGTTGACGAAGTCTGTTTTGGCGGCTGTTTATCGTCTGAAGCAAAGAATGATTTTGTTTCTTGTACATAAGTCGGCTGTGTTTGCGTTACACCCGTAACAGGTTTTGGTATAGTCGGCACATTATCTGCCGATGCGGAACCTAAACTTTGAGCAGATCGGAAGTTTACGGTCCGGTTTGAATTAAGTGCATTTATTTTAAAAACTGCAGGAGAAATAGACATTCCGTCTTTTGTAGCGGTTATTTCAATCTTACTCCCGTTTGAGATATTATCAAAACGGTAATAACCGGTGGAATCCGTTTTCATTGACAAACCGATATCACCGTTTACTCTTATTTCAACATCATGTATGCCTATACCGCTTTTGTCTTTAACAAATCCGGAAACAGTATATTGCGCTTGAGAATATGCAGCCGGAGTAAATACGGCGGTACACAAAAAAGTAAACATTGTAAAAACAGAGATAATCTTTTTCATCTTTACTCCATATTTATTTATTATTTTAATTTATTTTACAAATTTTTTATAATTATTTCTAATGTTTTTATGATTATAGCCTAGAGTCCTCTTTTATGCAAGTCCGCCCATCTGGAAAATATAAGAAATTTAAGAAACAGGATAAAAACCAAGGCTTTCTCTATACCCCAAGCAAAAATCAAGAAGCTCCCTCCTGCAGCAGAAGCAAACCATCCGCCTAAAAAACCATAAATATAAAGTTTGAGACTGCTTTCAGAATTGCCTTTGAAAAGTTTAAGAATTGTTATAAGAACAGCAAATTCAAAACCGGCCCCGAGTCCTGTTCCAAAAACCATAATAAACAGATAAATGATATTTGTAATAAGTAAATTTTTAAAAAGCAGATACCACAAAACTATCCAAAGGACAAAAAACAATTCAACCGAGAACATTCTTTTATTTAAAGGGATTTTATCGCTCATCTTATTTCTATAAAAGGCTCCAAGAAAAATTCCGGCTACAAAAACAGCTGCCAGAACTCCGGCCCACTTAAATATCTGTCCGGTATATATCTGCAAAGCATAGGCCGCCGTAAAGTTCAACCACAAGGTCGTCACTCCACACACAAAAGATGTTGTTTTGTATACGGATTTTGAAAGAAAAAAGATAATGATCACAACTATTACGATAAGATAAGAATATTTAATAAGTTTATCGGCAAAAACACTCAGATATGGAGAAAAAGCTGACTGCCAGTGTAAAACAGATAACATCATAGCGGTAGGATTCAAGTCGGTATTTAAAAGATCTTCCTTTTCAATTTTTTTAAGTTCATTGTTCAACCATCTTGTCTTTTCCGTATCCATACGGTCATCAAGATAATATTTTGAAAGGACAAGAGTTGTTTCTTGTATTTCATAAAGCCTTTTTTTGATATGCATCCTATAAGGCATTTTTCTCTGTGAAGCCAGAAGTATATTCTGGCTTCCCGGAATTATATGGACATATTTAAAAACACTTTGCATTGCATCCATCACGGATTTATTTACTTCCGCCATAATGAAAGTTGAAAAAGCCATTCTTCCCGGAAGCTTTACAGCCACAAAACCTCTTTTGCTTAGATGTTTTTCAGCAAGTTCAAAAAACTCTTTTGTATAAAAGCTGTTTATATATAGTGTTATTGGATTTGGAAGCCCGACCAAAATCAGATCATATTTTGTTTCTGTTTTCCGTATAAATTCTCTCGGGTTCATATTGTAGATATTTAGTCTTTCATCACCGAACACATAACCAAGATGCGAAATATTGTTTTTTATTATTTCAGTAACTGCGGCGTCGGCTTCAAGATAATCTACTCTTTTTACAGGGTGCGAAAAGATCATAGGCAGATATTTTGCGGCTCCGCCTATTATCAGTATGTTTTCAGGGTTTTCAGGGTGTAAAATGGGAATATGTCCAAAATCTTCAGAATTTAAAATATCATTATCAGGTGATGAAAAACGTAAAATGCCGTTAACAAAAAAAGCATATTCATTATTTTTCTGCACAAGCACAGCTTGTCCGTATGAGGAATAATTATAATCATCAGCTTCCCAGCGGTTAAAATTATTTTCGAGCAGATATTTGTCAAATTTCAAGACATGATCGGTAGAAGAAAAAAAGAAAATTGCAAGAGAAAGCGCTACAAGATAAAGAGCGGTTTTCTGGCTTTCAATAATTAAAGCAATTGAAAGAACAATAAGCGTACAGACTATAAAAACTATATGCATTCCGGCAGTCTCTATAAAAAAAATTGAATAGAAAAGACTTCCGGCAATAAAACCGAGTCCAAGATAAGAAAAAACGGTTTTTACCGGGGTTTTTATACCTGAGTTTTTAGCAAAATAAAGACTTGAAGAAGATATTGCTCCCTGAATAAAAGTTACGGGGAAAACAGCAAGAAAAATATATATAAAAGTCGTTTTCAGTGAAATCCCGGTACCTGCCGCAATTCCTATAATTCCCCTTATATCACGAATAAATACAAATGATGCAAAAAAGAATATCGCAAGCATAGGAATAAAAAAAGACAATGCTTTTTTTGCATTGTCTGAAATCTTTGTATATGCTACGAAATAAACGCCAATGGCAAAAGCCAAAAGGGTGTGTGATACAAAAATACCCAAAGAGATATCCACACACTGAAATACCGGAAGTATTTCTCTAAAAAACAATATTTGGATAAAAGCAATACAGAATCCAAGAATGGATAAAAAAAGAGGAAGCATAAAGTTTTATTTAAAATGACTCTTTTATATTTAATTCTTGTTTTTAGAGAAGCAAATTGGCGGCGGGTGGAATTGAACCACCGGCCAAAGGCTTATGAGTCCTCTGCTCTACCCCTGAGCTACGCCGCCTTCAAAATTGTTTGATTATTGTATTATTTTTTATATTTAAAGTCAATTATTATATTATTTTATTGACATATACGACTAAAAAAAGTATATTTATAAAATAATCATTTTGGAGGATAAAATGAAGAAAATACTGTTGTTTGCATCAATTCTTATGTTTTCCGTAACTTTTGTAAATGCTGAAGAACTTAGAAGCAGAGTTTATGTAGGTGCTAATATTTCACAGAGTTTTGTTGATTTTGCTTATAATGAATTTATAACAGGTTTTACTGAAGAAAACTCTTCATCCAAATTACTTTATGGTCCGCGTTATGACTTTGTAGCAGGCTTTAGACTCACCCCTAAACTTAAAGTTGAAGGCCAATATCTGATAATAAGCCAAAACAGTTTTAATACTGACAAAGCAAATTCTGAAGTTGTGCACAAAGCTTCAGCCGTTTTTGCAAACCTGATCTTTGATTTCTGGAATATGGACACGAGCTTTATAACTCCGTTCATCGGAATAGGAGCAGGAGTAGGATCGTCAAATCTTGTTTTAAATTACAATGCGATAAAAAAAGATGCGGACGAAAACGGGTTTTCATGGCAAATTCAAGGCGGGGCGTCAGTTAAACTTCTTGATTGGCTTTATGTAAATGCCAAATATACTTATCTCTCGCTTCCCGGCGTTGATAGAACACTCACTATTGACCCCAGCAATCCTGACTCTGAATATATAAAAAGTGAGTTTAAAAAAGGTGTACAGGCTGTCGGAGTAGGTGTAACTTTCCTTCTTTAATATATAAAAATCAAAAACCGCCCGTTCTGATGAACGGGCGGTTTTTTTATTTTTAAATTTTATCTTACAAGAATTTCTATCCTTCTGTTCTGTACCCTTCCCAAATGCGTTTCATTGCCTGCTATCGGGCGGATCGAGCCGTATGCCCTTGCCTGTATTTTCTTTGTGCTGATCCCATTCTTTATAAGTTCCTCACGAACACCGTTTGCTCTTGCTCTGGACAATTTATTATTAGCGGAATTGTCGCCTTTATTATCCGTATAACCGTCTACATATATTTTGTTGTATTTTATTTTTTTTATCTCTTGGGCGATTTTACGCAGATATTTTTTTAGATTTTCATTTATTAGAGAACTGCCGTCCTCAAAATAAAAACCTGCAACCATAACCGTATCTCCTTTTTTTATGGGAGATATTTCCATAAGCGAATCGCTTAGATATTCACTTTCCTGAGCAAAAACAGGAGGGGCACTTATATTTGCCGCAAATATTGAAAATAAAAGTATAAATAAGGATTTTTTCATTGTTTTTCGTTTTTTTAACTTATAAATTTTAATTCAGTCTCTAATGTCTTCCAATCAGGGAACATTTTGCGCATATAATCTTTAAATCTTTTATTATGCCGCCTTTCTTTAAGGTGTAAAAGTTCGTGTACCGCTATATATTCAATACATCTGGGTGTTTTCTTTGCAAGCTCCGTATTAAACGTTATTTTCTTATCTGATATATTACAGCTGCCCCATCTGCTTTTCATTCTTTTATAATTTATCTGCAGAGGTTTTGCAAGCAAAAGAGCACTATCTATATTTCCATTCTGACTTTTTATAAGCCCTTTTTTTATCATATCAATATATTTAAAGAAACCTTCTTTTTGCTTGATATTCATTTTTTCACTCCACTTTTCAATGAATTCAGGCACAATTTCCTTAAGTTTCTCTTTATAGAAAATGTCAATTGCTTCTTTTTTTATTGCAATCTCTGCATCGGCTTTTATATAAAGATCGATGGTGTCAAAATTTAAAAAAACTTTCGGCTTTTTTTTGTATTCAAATACTTTAAGTTCGTACTCTTTACCAAACAACCTTATTTTTTCACCTGTCAGATAACTGTTTTTAACAATCTGCGGTTTTTTTGATATTTCCGCCCTGTGTTTTTTTATCCATTTCAATTTTGTCTTTACAAAACCTTCTATCTTTGCCAAAGAAGCACCGTACGGTGCTGAGATATTTGCTTCTCCGGTTAAAGTGTTAACTGACAAATATATATTCTTTATTCTTTTTCGATTGATAAGTATTTCAATATTATCAATATTTATTTTTTCCATTTTAAACAAAAAATCTTTCCGGAAATTCTTATTTCCCTAAAACTATTTTTACAAGTTCCAAAGGCTCAACGATCTTGCCGTCCTTATAAACACGCATATTGCCTCCGGAAATTTCGTCTATAAGAATAACCTGTCCGTTATTTCTGCCGAACTCAAGCTTAATATCATAAAGTTCACAGCCGTGTTTTGCAAGTTCGTCTTTAACTATTTTACATATCGTCTTGGTCTGCTCTTTTAATGATTCATATTCATCATTATTTAAAATATTAAGCACAGCCAAAGCATCTTTTGTAATGGGCGGATCATTGCGTTCGTCGTCTTTTAAAGTAACTTCTACAAAAGCATTCAGATCCTGCCCTTCTTTCGCATATTTCCCGTATCTGCGCATAAAACTGCCGACAGCTTTAAAGCGGCAGATGATTTCTATCCCTTTACCAAAAGTAGTTGCAGGCAAAACTTCCATAGTACCATTATCTATATCTGATTTTACATAATGTGTTTTTATACCTTTTGCTTTAAGTAATTCAAAAAAATGTGTTGTAAGTCTTAAACCTGCTTTTCCCATACCTTCAATAGAAAGACCCACGGTATTGGCTCCCGGATCAAAAACTCCGTCAGTTCCGGTTACATCATCTTTAAACTTTAAAAGATAATTGCCGTTTTCAAGTGCGAAAACTGCTTTGGTCTTGCCTTCATAAACATGTTTCATAATACTGCTCCTTCCTTTTCGGTTTAGATTTAATAAATACCGCTGAATGTGATTATAACATTTTTGAAAATAATGCCCTATATTTTTTTTGGGAATTTATAACATTCTTGCCAAACCAATCATTATTATTGCAGCATATATATGCCCCTTTTGTAAAAAAATAATCTTTTTCAACTGGTCCTTGTTTTATTTTTTCATCTTATATCAAATCAAAACTGCTTAAATTTTCAATCATTTAAGCCTTTTTATACAATAATTATAATAATTAATAAGGTAAAATAAGGCTTGTTATACTTCGTTTTTTGTATTATAAGATATGCGTGGATCAGGATATTGCATGCGAAAGAAAGTAAAGTTCTCAAAAAGTCCGGCATCGGACTTTTCTAAGTTTTCGTTCCAATCAAGGAAACTTTTATAAAAAATCTAATGTCCGGTCCTATAAGTTTTAGGACCTTATATTTTTGTCTGGGTGAAAAAAGAAAGGAATATGCTCTTGAAGAATTTATTATTTAGGAAAAGTATTGCCGTTCTTACCGCTATTGCTTTTTTGCTTTCATCATTAAGCACTAATGCTTTTACCGTATTTTCATCAAAGCCCGCAGTTACAGCCGTTCAAACCGCATCTATAGACTCTAATAACATCATACTGCCTTTCAATATAGGTAAAATTACAAATTCCGTTGATTATTCGACAAAAAGAGTTGTAGTACACATACAAGATCTGCACGCCAATCCGCAAGCTCAAAAAAATATAGCTTCCATACTTGCTCTGCTCGATAAAGAATACGGAATAAACAATGTTTATATTGAGGGCGCACCGAAAGGAAACTTAAGCACAAAATGGCTTGCCGGTATCAGGAATATCAAAATTAGAGATACCATTGCTGGAACTATGATATCCGGCGGAGAGCTTTCGGGCGCAGAATATTATTCAATGATGAGCGGCAGAACGGAACTGCTGAAAGGCATTGAAAATATTGATATATATGTAGATAACTTTTTAAGACTGGGCGATATAGAAAAAAACAGGGATTCAGCAAATCTTCTTCTTTCGCTTATGCAGGCAAAAATAGATACTCTTGGCCGCAGGCATTACAGTACAGACAATAAAAAAATTATTTCTCTAACAAAAAAATATACAAACAATAAAATATCTTCCAGCGTTTATTTTGACAAGCTGTGTAAATATGCCGCAAAATATAATATATCATTAACGAAGTATCCTCAAATTCTTTCCTTTAACCGAATAAACTCTTTGAAAAAAGAAATAAACAATAATAATCTTCAAAAGGAAATAAAAAACCTTTTAGAACAGCTCAAAACATCTTTAAGCTATAAAGAATATAAGTCCATTATTGAATTGTCCAACTCTTATGAAACAGAAGGATTTTTTTATTTAAAACTGCAGCAAATCCTTCACAATAACAACAAATATAAGGATTGCCCTAATCTTGAAAAGTTTTTTGCTCTTTTACACTTAAATCAAAAAGTTAATCCTATAGAACTTGTCCGCCAGGAACATATGCTCGTAAATGAAATAAGGAATAAATCGGCACGAAATTCCGGTGAACGTGAAATACTTTTTATGGAAAGATTCGCTTCAATACTTAGTGCATTATTACAAAATAAGATCACGGTAAGCGAATACAAAAATTACAATTACAGCCTTGAAGATTTCAAAAGAACTCTCAATAAATACTTCATATTTAATGAACTCAATGCCTTGGAATCTGCAATTAATACAGCCGAAGAGTTTTATGCAGTTAACAGCGTCCGCGACAATTATTTTATCGAAGCGCTTGAAGGTGTTTTCTCAAAACCTTCCACCGATATAAGCACATATAAGTCTTCACAACTCAGCAATGCCGCTGATATGCTTAAAAAAGCGGAAAATATAGACATTATTATTACAGGCGGTTTCCATACAAGCGGTATTTCCAAACTGCTTGAAAACAAACATCAAAGTTTTGTTATTATTACGCCCAATATATCGCACGGCACATCTATATCCGAACAATCTTATGATGCTGCGGTAAAGCGGCAAATGACAATGTTTAACAGAGACGCTTTTGATGTGATCAAACAGTCTGCCTTATTTGAAATATCACCTGATATAATAGATCCGGCAAAAGCTGTTTTTGCAGTTTTATTTTCTGAAGGGACTATTAGAAAACTTTATGAAGCAAACATTCTTGATATAGATCTTCTGCAATCAATGATCAATGAAGGTTATGGCCGTAAAGCCGTAGATATTACAAAAATAGAGATCACGGATGATGCTATATATGCGACCGTTAACGGCAAAGATCTTATAATCTCTGACGGCAGCATAATGTATGCCGATGAAATCAGAGATATGGCGCCGGCAGTTGAAGCACCCAAAACACATACAGCCAACAAAAAAGCTGCTGAAAACCTGGTAATACAAAATGCCGTAATAGATCTCACTGTACTTTCTTTAAGAGACGATGTCAAAACGCAGGAAATAGAGAATGCTTTTAATGAATTGAATGCTTATCCCTTAACACAAGAAATTATAAGCGAGCTTAAAAAGATAGCACAAAAATTCCCTGAAAAGCAAAAAGAATATATCGAGAACAAGATCTCTCAAAGAGAAAATTTTGGCGGCACTCCTATACTTACCATCTACCCTGCATGGGCAGAAAAGATATCTATAAAATCTATTAAAACCGCAGTTAAATTTATGTACTCCGTTTTCATTGCACCTTTTACCGAAGCTGCCGACATAATGGCAATCGCCTCACATTTAACTTTGAAAAGAAGAGAACTGAAAAATATTATATCGGAAGCAAAAAGAAAAGCTGAAATTGATGCAAATGCTCAATTTGAACAAACTGAAGAAGAATTAACTCCTAAACAAAAAGCCGGCTTAATAAAAGAAAAAACCGAAAAAGCGGTAAGGCTGGCAATAAGAGAACTCATAGAAACAAAACTTCAGGAGAAATCTCCCCGTGCAGAGTTTTTATTATCTCACAGCAATTTTAAAGGAGATAATATCTCCATAATGTCTGATGCTTTGGATACAATAGTTGCAAGCACTGCCAGCTTTTCTACAATTAAACCGTTAGCCTGGACAATAGCAGTAGTTAAACATCTTGCTTATAATATTAAAGCTTTCTTTACCGGCACAGAACTTTCAAAAGACTTACCGTCATCAGACGAAGATATTACAAAAACAAGCATTTATGAATTAATGAAAGATAACGGGCTTGGCGCTATTTTTGACGGAAATGGCACAAATTTCGGTGTATATTCCAAAAATGCAACAAAGATGGAACTCTGTTTATTTGATGATGACGGTATTGAAACACGCATTGAAATGACAAAGAATGAAGGAACCGATATTTGGAGCATTTTTCTGCCCGAAATAAAACCGGGACAAAAATACGGTTTCCGTGCACACGGTCCATATGATCCGGACAATGGCCATTATTTTAACCCTAATAAACTTGCCGTTGACCCTTATTCTTTCCAGCAAGAATATCGTTTTATTTTTCATGAAGTTTTAAGAATAAGCGAAAAAGACAATGTTTACAATATGGACACGCGTGATTCTGCTCCTTTCGTACCTAAATCTGTAGTTATAGACTTAAGAAAACTTGATGAACTTGAGATCCCGGAAACTCCTGAACTTTCTCCCGAAAAATCTCGTATATATGAACTTCATGTAGGCGGTTTTACGGCATTAAAAGAAGATCTGCCGAATGATGAACGCGGTACTTTAAAAGGTTTAGCCAGTGATGGGGTTATTGAACATTTACAAAGTATCGGCATCAATACGGTAGAGGCACAACCAATACAATCCGATGCCAACGATCCTTATTCTTATGAGCGCGGTTTAAGGAATAATTCAGGTTATATGACAGTAAACTTTTTTGCACTTAATCCGGATCTTGGAGATCCCTCAAGACCCGGCGAAGATCTGCTTACATTAAAAGAGACCATAGGAAAATTAAATGCTGCCGGCATAAGGTTCGGCATGGACGTAGTTGACAATCACAGCGGAGAAGGTACAGCCGGCAATGACCCGTCCCTTTGCTACCGCCTTTTAGATAATACTTCTTATTATTTGCTGCATCCTGAAAACAAAGCCTACTATGATGATGCTTCAGGCTGCGGAAACGGATTTAATACAAACAGTCCTGTTGTTCTTAATATGATGACAAAATATAAAGAGATGTATGCACTTCTTGGTGTAAGATTGTTCCGCCATGATCTTATGGCGGCAGCTGCAAGAAATGAAGAGACCAGAGAATTTGATCCGAATATGGAATATATGCAGATATTTAAAAACAGTAAAATCCTTGCCGCAATAAATGAAAAAGAAGGTCTTATAATTCCTGCTGAAGCTTATATGGCTGGCGGCGGTGCCAAAGGAGTACCCTCTTATCATACCAACAATTTTCATAAAGACTTTTTTGCTTGGAACAGCGAAGGACGTGACACCGGTCGTAATTTTATAATGGGACGCAGCGGTCCAAGAAGTCTCGGATCGGCTATTGCTGACCCTAATTATAAAGGCAATCTATATCGTCAGCCTTATGTTCACTATACTGTCTCCCACGATGGTCATACTCTTGCCCAACTTTTGGCAGTTTATGAAAAAGATAATTCCGACAATAAACAGGATACTCCTAACGGGCCTGATGAATACGGTATGGGTCTTGGCTATGACAATGAGCTCATACCTATGTATGCAGCAAGTGCAATGACACTTTTATCATTTTGCCAAGGACCCATAATGTTTGGAATGGGGGACGAATTTTTAAGAACACAACACGGGAACAATAATCCTTATAATCAGAGTAATGAATATCTTAATATGCGCTGGGACAAAGAAGCACCTCTTGCTAAATATATGAATGCTCTGGCAAAATACCGTGCTCAACACCTTACGCTTGATGCTTCTATGGGCGAAGCGTTTTCGGGAAGAATTGTAAACGATAATGGCGATAAGGATATAAAATGGCTTCAACCTGACGGAAGAGAAATGAATGCTTATGACTGGGAATATTCAAATTTCTTTGGATTTATGATTTCCGGAGACCGCTTAACGGAAGAAGGTATATATGATGACGATACTTTCGTTATGATGAATATGTCAAAATCTCCTGTGGAATGGGTACTTCCGGAATCAGCCGGCGAAGGTCCATGGTATGTGTATGCCTCCTCAAGCGACCTTGAAATATCAAATAATGGAGCCGAAGTTTACAATAACAAATATTTTATTATGCCGGGCGAGTCGGTAATATTGTACAAACCAAGAAGTATTGAAAGTAGAATAAAACAAGGTATTGTCTACTTTGAACAAGCAGTGCAAAATGACTCTTTTCAGCTGGCACTGACAGCTTCATTCCCGGCTTTTATAGAAAACATTAAACTTACTCCTTTAAAAACAGCTTTACGCACTGTCTATTCAATTTTTGGTGCACCCGCAGCTGAAATGAACGAAATGATGATGATAGTAAGCGGTAAAATTACACAACAGGATTTTCTTGAAAAGCATAAATCTTATGTAAACGGTAATAAATTCACTAAATGGGCAATGGAAAAAGGGCTTGGCATTATCATCGGAGCTACTAAAGCTGTAGGCGGTACAACTCTGCCGGGAAAGATTGTGAACTTTACTCTGCATATGATGCATAATGCGATATCGGCAATTACATTTATTGCCACATTGACGATCGTAAAACCATTTTTAACGATCGCAGAAAAATCACAAAATGCAGTTAAAGGTATTATCGAACCGATAATTGCAGCTAATCTTGCAAAAAAACTTAAAGACATTCCGTATGTAATTAATGTCGATATTTATGATGAAGAGATACATAATAGAGCAAGTTTATTAGCTGATGCAGGTATTAAAGTTGAGATAATTGCAAACTCAGCTGACATGGAACTTATAAGTGCAAAACCTGTAAATGACAATTCTTTCGGATTTCCTATAGCAAAAACTTCTCTTTCTTCCGGCATTAATTTATATTTCCCCGGCATTGTAGGCAATGCAAATGCCGCAAATATTCTTGACGCTTTAAGCAATGACGGCGATAGACGGGTAATATTTGAAGACAGAATAGAAAAAGAAAAGCCGGGTGCCGTTGCTGTCCGTTATGGCAGCAACATTATTACCGCAGATCCGGAAAGAACGGCATTTGAAAATGTTGAATCCGCTCTGCAGTCGGCAAAAACAGAATACCGGGTAAACGCTTCAAAAAAAGGACCGGTCAATATAGATTATATTTTTGCCGAAGAACTTACAGATCTTGAATCAATAAAGAACAGAGTTTTGGAAAGCGCAGACAAAAATTTTGATACTATAGTAATTTCAAGCGATATAGATACTGAGATTTTAAAATCATTAATAAGGCAAAGCTTTAATAAGAATATCAGGGTTATGCTTACGCATAAATTTACAAATGCCGATATGGAAAACGATCTTGCAGTTCTTCAATCTAAACTTTCATCTTCAAGAGTTTGGTTCAATGAAAATGATTTTGCCGGAATTGAAGGCATAATTTCCCAATTTGAAAAGATCGATCACGCCGCCGTCCAAAATGTAGAAAGAACTGTCAAAGAAATTAAAACGGCATTGAACAGATTGACCCGTTACGGTTATATCGGCATTCAGCTTCACGAAAGCAATAAAATAACGGATTTTGATTTTAAAGGCATTGATATTACAAATGTTACTCTTTCAAATATTAATGATAAAAGAATACATCCTGAAAATTCTACCGTATTACTTTATATTGATAAAAACTCCATATCTCATGAAAGTATCGCTCCGTCAGATATAGCAAATATCATAAAAAGATTTGAAAATGCCGAGACCGTTATAATGCCGGGCTGGCTGATAGATATCTCTAAAAACTCGTCTACAGGCTTTAATCCGATAGAATTTTTAAGGACAAGACTTGCTAGGAATAATATAGCTTCAACAATAGGCGAAGCATTGAATAAAGGCAGAATAGATGCAATAGGAAAAGGTTATTATTTTGATGACAATTCAGTTGATGCTCTCTATAAAATCCTTATATCTTTAAGAAAAGGCGAGAATATTGAAGATGTGCTAAATTATGCACTTAATACTATGGTATATCATCAATCATTATCCGGTAAAATTATCAATACAAAACTTGCCGATTCGCCTATAGTAAGCGGCACATTGCTGAAAACTCTTGTAAATTATAAAAATGAAAATAACGGGCAGATAGCTTTAAGACAGTTTGAGGGAATAATACAAGGTATTCTTGAAACAGTCGAATTTAAAATACATGTTAAAAAAGAATATATAAACAGAGATGATTTTGAAAATCATGCATTGGCATTATTTGAAGCAAGACTTGCATGTTTTGAAGCAGGAATTGAAATTACCGATGCTGACACTTCTTCAGACGGTATTCCTTACTATAAAGCTTTAGAAAGACTTGCCGGAAGAAATATAGAAGGCTTCGGCTACAATAAAAACAATGAAGGAACTCTTCCCATGAGAGAACATATAAATGTACTTTTTGGAGTTGTAAACGACAGTGAAACAAATCCTCAAGATAAGGCTTTGGCTTTAGCAGATCTCTTAAAACTGCTTACACTTGCTGCACATGAAATAAAGATCACTGATGTCTTTACAAACCGCACTGAAGTCAGAAGTATACAAGCAATACTGTCCGCCGCTTAATACTGTGTATTTAACAATATAAACAAAACAGCCGATGTGTTAAACACATCGGCTGGAATTTTTATTTAAACTGACAAACGGAAGGGGAGGGATTCGAACCCTCGGTACGGACTTTCATCCGTACAGCGGTTTAGCAAACCACCGCACTAGACCAGCTATGCGACCCTTCCATTGCCAATATGCAGGCATTATAACAAATAAGTTTAAGGCTTGCAATCAAATTATATTGATGGTTTTCCTTTTTACAGCGTCTTTTTATATATAAGTTTAATTGCATTTTATGCCAAGAGTTTATATAATTTCTTATAGAAAATTTCTTCAATAGGGTGAAAAATGCATTTTGACTACAAAGGTTTTTTACATATTCACTCCGATTTCTCTCATGACGGTACGACAGATATAAAAGATATTATAAAGTCCGCGCAGAAATCCGGTGCGGATTTTATTATTATTACCGATCACTTCAATATAAAAGCTAAAGATGAAGGTTATGAAGGATATCATGACGATCTCCTTGTAATTGTAGGAGAAGAGATCTCCCCTGCTTATAATCATTATCTTGCAGTCGGTATTAATAATGCGATCTTTGCTGAAAAAGATGCAGATCCGCAAACTTATATTGATGAGGTAAAAAATCAAAATGCAGCCGGCATGATAGCTCATCCCGATCATACGGGAACGCAGCTTTTCGGAATACGCTCTTATGAGTGGAAAGATTGGAGTGTTTCAGGTTTTGATGCTATGAGCATTTGGGATCTTATGACAGACTGGCAGGAAAAACTTACTTCTTATTTTAAAGCTTTTCTTGCAATTCTTTTCCCGGCTTTTATTTTATCAGGCCCGAAAAAAGAAACTCTGGAAAGATGGGATAAGATCAATATTGAAAATAAAGAAGGGAAACTTGTCGCCGGATACGGCGAAATAGACAATCATAATACCGACAAAAAAGTTTTCGGTGCAACTTTTAAGATCTTCCCTTTCAGTTTTGCTTTTAGAACAGTCTCTACTCATATACTTCTAAAAGAAAATTTGAGTAAAGATTATGAGGCGGCTAAAAGACAGATAATTGATGCTATAAAAAACTCAAGTATTTATATAGCTCAAGAAAAATGGAATGATGCAAAAGGTTTTGAATTTTATATTTCAGACAGTCTGAGAACAGCTTACAGCGGAGAAACATTTAAAAAAGACCAAAACCCTGTTTTGCATGTTAAAATACCTGAAAAGGCTTTAATAAAGATTATTTTAAACGGAAAAGAAATACATTCCGGAGTTTCTGACAATATAGAAAAAGAAATAGAAGAAACCGGCATTTATAGAATTGAAATATTTCAAATAAAGTTTTTTTCTTTTAAACCCTGGATCTTTTCAAATCATATAAGGGTTATATAAGCTATCGCGTATTTAAAGGATTGCAGAATGATAGAGAAAAGAAAGCATATAAGAAGATTTTCGGCTATAAATGTAACTTGCCGCACAGATAATCCGACATCTTCCCCCGTATTATGCTTGCTTGCAAATATCAGCAAAGGCGGCGTCGCACTTGAAACCAGAAGTGTTTTTAAGGTAAGGTCTCAAATTATTGTTTCTTTTATAACTCCTGATCACACAGAAATTCCCATACATATGGACATTGTTCACGCTTCTCCCGGAATGTACGGAACACTTTATGGTGCAAAATACAACGAGAATGATACAAAAAAATTTGATGATCTTAATAAATATCTTTTAAAAAATTTTAATTTATATTGAGGTGTAAAATGATCTTGATAGACGGAAAAAAAATCTCTAATGAAAAAAGAGCGGAAATTAAAGAAAGGACGGAAAAAATAAAAAAAGAGACCGGAAAAACCCCGGGACTTGCTACAATACTTGTTGGCGAAGATCCCGCAAGCCAGGTATATATAAAATCAAAGATCAAAGCTTGTGAAAATGCAGGGATTAAATCCATGCATCACGGCATGCCGGCTGATTCGTCAAAAGAAGATATAATTACTTTAATAAAAAAGCTCAATGATGATCCGGAAGTTGACGGAATACTTTTACAGCTGCCTCTTCCTGATAATAGCATGGCACAAGATTGCATCAATGCCATAAGTCCGCTGAAAGATGTTGACGGACTGCATCCTTTCAATGCCGGTCTTTTAAATCTTTCAAAAAATTGGGATGAAATAATTAAAAAGAATATTTTAGTTTCATGCACTCCTCTCGGCGTGATACACATGCTTAAAGTTTCAGGTATTGAAATGGAAGGGAAAACAGCAGTCGTTATAGGAAGATCGAATCTTGTCGGAAAACCTCTTTCAATGCTTTTGCTTGCAAATAATGCTACCGTTATCATGGCACATTCGAGAACAAAAAATCTAAGTACTATATGCAAAAATGCCGACATAGTAGTTGCCGCTATCGGTAAACCGAAATTTGTTAATAAAGATTTTATAAAAGACGGTGCAACAGTTATTGATGTAGGCATAAACAGAACAGAGCAAGGACTTTGCGGAGATGTTGACTTTGACAGCGTAAAAGATATGAATATCGCAATAACACCTGTTCCCGGCGGCGTAGGACCGATGACTATAACTATGCTTCTTGAAAATACTCTTAAAGCTTTTAATAACAGAAAATGAAAAAAGAGATAATATTAAAACCGGTAAAAGCCTCTACGAAACTTTTTGATATTCTTGAAGAGAAAAAGCTGATAAGAACACTCAAGCCTACTAAGAAAGCGATAGAGACAAGAACAAAGACAGGTGCGGTCAGCAGAATTTACACTTCAAACCCGAAGTTTGGAACGCATGCACTTATGTGCGTCGGGAAACGTACAACCGGAATACGGTTAAGCTGGCATGAAGACAATGAAGATATTATTTTATTGAACCCTTTAAATTTAAAGTTCAAAAATTTATATTTGATAATTTCACTGCTAAAAAAAACAGATTTTTTGAAAAAATTTAATGCCGGTGCTCTTTGTGCAAAAGATCTTCTGGCTGTTGAAATGAAATTCAATGATCCTAAACTAAGCTTTTTCACAATTCTTAAGAACACCGTGCATTGCGAAGTTACGGATAATGAGAAAGGACAACATCCTGTTTTTTTCGTAAGCGAACCGTCAAATTTAAAAGACAACAAACTGACAACTAAATATTATAATATTCATTTTTAACGGAGATAATTATGTATTTGGATTTTATAGTAACTTTTTTTCTGCCCATCATCGCCGGGCTTATGTATTTTGCAATGGCATTTGAAGTGCGCAGAACAAGCAAACTGAGATCTTTAATGTTCGGCGAAATTGGTTTTAAAAAGATAGAGATAGCTTTTATAATGTTTGCTATCTATTTCATTACCCGCCCTTTACAAAATTTGGCAGGTCCGCACCCGATGCCGCTTATCATAAATTCTATAAGACAATTTTTTCTGATGGCAGTAATCGCACCGTCTATTCTTGCAGCTATATTTCACTGGGTCCCGACACCCAGCGGAGCACCGAAATCGACGACATTTGCAGCTTATGCAATGGGAACTCTTATGGGAATAATCTTTGTTTTGATAAACAGCCTTGCTGTAACGGAATCAAAAATTATTTATTCTTATGGTTTTATACACATGTATGATGCTGTCTGGTTTTCTTCCGGCGAACCTGTTATGCAGCTTGTAATGATACATTTGATCTGCCAATTCGTTTCTCCTGTCGGTTTTCTTCTTCTTGCCGCTGCCTATGTAAGACACAGAAGACACTCGTATCAGCTTGCACATATTTACAATTTAATTCCGACAAAATGGAGATACCTTGAAGCAAGCCTTATAATTTTTGCAATGTCATTTATCGTCGCTGGCGCAGCAGTTGTGTTTGGAAAATATTATACTTATGTATGGTCTATTTATTTTATCGGAGCAATAGTTTCCGGCGTGTTTGAAATGAAAAGCATTAAACTTCCGCCGCGCGAAATTCCGGCTGATTTAAAATAAGTTGTTGATTTTTTTCGACTTCAATTATATAATACAATTATATAGAAATTTATATCCCGCTCTTGCGGAGAATAAAGCCGAAAGGCAAAAGGAGCCTAAAAATGGCTTGCAAAAGCAAGAAAGCAGCACCTAAGAAAAAAGTTGCGGCGAAAAAAGCGGCACCTAAGAAAAAAGCTGTAGCGAAGAAAGCGGCACCCAAGAAAAAAGCAGCAAAGAAAGTTGTAAAAAAGAAAGCAGCTCCTAAGAAAAAAGTTGCAGCGAAGAAAGCAGCACCCAAGAAAAAAGCAGCAAAGAAAGTTGTAAAAAAGAAAGCAGCTCCTAAGAAAAAGAAATAAGCTGCATTAAAATTTCTATAAAAAAACCGCCCTTACAAAAGGCGGTTTTTTTATTTTTTAATTATTTTAGAATTTTATTTTTTAGGTTTTATAATGTCAAAGCCGGTATACTTTCTTAAAACTTCCGGTATTATAACAGATCCGTCTTCCTGCTGGAAATTTTCAAGTATAGCCGCAAATGTTCTTCCTACCGCTACACCGGAACCGTTCAGCGTGTGAAGGAATTCTCTTTTCTTTCCGTCTTTATATTTCATCTTTATGTTCATTCTTCTTGCCTGAAAATCTTTAAAATTTGAGCATGAAGAAATTTCTCTGTACCCGTTGTCAGCAGCAAGCCAAACTTCAAGATCGTAAGTTTTTGCTGAAGAGAAACCCATGTCGCCGCTGCATAAAAGAGCAACTCTATAAGGAAGTCCTAATTTTTCGAGAACTCTGCCTGCATCAACAACAAGAGATTCTAGTTCGTTCATAGAATATTCAGGTTTAACGAACTTAACTAATTCAACTTTATTGAATTGATGATTCCTTATCAAACCTTTAGTGTCTTTTCCATAAGAGCCCGCTTCTCTTCTAAAACATGCAGAATAAGAAACATATTTTTTCGGCAGCTCAGACTCATCAAGCACATCATCTCTGTAAATATTGGTTACAGGTACTTCTGCCGTAGGAATTAAATAGAGATCGTCATTGGAACACTTGAAAGCATCTTCTTCAAATTTAGGAAGCTGTCCTGTTCCTCTCATAGAAAGCTGATTGACAAGATACGGTGTCATTATTTCTGAATAACCGTTTTCTTTGTGGGTATCAATAAAAAAACTGATTATCGCTCTTTCAAGCGCACATCCTTCATTTCTCAATACAGAAAAACGTGCCCCTGATATTTTTGAAGCTGTTGTAAAATCCAGTATTCCAAGACTTTCTCCCAGTTCCCAATGATGTTTTGCTTTAAACGGAAACCTTATCGGGTCTCCCGAAAACTTTACTATCTTATTATCTTTTTCATCTTTTCCTGCAGGAACACTTTCATCCGGAATATTTGGCAGCATTAATAGAAAATCTTCCATTTGGCTTTCTATCATAAGAAGATGTTTTTCTTTTTCTTGAATTCTGTCTCTTATATCATTAATTTCAGAAAGAAGCTCTTTAGACGGTTCTTTTCCTTCTCTTTTGAGTTTTCCAATTTCTTCAGACTCTTTATTTCTTTTGAGCCTCATCTGCTCAATTTCACCTATGACATTTTTTCTTTCATTGTCCCATGCAAGCAGCTGGTCAAAATTTACATTTTGATTTCTGTTTTCCATAGCTTTTGTTGCTTCTTTTACGTTTTCTCTGATTATCTTGATGTCTAACATCTTCTCTCCCTATTACCTTTACATTTTATTTAGTATTTTTTACCCTTTAACAACAGCCGCTGGCTTCATTCTAGCTATTTTTTCCGCAATACCAGCGCCTTCACAAGAAGATACGACAGCGTCAATATCTTTATAAGCAGCCGGGCTTTCTTCTGAAATCGTTCTTAAAGAATCAGTAAATATTTTTATACCGCGCTGCTCAAGAGAATCTTTAAGCTCTCTCGCATTGACACTTTTTAAAGCGGCAGTTCTGCTCTTTACTCTTCCTGCCCCGTGGCATAATGAACCGAAAGTTTCCTGCATGGTTTTTTGTGTTCCGCGCAAGACATATGATGCTGTTCCCATAGAACCCGGAACAAGTGCAGGCTGTCCGTACTTTTTATAAGCCTGAGGCAGTTCAGGACTTCCTGCCGCAAAAGCTCTTGTTGCACCTTTTCTGTGAACAAGCACTTTTTTGCCATTATGCTCTTCTATTTTTCCTATATTGTGTGCAATATCATAAACAGTTTTTATCTCTTTTTCATCAAAACCGCTTTCTTTGAAAACCTCTCTTATTAAATGAGTTATCATCTGTCGGTTTGCCCAAGCAAAATTTGCCGCACATGCCATACTTGAAAAATACGCTTTTCCTTCTTCAGAGTTTATAGGCGCACAGCAAAGCTGTTTGTCCGGAACTTCTATACCGTACTTTTTTACGGCTTTTTGCATAGCGGAAATACTGTCATCACATATTTGATAACCAAAACCTCTTGAACCGGTATGCAGCATTATAACAAAGGAATTTTTTTCTATACCGAAAACTTTAGCAGCCTCTTCATCATAAATGTCCGTAACTTTCTGTATCTCTATAAAATGATTGCCAGAACCTAGAGTTCCCAGCTGCGGAACGCCTCTTTCTATAGCACGCTTGCTGACATTTTCAATATCAGCACCTTTAATACAGCCGTTCTCTTCTGTTTTATCGAGATCGTCTTCCGTTGCAAAACCCGCTTCAAGAGCCCAGCGGCTGCCTTTATGTGCTATTTCTTTAAGATCGCGTTTTTGAAGTTTTACAGCACCTGAAGAGCCGATGCCTGATGGCACTTTATTAAATATCTTTGCAGCAATTTCATATATCTTATCGGCAAATTTTAAAGGATCTTCCCCGATAGACAAAAGTCTGACGCCGCAATTAATATCGTATCCGATGCCTCCGGGCGATATCACTCCTTTATTTAAGTCAAAAGCCGCAACGCCGCCAATTGGAAAACCATATCCCCAATGAATATCAGGCATTGCCAAAGAGGCATCTACAATTCCGGGAAGGCAGGCCACATTTACAGCTTGAGCAAGCGCTTTTTCTTGATTTGCACTTTCTACTATCTCTCTTGTTCCATAAATATAAGCCGGGACATTCATCTGTCCCTCTTGCCTTATTTCCCATTTAAAATCGTTTATTTTATTTATTTCCATACTGTTTATTATATCACAATTAATCAATTGAAAGAAATTTACTTATAATATATAATATTTTTCAGTTGCCGCCATCGTCTAGCGGTTCAGGACATCGCCCTCTCAAGGCGAAGATCACGGGTTCGAATCCCGTTGGCGGCGCCAGCTTTATATTTTAAACAAATACAAAAAGCCGGCATAATTTGACATGCCGGCTTTTTTCAATATTTTTCTTTACATCTAACCTTCTATTTTTATCCTGACGGTTTTCGCTTTTACTATAGATTTAACCGCATTGATCTGCTTTAAAGATCTTTCCAGATTTTCTCTCTTAGTCTTATGCGTCGTAACTATTATCTGTGTAATGCCGTCATCGGCCATATCCGGCTGTGAAACGCTGGCAATAGAAACTTTATTATTGCCGAGTATGCCTGAAATTTTTGATAAAACGCCCGGTTTATCTACAACATTAAAACGTAAATAATAAGCGGCTTCACTTTTCCCGGCAGGAAGTATTTTTATTTTAATCCTTTTGTCATAAACAACATCAGGCACAATTCCTGCAGTATTTGTAACAATAAATTCCGACATATTGATAATGTCTGAAACCACCGCACTTGCCGCCGGTCCTTGTCCTGCACCTTTACCGTAAAAAAGAACATCGCCGGAATCTTTTCCTGTGATCATTACCGCATTATATTCGTTTTCAACCGTTGCGAAAACATTATCATGACGGACAAGACAAGGCTGTACGGACAGATCTATGCCGTTTTTTGTTTTTTCAGCACTTCCTATAAGCTTTATATCATATCCGAACTCTTTAGCTATTAAAACATCGTCAATACTCAGATCTGCTATTCCTTTTACAGCTATATCTTTAACCTTTACCCATCCGCCCCAAGCTAAAGAAGCAAGTATTGCAAGTTTATTTGCAGTATCTATGCCATTGACATCAAAAGACGGATCTGCCTCCGCAAAACCTGCCTGCTGTGCGCCTTTTAGAGCCTCTTCATAATCAACGCCTTTATTAGTCATTTCGCTTAGAATAAAATTCGTAGTTCCGTTAAGAATGCCTTTGATCTCAAGAATTTCTTCTCCGGCCAATCCTTCCGACAAACCCTGCACAACGGGAATAACACCGCCGACGGAAGCCTCATAATAAATAGATTTATGGCATTCCTGGGCAGCAGTGAATATCTGGTCCCAATATTTTGCAAGAACGGCTTTATTTGCCGTAATAACATTTTTGCCGGCTTTCAAAGCTTCAATTATAATTGTTCTGGCTGGTTCATATCCGCCGATAAGTTCAACTATAATGTCTATTTCCGGATCTTTTATTATGTCCCTGAAATTTTTTACATAAAGCTCCGGTCTGTCTATTTCTTTCAAATCGCATATTGATTTAACTTTTATCGGTTTTCCAACTTTACGCAAAGCTATTTTTTTATTTTGCTCAAGAATTCTTACAACACCTTTACCGACTGTGCCGTAACCTATCAATCCTATATTAATACTCTTTTTACTCATATTCTCCTCTATACAAAACATAAATAATAAATTATCTGACCTATATCATACCCAAATTTTTGCGGAAATCAAAATTTTAGATTCTCTTGCAAAGATTTGCCCGATCTTTTTTTGAAAAATTATCGAAAAACAAAGTTTTCGGTGAGATTTTTTTCCGTTTTTAAAAACATTTTATATCCTGTTGGCTTTTTAAGCTCATTTTTTTTCTATTTTTGCCGCTTCTCTTGTAAGTTTGCCTATTCTAAGCAAAGCATCATGAAAACGCTTGTCATGTGTTACAAGCGACATTCTTACATAACCTTCGCCGTGTTTTCCAAAACCTATTCCCGGAGAAACCACAACACCGGTTTCTTTTACAAGCCTTTCGGCAAAACTCATCGAACCTTCTTTTTTAAGGCAGTCCGGAAGTCCTGCCCATATGTACATGGTTCCTTTTGTTTCTTCCAACTTCCAGCCTATTTTCTTTAGGCCGTGCACCATTTTTTTCATTCTTCTTTCATATATAGATGATGTCTCTCTCACACAATCCTGCGGACCATTGAGGGCGGCAACACCTGCAAGCTGCATAAAAGTCGGAGCTCCGTAATCCAAAAAAGATTTAAATTTTTCTAAAGGTCCTATAAGCCGTCTGTCACCGCAAACCCAGCCAAGTCTCCATCCCGCCATATTAAAAGTTTTGGAAAACGAATGAAATTCAAGAGCAACATCTTTTGCACCGTTAAACTCAAAAATAGACGGGGCACAATAATCACCAAAAGTTAATTCTGAATAAGCATTATCAGAAACAAGCAGAATATTATATTTTTTGCAGAATTTTATAGCTTCTTTCCAGAAATTATTATCTTCAACTACTGCAGCAGTAGGATTGTTCGGATAATTTAAAAACATTATCTTGGCTTTTTGAGCTGTTTTTTCAGGTATTTTTGTAAAATCCGGAAGAAAACCATTTTTCTCAAGAAGAGGCATCGAGTATATTTTCGCACCGGCAAGAGCTACTCCGTTAAAATGTACCGGATATGCCGGATCGCAGACAAGCACATAATCTCCGGGATTCAGATAAGCCATACAAAGATGGGCTATCCCTTCTTTTGAACCTATAAGAGAAAGTACTTCACCCTCAGGATCTAGAGAAACCCCGAATCTTCTTGCCATCCATTCAGTAACTGCTCTTCTGTACTTCGGCATTCCTTTTGCCTGTGGATATCTATGAGTGTTTTTATGGTGCTTGACTGTATCACAAAGCCTGTCGACGATATGATTTGGCGTAGGCATATCGGGATTGCCCATCCCGAGATCAATCACATCAAGATTTTTAGCATAAGCTTCATTTTTTAAAAGATTAATTTTTGTAAACAGGTATGGCGGCAACTTATCAAGTTTTTTTGATGGTTCTATATTTATCATTTTAATATTTCACTATTGAATTATTTTCCTGAGTGTAGTGGTGGGCTTAAAAGAAACCTTTTTTCCGGGCGGAACAGGAATCACTTCGCCAGTTTTAGGGTTTCTGCCCTGTCTAGCTTTGCGTGATTTAGCTCGAAAAGAACCAAGCCCCGAGAGGGAAATAACATCTCCGTTTTTAAGGCCGTCCTGTATTACTTTAACCAAAGCTTTTATTGCTTTATTGGAATCGCCTTGAGTTAACCCTGATACCTCTGCGACTTGTTTTACGACATCAGGCTTCTTCATCAGATTAATACCTCCGAAACAAATTATCCGGCTTTATAAAAAATTTCAATAAACTCGTTAATTTTATAATATATTTTAATAAAGTTGTCAATAATTCTTTAAAAAACAATAATACTTTATTTTACAATCATTTTTTTGTTTTTAATGTTTTTGTGTGTTTTTTCTATATAGTTGACATTCAATTATATTATTGTATATAATTGGTTTAATTTGATTAAATTCTATTTTTAGTATATTTTTTATGAAATATTTTAATTTACCACATAATTTCCAATATAAAAAAACAGATTCTCCTGGTTTCCGATGGCAGCAATACAAGTAAAATAAACTCAACTGTTATAAAAAGAAACCAATAAAGGAGATAAGTTATGTCATCAAATTCAAAAAAAATAATATTAGACGAAAAGGATATACCAAAACAGTGGTATAATATACAAGCGGATCTTCCTGAACCGCTTGAACCCCCATACAATGTAAAAGAAGGCAGACCGGCAACAGCTAAAGATTTTGAACCCATATTCACTGAAGAGATTATAAAACAGGAGATGAGCACAGAAAGATTTATAGACATTCCCGAGCAAGTACGCGATGCTTATAAAATCTGGAGGCCGTCTCCGCTTATAAGAGCAACAAATCTTGAAAAGTTTTTGGACACTCCGGCAAAAATTTATTTTAAAAATGAAAGCGTAAGTCCTTCAGGCAGCCATAAATCAAATTCAGCTATTGCACAAGCCTACTACAATATGAAGGCAGGCGTAAAAAGAATAGCTACTGAAACCGGAGCAGGTCAGTGGGGTTCAGCTCTTTCAATGGCATGCAAACTGTTTAGTCTTGAATGCATTGTTTATATGGTAAAAGTTTCTTATGAACAAAAACCATATAGAAAATCTTTGATGCAGGTATATGGTGCTCAAGTATTTGCAAGTCCTTCAGACCAAACTGAAACCGGAAGAAAAGTGCTTGCAGAAGATCCTGACTATCAAGGCTCGCTCGGTCTGGCTATTTCCGAAGCTATTGAAGACGTTGTAACTCATAAAAATGTAAAATATTCGCTTGGCAGCGTATTAAACCACGTTGCTATGCACCAAACAATAATAGGTCTTGAAGCTAAAAAACAGCTTGAAATTGCAGGAGACTATCCTGATATAGTCATAGCTTGTCTTGGCGGCGGATCAAATTTTTCAGGAACGGCTTTCCCTTTCATAATGGATAAACTGCAAGGGAAAAAACCGAATCTTAGAGCTATAGCCGTTGAACCTTCAGCATGCCCTAAACTTTCAAAGGGCATACTTACTTATGACTATGCTGACAATTCAGGTTTTACGCCTGCTCTTAAAATGTATACTTTAGGACACTCTTTTACGCCCGGCGGAATACATGCAGGCGGTTTACGTTATCACGGTGCTTCACCTTTGGTATCTGCACTTGTAAAACATAATATGGTTGAGCCTGTACCGGTAAAACAGCGCGAAGTTTTTGAAGCTGCAATTATGTTTGCTCAGACGGAAGGGATACTTCCGGCTCCGGAATCGGCCCATGCCATAAGAGTCGCAATAAATGAAGCTTTAAAAGCAAAAGAAGAAGGAAAATCAAAAACTATTTTATTTAACCTTTCGGGACATGGGCATTTTGATCTGTCAGCATATGACAATTATCTTTCAGGAAAAATGACAGATTATGAATACCCTTCTGAAAAGGTTTCGGAAGCATTAACGCATTTGCCTAAAATAGAAAAATAAGCAAGGGAGCGAGAATGTCAAAAACAGGAATAATATGTACATTGGGGCCGGCGACGCGTTCACTGCCTCTTCTTAAAAAGATGGCGGACTCCGGTATGACAGTGATAAGATTAAACTTTTCTCACGGCACCTATGAAGAATATGAAAAAGATTTTGCTTTAATAAGAACTTTAAACAAAAAATACAGAAAAAAAATCAAGATCCTTGCCGATCTTGAAGGACACAGAATAAGAGTCGGTAATATAAAAAACGGCAAAACGGAATTAAAAAAGAAACAAAAACTTATTCTGACCAATAAGAAGATTCTTGGAAACAATAAAAGGATCCATATAGATTACTCTGCTCCTTTCACCGATATAAAGAAAGGCCTTGATATCTTTATTGATGACGGTAACCTTAAGCTTAAAGTACTATCCTCAAAAAAGGACGAGATTATAACTGAAGTACAGATGGATTACCTTTTAAAGGCAAATAAAGGTATCAATATCCCCGGGGCAAAACTAAGATTTCCTGTGATGGAAAAGAAAGATGCTGAGGATATGGTTTTTGCCATAAAAAACGGCGTGGATTTTATTGCGAACTCTTTTGTAAGAAATGCCGACGACATGAAACCTCTTATTGAGATATTGAAAGAGCAGAAATGCAAGAATTGTAAACTTATAGCTAAGATCGAAGACAGATCCGGTATAGACAATCTTCAGCAAATCTTAGATTTTTGTGACGGAATAATGGTTGCAAGAGGCGATATGGGAATTTCTATACCTTTATGGACTGTTCCGGTCGTACAGAAATACATAATCAAAAAATGCAAATCCCGCAGAAAGTTCGTTATAACCGCAACTCAGATGCTTGAAAGCATGGTGGAAAACCCTATACCCACAAGAGCGGAAGTCAGCGATGTTGCCAATGCTATCATTGACGGCAGTGATTATGTTATGCTTTCAGCTGAAACAGCTATCGGACAGTATCCTGCCCAAGCTGTAGAGATGATGGGGAATATAATTAAGTTTACTGAAAAAAACAGCTACAGACTTCCAAGCATGAAAATATAATATATATGAAAAAGTCTGCCAAAATGCCTGCCGTTTTAGCTATCAGCCTCCTGTTGATACTTGCTCAAACGGCAGGTGCTTTTTATATAGGAAGTTTTTTATTATTTGCTTATGCAGCCTTGATAACAGCACTTTCTTTCTCCCTTCTGCCGGTAATAATAAATATTTATGATACAGGCAATGAAAGTTTTCGCCGTGTGCAGCTTGTCTCCCTTCTTATAAATTCAGTTGTACTTCTGCTTTTGTCACTATTTATAACTTACAGAGCAATTATAAGTTTCTCACTTCCATATGAAATAAATATACTGCTTATGCGCCGGTTTATCTTTTCCGGATTTGCAGCTCTCATTATCTGCTCAATAATTTTATTTGCTGAAATGAAGAACGATAAAGATCTAAAAACTCTCTTTTTTAAATACTTTTTTGCTTCCATGCTTTCATTTTTTGTTATAATTGCATCTATAGTTTATTTAAAAGATTTATATTTTCTTGATTTAACAATAAGTATTGTTTTATTAGTGCCGGCAATCGCACAGACAATAATACTTATAAGAAAATCTATTAAATATCTGCGTAAAAAATAATCAGTTTACAATGGAGAAAAAAAATGGTAATTGTTTATTCGCTTATAGCCGCATCTGCTGCTTTACTTGGTTCATTTATGGTTTTAAGATTTCACGAATGGTCTGAAAGAAATTCGCTCGGCATAATAAGTTTTTCAGCCGGCGTAATGCTTACGATAGCTTTCACTCATCTTATACCGGAAGCTTTTGAAGCTAATACGAAAACTATGTTTTTTGTTCTGATAGGTTTTCTTTTAATGTTCTTTCTTCAATTTGTCGTATTGTTCCACCCGTCTCACGATGACGATGAATGTGAAAGACATTCTATAATGGGAATGGCTTCATTTATCGGTCTTTCTCTTCACTCTTTTATTGACGGTTTAATTATAGCAATAGGTTTTGAAGCTAATACGGGTATCGGGCTTATGACTACACTTGCTGTACTTCTTCACAAAATACCTGACGGTATAACTATTTCAGGAATACTTCTCCACAGCGGTGCTTCAAAAAGCAAGGTTTTAAATTTTTCGCTTATAACGGCACTTTTTACGCCTTTAGGCACTATTTTAGGTTTATTTTTATTTAAAAATCTATCACAGCCGGCACTCGGCGCTCTGCTTGGCATTACCGGAGGAACTTTTATTTTCCTTGCCGCATCAGACCTTATACCTGAAACCCATAAATCTAAAAATAAACTTGTTCCGTATATGCTTTTTGTCGGAGTTATACTTGTTCTCTCTATCGAATTTTTTACTCACGGATAATAAATCAAATCAAAAAAGCCGGTCTGTTTAAAACAGACCGGCTTTTTCTTTTTAAATTATATAACTACAACGCTGCATTTATTATTGCTGCCGTCGTAAGTATTCCCAATCCTACAGCTATAACAGCTTTCGCATCACGATTACAACCGCAGCTTCCACATGAAACATTTACATGGCGAACAACTTGTACAGGACGCTTATGTACACATTTTACGGGAGCAACCGGAACATATTTAACCTTTGCATGCTTTCTGTTTTTATAATTTACATGTTTTTGGTTATGTTTTTTATGATGTTTAAAACTTTGAAACTTTTCCTGTTTTTGATTCTGTTTCTTTTGATGTTGATAACCCTGATACTTTTGTTGTTTTTCATTCTGTTGTTTTGCATAATTTTGGCGGTAGGCATTATAATCTTTTCTTGGTGCTGCAAAAGAGTTGCCAGCGAAAACTAAACCTAAAGCTAAGACCATCAAAATTTTTACTGTTTTCATTTTCTTTCTCCTTTCACCTGTCTTTTTGCTCCGTATCATCTTAACGCCTGACCTTTAGGGATTATTGCAAGGAAAAACTGAAACAGTAAATTTTGATTATTTTTTAGCATGGGTCCTATTATAAAGTTTTGGGGATGCAAAGGGTGTGTCAGCGGCTGAATTTAATTTGAATATACATGCTCTTAAAAAATATATGGATTCTGCTATAGACTTCGTCCCCGCAGAATGACAACCGAATTTTTGTCCTTTGCTGTAGTCTTTTATTGTCTTTCATTCGTAATTTGCAATTGTCTTTACATGTTCGTCATTCTTAAGTATTTTTCCTAAAGGTACATATCCGATTTTTTCCATTATTTGCCGGCCTTCATCGGATAATATCCAATTGATAAACTTATCAATATTTGGATTTTTGCTGTCAGCCGTAACTGCATAAAAATGTGATGTAAGCGGATATAAAGCGTCTTTAATACTTGCTTCTGAAGGATATATCCCGTCTATATGAAGTATTTTAATATTTTTTTCTTCCATAATGCCGGAAAGAAAAAATCTAAATGAAAAACCGATAGAATTATTATAATTTTTATGATCGGCAACTTTTTTTATTACTCCGCCTATGCCTGAAACTATCTCTTCATCTGAAACTTTTATTATAGTTTCCTTTTTCATAAGATCTTCAAGTGCATTCTGTCCGCTGCTGTTTTTTACCCTTTGAAAAGCTATAATACGCTCATTTTTTCCTCCGACTTTACTCCAATTCTTAATTCGTCCGGAGTAAATGTCCTGCAATTGTTTTATTGTAAGGTCAACTACCGGATTATCTTTATTTACCAAAAAGACAAAAGCCTCCCTTCCCAAAGGGATCATATTCAATTCTATACCTCTTACCGATGCTTCTTCCAACTGTGCTTCAGAAAGGTTTTCAACAAATATAATATCAGCCTCGCCTGATAAAAGATTTTCAAAAGCGGCAGGATTATTATTGGCTTTTACAAGGTCGCTTTCTATAACAGCTCCATCATCGGTAAATTTCGGGTTTAATGCCTGAGCGAATGCCGAATAAAGCGGATAAAGTGCAGCTGAACCGTCAAGTGCAGGAAAATCCTTTTCTATTTCAATGGAAGCCGGCTCATAGTTACGTACAATTTTTTCACCGGTAAACGGTATATATTCCATTATATCTACATCATTTAAAAAGAAATTTTTCTCTCTATTATGCCAAGCATTAAAAACTACTCTTAAACCTATTACAAGAGATGTCAGAATCAAGAACAAAATAAATACTACTATTACTGTTAAGCGCTTATTTCTCCAGAAGAGAAAGATAAAAAATAATATGCAGGTTATGCCGCCGGCGATCGGTGAAAGAATTGCAAAAAACCGTTCTTGCGCAAGAGTAGATGCTATGACCGCATATACTGAACTTCCCACTATGATTGTTATACCAGACAATAAATAAATAATTTTAATTATTATCTGCCGCTGCTTTTTTTTACGCATTATTTTTTGATTATTATTATATTCCATAGTTATTCTTTTGTTTTTAGATGCTTTGTTTTATTTTTGGTATTAGACAGATCAAATATAAAATCCCTATACTCATAACCGCTACAGCACCCGCCTGTGAGGCGGTAATATCCGAAGCAAAACCCATCAACAGAGGAAAAAGTGCACCGCCTGATACTCCCATTATCATAAGTCCTGATATTTTGTTCTTTTTTTCAGGATTTGCCATAACTGCCTGTGAAAATATTATTGAAAACACATTGGAATTTCCTGTCCCGATCAAAGCTATGGCAATATATGCTAAAAACTTTGTTCCTGCGATAAAAATTCCGAACGTCCCGATAATAAGACAAAAAATACTTATAATGAAAACTTTTTTTGCAGAATGCTGAGCCAATACAACAGAGCCGGCAAGCGCTCCCAGCATTTTAAACAAAAAATAAATACTTGAGGCTATTCCTGCTGAAGTCAGCGGAGAATTAAATTTTTCAATAATTATTTTTGGAGCCGTAACATTCACACCTACATCTATGCCGACATGACATAAAATACCAAGAAAACCTAACAATATAATTTTATCGCCAAGCAGCAAAAAGCATTCTTTAAAAGTCGATGCTTTATTTTTTACACCCTCTTCTTCTATTTTACCCTTTGCAAGAACTATGAAACCGAAAACAGCTATAGCTATAAAAAGAAGACATACTATTCTCCAATCTCCGGCTTTCAATGCAGCCCAGCCCGTAATGATAGGTCCGAGAAGAGAAGCTATTGTTTTTATGCTTTGCCCCAAAGTAAGCGAACTTGCAAATTTATTTTCAGAAACTATATCGGAAAGCAGAGGGTTTAAAGATACTTGCATAAGCGTATTGCTTATCCCAAGCAGAGAAAATGATATGGTTATCATAGGCAGCGAATATTTTATCAGCGGAAATATAAGCGATATGGCTGTAATGATAATACTTAAGAGAACAGTATTTTTTCTGCCAATCCTGTCCATTAACATTCCGGCAGGCACGGAAAACAGCAGAAACCAGATAAAGACCATAGAGAGAAAAAAATTTGTGACAGTATCTGTAAGTTTAAAATCAGCTTTTACATAATTTACCGCTATTGCTGTAATATCAACAAAACCCATTATAAAAAAAACGAGCAGCACGGGGAGAAGAGTTTCCGGCATGCCTTTTCTTATCCGTATCATAATAATCCCTTTTTATATTTTGGACACATACGGCTGTTCAGTATGGCAGCCATCATAATATTTGCCCTGAGGAAAGCTGTTAATCAAGTTTTATATTAAATTTTGATAGTTTTTTATTCTTTTTGAGATAGTAAGCGGCTGTCTTGCCTTCATTATCTTTTATATATGTTTCCGCACCGCTTTCAAGAAGCGCATTTATTACCCTCGGATTACTTGATATCTGCGCTGCATACATAAGTGCCGTTTTACCGTCTCTTTCATTTTGTACATTTATATCAAGACCATAGCTTTTTAAAAATCTTATAGCTGCGGCATTACCGCTCTCTACAGCTTCAAAAAGTATTCTGCGGAGACTTTCAGTGTTTTGTTCGGGATAATAATTAAGAAGTGTTTCAAGCATTTCAATATTGCGGTTTGCTCCGGCATAATCTATATGTTTCTTTCCTGTGGCAATATCTATACCGTTAACTTTAAGCCCGTGTTTTAAGAAGACTTTTGCAACTTCCGAATTCACATTATATCTGCAGGCAGCGGAAAAAGCCGACATCCCTTCGCTGTTTAAAGCATTTATGTCTTCTCCCTGCTGTATCAAAAGTTCTAACTGCTCCGGATCAGGATTTATCATTGCTGCAAGGACTATTGGAGGGAAATATACGCCTTGTACTCTTCCGGATTCTACGCCATGCTTTTTCAACAAAGAGATCACTTCTGCAGCATCAGGATTTGCTGCTGCAACTTCAATAGCGCCCATACCGTAAAGGTTTTTTACATTGATATTTGCCTCTTTTTTCAGTAAAAGCTCTACCATTTCAGGAGTCCCGCCCCAAGCAGCTGTCATCAAAGCAGAACTGAATATATAATTTTTGTTTGAAATATTTATATCAGCTCCAGCGTCTATAAGCATTTTTGCTACATTGATATCTTCATTATCCATCGCGGCTATAGCTAAAGCAGAATACCCTTGCTTAAACGCACCTTTGTTTACATCGGCTCCGGCATCAAGTATTATCTGAACTGTATCTATAGTTCCGTACTGTACGGCAAGATCCAAAATATTTACACCGTAAACAAAAGCGTTTATATCCATGACAGAATCTGCAAGATAAGCGATAACTTCACCGCTATTATTATATTCTACGGCAACCATTAGCGGAGATTTATACTCGCCTCTGATAGAATAATATGCCATATCTTCAGGATTAGCACCGTGTTTTATCAGGGCTTTTATTATATCGGCATTTTCATTGTATTGCGCCGCAAAATGCAGCGGTTTTTTCTGCCCTGATGTTTTTTCGTCGACGTCAGCTCCTTTATTTATCAACATCTCTATTATTTCAGGCGAATCAGCATAAGACGCAGCATACATTAGTACGGTTATATTTTTATTATCATGCATTTTAGCATCTGCTCCATTCTCTAAAAGCATTTTAACCGTTTCACTGCCGGCAGAAAGTCCTATTGCATACATAAGTGCTGTCCTGCCGTCAGAATCTCTAAAATTTATATTTTCATATGTGCCGTCATAATAGAGATTATCTATTATTGATATCATAAGAGGGGTTTTATCTTCTATATTCTTGCGGGCTTCTATGTAAAAATCGGCTTTGCTCTTCTGCTGATAATCTCTTTGATGCTCTGATATTTTCATTCTTCTTTTATCCGTATCAGCGGCATAACTGTAACTAAAATCTACTATACGCGATATATCGGCTTTTTTAAATCCCTTGGTTGCTTTATTTATATCTATAAAAAATACTACACCCATATATGCCGCAAAAATAGATGTTGCTAAAAGAAGATGAAAAATGACTTTTTCAATTATTTTTAATGTCGAAGTTTTTTCTTTTTTGCCTGGAATTAATTTTATCCACGACCATATAAAAAGAAGAACTATCGCTATCAAGACAAAAACTATAGCGGTTACCAAATAAGCTTTATAATGCCCCTCGCCTATAAGAACTTCGGCAATAAATATATGATAATTAGATAAAGAAAATGAAGCATAGATAAGCATTGCCACAGTTAAAGCAAGAATTGCAAAAATAAAACCCAATATTTTTTTCATTTTTCCACCTTTTTTAAATATAAGTAAATTATAGCTAAATTTTCAAAATATTATTGTAAAATATATTAAAACCGTGATCCCCAGAATTATACGGTACCAGCCGAAAACTTTAAAGTCATTTCTTTTTATATACTCTAAAAGAAATTTTATTGTAATCAAAGATACTATAAATGCTGCCGCCATACCGATAAACAGCGATGCCGCTTCTGCTCTGGTAAACTCTATTCCGAATTTAAACAATTTCAGAGCGCTTGCACCAAACATTACAGGTACAGCAAGCAAAAATGTATACTCGGCAGCTGTTGTTCTTGATACACCAAGCATTAAACCGCCAAGAATTGTCGCTCCTGAACGCGATGTTCCGGGAAAAATAGCAGCTATAAGCTGAAAAATGCCTATCACAAATGCCTTTTTATAAGTAATTTCATTGAGAGAGTTGATATTTGAAGATTTGTTCTTATGTTTATTCTCAATTGCTATAAAGAAAATGCCAAAGAGTATAAGCATAACAGCGACTGTCTGATAATTGTAAAACATTTCATTAAAATAATCGTCAAATAGAACTCCTATGACCGCTGCAGGAATACATGAAACTAAGATCTTAGCCCAAAGCGTAAACACATCTCTTTTTATTATTATCTTTTTATTTTGCACAGAAAAGGGGAGTAAGGTTTGAAAATAAAGCAAAACTACAGCAATTATTGCACCCAGCTGTATAACTACTAGGAACATCTCTTTAAATGCTGGGGAAGCATTGAGTTTTATAAACTCATCAACAAGTATCATATGCCCGGTACTGCTTATAGGCAGCCATTCCGTTATCCCTTCAACTATACCTAAAACTATAACTTTTATTATTTCAATTATATCCATAACGTTCTCTTTTTAAAATGGTTTGATCTATATTAGATTATACATAATATTATTCCATAATAAGACTTATTTTTATATAATTATTGTAATGTAAACCTATATTAAGATAAAATTTTACTTATGAAAAACAAATGCTTTATACAAATGCTAATATCCTTAAAGAAAAAATCAATAAACTATACAATTATTTACAGCCTTTCTTTTTTGTAATAAATTATGAAATGACTGAAGGTTATTTAGTGGAAGATCCGATAGATCAATCGGAAGTTTATTTCAGCTTCCCTACAGGGAACAATAAACCTCTTTTCCCTCCTACGGATATGCAAATTAAATTTGATATTATCCACAGCAATGATAATGAATATAAATCTAAATTTGACAATTTGCAAAAACACTTGAAAAACAAAGACATTTCTTATGCAAATTTAACCAAAATAACCCCGATAGAAACAAATCTTTCATTGGAAAACATTTTTGCATTGAGCAGATCGCCGTATCAGATATATATTCCTAACAGATTCGCATGCTTTTCACCGGAAAGATTTGTGAAAATTGAAAAAGGTAAGATCTCTACAAATCCTATGAAAGGGACAATAGATGCAGATTTGCCCAATGCCGAAAATATAATTATAAAAGATAAAAAAGAGATTGAAGAACATAATGCCGCAGTATCGCTTATAAGCAAAGAGCTTGAATTGGTTGCCGATAATATAAAAGTTGAAAGATATAGATATATTGATAATATAAAAACAAATAGAAAAAACTTGCTCCAAATCAGCTCTGAAATAGTTGGAACTCTTAAAGAAGATTGTAAAAACTCTATAGGAAATACTATATTTTCACTGCTTCCCGGAGCATCTATAATAGGCGAGCCGAAACAAAAAGCTATAGATATTATAAGAAAAGTGGAAAAAAGAGAAAGAAACTATTATTGCGGCATAGCCGGATATTTTGACGGAAATATACTGGATTCTGCCGTATTGATAAGGTTTATAGAACAAGATAATGGTCATTTATACTTTAGAAGCGGCGGCGGAGTTACTGAAAAAAGTATTTGTAATAATGAGTATCAGGAATTATTAAATAAGGTATATTTATCTTTTATATGAAATATGAATAAAAAAATTATTTTTTTAGAAACTATAAAAATAGAAAAAGGTTTGATTTTTAATCTCGATTTACATAAGCAGAGATTAGCTGAAACGGCATTTGCTCACTATAAAACAAAACCTGTTCTGAATATAGACATAAACTCTATTCCGGGGAATTTGGAAAATGAAAAAATAAAATGCAGGGTTTTATATGCCGAAGACATTATTTCTGTAGAATTTCACGCTTATCAACCTAAAGAAATCAGATCTTTACAAATAGTCCATGATGATAATATCTCTTATAATTTCAAATATGCCGATAGAAGCTATTTAAATGATCTGCTTGAAAAAAGAAAAGATTCCGATGAGATCATTATTGTCAAGAACGGCAAAATTACGGATTCTTCTTACAGCAATCTTGTTTTTGAAGCAAATGACGGACAGCTTTTTACGCCTAAAACATATTTATTAAACGGCATTAAAAGAAAGTTTTTACTTAAAAAGGGCTTTATTTCAGAAAAAGATATTTTTCTTGATGATCTACATCTATATACTAAAGTCTTTTTCATTAATGCCATGCTTGACCTGCAAGACAATATCTCAATCCCTATCTCATCTATAAAGTTTTGATCTTATTATTAGCAGCAATTATTTCCATTATGGCTTTTACTATGTTTTTATGGAATACTACATATTTTAAAAGTCATAGTATTCATTACCTGCTTCTCTATTTATTGATTAGATGTTTATTATTTTAATTATAATTTAGTATAGACGCAGGGGTTATATCTTTATAAATATTTTAATAAAATAAACATATTAATTATTAGATTTTAAATACTTCTGCACAGATAATAGCTATTTAAAAATAGCTATTATCTGTGTAGAAAAACTATTATCTTAGGAGGATAATAAATGTTTGATGAACTTAGGAAGTCGAGTAAATTGTTTTCGGTGTTGGTTACAGTACTTATGGCAACATTCATTTTTGCCACATTGAGCTATGCACAAATTGCTGATGTTACAACTTTCGGGGAATTTAGAAATGCAGTACAAGCCTCTACAACAACTACCATAAATGTTATTGGTCCTATTACAGCTACTGTCGGTGAAGGAGGATTGGGAACTCAAGCTTCTAATGACCTTACGATAAACGGTAATAATCATATAGTAGATGCAAATGGGAATGCCGGAATAAGAGTAAACAATAAAGTGCTTATTTCAAGTATTACAATGTCATCTTTTACTTCAACATTCAATGGCGGAGCGATATATGCGGCTTCAGGTTCAACAACGACAATCGGCTCAGGCACAGAGTTTTCTTTTAATAAGACTTACAACTTCGGCGGAGCGATATGGAATAGAGGAGAAATCACAACAGGTAAAGAAGTGGTCTTTTCGTCTAATACTGCACTATTTAGTGGCGGGGCACTATATGCTTCTTCCGGTTCATCAATAACAATCGGCACGGATTCAATATTCACTTCCAATTTTGCAAATTTTGACGGCGGGGCAATATATGCTACTTCCGGTTCAACAACAACAATAAGCTCAGGAGTGATATTCAGTTCCAATTCTGCAAAGAGTGGCGGGGCAATATATGCTTATAATGGTTCAAAAATGACATTTGAAGACGAAGTGGTCTTTTCATCAAATACTGCACAGGTTGGCGGAGCGATATGTAATGATGGAGATGTCACAATAGGTAAAGAAGTGGTCTTTTCATCAAATACTGCTAATGTTGCCGGTGGAGCGATATATACTCTTTCCGGTTCAACAACGACAATTGGCGATGGAGTGATATTCAGTTCCAATTCTGCTAATTCTGGTGGGGCAATATATGTTTTTAAAGGTTCAACAATGACAATCGGCTCAGACTCAAACTTTTCTTTCAATGTGGCGTCCTCAAGCGGCGGAGCTATATACAATACAGGAGCAATGGAAATATCAGGTTCAACTTTTGAATCAAATCAAGCAGAAAATAATCGAGGCGGAGCTATCTATAATGCAGGAACGA
Source organism: Elusimicrobiota bacterium (assembly GCA_052034625.1). GTDB lineage: Bacteria > Elusimicrobiota > Endomicrobiia > Endomicrobiales > Endomicrobiaceae > JAVBLP01. The sequence continues at coordinate 159,300 of JBPOII010000002.1, read as the reverse complement.
TGGTAATATCGGATTCAAAATTTGAATCAAATGAAGCTAAACAAGCCGGAGCGATACTTGTAGGATTAGATACAGGGAAATTGACTGTAAAAGGTTCAACTTTTACACATAATACTGCGACAGAATATGGAGGAGCAATACATATATCGGGTGAAGCAGAAATAAATGATTCTGTATTTTCAAATAATAGTGCAAAATGGGGCGGAGCGATATATTCAGGGACTAAAAGTTCTTTTACAATTACAAATACGAGTTTTATAAATAATAAAGCAGAAGAAGTGGGAGCATTGGGAGTATTTAAGAATGCAACATTAACTAATGTAACATTTACAAGTAATACAGCAACATCAACCATTGATACAGATCCTAAACAAGGGGGCTCAGGAGCTATATTTTTTGGTTCGGAAGCGGTAGCAAAAGTTGATGGCGGAATATTTGAATATAATGAATCCGGGACAGCCGGCGGAGCAATAGGAACAAGAAGAGCCGAAGCAGGAAATCATAAAGATGCAAAACTTGATATAAAGAATTCAATATTTAGAGGAAATACGGCTGAGCTAAGAGGCGGTGCGATTGACAATTATTTTTATAATGATAGTGCAAACAGCGGATCAGTATATGTAGGAAACACTATATTTGATTCAAATGAAGCTGCCCAAGGCGGTGCTATATATAATCATGGTGAATTAGATAAAAACGGAAATGCTGCATCAATGACAGTAGACAGTGCAACTTTTTCAGGCAACATAGCAAAAACAACAGGAACAACAACAGGAAAAGGCGGAGCTATCTATAATGCAGGAACAATGGTTGTATCACATTCAACATTTGATTCAAATGAAGCTGCCCAAGGCGGTGCAATATGGAATTCCGGAAAACTGACAATAGAAGATGAAACAAATTTTTCATCTAATACAGCAAAATCCGGTGGGGCTATATATAATATTGGGGAAGTGACAATCGGTTCGCATACAACATTTATTTCCAATGAGGCAAGCTGGCAAGGTGGAGCCATATACAATGAATTCAGTTCAACAATGACAATCGGTTCCGATTCAACATTTTCTTTAAACAAGTCAAATCAGGGCGGTGCAATACGCAATAGTGGAGAATTGACAATCGATTCAAATTCTGATTTTTCTGAAAATAGTGCAACAACCGCTGGCGGTGCAATATGGAATTCCGGAAAGCTGGCAATCAGTTCCGGTTCAAATTTTTCTGAAAACAGTGCCGAGGTTTCTGGCGGAGCGATATATGCTAATAATGGCTCAACAATAACAATAGGCTCCGATTCAACATTTTCTTTAAACAAGGCCGGCGGAAATTTTATAGGTAATGGCGGGGCGATATATGCCGGTAACGGTTCATCAATAACAATCAATTCAGGTTCAAAATTTGATTCCAATGAAGCAGTATATGGCGGCGGCGGAGCAATATATATTGAAGATGAATCGGAAATGACGATTGGTGCGGATTCTGAATTTACTGACAATAAAGCGGGATATGATGGCGGTGCGATAAGAGCTGGTTTCAATTCAATATTGACAATCGGTACCGGAGCAAATTTTACTGACAATAAGGCGGATGATGGCGGTGCGATATGGAATTATGGAGAAACAACTATCAGTTCAAATACGACATTTGACTCCAACATGGCAAATTGGTATGGCGGAGCAATCTATAATACAGGAAGTTTAAATATAGGCGACAATGTTCTATTTACATTAAACTATGCAAAAGAAGAAGGCGGAGCTATTTACAATGCTGCTAATTCAACAGTAACTTTCAATGGTTCTGCAACATTTGAAAAGAATATGGCAAACGGAACATCAAACGATATATACAGTGATGGAGAATTATTTTTCTTAGGCGGCACAACAACAATGCAAGGCGGTATAGTTGGTACCGGAACAACAACTATAAATGGTGCTGTTGTTAATTTTGGGAAAAACGCAATATTAGAACAATACAATCTGGAAATAAGCGCAAATTCAGAACTATCTGTAAATGCAGAAAATTTAATCATAACTAGTGATACTATATCAAATGACGGTTCGTTAAATTTCACTGCAGGAACGGCAACATTAGCAAATAATATAGTTGGAGTTGGAACAACAACTCTTAGCAATGCAAATATTACAATAGACTCAACAGATATAACACAATATGGATTAAACATATCATCAACTTCAACATTAACATCTAATGCTGACAGATTAGCAATAACCAGCGAAATTGTTAATGACGGAATTCTGAAGTTTACCGGCGGCAATAATAACAATACAATAAACGGCGGCGGCGATTTAGTAATAGCAGGAGATGTAACAAACGGAAATTATGCAATATCTCAAAATTCAATAGAAATTACAGAAAACAATAGTTTTACAACTGATGCTGACTATATAACTACAGCTAACGGCATATTAAATGACGGAAACTTAACTTTTACCGGCGGAACAAATACAAGCACAATAACGGCAACAACCGGCAAAGGTGAACTTTTTGTTACCGGAAATGTAACAAATACCGCATCAATAACACAAAGCACAATATCAATAACAGGTTCTTTAGAAAGTAATGTAAACGATATCAAAGCAACTGAACAAATAATAAATCACGGCGGTTTGATATTAACAGGAACAGGAACCAGCAGTAATACAATAAACGGCGGCGGCTATTTAGACATAGCCGGAGATATTACAAATGCTCTTGGAACAACAATATCTCAAAGTTCAATAACAATAAATACCGGTAATAAGTTTACAGCAAATGCAACAGACATCACTACAACCGGTAACGGTATATTAAATGATGGCAGCTTAACTTTTACCGGCGGAATAAATACAAGCACAATAACAACTCCTAATAACTCAGGAGATCTATTTGTTACCGGAGATTTATTAAATACTGCGGCAATAGAACAAAACACAATAAATGTTGAAAGCAATATATTTGAAAATGTAAGAGGCAGTTCAATAACAGCACAAATATTGAATGCCAGTACAACATTTAGAACTGATGCTTTAGATTTGAATATTGCTGATATTGTTTTAGGTGATGATGCGAATTTATTGCTGGTTGATGATATAGCCGCAGATTTAAATGCAAATATTAATGGAAACGGTTCATTAATTAAAGAAGGAGATGGAACTGTAACATTAAATGGAACCAATGAATATGCCGGACCAACAACAATAGGTAACGGTGCATTAAGAATAGGTTCAGCAACAAATATAAGTGATGGTGCAGACAAAGTCATTTATATGGACGGCGGAACTCTTATAACTACAGCAGATATGTCATTGAACAGCCAAATAGTCGGCACTGTAGATGCTGGCGGTGCCAATAAAGTTAATATTGAAGTTGAAACAGGAACAACAGTATTAACAACAAACAGCAAAATCTACGGAGAAGGGGATTTAGTAAAATCAGGTGCAGGTACCTTAGATTTACAAATGCTGTCAAATAGTTATTCAGGAAACACAGTAGTAAACTCAGGAACATTGAGAGGAACAACAAAAAACATCAATGGCTTGTTAAGAGGAACCGGAGGAAGCAATTTAGATACATTTGAATTCTATGATGCAAATTCTGATGTAGTATTAAACGAAGTAGATACTATGGCTTATATTGGAACATTTAATAAGACCGGTTCATCTACAATGACAATAATAAACAATTTCCAAGCAGCATATGCAAATATCCTTGCAGGAACATATGTAATAAATAACGATGCAACTATGGGCGGAAGCGGAAACATATTTACAGTAGATAATGACATGATAGTAAACAATGCATTGTTGAAAGGGTATGGAGATATAAATGTTGGAAAATTAATAATCGGCAATGGAGCAACTTTTGCCCCCGGAAATTCAACAACTACATTTAAAGTAACAGGCGATTTGGAATTTACAGGCGATGGAGAATATGATGTTGAGTTTGGACAATTTAGTATGGATGCAGCAGGCCATTACAATGATAATACCAATGTAACCGGAACTGCGACAATAGGGGCAGATGCAAAAATAACATTGAACAATTTAGAAGGCAAATATTATGTACATGAAACAATAGATCTGATAAATGCAGGTTTCTTGCTGGACGGATATGCATATCAAGATGCAAATGTTGTATTCAACGATAACGATGCAAGAGAATTAAGACCGGGATATGATACAAGAATATCAACAAGAATATATACCGAAGGAAATGCATTAAAGATAGATCTTGTAAGAAAAGTTAGTGAATACGGAATAACAAAAGAATTTTATAGAAGCCACAATGAACAACAAGCAGCAACAGCAATAGATAATGTATCAACAGGAAATGGAGGAGATATAACATTACCATTAGATGTAATGGAACATTTCTTCTATTATAAAGATCCTATAACAGGCGAGGCAAATATACCTGCATTAAAAGCTGCATTGAATGATGTTGCCGGCGTAATACATGCAAATTCAACAATGTTAACATTCACAAATGCAAAAATAGAGCATGTATATGATAAAGTACAAAAGAGATCAAGAGACCTGTACCCTTGCACAAAATTCCACAATAAAGTATGGGCACAGTATTATTACAATACATTAAATTAAAAGAAAATGAAAACTCACCGGAGTTTGATGCCAGTGTAAACGGATTCTTGGTAGGGTTTGATATGATCTCTGCAGCAAACTGGACAATGGGAATAACTGCAGGATACGGAACAAGCGAACTTAAACAACCAAATGATCAAACGATAATGAATGATTTTAACTTTGGATTCTACGGCGGTTATGAAACAGATTCTTGGTTGTTCAAAGCTATGTTGTTAGGCGGATATGAACAATATCAAACAGACAGAGATATAAGATTCATGAATAGAATTGCAAATAGTGAATACAATGGTTTTGGTGCAGCATTAGATTTAGAAGCAGGATATAAGATTGCATTAAATCGTTCAATGAAACATAGATTGACATTGAAACCGTTTGTCGGATTTACAGGCAATTATATCAATCAAGACGGTTTCGAAGAAAAAGGTGCAGAGTCATTGAACTTGAAAGTAGAAGGCTACGATAATATGACAGCACAAGCAAGAGTAGGTGTAGGAGTTAACGGAACAATGAGTAAGTTTGGCTGGTATGCAAAAGCAGGAGTAAGACAACTCTTAACCGAAGATTATAATGAAATAGAAACTTCATTGTTAGATTATCAAAACCAAACAAAAATGAAGATACAAAGTGCAGAAATGGGTACTCTCTCTTATGGCGGAGGATTAGGGGCAGATTATGCACTTTCAGATGACTGGACAATATTTGCAAACGGACTTGTAAGTTTTGCAGATAAATCAAACAACTATTATGGAAATATCGGATTGACTTATAAGTTTGGTTGTGTAAACAATGTAGAAAAAACAAGCAAAGAAGCCGCGAACTTAAGAAAAGCATTAGAAACCAAAGAAAAAGAATTGAATGCCGCAAAAGAAAGAGAAAAAGAATTACAAAACAGAATACAGAAATATGAAGCTACTATAGTAAGTGAAGAAAAAGCACAACAGATGAAAGAGAAAACAGTTAAAACAGTCAGACTCAATGAAAGACCTACATTTATGTTTGGATCAGACGAATTAACTGAAGGCGGCAGGGAAAGCCTAAGACAATTGGCAAAAGAATTAGAGCAGTATCCTGATGCAGAAATATTAATTGAAGGGCACACTGACAGCATGGGAAGCGAGCAGATCAACCAAAAAATATCAGAAAACAGAGCATCAAAAGTAGCAACCACATTGAAAAAAGATTTTGGTGTTCAAAATGATATTTCTGTAATCGGTAAAGGCAAGAGCGATCCTATAGCTCCAAATGATACTGCAGAAGGCAGAGCATTAAACAGAAGAGTTGAATTCATAATTACTACGAAATAATATAGCAGTAAAAGTACAAAACAAAAAAGAGCAGAAGATTTTTTCTTCTGCTCTTTTTTTATATTAAATTTCATTTAAAGCCTTTGAGTTTTTCCCTATTAAACAAGCCGCTTTGTTTATGCAAAGCAGCTTGTTTTTTACATTTCCAAAGTCAAAAACTAATATGTCTTTTAGATATCACTTAATATTTCTTCTGATTTGTCTTCTTCTATTTCTTTTTTAATACTATCAAGTTCAAGTTTACATTTATCAATATCTAAAAAATGTTTTTCCAAAAATTTAGACATCTTATAATTTAAGTATGAAAAGTTTTCCGGGTTATTATAAAACATTTCTGTTTTATCATCAATTTTATAAAAATGCTCTACTTTGGCTTCTTTAAAAATACAGTCTAATTGATTTTGAATTGAATCTTGAAAAGTAAAGTTCCCAAAAAAAGGTTCTTTTTTTTGATATAACATTTTTAATAAAGAAATTTCTAGCATTTTATTTTCATGATTGTATAAAAACAACCATAAAAAAACTCTCTCTTTCTTGTGTCCTATAGCATTAGCTTTTGTACAACGCTTGCCGTATGTTTCCTGTATTTGCTTAGCTAATTCTTTTAGAATTTCTATATTGTTGCCTTTATTAGTTATATACAAGTAATAATCTGTGTTAAAGGTTAGTGCTAATCTATATTTTTTTGCTCATAATCTAAAGTATTATCATCTTTGAATTGACTTTCTCCATATTCAATAAATTTCTCTAATATTTTTTTTGTTATTTGAGCTCTAAATAATTTTTGATCAATTTCATAGACTAGTTCAAGAATATTTAAATATCCAATTCTATTTTTATCAAATATTATTGACAAAATTTCATCTCTTTGTGAATGATTTACAATGAATTTAGCTGCAAAGTAATCTTGTATTGATTTATGCACCCACTTAATTTGATAACCATCTTTCATAAATAAAGGAACTGCGTCTATGAAATCATCATAAAAATCTTGCTCTTTAAAATTTAATGTTTTATTACTTTCTTTCGCTTTTTTAATATAATCCATTAACTCATCTTCTAAATAACTAATTTTCCCTTTCTTTGCTGTTTCATAGCCAATGTATTTTAAAATTATTTCAAAATCATGCATATCAAGATTTGATCTCTTAGGTCTTATAAAACCCTCTTTAGAAATATCATGATTCTTATAAAAACTCTCGTACATTTCTTGATAAAATAGGAATTTTTTTGTTGGAACTTCTCTATTATATGAATATGATTTATACAATAATGATACTAATAAAGGATTATGTAAAAACTCTTCTATTTGTTTCTGATGCTTTGCTTCTATTTCATTAATTAATTTAGTACCATTATCAGTATTACTTAAGTCATCCAATTTCTTTATAATTTCAAAAGATTCTTCTTTCTTTAAAGGTCTAATTTTAAATTCTTGAAAATCTACAAATGAATATAATGCTTGGTTAGGTCTTGATGTTATTATAAATTTATTATTATTTGTTTTTCTAATAAACTCTCTCATTTCTATTGTAATTTTTTCCTGTAAATCAAAAGAAATTTCATCAAAACCGTCAAATAAAATCGTAAACTCACCCATTTCTAAAAACTTATAAATTAAATCTCTATCAAATTTTTTATCAATTGGATCTATCTTATTAAATATTTCATCTATTATTTTATTATTATCATTTATTTTTCTTAATTCTATCAATATTGGAATGCTTTTTTTTTCTTCTATGGCTGATAATAATATTTTTTTTAACAGAGTTGATTTTCCCATGCCTGCTGCATCAACTATTATTAATTTATTATGATCGTTGAATAAATCACAATCAAATGAATCTATTGTATATTCTTTTTGGTCTTTGGAAGATATTATTGATAAGGGAACAAAAATATCAGTTATTTTAGTTTTTTGATTGGGTGTTACTAATGTTCGTATATAAGAATTATTTTTATAGATTGATTCTAAATATTTTTTAAAAAGATTTTCTATATAACCATCTTCAGAAAGTTTTTTTGCAAGTGTTATTCCTTTTTCTTTGAGATATTTTAACAAGTTTTCTATACTTGGTGCTATTGTTGCTTTTACTAAAGAATCTATAGTTTTTTCTAATGCTACTGTTGTGATAGGGTCCATCTCATCCTCCTTTGTCTTTATAATATACAATAAAACTTAAGATTTAAAAAACCCTGAGAGTTTTTAGCTCTCAGGGTTTTGGTTTATTTATTTCTTCTTTTCTTCTTCGGGCTCTTTTTCTACGGCGTCTTGCGCCTGCGTTTCTTCGTCGTCTTCTTTGACGACGCATGCCACAGCGGACACTTTATCGCCCTCCTCAAGCCGGACAAGCCGGACTCCTTGAGTGTTTCTGCCTATTATTGATATGCTGTCAACTCTCATTCTGATTGTTATGCCGTTTTGTGTCATTATCATTATTTCTTCGCCGGCTTTTGTTTTATTAATACCGATAATATCGCCGTTCCTTTCGCTTGTCTGCATATTAATAACACCGCGGCCGCCTCTTTTTTGCAGACGGTATTTGCCGACTTCAGTTCTCTTGCCGTAACCGTTTTCTGAAACCGACAAGAAGTCATCTTCCGGAGAAACTACTTCCATACCGATAACTTCATCATCTTTATCAAGCATTATGCCTCTGACACCCATACCGCTTCTGCCTATGGCCCTGACATCGCTTTCTTTGAATCTGATAGCTATGCCTTTTTTTGTAGCTATGATAACTTCAGGGTTTTGTTCAATAGCCTGCACTTTCGTTAAAATATCGCCGTCTGTAAGTTTAATTGCTATTATGCCGCCTTTTCTCGGATTTGAAAATTCGGTAAGAGCTATCTTTTTAATTGTGCCGTTCCTTGTGCACATTAATAAATATTCATCTTTAATCTCTTTAGGCTCAATAGACCTGAATGCTATCGCTGCAGTGATCTTTTCTTCAGGTGCAAGCTGTAAAAGATTTACTACAGCTTTTCCTTTTGCAGTTCTGTTTCCTTCAGGTATTTCATAAGCTCTCATCCAGTAAAGTTTGCCTCTTGTAGTAAAGAAAAGCATATATGAATGTGAACTTGTTATGAAGAGTTTTTCTACAAAATCCTCTTCTTTTGTATTCATCGCCGTTATACCGCGTCCGCCTCTGTTCTGTGCTCTATATGTATCAAGCGGTATACGTTTAATATATCCGGCGTGCGACATTGAAATAGCGACTTCTTCTTCCTGTATAAGATCTTCAATATTGAAGTCCGCTTCTGCCGCCTCTATTTTTGTTCTTCTTTTATCGCCGTATTTCTTTTTAACTTCCAAAGTTTCTTCTTTAATAATAGCTAAAACTTTTTTAGGATCTGCAAGGATTGAACGAAGTTTCTCAATAAGTTTTATAAGTTCTAAATATTCATTTTCTATAGCTTCTCTTTCAAGACCAGTAAGCTGATGAAGTCTCATTTCCAAAATGGCATCGGATTGAACTTTTGTAAGTTTGAATTTTGCCATTAACTGCTCGCGGGCTTCTTCTTTATCTTTTGACCCTCTGATGATCTTTACAACAGCATCAATATTTTCAACCGCTATCTTTAAACCTTCTAAAATATGCGCTCTGGCTTCAGCTTTTTGAAGATCGAATTTTGTGCGTCTTGTAATTACAATTCTTCTATGCTCTATGTGATGTTCTAATACTTCTTTTATATTCATCACTTTCGGGCGGTTATTTACAAGAGCAAGCATTATAACACCGAAAGACGACTGCATTTGAGTATGTTTAAAAAGCTGATTTAAAACAACCTGGGCATTTCCGTCCCTTTTAATTTCGATTACTATTCTTATACCGTCGCGGTCGGATTCATCTCTTATATCGGATATGCCGTCAATTTTTTTATTTTTAACAAGATCGGCTATAGATATAATAAGATTTGACTTATTTACCTGATAAGGGATCTCATTTACTATGATCGCTTCTCTCCCGTTTTTATATTCTTCAATTTCAGCTTTGGCTCTCATTTTTATTGAGCCTCTGCCGGTTGCTATATAATCTTTAATACCGCCTCTGCCGAGTATTATCGCACCGGTAGGAAAGTCCGGCCCTTTTATATGTTTCATAATTTCAGAGATTGGCAGTTCCGGATCATCTATCAATGCTGCTATAGCATCACAGACTTCTCCTAAATTATGTGTAGGGATATTTGTTGCCATACCTACGGCTATACCCTGCGAACCGTTTATAAGAAGGCTGGGAAGTTTTGACGGAAGCACTACCGGCTCTTTTAAAGAACCGTCATAATTGGGCATAAAATCAACTGTATTTTTATCAAGATCGGCAAGCATTTCATCGGTTATAGCTTCCATACGGGCTTCGGTATAACGCATAGCCGCCGCGCCGTCGCCGTCGATAGAACCGAAGTTACCCTGGCCGTCAACCATCGGATAACGCAAAGACCAATCCTGCGCCATACGCACCATTGATTCATAAATAGCCGTATCGCCGTGCGGATGGTATTTACCCATAACATCACCGACTACTCTTGCTGACTTTTTATAAGCCGAACCGTATTTCATGCCCATTTCTTTCATCGTATAAAGAATTCTTCTGTGAATGGGCTTCAAACCGTCACGCACATCAGGAAGCGCTCTTCCTACAATAACGCTCATCGCATAATCTATATAGGAAGTTTTCATTTCATCTTCAATATTTCTTGGAATGATATTAGTGGGCAAAATTTCCGTTTCTTCTTGTTTGTTCTTATCTTTTTCTGACATTTTTACATCCTTATTTAAGATTTTTATTTATAAATTAAATGTCCAAATTCTTAACATCCAAAGCATGTGCTTGTATAAAAGCTCTTCTCGGCTCTACCTGATCTCCCATAAGCGTTGTGAAAATCCTGTCCGTTTCTATGGCGTCTTCAAGTTTAACCTGTAAAAGTTTTCTTGTTGATCTGTCCATAGTCGTTTCCCATAGCTGTTCAGGGTTCATTTCTCCAAGACCTTTATATCTCTGTATTGTGGCGCCTTTATTGCCAAGTTCTTTGATGGTATCTATCAATTCTACTGTTGAGGTCAAATCATAAAAATCGCCCTGTGTTTTTTTCTCGGCATTTTGCAGTCTGTAAACAGGCTTTGTATGAGCTTCTCCGTAATGCTCTAAATGCAAACCGTCATTTTCAAGCTGGCTTGCAAGTTTATCTATACGTGGCAATTCCCAAAGGTCTTTATAGTCAGGCATTATGTCTTCTGTCTGCATCTCTTCGGTAATAGCGGCAAGCTCTCCCTGAGCTGCAAGTTTTTCGCGTCTTTTAGCTAAAAGATTTTCTTTAAATTCTTTCCATTCTTTATCGGAATAAATATATTTCCCTGCTCCGTCCTGGAAAGTTATATACATAGGCAGTTTGCCGTCTGCTCTGCTTTCTTTTTCTTTTCTTAATTTAAGATATTCCTGCCAAGATATACCTTTTCTTTTTATTTTCTTTATCAATCCGTCGAGTTCGCTTATATTTGAAACTACTCTGCGGAGATTTTTTTCATCTAAAACTTTTATTTGTTTGCCGTCCGTCATTAAGACTAATTCCATACCGCTTAAAGCCTGGTCAAATAAGAATTTATCGAGTTCTTCTTCGCTGTCAAGATACATTTCTTTTTTATTTTTCTTAACCTTATAAAGCGGCGGCTGGGCTATATAAACATATCCTTTTTCTATAAGCTGAGGCATATGCCTGTAAAAGAAAGTTAAAAGAAGCGTTCTGATATGTGCTCCGTCAACATCGGCATCTGTCATTATTATTATTTTATGATAGCGGGCTTTTTCAATATCAAAATCCTCTTCCTCTTTTCCTATGCCAGCGCCGATAGCTGTAATTAATGATTTTATCGTGTCGCTTGCAAGCATTTTTGTAAGCCTTGCTCTTTCAACATTGAGTATCTTTCCTCTCAAAGGAAGAATAGCCTGGAAAGTTCTGTCCCTGCCTTGTTTTGCCGATCCGCCTGCAGAGTCTCCTTCGACTATAAAAAGTTCCGTTTTTGCAGGATCCCTTTCAGAGCAGTCTGCAAGTTTTCCCGGAAGAGCAGCGGAGTCCAAAGCGCCTTTACGCCTTGTCATTTCTCTGGCTTTTCTTGCCGCTTCTCTTGCTTCGGCAGCATTGATTGCTTTTTCTAAAATTTGTTTTGCAATACCCGGATTTTCTTCAAGGAAAGTGGTTAAAGCATCTCCGACTATTGATTTTGTTATACCTTCAACTTCGGAATTCCCGAGTTTTGTTTTTGTCTGTCCTTCAAACTGAGGATTTGGAACTTTTATTGAAATAACGGCCGTTAAACCTTCACGGACATCATCTCCCGAAAGCGTAAGATTTTTAGTTTTTGATATTTCATTCTTTTTAATATAATCGTTTATTGCTCTTGTAAGTGCAGAACGAAAACCTGAAAGATGTGTTCCGCCCTCTATGGTGTTAATATTATTTACAAAAGAGAAAACCTGTTCATTGTAAGAGTCATTGTACTGCATTGCAACTTCAATGCTTACATCATCTTTTTCTTTTGAAAAATATATCGGTTCTTTATTTATAGGCGTTTTATTTGCATTTAAATACTGCACAAATGTTTTGATACCGCCGTCATAATCAAAAATATGTTCTTTATCATCTCTTTCATCCAATATCCTGATATGCGTGCCGGCATTTAAAAAAGCAAGCTCTCTAAGCCTGTTTGCAAGAGTATCAAAAGAATATGAGCTTACTGTAAAAACTCCAGGATCGGGAAGAAATCTTACTTTCGTTCCTCTCAGATCGGTATCGCCGACAACTTCCAATTTCGTTTGAGGTTTGCCTTGAGAATATTCTTGTCTGTAAATTTTTCCTTCTTTATATACTTCTACTACCAATTTTATGCTCAGCGCGTTTACGCACGATACGCCGACTCCGTGAAGACCGCCTGAAACTTTATAGGAGTTCTTATCGAACTTTCCGCCGGCATGAAGTTTCGTCATAACAACTTCAAGCGCCGACATATTCTTAAATTTTGGATGAGGATCTACCGGAATTCCGCGGCCGTCATCAAGTACGGTTATAGAATTATCTTCATGAATTGTTACATCTATATTTTTACAATATCCGGCAAGAACCTCGTCTATTGAATTGTCAACAACTTCATAAACTAAATGATGAAGCCCCGTTGATCCAGTAGAACCGATATACATGGCCGGTCTTTTGCGTACAGCTTCCAAACCTTCAAGAATTTGGATCTTCGACGCATCATAGCTGTCTTTCTTTAGTTCTTCATTTGCCATGAATGAAACTCCTTTGGGGAATTACCCTTTTCAAATTATATTTAAATTTTTTATTTTATTTTTAATTTAATATCTTTAATTCTTGATTTTCCCAAATACTGGTTTAATCTTTTGATTATTTCTTTTTTACGCATTGAAACTTCGTGCAATGCCGCACTGTATTCGGTCCTTGCAAATATTGTGCCGTTCTTATAACCGCATATTTCAACGCTTTCCGTGCCCACCTCTTTACCCCACACTTTGGCTATAGTAAAAAAGTCCTCGTCTAGACCGAGTTCTTTTTTAATACCTTCCATTATGTCGGAAATTTCGGTAAAGGACACGGCGGTTTAAACTCTCATCGGCATTACGACGCAAATATAATTTTTGTCTTTTTCCGGTGAAAGAGTTGCCGGATTAAGGGCATTGGTAAAAGAAAAAGTCGTAAACTCTTCGTCTATATTCTGGAGGACTTCTCTAATAAAATTAGGATTGAAATTTATTTCGGAAGGTTCTCCTTTATACTCTATTTCGACTTCAGCTTCTCCCGACCCGAGACCGGCTGTAGAAGCCGATATCCTTAAAGTATTGGGGCTGAAATAAAATTTTACCGCGGAAGATCTGTCCGATGACAATCTATCTCCGGTGAGAAGCGCCATCTGTTTTACCGCACTCAAAGTATCTTTGACATTAAGTTTTATTTGTGATTCTGTTTTTTTAGGTATTACCTGCTCATAATTCGGGAAAACGCCTTCTATAAGCGTTGAAAGGAAAACTATATCTCCTATTTCTACGGCACACTGATTTTCCGAAATTCCGAATTTTATATCTTCCGTTTTATTGTCAGCAGATATAAGTCTCAGCATATCGGATATTGCTTTTGTGGGAATTATAGCTTTTCCTTTAATTTTTGGGTCTATACCTTCGGTAGTTACATAAGCAAGTCTTCTTCCGTCGGTAGCTACCATTTTTAAGCTGCCTTCTTCAACTATAAAATAAACGCCGTTTAAAACATATCTCTGCGAATCTTTTGAAACGGCAAAGACAGTTTTTTTAAGCATTGAAGCAAATATATCTTTTTTTACAGTAAAATTATTTTCTTTCGGGAATTCAGGTATTACGGGATATTCTGTTTTAGAAATGCCCATTAGAGTGAATTTTGATTTACCTGATTTTATATTAATTTGATTTGTTTCGTCTGATTTTATTTCTATATCGTCATCAGATGAAAGTTCTTTTATTATATCGGCAAATCTTTTTGCGGGTATTGTTATGCCGCCTTCCTCGAGAATTTCTCCTTTTATATGGCATTTTACTGCTATTTCCAAGTCGGTAGATGAAAGTTTTATTTTATTTTCTTCTGTCTCAAATAAAAAATTAGATAATACAGGAAGAGTACTCTTTGACGATGCTACCGGTGAAACAGTTTGAATACCTCTCATAAGTTCTTCTTTTCCACAAATTACTTTCATCCGTTTCCTCCCATTTTTCTATAAAAAAGCTGTTTGTTGTTGTAGGGCGCCGTATAATGTTGATAAGTTTTGGCGCACATCAAAAAATCTTTAGTTATCAATACAAAATTTGAAAAAGCTGACAATAATTATTATGTTGATAAATCAACAAAGTTATTAAGGTTATTATGTGACTTCTATATTATACAAATTTTAAAAGCTTTATTCTCAAAAATATACAGAATTATCCACTAAATTTTTTAAACGAAAAAACTAAAAATAAGTGTTAAATCTATTTGAAAATCCAAGTATGGATTTATTTGAATTCCAATCAAGGATCTGCGTTTTTGAAAGACGTTTTTTTGATATCACTTTCTGGACGAGATTTCCTGATACTGCTTGTCCTTTTTCATATTCAAGTTCAAGCATAAAAGGATTTAAAGCACTGTAAACAACAGTACTTCCTTCTTGAATACCATCTTTGAACTCAACTACGGCATACAAAGTCCCGTCGTCTTCAAAATAAAATTTGGCTGTTCCGTCCATTTTACCGTCGGCATTATAATATATTTCAGATTTGAGGTTGCCGTTGGAAAAATGTGTCAGTACAGCTTCAGGTTCTTTTTCCTCTTCATCATTATAATAGTAATAACTCTGTGCACCGGCAAATAAAGGAATTGTAAGCAGTAATGCGGCAAAAATTAAATTTTTCATATATTTTTCCTGAAAAATTAATTATCCTCAGAATGTCTTATCTTTTTTATTATTTGGTTAAGCTTTGCATTAAAATAAGGATCTTTATTCATCTTATCTTTTATTTTATTGCAAGCATGCATAACTGTAGTATGATCTCTTCCGCCGAAAGCATCGCCTATATCATTTGTTGAAAATTCATCTGTCATTGTGCGTGCAAGATACATAGCTATCTGTCTAGGAAATGCTATAGCATCGGTTCTGCGTCTGGATTTCATATCTCTTAATTCTATATTGAACTCTTGTGCAACTATCTTTTGAATATTCTCTATTGTTATAGGTGAATTGTCGGCCGGCGGCTTTACTACATCTTTAAGTATCTTTTGTACGGAATCTACGGTTAAAGGAGTGCCTGTAAATGCCGAGAAAGCCGTAATTCTTAAAAGAGAACCTTCAAGCTCTCTGATATTTGATTTTATCTGAGTTGCTATATAAAGGATAACATCATCAGGAACATATAATTTTTCATCTTCAGCTTTTTTACGCAGTATTGCTATTCTTGTTTCAAGGTCGGGCGGCTGAATATCCGCAATTATGCCCCATTCAAAGCGTGAAATTAATCTTTCTTCGACTTTTTCTAACTCTTTTGGAGGTCTGTCCGAAGAAATTACTACTTGTTTTCTGGAATCGTATAAAGAATTAAATATATAGAAGAACTCTTCTTGAGAGCTTTCTTTGCCGACAAGGAATTGAATGTCGTCAATAAGAAGGCAGTCAAGACTTCTATATTTATTTTTAAATGATGTCATTTTATCAAAGCGCAGTGATTCTATAAATTCAGTTGTAAACTTTTCAGCTGTAGCATATAGAATACGTAATGAAGGGTTTGATTGTTTTATATAATTGCCGATAGCGTGTAAAAGATGGGTCTTTCCAAGCCCGACTCCTCCGTATATAAAAAGCGGATTGAACTGTTTACCGGGATTTTTTGCGACAGCTTCAGAGCAGCCGTGGGCAAATCTGTTTGAAGCGCCGACGACAAAGCGTTCAAAAACATATTTTGAATTTATTTGGTCTTTTTGCAAAATAGGTGCCGAAACATCGGCCGGAGCCGGAGTGTTTTCAACTTGGGCAATTATCGGGGTTAGGTCTTGCTGTGGTTTTAGTTCAAGAATTATAGCTTCGCCGCAATTATCCGATAAGATCTTTTCAATATTTTTCTGTTGATGCGTTTCTATCCATTGTGAAAAATAGACATTTGGCACAGCAAGAGTGAAAATATTATTTTCTAAAGACAGCGGTTTTAGCGGTGCAATCCACAAATTATATGTCTCTTGCGTAATGGATAAATTAATGTTATCCACAACCTTTTGCCATAAGTCAGAAACTGAAATACTCATATAATCCCCAAAGTTATCCACAACTGTGGATAAAGATATAAACTGATTTAAAATACATAAAAATAAGCATTTTTTAAAATCAAATTATGATTGTAAAATTATACAATTTTTGATTTCATCAGTCAAGCGTAAAAACTCTTCATTTGAAAGCTTATCAGGCCTTAAAAACGGATCAAGTCCGCAAGTTATTAAGATTTTATTTGCTTGACTTTTTTCTATTTTTTTGAATGAGCTTATACAATTCAAAATAGTCTTTCTGCGCATTGAAAAACTGTGCTTTATAAATTGGAAAAAAAGCGGGTCCGGAGTTTGCGGCCTTTTATTAATTAATTTTATAACAGAAGAATTTACAAGCGGTCTGGGGCTGAAACATTTTGGTGAAACATCAAAAAGTATTTCCGCATGTGCATAATATTTTGTAAAAATAGAAATATAACCGTAATCAGCAGTGCCTTGTTTGCCTGCAAGTCTTTGTACAACTTCTTTTTGAAGCATAAATACACATTCACTCCAATTCGGCAGCGGCAGTATTTTTTGAATTATCGCAGTGCCTACATTATACGGCAGATTGGATATGAATTTTAGATCATAAGAAGGGACATCATACTTCAAAAAGTCCATATTGATGAGCTCTATATTATCGGCTTTGTGAAAGCTAAAATAATGCTCAAGCATTTCAAAAAGTCTTTTATCTATTTCTACAGCTGTTAAATGTTTTACTTGCGGCTGTATGAGTTTTGTAAGAATACCTTTACCCGGTCCGATCTCAATGACATTGTCATTTTCATTTAAATCGGCTGCTTTTACAATATTATCAGCAATATTGTTATCTATTAAGAAATTTTGTCCGTGTTTTTGCCGCATTTGTTCTTCCCGGATTTTAAATATTTTTCAGAGGTTTTATCGAAATCAGATTTAAACATTTTATCTTGTTTAACTCTAAATGACTTAAACTCTTTCAATGCTTTTTGAACAGCTTGTTTATGCGAATTTTTACCGGAGTTATTGAGAATATCATACTCATTAAATGCCAGAAAAGAATCAAGCTTGGCAATCCAATCATTCATTGTCATAGCAGTGTGGCGTTTTGCTTGATTTTCGGCATAATCTAAATACATGTTAACAATATCATTTAAATGCGAGATTTCATCTTTTGAAAGATAGTTTTTTGCAATAATCGTATCACTTTTTAAAATTTTTCCATCAGGAGCATTTTTCCATGTAGTTAAACCCATATTTTTTTTTGAACGATCAGCTCTATTAAAAATTATTTCAGAAGCAGTTTTCCCTGTTGTAGCAAAGTGTAATTTATTTTGTACAGTTGCATAAAAAGTTTTTGTTATATCAGAGTTTTTATCATAATCTATGCTGCACTGTGAATAAATGTCCGTTATTTTTTGATAAAAACGCCTTTCAGAAGCACGGATTTCCTTAATTTTTTGAAGAAGTTCATCAAAATAATCTTTCCCGAACTGTTTCCCATTTTTTAATCTTTCATCATCAATAATAAAGCCTTTAATAATGAATTCTTTTAAAGTTTTAGTTGCCCAAATACGAAACTTTGTTGCTTTTTCAGAGTTTATCCTATAGCCTACTGAAATTACAGCATCAAGATTATAATGATTAGTACTATAACTTTTGCCATCTGTGGCAGTTATTCGAAAAATTCGAATAACTGAGTTTTCGTGAAGTTCGCCGCTTTTAAATATCTCTTTAAGATGATAATTGATAGTATTTACCTCAACATCAAACAGTTCTGCCATTTGTTTTTGAGAAATCCAAAAAGTTTCTTCTTCGAATATAATATTTATTATTGTTTTAAGATCATCAGTTACATAAAAAATTACAGGAGATTCTTCTTTTTTTATATCCAATGATTTTTCCATAGGTTATCCTTTTTTCAAATGTATCAAACAAAGATTATAATTTTTTACCCGGCACTTCAACAATAAGAAATCTAAAATCTTTAAAGTTTTTTGACTCTGTTATTTTATCGTACCATTCTAAATCATATTTTTCTATTTTAACTTCTTCTTTGTGATAATAAAGAGTTTTTCCTCCAATTGTTTTTGTTTCAGGAGAAATAACAAAATCTTTATAAACATTGTTTATGACATAATTACTCGGTTTTAGTATATAATCTTCATTTGTCAGAAGAATACAGAAGCCTTTTGTAAAAGTAGGAGTTTCTTTTTGTATAGATTCTCGTAGGGCTTGAAGGATTTCTATATCTTTTACAAAAGCCAAAGCTAATTCTCCGCCAGTTGTTCCACCAATACATTCTTTGCCTTTAAACCCTGAATATTTTAACAGTATAGGATAAAATTCATTATCATTTTTTATAACAATGTCAATGTAGTAATTAAGCATATCTTCTTTTTTTTCAGAATAACAGCTTAAAGTACAATATTCTATTAAAGTATCATATTCTTTATTTTTTCTTTTTAATTCTTTTTTCAGTTCGTAAGCCAGCACCTTGTTAAAATTCAGCTCAGAACAAAAAAGATCAGAATTTTTAGTAATAGTATAAATGCTTTCTTTTAAAATACTTTTTAATTCATTTTCCATATATTTCTCATTTTTAAAAGATTTAAATATTATTTCCCGATGCAAAAAGTGCTGAAAATAGTATCTAAAATATCGCGGGGTGTATTTATTCCTAATATTTCTTCAAATGCCGATAAAGCATTTTTTAATTCAAAGCAGGCAAGCTCATCGGAATTATCTTTTGTTATTAATTCCTGCATTTTTACTAATGATTTTTGTGCTTGCTGTAAAAGATCATAGTGTCTTGAATTTATCATCAAAAATTCATTGTTATTTTCTGCCATGCCTGCAATAGCGGCTATTTTGTCTATTATTTCCTTTATGCCTGTGGCTGATTTTGAAGATACACCTATTATATATGTGTATTTTGTAAGGTTTTTTATGTCATTTTCATTGATCTTTGAAGGCAGATCGCTTTTGTTGAGCACTCCTATAATATCACCTTTAAAATCAAGAGTTTTAAGATATTGTGATATTTCAATATCGTTTTTATCAAGAGGGGAAGAGGAATCAAAAACCCATATAAGAATGTCAGCTTTATTTGCCGTTTCTTTTGAGCGTTCCTGTCCTAAAACTTCTATGGAATTTTCTGAGTGGGTTCTGATGCCTGCCGTATCTATTATTGTAAGAGGTATTCCATGACAATCTATAATTTCTTCAATAGTATCTGTCGTTGTTCCGGCAATCTCTGTAACTATTGCGCGGTTTTTGCCTAAGATAGCATTTAAAAGTGAAGATTTGCCGGCATTCGGTTTACCGATAATTGCGGCTTTAAGACCGTTTTGCAGATTTTTGCTTGTTTTATACATATCTATCAGTTTTTGATTATTGTTTACTGCGGTATTTATCATTTCTTTTTTTTGTTCTTGAGAAAGGAAAGGTATATCATCTTCGGGATAATCAAGCGAGGCTTCAAGATATGCCAAAAGCATTGTCATTGAATCTAATTCTTTACGGACTTTATTTGAAAACTCGCCGCTTACATTATTTAATGCGGCTTTAGTGGCAGTTGCGGTTTTGCTTGATATAAGATCGCAAACGGCTTCAGCTTCAGCAAGATCTTTTTTGCCGTTAAGAAAAGCACGGTATGTAAACTCTCCGGGACCGGCGGCTCTTGCGCCGTTTTTGAAAAGGAGATCTAATACTTCATTGATTATTACGGGATTTCCGTGTACGGAAATCTCTGCAATATCTTCGCCTGTATAAGTGTTTGGTGCTTTAAAAAAAGTGCAAAGGACTTCGTCTACTTTTTTTTCTCCGTCAACTATATAACCGTGGCGTGCCCGCGAACTGATGTCGGAGTCCGGCTGTACAAAGGAAGGTTTAAAAACCTTATCTAATATGTGCAAAGAATCTTCTCCGCTTAGGCGTATTACCGCAATAGCGGATTTCCCTGCCGCTGTTGATAATGCCGCTATGGTATCTTTGCTTAAATATTTATTCATATTAGATTTGAAAAAGGCGCTTTTTTGAAGCGCCCATTTAATAATTTAAACTGATTTCTTATTTGAAAGTTTTATGCCGACCTTTCTCAAAACGCCTTCTCCTTCAGAAAAGGATTCTATTGCCGGATTATCTTTAAGATAAGTGTGTATGATCTTTCTTTCTTTTGCGCTCATCGGATCAAATCTGTATATCTTTTTTGTGCGTTTCACATATTCAATTGCTTTATCGGTCATAACTTTGAGTCTTTCATTTTGTTTAAGTCTGTAGTTTTCGCAGTCAAGATTAACTTTAATTTTTGTATTAAGCACATTATTTGTAATTATCTGGGTAATATATTCAAGAGAATCAAGAGTTTGTCCGCCTTTGCCGATAACAAAACTGCCTTCATCTACCGAAAATTCAATATTTACGGAATCGTTTTCAAAAGATGATTTTATTTCTTTGAGCTTGATATTCATTTTCTTAAGTATTTCGGTCAAAATGGATTCAACTTTTTTTATGGCTTTTTTAGAGTCAATTTCTATGGGAACACTTTTTTTGCAGTCCGCACTTTCAGCAGATATCAATACTCTTGCGGGTTTTGCACCCATAAGGCCGAAAAGTCCAGTTGCTCCTTCATCAAGTATTTTGATATCAGTATTTTTTCTTTCACAGCCCAAAGTTTCAAGACCTTTATTTATAGCATCTTCTACGGTTTTTCCTGTCATTTCTATTTCTGGCATTTTACACTCCTTTTGTTCACAAATACATCGTCGTTTTTAAGCATGTTTGATTCTTGCACTGTCTTTTCTGATAACTATATATTGCAGGATCATTGACACTATACTGTTAGTCAGCCAATAAAGGACAAGTCCTGAAGGGAAAGTCCAGAACATAAAAGTGAACACTATAGGCATAATATACATTATTTTTTTCTGAGTAGGGTCAGATGTGGCAGTAGTCATTTTTTGCTGCAGGAACATGCCGAGACCCATTATCAGCGGAAGAAGGTTCAAATTGAATGCACCGAGCTGCATAAATTGGTCAGCCGCTGAAAGATCTTTTACCCACAGTATCCACGGTTCGCATCTCAATTCATAAGCATTTCTAAGCATAGTGAAAAATGCCCAAAAAATTGGCAGCTGCAGAAACATCGGCAGACATCCGCCGAGCGGATTAACTTTCTGAGATTTATATATGTTTAACATTTCAGCCTGTAATCTTTGAGGATTATCTTTATATTTATTCTGAATATCTTGTATCATCGGCTGTATGCGTTTCATTGCTGCCATAGATCGCAAACTTTTCAATGTTAAAGGCAGTATCAAAACCTGTATCATAAGAGTGAGTATTATAATTGCCCAGCCATAATTGTTTGTAATATTGTGCAGGAATGTCAGAATAGCAAATGCTCCCTTGCCAAGGAAACCGAAAAAACCGAAGTCAACGGTTTTTTCAAGGTCTAAACCATAAGTTTTCAAATAAGTATAACCTTTAGGACCTAAATAAAAATTTACTAAATACTCTTTTCTAAGATCGCCTTTAGGCATTGTGGCAGTCAAAGTTAAAGAATAAGGATGTTTTTTGTCCAGCCTGCTGGGGATTATTTGTTCAAAATCGATTGATTTTTCAGGGATAAATGCAGCAAGGAAATATCTATTGTCAATAGCTGCCCATCTGTATAAAGGTGCCGGTTCGGCTTCTTTTTTAAGTTTTTTAAGTTTGCCGGGCTTTGTGGCCGTATATGCCAAAGCTCTTGTAACTACTATATTTTCTTTCTGTTCTTTTGAGTCTGTGCCAAGACCGGGACCCCATTCAAGTTCTATGCGCGGAAGTTTTGCCTGGTCCATAAGTTTTTCAAGAACTATGGAAAGATTGTGCATATATGTATCTGAAAGATTATATGTTTTGGTAATTTTCCAACCTTCATGCGAGATATGTTCAAAAACAATTTTTTCATTGGTTTTTGAGACAATTTTGTAATTCGAGCCGGGGAAGTTTGCCATTACCGGAGCTGCCTGAGGCAGTACGAGATCTATCCATTCTCCATTCTTTTCTTTTATTGACCAGTTGAGTACAGAAGCACCTCTATTTGAAAAAACGGCTTTATATCTGTCTGTTTCAATCTCAAACTGTTCTTCCTGAATTTTTGCATTGTTTGCTAAAGAAACTTCGTCAGCTCTTTTAAATTCAGCATTGTCTTCGGCATATTCTCCGGAAGGAGTGCTCTCAACAGTCTGCTCTTGTCTGGATTCTTGATTTAACTGCTGCGGTGTCGGCGGCTGCGGTGCGAAAAAGTAGTAGTAGAGAAAAATAGTAAGTCCTGAAAAAACTACAAACATTATTGTGTTCTTATTCATTTTGATTCCTTTTATAACAGCACTTAATAGTTAGCAGTAAAAAATTACAATATTTAGCGTTTATTTTCTTTCAAACTGCAATTTTTGTTCTCTGCTTTTGGGGGTACAGGATCTATCCCCCCTTCACAAAAAGGATGGCATCGGATAATTCTTTTAAAAGCAAGAAAAGAGCCTTTAAAAAAACCGTAAATTTCTATAGCTTGATAAGCATAGGTTGAACAGCTTGGTTGGAAACGGCATCTTGCAGGTAATACTGAAGATATAACTTTATAACATCTTATCATAAAAAGCGCTATTTGCTTCATATCAATATCATCCCGGATTTTTGTAAAATCCCGCGCTTTCGAGCAGCCGTAAGATCTCTTTTTTTAGACTGTTATAATCCAACGATGCGGTTTCTGGTTTGGATATGAAAAGCAGATCCAGTCCTGTTTCCAACGAATGCTTATTAGTTCTAAAAATTTCCCTCAGTCTTCTCTTTGTTCTGTTCCTAACGACGGCAGTCCCGACTTTTTTCGGGGTGATAAGGCCCAGCCTTCTTATTTGTCCGTCGTCTCTTTTGTATGCCATAATTTTTATGGCTTTGTTTTCAAGTTTCTTTCCGTTTTTGAATACTTTGTTAAAATCTCTCTGAGAATGCAGCCTTTCATTATATGAGAAGGAAAAACCTTCGGAGGAAATGTCTTTTTCCTTTTTCTGCATATATCAGTTGTCTTTATGCACTTAAATTTTTACGGCCTTTTCTTCTGCGTGCACTCAAAATTCTTCTTCCGCCCGGTGTTGACATTCTGGCCATAAAGCCGATTTTTTTCTTTCTTTTGTCTTTGTTTGGTTGAAACGTTCTTTTCATTTTACTTAATCCTTTTTTATATTGGGAAATACTTTGCTATTATATCTAAAAACTGGCAGAAGAGTCAACAATAAATGCTAGTGCTGTATATAAACATAATAATACAAATCGTATTAATTTAGAAAAAAAGATATAATAAAAAAACTATATGGAATGGAGACCTGTTGAATAATGAAAATGGTAGATGCTAAATCAGAAGCTCAAAAAATTGCTTTTTCACCGCTTACATTTCAAGCGATAAGAACAATGTTAAATTTGCAGATTTTCAAAATTATTGATGAGACTCCGGGAGTATCTTCAGATAATATAAAAGAAAAGCTTTCTCTTTCTCATTATACTGTAGAAACTCTTCTTGAAGTTGCTGAAAGTGCAGGCATAGTGGAAGAAAAAGACGGTTTATATTATGGCACAAAAATTATGCAGTGTTTTTTATATGATGATATGACACGAATTAATATGAATTTCGTAAATGATGTTTGTTATCAGGGTGCATTTTATCTCGAAGAATCATTTTTAAAAGAAAAGCCGGAAGGTTTAAAAGTTTTTGGCGGCTGGCCGACAGTATATGAGGGTCTTTCGCAATTACCCAAAAAAGTTCGTCAAAGCTGGTTTGCTTTTGATCATTTTTATTCAGACAATGCTTTTAATGATGTAATAAAAATAATTTCCAAACAAAATCCATCAATGGTTTTTGATATAGGCTGTAATACCGGAAAGTTTGAATTGGCTTTATTTTCTAAAGGATATAAAGGGAAAATCACTCTTATAGATTTACCGCAGCAGCTTGTAAAAGCAAAAGAAAATCTTTCTGCAGCAGGGTTTGCAGATAACAGTATATTTTATCCGGCAAATGTGCTTGATGAGAAAACCGTTTTCCCCAAAGATCCTGATATTGTTCTGATGAGTCAGTTTTTAGACTGCTTTTCCAAAGAACAAATAATATCAATACTTAAAAAAGTTTATGCCTCAATGAATAATGATACAAAAGTTTATATTTTAGAACCGTTTTGGGATAAGCAGAAATTTGAGGCGGCAAAATTATCATTAACTCATACATCATTATATTTTACTGCTATAGCTAACGGCAACAGCAAAATGTATAAAAGTTCTGAAATGGAAGAGTGTGTAAAGTGTTCAGGAATGAAAGTTTTGGAAGCATATGAAAATATAGGGAGCCACGATTACACTCTTTTGGAATGTGTAAAAACAAAGGGAATTTAATGAAAAAATTATTTTTTACAATCTTAACTATATGTTTTACGGCAGTAGAAATTTTTGCTGTAGATTTTAAATTTGACGGACTGGCAAGGAATAGATATGAATATCTTGTTAATAATAGTGATGCCGGCTTTTCAGGAAAAGATGAAAAAAGTTATTTCAGATTTAAATTTACCGGAGGAGTAAAAGCTGAATTTGAAGATATTGTCAACATATATGCAAGAATGGCTACGGAAAGCCGCTCATATATAAAAAATGCCGGAGGCAATACTCAATATGATATAAATGAGATTTTATTAGATAATTTTTATATACATTTTCAAAATATCTCAGATTCTCTTGAAATGAAAGCCGGAAGATTTGATCTGTCTGGCAGAAATTATGGAGAAGGTTTTTTAATTGAGGACGGTACACCTTTAGACGGTTCCCGCACTTTTTATTTCAATGGTATACAGTTAAAATATAATATGAAAAAAAGCAGTATTGAATTTATAGGCGTATACAATCCGGAATATGATGATCTGCCGATAATTAATAATAAGGACAGAAAATTAAATCTGAGCCGCGATATCGCAGCTATACTTTATGGTCATATATTTATTAATGAAAATGTTTATCTTGAACCTTATTATATATCTAAAGAGGAAAAATTCGATAAAATTAATGAAGCAAACAGCATAAATACTTTTGGTACATATTTCAAATACAAATATAATAATGCTGCTTTAAGAGTTCAGGCTGCAATGCAGTCAGGCAAATATAATAATGAGTCCAAAAGAGCTTTTGGCGGATACGTTTTTACAGATCTTGATATAAAAGAAGTTTTTAAACCTTTAACTTTAGGATATGTATATTTGTCCGGCGATGAAAAAGGATCGTGGAATCCGCTTTTTTCGCGGGGAACTTTTATGTCTGAAATAGCTGCAGCTCTTTATGCAAAAGAATCAGCTTATGGTTATTGGAGTAATTTGCAAATGTTCAATGCGGAATTAAATTTTAAGCCATATAACAATGTAAGCATTAAAACGGCTTATATGTATCTTGTAGCAAATACTTCTTTTTACGGAGTGTCAAATATTTTCGGCAGCGGGAAAAGCAGAGGCAGCCTTTTTGTTTTGCATACAAGATATAATTTTTCTAAAAATATAAGCTCTCAAATAAGAGGGGAGTATTTTATCCCAGGAGATTTTTATTATGACGGCGTAAAAGATGCCGTTTTTGTAAGAGCTGAAATTGCTGTGAAGATATAATAAGCACAGAAATTTCTTCTCTTGCCGTATCTCGAATACCGGTTGCATAAAAGTGTCCGCGGTGCTAAAATAGTTTACGATGAAAAAGATATTTTTATTTATCATTAGCTTTTGTTTTTGTTTTGGGCTTATTGCCTGTGATGAAAACGTAAGAGTAAAAGAAAAACTAGTAGTAAGCATTGATATTGTCGATAATTTTGGCAATATAATTAATGACAAAATAGTAACGCTTGAGCGTAATGAGTCTTATACAATAAATGCCGTACCTATAGGCAAAGACGGAAATGAGTATATCCTTAGCGAAAAGAACAAACTGAAAGTTATTTGGAGATGTTCAAACCCTACAGCAGTTGTTTTTTCTCCGCAGCAAGGACTGACAACCACATTGACCGGAAGTATTGTGCCTGTATCTGCAAAGGTAACTGTTGAATTTGATGGGATAAAGTCCGCTTTTGATCTAAAGATTGTAATGCCTTAATGTCCAGAGGATAAAAAATCTTATTTTTAATATTTTTCAAGAAGAGCCTGGAATTTCAAGGCTCTTTTTTATATGAAAAATCAACCTTTTCTTGCAGAAATGGACTAAATAAGTTAAAATTAAGTTTATTATAATTTTAATATTATAAGGGGTTGAAATTAAAAATTATGAAAAAGATCGAATTTTTATCAGGTGATGAGGCCCTTGCCCGAGGAGCTTATGAAGCCGGCTTAAAAACAGCGGCATCTTATCCGGGTACTCCGGCAACGGAAATACTTGAGTATTTAACGCGTTTTGATGAAGTTGATGCACAGTGGGCGGTAAATGAAAAAGTAGCTTATGAAGTGGCATTAGGTGCTTCAATAGCCGGTGTTAGAAGTATTTATTCATCAAAACATGTAGGGGTTAATGTCGCTATGGACCCTCTTATGACTTCCGTTTATACGGGTGTAGGGGGCGGTTTTATAGTGGTAACGGCCGACGAGCCGGGACTGCACTCTTCACAAAATGAGCAGGACAATAGGCTTGTTTCAAAGTTTGCGAAAATGCCTATGCTTGAGCCGGCCAGCCCGAAAGAAGCTTATGAAATGGCGCGTACGGCATTTGAGATAAGCGAAAAGTTCGATACTCCGGTGCTTATAAGGCTTACTACGCGCGTTTCTCATACTAAAGAAAATATTGAAACAGGCGAAAGAAAAGAAGTTGATCTTAAGCCTTTTTCTCCAAATCCCGCAAAATATGTTATGGTACCTGCAAATGCCTATAGAAAACATATTGAACTGGAAGCAAGACTTGTTGAATTACAAAAATATGCAGAAAACTCTCCTCTAAATAAAATTGAGATAAACGATACATCTATAGGCATAATAACAAGCGGCATTTCTTATCTTTATGCAAAAGAATCTTATCCGAATGCTTCATATCTGAAATTGGGTATGAGTTATCCTTTTCCCGATAAACTTATAAAAGAGTTCGTGCAAAAAGTTAAAACTCTTTATGTTATAGAAGAGCTTGAGCCTTTTATTGAAGAACATGTAAAACAGCTAGGCATAGAAGTGAAAGCGAAAGACCCTTCATATAGAGTTGGTGAGCTTAACAGTGTTTTAGTAAGAGAGATAATAGAGGGCAAAAAAAAGACAGACTCCCCGGCAAAAGCAAGAAGACCGGTTATGTGTCCGGGATGCTCTCATAGAGCGATATTTGCCGCACTTAAAAAACTTAAAGCTGTGGTTGCCGGCGATATAGGCTGTTATACGCTTGGTGCTGCACAGCCTTTAGGTGCTTTGCATACTACAATATGCATGGGTGCAAGTGTTACCGTTTTTGAAAGTTTTTCAAAAATACTCGGTCATGATAAAGTTGCCGCAATAATAGGAGATTCCACTTTTGTACATTCCGGCATTACAGGTCTTGTTAATGCAGCATATAATAAAGCAAAAGGGCTGATAATCATATCGGACAATTCGACTACAGCAATGACAGGAAGCCAGCCAAATCCTTCAACAGGCATAAATGCAAAAGGCGAGAAAACAAAAAAATTGATATTGGAAGATATATGTAAAGCGGCGGGAGCTGATATTGTTGAAAGTATAAATGCTTTTGACCCTGCCTTGCAGGGAAAAATAAAGGAATTGATGGAAAAAGATGCTCTTTCGGTACTGATAGTAAGATTTCCCTGCAGAGTGCTCGACAGGGCGAAATATCCTGCACCTGTATTTGATAAAGAAAAATGCAAAAAATGCGGTGCCTGCTGGCAGATAGACTGTCCGGCGATATATAAAGGCGAAGACGGTTTTGCACATTTAGACGAATTTTTGTGTGCCGGCTGCAATGTTTGCGTAAATGCCTGCAAATTCGGCGTGCTGACGGAAAGAAAATAATAAGTTTAAAAGGAAATAAAATGGATAAGACAAAAACAATAAATATTTTGTTTTGCGGGACGGGCGGGCAGGGCGTGCTGACCGCCGCAGAGATAGCGGCGCTTGCTGCCGTATATGACGGATACCACACGAAAAAATCTGAAGTACACGGTATGGCGCAAAGAGGCGGATCGGTAGAATCTCATGTGCGTTTCGGCTCGTCAGTTGCTTCACCGCTTGTAGAAAGCGGGAAATGTGATTTTCTGGTACCTTTTCATAAAGGTGAACATGACAGAATGCTTCATTATTTGGCTAAAGACGGAAAAGATCTGTTAGAAGGTCTTGAAGAGGCAGATAGTAAACTTGAAAATAAAAAGTTCATCAATACTTATATGCTTGGCGTTTTATCAAAACATTTAAATATCAGTAAAGAAAGCTGGCTGAAAGCTTTAGATACCGGTTTCAAAGGTAAATTTATTGAAGAAAATAAAAAAATATTTTTGGAAGCGGCAAAATCTAAATAATGAAAACTTTGTAATATAAAGAAGAGGAAGATCATGATTTTCAATGAACAGATCGAAACACAAAATTTGCAGGACCTGAAAAATCTTCAGTCTGAAAGATTAAAAAATCTGGTAGCTTATGTATATAAAAACTCTCCGGTTTATAAAAAGAGGATAGACGAGAGCGGTTTTTCGCCAAACGACATAAAGTCTATAGATGATATTGTAAAGCTTCCATTTACGACAAAAGACGATATGAGGGAGCATTATCCTTTCGGTCTGTTCTCAATGGATGTTAAAGATATAGCCGAGATGCATGTTTCAAGCGGAACTACGGGAAATCCGGTAGTTTCCGGATATTCAAAAGAAGATCTGGACCTTTGGGCTGAAGTTTCGGCACGTTCAATAGCATGTGCAGGCGGAAAACCCGGCGACATTATACAGATAGCTTACGGTTATGGTCTTTTTACCGGCGGGCTCGGCCTTCATTATGGTGCGCTTAAGATAGGTGCGACTATTATGCCAATGTCTTCAGGGCAGACAAAAAGACAGATAAAACTTATGCAGGATTTTAAGCCGAGAATAATTGCATGCACGCCGAGCTTTTCATTATATATGGCGGAAGAAGCAAGGGGCATGGGCTTTGATCCGTCGCAATCTTCTTGGGAAGTAGGTATATTTGGTGCTGAACCTTGGAGTGAAGCTTTAAGGAATGAAATTGAAAAATCGCTCGGCCTTACTGCTACAGATATTTACGGACTTTCGGAAATATCGGGTCCCGGAGTTGCACAGGAATGCAGCTTTAAAAACGGACTGCATATATGGTCAGATGTTTTTTATCCTGAAATAATAGACCCTGATACAAATCAGCCTGTACCTGAAGGCGAACAAGGCGAACTTGTTATCACTACGCTTACAAGAACGGGAATGCCTCTGCTTAGGTATAGAACAAGAGATATAGTTTCAATTTCTTATGAAAAATGTGCCTGCGGCAGGACGTCTCCGCGCATAAGTAAGATACAAGGAAGAACGGACGATATGATAGTTGTACGCGGAATAAATGTTTTCCCCACACAGATAGAGTATGCTCTTTTACAGGTGGAAGAATCATTGCCCAATTATCAGATAATTGTGGACAGAGTTGGCCGCGGTCTTGATACAATTGAAGTGCAGGTTGAAATTGATGAAAAGTTTTTCTCGGATGAAATTAAAGGACTTGAAGCCGTAAAAAATAAAATTAAGAAAAGCATTGAAAGCACGATACTTGTAAGCACAAATATAAAGCTCGTTGAACCTAAATCTATACCAAGAAGCGAAGGAAAAGCTAAAAGAGTTATTGATAAAAGAAAAGTTTAGGATTTATTAGAAGTAAAACCATTACTTGGGAGTTTTATGTTTAATTTTTCAATAAGAAAAGCTTTTGTTTATGCTTTCAGATTTTTTAGACAGAATTTTGTAGGGGTTTTTGCCCTTACTATTCTTTCGGTTACAATTATAAGTCTTACACAAATGGCAGTGGATTATTTTGTTATAAGCAATCTTGGTACCCTGCTTCCTGTCGATGCAGTTGGGACTGTTTCGAATGAAGAGTACTATAAACCACTGTTTGGAGTATTTGTATATAGCTGCGTTGTTTTATTCATAAATTCATTAGTGTTTTTTATGTTTACCGGTGCATTGCTGCCTTTATGTCTCGGCGGTGAACTTAAACTTAAAAAGTATTTCCCCCCATTAAACAAAATTATTAAATTTTTTGGCGGTTTTATTACAATAATACTGCCTTTCAGTTTTGCTTTACTTATATTTTTTGTTGTAACATCTGCACCCGTTACACAATTCTTTGTAGAAAATGGGCTTTTGTCAGTACTGATAATAGTGCCTTTCCTTATACTTGTCAGCGGAATTATAATTTCTGCACTTTTATTTAGGTATATATTTTTCTATTTCAGTGTTTTTGACGGGAAAACAGTTTCCGAATCTTTCAGAAAAAGTACAGAACTTACTTTAGGCAAAAGAAATAAAATCTTTTTTCTTGTAATTTTGCTTCTTATAATAAATTATTTTGGAAGAGTTCTTATAATAGGCAGCATTATTACGATACCGATTTCGGTATTGGTATTGATATATGTATATTTTTGTCTTGAGGGCAGGAAAGAGCCTTTTGAAAATTCAAGCCCGGCAGTAATACCGCAGGATTAAAGAAAGCTGTAAAAATATTAAATAAAGAAGAACCGGAGGAAAAATGAAGATCACTCAGATGTCGGTTTTTATTGAAAACACAAAAGGAAGACTGTATGAACTTTGCAGTATTCTGGGAAAAAATAATATCAATATCAAAGCTTTAACTCTTGCTGAAAGTCCGGAGTTTGGCATTGTCAGGCTGGTTGTCGATAAAGCTGCCGATGCGGTAAAGATAGTAAAAGAAAGCGGTTTTATAGCTTCAATAGCCGATATTGTAGCTGTAAAAGTTTCAGATGAGCCGGGAGGTCTAGCGGCTGTTTTAAAAGTTCTTGCGGATAATGATATTAATATTGAATATATGTACGGTTTTGTTGAAAAAGCTTCCGGAAAAGCTTTAATGGTTTTTAAGTTTGAAGATATAGATAAAGCCATAGAAATACTTTGTGCTAATTCAATATCGATCGTGTCAAAAGAAAAAATTTCTTGTAATTGATCTTTGTTAAAATTAAAAAACCAATGTGAAAAATAGAAAAATAGGTTATTTTAAGATTATTATATATATATTATATGGATGGTAGCGTCTCCTCTAAATTACGCTAAAGGAAAAAATAATAAATGGATGAACTAATAGAGTTTCTTGTAAATGTAACTGTCCAGCTCCTTCAAAAGGTTAAAAAGAATATTATCCCGATAGTGATATTTTCGATACCCCCGGCATTGCTTCTTATGCCAGAATTATATGTTTATCGTCCGTGGAATTCAATGGAGGGGATAGTCGGAAGGCCTATCCTGCTTTTGCTTTCTTTTATAGCTGTTTATATTTATTATGTAACTATAAAAAATATTAAGATTGACGCGTATTTTTTCAAAACATATTTTAAATTTATATCTTTCGGTAAGCCTTTGGTCGCTTTTTTTGCGATCTCTATTCTGACAGGCTTAATAGTAGCAATATTTTTCGCCTCTAATATATTTTTCTATTTTTATCCTTTACTTAAAGAAAAGATCGTTTATTATGCTCTTTTCCAGTTCTTCCCCGTTTTTTCTATACTCAGCCTTTTTATAACCCTGCCTAATTTTATCATTTTTCTATACAATGTATTTGAAGGTAAAAGTTTTAAAGATGCCGAATTGCATGCTTTTGAACTCTGCGGGAGCCATAAAAAAGAAATATTTTTTCTATTTTTTACCTTGCTTTTAATGATGCTGGGACTTAATATAATAAATATTGCTTTTGCTGTAATTTTCCCTGTAGTTATGCTTTTTTTGGGAGAAGCTTATGTTCAGCTTGACAATATTGGAGTTTTAAATGAATCGCAGGACGGCAAGGACTTATCCGGTTTTTTAAGTGAAGAGAAATTTCCTGACGACCCTAATCAACGTCCGGTTTTCAGCCGTGTACGCAGAGAAGAGCCGGGAGTTGATTTTGGGCAGAAAAGAAGTGCTGACAATTATGGAGATCTGCCTCCAGGTAAACATAGCAGAGCTTCTGTTCATCCCGGAAAAGAGCATCATCATAGACATACTTCAAAGCCTGTAATGCCTCCATTAACAGAACAATCCAAACCTTTTTCAAGTACAAATGAAATAAAACATAAAGTACCTCTAGCAACAGCGGCAGCAGAAGCAATATCTTCAAAAATTGAAAAACTCCAAAAAAATGATGATACGAAAATGAAAGAACATGAAATAGAAATGCCGGCAAATCCTGAAATAAAAACGGACCAGAATACAAAATCTGAAAGTATCCCAGGCGGCGAAACTTCGACTAAGTCCGAAACAGCGGCTCTTAAAACAGATGATGTGTCAAAAGAAACTACAAAGCCTGCATCTTCAGAAGGGAAAACTGTACCAGAGAATACAAAAAAAGGTGATGGGGATCTTGCTGCTCTTCGCAGACCATCTTTTGAGACTTCCGCTCCTTCTTCATTTTCTGCTTTTGCAGATGACCCATCGTCAATAGCTAAAAGGGAAAGAAACCCCTATTACGATAATGATCCTAAAAGGCATGCGCATAGGGATAAAACTGCACAAAAAGCTTCGGGTTCAGGTCCCGTTCTCGGAAGTGATCATAAAAACGCTGTAATATCACAAAATAAAAAGAAAATCGTTACTGAAGATTTGCTTGAAAAATTTCCGGGAGAAGAAACAGAGAACATTCCTTATATTGCTACTGCCTCTATGAAGAGAAAAGATGATCCGGAAGAAGAGTTGGCCGACTTTTCTTCAGCAGGAGATATTTCCAACTATATAAGCAAACATGGAGGACATATTAAAACCTCTTCAGGTCTTTTGCCAGAAAATAAAAAACCTCAGCATATTTCTGACTATGGTTTTGGCGATGATAATGAACAACCGGCAGAAAAAGAAGTCTCTCTTGCCGATATTATTGACTTTAGCGACGAAGATGCTGCTCAAGAAACAGAAAAAGATCTTGGCGACGGCTCGATGGAAGATATTTATAATGAAATGAGCGGAATTAAAGTCATAGAAATATTTGATGAAGAAACTATGAAGGAGAAAGAAAAGGAGAAAAAAGAAAGTAAATCTCCTTTGTTAGTAGAAGATCTTATGGACGATTTTGAAGTTGATGATATAAGAAAAAGAAAAGATAAGTTCAACAGTGAAGAGGAAGAAAAAGGAAAGGATATATTTTTAGATGATTCATCTTATGCTGATAAAGAGATTGAAATTATTGTAGATGATGACGGTGATGAAGATGGCGATTCCTCGCAAACAAAAAAGAGAGAAGAGAATTTTACTTCTGTAGATGATTACGGATTTATAGATATAAAAAAGAAAGAATAGTTTCCGGTGACGGTATGGAAAAAGATACAAAAATTGCCGTTGTCGGCGTAAATGATAATCCTCAAAAATTCGGATACAGAATATTTGTTGATCTGATAGATTCCGGTTATAATGCTTTTGCCGTCGGAGTAAGAGGCGGAGAAGTAAATTCAAAGAAAATATATAAGACTCTGGCGGATCTTCCAGAAAAACCCGATATTGTAATTACTGTTGTTCCTCCGGTCGGAACGGAAAAAATTGTTGATGAAGTGATAGCACTTGGAATAAAAGAGATTTGGATGCAGCCGGGCTCACAGTCTGCGCCGGCGATAGAAAGAGCGCGTGCCGCAGGCATCAAAGTTACCGATAGAGGCTGTTTTATGATAGTAGCGGGCATTTGGTAAAAAGATTTTTAAAGAAATATAAAATAAACCGCTAAGGGGCAAATCCCTGCGGTTTCTTTTTTGTTTTATACATCGATGAAAAAATATAAAGTTTGAGGAAAAGATAAAATGAGAATGAAATATAAAGCTATACTTTTCGACATGGATGGTGTTATAGTTGATTCAATGACATATCATTATGTTTCATGGTTTGAAGCTTTGATGAAATGTGATGTCAGAATTACACCGACGGATATTTTTGAGTATGAAGGTTCAAAATGGGATCAAGTAATTGCATTTGCATTTAACCGCCAGAAAAAGAAATTAACTAAAAAGCTAGCAAAACAAATAGCGGAAGAAAGAAAAGAACTTTTTTCAAAACATTTCAAAAGATATATTTTTACCGGTATATATGAAATGCTGCAAAAATTAAAGAGACATAATTTTATTCTCGGATTGGTAACAGGATCTTCACTCGCAGAAGCAAAAAAAATGTTACCAAAAGAAATTTATAATGTTTTTGATGTGATAGTAGCAGGAGATATGCTCAAAAGAGGCAAACCATATCCCGACCCATATCTGCATGCAGCAAAAGAACTGGGACTAAAAAGTTCAGATTGTCTTGCAATAGAAAATGCACCTTATGGTATAAGATCGGCAAAAGCTGCACAAATGGATTGCTTTGTAATTGCAACAAGTCTGCCAAAAGAATCTCTTTCAAAAGCTGATAAGGTTTTTAACAATCATCAAGAATTATATGAATATTTTAAAAAACACTTATAGATCGGAAATTGCTATCAGTTAAGACAAAAAACAAATATTATATTCTGTTTTTCCAAAAACAATTGAAAAATCAATGCGTTTTTGAGGGCGTTGCGTTTTAAGCGTTTTTTTATATTCAGGAAGGTTCTATTACCCCTGAAAGTGTTAAAAGCGAAATGCGGCCTTCTTTGATAAAAGTGATTGAAAAATCAATCACTTTGTTGAAATGTAGATTTTGATGAAATATCCAAGTTTTGAATAATATAAAATCCAGTTTCACGTGAAACACTTAAACAAAGAGTTTATAATTGGAGTTTGTAGGCTGGTTTTAAAAAAACTTAAATGAAAACATATGAAAAAGATACTATTAATTAATCCCCCCATTTATGATTTTGCTGCTTTTGACCTTTGGTCTAAACCTTTAGGTCTTTTGTATCTTTCCACTATGTTAAAAAAGCAAGGGGTGGATATAAAATTTCTTGATTATATGGATAGACGATTTGGAGGAACTGAAAGCAAATCAAATAAATATGGCTGTGGACATTATGAAAAAGAAGAGCAAATCAAACCTGAAGTAATAAAAAATATTCCAAGAAGATATTCAAGATATGGGCTCAGTAAAGAAAAAGCTGAAAATTACTTAAGATCCATTGAAAGACCTGATCTAATATTGATAACTTCAATAATGACTTATTGGTATCAGGGTGTTTATGAAGCGGTTCATGCAGTACGAAAAATATTCCCAAGAGTTCCTGTAGCAATAGGCGGAGTATATGCCACTCTTTGTCCGGACCATTGTGTAGATACAGGTGCTGACTTTGTAGTAGAAGGTGAATTGAGTTCTTTGAATACTGTTTTTAATAAAACAGATATAAAAGTGTCAGTTCCTGAAAGTTTTTCCTTTTTCCCCATACCTGATTACTCAATATATAATGAACCTGAATATGTCTGTTTACGTATTTCTTCAGGGTGTCCGTTCAAATGTACTTATTGTGCACAGGATTTTTTATGCGGCGGAAAGTTTATATACAAAAAGCCTGAAATTGTATTTGATGAGATAAAAACTTTTGTAAATCATGGAATAAAGAATATTGTTTTTTATGATGATGCCCTGCTTTATAAACCGGACATTATAATAAAACCTTTACTTGATATGGTGATTAAGAATGAATTGAAAATAAATATACATACCCCAAATGGATTACATATAAAGTATTTGGATCAAGAACTTGCATACATTATGTATAAAGCCGGTTTTAAGCAGCCGCGCTTCAGCCTTGAAACTTCAGATCCCTATCTTCAAAAGTCTACAGGCAATAAAACATCTAATGAAATGTTTGAATCTGCAATTGAAATGCTTAGGCAGGCCGGATATAAAAATGGTGAATATATAATATATCTATTGATGGGTATGCCGGGACAGAGTTTAAAAGATATTGAAGAGTCGGCAAAATATGTAAACAGTAAGGGGGCAAAGATTTCCCTTTCTGAATATTCAATAATACCTAGAACTAAAGATTTTGCCGGTTTGGATAAAAAGTATATATCTGAACCGCTATATCATAATAAATCAATATTTCCTTTATTCGATAAAAAAGATTGGAAAGAAATACAAAGGATTAAAAATATTGCAGTTAAAATGAATAGAATGTTGTAGTGCTTTTCTTTGTTTCACGTGAAACAAAGAAAAATGTTAAAATATATGAGCGCTAAAGCAAAAGCTATTAACTGTTTTGTTATTATTTTGTGTAAATATAGGTTATCAAAGAATATGCCTTTTTCCCCTCTCCCAAAAGGGGCGAGGAAAAAACGACAAGGACAAAAGAATGCTAAGCAAACACAAGTGTTTTCTGTGTTCATAGGCTCGCAAAAAGGGCGGCAATAACGGCAACGACAAAAAAACTTTTTCTTTTATCATTCCCGAAATTCGTAATCGGGGATCCATTTTCTCTTTGTCTTTTATTGTCGTTAATTCGTAATCCGTAATTTCTAATTCATAATTATCTTTTGTATGTAACCAAATAAATTACGCTTGATAATATTTAATTAAGATTGTATAATAAACACTCCGAGTAGTTTTCTGCAGCTTGATAGTTTTACGTAGCCTTATTGGTTTCACGTGAAACATAAAAGATATAAAATAATTTAATAGTATATAAAAATATCAAAAGAAGCTTTGCTTCTTCACGTGGAACAAAGAGGTTAAACTAAAATGAGTAAAGTAATCGCAATTGCCAACCAAAAAGGCGGTGTCGGTAAAACTACAACTGCAATAAATCTCGGAGCAAGCCTTGCACATCTTGGACAAGAAGTTCTGCTTATTGATATGGATCCCCAAAGCAATACTACCAGCGGACTAGGTATAAATAAGAATGCTCTTGCTAAAAACATCTACAATGTGCTTATAGATGAAGTTGCTTTAGAAGATGTTTTACAAGATACGGTTATGGACTGGCTTGATATTGCTCCTGCAACTACAGACTTAAGCGGAGCAGAAGTTGAACTTGTGAATATGCCAGATAGGGAAAAGAAGCTAAAACTCGCTCTTGAGAAATTCCAAAAAGTATACAAATACATTATTATAGATTGTCCCCCCTCATTAGGACTCCTTACAATAAATGCTTTGGTTGCAGCAGATGCTGTGATCATTCCCATGCAATGCGAATTCTTTGCCTTGGAAGGTCTTGGACAGCTTTCAAAAACTATTATTGCACTTATGCAGCATTACAATCTTGAACTTGAAGGCGTTCTGTTTACAATGTTCGATTCAAGAACAAATCTTTCACATCAAGTAGTTGAAGAGGTAAAGAAATTCTTCCAGGAAAAAGTTTATGAAACTAAAATTCCAAGAACGATTAAGCTGGCTGAAGCACCAAGTTTTGGAAAACCGGTGCTTCTTTACGATCCTTCAGGCAAGGGAACGCAGGCCTATATGGATTTTGCAAAAGAGTTTCTTTCAAGACAGCCCGTCGAATAATCACATATATAATAGTATATACAATAAGTATAAGTATAAGTATACAGGAGACATAAAATGCAGAAAAAAGCTTTAGGAAGAGGATTAGAATCATTGATACCTTCACTTGCAGCAAAAACGCCTACAGGGGAAGCGGTCATTACTATACCATTAAATAAAATAAAGCCAAATAGATTTCAACCAAGAAAAAAGTTCGATAAAGCCAAACTTCAAGAGCTCGCAGATTCTATTAAGCAGCATGGTCTTGCCCAACCAATACTTGTTGCGGCTTCAATAATACCGGGTGAGTATGAAATAATAGCCGGCGAAAGAAGATATAGGGCCTCAAAGCTTGCGGGTAAAAAAGATATTAAAGCTATAGTAAAACAGGCGGCCGATGATAAGCAGAGATTTGACCTTGCCTTAATTGAAAATCTTCAAAGGGAAGATCTTAATGCTATGGAAGAAGCAAAAGCTTATAAAAGACTTATAGATGAATTCAACCATACACATGAAGAAGTAGCTTCAATTATAGGTAAAGACAGATCTGTAATATCCAATAGTTTAAGACTTTTGAACCTTCCGGAAGATGTACAAAATTTAATAAGCGAAGGAAAATTGTCCGCAGGGCATGGAAGAATGCTTGCAGGTATAGAAGATGAAAATCAGATAAGAACTCTAGTTGATCAGATAATCAAAGAAAAACTTTCTGTAAGAGCTGTTGAAAAAATAGCATCAGAAATGAAAGGGACTTCAGCAGAGAAAAAAGTTAAAGCTCCTAAAAAACAGGAAGTTGAACTTATACATCTTAAAGAAGAAATTCAAAGAAAACTTGGCACAAAAGTCAATATTTCCGGAACCAGCCAAAAAGGTAAAATTGAAATATTTTATTATTCTTTGGAAGATCTTGAAAGAATTGCAAGAGAACTTAATTTCCAAGTATAAACTTTGTTGATAATTTGGCGTTTAATTTTATTTGATTTTATATTTTTTTGAAAAATAAGAAAAAATATTACTCAAAAACAATTGAAAAATCAATGCGTTTCTTAAAATATATAAGGTTATGTTAAGTTAGTCTATAGAAAAAAGCTGGTTGTGTATAATTTGTTGATAACTTTTTACAAAAAATTCTAAAAAAACAGCTGAATTTTAAAATGATTGACAAAAAAATAACGTTGATGTACTCTTATATTATGGCCAGAAAAATAACCTCACTACTATTATTTTTTGTATTATTTACGGCAAATACAGCTTTTGCATTTTATGAAGCCGGTAATTTAATTATTGAAAAAAGGGCTGAAAATAAAAGCTATGCTGTTGACAGCAGAGTTCTTTTTGTTCAGGATTACAGCAAAATACTTTCCGATATAAGAGAATCAATGAAAAATCCTTTAGCTGTATTTTCTTTAAATATCGGAAAAAGTGTAAGTGTCTTTAAAAATACAGAAAGTAAAGCTTTTACCCTGCAAAATACTTATGTGATAAATAAATATGAAAAGATCTCTGTTTTACTGACAAA
The DNA here is from genome assembly GCA_052034625.1 of Elusimicrobiota bacterium. GTDB lineage: Bacteria > Elusimicrobiota > Endomicrobiia > Endomicrobiales > Endomicrobiaceae > JAVBLP01. The sequence continues at coordinate 119,511 of JBPOII010000002.1, read as the reverse complement.
TGCTAAAGAAATCTTTTGCGGTATAAACTTCCCATTAATTATTAAATACATTTTGATATTTATTTTCTCGTTTATGTTATTGTATATAGGACTATTGCGCCTTTTTAATGCCATTGCTATAAATAAAAACAATATATTTAGAAAATCCGGTTTTATGTATTAAACCGGGTTTTTTATTTGGGGGAAAAATGAGATTTAAAAAAATTTGTGCAGTCGTAACAGCAGCATGCTTTCTATGGTCTTTTGTTGGGCAGTCATTTGCTGCAGTCAGTACAGATAAACACTCAACAGAAGAAGTTGTTTTTGAAAATGATTCTCTAATATCAAGCACTTTAGGCTATGTTTCACAAAACGGCAGCTTTGGCAGTCCGCAAGTAATTATAAACATACAGGATCTTCACAGCCATCCCACAGTGCAGAGAAATATTGTTTCCATAATTGAAACTCTCGATAAAAAGTATGACATAGATACCATATATCTTGAAGGAGCTTCAGGAAAAGTTGACACTTTATGGCTTGCAAAAATTGATAATGAAAAAAGTAAAAAGAATATTGCAGACCAGATGATACAAGACGGCACTCTTACCGGAGTAGAATATTACAGCCTTTTCAACAAAAATAAAAGTATTATAGGACTTGAAGACTCTGCTGTACATAAACAAAATATTGAAAGACTCGGGATGATCTATGAAAATGCAGTGAAATATAAAGAAATAGCAGATAAAATTGAAAATGAAATAGATTATCTTGCAGGAAGATATTTGAATTCAGAAAGCCGCAGTTTAACAAAACTTACTAAGAAATACCGCGCCGGCTCAATCACCCAAGCAAAATATTATGCACAGCTGTTTAAAATGGTTGATAAGATTAATGCAAATCCTGAAAGATACGGAAATATTTTACAGATCAATAAAAACGATTATGTTGAACTCCAAAAAATTATCGCTATCAGCGAACTTTCAGAGAAAATAAAGCAGTCCAAATTAAAATCTGAGCTGTCTGCTTATATAAATAATCTCAAAGATACGCTTACACATTTTGAATATACTCAACTCCTTTCCGCAACTGACGAAATGTGCGATCTCGACAGTTTATGCAAATATATTTCGTTTTATGGTATTGATGAGTCAAAACAGCAGCTTAAAGCATTTGTTATCTTAAACAGAATGAATTCTGAAATAGATCCTGTTGCGATGTTTTTTCAGGAACAAAATCTTCAGGAAAAAATAAGCGAGGCTTTTGCTACAACCGAAATGCAGACGGAAATATCTTTTCTTCAAACCTTTTATCCTTTTTTTGAAGGATATCTGACAAATGCACTTACCTCTCAAGATGAGGAATTTTTTGTTGAAAAGTATGAAATGTTCAGTAATATATATGCAAAATATGCCGCTTTTGACCATGTGCTTTTACTTCAGGATAATTTCGGTTTCATTAATGAATACTATTCTGTAAATAATTTAAGAAACGAGATCTTTATAAGAAATATAGACAAATATACAAAACTAGTTCCGGGTAAATTGCAGAATAATGATTCAACAGAAAAGATAGTGAGAGATGCCGAAGATGTAATAGTTATAGTAACCGGCGGATATCATACCAAGGGTATGAGCGAAATATTAAATTCAAAAAGAATAACAAACATTACAATAACGCCAAGAGCTTCTTCCGATAATCTGGACGGAGCTCTGTTGAATTATAAACAGATAATTATAGAGCAAGGCAGATTTTTTAAGGAAGCACTTGCATTTTCTGTTCTTTCACAGATGCCGGCTACAAGTCAATACGCTGCGGTTACTGAAGCTATTATGAAACTTTTTGCTGATGAAAAGATCTCACAAGAGGAAATAGAAGGTCTCATTGAAACTCTTAATGCTGTTGAAAATGAAACTTTCGGCAGCGACAAAAACGCTCTTTTAACCAATAGGTTTAAAGCTGTTGCAAATGGTGCTTTTAAATTTATTGAAGGGCTTGATTATTCAAACGATATTTTAAAAGATCTTGCTAGCTCAATAGAATTTATTACAGGGCCGGATTCTGTTGATTTAAAATTTATAGGTAACAGAAATGCAGAAATAGAATTTTCAAATGGCACAATAATATCTTTTGCCATGGGGGAAGACGGTAAAATCATAAAAGGCGATACATTCGCCCAAACTCAAGAAGAAAAACCCAAAACTCTTAATATGGCAGATTTTTCAAAACTTATGGCTTCGCAAGGTTTTAAGCTTTCTTCTCTGGCCGATATTAATGATGATACTACTTATACAATTATAAAAGATATACTTCTTCTTGCAGTAATGTCGGAAAACGATTTATTTAAATTTGCCGAAAACGGAGCAATACCGGCTATAGTTAAAAGGTACGAAGGAAAAAGCGTTGACGGTATTCCATATGAACTTATTTCCAGAATGCCTGAATTTTTCCAAAGGGCGGCTTTTGTAAGGCAATTTACAGCTGACAAAAATGCCGTTGCAGCCGCCGCACCTGTAAAAAAACATAAATCTTTTATGTCAAGAATCAAGAAAATGCTTCTTGGCATTTTTACGGTTGTCATGATTTTTTCAATGACGGCATGCGGAATTGTAGAAAAGCAAAGCCAGCCACCCGCTTCACCGCCTGCCATAGTGCAGACAGTCGATCAGGCAGTATCCGGTATAGTAACACAAGACGGAAGGCAAGTGGTTTACGAAAAAAGTGAGGCAGTAACGGAAAATTATGAAGTTGCTGAATCAATGTTTGTAACAGATGATGAAGGATATACCCGTTTTTACATAATAGATGAAAATGGTGAAATGATATTTCCAAATATAAAAGGAATCGCTTATGCTCCTTCGGCTGAAGATCCTACCGCATATGGAGACAATTATAAAGAAGATCTGCAGAAAATATCCGATTTGGGAGCAAACTTTATCAGAACTTATTATCTTTTTGCAGTATATGATTCTCAAGGAAAAATTGATTATGAAGCGACAAGAGAAATGCTTGATTACACACATTCTCTTGGAATAAAGGTGATGGTCGGTGTAGAATATAAGGAGATGCAAGAAGGGATCTTAGGAGAATATCTTAAAGAAGTAGGAAATCATCCCGCTATAGCACTTTTTGGGTTCGGAAATGAATATGAAGTTCCAGCCAAAGAGAATAGATGGGGTTTTGATATGGAAGGCTTATACGATAGGCTTGCCGAAGCCATAAGAACTATACAAAATTCTGGAGTAAAAAAAGCCTATGTAACAGTAACTACAGATGTTCCGCAAGATGATGAAATTGCAAGATATAAACAATTAGGAATTCCTATAGTTCCAAATCTTTACAGAGGCAATGCTATAAATCTGAAAGCAAATGAATACTCTAAAGTAGTAGGTATAATAGGCGAGTACGGTGTCAGTGCCCTTGATGGAAACGGAAACGATGTGAGCGCCCAACAGGCTGAGTCCACGAGATTGCTTGTCAGTGATGTGATCAGACTGATAAATGAAAACAGACTCAATGGTGCAATTTACTTTCAGTTCCAACAAGATCCCACAAAACGGGGTGCCGTAGAGATAGGTTTTGGACTTTTTGATTCAAATGGTAATCCGCTGCCTGCATCAGAAGAATTTACAAATGCCATGAACTCTATAGCTGATGGATATCATGTTACTATCAAAGAAGTACAGACTGTTCCCGGCACCGAAACAGCACCTAAAACAGAGATACTATCACAGCAGCATCATGCAAGCGGTGAAAATTGGGCATCGCTTTATGTTCCTCTTGACGGGGATATAAATGCCGGAGATACACTTGCCGTAACTGTCAGCGGAACTCCCGATACCAATATCTATGCCGAATTTAAAAATCCTTCTGATGATCCGAATTTACCCGGAATATTAGCTCATGAGGGGAAGACGGACGAAAACGGAAATCTTACTTTCGACATTGTCATTGAAGATGCTGCAAGCTCAAATTTTGTAATAAGTTACGGACAAAATGCTTATGGAAATGAACTTAATGGTACAAACAGCGGAAATGTTACTATAAAAGAGATCTCCAAACTTGAACTTGAATGGACCAGAAAACTTTTAAATAGGTTAAACCTTACTGATAAACAGAGAGCACTTGCCGCAGCTGTATTGGAACTTCCTCAAACCTTATTTTTAAGTCCTGAAAAATTTGCATCAAAGCATATTAATAAAACCGAAGAACAGAGAATAGAAAGAGAAAAAGGTGCAGAACATATTAGAGAAGCGACTTATTCCGGCATTAAATGGGGGCTTGGCATAGGAGCAGTTCTAAGTTCTATATCAATCTTATCTCTTGGAGTGTCAGCTATAGCAGGTGCTCTTGCCTTAATGGGTGCGGTCACTTTCATAACAGCTCTGTCATTTGCTATAGCAAAGAATATACTTGCACATTTCAGATGGAACTATAAAACTTTTACGGCTGACATGGATATAATTTATACAGATGAAGCCGGACTTAAAAATGCGAAAAATGTTTTCGGAACCGAAGTAACAAGAACTGTAGCTGACCGCATATCAGTACCTGTATACATTATAAATAAAATCTCTGATGAGCAAGACCTTATAGATAATTACAAAAACACAGGTTTAAAAGTTAACGGCAGCACTGTTTGGCTCAGAAAAGATACACGAAATGGAATTGTATTTTTTGCTGATGGCATAGCAAGCGAAGAAATATCGGCATTGTTGCAACAGGGCAGACTTGGCAATATTGTCAGAGATGTTATGAATGAGCAAAAGCTCTCTATGCCCGGACAGATGACAATAAATGCTGTTGAGGTTAATACTTTAGAGCAGGCAAGGTCCGGCTTTGAATACAATAATCAAGGTAATCCATATATTTTTGTCGATGTAAATGCTGAAACTGCTGAATCGGCATTAGTTCTTTTTGATCAGATCCGCACAGTAGCAAAAGCCGAAGCGTGGACTTATGCGCAAAAGTATATGATATTTTTGGACAATACCAACTCCCCTGCCGATTTTGACAGATATATTAATAATATTTTAGGTAAAGCAAGCAATGGAAATATTATAATTAATGCTTCTCTTGCAAGTACATTATATGAACAAGACAAACTTAAAAAGATAATAGATCTTTTAAGGGGAGACGGCATAAGCATAATGGTTGAAGGTTCTGTGTCGGATGAAATAAAACAAATGGTTGACGGCGTTTATAATAAAGATACCGGTACTATTGAAAACCCGATGAATCTTATTTTTGAAGCACAAACAGCCATAGTTATAGATGAAACGGTTACAAATTTCGGAGAAGCAGTCGAATCAGCAAGGGGTGCTGTTGTCATTTATGAGTCGGCAATGGAAAAATATCTTGAAAATGACCGTTCAGGTTTTGCTAAATACATTCTTGATCTCTGGACCGGCGCTAAAACGCTGAAAAATATTTTTACAGAGCCCATAACGGCTGAAAATGCCGGCGATACCGCAAGAAATCTTGAAACAGCAAAAATAATACAACAATTTGACGGACTTACTATAGAAAAAGTAATAGATTTGAATAAAAAATATGAAGCAAGCCGTGATATAGTTTCTGCATTGGATGCGGTATTCGGTTTAAATAATTCTGCCGGAAAATATCTGGAAAGAATAGCCGCACAAACACAGGAAAAACAAGAATTACAGAATATCAATGATGCTTTCGCTCAGGGGCTGCTTGAGAAACTTCTTGCAGCGGCAGCCTTAAAAGAAAACGGTAATACTAAAGGCATAAAGAACAAGAAAGCAGAAAAAGTCCTTGGCAAATTACTATTTATACAGCATATTATACCTCAGACGACTATTTCCGGCGAAGACGCTATAATCAGAGATCTTCACGATTCGAATGAAAGTACATATATAGAAAAAATAAATACGTCCTTACGAAATAAAAATCATATAAGTACAAAAGTTGCGGCAGCGGCAGCAGAAATGCTTATAGTTTTCAGCAAAGAAATAGAGTTTGAAGAAAGTATGAAGCCTGCGGTAACGAATACGAAGGCAATTTCAAGTATACTTGCAGCAGCATAAAATTTTATAAAGAACATTACTTGGGCTTGTCCTAAGTAAATGCCGCCGGTAACAAAAATGCATCATGATTGCGCAAAGCCGGCGGCGTTCTTAGTTCTTAAAGAAAATATGTCAGATAAAAAATTCTATATTATTCTAATATTTTTAATAGCTGCCATAATATTGGCGGCATATTTCAGCTTTTTGGCTCCTCCCGGATGCCTCAAAGCGAAGAAAATATCAGGAATGCCGGCAATAAAATCTTCATATATTGCCGACAAAAAAATTATCATAAGTACCGCCGGCAATGAAAAATTCGAATATACCATAAAAGGTATTTGTTATGCTCCGGATATGAACGGTGCAACTTTTTATGATAATTATGAAAAAGATATCGCTCTTGTGAAACAATGCGGTGCCGCTTCTGTCAGGACCTATAGACCTCTTGCCGCTTATGATCCTGACGGGGATCTTGATAAAGAAAGAACAAAAGAACTTTTAGATATGTCTTTCAAGGAAGGGATTACGCTGGCAGTCGGTTTTTCTCATTATGATATGGCTGAAGGCGGACTAATGGATATTTATCTTAGTGCTTTTGGAGATCATCCCGCCGTGCTGATGATAGTTTTGGGGAATGAATACAATTATCATTATGAAGAATGGTTTTCAAAAGAAGAATGGCTTGAAATGCTTACAGATGCGGTTAAAAGAGCTAAAAAATTGGCGCCAAACAGAATAATTGCAACAGTTCATGGAGAAATGCCGTCAAAAGATGAGTATAATGAGTATGTGAAAGCCGGCATAGATCTTATTATGATGAATATGTACAGAGGCGCAAATTTCGGTTTTGCAAAACAAAATTGGAACTCTATTTCAGATAATATGCCGTGGGTAATAAGTGAGTTCGGCAGAGGTTCAAAAGATGCCGGAGGAAAGGACACATCAAATATTCAATCGTCAATGCTTCAAACACTAATACAAAGTATGGAGCATGGATATCTTTTTATGCTTACCGATGATCCGCAAAAAGGCGAAGAAGCAATAGCGCCGAATATCGGCAGTGAAGACAGTCTGGGAATTTTTGATATGCACAGAAACCCTAAAAAAGCTGTGTCCACAGTCAAAACAGAATATGATAAAATAGAAAGCCTGAAGTTTCTTTAATTTTTGCACATTCTAATTTCTGTTTTTAGAAAAGAAGGCGGCAAAAATTTTTATTATTTATGGTTTTTGCGGGAAAACAAAACTTGCCATAATGACCGCATTGAAGTAATATACAAAACTCTATACGGATAAAAAATGACAATAGAAATAAATGAAGAATTTAAACATGCTTATGACCTGATCTCTCAAGGTAATGACTGCGTTTTTGTTACCGGCAATGCAGGTACAGGAAAGACGACTTTTTTGCATTATTATATGTCGCGTGCGCATAAAAAGACTGTCGTGCTTGCGCCGACCGGCGTTGCGGCTTTAAATGCCGGCGGAGAAACGGTACACTCCTTTTTCAATTTTAAACCTGATATCACGCTTTCAAAGATAAAAAGAAAAAAACTTTCAGATAAATCCATTTATAAAAATGCTGAAACCATAATAATTGATGAAGCTTCTATGCTGCGCTGTGATATTCTTGACTGCATAGATAAATTCCTTAGAATGAACCGAGATGCTCATCATGAACCTTTTGGCGGCGTTCAAATGGTTTTTATCGGCGATCTTTACCAGCTGCCGCCTGTAGTTAAACGCAGCGAAGCACACATTTTTAATTCAGTATACAGATCGCCGTATTTTTTAAGTGCATATTCTCTTAAAGAGTGTATGCTGCACACAGTAGAGTTGAAAAAAATATACAGACAAAAAGATTCAAAATTTGTTGATCTTTTAAATTCCGTCAGGAACGGTAAAACCGGAAAAACTGAGCTTGCCGAACTGAATAAAAAGGTGTCATCAGAACTTCTTGAAAAACCTATGGCGGTATATCTTACTACTACAAATAAAAAAGCCGCTTTTATAAACCATCAATATCTTTCGCGTATTAAAGATAAAAATGCTGTTTTTATCGCTGAAACGGAAAATATAGAAGATGAGCCGAATGCTCTTCCGGCCGAATATGAACTTGTACTGAAAAAAGGTGCTCAAGTTATGATGGTAAACAATGATTCCAGGGGCAGATGGGTTAACGGAAGCATCGGGATAGTGGAAGATATAAAAAACTCTATCTCTTCGGATAAAGTCATAATTTATGTGCGTTTCCCAAATGGCAGAGTAGAACTTGTAGAACCTTATACTTGGGAACTTTTTAAATATAAATGGAATGATGAACTTAAACAGATAGAAACTGAAAGTGCGGGTTTTTTCAAACAATATCCTTTAAAACTTTCCTGGGCGGTTACTATACATAAAAGCCAGGGGAAAACTTTTGATAATGTTATTATAGATATGGAAAACGGTTCTTTTGCTCCGGGACAGCTTTATGTAGCATTAAGCCGCTGCACTTCTTTTGACGGTATAGCTCTTTCCCGTCCGCTTACCGGCAAGGATATAATATCTGCAAAATTTAATTTCTAGGTTTGACATTAACTATAAAATCAAATAAAATGAATATCCCGCAATCCTGAATAATTTTATGCGCCCATAGCTCAACTGGATAGAGCGTTTGACTACGAATCAAAAGGTTAGAGGTTCGACTCCTCTTGGGCGCGCTTCTTTATCTTTAATTCAAATATATATTTAACTGATAATATTAAAGCAGAATATATGTAACAGAGGAACTGACATGAAAAAAATGTTAATATTTGCTGCAAGCATGATCATTCTATTAAGTTTTTTTGCATCCTGCTCTGTAGAATATAATAATATAGTTTTTGGCAGCGGTTTTGTTGATGTTAAAACCACAGGTTTTGAGAACACAATGCCCGAAGCTGAAATAAATGAAATAGAGAATTCAGAGATATTACAGTCTGCTGATTATGAAATATATGAACTTCGTTTTTCTTCTTATTCTGTTTATGAAAGTTCTAAAGAATTTACGATAACAAATAATGCAAATTATTATTTCGTTTTTGGATTAAAAAATAAAAATTCCGGGGATATTTATTATAAAGATATTCCAGTTTCAGACTGGGAGTTTTCATCAGATAATACAGCTGTAACAAAAAAAGAAAATACTGGTTTTACTGCAGGCAGTTCTTTCTACTCTGATAATAATGCAAATATTTCTGTAGATGTTTTTTGGAAAGGATTACATAAAAACTTCAAGTTTGTTCTAAAATCAAATAAAGAAAACCCAAGCCCGGATATTGTAGCATTTAGATGGGTTTTGTATGAGTTTGAACCGCCGTATAGCGAACCATATATTTATACTGACGGATTAACAGCAGATCAATTAAACGATGCGGTTTTAGATACCGCATATATACCTGTTATTGATTCCAGAACTATAGACTATAGCGTAACATCAACTGAGCTTATCGCACCGGAAGGCATAAGTGTTTTTATCAAAAAAAACGGAAGTGATTACATAATAAGCGGGGATAATGTTAACTATTATTGTAGTGCAACTCTTGATGGCTCTCCCGTTACGGTTTATGAAGAAAGGCGTTCAGTTATATGTCCTGAAAATTTTCCGGTTGTCTATTATGTATACGATGTTGCAAATGTTTACGGCAAAGCACCCGGGAAATGTCTGTTGATTACAAGGACTTTTACAAGTAAACATAATCCGGCGCTTGGCCGCATTTCAAAAATTTTTGTAAATTATTTTTAATTGTTTATAAAAACATAATTTAAAGTTTTTATACAGAAAGACAATTTGCTATAATTATGGTGCTTTGAAAATCTCAAAAAAGAGAGATATGATGTTGCAGCAAAAATATAAAAAGAGAGGGGTTGAAATGAAAAAAGGTTTAATGCTGGCTTTAAGTATGTTTGTAGCATTTGGTTTTTTTGTGTCTTGCGATAAAGAAGATGTAGAAAGAATTGTTAAAGCCGTTGGAGAAGAATTAAATATAGTTGGAACAACTCCTCCTCCAAACACAATGCAGCAAGATGAAATAGAAGCAATAAATGCTAATGCTGCATTAGATAGTTCAATATATGCAATCACCGCACTTCTTTTCAGCGATAAAATTATTACCATTAATGAAAGTTTTACAATACAAAACGATAAAAACTATATATTCTTTTTTGAATTAAAAAACACAGATACAGGGAAAGTTTTATATGTGCCTATTAGTTCTGCAGCCGACACCTGGACTTTTCATTCGGACAATACGAATGTAGTACAATATGTCAAGACAGGGTTCACTGCAAAAGATACTTTCTATTCCAATGAAGATGCAAATATTACTGTAAACATTACTTGGAAAGGATTAACTAAAGAATTCAAATTTGTTCTGAAATCAAACGCAGAACAGATATAGGAAACAGAAATTAAAATTTTTTGATTTTATAGGCAAGCTCAATTAAATTGAGCTTGCCTATTGTTTTTCCGAATATAGTGTCTGACTGTAAATTAAAAGCTTATAATCTTAACTGCTTTTATGTACATTTTCTTATTAATAAAAGGTATAATTAATTGTAAATAATTAAAATCAAAAGTTTTTTTGAAAAAGAATCACTTTCTTATGGATATGCGATTTTTCTGCATATAGAAGTTTATTTTGTTAAGGAGGTATTATGAAAAAGAAAAGCGTCAAAAAGTTTTTCGTCTATGGAATGTTGTGGTTGTTTTTATGCTGCTTCTTTGAGTCAACAGCTTGGAGTAAAACAGAGGCATACTTCAATAAAACAGTTGATAAAAGGTTTGCCTGGTTAAACAATGATGCTCACGGAGATGTGGATTTTAAAGCTAAGATAATAGAACTTATTAATTCAGCAAAACAATCTATTGATGTTTGTACAATGTCTTTTGGTGGAGTAGAAGAAATTGGAGATGCCTTAGCGGCGGCGGCAGCAGAAGGCAAACAAGTTCGCATAATTGGAAATGCCGGACATCGTTTTGGAGACGGCTATCAGCGTGCTTTACGAGGACCTGTTCAAATAGCAGACAATAATCTTCCTGCCTTAGTATGCCGTATTAATTTTCAAATAGATGGCAGTTTTGTGCCTAAAGGTTTTCTGCCGGATTATGGTAATGCTTACGGAGATCGCAAGAATGGACACACCTATGGTTGGGAAGTTAAAAGTACCGGTAATATTGAAAAGACAAATTCAACGGAATATTCATCATCATTATTAAGCGATGTATTTGTTATACAAAACAATAAACAAAGTGCTAAATGGTCAATAAAACTAGATAATGGGTTTTATTATGTGTTGGTCAATGTGGGCTCACCGGATCGAAAAACCTTTAACTATATCAAAGTACAAGATCAAACTGTCTTTACTCGCCCAGGCAAGTTTTATGAATATGAAAAAAAGGAGAGAGGTGAATTTACATGTTCAAAAGTAGAAGGTGGAAGTGAAAAACTTGTAAGTGGAGAAGTTGTGGCTAATTCTCGACGAGTAGAAGTAAAAAACGGCAAATTGACTATTACAGTTGGAGGAAATAACAGTTATGATTCATATACTGCTTTTGACTTTGTAGAAATATATCGTGCTTCTCCGACACATCCATATGGAGACAAAAATACTAATAAAAAGTATGTGCAGGAACGTCAATTACAGCATAGTAAATATGTATTGATTGATGGTGGAACTGAAAGTCCTAAGTTGTGGACAGGCTCCGGAAATCTAACTGCCGCAATGTTATCTTTGAGTGAAGACGCAATTTTAACGGATGAGAAGGAAATATGCAGTGCTTTTTATAAGGAATTTAACCATATGTGGGGAGGAACACAAATTGAGCCTGATAAAGAAAATGCATCATTTGGGAAGTTTAAGGCGGCAATAAGTACAACAACTTTTAATATTGAAAATCCTTATTTTTATCCTCAGGGGAAGTTTTTATGGACTGTGCATTTTTCACCCTCTAAGTTGCCGGAAATAAATTTATATAAAGATTTATCTCTGTTTATCAATTCAGCTCAACATAATTTGATTATGTTGTTAGAACAATGGACACCAAGTACTAATCTTAATGATACATTATGCGGATCTACATATTTAATGGAAAAAGATTTAGGTAGTTATATAAACAGCGGTAAGCCTTTTTATGGACTGTTTGGAAATGAAAATCCCGACCCTATTTTTAGCTATTTTAAAGGACGTGAAAATGCTTATATTAAAAAAGCTGACAAGATTCACAATAAGATCGCATTAGCAGATGCATATAGGGATACACGCTATGCAAAAAGAGGTTCCTTGCTTTTCGGATCTATGAATTGGTCACAGAGCGGAATGCATAGCAATGATGAACAGACTATAATCGTTAAAGATCCTGCATTAGCAAATCAGTATTTGCAGAGAGCTATGGCAGCTTTGTCTAGTGAGAATATGATGCCTGCATCTGACTCAGATATTATTTTGGTTTTGGATCGCAGTGGCTCTATGAATTCAAAAGTCATTGGCGGTACAAGTACTAAGTTGGATGCAATGAAAAGTGCAGCTAAATTATTTTTGGAGCTTCTCAGTAAAGACGGCAAACACCGCATCAGTATAGTACGTTTTGGTAAAGCTGTAGAAAATAATAAAAATGAATCAGCCGGCAGACTGGAGAAGCTTACTCCACAGCATATCCAAATATTAAATGATGAGATCGATTCAATTACAGCCCACGATCAGATAAGTTCTTGGACTTGCTATGGCTTAGCTTTGGAAGCCGCTTTAAATCGCTTTAATAATGTATCCGGCCATAAAAGACGAATTGTAGTCTTTTTTACAGATGGACAAGAAAACAGGGAGCCTTATGCAGAAACAGTTTATCCGAAATTAGTTGCAGCGAACGTTGAAATCCACTCAATTGCTTTCGGTGCTTTTAGCCCGTTTAGTTCAGAAGGACCTACAGCGGTTTTAGCAGATATGGCGTATGCTAGTGCAGGGTCTTTTGCACAAATTGATGAAGATCCGATAAATTTAAAAAAGCGATTTGCGGAAATTGCAGGGGATATTATGGACGCATCTGTAATTTTAGATCCGCCATATGAACTAACAAAAAATTCGCCGGTAGTCAAAATTGAAATTCCAGAAGTTTTGGATTCTTTTCAGGTGATTCAGCTTGATGAGGCAGACAGTTCAATTTCAGCTGCAAATTTAGTTGAACCTGTTGCGGCAAAGAAGAGCGTACGATTGATAAAAAAAGAAAAATCAGCCAAAGGTAAGAGTTATCAAGTGGTTCAATTCAAGCAAGATAAAAGGAAGATTAAAAAATACTTCCCTGAAATAGAGTTAAGACTTCAAGAAGAAGTGTCCGAGCAGTATTCAGGCAAGATATATGTTATGGTTTTAGCAAAAGCTCCAACGACTATAAAAGCTGAAGCTGTAGCAGTTAAAGCAGGAGAAAAAGAGATAACGCTGCTTTGTCGCATGCTTCAAGAGAATCAAGCTCTTACCAATGCTACGATTACAGCAGAATGGACTTCCCCGGTATCTTCCGGAGAAACTAAAATTACTAAAGTCAATCTTTATGACGATGGAAAACATGGTGACGGCCAAGCAAGTGATGGTCTTTTCGGTGTGCCGTTAACACTTAATACACCCGGCAATCACTCTTTTCATATTGTAGGGATTGCATCTGAACCTTCAAAAAGTTTGTCAATGCAACAAAAAATAGATTCAAAGAAAAAAGAACTGTTATCTTTTAATAAAGAGGTTAAACTTTTAAAAGATAGCAAAGATATTTATATTGAGCAAAAAGCTGACTTGAAACAACAAAAAAGATTATTGGAAAAAGAAGTTAAACAGTTAAAAAATGTAAGAAAAGAATATCAAAAGAGAAGAAAGTTGCTTCAAACTCAAAAAATTAGACGTGAAACTACCGTATACTATACAGTAAATCAATAATAAAATATAAACAGAGCCCTGTGAAATATTTCACAGGGCTCTGTTTAAATACTAAATTTATTGGTTAATACGGAGAAAAAGTCTTATATTTGTTGATATTATAACAATTATTATTATAGCTGTCATCATCTTATCTGGAAAATATAATTTTCATCTAAATAATTATAAAAGATTCTTTTAGTTTTATTTTGATGGATCTTATCTGAATTTGAAAATTTACTTTTTATCTCTTAATTTATCTAATAAACTTTGGGCAAGTTCATGTCCTTGATCCGTCGCTTTTTCAAGCCAATAAATTTCCTTTTGCTCATCTTTATTTGTACCTTTGCCGTCTACATACATAGCGGCTAAATAAATTTGAGCATTTCCGTTTCCTTGCTGAGCGGCTTTTTCAAACCAATAAAAAGCTTTTTGATTATCTTTTTTTATGCCGTCACCTTTATAATACATAAGGGCTAAATTGTGTTGAGCCGGTGCATATCCTTGTTTAGCGGCTTTTTCATACAAATCAAAAGCTTTCTCAAAATCTTGCTTTATGCCGTCACCTCTTTCATACATAGCAGCTAAGTTATATTGAGCATCAGGAAATTCTTGTTGAGCAGCCTTTTCATACCAACCAAAAGCTTTCTCAAAATCTTGTTCAATGCCTTCACCTTTGTCATACATGCGGGCCAAATTATACTGAGCCGGCGCATGTCCTTTTTGAGCGGCTTTTTCAAGCCAAAAGAAGGCTTTTTGCTGATCTTCTTCGATGCCTTCACCATATAAATACATAACAGCTAAATTGTGTTGGGCAAATTCAATATCTTGTTGAGCTGATTTTTCAAACCAATAAAATGCTTTTTTATAATTTTGTTTAATGCCGTCACCTTTATAATACATAAGAGCTAAATTGTGTTGAGCACCCCCATGTTCTTGTTTAGCCGCTTTTTCAAACCAAATCTTTGCTTTTTTATAATCTTGTTTTATATTGTTGCCATGTAAATAGATATGAGCTAAAGCAGCCTGAGCATCTGCATTTCCTTGTTTAGCGGCTTTTTCAAACCAAAAGAAGGCTTTTTGAAAATCTTGTTCAATGTCTTCACCATTGTAATACATAGCAGCTAAATTAAGTTGAGCATCTGCGTTTCCTTGTTGGGCAGCTTCCAATATATTTTTGGATTCTATATCAGTTTGCTCTTCTGCCCACAAAAAATTGTTGTTTATGGGAAGGGTTATGGTTGCTAATGTATTTACCATTATAGCCAATAATAAAACTGTAATAAATTTATTCTTCTTTTTCATAATGAAATTCCTTTTTTTGATTGCTTATATTATGTTTTGTTTTATCTTAAAGATATTTTTATAATTTACCAAAATATTGCTAATCTCTCAAGTAAGAAAAAGGTTCTTTATCAATGTAATTTTCTTGACCTTATTTATGAAATGTAGTTTAATATCTAAAATAAATAAATATAAAAAGAGAGGTGGAGACTATGAGTTTAAAAGAAAAAGTAGAAAAAGCATTAGAAACAGTAAGACCGCATTTGCAGGCAGACGGCGGAAATGTCGAGCTTGTTGATGTAAATGAAAACGGAACAGTAAAAGTTAAACTTACCGGCGCATGCGGCAGCTGCCCTATGGCTGCGATGACATTGCAGTATGGCGTAACTAAAGCTATAAAAGATGCAGTACCGGAAGTAAAAGAAGTTGAATCGGTATAAATATGCTGATAGGCGTCATATCTGATACACATAATGATGTCGGCAGCGTTAATAAAGCTATAAATTTCTTTAATCTCCGCAATACAGATTTGGTTCTGCATTGCGGAGATATTTTTTCTCCTTCAGTAGCTAAAGAATTTTCTAAATTGAATTGCGGTTTTAAAGCGGTTTTCGGAAATAATGATATTGAAGAAGCAGCTCTTGAAAATATTATATCGGATTTCGGTATGATAAGCCATGCACCTTTTGAATTTAAAGTTTCAGGAAAAAGATTTATAATGCAGCATAGATCTTTCAATCCTGACATTCTTGCAAAAGCAGACAATTATGATTATATGCTTTTTGGGCATCTGCACAAAGTAAAAATAGAAAAAATAGGGCAAACTACAATTTTAAATCCGGGTGAAGCTTGCGGCTGGCGTTATGGCAGAAAAACCATAGCACTTTTAGATTTGATATTGGACCACATAGAGATTTTTGATCTTGATGATCTGATATAAACTTTTTAAACAGGATTTTCTTTTTCAGCAGGGGGTTGGGCTTCAGCGTTTATCCTTTCCTTATGTCTTGCAAAAAGTATAGCTGCAGTACTTTTAAAATATCCTTTCTCTATTAAAAATGCCATTAAAGCACAAAAAATAAATGAAAAGAATATTACTGAATATACAATATCTTTTATAACCGCTCCATCAGGTAAGGTTTGTGCCGCACTTGTGGCAAGTACTGCACTTAATAAGCCGCAAGGACACATCGCAAGAGCAACGGAGATATCTTGTCTGTCCAGATCTTTGCTGAGAGTATAATTCACTATAGGTATTCTGGACAATACTTTAGCAAGCATGAAAATAAATGCTAAAACTATCCACTTCCAGCTTGTAAAAGTCATAGAGATACCGATATAAACAAAAAATAATGTTTTAAGGATATATTCTACTTCCAAGAAAAAACTTTTCTCTTCTAATTTAAAAGGCTGAGCTTCAAAAACTATTCGTTCTTCCCATAATTTGCTGAAAACACGGATATTGCCTATAGTAAAACCGAAAATTAAAACACCTATCGCTCCTTCGGATTTCAATATTGCACATAAACTGTAAACAAGAAGAATGAAGGCAAAAGATAAAGAGTTGGCATTTTCAAGTTCTCTTATTTTTTTTAATATTATTGCCCAAAAAATTCCTGCAACTACACCAATTATAAAAGCGACAGAAAATGAATAAAATATTCTTTTAAAAATTACACCCGCACTGAAATTCGCTTGTAAAGACATACTAAGTAAAGCAAGAACAAGTATAACATTGATTATTTTATTGACGCTGCCTTCAATGATAAGTATAGTTTTCATATTTGAAGATATGCTAAGTTTTTTAAGCAAAGGAGCGACGACTATAAGAGAGTTGTCGGCAATTATACTGCCGAGAATTATTGCATAAAGCGGAGGGAAACCAAGAACAAAATGAGAGATAATATATGTTGAGAAAATAACGCCTAATATAGCTATAACCGTAAAATTTGCACCTTGTGCAAGAGATTCTCTTAAAGAGGAAAGTCTTAAACCTGCACCGGAGTGGAACATTACTATTATAAGGACGATCTCCGTAAATATCTTGTCTACTTTTCCAAAAGATGCCGGCTCTACAAAATGTAATATAGGTCCGACCAGAATTCCTATAAGCATAAGAGGAAGAGCATCCGGCACTCTGGTTTTTTCAAAAGTTGCCGAAAAAACCTGCCCGAGTATTAATATTAAAGCTATAAAAAATATTGGAGCTACTATTGTGCTGGCCATGGAAAGAGTATACAAATTTTTAAAAGCGGTGTAAAATATAAATTAATAGGTTAAAATTATAGTATAATATCTCTGTCAACCTTAGGTTAAGCTTAAGGTTGACAGGTTTTCAAAATACGGAAAATAAAATTTATGAAGAAAATATTGGAAAAAGAACAAATAACAAAAAAAGAAGCATTAAGCTTATATGAACTTGAACTTGAAGAACTTTTTGCCGCCGCTTCAAAAACAAAAGAAGCAAGTAAAGGTAAAAAAGTAAAAATATGTTCAATTATCAATGCAAAATCAGGTAAGTGCAGTGAAAACTGCAAATACTGCGCACAATCTGTTTTCAATAATTCAAATGTGGAAAACTATCCATTAAAAGAGCCGAAAGTCATAGTTGATAGTGCAAGAAGTGCTATCGGTAAAAAAGCCGGCTGTTTTGGTATAGTTTCAAGCGGAAATTATTTAAATGAAAAAGAGATTGATTCACTTTGTGATGCTTTCAGGCAAAATCCAAATGTATCAAAGATCAGCCTTTCAATAGGCAGACTTTCAGAGAATATCCTTATTAAATTAAGAAGGGCAGGCATAAACAAAATTCATCATAATCTTGAAACTTCCGAAAGTTTTTTTTCAAATATCTGCACAACGCACACTTTTGCCGAAAGAGTTGGAACTATAAAAAAAGCAAAAGCTCTCGGTTTTAAAATATGCAGCGGCGGACTTTTCGGAATAGGGGAAAGCCGTCAAGACAGAATAGACCTCGCTTTTACTTTAAAAGAATTGGAGCCGGAAAGTGTCCCGATGAACTTTTTTATTCCGATAAAGGGCACACCTCTTGAAAACATGGAACCTCTCCCGCCGGAAGAGATATTAAAAACTATCTCAATTTTCAGGCTGATCTTGCAAAAGCAAGATATAATTATTTGCGGCGGCAGAGAAGTAAATCTCAAAGGTTTACAATATATGGTTTTTCAGGCAGGTGCTAACGGCATCATGAGCGGCGGCTATCTGACAACAAGCGGAAATGATCAGATTACAGATATTAAAATGATAGAAGATCTGGGTCTTGAAGTCGAATAAAACAGTCAATAATTAATAGGAAATATCTTTTGTCTTTGTCGTTTGCCGTTGTTTTTCCCTCGCCCCTTGCGGGAGAGGGACAGTCGAAAAATGCAGGTGAGGGGGTAGCCCTTTCACACTTTTGCAAGCGATCAAAAGTGTGCAAAACTCTGCCGCTGAAGAGCGGTTCTTTCAAGGGTAACCATACCCTTAGACCCGCCTCACTTTTAAAAAGTGAGCAAATCGCCGCCTCGTTTGCATTCGTTTGAAAATATTTGTCGGTTTGCGAACTTGTAAAACGCATATAAAGACTTTAAAGGTGTTTTACTTCAAACAACGCAAACCGTGCTAAGCAAACACAAATATTTTCTGCACTCATAGGCTCGCAAAAAGGGCGGCAGAAAGGCAAAGACAAAAAAACTTTTTCTTTTGTCTTTCCCGATTGTCTTAGTCGGGAATCTTAATAGCCGTGGTTGTCATTCTGCGGGGACAAAGTCCCTCGCAGAATCCATAGCTTTATTTTATAGACCCTGCAACTGCGGAAAAATTCCTTGTGCAGGGTGACAAAGAACGAAAATATTGAACTCTAATATAATAGTAAGTATTTAAAACAAAAAATGAAAAAAATGACAAAAATTGCCGTAACGGGCATGGGTATAATAACGCCTTTGGGCATAGGAAAAGATTTAAATTGGCAGCGGCTTATTCAGGGCGAATCTCAAGTACGCTATGAAATATCCGATGGTGCTTTTCTTGCACGCGTGGAAGAGATCTCTTTAGAAGAACCTATGCGTCAGCTTGCTATGGCTTTTCTTGCGGTAAACGGAGCGGCATCTGAAGCAGGGCTTGATAATGCCGGATATGAGCCTGAACGCATCGGCATTTCTGTAGGCGAAAGCAAATTTAATCTTTTCAGCCGCAGTTTTAATGCAGAAAGCTCTCTTTATGGCTCTTTAAGGAAGTTAATGGGTATATGTGGACCGGCCTCTTGCTCTTCTGCGGCATGTGCTACGGGTGCTCTCAATATCATTCAAGGCTGCCGTATGATAGAAGAGGGAGAATGTGATGCCGTTATATGCGGCACAGCTGAAACATCCATACATCCGCTTTATATAAATTCATTTAAAAACATGGGCGTTTTGTCTAAAAACGGCGTAAAACCTTTTGATAAAGACAGAGACGGTTTTGGTATAGGCGAAGGTGCCGGTTTTATAATTATAGAAGATATGAAAAAGGCAGTTTTCCGCGGAGCAAATATTTACTGTGAAATAGCAGGCAGATCTTGCGGAATGTTTTCCGACAATCTTCTTTCAATAAGTTCGTCATCCGGTATGGAAAAGATAATAAAAAAAGCAGTAAACGGCGAAATACCGGAATTTGTACATATGCACGGTACAGGCACAAAACTTAATGATCATTATGAAAGTATGGCAATAAGTAAAAGTTTTGAAAATGCTTCAAAAATTCCGCTGTCATCCACAAAGGGTGCTACAGGCCATCTTTTGGGTGTTTCGGCAATGGCAGGCGCAATTTTTTCTATACTTGCATTAAAAAACAATACTATTCCGCCTACAGCAAACTTTCACGAAACCGATATTCCTTTCGGTTTGAATTATACGCCTGCCGCTATCAAAAATAAAACAATAATGTCGGCATTATCTCTTTCTTTCGGCTTTGGCGGTCAAGGTGCGGCTTTGTATTTTAAAAAACCGTGGACGGAAGGCATTTACTGATAAAAATGTTAAAACTTAAAAATGTAACTTTAACGGCTTTGGCTTGCACAAATTTATATGAAACCGTCCAAGCGATGAAATACAGCATGAAAGATATAGAATTTGGCGATGCTGTTTTTATCAGCCATAAAAAACCTTTTTATCTGCCGTCAAATATCCGTTATGAACACACTTCACGCAATAAGAGTATGGACGAATTCAGCTATAAATTAATGTATGATGTCCATAAATATATAAAAACTGAATTTGCGCTGATAATCCACTATGACGGTTTTGTAATAAACCCACAATTGTGGAAAGATGAATTTTTAAGATATGATTATGTCGGTGCGTCCTGGCCGGAACTGAAATCTTTTAAAGATATTCACGGCAAAATATGCAGAGTAGGTAATGGCGCTTCACTTCGGTCAAAAAAACTTATGGAATTTCCGTCAAAAGATAATATCCCTTTTGAATCCGGCATAAATGGCTTATATAATGAAGATCTGCTTATATGCATAAAATACAGACATCTTTTTGAAGCGGCAGGTATGCAATTTGCTCCTTTGGCTATAGCAAAACATTTCAGCAGGGAAGCACCTATACCGGAAAATGAAGGGCTTAAAACTTTTATGTTCCACGATTATTTCGGTGAAAACTTTAAAAATAAGCGTTTCGGCAGGGTGTGGTTAAAATATTTGTTTTTAAATAAACCTTTTACATATCTTAACGGCACTTTTTTAAAGCCGATAGTTAAAAAGATACGTAAAAAATATGATGTTTTAGCAAAATACAAATAAAGACAATGAGAAAACGAAAGTGTTTGTTGTCATGTTGAGAGAGGCACTAAAAGTGCCGAACTGAAACATCTGCCTTTAAAAAAATACAGGAATAAAAAATGAATAAAAAAACAGTTTTAATTACAGGTATATCACGCGGAATAGGTAAAGCACTCGCTTTACATTTTTCGCAAAAAGGCTGGAATGTCTGCGGCTGTTATAAAACAAATAAGCCTGATCTTTCAATACAAAATGCTAAATTCTTTCAATGTGATATCTCTAAATATGAAGAAGTAAAAACATTTGTAAAAATTTCCATAGAGGCATTTGGCAGTATAGATTGTCTTATAAACAATGCCGCTATAAATGCCGACAAAACCATATTTAAAATGACACCTGAAATGTGGGATTCTGTCATTTCAACAAATTTGAACGGAACTTTTTATATGACAAAAGAAGTTTTATCTTTTATGATAAAAAAGCGTTCGGGCTCTATTATAAATATATCTTCAAGAGCGGCTTTAACAGGAAATTTCGGTGCGGCAAATTATAATGCATCAAAAGCCGGAGTTATAGCTTTAACAAAAACAATTGCAAAAGAAGCCGGGCGTTTCGGCATAACCGTAAATGCCGTTTTACCGGGCTTTCATCTTACATCTATGGGAAAAACAACAGGCAGCGATTATGCCGATAAAGTAAAAGAGCAAAGCGTTTTAGGTACAACTACGGATATGAATGAACTTGCGGAATTTGTTTATATGCTTTCATCTTTAAAAACCGTTTCCGGACAAGTTTTTAATATCGATTCAAGAACACTATAAGGCAGTTAATTCGTAATTTGTAATTGTCTTTTGTTGTGTCATCCCCGAAATTCGTAATCGGGAATCCATGTTAAAGCAGTTAATAGCCGTGGTTGTCTTTCTGCGGGGACGAAGCCCCTCGCAGAATCCATTTAAAACAGGAGTAAAAATGTTAGAAGAAATTTTAGACAATAAATTATCTGAAATTCAAAAAGCCGGACTTTTTAGAGAACTTAGGCTTATTGACTCTGCCCCGTCAGCAAAAGTTATGCATAATGGGAAAGAGTATATTAATTTTTCATCAAATAATTATTTAGGGCTTGCCGGCGATAGTGAAATAAATAAAGCTGCCGCGGAAGCAATTGAAAAATACGGTTTTGGCGGAACTTCTTCCCG
Source organism: Elusimicrobiota bacterium (assembly GCA_052034625.1). GTDB lineage: Bacteria > Elusimicrobiota > Endomicrobiia > Endomicrobiales > Endomicrobiaceae > JAVBLP01. Next base: position 97,339 of record JBPOII010000002.1, on the reverse strand, counting down.
TTTGGTAGGCGGTTATCTAAAACCTCATAAAGATCTGGAAACAGCTTTAGCGGAATTTAAAAATAAAGAAGCGGCTTTAGTTTTTCCAAGCGGTTATCAAACAAATCTCGGCGTTTTAAGTGCTTTGGGAAATATTGAAAATACCTGCATAATAATGGATAAACTCAATCATGCTTCTTTATGGGACGGTGCAAAACTTTCAGGAGCCCGCATTTTTGTTTATGATCACTGCGATATGAACTCTTTAGAAAAAGTGCTTAAAAGAACAAGAGATTATAAACTTAAAATTGCTGTTACAGAATCTGTTTTTTCAATGGACGGAGATATTGCCCCTTTAAAAGAATTCATTGATTTATGTATCAAATATGGGGCGGCAAGTATTATAGATGAAGCTCATTCTACCGGACTTTTCGGCAAAGAAGGCAGAGGTCTTACAGATGAACTTGACATATCGGAAAAAGCCGATATTATCATAGGCACATTGTCAAAAGCTTTTGGTGTTCAAGGCGGTTTTGTATGTTCAAGCCGAAAATTTATTGATTATTTAATAAATAAAAGCAGAGCATTTATTTATACTACCGCTGTTTCTCCGGCAATTTGTGCGGCAGCTTTAAAATCACTTGAAATAATTAAAAGAAGTGATGATAAAAGAGAGCATTTGCATAATATTTCAAATACTTTACGCACAAAACTTGCAGAAAAAGGATATACTTCAAATTCAAAGTCGCAAATTATACCTGTCATCATAGGCGATATAGAAAATACCGCTAAAATATCACAAAAACTGTTAGAAAACGGTATTTATGCACCGGCGATACGCTTTCCTACAGTTGCTAAAAACTCTGCAAGAATAAGAATATCACTAATAGCCACACATCAAAAAGAAGATATTGAAAAGCTATTGGAAATTATAGGATAAAAGTAAATTTTAGTTTTGTTTTGATATAAATTCTTTCTCTGTTAAAAGAATAAATTAGGCTTCTATATAAAAATCGCCTTTTTCGTCTATTAACGGAATAAAGTTTTTGCCGGGCAAATATATAAGTATTACTTCTTTTTCATGGCTATAACTTTCATCTTTTATTAAATACTTTAAAGGCATTAAAGAAGAAGCTATTAAATTTATGATTTCTTTGTTTTTTAAATCTTCTTTACTGATATTATTTAAGCAATCATAAATTTTATTTAATTTTTCTAAATTATCATCTTTTGATAAATATAAAACCTTGTATAAACCAAGATTTTCTATTGGAATATCATCATTAGTTCTTTCTTTTCCGATAGAAAAACTTTCAGTAAGACTGTTTATGGAATATGTTGCAGCAGAATATAAAGAAAATAAAAGATCAGTTTTTTGCCATGAGCAATTTTTAATCCGCCGCTTATAGTTTTATTAAACTTTTTTGCTTTTATTGCAATTTCATTATCATTTTCAAGAGTAATATTATCTTTTGATTGTGTTAAAGAGTTTGTAAAAATATTTGTATCTTTGTATTGGGATATTTTTTCAATAAAATCTTTTAATTCAGTTTTTTCTTCTGCTTTTTTCTTTAAAAAATCAAAAAAAGTCTTATTTTCTTTTGATTCTTTGGAATAAAGGCAAAGCTTTTGATTGTTTACTATGCTTTTATGCGTATAATGATAAATATATTTATCATCGTTTTTTTCATTTAATCTTAAACTTTCAAAAAGATCGTAAATACTGTATAAAAGCTCTTTATAGTTTTTTTGTTCTTCTTCATTTTTGTTTTTTATAATCTCTTGATATCTGCAAATCAATTCAATAAAAAAACTGTCTATATCTTTTAATTTGTCCGTAAAATTAAATAATAAATAATCTTTATCATCTTTATTAATAAAAATTAAAAGAGAATTTATAATAAAAGGATTAAGCTCTTTACTTTTAAAAGAATAAGCTTTGCAGAGTTTTTCAATGGCATTATTGTAATTCTCGCCGGCATCTTTGTGTTTATTTAAATTAGAATATGTTTTCCCTAAATTTAAATAAGCAATTCCCAAATTTACAAGAGCTTCTTTGTTTTTTGGATTGCTTTTAATTGCATCATTGTATTTTTCAATAACTTTCTTGAAAATTTCTTCAGCTTCCTCATATTCTTTTAAATTAAAATGTGTGCATGCCAAATCAAAATAAATATCTCCAAAATTCAAAGAATTAAATTTTTGAAAAGAAAAATAGAACCTTTTTTTATATTCATCAAGTTCTTTTGAATCAACATTATTATTACGACAATAACTTGGATCAAAACCCCAATACTCCCATACGTTTTCAATGTTTTTTTTGTCAATATTTGTCTTCATATTTTCAATAAATATCTTATAGCGTTCAAGAGCTTCTTTGAAACTATCTTTAGCATTTTTAAATTCTTTTAAATTAAAATAAACATATCCCAGCATCAAAAAAGATAATGGCACTTGAATCTCATCATTGATTTTTTTAAAGTATTCAAGAGCTTCCTTGAAGATATTTTTAGCACTTTCATATTCATTAAAAACAAAATAAATTTTTCCTAATCCCCAAAAAGCATTTCCCAGGTAACGAAAGCCTAATGTACTCCAATAGTCAAAATTAACTTCCAGAAGTTTTTTTGAGTTTTCAATAGATTTCTTAAAGCTTTCTATAGCTTCTTTGTATTCTTTTAAATGGGAAAGAATGGTTCCCAAGTGAAAATAATGAAATACTAAACTAGAGAAGGCATCTTCATTTTTTGGATCAATCTTGATGATATTTTCATAAATTTCAATAGATTTAATATAATTCACTTTAGCATCTTGGTAATTTCTTTTAAGCTCAAAGCTCTCTGCCTTCAAATAATATTCATGACCTTCTTTGGCATAATTATAAAGTTCTTCATTTTTATCTTCCATTTTCCACCGCCTTTAAACTTTTATAATAGTATTATATAAAAATAATGTTGCGATATAACCAAACTAAAAATTATTACAATAATTTGCTAAAATCTTATAATGCTTAATATATTAATATCTAAATTTAAGGTATAAAAGGAGAACATAGTGTCAGGAACTGAAAAAAAACCGCCGATAGCATTGGTAACAGGTGCCAGCAGAGGTATAGGAGCTGAAATTGCAAAAACTCTTGCAAGGGACGGATTTGATATTTGGCTTAATTACCGCTCAAATGATGAAGAAGCTGAAAAAGTAAAAAAAGAAATAGAAAAATATTCAAGAAAATGCAGGCTTTTAAAGTTCAACGTTGCGGATTTTAAAGAAACAGATAAAGCTTTATCTCCTCTTTTGGAAGAAGAAATACCTTTTGCCGTGATCAATAATGCCGGTTTCCGCAGAGATACTCTTTTAATATGGATGAAAGAAGAAGAGTGGAAAGATGTTATTTCCGTTACTCTTGACGGTTTTTTTAATATAACAAAAACAGTGCTTCCTTTTATGCTTAGGAACAGAGAAGGCAGAATTGTTAATATAACATCGGCGGCGGCACATTTCGGAGTACCGGGACAAAGCAATTATTCAGCTGCTAAAGCCGGTCTTGTAGGTGCAACAAAATCTCTTGCTGTTGAAGTTGCAAAAAGAAATGTGCTTGTTAATGCCGTTTCTCCGGGCTTTATAGGAACGGAAATGCTTGAGGGGCTTCCTATGGAAGAGATAATAAAAACAATTCCGCTTGGGAAAGTTGGTAAACCTGAAGATGTTGCTGAACTTGTTGCATATTTGGTTTCAGATAAAGCCGGATATATTACGGGACAAGTATTTCAAGTGAATGGCGGTATCGGGGCATAATATTTATGACAGAAAAATATGATGTTTTGATAATAGGAAGCGGTATATCCGGACTTACTTCAGCTTTGCTTATGGCTAAAAAAGGTAAAAGCGTAGCAATTGCCGAACAGTATTCACATATAGCTCCGCTTTTAGCGGGTTTTGAAAGAAACGGTGTTCATTTTGAGACGGGTTTTCATTATTCAGCCGCTTTAGATGAAGATGAAATAGGCGGTTTCCTTTTTAAAGAATTGGGTCTTGATATTCCGATAGAATTATGTGATGAAGATAATTATGATGAAGTGCATTTACTTGAAACGAACAGAGTTTTTCAGGTGCCTATAGGAGCAAAAAAACTTGAAGAAAGATTAATATCCGAATTTCCAAAAGAAAAAGAAGCGGTAAAAAAATATATGTCTCTTGTAAAAGAGACTCTTGCCGAAGTACCTTTTTTAAATTTCCATAAAAAAGATTTCAGTCATGATGAGCTTTTAAATTTACCTAAAAGCGAAAAAACATTAAAGCAGATATTAGATGAGAATTTTAAAAGTGAAGAAATAAAAGCTATTTTGTCTTTCCCTTTTATTTTGTACGGCACGCCGCCTGCAAAAGTCTCTTTTACGGTGCATTGCTGTTGTGTAGGGCTTATGTTTGATTCGGTTTGGACTATTAAAGGCGGAGCAAAAACGCTGATAAAAGCTTTTGAAGAAGCTTTGAATAAATATAATGTAAAAATATTTACAAATAAAAAAGCGGTAAAGATAAAATATGAAAATGATAAAAAAACCGTAAAATTCTCAGACAGTTCAGTTATAGAATGTGATATATGTATATCAGCCGTTCATCCTAAAGAATTTGCAAAAATAGCTCCTGAAGGGACATACCGCAAGAATCATATTGAAAGAATAGATAAATTGGAAGAAACGCCGGCTTTTTCCGTCCTGTACGGTGCATTGGAAAAGGGTATAAGATATAAAACCATAAATAAAGCTTTTTTAAGTAAAAATAATTTTGATGAAGTTTTCCCTATGGGTAAAGAGCAGATATTTTATTTGAATTTCTCAAATACGGACCCTCAGGCAGTGTGTGCAGTTTTATTTTCAGATCCTTCTGAAAAGCTTTGGGATTTGCCTCAAAAAGAGTATAAAGAAAAGAAAAAAGAAGTTGAAAAAGAGATAAAAGCAAAAATACAGTTTTATTATCCTGAAATATTAGGTAAAATTATGTTTTATGAAAGTGCTGTTCCGGCAACTTTTAAAAAGTATATTAATTATTACAGCGGATACGGTATAATGCATAGTATAAATGCTGTTCCTGTTTTGCCTATTACAAAAATTCCGGGATTGTTCCTTACAGGACAAGGAGTTGTAACGCCGGGCTTATTGGGTGCAATGATATCATCATTCCTGCTTGATAAATTAATGGAAAAGGGAAATCAATCATGATAAATGCAAAGAACGGAAGAAAAAGAGTTGTTATCACAGGAGTTGGCGCTGTATCGCCTTATGGGACAGGGAGCTCTCTTTTAGCTGAAAATATGCTTGCCGGAAAAAGCAGTATAAAATTCAATAGTGAACTTGCCGATAATCCCGATATAAAAAGCCATGTTTCTTCCGAAGTGCCTGAAACGGATTTTTCTTATATTCCGCGCAATTTTAGAAGATCTATGTCGAAAATGTCTTTATATGCGGCAGCTGCCGTAAAAGAAGCTTTAAATACTGCCGGCTATGAAAATGCTCCCGAAAAAACATCTTTGTTTTTAGGGTCGACAATAAGCAGTATGGAAACATGGGTAAATTTTGCGGATAAATATAAAAAGAAAGAGCTCGATACAGTAAAAACAACAGTAGTTTTTCAGGTTATGAATCATTCTCCGCTTGCAAATATTGCACAAGCTTTTGATTTAAAAGGTGCCGGTTTTGGAACATGTACGGCATGTGCTACAGGTCTTATAAATATAGGTTTGGGCTATCTTGCAATATCTGGCGGATTTATAGATACGGCTCTTTGCGGCGGAACAGATGAAAATCATCCTATAATGACTGCATGTTTTTCCATAATGAATGCTGCAAGCAGTAATTTTAATGATGATCCGCAAAAAGCATCAAGACCTTTTGAGAGTGCAAGAGACGGCATTGTTTGCTCTGAAGGGTGCGGAATGGTATTTTTAGAAACGCTTGAAAGTGCTGTTGCAAGAAATGCAAAAATATACGGCGAAATAATAGGTTTCGGTACAAATACTGAAACAAAAAGTATCTCACATCCATCACGCGAAAGTATAGAAGCCTGCATGAGCTCGGCATTAAAAAGTGCAGATCTAAAGCCTTCCGATATAGATTTTATAAATGCACATGCAACAAGCACAACAGCCGGCGATATTGAAGAAAGTAAAGCTATAAATGCAGTTTTTGGGAGCAATATTCCCGTTAACAGTTTAAAAGGGCATATAGGACATACCATGGCTGCAAGCGGAAGTCTTGAACTCATAGCAATGCTTGATATGATGGAAAAAAATAAGTTTGCACCTACATTAAATCTTGAGAATATCGATCAGGAATGTTCAGATATAAGACATTTAAAGAAAGATGAAATTTTAAATGTTAATACTTTTATGAAGAACAGTTTTGCTCTTGGCGGAACGAACTGTTCTTTGATCATAAGGAGATACAAATAATGACAAGAGAAGAGATCATTAAAACCGCAAATGATGCGCTTATTAAAGAGTTTGAGCTTAAAGCGGAGGATATGAAACCCGAAGCCAATTTTTTTACAGATTTAGGCTTGGACAGTCTTGATGCTGTAGATATGGTAATTGTTCTAGAACAGGCTTTTAAAGTTAAATTAAGAACAAATTATGAAGTCGGTAAAATAATGACTTTAAAAGATCTTTATGATTATATTGAAGGTTTGATGCAACAAAACAAAAATGGCTGAAATCTTAAAAAAGATCTATGCAGCACCTTTTGCCATAGGGACTTTTATATGGCTTTTTATTGCGGGTTTGATAACTTATCCGTATTTCTTTCTTACGGGATTTAAAGCTGGCCAGATGAGAGCTTTTCTTTATTTTCAAGGAAAGGCCGTGCAGTTAGCAATAACTTTTGCTTCCGGCTTTAATAAAAAGATCATAAAAAAAGATTTACCGAAAAAACCGGCAATTCTTGTTGCCAATCACCCTTCGACTTATGATACTTTCTTATTTCAGGCTTTCGGCATAAAAGATTTTGTCTGTATTGCAAAAGACTGGCCTTTTAAAATAATTTTTTACGGGAAGTTCATAGAAAAAGCCGGATATATAAACACTAATAACAGAACAGCTGAAGAAATTATAGAGATTTCAAGAAAAAGATTGGATGAAGGCTTGCATGTTGCGGTTTTTCCTGAAGGAACAAGACAAAAAGAAATAGGGAGGTTCCGCTCTTTGGCATTTGAATTGTCTTTAAGAAGCGGTGCTCCTGTAGTTCCTTTTGTTATAAAAGGACTTGAAAAAATGCTGCCGAGAGGAAGTTATATTCCGAAAAAAACCCCGGTAAAATATATTCAATTGGACACTGTTTATCCGGAAGATTTTAAAATGGAAGCGGGTGCTTTAAGAATGGCACAATATGTAAAAAAACTTATAAAAGAAGAATTTGAATAAGTAGATTTTTGGACCTATGATCTTAAATAATATAAAAAGGAGAAAAAAATGAAAAAAGTATTGGCATTAATGTTTACAGTTTTATTTTTTACAACAACAGCATTTGCAGCAAAAGGAATTAAAGTTGAACCTCTAAAAACACAGCTCGCTTTAAAAAGTGCAGAGACAGTTGAGGCGGCAATTATGCAAGGCTGTATTGATAGAGGCTGGGTACCTGCAAAAATTTCAGATAATAAAATAAAAGCTACTTTAAATGTGAGAGCACATGAAGTAGTTGTTGATATTAATTACAGTGAAAAAGGTTATAGCATAGAATATGTCAGCAGTAAAAATATGCAATATAATCAAAAGAGAAATACGATACATGCGAAATATAATAATTGGACCGCAAATCTTAATAAAAGTATAAGAGAGAATATAGACTTTACAAAATAAAGCGGATAAAAATGATAGATTTTAACGTTAAAGAAAATATGGTCCATAAGCCGCCTATGCTTATGGTAGATAAGATCCTTGAAGAAGATGGAATGAAAACCAAAACTTCTTTTGCAATAAAAGAAGATAATATATGTCTTGACGAAAACGGGATCTTGGCAAGAGCGGCTTTAATTGAAATAGCGGCACAGTCATTTGCGGCTATAGACAGATATAGGAAGTTAAAAGCAGGTCTTGAAACCGCAAAAGGTTTTCTTGCAAGCATAAAAGATTATAATTTTTATGGTAATGCAAAAGTCGGAGATGAAATAATATGCGTCTTGGAAAAAACGGATGAAATAGCAGGAATGCATATAGTAAATACCGATATCCTTGTAAACGATAATATAATAGCTTCCGGCGAAATAAGGATATTTGAATTTCCTGAAGACGGTATGTGATCATGAAAAAAACAATAATGTTTATTCTTGCTTTGCCGATATTTCTTAATTTCGCTTTTGCGGAAATTAAAATGTCAGACTTTGCCGATATAAAAACAATTGAAAGTTCTTTTGAAATAAAGAAGTTCTTGACCATAGCACAAGAACCGCTTGTAAGCACCGGAAAGTTTTATTTTAAAAGACCGCAATTCTTAAAATGGGAATATAATAAACCTTTCAATTACGGCTTTATAATAAATGAAGATAAAACTTTAACCTGGAATGATAATAACGGGAAAAAAGATATAAAAGATATAAGTAATCAGCAAAGTGCAAAAGCGATGATAAGATATTTATATGCTTTTATCGCTATGGACGAAAAAGAGATAAGTAAAACATATGAAATGGAATTTGCAGATGGTGAATTGATACTTTATCCTAAAAACAGATCAAAAGATCAGGATATAGATAAAATAATCATAAAATTTGCAGAAGAAATAAAAGCTGTTAAAGAAGTTGTCATTTTAAGCAGGAACGGCGATAAGACCGCAATATCTTTCAGCAATACTACAATAGACGGGGAAATGTCTGACGATGTCTTTAAAATTTAAGCCGGAAACGATATTTAAGTATAGAAAGATATATCTGGCTTTACTGTGTATTATATTCGCTGCCTTCGTTTTTTTATTTTCTAAAATACAGTACAGAGAAGATATCTCTGAAATGCTTCCTGATATATTAGGAAGAGAAGTAAAGCTTTTTCAAAATTCTCCGATATCAAATAAACTTTTTATTATGGTTGAAGGGGAAAGCCGGGAAGAAGCACAAAATGCCGCTGAAAACTTTACCTATATTCTTTCTCAAAACCCCGATATCCCGCTTTATACGGTAAAAACCGATAAAGATTTTATCCTTTCATATTATTATAATGCTCCTGCTCTTTGGAATGAAGTTTTTTGCAAAGATATAGAATCTCTTTTAACAAAAGAAAAAATAGCATTAAAAATGGAAGAGAATATAAGGAATTTATATTCTCCTGCCGGACTTTTTATGCAGGACATTATTATTGCCGATCCTTTAGGTTTTTTAGAAGTTTTCGGCAAAGAGCTTAGATCCTTAAATGTATCAGGTAATTCCCTTGATGCAAAGAACGGCTTTCTTTCATCACAAGACGGAAAAAAAATACTTTTAATTTATAATTATCCTGCAAATGTGCTTGATACGGCTCTTTCAGGGAAAATTGATCTGTTCTTTGAGAATGTAAAAAGCGAGCTTCCTCAAAATATAAATATTTTTTATATAGGAGCGCCGCGTTATACTGTTGAGAATAATCGTATAATAGCTCAAGACCTGAACAAAATATTTTTTGTGGCAACTTTTTTAATGCTTGTTCTGTTCCTTGTATATCTTAGAGAGAAAAAAGCGATATTTATTTATTTTGCTCCGGCCATTTCAATAATAGTTGCGGCTGTAACCGCATATTATATTTTCGGCGGACTTTCAGGCATAACTATAGGTTTTGGCGCCGTGCTTATGGGTCTTTCAGTTGATTATTCGGTATATATGTATTTTGCTTTAAAAAACTCAAAAGAAGAAGAACGATTTCAAAGTATGCGTGATATGGTAAGACCTTTGCTGATAAGTTCTTTAACATCTATTTTTACTTTCGGTATTTTGATCTTTTCAGGTATAGGCGTTTTCAGGCAAGTTGCCGTATTTTGTGCAGGCGGTCTTGTTATTGCGGTCTTTCTCGCTCTTTTTGCTGCGCCTTATATTTTCAGCTGTCAGAATGAAAAATCCGGTCCGGCTATAAAAGAATTCAATATGAAAACGAATAAATATTTTGCAATTATATTTCTAATGCTTATTTTTGCAGGTGCTTTTATAAGTTTAGAGAAATTAAATTTTAATGCTTCTTTAAATGCTTTAAATACAGTATCTGAAGAGTTTACAAAAGATTATAAAGCTTTCAGCGGTTTAACAGGAGATGCATATAGCAGAAATGAATTCCTTTTCATTTTTGGAAATACTAAAGAAGAAGCACTAAAAAACAATGAAATCGTAACGATGCAAAATAAAGATAATATGCACCTTGCAAAACTTTTCCCGAGCGATATGCAAAAAGATAAAAATCTGGAAAAATGGAAAGAGTTTTGGGATGAAGATAAAATAAGATTTATAAAAACTGAAATAGATAAAAATGCGGCAAAATACGGTATAAAGCCCGATGTTTTTAACGGCTTTTATGAGTTTTTAAGAAACGGGAAAATAAGTTCAGAAGGATCGCAATTAAAAGAATTCGATCTGACGGAAATATATAATCCGATAATGAAATTGGACGATAAGTTCGTATTTGTTAATGTTTTAAAGAAAGATGCAGTTATTAATAATACGGAAGAAAATATAGAAACGCTTTTTATTTCAAGTGAAAGTTTAGATGAAAAAATAGTTCAAAGCATGTCTTTAAAGTTTAAAAAAATAATGGCTGTGCTTTTCTTTAGTGCTTTTGTTGTTTTATTGTTGTTTTGGAAAAACCCATATTATGCAGTATTGAGCATTTTACCGCCTATATGCGGAATATGCATGTTCTTAATAATCTCTGCATTGTTAAAAATAGAATTAAATCTGTTTGCATTGTTTGCTATGCCTTTGCTTATAGGGCTTGGCATAGATTATGGAGTATTTATGATATTTAAGTTTAAAGGGAGATCGGAATTGCATCCGACAAGAGCAGTTATAATAGCAGCCCTTTCAACTTTGATAGGTTTCGGATCTCTTATGGCAGGACAGCATAAGGTATTGTTCGGTATAGGGTTTATGGTATTTATAGGAATAGCCTCATCTATTTTAGCGGCGATCTTTATAGTCCCTGCCTTTTTAAAAAAGCAGCCAAAAGAATTGAAGCCGGCGGCTTTACTTCTTTTAATACTCTTAATTCCTGTTTCAGGATGTTACAGCGGAGCAAGAATAAATTATAATATTGCAGAACCGAAGATAAAATCTGCTCCGGCAGCAAAAGAAAAAACCATGATGTTTTTTGGATCATATAAAGAAGATAATTTACAGTTTAGAGTTGTATCTGTTGAAGAAGAGGACGGGCATAGAGTGGTTATTATGAGCGATCTCGGAATGAAACTTCAAGATATGAAATTAAGATCTGACGGAGAAACTGACATATATTTTGCTATTGAATATATGTCTAAAAATATAATTGAGAGCTTTGCGGATTTTTTCAGTAAATACTTTTCAAAAGATCAAACGGACAGCATACGCGATATCGGCGGAAGAGTATATTACTATAAAGGAGGGAAACCTGTTTTATGGATAAAAAAGATATGAGAAATATACATGATGATATAAAACTTGCATTTAAAAAAAGGCAAGACAATGATTTTATTTTTTATATAGATGAAAATTTTATTGCTTTTAAAGGGCATTTTCCAAATGCACCTGTTTTGCCGGGTATAGTCCAAATAGAAATAGGACTTTTCTGTATAAGGCAAAAGCTGCAAAATGATAAAGTAAATATTGAAAAAATAAAAAAATCTAAATTCGCAAAACTTATTCCGCCCAAATCTGAAATTATAGTATCCGTTACCGGCGATAATAAGAAATATTCCATAACTATAAAAGATGAAAGAGAAGAAATATATTCACAAGTACAATTAATTTGTTCTTAAAGGAAAATAACCGTGAGAAAAGAATACTTTAAAATAAATGACGGAGATCCGAAACCGATTAAACATAAGATCGAAAGAAAGGTGCGCTTTGATGAGCTTGACCCTTTAAATATTGTTTGGCATGGTAATTATGCAAGTTTTTTTGAAGAAGGACGTATAGCTCTTGGCGATAAATACGGCATAAGTTATTTGGATTTTTATAATAACGGTGTCAGCATACCTTTAAAAAAATTATTCTTTGATTATATACAGCCTTTAAAATTTCCTGAAACGTATACGATAGAAACTTTACTTTATTGGAATGAAGCTGCAAGGCTTGATTTTGAATTCTGCATATATAATTCTAAAGGAGAGCTTATGACTTCAGGATACAGTGTTCATGTTATGATAGATGAGAAAAAAGGGATACTTGTTGATAAACCCCCGTTTTTTAAAGAGTTTTGTGAAAAATGGAAAGCCGGTAAGATATAAAAATATAAAAAAGACATAACATTTCTTAAAATATCAGCATGGAAAATCAAAATTTTAAACCTTTAGCAGTAATACCGCTTTATAATCATGGCGCTGCTGTCAGAAAAGTTGCGCAAGAGATACTTCAATATTATAAAGATCTTTTAATTGTAGATGACGGCAGTACCGATAGCGGCATTTCTGAAATAAAAGATCTTAACATTCCTGTTATAAGCTTTAAAAAGAATAAGGGTAAAGGAGCGGCGATCCTTGCAGCCGCACAATGGGCAAAAGAAAAAGGGTTCTCACATATCATTACAATAGATGCAGACGGCCAGCATTATCCTTCGGATATAGATAAACTTTTAAAAGCTTCAGAACAAAATCCGGCAGCAATAATTATAGGGAAACGCAACTTTGAAAAAGATTCAATCCCTCAAGCTTCTAAATTCGGCAGAAAATTTTCAGGTTTTTGGGCAAAAGTTCAAACGGGTAAAACAATTGTAGATATGCAAAGCGGATTTAGAGTATATCCCGTAGAAGTTTTTGGTAAATATAAAATATATTCAAAAAGATTTGCTTTTGAAGTTGAGATTGTAATTAAAGCCGTATGGCACGGTTTCCCTGTAGAAGAGGTTGAAGTTGATGTGCATTATCCTGATAAAAAAGAAAGGGGTTCTCATTTCAGTTTTATTAAAGATAATTTCAGGCTTGGCATTTTAAACACTTATTTAACAATAAGGGCTATGCTGCCTATACCTCACAGAAAATATATGCAGGATAAAGAAAGCGGAAAAATAGTTTCACTAAATCCTTTTAAAGTTGTTGTTGAACAGATGAAAAAAAAAGAAAATCCGCTGCATCTGGGCATATCAGCCGCTTGGGGCTCTTTTTGGGGAGCTCTTGCACTGCCGGGCGTAAGAACAATGATACTTATGATAGGTGCGGGCTGGTTCAATTTAAACAGGGCGGTTGCTTTCAGCGTAGATAAACTTGCCATGCCGCCTTTTATCCCTTTTATATGTATAGAAGTAGGATACTTTATAAGGCATGGTAAATTCTTAACAGAGATAAGCTGGCAGGTAATAGGAGTTCAATTCTTAGAAAGAGTATGGGAATGGATAATCGGCTCTTTAATAGTTGCGCCTATTTTTGCACTTCTGGTCGGAACTGTAGTTTTTTTTATGGGAAAGATCTTAAGAAAAGGGTTTTTGTATGGCTCAAAAATGGGAAAGTAGAAGTCTTGGAAGCAATTTCTTTCAAAGGCTTTTCTGTATATTTATAAAGTTTGGCGGAAGATATATAGCTTATTTTATTTTGTATTTTATAATAGCATTTTATACTCTTCTTCCTTCAATAAGAAAAAAGGCATCATATTATCTTAAACGCCGTTTCCCGGATGCCGGCAAAATAAGCCTTTTTTTTAAAACATATAGATTGAATTTGATTTTCGGTAAGATCCTTACGGACAGAGCGATTTTAGGTATAAAAGGAGATATTGAGATCATATCTTCACAAGAAGATCAGCAGCTCTGCAAAGATTTAGCAAACAAAGGAAAAGGACTTATAATTCTGACTGCTCATTGCGGATGCTGGCAAATGGCAATGTCATCATTTGATTTTATGGAAGGGGATAAATATGTCGTTTATCACAGAGATGAAAAAGATATTGATAAACACGCTCATGAACTTTCAGGTAAAGAAGCGCCGGTAAAGTTTATAGATCCTGCCGGTTTTGGCGGCGGCTCTCTTGAAATAATAGCGGCTTTAGAAAAAAAAGGGATAGTTTGTATGATGGGCGACAGATTGTTCGGCAGTTCAAAAAGCGGTATTGAAGTTGATTTTTTAAATGGTAAAATAGATATCCCTTTCAGCATTTACAGAATAGCCGGAGCGCTCGGAACGCCTGTAATGGTAGTCTTTTTCCCTTATGCTTCCGGCGGCAAAGTGGACTCTGTTATAGCTGAACATTTTTTTGTTGAAGATAAGGGACAGGATGCATCGAACTATAAAGAAGAAGCAGAAAAATTTATAAGAGCTCTTGAGATTTTTACAAAAAATTACCCATATCAGTTCTTTAATTATTATAATATGTGGAAATAAATATTTAGGAGAAAAAATGATCCCGACAACTTTAGAAGATGTAAAAAAAGTATTAAGCGATAATTTAGATTTGGAAGGTGTAGACCTAAACTCTTTAACCGAAGAAACGCCTTTATTTTCCGGGCTCGGCTTAGACAGTTTGGATGCGATTGAACTTGTTATAATTTTGCGTAAAAATTATGATATTGTGATAGAGAATATGGAACAAGGAAGAGAGATTTTCCAAACTTTGGGTACTTTAAGAGATTATATTGAAAAAACAAGGAAAAAATGAAAATAAAAATAACGGGTTTCGGTTGTGTTTGTTCTTTAGGGGACAATATAAAAGAGATCTCGGAAAACCTTTATAAAGGCGAAATACGGTCATCTTTCCCCATAAACAGATTAAACAGTACTTATGCATCTGAATATCCTGTATTTCAGGTATCTGAAAAAATCTTATCCCAAAAAAAAGAAAGTGAAAGTTTCAGCTATTTATTTTTAAGGAAAGCTGTTTCTGAAGCATTGGAAAGAGCAGGACTTAAAGAAGAAGATATAAGAAATGCAAAAGTAGGTGTCTGCATCGGAACATCGGTAGATGCTTCTTTTAACTGTTTTGATTTTTATAAAGATTGGAAAAAAGGGAAAAACTCTTCTTTAGAGCCTTTAAATAAATATATAAATTATTCAACTGCCGAAGAAGTGCTGAAATATTATCAATTAACAGGTATTTCTCAAACCATAGTAACTGCCTGTGCATCGGGAAGCGATGCTGTCGGCATAGGAGCTGAATGGATAGAGAATTCTTTGTGCGATATTGTTATAGCCGGCGGAACAGATGAAATGAATATGATACCTTATACCGGCTTTATTAAACTTATGATAGCAAGTAAAGATGAGTGCAGACCTTTTGATAAAAACAGGAACGGTATTAATCTCGGCGAAGGTGCAGGCATTTTTATTATGGAGTCGGAAGAGTTTGCAAAAAAAAGAAATGCTGAAAAATGCGGATTTGTTTTAGGATATGGCAATGCTTGCGACGGCTATCATTCAACAGCTCCCGACCCTCAAGGAAGAGGTTTAAAGAAAGCTGTTTCTTTTGCATATAAACAAGCCGGCATAGATAAAAATAAAACAGCTTTTATAAATGCCCATGCGACAGGAACTATAGATAATGATGCCGCTGAAGCTGAAGTTTTTAGATCTTTAGCAGATAATGTGCCGGTTACGGCTACAAAAAGCATGACAGGCCATACTTTAGGTGCTGCCGGTGCCGTAGAAGCATGCCTTTCATTGATATGTCTTAATGAACAAAAAGTCCCTGCCATAAAAAACTTAAAAACTCCTGACGAAAAATTAAATATAAACCCTGTTTTAAAAGAGATGCAGATTGACGGCAAAAAAGCCGCTCTTTCAACATCTTTAGCTTTTGGCGGATGTAATGCCGCACTTATCATAGGCGGTAAAAATTATGAATAAAGTATTTTTAAAAAGTACTGCATTTGCCGATAATATAAGATGTATCGATAAGTTTTTTGATCTCAGATCTCTCAGAAGAATGGATAATCTGTCCAAAATATCATTATATGCAGCGGCAAAAACTTTATATTATGCAGGTTTGGATTTAAAAAGCGAAAAAGAAGATATAGCTTTAATAATTGCAACAGGCAGAGGTCCTGTTTTACAAACTTGTAATTTTATGGACAGTATTATAGATGACGGCGATATTTTAGCTTCCCCTTTAGCTTTTTCCGCATCGGTTCACAATGCTTTGGAAACGGCAATAACGATAAATCTAAATCTCAAAGGACCTTGCATAACAATATGCCAGGGCAAAACAACTTTTATATCGGCTTTAAATACGGCAAAAAGCTGGCTTGCTTCAAAAAGATGCAAGTTTGCGCTTGTTTTGGCAGCTGATGAAAGACATCCCGTTATTTTTAAAGAGTATGAAAATAAATTGTATGGAGATTATTATGCTTCAGGCTTTTTGCTTTCATCTGAAGATAATGGTAAAGAATTTATACTTAAAGATTATAAAGAAGATGAAATGAACCCTTCTTTATATGCTTTTGAACTTGCAAAAGAAAATACTCCTTTTGTTACTGAAAGCGATTTCAAAAGAATAATTGGCGATTTTATTAAAACACAGCTTGCTTCTTCAAGAAGCGATATTATGTCGGTTTTTGATAATAAAGCCGTATCAGATTTGCTGGAAAATGTAGAAAATAAAGAAAAAGATAAAATTTATAAAGGTCTTGATCTTTTAACTTCACTTTCTGAAGATATAAAGATAACAAAAGATAATATTGAAAAAGTTTATTATGATTCTTTTATAAAAAGTGATGCAATTAATTTTTTCACTTCAGGCAGTACGGGAATACCCAAAAATGCTATAAACAGCAAAGCTATGATAAGGGAAGAAGTCGAAGGAGTCAGCTTTTTATTTGAAAAAATAAAACGTATTGTAAGCACCGTTCCTTCTCATCATTCATATGGTTTTGTTTTTGCATTGCAGCTGCCATATCTTTATGATTATCCTGTTTTTTCTTATCCGCCAATTCCGCTTTTAGAATGGGACAATATTTTAAAAGAAGGGGATCTTTTAGTAACTTTTCCAATGTTTTTAAATTATATGGCGGATCTGGATTTTTCTTTTCCTTCAGGAATTACGATTTTAACATCTACGGCGCCGTGTCCTGATGCACTTATGCAAAAGATATATGATAGAGGGGCACAAAGAATAATAGAGATTTACGGGGCTTCAGAAACCGGAGCTATAGGATTTAGAGAAAAGCCCGGCAATCCTTTTTCTCTTCTTCCTCATTGGGATTATTCGGAAAAAGACGGCAATGTGGATATTATCAGCAGAAAGAAAACGTCTTTTAAATGTGAACTGCCCGATACAGCTAAAATTAAGGGAGACAGAGTTTTTTCAATTTCAGGAAGAAAGGATAATGCTGTGCAGGTTGCAGGGGTGAATGTCTATCCTTCTAAAGTTGAAAAGATTTTAAAACAGCATAAATATATTAAAGATACTATGGTAAGACTCGGCAAAGAAAGATTAAAAGCTTTTATTGTTTTAAAAGAAGATATAGATGTCAGTATTGAAACGGCAAAACAGCAAATACATAATTATATGAAAGAAACATTAACGCCTCACGAACTTCCGAAACATATTACTTTCGGTAAAGAGTTGCCGCATACTCCGTTTGGGAAAAAAGCAGATTGGGATTAACGCTTTCTTTCACGCTTTTGCAGGCGATCAAAAGTGTGCAAAACTCTGCCGCTGAAGAGCGGTTCTTTTTTGGGCTTGCAGCCCAACCCCGCCTCACTTTTAGAAAGTGAGCAAATCGCCGCCTCGTTTGCATTCGCTTGAAAATATTTGTCGGTTTGCGAACTTGTAAAACGCTTATAAAGACTATAAAGGTGTTTTACTTCAAACAACGCAAACCGTGCTAAGCAGACACAAATATTTTCTCCACTCATAGACTCGCAAAAAGGGCGGCAGAACGGCAAAAACGACAAAGAGTAAACTACAAAAAAACTATTAATGCCGGTTTCTTTTGTCTTCTGCCTTTAAGGCAGTTAGCAGTTTTTGTCAATGTCGTTAGAAGGTACTTTTTTCCTCTCTCTTTTCTTAGAACAACTGAAATTTACTATAATAATTTGCTAAAATTTATCTGTAAAATCAAAATAAAAGAGGCTTTTATGAAGAAATTTCTTTTAATGTTTTTGTTCTTCTCTTTTGTCTGTCCGCTTAGTGCACAAGAATATACTTTTCCTTTGGATCAAATAAATGAACTTGAAATAAATATAAATAAAGGCCAGCTTTATGTGAGAAGTGCTGTTGATGATAATAAGCTCAGCATAAACATTTTCCCTGAAAAGCCGGAAACATTAAAACAAAAGATTAAACTTAAAGACAGAAAGATTGAAATCAATCTTGATGATACTCTGATAGATCAAAATACGGTAATCACTATAAAAGCTCCGTTAAAAGCCGATATAGAAATAGAATCGATTGAAGCTGATATCAATGTTTCAAATATGTCAGGTTCGCTTAGTATAGAAGCGGCAGCGGGAAATGTTAAAATCGACAATTTTAAAGGAAAACTTGATTTGGATATTGTACAAACCGAAGTTTCGGCAAGAGGAACATTTGATGAATTAGAAATTGAAACGGATAAAGGTAATGTCAGCATAAAAATTGATGAACTTCCTTATCAATATAAATATAAAGTTAAAGGCTCAGGAAATGTTTTTATAGATCCGGGAACAAAAATTAAAAGAGGCAGAAAACTTGATATTGAAAAAGATAAGGAATTTAGAGGCAAACTTGATATAAAACACCGCTAAATGCAAGTTTAAAACGGATGCTTTATGAAGAAAACCCTTATAAACAAAATATTCATTGGCTTTATCTTTTTATCGCTGATTTCAGGATGTGCTGCGAAAAAAACAGAGCCTGTTCTCCCGGCACCTATGCCGCCGGTAAATAAAACAACAAGCCCGGTAAAAGAAAAAACCAGCATTTTTTACGGTTCGTATAAAGAAGATATGTTGTTTAGGGCTATTGTTATCAATGAACAGGACGGTTTTAGAGTAGTATTGCTTAGCTATGAAGGTTTAATGCTGCAAGATATGAAAATACGCCCGGAGGGCGAAAGTGATGTTTATTACTATATAGCTTATATGCCGAAAGAAACAGTTGAAGAGTTCGTTTTATTTTTTCAAGAGTATTATTTCGTTGCGGAAAAAGAAAATATCAAAAAGTTTAAATCAAGAACATATTTCTATAAAGACAATAACCCTGTCTTATGGATAAAACAAATATAAAACCGCAGTAAAACCCATCTCAAATTAGAAAACATAAATAATTTAATGTTGACATTTTGTTTATAGTAATATAGTATATGTTGTAGTTGCAGCAGAAACAAACACAATCTATAGATGTACTTTTTTCGGTGCTTGAAAAAGCCTAATAGGAAATTCCGTGAAAATCGGAAGCATTCCCGATGCTGTAAGGGACATACGAAAGCCGTAACAGTTTTATATTGTAAAGCCACTGCCTGATAATTTTGCAGGCGGGAAGGCACGGCAAGTAGGATATTAAACCCAAGCCAGAAGACCTGCCGAAAAAATAATATAAAAATGAATTGCCGAGGAGTGATTCAGATTTTTATATTTGCAAGAGGTTAAGAAACCAGGGTGCAGCCTCCTCCGTTTATGCGGAAGAGGCGTTTTTTATTTTCAGGTAAAATTATCGCTGTTATTCTCTTACCTTTAAATGCAGTAAATGAAAGACATCATCATGTAAGGAGAGGTTTATGGAAAAAGAAGAATTTTTCAGTTCTATTGTAAAAAGGGACGGGAAAAGGGAAGAGTTTGATCCTAAAAAAATAGCGGCGGCAATAGCCAAAGCCGGAAAAGCTACCGGCGAGTTCGGCCAGGATATAGCCGACAAGCTTACCATAAAAGCATTATCTCTTCTGCATGATACTATTGAAGACAGAAAACCTACAGTTGAAGAAGTTCAGGATATAGTTGAAGAAGTCCTGCTGGCTTCCGTTTATAAGAAAACAGCTAAAGCTTATATTTTGTACCGCGATCAACGCAGTAAAATAAGAGAGATAACATCGGCTTTCAATGTTGATCTTGTTGACCAATACCTTAAAAAAATAGATTGGCAGGTAAATGAGAACAGTAATATGTCTTATTCACTTCAGGGACTTAACAATTATATATCTTCTGAAATCAGTAAAGTTTATTGGCTGAACAAGATCTATCCTGAAAATATAAGGAAAGCACATTCTGACGGGGATTTGCATATTCATGATCTCGGATTGCTTGGTGCATATTGCGTAGGCTGGGACCTTCAAGACCTTTTGCTTAACGGTTTTAAAGGCGTTTCAGGTAAAGCCGAAGCAAAACCGGCAAAACATTTTAGAACGGCGCTCGGTCAAATAGTGAATTTTTTCTATACATTGCAGGGCGAAAGCGCCGGTGCTCAGGCTTTTTCAAATTTTGATACACTTCTTGCACCTTTTATCTATTATGATGCGCTTTCTTATGAAGAAGTTAAACAGGCCCTTCAAGAATTTTTATTCAATGTTAATGTGCCTACAAGGGTCGGTTTCCAAACGCCTTTCACTAATTTAACTATGGATTTGACCGTCGCTCCGCATTATAAAGACCAGCCGGCAATAATCGGCGGAAAACTTATGGATAAAAAGTTCGGCGATTTCCAGCTTGAAATGGATATGCTCAATCAGGCATTTTTAGAGCTTATGCTTGAAGGCGATGCAAAAGGCAGAGTTTTCACTTTCCCTATACCAACATACAATATCACAAAAGATTTTGATTGGAATAATAAGAATATTTCGGCCTTGTGGGATATTACCGCAAAATACGGGATACCTTATTTTGCCAATTTCATCAATTCCGATATGAAGCCGGAAGATGCAAGAAGCATGTGCTGCCGTTTAAGGATTGATAATAGAGAACTTAATAAAAGAGGCGGCGGACTTTTCGGTGCGGCGCCTCTTACGGGTTCAATAGGCGTTGTTACAATAAATCTGCCAAGGATCGGCTATCTTGCAAAGAATGAAGCGGATTTTTTGGCAAGGCTTAAAGCTAATATGGATATAGCAAAAGAAAGTCTTGAAATTAAAAGAAGCGTGATAGAAAGATTTACAGCAGGCAATCTTTATCCATATATGAGCTTCTATTTGAGAAGCGTTAAAGAGCGTTTTAATGAATATTGGAAGAACCATTTTTCCACAATAGGCATAGTAGGTTTAAACGAAGCATGTCTGAACCTTTTTGGTGAAGATGTAGGAACTCCGAAAGGAAAACTTTTCGGCGAAAAGGTTCTTGATTTTATGAGAGAAGTTCTCATTTCTTATCAGGAAGAAACAGACAATAATTATAATCTTGAAGCCACTCCGGCTGAAGGTACTTCTTACAGGCTTGCAAGGCTTGATGCAAAAAAGTTCCCGGATATAATTTCAGCCAATCCTAAAAAAGGCGATGGGAACCCGCCATTTTATACAAATTCCAGCCAGCTGCCTGTAAATTATACTGATGATATTTTTGAAAATCTTGATCTGCAAGACAATATGCAGACAAAATATACGGGCGGAACGGTATTGCATATGTTTATGGGAGAAAGAGTAAAAGATACGGAAAGTCTTAAAAGTTTCATTAGAACAGTATGCGAAAATTATAGTCTGCCGTATTTTTCAATAACGCCGACTTTCAGCGTATGCCCCAAATGCGGGTATATTGAGGGCGAGCATTTTGAATGTCCTAAATGTAAAGAAGAAAGAATAGAAGATCTTGATAAACAGATAAAAATCTTAGAAGAAATGCTTTATGCAAAGTAAGGCAGACAATAGTATTTAGTAGTTTGGTCTTTGTCTTTGTCGTTGTCTTTGTTTTTGCCGTTTATGCCGCCTCAGAAGCACGGTTTATGAACGGAAAGATTTTTCAGACGGCTTAATTCCTGTATGTTTGAAGCCTTTGAAAAAGGCAAGTTTCAGGAATTGGCTGGAAAATCTTGCAGTGAATGTGCTTCAGCGGCAGAGTTTTGCACACTTTTGATCGCTTGCAAAAGAGTGAAAGCAATATATCCCGAGTGCCTTAGTCGGGAATCCAAGTTAAATAAAAAATTAAGCAGCAGCAAAATACACAAAAAATTTAAAAAAGGGAGAGGAAAAATGACAAAAAATGAAATTCAGGAAAAAATCGAAGAGCTTCAATCAGAAAAAGAAAATGTAGAAAGCACAAAATGTGAAGTTTATTCAAGAGTTGTCGGCTATCTTCGTCCTGTAGCTTTATGGAATGAAGGGAAAAAAGAAGAGTTTAAGATAAGAAAAAATTATTCTCCCTGCAAATAAATTGAAAGTAGGCGGTTTACAGAAATTATCACTTATAGATTATCCGGGAAAACCTGCTGCGGTAATATTTACTCAAGGGTGTAATATGCAATGCCCATACTGTCATAATCCGCAGCTTGTTTATCCGGAACTTTTTGAAAAGGTTTTAAGTGAAGAAGATCTTTTTAATTTCCTAAAGAAAAGACAAGGTGTACTTAAAGGTATTGTAATAACCGGCGGCGAGCCGACAATTCATGCAGATCTGCCGGAATTTGCAAAAAAAATAAAAGCCTTGGGTTATGCTATAAAAATTGATACCAACGGCTCATCTCCTGACACATTAAAACTTCTGATAGCTGAAAATCTTATAGATTTTATAGCTATGGATATAAAAGCCCCATTGCAAAAATACGGACTTTTTTACAAAGGGGATATTGCTGATATAGAAAAATCAATAAATATAATAAAATCTTCGCTTCTTCCTCATCAATTCAGAACAACATACGATACGGATATTCTTGATGAAAATGATATAAAAGATATCCGCTTTTTGGCAGGCTCATCAGAATTTGTGGTTCAGGAATGTATAAAACGCAAAAAACATTAGTTGTTTTTTGTCATTATAACAGTTTCTATCTGTTCAGGATTTGTATCATTCCAATACATAATATTGGTTTTTACTTTGCTCTTTGTTATGGCATCATAAAAATTGGTTATTTTATAAAGGTCATCTTTACCATTTTCAAGATAAGAGTTCACCTTAATTTTTGCCGTACCGCCGGGACTTAAATTTTCAGATTTGTATTTATCATAATGGGTTCTAAGTATTCCGATGAACATAACTTCTTCATCGGCTATTTCAAAATTAGCTCTATAGCGGTTCTTAAAATTTAAAAGAGTATAACTATCTTTATCATAAGATCTTATCATAAAAGACCTTAAACTATATTTGCCCGGCATAACTCTGATAGCTATATAAACAATATCGCTTCTTCCCTGTATATACATAGGGCTTCCTTCGTCTGCAAAATCCATAGTATAAGTATTGCCGCTTTGGTCTACCCACTCAAAAACTTCCCTGAATTTCTTGATCTCGCCAAACTCTAGGTTATTATAAGCTCCTACAATGATAACAGATGTGTGTTTATCATCTATAGTTCCTTTATATCCGCCGTCCGTAATTTGTTCAACCGCTTCGGGTGCTTTTGCAGCAAAACATCCTGTAAATAAAAAAGCTGCTGTAAATAAAAGTAAAAAATATTTCTTCATATTATATTCCTCCAAAAAGAATAAGCGATAAAGTGCAAAACTTACAAAAACGCTTAATATTATATATGTTTAATGAAAAGTAAACAAACGGCAGTTAATATAGTTCTTGAGTGTTTATATCAAAGCCTGTTTGTTTTTGAATAAAATTCCGGATCATTTTTTTGATTTTTTTTCTTCATTACGGCATAAGTTCTTAATGTATTTTCTAAATTCTTTCAAAGTTTTTTTGTTAACGGAATAGTGATTCCATTTTCCGTCTTTTCTGCTGCTAACTAATCCGCATTCAGCTAATATCTTCATATGATGAGACAGCGTAGGCTGAGTGATCTTAAATTTTTCTAATATATCGCGTGCACATTTTTCATCAGAGCCTGCAAGGATTTCAATTATCTGCAAGCGGTTTGTGTCGCTTAAAGCTTTACATATCGAAGCAATACCGGCGGGATCCATGTTTTTTCCTTTTCAAATAGATAGCCATCTATATGTATACTACTACATATATAGATGATTGTCAATGTATTTTATAAGCTCATAAGTAATCAGATGTTTTTACTCTTTGCTATAAGGAAGAAGGTAGTATGTCATTCTGTGGGGACGAAGTCCATCGCAGAATCCATGGATCCTGCAACAACTGTTGGTTGTGCAGGATGACGAATAACAGCAGTTAATAGTTTTTTAACAGTTTAGTCTTTGCCGTTTATGCCGCCCTTTTTGCGAGTCTATGAGTGCAGTATTTTGGAAGATTCACAAATTCGGCGTGTTTGAAGCGAAACTCACATTTAAGTTGTTTTAATATTGTTTCGCAAGTTCCGAATTTGCTTTCAAAATACAAGCGAATGCAAACGAGGCGGCGATTTGCTCACTTTCTAAAAGTGAGGCAGGTTTGGGATGCAAGCCCAAAAAGAATACTCGCCCCTTGCGGGAGAGGGTAGGGTGAGGGGCACCCTTTCACACTTTTGCAAGCGATCAAAAGTGTGCAAAACTCTGCCGCTGAAGCACATTCACTACAAGATTTTCCAGCCAATTCCTGAAACTTGCCTTTTTCAAAGGCTTCAAACATACAGGAATTAAGCCGTCTGAAAAATCTTTCCGTTCATAAACTGTGCTTCTGAGGCGGCATAAAGGCAACGACAAAAGAAAACGGCAGAGTTGTCATGTTGAGAGAAGCGGTTTTACCGCGAAGTCGAAACATCTGCCTTTAAAGCAGTTAATAGCCGCGGTCTGTCATTCTGCTGGGCGAAGTCATCACAGAATCTATGGATCCTGCGACAACCTTTGCTTGCGCAGGATGACTAAAAAGAAAACGACAACGACAAAAAGACAAAATGAATCCCTGATTACGAATTTCGGGAATGACAAAGAAAAAAGCGATAACGTAGTTGTCATGTTGAGTGGAGCGGTAAAACCGCGTAATCGAAACATCTGCCTTTAAGTTTTAGGGCGGATCCTTGTAAAAAGAGTTTTTTACTTTTTTAGAGATTTTACATACTTTGCAGTGTCCATAGCGTCTTTGGCATAAGCATCAGCGCCTATCTCTTCAGCAAATTTGCGTGTTACGGCGGCGCCGCCTATGACTATTTTAGGTTGTATATGAGCGGAATTCTTTAGTTTTACAACAATTTCCATTTCAGGCATTGTGGTTGTCATTAAAGCCGAAAGACCTATGGCAAGCGGTTTTACTTCTTGAGCTTTATCTATAATAGCTTGAGAATCTACATTGATGCCCATATCTATAACTTCAAAACCGTAACTTTCAAGCACGGCACCCACAATATTTTTCCCTATATCGTGCATATCGCCTTTAACTGTAGCCATAATGACTTTTCCGGCATCATTTGCTTCTTTTTTAAATGTTTTTTTGACTATTGCAAAAGCTGTCTGTGCGGCTTCTGCCGACATTATTATTTGCGGCAGGAAAAATTCTTTAGCCGCAAATTTATCGCCCACTAAATTTAGTGCATCAAGAACATTATCATTTACAATTTTGAAAGGATCTTTTTCTGTATTTATTATCTGTTCCAATATCATCGGTACGGACTCTTTATTTCCGTTAAGTACGGCAAAATAAAGCTGTTTATCTAAAGGAAGTTTTTCCTGTTCAACTTTCGGAAGCGGCTTTTTATAAGAAGCGAAAGCTTCCATATACTTTAATGCACCCGGATCTTTATTATCCAGCAAGTTTTTTGCAAAATTATCATTTATTGTCCAATCTTCATGCGGGTTTACAATAGCAAAGTCTAAACCGGCTTCAAGTGCCATTTTTAAAAATGTGGAATTGATAGTCTGTCTTGAAGGAAGACCGAAAGAAATATTTGAAACTCCAAGAAGTATTTTACATTCAGGATAAAGTTTTTTTGATTCTTTTATGGCATTTAAAGTTTCATGTACTTGTTCGGGGGAAGAGCTCACCGAAAGAACAAGATAATCAAAAATTATGTTTTTTCTTCCTATCCCGTATTTATCGGCATATTTTAATATCTTTTCAGCTATTTTTAATCTGCCTTCAGCGGTTTTCGGTATACCTTCATCATCTGTAGTCAATGCTATTAAAGCACATCCATATCTTTTTGCTATAGGCATTATAGCTTCAAGTTTTTCAATCTCTCCGTTTACGGAATTTATGAGCGGTTTACCGGCACAATTCTTTACCGCCTGTTCAAGCGCCTTAGGATTGCTGGAATCTATACATAAAGGGATAGACACTATTTCCTGTATTTGATTGACCGCCTCTATAAGAAGTTTAACTTCATCTGTATTTGGAACGCCCATATTAACATCAAGAAGATTGGCTCCTGCCGCCTCTTGTGAGCGGGCTTCATCTTTTACAAGCGTGAAAACGCCGTTTATCAATTCTTCCTGGAACTTTTTACGTCCTGTCGGGTTTATCCTTTCGCCTATTATTATCGGTCGGGAAATTTCATTCATATCAAAAGCTTTAGTTCTTGAAGAAAGGAAAAATTTTTCTTTTATATTGCGTCTGATAGGTTTTTTATTTTTAAATTCTGCATATAAAGCTTTTATATAGTCGGGGTTTGTTCCGCAGCATCCGCCAAACATATTTACGCCATAAGAGTATGCCCTTAAACTTGCTTCCATAAACTCTTCAACAGTGCCCGGGAAAACTGTTTCCCTGTTGATAAGCACAGGCATTCCGGCATTAGGTTTAAAAGATATCGGAAGATTTGTGTTTTCGCACAAGATTTTTGCCATATCGGCAAGATCTTTAGCGCCAACGGAACAGTTTAATCCTATTGCATCAACGCCGAGACTTTCAGCCATAGATATAAAACTTTTAATATCCGTACCGGTTACACTCATTCCGTCTTGCGAAAAAGTCATTTGTGAAATTATAGGTCCGTCAAAATTATCCCTTGCGGCAAGTATAGCGGCTTTAAGTTCTTTAATTTCGGTCATTGTTTCAATGACAATAATATCAGCGCCGTATTTTTTTAAAAGTTTTGTCTGAAAAGCAAAAGCTTCATAAACCTCATCAAAAGATAGTGTGCCGAGCGGTTCTATATATTCACCAATAGAAGAAATATCGCCGGCGGCAATTATTTCTTTACCATTAGCATTTTTTCGTATAAGGTCTATTCCGGCTTTGATTATATCGTCAGCTTTATCTAAAAGTCCGTGCTGTTTAAGCCTTATAGGGTTTGCACCGAAAGTATTTGCAAGGATAATGTCAGAACCTGCATCAATATATGAAGAGTATATTTCTTCAATTCTTTCAGGGAACTTTATATTTAGCTCTTCGGGTATCACAACATCATCAAGATATTTCTTTTTCTGGAGCTGCGTTCCGGTAGCTCCGTCCATAATCACAATTCTTTCTTTTAATAAATTTAAAAATTTCTCTTTTTTCATAATGAAATGATTATATCATATTAGATAAAACTGAAAAAGTTGTTTGAAAATTAGGATTGACTACGAATTAAAGGTTGGAGAGTTGCTTATTTTGGTTGAGTTTTTTTATTAATAACCTAAACTTCAGAATTATTTTTTATTTCGTACTTCATTTAATAAAATTTTAGCTTTTTCATTGCCCTGCTTGGCAGCTTTTTCAAGCCAATAAACAGCTTTTTGATAATTCTGTGAAGTGCCGATACCATAGTAATACATAGAACCTGAAATAGATTGAGAATCAGGAAGACCTTGCTGAGCAGCTTTTTCGTGCCAATAAAAAGATTTTTGATAATCTTGTGGCGTACCAGTGCCATAATAATACATAGAGCCTAACATAAATTGAGCCATAGTATTTCCTTGTTGGGCAGCTTTTTCAAACCAATAAAAAGCATTCGAGTAATCTTTTTCTACACCTTCTCCTAAATTATACATACTAGCTAGAAAATATTGAGCATCTGCATTACCTTGATTGGCAGCTTTTTCATACCAGTAAAAAGCTTTTTCAAAATCTTGATTTATTTTTGTACCATTGTCATAGATAGTAGCTAAATTTAATTGAGCGTTAATATATTCTTGCTCCGCTGCTTTTTTATACCAATAAATAGCTTTATGAATATCTTGTTTTATCCCCTTGCCATTTTCATACATAAGAGCTAAATTGTTTTGAGCAGAAGCATGTCCTTGCTGAGCAGCTTTTTCATACCAGTAAAAAGCTTTTTTATGATCTTGCTTTACGCCATCTCCTCTAAAATAGATAAGCCCTAATGTAGCTTGAGCTTCTATGTTTCCTTGTTCGGCAGCTTCCAATGTTTGGAAGATTAGATTTCCTTGCTCTTCTGCCCATAAATAATTTTTATTTATTATTAAAGGAGCATAAATATTTAAGATTATTGATAACGATAAAACCGCAATGATCTTACTCTTTTTAATTTTTTTGAAATTCATAAGAACTCCTTTTATTTAATTACTTGCAAGATTTAATATTTAAAGGCAGATGTTTCGGCTCGGCACTTAGTGCCTTACTCAACATGACAACCTTACCCCTCACCCTCTTGCTTTGCAAGTCCCTCTCGCGCAAGGGGCGAGGATAAAAAAGAAAAAATATTAAATGCTTTTGTTTAAAGTGGATTCCCGACAAAAACACTCGGGAATGACACAACTAAAATATTAACTGTCTTTCTTTACACCTATCAAGGCGGAAACAGATTTTTCGGGTTTCATAAGAAAGCCGGGGGTTAAACTTATACCGATTTGCTCAGCACCAAGCCATTTTAAAAACTCTTTCTGTCCGCTTAGATGCCAGTCGCCATATCCAGGGGAATATCTTTTTGTAGTTGAATTATTATTTTTCTCTTCAAATGCTCTTATTTGTATGTTTGCTAAACTTATTGCTTCTTCGGCTATTACTGAACCTGCCGCATCAAATATCAAACCTTTAAAAGTTTCTTTTTTTGAAAGAAAGTCATTGCGTTTATTTTCAAGAGAGCTGCCTATTGTTACAGCTATACCATAAGCTTTAAAACAGCCGTCAAGAAGTTTTGCTATATCATAACTTTCTATTTTATAGCCGCTTTCAAAAGTCGTTATATTTTCAACAATATTTATATTTTCAAAAGCTATGACGGCTTTCGGTTTTATAATTTTTTGTGCGGCTTCAAGCATTTCCTTAATAAGCATTTCTGTTTTTTCATCAAGCACAGTTCTGCTTCTTGAATAGCCAAGCCTTAATAAAACTTTTTCATATGGTATTTTAATATCTGAAATATTTATCATTAAAATATTCTATCAAATCGTAAAGTATTATTAAATGTTTTGTATCTTGGAAAATCTTTACTTTTTTACTGTAATTGTCTTTCAGTGTCATCTTTTTTCACACTTTTAATCAAATACCATTGCGGCTAGGTTTTATTTTGATAGAATATTAGTATTAAAGAAATTAAAATTAAAAGGAGATCTAAATGAAAAGCATAAAGTTTCTTGCTGTTTTAATGTTGTTGACAGTATGTTCTTCTTTTGCAATATCTGAAAGAGTGCATCCTTATATAGGGGCAAAAGGGGGTTTTTCTTTTGTAGGCGGCGGAGTAGAAAGATATCGTTATTATTATGATGACAGTAAATATTATAATAGCAGCGATATTACATATCTTGGTTCAGGTTCTTTAGGGTTAAAATACAGATTTTTACGCATTGAGTTTGAATATCAGTATAGGGGCGAAGCGGAACAGAAATATAGACATTTTCCAAATGTTAAACATCAAATACAGTCCTATCTTGGAAATGCATTTTATGATTATTATGTGCATAAATACTGCTCTTTATATTTAGGCGGCGGTATTGGTGTTTCTCATGCAGAAGTGAAAGTGGAAGAATATAATGAAAAATTTTATGATGATCTTTTTACTTTTCAACTTGATACGGGAGTATCTTTTTATTTAGGCGGAAATATAGCTTTAGACATGGGTATGAAATTGATGTCTTGTTCTGATACTGAAATAATTTCTTTTGGAGAAAGATATTTTTCTCAATCGGCATTTGATTTATATGCGGGTTTAAGAATTTTGATTTAATGGCATCACAAAACAATGAGCTTTGATATTGATTTGACTTATTGATATAATATAAAAGTCTTCTCCTTCGCTATAAAAGGTGAAGACTTTTTATCAATTACAATAATGAAGTATGAGGAAAGAAATTAAATGTCAAAAGAAGTATTTAAAGCCGGTCTGGATATAGGTTCGACCACAATAAAACTTGCAATATTGGATAAGAACAATAAAGCGGTTTACTGCAATTATAAAAGACATCAGCTTGACCTGCTAAATACCGTAATCAGTCTTATTGACGAAGCACCCAAAGAACTGCAAAATGCAAAATTAACTATCTGTGCCACAGGCTCAGGCGCTATATTATTGTCGCAAAAAGCCAATATTAATTTTGAACAGGAAGTTATAGCCTGCACTCATGCGATAAGAACATTTCTTCCGAAAGTCGATGTAGCAATAGAGCTTGGCGGTGAAGATGCAAAAATAACTTTTTTTGACTCTTCTTCTATAGATCAGAGAATGAATGAGACTTGCGCCGGCGGAACCGGTGCTTTTATTGACCAGATGGCTCAAACCCTAAAGACTGATGCCGCAGGAATAAATGAACTTGCCAAAAAACATAAAACTGTTTATCCGATAGCAGCAAGATGCGGTGTTTTTGCAAAAACCGATATAATGCCGCTTTTAAATGAAGGAGCTGCAAGAGAAGATATAGCGGCAAGCGTTCTGCAGGCTGTTGTTAATCAAACAGTAGGCGGGCTTGCAAGGGGAAGAACAATAAAAGGCAATATTGCTTTTCTCGGCGGACCGCTTTTCTTTTTATCGGAACTTAGAGAGTTTTTTATAAAATCTCTAAAACTTGCACCGGAAAATGTTTTCTTTCCTGAAAATGCTCACTTTTTTGTATCTTTCGGAGCGGCTTTGTTAAGCAAAGGGGAGCCAGTTACTCTTACCGAATTGAAAAAAAGATTTATGGAATTAAAAGACGAACCCATACATCAGGCATCTGAGCTTTTGCCTCCGCTTTTTGCCGATGAAAAAGATTTTCAAGAGTTTTTGGACAGGCACAGTAAAATGGCTGCAAAAAGAGCGGACTTAGATAAAGTTTCCGGCGGACTTTTTCTTGGCGTTGATGCTGGCTCTACGACTACAAAAGCCGTTCTTATAACTAAAAACAATGAAATAGTTTATTCCTTCTATGGATCAAATAACGGCAATCCCCTGCAGTCAGTTGTTGATATTCTAAAAGACATATATTCAAAACTTCCCGAAAATACGGTAATTGGCGGTTCATGCGTAACCGGTTACGGTGAAGCACTTATTAAAGCGGCACTTGGTTTTGACGAAGGCGAAGTTGAGACCATAGCCCATTATAAAGCCGCCCACTATTTTAATCCAAAAGTCTCTTTTATTTTAGATATCGGCGGACAGGATATGAAGTGCATTTATGTTAAGAACGGGCTGATAGATAAAATAATATTGAATGAGGCCTGTTCATCAGGCTGCGGATCTTTCATACAAAATTTTGCAGAATCTTTAAATTACAGCGTGCAGGAGTTTGCAGAACTTGCATTGTTTGCAGAAAAACCTGTGGATCTCGGTTCAAGATGTACGGTTTTTATGAACTCTAAGATAAAACAGGCGCAAAAAGAAGGTGCGAGTGCCGGAGATATTTCTGCAGGACTTGATTATTCCGTCATAAAGAATGCTTTATATAAAGTGATAAAGATCTCAGACCCTAAAGAGCTCGGCGGAAATATAGTTGTGCAGGGCGGAACGTTTTTTAATAACGGTGTTTTAAGGGCAGCAGAGATACTTTTAGATACAGAGATCTCGCGTCCCGATATAGCCGGTCTTATGGGTGCTTTCGGTGCTGCTATTATAGCTTTGCAAAACAAAAAGTCTTCAAGCACTCTTATCAGCAAAGAAAAACTTGCAGAATTTTCATGCAAGACCAGAAATATGAGATGTAAAGGCTGCGAGAATAAATGCCTTTTGAATATTACTGTTTTTCCTGACGGAAAAACATTCATTTCCGGCAATAGATGCGAAAATGTTTTACAGAACAAAAAAGTGCAAAACTTTGAGTTCAATATGTTTGATTACAAATATAAGCGTTTGTTTGATTTCTATAAGCCGCTTTCTTCGGAAAAAGTTTCCCGCGGCGAAATAGGTATACCGCGCGTACTTAATATGTATGAAAATTATCCTTTCTGGTTTGCATTTTTTACAAGTTTGGGTTTTAAAGTAGTTCTTTCAGATCATTCTTCAAATGCATTGTTTAATGAAGGACTTGAAAGCATACCCTCCCAAACTGTATGTTTCCCGGCGAAAATGGTACACGGACATATTGAAAATCTTGTAGATAAAGGCGTTAAAACTATCTTTTATCCTTGTATCCCTTATGAAGTAAAAGAGTTTAAAGATGCTGACAATCATTATAATTGTCCTGTAGTATCAAGTTATCCGGAAGTTATTCGTTTAAATATGGGTGTTTTAGAAGAAAAAGGGATAAAATTCCTTCAGCCTTTTTTACCTTTTGATAATACAAAAAGGCTTATTTCAAGATTAAGGGAAGAGTTCAAAGATTATGGCATTTCAAGAAAAGAAATGGTCTGGGCAGTAATAAAAGCAAGAGCATCTTTAAACAGATTTAAGAAAGAGATAAGAAAAACAGGTGCAAAACTTTTAAAAGAAATTAAAGAAACAGGAAAGCCGGCTATAATTCTTGCAGGCCGCCCTTATCATATAGATCCTGCGATAAATCACGGTGTCGCAGATCTTATAGCATCGCATGGAATGATAGTTTTAAGCGAAGATTCCGTAGCACATTTGTCGGGTCCGCTTCCTAAAATAAATTTTGTTGACCAGTGGATGTATCATTCCCGTTTATACAGGGCGGCAAATCTTGCAACAAAGATCGACAGTCTTGAACTTGTTCAGCTGAACTCCTTCGGATGCGGTCTTGATGCGATAACTACCGAACAAGTTGAAGATATACTTTCAAAATCAGGCAAAATATATACTGTATTAAAAATAGATGAAGGTTCAAATCTTGGGGCCGTAAAGATAAGGATACGTTCTTTGCTTGCCGCGATAAAAGAAAGGAAAGGACTCAAGTTTTCTGAAGATGTTTTTGAAGGATCAAAATTCTCGGAATTCACAAAAGATATGAAAGATTCATACACTATCTTGTGTCCGCAGATGTCTCCGATACATTTCCGCTTGGCGGGTTCAATTATGCGAAGCCACGGTATAAAACTTGAAGTTCTGCCGAAAGTCAGCAAAGCCGATATTGAAGAAGGTTTGAGATATGTCAACAATGATGCATGTTATCCGACTATTGTTGTTGTAGGCCAGCTTATAAATGCTTTAAAGTCAGGAAAGTACGATATAAATAAAACTGCATTGATAATCTCGCAGACAGGCGGCGGCTGCCGAGCAACAAATTATGCTGCCTTCTTAAGGAAAGCCGCTGAAAAAGCAGGATTTGAAAATGTTCCTGTAATATCGCTCAGCACAACAAATCATAATATTAATAAACAGCTTGGCGTAACATTCGGTTTGTTGAAAGATGCATTGCTAGTTCTTCTATACGGCGATCTTCTTATGCGTCTTTCAAACAGAATGAGACCTTATGAAATTCATGCCGGACAGACTGATGCTCTTGTAGAAGAGTGGCTTATGCGTTTGTCTAACAGGATAAGCAAGACATATTATTTTGAATTTAAAAGTACAGTAAAAAAGATGATAAAGGAGTTCGATAATATACCGATCAAAAAAGTTAATAAGCCGAGAGTCGGCGTAGTGGGCGAAATTCTCGTAAAATTCCATCCGGATGCAAATAATAATCTTGTCGGCGTTCTTGAAAAAGAGGGCGCTGAAGCAATTGTGCCCGATATGATGGACTTTATAAATTACTGTATTTTAGACGATGTATATAAACATAAATATCTTTCAGGCAGTTTTAAAAACAGGGCAATGTCTTGGATTGCAGGCAATTATATAGAAATGCTGCGTTCGGTTATAAGGCAAAGTTTGAAAAGAAGTAAACACTTTCATTCTTATAAAACAACAAAAGAGCTGGCAGATAAAGCTTCAGAGATAATATCGGTATGCAATCAAACCGGTGAAGGCTGGCTTTTAACTGCAGAAATGCTTGAACTTATAGAAGACGGCGTGAAAAACATAGTTTGTGTTCAGCCTTTCGGCTGTCTGCCAAATCATATTACCGGTAAAGGCGTTATGAAAGAACTTAAACGCCGTTATGAAGATGTTAATATAGCTGCTGTAGATTATGATCCGGGTGCAAGTGAAGTAAATCAAATAAACAGAATAAAGCTTATGATGTCTGTCGCTCATCAACAGCAACAACAAAACAAAGGAGCTTAAAATGACGGCAAAAGCGTATTTATCAAGAGGTGTGTCAGCTACGAAAGATGATGTTCATAGTGCAATAAAGAGCCAGGATAAAGGTTTATTTCCCGGAGCATTCTGTAAAATAATAAAAGATATTGCGGGCGACGATAATTTTTGTTCCGTTGTTCATGCTGACGGAGCAGGAACGAAATCCATTATAGCTTACCTTTACTATAAAGAAACCGGCGATGCAAAAGTTTTTAGAGGCATAGCACAGGATTCTCTCGTGATGAATATTGATGATATGATCTGTGTAGGTGTTACTGGCAATTTTATAATTTCAAACACTATCGGCAGGAATGCACACAGAATAAACAAAGATATTATAAGAGAGGTAATAGAAGGATATGCCTCTGTCATAGAAGAACTCGAAAAGTTCGGCGTGAATATTGTGATGGCAGGAGGAGAAACTGCTGATGTCGGCGATCTGGTGTCAACAATAATAGCAGATTCTACAGCCGTAGCAAGGATAGCAAAAGATAAAGTTATAGATTGTGATAATATTGAACCAGGCGATGTGATAGTCGGTCTTGCATCTTTCGGACAGGCTTCTTATGAAAAAAGTTATAATTCTGGTCTTGCTTCAAACGGTCTTACGGCTGCAAGACACAGCCTTTTATCGTCAGAGTATAAAGAAAAATATCCAGAAACTTATTCTTCAACTATAAAAGATGAAGCTGTATATTCAGGAATTTATAAATTAACTGACAAACTCCCAAAGTCTGATCAGACGGTCGGCGAAGCTTTATTGTCACCCACAAGGACTTATGCTCCGGTAATAAAAGAGCTGTTAGAAAAAGAAGGGAAGAATATTCATGCTTTGATACATTGCACCGGCGGCGGAATGACAAAAAGCATAAAATTCGGAAAAGATATAGTTTATATTAAGGAAGATCTTTTTGAAGTTCCTCCGATCTTTGAAGCAATCAGAACGGTTGACAATATTCAGATGCATGAGATGTTCCAGATATTTAATATGGGGCACAGAATGGAAGTTTATTGCAAAGAAGAAACCGCGGCAAGCGTTATAGAAACTGCTAAAAAATTCAATATAGATGCAAAAGTTATCGGCAGAACAGAAAAAAGCCGAGAGCCCGGAAAAAATAAAGTTATCATAAAGTATAAAGGTGGAACTTACGAATATTAATGCTATGAAAAATAAAGGCATTTTTATTACTGCTACCGACACGGAAGCCGGCAAAACTTATGTTTCCTGCAAGATAGTCCAAGCCATTAAGAAAACCGGTTTAAAAAACTGCGGTGTTTATAAGCCCGTTTCTACCGGCAACCGCGATGATGCCAAAGCTTTAATAAAAGCTGCCGGAATAAAAGAAAAACCTGAAACGGTTACCCCTGTATTTTTTAAAAATCCTATGTCGCCTTATGGCGCATCTCTTATAGAAAAGAAATCTTTTGATACAAAAAAAGTAAAAGCCGGCTTTAAATATTTTATTAATAAATATGATTTTACAGTTGTTGAAGGTGTCGGAGGGGTTTTAGTCCCTTTAAAAAAAGATCTTTATGTCAGCGATATGATAAAAATATTCGATCTTCCGGTTATTGTTGTAGCAAGATTCGGGCTTGGAACGCTTAATCATACTTTGCTTACCATTGATAAACTTCAAAGGGATAAAATAAAAGTTGCCGGCATTATTCTTTCAGGTAAAAAAGATCCTAAAGATATCTCGGTAAAATCCAATGCGGCACTTATTAAAAGTTTAACAAAACTGCCCGTCTTGGAACTCGGATATAATCAGAATATAGATATTAAGAAAAATAAGTGGATAATTGGAAAAGCAATTACGAATTACAAATGACGGATCAAAGACAAAAAAACAGCTGTTTTTCTTTGTTGCGTTATGCCCGAGTGTCTTAGTCGGGAATCCAAGTTAAAAAACAAAAAAGGCAAAGGCGAAATTGATCTCCGATTACGAAATTCGGAAATAAAAGTAATTTTTATATCGGCGGGAAAAAATGAACAAAAAAAAGTTAATAGCGGCGGACAAAAAAAATATTTGGCATCCCTTTACCCAAATGGCGGATTGGATAAAAGATGATCCCTGCGAGCCGCTTATAATAGAAAAAGCAAAAGGCTCATATTTATTTGATTTGGACGGCAAAAAATATTTGGACGGCGTTTCATCTTTATGGGTCAATGTCTTAGGTCATAGGAATCCTAAGATCGATAAAGCGATAAAAAAACAAATAGATAGAATGTCGCACAGCACATTTTTAGGTCTTACGCATAAACCGGCGATAGTTTTAAGCGAAAAACTTTTAAAAATACTTCCTTCAAACTTAAAAAAGATATTTTATTCAGATAACGGTTCTACTGCAATAGAAATAGCATTAAAGCAGGCATATCAGTATTGGCAGTTTAAAAATGAGAAAAGAACTCTCTTTTTATCTTTAAAAAATGCTTATCACGGCGATACTATCGGCACGGTTTCCGTAGGCGGAATAGATCTTTTCCATTCAAGGTTTAAACATCTTTTATTTGATACTTTGTTTGCACAATCCCCTTATTGTTATAGATGTTCTTTTCGCAAAAAATCTATTCCTTTCCCAAATAAAGCTAAAACTTTTAAAGAACATTGTAAAGTTGCCGGATGTAATGGGCAATGTATTTTGGAAGTGGAAAATATACTTAAGGAAAATCATAAAAAAATAGCAGCTGCAATTATAGAACCTTTAAATCAGGCATCGGGCGGAATGATCATTATGCCGAAAGGTTATGTTAAAGCTTATGCGGATCTATGCAAAAAATACGGAGTGCTTTTAATATGTGATGAAGTAGCTACGGGATTTGGAAGAACCGGCAAAATGTTTGCGGTTGAACATGAAAATGTTAAACCCGATTTTGTTTGTTTATCAAAAGGTATAACGGGCGGTTATCTGCCTTTTGCTGTTACTGCAACAACAAATGAAATATATAATGCTTTTTTAGGTAAATATGAAGAGTTCAAAACTTTTTTTCATGGACATTCTTATACGGCAAACCCTCTAGGTTGTGCTGCATCTATGGCAACTATAGATATAATTACGAAAGGTGATTTTCTAAAAAAACTCCAGCCTAAAATAAAATATTTGGAAGAAGAGCTTATAAAACTTTCAAAACATAAAAATGTCGGCAATATCCGCCATTGCGGTTTTATGGCAGGAATTGAGATAGTAAAAGATAAAAAAACAGGCAAAGTTTTTGAATCTAAATTAAAGATCGGTGCAAAAATATGTAATAATATGAGAAAAGACGGCGTGATAATAAGAAATCTTGGTGATACTCTTGTATTGTTTTTGCATCTTACCATGACAAAGAGTGAAATAAAGAAAATAGTGAACTCAATAAAAAAAGAAGCGGATAAATTATAAAGAAAGTGTACAAATTCTATGGATATAAGTAATATTTACAAAGCGGTTTTGCGATTTTTCGCAGACCGCTTCTTTTATCTATAAAGAAGATAAGATGTCTAATAAATACTTAAATACTAAAAAAAATATATTAGTATCATAAAATGAAACATATTGAAATTTTAACAAAAAAAGTATATTATTAATAGTGTATTACTAAAATTAATATAATAGTATTATTCATGGTGGAAAATTATGAAAACAATAGAAAAACCAAATTTTGATTGGAAAGAAACTTTACAAAAAGCCATAAGTGAAAATAAGGTATCCGTTATTGACTTGTTGGGGGCTAATGATACTTGGTCAAAACTTTTGAAGAAAGCCAATAATAACTATGATTATTGGGATCGTGTAAAATACTATTCATTGCCGGATACAATAAATCCTGAAATTTTTTGGTCATCAGTAAAATTCACGCGCCATAATGCAAACTATAAACTTATATTTACGGGAGAGGGAATTGCAAAAGGGAAAAAAGAGGAAACGAAACCGGAAGACAATTTTTTTAAATATATCATTACAGATTCTTTATTAAAAAACATTAATATACTCGACAGACATTCCGGCAGATATAAATTGTCTATTGAAGAAGAAAACGAGTATTCTGCCAACTCTTTTATGGAAGAAGGTATTGCTTCAAGCCAGCTTGAAGGTGCTGCTGTAACAAGGGAAATAGCAAAAGAAATGTTGAGAACAAATACTTTGCCGCGAAACAAAAATGAGCAGATGATTCTTAATAATTATAAAGCTATGGAATATATTGACAGCCATTCAGGAGAAGAGCTTACCTTGCAAATGATAAAACAAATCCATAGTATAATTGCAAACAATACATTAGATAAAACTGACAAAATAGGAGAGTTTAGATCTGAAGCAGATACTGTAATGATAGTAGATGACAGAGATAATAATGTTCTTTTTAATCCGCCTCCTGCAAAATGTCTTGTAATGATGCTTGAAGATTTATGCAAATATGCAAATGAAGAAAACGAAGAAGATTTTACTCATCCTGTAATAAAAGCAATAATAATTCATTTTTGGCTTGCATATATACATCCTTTTATAGACGGTAATGGCAGGACTGCAAGAGCATTAATGTATTGGTATATGTTAAAAAACGGGTATAAAAGTTTTAAATATTTAGTGATTTCAAAAATTATTAAAGAAAAACCTTCCCAATATGCCAAAGCTTTTCTTTATGCGGAAATAGATGAGAATGATCTCACATATTTTATTAAATTTAATTTAGATGTAATAATAGAGGCAGTTGAAAAATTTAATCAATACATTGAAAAGAAAAAAGAAGAGAATAAAAAAACGGTATTATTAATAGAAAGTGATATTGAATTGAATTTTAGGCAAAGAAGTATTCTGAAGGAGTTTATAAAAGAAAGGAATACAAGAAATATAGCATACTTTAAAAATATGTTGAATATTGCTTATGAAACGGCAAGAACAGATTTAGAGTATTTGGTAAAAAAGAAATTTTTAACAAAAAAGAAAGCCGGCAGGCAATATATTTATACATTAAGTAAAGATTTAAGCCGAAAAGTAGCTGAGAAAAAAGATAAAGATTTTCTAAATAATTTTTTTAAAAATTAATGATAAAACTAATTGAAAAATCAATAAGAAGTCTATTTATCTACTAAATTAATACTAATATCTACTAATTTAGTAATAAAGCTTTTTATGATAATTTTAAATGAAAAGGTTTGATAAATTTTTAAGATACAAAAAGTTAAATTATCAGTTTAAAATAAAAACCGGCAGAGATTTTTCTCTGCCGGTTTTTATTGAGATATTTATTTCTTAAGCAAGCTTAA
Source organism: Elusimicrobiota bacterium (assembly GCA_052034625.1). Taxonomy (GTDB): domain Bacteria; phylum Elusimicrobiota; class Endomicrobiia; order Endomicrobiales; family Endomicrobiaceae; genus JAVBLP01. Next base: position 57,632 of record JBPOII010000002.1, on the reverse strand, counting down.
TGCTGCATTTGCTTGTGTTACTAAGTCAGCATCTCCGGATATCCCGGATGCTAAAAGAGCTGCGATTGCAGATATTGAATCAGGACCGATCTTTACAAGAGTATCAAAAGCATGCTGCCTGAGATTTTTATTTCCTTTTGCTAGTGAAATTAAGGTTGGAATAGCTTCTTTTGAAGCAGGTCCGAACTGTCCTAAAAGGTCAAGCGCATAAGACTGTACTGTTGAATCAGCACTTATCAAAAGAGGTACAAGAAGACCGGGAACATCGGCTCCGCCTATCTTTGCTATTGCTTCAACCGCATTTCTCTGAACTTGCGGATCTCTGTCCTGAATAAGTTTTACAAGAGTTGGGATAGCTGCATTGGCTTTAGGTCCTATTTGTCCTAAAGCGAAAGCCGCATTTGCACGTGTACTTGCATCCGAGCTTGAAAGTAAAGGTATAAGACCGGGGACAGCTTGTACTGCCGCTCCGCCCATCTGAGAGATAGCTTTAATTGCACCTAATCTTACAAGAAGATTATCGCTGTTTAATCTATTCATCAAAACTGATAAAGTTGTTGATTCTGCAACTATTGAACCGACTGTGGCAGCCGCAATTTCTGTGGCTGACATTTCTTCTACTGCTGCCCCACCTGTGGTTCCGGTAGTAACACATCCTGAAAACGTAACAAAAAAAGCAAAACACAACGATAAAACAAAAAGTTTCTTCATCATAACATCTCCTTATTATTTAGATTTCAGTCCGCACATTCTACAATATTTTGTTTTGTTTAAGCAAAAAATTGTATTGGTTACATACATTTGCGGCAAATTCCACAGTTAATAGTTTTTTGTTGTCTTTTATTGTCGTTAATTCGTAATTGCCTTTTAATTAACTTGGATTCCCGACAAAGACACTCGGGAATGACAGAACTACTATACCCCTCACCCTGCCCTCTCCCGCAAGGGGCGAGGTTTTTCTCTCACACTTTTGCTCGCTTGCAAAAGTGTGAGAAAAGGGTCTAAGGGTAAGGGTATGGTTACCCTTGAATAAATTTTAATCTTGTCTTAAAGCTTCTATAGGATTTAATAAAGAAGCTTTTCTGGCAGGCCATACTCCAAAAACAAGTCCTGTAAAAGCAGAAAAACAAAAAGCAAGAATTACTGAAAAAGAAGAGATAGATGTAGTCCATCCGGCAACTTTGCTGATAATAATTGAAACACCTGCCCCAAAAAGAATGCCGGCAATTCCGCCTACACAGCAGACTACAACAGATTCTATGATAAATTGAAAAAGAATATCAGCATTGTTTGCACCTATGGCTTTTCTGAGTCCTATTTCTTTTGTCCTTTCAGAAACTGAAACGAACATTATATTCATAATCCCTATTCCGCCGACAAGCAAGCTAATAAAAGCTATGGAGCCTAAAAGCAATGAAAAAGCTTTTGCCATTGAAGACATGGTCTCTTGCATTTCAGCCATATTTCTTACTCTTATAGCATCCGTTTGCCAAGAAGGAAATCTATGTGTAAATAAGAGTCTTTGTACTATTGCATCGGCAACTTCATCCATATCAGCATCTTCAGCTACCTGTACATCCATATTGTTAATATAATTATTTCCTGTAACTCTATTCATGGAAGTGCTTATGGGAATGATTATCTTATCATCTTCATCTCTCCAGCCGCTTGAACCTTTTGTAGGAAGGACGCCTATTATCTGAAAATCTATTCTGTTGATTTTTACATATTCGCCAATAGGGTCAAAATCTTCACTTCCCCAGAGTTCTTGAATTACAGTTTTTCCAAGCAGAGCGACTCTTTTCTTTTCAAGATTTTCCCGCTCAGTAAAAAAGCGGCCGCGTACAGGGTGAGAGTTTCTCATGTTTGGATAATCAACAGAAACTCCTTCAAGGCGTGTATTATAATTATTGCCGTTTGCAACAATTTGTACTCTGCCATTTGCATATCCCGTTATAGCTGAAATTCCCGAAATATTTTTTTTCAGATCATCAATATCTTCATGGAAAAGTCTTAATCTTGAACCTTCATCAGATGATGAGATCCCGCCTCTGGCTACTGCCCTGGCATGAACCATAAGCAGATTTGAGCCCATGCTTGCCACTTGGTCTTCAATAGCTTTTTGCGCTCCCGTGCCGACAGCAAGCATAGATATTAAACTAGCAACACCTATCATAACGCCTAAAACGGAAAGAATTGAACGCATTTTATTGCTAATTAAAGATCTAAAAGCTTGAATAAAATAATCTTTTGCTCTAAATAAAGAAAAGGGCTTATGTTTAAAAATTTGTTTATCTTGTATTATTTTGCTTTTATCGCCGACATCGGCTTTTTTCTCGTCTTCTATTATTAAGCCGTCCTTAAGTTTTATTATTCTTGTAGCATAAGCGGCAAGCTCGGGTTCATGAGTAACCATAACGATAGTAATGCCTGAATCATTTAGATCTTTTAATATTTTTATTATCTCTTTTGTAGATTTTGTGTCCAAGTTGCCGGTAGGTTCATCGGCAAAAATTATGAGCGGCTTATTTATAAGTGAGCGGGCAATTGCAACTCTTTGCTGCTGTCCTCCTGAAAGCTCATTAGGGCGGTGTTCCACTCTGTCTTTAAGTCCTACAAGTTCAAGGAGTTTTTGAGGGTCTGCAGCTTCTTGGCTGTCTTTTGAGTTTGCATATATTGTTGGCAAAGCAACATTTTCTTTTGCGGTTAATTTCGGTAAAAGATTAAATTGCTGAAAGATAAATCCAAGATAATGATTTCTTAAAGCGGCAAGTTCGTCATCAGAATATTTGGAGATCTCAGTTCCGGAAAGTTTAAAAGAACCTGAACTCGGTTTATCTAAAAGACCTAAAATATTTAATAGTGTAGATTTTCCGCTTCCTGAAGGCCCCATTATAACTACAAATTCACCCTGTAATATATCAAGATTTATTCCGTGCAGAACAGGAACATCGATCTTTTCTAAATGATATGTTTTTTTAATTTTTTTTAATTCAATTACTTTCATTGGAGTGGAAAATCCCTTTTAAAATAATTAAAAGTCATCAATATTGGCGTTCTGTCTGTCGTCCCCGGAATCCGTAATCGGGGATTAACTTTGTCTTTTTGTCATTCAGCCTTTGCCGTTCATTCGTAATCCGTAATTTGTAATTCGTAACAGCCGTTTCGTTATCTGCTCATAAAAGATTTGGCTTTCGCTTTTTCTTTTATTTTAAGAGTAATTGCAGTTTCTCCCTGTTCTAAACCTGAAAGTATTTCAGTATATCTGCCATCTGTTATACCGGTAGTTACATTTCTGGTTTCAAAATCAGAATTCCCGTTCTTTCCTTTCTTTACCAAAACTGTTTTTTTGCCTGCTTTTTCATTTATAAAAGAGCTCGGTAATGTCCAAACTCCTTTTTTTGATTCAGCTATGATGGTTATTGTTGCAGTCATGCCTGCTCTGAAAACTTTGGGTTTTTTGATAGGAGTTATTTTTATTGTATATACCGTAACATTGCTGATCACAGTTGATTCATAAGCTATATGTTCTACTTTTCCGCTGAATATATCGTCTGAATAAGCGTCAAGAGATATTTTTAACGAATCACCTATTTTTATATATTTAAGGTCGGTTTCATCAACATTTGCTTCAATTATAAGGTCATCAGCCATTACAAGTATCGGGTCCGCTGCCGTTATGGTTTGTCCCGGTTCATTGTTCCTAAGTATTATAAATCCGTCCATCGGTGCCACTATCGGCGTAGGTTTATAAATATTCTGCCATTTTTCATGATCTTCATCACTTATTGCTCTTGCGGCATCAACCATGGCAGCTCTTTCGCTTGAGCTCATCCAGACTATTATCCGGCCTTTTTTTACCGCCTCGCCTTCTTGAACGAGTATCTTTTCAACTCTTCCCGCAAAAGGCGGTTTTATTTCAAGCCTGTTCCTAGGGCGTACTTCGCCTGTCTCTCTGAACTCTACATGAATATCTCTTTGTTCAAGTACGGCTTCTTTATCTATCGCCGGCTTTGACGGTTTAAAAATAAAAAAAGCTGTTATTGCTGCAATAATTAAAAACCCTAAAATGATAAATAGTTTTCTCATAATATTATTTTCCGGGTCTGATAAAACCCTCTCCTATAAAGTTGTACCATTTAGCTCTTTCCAGAGTTGCCGTTTTTTTTGCATCAAGCATAGTTTTTCTGGAAGAGATATAATCATTCTCAATAGAATACCAATCCTGATATGTCGAAAGACCGTTCACATACTTTCTCTGTGATATTTCGGCCTGCAGTTTTGAGGCCGCTAGATAAAGTTCTCTTGTGGAAATATTTTCATAAGCGTCGGTGAGAGAGTTGTAGTATGCAACAGCCTGTGATTTTAATTGATAAGTTATTGTTCTAAAATTTTCATTTGCAGCTTTGTAGAGATTTGAAGCGGTTTCAATGTCTGCATATCTTGTTCCGCCTGTAAATAAAGGATAAGAGATCGATAAGCCGGCATCCCAGCCATTTTTACCGGGTGCCCATTCATTGCCATATCTTGAAAGGCTTCCGCTAAGCTTAACTTCGGGTAATAAAGTGCTTTTTGATTTTGAAGATTGTGCTTTATAAATATCTATACTGTATTGTGAAATCAAAAATTCCGGTATGCTTTCTACAAGAGCATTATATTGCGGCTTTTCTAAACTTCTGTCTTCAAGCGTAATCCTTTCATCAGTTTCAAGTATAATATCGTCATTTCTTCCGATAACTTTCAGCAAAGATGCCGATGCGGTTTCAATATATCTTTGGGCTTTTCTAAGTTCATAAGAGGCAAGTTCAACATCAGCTTCTACTCTGCGTAATGAACCTATATCAACATTGCCGGAATTATACTTTAAATTGATCATATCTTTATTTTCTGCTCTTCTTGCTTTTATCTGTTCAAGAAGTTCAACTGTTTCATATGCCCACATAAGATTTGTATATTGCACGGCTGCTTCATAAGCGGCATCTGAAACAGCTCTTTTATATGTAAGTTCAGCGGCTTTTAATTCGGCTGATCTAATTTTTACTTCATTATATGTATTAAAACCGGAAAAAATTGAAAGGTTTGCATTAAGACCGTAAGAATAACTTCTTGAAAAGTTCTTATCTTTTTCACCCTGTGAAGCAGAGCCGCTAGCAGAAATTGACGGCATATATCCGCTTAAAGAGCGTTTATAGGAAAGTTGTGCATTATCAAGTTTCAGCTTTGCAGAGAGTATAGCAGGACTTTTCTCTTCAGTCTGTTTTACTATCTCTTCCCAAGTGATCTTTTCGGCAAAAACCGGAACGGCTAAAAATATAATAGACAAAAAGGATAATATTTTATTCTTCATATCAAATATAACGTGAATCATATATTTTTTATTGCAATCTTTTTTTCATATAAACAAATTATACATAAAAATGGGTTTTTAAACACAGATAATATAAATCGTTGGAATAAAAAGCATTATATTGTTATAATTCATTTATCTTTACAATTAAGCAGCGGAGAAAAATGAATGAAAAAATTTCTGGTCTTATCAGTATTTATGTTTTTTACAGCCAATGCTTTTGCTTCCGGTGAAATTAATGCTAAATTCGGTTTGGACCCTTATGGACGTATAGATACAAAAATCGGAAATGTTGAAATTGCTAAAGATACGCAGTTTGGCATTAATATAAGTGCCGAGTATTTATATCCGGTACACGATATTATAAAAGTTGGCGGCGGTTTTGAATATTTGTTCGCCAGGGGAACCAATCCCGATTATAAGGATAAATATTCATACTTCCCTATATATGCTGCAGTTGCGGTAAATCCTTTTTATTTTGTACCCGAAGCTTATCTAAAAGCCAATATAGGATATATAGTTTTATTTGATCCTGTTGTTAAAGGAGTCAAAAATAATAAAGGCGGCTTCTATTGGGGGATCGGTGCAGGATATGCTTTTGATTTTGACATTATTATTGAAGCGATATACAGCTTTTACTATACGGAATATGAAATTAGCAGCAGAGTTGCCTGCAGCTATAGCAAACTCGGCATAAATATAGGCTATAAATTCAAGATATAATCGGAGAGAAGAATGAAAAAGATACCGGCTGTTATACTTTCCATAATGCTTTTCAGCGTACCTTGTTTTTCCAAAGAAAAAGAAATAAATATAAGGGCAGGAATAGACCCGGTAAGCAGTCTTATGCTGGAAAATAAAAGGGACAGCCAATATGAGAATGTTGATATGGGGATAACCGTTTCTGCGGAATATCTTATGAAAGCTTACTTTGATTTCTTGAGGGCTGGTGCCGGTACGGAATTTGTTACCCCGAGGGTCGTAAAATATTCAGATAAACAGTGGAAGTTTTTCTATCTTCCTGTATATTTTACCGTTAAAGCAAACCCTATACCTATGAATGAAGAAGTTTTTTTTAAAGCTAATGTAGGCATGAATGTTTATTTTGATATAAATGATAATGCGGTGAAAGATAAAAAAGGCGGGCTGTACTGGTCAATTTCTTTAGGATATGAATATGTTACGGGTTTTATAATAGATATTTCTTACGGTTCTTATTCATTTTTATCGTATAGATTAGATTTTAATTATAGTAAATTGGGCGTCAATCTGGGATATAAGTTCAATTTATAAATAAAAAAGATTTACATAAATCTCCCTCGCTCTGTAAGCGGGGGAGATTTTTATTTACATTATTTTTTGATTTTTCAATCAATATTTGGTAAAAATATACACTATGAAATTGTGTAAGCGTTCAAAAAAGAGTAAAGAACAGATCTATAAGGCCTTTACAGACAAACAGAATAAATCCCAGCAAAAGAAGTTTTCCTCAATTCCTTTTGATAAACGTATTGTTTTTGCCCCACACTGCATGCGCAATACCGCTGTTTGTACGGCTGTAGAAAAAGACAGTTATTATATCTGCGGCGAATGCGGCGGATGCACGCTGAACAAGATAAGCAAGCTGGCAAAAGAGCTTGGTTATCAGGCTATGTTCATTGTTAAAGGCGGAAGAGCGCTTAAGAAACTTTCGGATGAACACTCACCGAAGGCTGTTGTCGGCATTGCATGTTATTATGAAGGAGAGCTTGGATTTAAAATATTTAAAGACAGCGACATCACTGTTCAATATATTCCGCTTACCAAGGACGGATGTGCGTCTACCGATACTGACATAGAGCATGTGGAAGAAATACTAAAACAAAAGAATTTTTAAAAGGAAAAAATGAAAACATCAAATTTTGCAGAAATGGAATTATCAAATGAAATATTAAAAGCCGTAGCTGATTTAGGCTTTGAAGAAGCAACACCTATACAAGCAATGGCTATACCCAGAATGATGACTGGTATAGATATAATCGGACAGGCACAGACAGGAACAGGGAAAACGGCGGCATTCGGCATACCTTTGCTTGAAAAGATCGACCCTAAAAGTAAGAATGTGCAGGCAATAATACTTTGTCCGACAAGAGAACTTGCCATACAGGTTTGTGAAGAATTAAAATTATTCTCAAAATATAAAAAAGGCATAAATATAGTACCGGTATACGGCGGACAACCTATACAAAGGCAAATGGCGGCTCTTTCAAAAGGTACACAGATAGTTGTCGGAACGCCGGGACGCGTTATAGACCATCTTGAAAGAAAGACTTTAAAGCTGGATCATGCTTCAACCATAGTTTTGGATGAAGCCGATGAAATGCTTGATATGGGTTTCAGAGATGATATAGAGCTTATACTCAAAAATATGCCGGAAGAAAGACAGACAGTTTTCTTTTCAGCCACTATGCCGAAAGAGTTTATGTTCCTCACAAAAAAGTATCAAAAAAATCCTGAAACAATAAAAGTTGTTACAGAAAAACTCACAGTTCCTCTTATTGATCAGTATTATTTTGATATAAGGGAAAATCAAAAACTTGAAGCTCTTGCAAGATGTCTTGATATGTATGATCCTAAACTTTCTCTTGTTTTTTGCAATACGAAAAGAAAAGTCGATGAAGTCGTATCATCATTGCAGGCAAGGGGCTATTCCGCCGACGCCCTTCACGGAGATATGAATCAGTCGCAAAGAGACAGAGTTATGGCAAAGTTCAGAAGCGGCTCAATAGAAATACTCATTGCGACCGATGTTGCCGCAAGAGGTATAGATGTTGACGATATAGATATGGTTTTCAATTTCGATATTCCAAATGATGATGAAGATTATGTTCACAGAATAGGCAGGACGGGAAGGGCCGGTAAGACAGGAAAAGCTTATAGTTTTGTTTCGGGAAAAGATATATATAAACTCCGCGACATACAGAGATATACCAAAGCAAGCATTAAGAGAGCAACAGTTCCTTCTCTTGCAGATGTTGAGAATATAAAAACGACTATGCTTCTTGAAAAAATAAAAGAGAACCTTAAAGACAAAGGAACGGAAAAGTATGTAAAGACTATAGAATCGCTTATTTCCGATGAGATCACATCTTTAGATGTAGCCGCCGCTCTTGTGAAAATGTTTTTTGACAATGAAAAAAAAGAGCAGGAACAAAAAGAGGATATTTTCGCTAAAAGAGGTTATGAGAATACCGGTGCCAGAGGTTACGGTATGACAAGACTTTTTATAAATATAGGTAAAAAAGACGGCGTAGGTGCAGGCGATTTTGTCGGTGCGATAGCCGGAGAAACAGGGCTTTCAGGAGATATTGTAGGCAATATTAAAATACTTGATTCTTTTTCTTTTGTAGAAGTCCCGAATGAACACGCGGATAATATAATCAATGCTTTAAGTGCAAGTAATATAAGGGGGAAGATAGTTTCGGTAGAGCCCGCGAAAGAATCTGAAAATGCAAACAGAGGCAGTTCAGGAAAACATTATGGCGGACATTCAAAAAGCGGCGGACGTGATAATCGCGGCGGTTCTTCGTTCTTTAACCGTAAAGGCGGCGGAAAATCCAAATCTTTCGGCAATAAAAAGCATGGAAAAAGAGGTTGTTAAAATGCCTTTATTTGAATTTGTTTGTAAGAAGTGCGGTGGAAAATTTGAAAAGCTCATTTTAAGCGGTGAAGATAATGATATAGAATGTCCAAAGTGCAAAAGTAAAGAAGTCGAAAAACAGTTTTCAACTTTTTCTTCATCTTCAAATATGTCGCCTTCTTGCGGTACAGGTGATTATTGCCCTTCTAAATCTAAACATAAATGCGGCAGCGGCTGCTGCCATTAGGCAGGGCGGAAATGTTTAAAGATTTTTTTAAAGCAAAGAGTTTTATATTTCATATATTAATTCTTGCCGCAGTATCAGGTGCTTTGTATTTCGGGAACTTTTTCAATAATTATGGATATTATGACGACTATAAAGAGGTAGTTAATAATAAGTATGTTGATCCGCGTCAAAGTGATGCTATAAGTCTTTTTACCGATATAGGCTCTTTCCATTTTTACGTTCCTTTAAAACATATTACGAACTATATTTTAAATCTTGCTTTCTATTTCAATCCACATTTTTCACATCTGCTCAGCGACATTCTTCATGTCTTTAATGTTTTATTATGTTATCTTTTGATATTGCGCCTTTCAGGATCTTATAGGGCCGCTTTTTTGACAGCACTGACTTTTGCCGTTGCGCCTGTTTGCAGTAATGCCGTAAACGAAATTGCCGCCAGAGGACATTTGTTTACGGCTTTTTTTGCTCTCTCTTCTTTCTATGCTTATACATTTGTCGATGCAAAAGGTCTTAAACATAATCAGGATAAACATTTTCTTCTGCTGTCATTATTTTTGTATATTGTTGGTCTTTTTTTCTGGCCTACCGTAATAGTTTTACCTGCACTTCTTTTTTCTTATGAAATGCTCAAGGAAAATCGCAATAGCATAAAAAAAATAATTATAAGAATACTGCCTTTTATAGTGGCGGCAGTGATAGTTTTGATCATAAATCTATATATTTCGTATATACGCAACAGTGTGGAAAATTATGAAGCTGTTTTTGATAACGGCATGATATTTTTTGCAAAACTGTTCGGGTGGAGCTCTTTTTATAAAATGCCGGCTTTGCTTGCAGATTATATAATTTACTGTTTTGTTCCGCCTTTTTTCGATATTATCTTTGCACCTCCTTTGCCTTTATTTATGCAGGCGCCTTTAACTTATTTGTCAAAATTCTTTGTACTTGCGGCATATATTGCAGTAAGTGTGCTTATCTATAGGAAAAACAAAATGATGCTTATAGCACCGCTTATATTTCTGTTTTTCCTTTTGCCCGGAATGGTAGTAATGTATAAGACAGAACTTATAAGTCTGCGGTATATGTATATGGCAAGTATCGGAGTGTTTTTTGCCATATATGCTTTTTTTGAATATTATATTTTCCCTTATGCCAAAGAATATAGAAAATGGATATGTGTATTGTTGATAGGTTCATTTATTGCCGCTTCAGCCGGTAATACTTCTGCCAGAAAATACTCTTGGAAAAATCCGGAGAGCGTTACGGATTCTATGATAAAGAACGGCGGTATAGCGGAAGTTTGGGGATGGACATTAAAACTGAATTGGGAAAGTAATCTTTATTATGTTTTGGTTTATCTGAATAAAGCAAAAGAAGTTCTTGAAGAAAATAAATACGGTTATGACCTGCAATATGATCTTGTAAATCAAAATATTGTGGGCAGAATAGATTATATAAATAATGTATTGCTCAAAAATCCGGAAAGTGAAGCTGAAAATATAAAGTAAAGTCTTTCTAAAAACTTTTATCCGAATCTGTATTTATAAAGAAAATCTTCAGTGGTCTGAACCTTAGCAAATGTACCTTTTAAAGCACCTAAAAAAGCTGTTTGGACCTCTTGAGCACTTACTTTTTTATCAAAAAGCGTCAGACCTCTTGTGGCACAAGCATCTGATATTACGGTACAGTCAAAGCCGAGGTCGGAAGCGGCACGCGTGGTAGAATCAACGCCCAAATGTGTCATCATTCCGCAGATAACTACATTATGTATTTCGAAATAATCAAGAACTTTATCAAGTTCCGTATCTTTGAAAGCATTGGGAGAGTTTTTTGTCATAACTTTTTCACCCATAAAAGGTCTTACATGGTCGTGAATTTGCGAACCGATAGAGTCAGGAACAAGAGAACCTGCTTCTCTAAGATTTGAAACCTGTCTGATATGTACAACAAGTTCTTTGGCATTTCTGAAAGTTTGTAGAATTTCCTGTGCATTAAGGCTTGCTTCAAAACTTCCTTCAAGCGGGCAAGATCCATTGTAAAAATAATCGTTTTGAAAGTCTACAAGCAAAAGAGCACTTTTTGTTCTTGTTTTCATTTTATGCCTCCGAACAATAAATTAATTATATGTTTAATTTTACCAATTTTAATCAGGTGGAGTAAAGCCCTTGTAGTTTTTCCGAATATGGTATAATATACCAAAATAAAACAAGGAAGTTTTTAATGGCGGAATTTGTACATTTACATAATCATACCGAATATTCACTTCTTGACGGAGCAGTAAGAATAACAAATGATAAAGGTAAGCCCGGAGAACTTTTTGACATCATAGCCAAAGAGCATAAAATGCCGGCTGTAGCAATTACCGATCATGGCAATATGTATGGTGCTATGGAATTTTACTGGGCTGCAAAAGCAAGCGGTATAAAACCCATTATAGGCTGTGAAGTATATGTTGCACCGAAATCAAGATTTGATAAAAATATTGACAGAGATGCCGAAGACGGCGGAAATTATAATCATTTAACTCTTCTTGCAAAGAATTTTAAAGGTTATCAAAACCTTATGCAAATAGTCAGCATAGGGTTTATTGAAGGTTTTTACTATAAACCGAGAGTGGATAAAGAAGTTCTCCGCAAATACAGCGATGGCATAATTGCAATGTCTGGATGTTTAGCCGGCGAAGTAGCTTCTTTCCTTTTAAAGGGAAATACTGAAAAAGCTGAAAATGCGGCAATTGAATTAAGAGATATTTTTGGCAAAGATAATTTCTATCTTGAAATTATGGACAATGGTCTTGCAGACCAGCAGAAAATAATACCGGATCTGCTTGAAATATCAAAGAAAACAGGCATTCCGCTTGTTGCTACAAATGACTGTCATTTCCTTAGAAAAGAAGATGCTGAGATACATGATATTTTGCTTTGTATTGGCACTGGTAAAATGATAGATGATGTAAAAAGAATGCGTTTTGATTCCGATCTTTTCTATTTTCGTTCGCCGGAAGAAATGGCAAAAACTTTTTCATATGTGCCGGATGCTTTAAAAAACACTCTTGAAATAGCGGAAAAGACTAATCTTGAAATAAAGTCCGATCAGCTGCTTTTGCCAAAGTTCCCGGTTCCAAAAGAATATAAGTCAGATTCGGAATATCTTGAGAAATTGTGCCGTGAAGGACTTGTTAAAAGATATGGTAATGTAAAACCGGAACATGAAGAAAGGCTTAAGCATGAACTTGGCATTATCAATACGATGGGCTTTGCTTCATACTTTCTTATAGTTGCCGATTTCATTAATTATGCTAAATCGCAAGGCATACCTGTTGGCCCGGGCAGAGGTTCCGGGGCAGGTGCTATGGTAGCCTATACCTTAGGTATTACCGATATATGTCCTTTAAAGTATGGACTTCTTTTTGAAAGATTCCTAAATCCTGACAGACTTTCAATGCCTGACCTTGATATAGATTTTGCAGATACAGGGCGTGATGAAGTAATACAATATGTCCGTAAAAAATACGGGGAAGAAAAATGTGCACAGATCATTACTTTCGGTTCAATGCAGGCAAGGCTTGTAATAAAAGATGTGGCAAGGGCGATGGGCTTTACACCTACAGAATCGAACAATATCGCAAAACTTATACCGCAAAATTCAAGCATTGTTGAAGCTCTTAAAACTTCTGCTGATCTTGCAAAACTCGTTAAATCAGATCCAAAAGTTGAAAAGCTTATAAATACTTCACAAAAACTTGAAGGTCTTAAAAGACATACCGGTGTTCATGCGGCAGGTATGGTAATAGCAAATGAGGAGATAACTAATTATTCACCGCTTGCAAAGGGGTCAAGAGATATAATAACAACGCAGTATGACGGCGTAGTTTTGCCGAATTTAGGACTTCTTAAAGTCGACTTTTTAGGTCTTAGAACGCTTACTATTATAGATGACTGCGTAAAACTTGTTCAAAATAAAAAACCCGATTTTGATATCGGTACAATACCTCTTGATGATAAGAAAACCTATGAACTGCTCGCAGAAGCCAAGGCACTTGGGGTTTTTCAGCTTGAAAGTAAAGGAATGAGGGATCTTATAAGAAAATTAAAACCGACAAATATAGATGATATTATCGCTTTGATAGCATTATACCGTCCCGGTCCAATGCGTTCCGGAATGTTAGACGATTTTGTAGAAAGAAAACATGGCAGAAAAAAGATAGAGTATGACCATCCTTTACAGGAGCCGATACTTGCGGATACTTACGGCGTTATTTTATATCAGGAACAAGTTATGAAAATGGCTATTGTTCTTGCCGGTTTTACGCCCGGCGAAGCGGACGGTTTGCGTAAAGCCATGAGTAAAAAAAATCCTGAAATTATTCAGGAGTTGAGTGAAAAGTTTATAAAAGGTGCCGAGAAAAATAAGATAAACAAAAAAACTGCTGATAAAATATATAATAATATAGTTAATTTTGCCGGTTACGGTTTCAATAAATCACATTCAGCAGCATACGGGATTGTCTCTTATCGAACGGCATATTTAAAAGCTAATTATCCGCTTGAATACATAACCGCACTTTTAAATTCCGAGATAGGCCGTTCGGCTATCAAAGATAATGAAGAAAGTAAACTTGTTATGTATCTTGATGATGCCGGATCTTTCGGCATAAATATACTTCCGCCTGATATACAGCATTCATACGGTAAATTCGCAATAGAGAATGGCAATATTAGGTTTGGTTTGCTTGCCGTAAAAAATGTCGGTGAAGGTATAACCGATTCTATAGAAAAGACAAGAGCTGAAGACGGACCGTATAAAGATTGGGATGATTTTTTACTTAGGATAGATCTTAAGTCCACAAATAAAAAAGCATTGGAAAGTCTTGCAAAAGCAGGCGTTTTTGATTCTTTCGGCACTGATAAACTTGAAATAAGGGCAAGTATTATACAAAGTATAGATACTTCCGTTGATAAGGCGGCAAAGATCAAATCCGATAGAGAGTCGGCACAGGGTTTTCTTTTTGATTCCGCTGAAACCATATCGCATGAAGTATCGCTGCAAAAAGCAAAGCCGCTTGAATCTTTTGAAGCATTGGAATTTGAAAAAGAAGTGCTGGGTTTTTACCTTTCAGGACATCCTTTAACGCCAAGGAGAAGAGAGCTTATAGCCTATTCAAATTACAGACTGGACAATCTTCCGACCCCAAAAGAAGATATAAATATTAAAGATGCACAAATTGTACGTGTTGCCGGTATGATTTCATCTGTTAAAAAACTTATTTCAAAAACCAAAAAAGAGCCTTATGCAAAGTTTAAAATTGAAGATCTTTATGGAAATGTTGAAGCTATACTTTTCCCGAAATCTTTTGAAAAATATCAGGAATATCTTACGCCGAATAGTGTTGTTGTAGTCAAAGGCAGGCTTATGGGTTCCGAAGGACAGGCCGAGATTATTGTTGAAGAAATGATGACAATTGACGAAGCTAAAAAGAAGTTCCAGCCGAATTGCGGGAAAGTACATATAAAACTTTCTACAACAAGATTTGACGATGCTCTAAAAAAAGAACTCGATAAATTGTTTGAAAAATATAAAGGTAAAGCAAAGGTTTATATTGATCTTGAAGATCCTATAAGCGGCAATTATTTGCTTGAAACACCTTATCTTTCCGATTGTTCGGACAGTTTTATAGATGATATTGAAAAGGCTATAGGCAGCCAGGATATAGTTGAGTTACACTACACAAACTAGCGGCTTTGATATTTTGGCTGCGGCTTCGTTACGCGCCCGTTCGTAACGTTTTCTTGTTACACTGGGGGGAGCACTTGTCTTTTGCAGTTATGCTTCCTTACACTCAGCCTAACGTAACCGTTCTTTTAATAATATAGCGGCTTTGATATTTTGGCTGCGGCTTCGTTATGCTCCCGTTCACGTAACGTTTTCTTGTTACACTGGGGGAGCACTTGTCTTTTGCAGTTATGCTTCCTTACACTCAGCCTCGCGTACCGTTCCCTTTGTACGCGTCGGCATCGTAAGCGTCGCCTAACAGCAAAATACTGCGTGCTTAAAAAGCGGCTATTTTGTACTTAAAAAAGCTGATAGCCTCGCTCAAAATCTAAAAGCCCTAAAAGCTAAAAAACTGCGTGCTTTAAAAAAAGACAAAAGCGGCTAATAACTTAGAGAAAAATGGTTAAAGGTTTCTCTCAAAATCTGAAAGCCTTAAAAGTTAAAAGTACTGAGTGCTGAAAAATGATAAAATATGCTATAAGTCTAAAATATAAAAGGTCAATAAAATGGCTAAAGATGAAGTAACAAGACAAATAGAAGAGATGCAGAAATATCTCAAAGAGCAGGAAGAGCTCAACAAGCCTGTTATTGTAAATACAGATGAGACTATTCCTGTAGATAAAGAAAGTGCCGAAAAGGTGATAGATCCTGAAATTGTTAGAGGACCGGCAAATATAAATGAGCAATCTGGATCTAAAAATAACCAAAAAGGATGCGGTTGTGGTTGCTTTTCTTCTACAATATTTATAATATTTGTTGCATGGATAGTGTTTACTTTTTTTAGAATGCTGGGGTTTTAAACGAACGGAGGTTCAATGTTATGAAAGAAAATAAAGATTTGAAATCAGATGAAAAGATAGAATGTCAATGCATTTGTAAGAGCAAAAAAGCCATTTATATAATTTTGGGAATAATAGTCTTGGTAGTTTTGGCTGTCTTTATTATTCCAAAAATCTTTTCTCCGGCCGGACAGGAAACTGTAAATGCAGTTCAAAGTGCCGATCAATATGCTGCTGCTGACATAACTGTCTCCGACGAGCAGATGGACTTATATGGAAATGTTGAACAGCCTGAAGAATCTATCGCGGAAGACATTCCTATGACTGTAGAGGAAATAGAAAAGAAACTTGCTGTTATGAAAGAAAAAGAAAGCGGATATTTAAACTCTTTGCCGAATGAAATAAAAAATAAGAAGTTTGATTCGACTGCGGATAAAGCATTGTATTTCGGAGAACTTGCCGAAACATATTCAAAAAAGATCAACGAAGGCACTATAACCGAAAAAGAAAAGCAGATTTTTGAGTCGGTTGCAAATCTTGCGTCTATATACAGTATGGAAGAAACTTTAAAATATCTTAAAAAAACAGAATGAGGAAAAAGTTTAAAATAAAGACTAAAAACAGGGGAAGAGCAGCAATATGAGGATTGAACGTATTACGGAAATTGACGAAAATTTAATAAAACAAATTATGTCCGTATGGGAAGCATCTATAAGACAGACGCATATTTTTCTTACGGATGCAGATATAGCGGTTTATAAAGAACGTATTGAAAAGGCTATTCCTGACCTTGAGCAGCTTTTTTGCGCCTATGATGACGATGATTTGCTTATAGCTTTTTTAGGGATCAATGGAGAAAGGATTGAAATGATCTTTGTTGAACCTGAAAGCCGCGGAAAAGGTATAGGCAGAAGTCTTTTGGAAATGGCTATTGAAGTGTTTGGCGTAAAATTAGTGGATGTTAATGAACAAAGCCAACAGGCCGTAGGTTTTTTTGAATATATGAATTTCAGGACTGTTGACCGTGTTTCCAGAGATTTTAATGATAATCCCTATCCGATACTTACTATGCAGTATTTTCCTGTGAGAAACAATGCTTTTGTTACTAGTGGTTCAGCCAAAACTAAAAAAGTCGTTCCCGCTCCTGTTGTTCCTGATGAGACTGCAGCTGCGGCTGGAGAAAAATCTGAAGGATCTTCCGACAGCAAAAAACCCAAGTCAAAGAAAAAAATCTCCCTGCTTTTTATAGTCATAAATACGCTTTTATTTCTCATTGTTGTTTTTCTTGTTTTTTTGTTCATTTTTCCGGAACAGGCTCAACAATATCTTCAACCCTTACTAGGAAATATTTAATTCGGCAGCTTTATTAAATGAAGTATTGCTGTCTGTTTTGCATTTTTAGAAATGAAGTATGTGATGAGTTTTTTTGATAAAACTTTATTTAAATATAGCAGAGGCTCATTCAAGGAAATTTACAAGACCTTTGTGCATATTATATATTCCGCCGATAATTTTTATCTCGCCTTTATCTTCCATGTCTTTCAATATCGGACTTCTTGTACGTATGACGTCTAAGGAAATCTTTACATTTTCAAGACTTACTTTCTTTACAAAATTAGGATTTGTGGCTGTCTTTTTGCCTTTAAATTTTTTTGATACGGTGTCTACCGCCGGGCGGATTTTTGCAAGAAGTGTTGTCATGTATCCCATTTTTACATCTTTAATGGCATTTCTTACGGCACCGCAGTGTTCATGCCCTAGAACCAATAAGACTTTTGCTGTTGAAGCTTTGCAAGCATATTCAAGACTGCCTAAAATATCGTCATTTACTATATTGCCTGCGACCCTTGCTACAAAAATATCGCCTATGCCTCTGTGGAAAATATCTTCAACAGGCAGTCGCGAGTCAAGACAGGAAAGTACTACTGCCAGCGGGTTTTGTCCCAAGGCGGCGTCCCTGACTCTTTTAGTATTATTTCTTATAGTGAGTTTGTTGTTAACAAAATCCTGATTGCCTTGTTTTAGTATATTAAGTACATCTTCCGGGGTCAGTTTTGCAATCTCTTCAATACTTCTTCTGCGGCTTTTAAGGCTTTTTCTTATTAATTTTCTCATTATCTTATTTCCTGAAATTTATGCTAATTATACAAAAAACTTATAAAAGGATAAATATTTTTTATATTCCATTTATGTTATAATATCACCAGATTTTAAAAATACTTTGAAAAAATATATAAGCACAATAAGAGGAGCAAAATAATGAAGTATAATATCGTTGAAATTGAAGAGTTTAATATTATAGGACTGTCAGTTAAGACTAAAAATAAAGACGGTAAAGCACGAGAAGATATAAAAACTTTATTTGGAAATCTTATAAAAGAGGATGTTATAGATGCGATACCCGGAAAACTTACCTATGAAATATTCTGCATTTATACTGACTATGAAAGCGGCGATAAAGGAGAGTTTTTGGCTGTAGTTGGTTGCAAAACAGAATCACTTAACGATATACCGGAAGGATTTATAGGCAGAAAAATAGAAAAAAGTTTGTATAGACATTATAAAATTGAGGACAGCAATCCTGATAAAGTTGCTAAATTATGGCAGGAAATATCTGCTTCGAATACTGACAGAAAATATACGACAGATTTTGAAGTATATGGAGAGAATGCCGATATCAATATATACATTTCAGTAAAATGATTTTCAGGAATTAGAAAATTCGGACTTTGCAGCATCGGCACATCTTTCATCTTTATTGACAATGCCAGGGAAATTTAAATAAAATACTAAAAACCCTATATAAACCGGAGTTTTTTGGACCAATTTGCAAGGAGAAAATAAATGGGCAATGCTTATGTAAATAGTGTGCTGGAAACGGTAAAGAAAAGATATCCGGGAGAGTCTGAATTTCATCAGGCAGTAACTGAAGTTCTTGAATCATTAGTACCCGTGATAGAAAAGAACACAGATCTTCAGGAAGCAGGAATACTTGAAAGAATAGTGGAACCTGAAAGACAGATAATTTTCAGAGTGCCATGGGTAGATGATAAAGGCTGTGTAAGAGTAAACAGAGGCATTAGGGTACAGTATAATTCAGCTCTTGGACCTTACAAAGGCGGTATAAGATTTCATCCTTCAGTAAATACAAGTATAATAAAATTCCTAGGCTTTGAACAAATTTTCAAAAATTCATTGACAGGACTTATGATGGGCGGCGGTAAAGGCGGAGCCGACTTTGATCCTAAAGGTAAATCCGACAATGAAATTATGCATTTTTGTCAGAGTTTTATGACAGAACTTTATAGACATATAGATGCTGATCTGGATGTGCCTGCCGGCGATATAGGTGTAGGTGCAAGAGAAATAGGGTATATGTTCGGACAGTATAAAAGAATAAAAAATATTTGGCATGGGGTATTTACAGGCAAAGGACTTGAATATGGCGGAAGTCTTGCAAGAAAAGAAGCTACAGGATACGGCTGTGTTTACTTTACTGAAGAAATACTCAAAGATAAAAAAACCACATTAGAAGGTAAAACTGTTGTAATTTCCGGTGCGGGAAATGTAGCAATATATGCCGCAGAAAAAGCTCTGCAACTTGGTGCAAAAGTTGTTGCTCTTTCCGACTCAAACGGATATGTGTATGATCCTGACGGCATTAAATTGGATATAGTTAAAAGAATAAAAGAAGTCGAAAGAAAAAGAATAAGCGAATATGCCAAAGAAGTTAAGACGGCAAAATATACAGAAGGTAAAGGCATTTGGTCTATACCATGCGATGTTGCGCTTCCTTGCGCTACGCAGAATGAACTTGACGTTGATGATGCGAAAATGCTGGTAAAAAATGGCGTGATAGCGGTAGCAGAAGGTGCGAATATGCCTTCAACACCTGAAGCTGTGAAAGTTTTTCTTAATGCAAAAATTCCTTTTGGTCCTGGAAAAGCAGCTAATGCCGGCGGAGTATCTACTTCAGGGCTTGAAATGTCGCAAAATTCACAAAGACTTGCTTGGACTTTTGAAGAAGTTGATGCAAAACTCCATAAAATAATGATAAATATTTATATGAATGCTAAAAATGCTGCTGAAGAATATGGCACACCCGGGAATCTTGTAAACGGTGCAAATATTGCAGGATTTATGAAAGTTGCAAAAGTAATGAAAGGTAACGGGGTTGTCTAATCTAATATCTAAAAAAAATAAATTTAGAGGGAGCGCCTAAGCGCTCCCTCTTTTTGCACAAAAATTCTGTAAGCTATACACTTTAATTATTATTATGATATAATCTTTAAACTTGTTATTATAAATCACTATATTTAAGAGGTGCTGTAAGATGTTAAAGTTGACGAGAAAAGTTTCAATTATTGGTTGCGGAAGAGTAGGAATGCGTTTTGCATATTCTATGGCTATTACCGGTTTTGTAAGAGAGCTTGTGCTTGTGGATTATTTTAAAGAAAAAGCCCAGGGTGAAGCTATGGATATCTCCGATGGAGGTCCTTTCATTTCTCCGATAGACATACATGCCGGCGATTATATTGATACCGCTGATTCCGAGCTTGTTATTATTACAGCGGGAGCAGGAAGAAAGCCCGGACAATCTAGAACGGATCTAGTAAAAGGTAATGTTGAGATTATAAAACAAATAGTTCCAGAAGTTGTAAAATATTCACCTGATGCCGTAATCCTTGTGGTTTCAAATCCTGTAGATATTCTTTCTTATGTTACATATAAAATTTCAGGTAAACCTTCTCACGAGATCATAGGTTCGGGAACACTGCTTGACAGTGCAAGGCTTGTAAACCTTCTTAAAGGACTTTTCGGCGTCAATATGAGAAGCATATATGCACCGGTATTTGGCGAACACGGCGAAACTTCTTTCCCGGCATGGAGTATGGCTACTATCGGCGGAGTTCCTCTTAAAAATGCTTTTGAAGCTTTTGATAATCCGACAAATATAAATTATGAAGAGGCACTCAATCATATTTTTCAGGAAGTAAAGGACAGAGGCAAAGAAATAATTAAAAGAAAAGGCGAAACTTCTTATGGTATAGGTGTTTCTATGACGAGGATCGCAAAAGCCGTTCTTAAAGATGAACATTGTGTGCTGCCCGTTTCTACTCTGTTAGAAGATTATCATGGAGTCAACGATGTATTCTTAAGTGTTCCTGCCATTATTAACAGAAGAGGAATAAGAAAAGTTCTAAAAGTTGATTTTAATGAAACTGAAATGAGAGCATTTCAACATTCAGCAGATGAAGTCAAAAAAATTATAAAAGAAATAGGTTTTTAAAATATTACTTTAGAAGTAATTGAGGTATTAAATGAGTAAATTGTCTCCAAAAGTTTCAATAATAGGCTGTGGCAATGTAGGTGTGCGTTATGCATATTCAATGATCATAAAAGGTATAGCCAGGGAACTTGTACTTATTGACAGTAATAAACGGAAAGCCGAAGGCGAAGCTATGGATTTATCTCATGGAGCTCCTTTTGTTTCTCCTGTCAATGTTTATGCAGGAGATTATCCCGATATTGCCGATTCAGATTTAGTTGTAATTACTGCAGGAAGAGGCCAGAAACCAGGAGAAACCAGAATAGATCTGGTAAAAGGCAATGCTGAAATATTTAAATCTATAATTCCCGAAGTTGTTAAGTATGCTCCTAAAGCAATTATACTAATAGCTTCAAACCCTGTAGATATATTGTCATATATTGCATATAAAATTTCCGGAAAACCGGCTTCTGAGGTTATAGGTTCGGGAACAGTTTTAGATTCTGCAAGATTACGATATGCAATAGGCAGACATTGTAATGTTGACGTCAGAAATGTGCATGCTTCAATTTTCGGCGAACACGGCGACTCGGAGTTCCCGTTATGGAGCAGTGCTATGATAGGCAGAGTATTATTCAGTAAATACTGTGCAAACTGTACAAATGCTTGCAATGATGTATGCTGTTCAAAGCATGAAACAGTACGTGAAAAAATCTTTGAAGAAGTAAGAGATTCCGCTTATGAAATTATTGAAAGGAAAGGAGAAACATCTTATGGCATAGGTCTTGCTCTTGCAAGAATATCCAAAGCTATATTGAGAGATCAAAATTCTATTCTGTCAGTATCTTCTCTTTTAACGGATTATTATGGAGTGAGCGATCTTTATTTAAGTGTTCCGACAATAATTAATAAGTCAGGCGTAAGGCAGACTTTGAAATTGGATTTTAATGAAGAAGAGCTTAATGCTTTTAAAAAGTCTGCGGAACAGGTAAAAAAAGTTATAAGAGAAAGCGGATTTTAATCAAAAAGTTTGGTTTTATCTCAATCTTATTAATGAGAGGTAAAAAAATGTCAAAAATAGATAAAAAATTAAGACCTGCAAGTATTTTGATCCATGGTGCAGCTGAACCGGACCCTATTACAGGTTCAAGAGCCGTTCCGATCCATCTTACTACGGCTTATCAGTTTAAAGATACTGACCATGCTGCCGATCTTTTTGAACTAAATGTTCCCGGCAATATGTATACAAGACTTCAAAATCCGACTACAGACATTTTTGAAAAAAGAATGGCACTTATGGATAAAGGTGCCGGTGCATTGGCTTTTGCTACGGGAATGTCGGCAATAATGACCGCAATAATGCTTATAGCAAAATGCGGCGATGAAATTGTTACTTGTGATAATCTTTATGGCGGTACATACAGCCTTTTTGTTAATACATTCAAAAAAATTGGTATAGGCGTAAAGTTCGTTAAGTCCAATGATATTGATGCTATTCAGAAAGCTATAAATGAAAAAACAAAGTGTGTTTATGCTGAAACTATAGGGAATCCGAAACTTGATGTTGCAGATATTGAAGCTCTGGCAGAAGTTGCCCACAAAAACGGTCTTCCGCTGATAGTTGATAATACTGTAGCTCCGTATATCTTAAAACCAATTGAATTTGGAGCCGATATTGTAGTTTATTCAGCCACAAAATATATAGGCGGACACGGCACGGTTATGGGCGGAGTGATAGTTGACAGCGGTAATTTTGACTGGTCGAACGGCAAATTCCCTTTGATATCTGGTCCCGAGCCTAGCTATCATGGAAAAGATTTCATAAAAACTTTTGGGAATCTTGCCTATATTGCTAAAGCAAGAACAACGCTTATGAGAGATATGGGACCGACAATCTCTCCTTTTAACTCTTTCTTAATGTTAACCGGAATGGAAACTCTTCATTTGAGAATGCCCAAACATTGCCAAAATGCTCTTGAAGTGGCAAAGTTCCTTGAAAAACATCCGAAAGTTTCCTGGGTAAATTATCCCGGATTGGAAAGCAGTCATGAAAAAGAAAGAGTAAAAAAATATCTTCCGGCCGGAGCGGGTGCAATGATAGGTTTTGGCGTTAAAGGCGGAAAAGAAGCCGGAAGAAAATTCATAAATTCTCTTCAGCTGATATCACATCTTACAAATATCGGAGATACGAGAACGCTTGCCTCGCATCCTGCAACGACAACACATCAGCAGCTATCAGAAGAAGAGCAGATAGCAAGCGGCGTAACTCCGGATTTTATAAGACTTTCCATAGGTATTGAAGATGCCGGAGATATTAAGGATGATATAGATCAAGCACTCTCCAAATTATAATAGAAACAACGATGAATAATAATAGAATGATCAGCAGCCGCCGGAAACGGCGGCTGTTCTTTTATAAAAATAAATAAAAATATAATTGAGGAAAATAAGAAAGTAAATTATAATATACATAATGACTAAAAAACTTAAAAAAATTATCGCAATTTTATGTACGGCTTCCCTATTATTGGGCTTTTATCCTGCCCGCGGATTTGCTGTATTGCCTGAAACGGACTCATATTCGGCTTTGGCAAGTACGGTGCAAAGTGATCGGGCTTTTTGTTATCCTGATGCAAAAATAAGTTCTTATGCAAATTACGGTACCGATACTCTTGTAATAAATATTCAGGATTTTCACAGTGATTACGATACACAGCTTATCATTGCCAATCTTCTTGAAAATATCAATTCAAACGGCAGTAATATAGAAACATATATAGAAGGAGCCTATGAAGATGTAGACCTAAACTATCTGAAAAATCTTAAAATCTTTCCTAACTTTGAAAATTTTGCATATACGCTGTTAAAAAATGACAAAATTACGGGATCCCAGTATTTTACTTTAAAAAACGGCTCCGAAATTGTTCTTCATGGACTTGAAGATAAAGAACTGCTGCTAAAAAATATAGAAAATCTCGCATTTCTTATTGAAAATAGAAATGAAATCTTATCTGTTTTTGAAGTGTATTATGAAAATGCCTCTAAAGCCGTGTATTCTTTTCTAGATAAAGAAAGCAAGGGTTTTCTGAAGAAAAAACAAGATTATGAAAAAGGTGTTCTGAGCGAAAAGAATTATATGGATTTGCTTGCAGAATACGCTAAAAAACATGAAATTGACTGCCGTAATGAATACCCCAATTTTGAAAAAGCCGTAAAGATCGGAAATCTCAACAAAATCATTAATTTTAAAGAAGTAAGCAAAGATCTTCGGGCATTCACTTCATTCCTTAAATCAAGGCTGCCTTTTAAAGAATATCAGATGTTAGATAATTCTGATAAGAAAATATTTATGCTTGGCAGTTTCTATAAGAATTATTCTTTCTCAACTCCCGCTCTTGATGCTTTTTTTGAATTTAATGAACTTAAAGAAAGCCTAAACGATACGCTTATTATCAGTGAAGAAGAAGAATTGTTTTGGAATATTCTTACAGAACGCTGCAATGGAAGTTTACAAAAGCAGATGCTCTCTTACTTTAGAGTGATACATTATGCCAAGAAGCTTATGACTGGTAATATCCTTTCTTATGAATATGATGCACTTATGGCAAGAAACGGAGCTTTTGAGGATGCATTCCTCAAGATTTTAAATATAGATCTTCCTGAAGAAACATCGCGGTATTATAAACTTTCCAAAGAATATTATGATATCAATGAATATAGGAATATTGTTTTTATTAATAAAGTCGGTATAAAAGCTGCTGTTCAGAAAGAGAGTTTGCCGCAAAAAAAAGACCTTAAAGCCGCTTTGAGGAATGCTTCCTCTGTGAAAGTGCTTGTTACAGGCGGTTATCACAGCAGAGGGATATGCGAAATCCTTGACACAAAAAAAATATCATATATTGTTTTAACCCCAAATGCCGCTTCATCTTCATCTGAAAGCAATGCATCAACTCTTTATGAAAATGCCATATTAAACCAGAGAAAAGCAGTTTCCGCTATGCAAAAGCTCATCAATTTAAGTCCGCTTATTATAAGAGATGATGTGCTCAATATGGCGGCTTTGTGTAATAATGTATTGCTTTACGAATATATAGACTTTTTTGAAAAGCAGATGCCTGTACAGGAAAAAGAAAAGGCATATCAGGTGTTTTTTGAAGGTTTGACGGAGAAAATAAACGAATCTATAAGCAGTGATGAGAATAAAATAAAAAATATAAAAATCAAATCGGTAGAAATAGAAAAAGATTCATATAAACTGGAAGTTTTGGCAGAAAAAGCCGATGGTAAAATAATAGAACACGCTTATGAAAGTGTAATAGATATTCAGCCCGAATCTTTAGGCGTTTTTTCAAGAATTTCAGGCTTCTTTAAAGATAAATTCCAACGCTTTTTTACAAAAATGGATGTTTACAGATCTTATGACTCAAGAATAATGCTTAAAAATATAATTCAAGACGGAGAGCGTTTGAGCATTATATCAGATTACTGTGAAAAGTATGGGAGAGCGGAAGATCTTTCTTTTTTAGGCAGACAGATCATTGATGTTTCAGACAACCTTATAAAAAATGCTACTGCAATCATCCCTCTTTTTAAAAGTCTAAGTACAACTGAAATTGATGAGATAGAAAAAGAGATAGTTTCGGCTGTTGAAATGTATTTCAGTATAACAGGCAGCGATTATTATTTTGACAGTTATGCCGGTCAAATAAATGATAATGCTGAAAAACTTAAACGTCTTCTTAACAGAAATAATATTGAATTTGAGGTTTTTTCACAGGATCAAAGTATCGAAGTGAAGTCTTATACAGAAAAAGACTTTTATAAAGAACTTGCTGATAATGTTGACAGATATTTGAAAGATCCCTCCTCTTATTCTATCCCTGTATTTGCCCATGCTGCTTTCAATTTAAGAGCAGATAAAAGTGTCTATAATTTCAATTATGAAGACCGTGCACTCAGCACATTAAAAGAGAAATACTTTAAAGAAATATTCTTAAAGCAAAAACCTGAAGCTAAAAGGGCACAGGAAGCACTTCAAGAACAGGCTGCAGAAGTACTCTCATATTTTAAATCAAAAAAATTCGATGTTAATGATCAAGAAGAAATTGAAAGTGCTTTGATAAGAAGCATAATAGCTGTGCAGACTCTTGCTGAATATACAGACTCTGGCTCTATAGATTATTTAATAAAGCTCTCAGATGAAATATTTTCTTTAATGCATCACAAGATAGGTTTAAAAGAAAGCGAAGAGAAGTATCTTTCTGTAGTAAATACGGATAAAGATGAGATTATCGCCAAGACAGGCAAAGAGTATGGAGATAGAGCAGAATATGTCAGAAGGATAACTTTTTTCCAAGATGAACTTATCAGAAATATTGCAAATATAGGGGCTAAAGATATAAGTGACAGCCAGCAGTATAGAGAAAAGGCATTAAACTTTTTGATAAGAATTGCAAATGGTACATCAATAGAAAAAAATCCCGGAATGGAAGGTGCTTTCTGGATAAAGCAAAATGCTGTGCTTAGGCTTAAAGAATATAATTCCGAAACCGCAGTTAAAGGGCTTAATGAGATAATTGAAGCCGAAAGAAGCGGAGAAATGCACTCTCCGGATTCTGTCTTTATGGCGATGAATCTTGAAGCATCTAATGTTAAAACGATTTCACTTGAGCTTCCCGCTTCTTATGTTCTGATCGATTTTAAAAGGCAGGATGCAAGAGAACTTCTGAAAAGTGATATAAATAAATATTTTGAAAAAATTCAAACAATTCCTGCTGAAGATATTTTTCCTTATGTCGTAGCGGCAAATGATATTTTGAGTGATCCGGAAGTTTCCGGAGAAGTTAAGAACGGGATACTTTCCGGTTTTGCCAATATCAATAATGAAGAAATTGTTTTTGCATCTATGATACTTATAGATCTTGCACTTGAAAGAGCACATCCTCTTCATGGCAAGTCTAAGACGAAAGGGTTTAATGCTGCGGCCTCTTTCATAAAAGCATTTGCAGGTCTTTCTTTTTTTGACGGTATGGAACAGATAGAAGGTGTACGCAAAGAAATTGCAGTTGTTTCATCCTATGATGATCTTTCATCAATTGTTGAGCGCATACATAATGTGCTTGGCAATATGAGCACAAGGAACAGCAAAGATGATGACTGGCTTGATGCCTATAAGTTTTACATAATTTCAGGCGGCGGCGTTACGGGAGAAGTTGTAAAGATCGAAGATGTCGATATGTCTGACGAGACGCTCTCTCTTATGAGTGCAGGAGATGACGGCGGCAGCTCGCTTCAGTGCAGAGGTGAGAATGCCCGCAGGAACGGAATAATGACTATCGCGCCCGGAGATGTCGTTAATTTTATTACTTCTTCAGCTTTTCTTGAAACCAGCAAGGCGCCTTTAAAAAATGTTATTAAAGATTTTATGGGGTATAGATTTACAGAAACAGGCTCCATGGCAGAAACAGTAGAAAAACTTAAAAAGATAATGAATCTTGAAAAGCTCGCAAAAGATAACGGTGTTGAAGAAGAGTTTGAAAAGTTCTGGAAAGACATAATATTTTATTCCCGCCTTGTTGATAATGCCGGGTTTGATATAGAAAGCAATAGTCTCAAAAACCTGATTTTTGAAGGAATGGCAATAGATAATCTGGCTTATGGCAAAGGTTTTATGAACCCTGACGGCGTATATGCGGCGATGAAAGATTTTGCCGATCTTCTTGGTGTTAAAGCCATGGCCGCTACTAATACCCCTTATGGCAATATACTGAAAGCTAGATATAAAGGCGGAATAGAAGTTCTGGGACAAAGCAATATTTCACACAAAAGTACCAATCTCGGCAGACAGTTTGGTCCCCCGAGGGATTTTTGGCTTCCTGAAACCGTAGGGAATGTTTTTGATGATATAAATATTAAGTCAAAACCCGTTATCAATCTTGAAAAGGCGAAAGTTATAATTGCCGGGATGTGCAGCTGGCTTACAAGTTTTGGTATACAGATTGCCGATAAAGATGTGGCAAATGCTATTGCTACCAATAAAAGCCTTGATAAAATTCTTATAACAAATCCCGTAAAAGATGATGAGAACTGTATGTCTCTCAAAGAATCTTCTTTTGGTTTTGTTGAGAGAGTTACAGGCAGAAATTTTGAGGAGCTGTTCAATAAGATCTTTGTTTGGGGAAAACCGGAAAGAGAAAGATTCTCAGATACTTCACATCTTACCAATACTGATGTTTTTGAAGGAAAAGCCGGCGGTTATCAGGGCTACAATGGGATGAACGGTGAAGATTATGAAGAGATAGTAAACAGAGGAATAAGATTTAAAGAGATCATTAACGGTCTTGGCATACGTTCCGTACCAAGAAGGGATGACAGAACAAAGACCAATTATAAAGTTGCCGCAGACACTAAAGTTTTTTCGGAATACTTTTGGAGTTTTTTAAGTAACAGCGTAAAAAAATCCTTTACGCAAAAGTATGTTCGCTTCTTTTCAGGAGAAATAAGCGAAACCAAATTCAGTAATGCTACGGCGCTTGTTTTTGCCGGTCAGGATTCCGGAGTGAAAGCAAAAAATTCTGAGAGAGCTTCACAGGGTATAAATACTTTTACATTTATCCCTATTTCAAAAGAACAGGCACAGGAGCGTGTGCTTAAAGGTTTGATAAAGAGTGCAGAAGAGTACCCCGGACTTTTATCTCCCGAACTTGAAACAAATTTGTTTTTTTCCGTGGAAAATATGGAAGGTGTGTTTCAGAGCGAATGTTATTATATTAAAGATTTTCTTGATCTTAATGAAGCTGATACGCAAGAAACTCTTGCAAAATGGTTTATTGAAGAAGCCCCTTTCCTTTCCTCAAAAGGACTTATAAAATATGAAGATATTTCCCTTATAGAAAGCTCAGAGCCCGCCGCTGATTTTGATAGAGTCATGCCGGGCCCTGCTCCTTTAAAAGTGCTGGTATCGCAAGAAAGCTTTGTTTTATTTGATATTACTTTAACTGCAGAAGACAGCTATAATACAGCCTTGTTCATTGAAAAATCCCTTGAAGGTTTCAGGAAATCCATAGATGAAAATGCTTCACAAATACTCCATTTTAATAAAACGTTGGACTGGTCAGACATAAATAAAGACCCTCAAGCTCTTAAAGACTTTAAAGATTTTCTTATTTCTATAGATGCTTGGGATTATCCGGCAAAACGTGCCGGAATGATGCTTGCTGTTAAACGGAACTATGGTATGTCAGTTACAGATCAAGGTATACACTTTATCAACAATGACGGGAAAAAGCTGAATTTTTATATAGATGCCAATGGCAAATTTCAGGCTTCAGAAGGATTTTTACGAAAGATGGACGAGCTGGCTTCGTTAAAGATTTTTGCCGATATAGATGACAATATCGCAGTTAGAGAACAACCTTTTACAGATGAAATGAAGGAGGTTTTCAGCGAGCTGATACTTTTCGGTATCTGTCCTCCTGTAATAATAAGCGGAAATACAAAAACGACTATAGGCGTAAGGCTTGACCCGTTATCTGTAACAGTCAAAGAGATGATACATTATTATAGCGAACTTGGCGGAGTGCGTTATACCTGGCGTGAAAGCAGAACAAAAGAAGAATATGAAGAAAGCGGCGAATACGGATTTTTTATAGACGAAGATTATGTTAAGAATATTTCAAAAGCTGCAATAACAAAAGACATTAATAAAGAATTGAGAGGACTTGTCGGTAATGTTGATCAACGTTTTGACCGCTTGTATGTGGACTATGTTAAAACTACGCATGATATTGAAGGTTTTGAATACAAGGCGGTAAAAGCAGTAGAAAAATATATAGAAGGTGATGCTGCTCTTGAGTTGCTTAAAACCGTTACTGATAAAAAAACAAAAGACGAACTTATACAATATTGGGGAACATTGAAAGCTGAGGATGTTAGTGCCATTCTTGCAGAAATTGAAAAAGTTTACAAATCTGCTGACAAACAGCAGAAACTCGGGATAAAGGATGTTCTGGATGAAGAAAAGTATATGAAGACCTTGGAGCTGATATCTCTGCTTGAGTATGCAAGAATTACTTATTCCGACGAGCGTGCCGATAAGAAAAATAAAGAAGTTATCCTAAATAAAGAAAAAATAAAAGAAATTCTTGACGGTAAAGGGGAATATCCGGCCGGAAAAGCAGATACATTGGTAAGGGTTGGACTTACACCCGTAAGAATTACACACGTAAAAGATAAGATAGCAGATTTCTATACTGAGAAAGTAACAAGCATAGAGAAATTCAAACATCTAAAAGTTGAAAGTTCCGGCAGGACTACTATAAACATAATGAACAGCGATACTCAAAAAACATTGCCTATACTGCACGAAATGTCAGAAAACAAAACTCCGCCGTCAAAGGTAATGTATAGCGGTGATGAAGTACTTAAGAAAGGCAGCAGTGAAGCTACAGCCGGCATAGATGATTCTGTTGCAAAACTTAATGAAGAAATGAACGGTCAGATGTTAGTTGTAAACACAAATCTTGAAGAACATGATACGGAAAGAAGACCTGATATGGTATATGCCAGAAGAGTCTTTGATAAGAACGGACTAGAAGCAAAACATTCTGTTGATGTAGGCACAAAGATGCATTCAATGTTTTTAGAAAGATTAGAATGGAATATAGATAAAATTGCTTCCGAAGATGATTTTGAACCGGAAAACGTGATACAAGCTGTGAAAGAATCTGTCAATTCCGGACATCTTGATTTTAGACATTATGACTTTATGAAAGCTTTTAGAAATGATGATATAAGACTCATAGAGATAGATAGGCGTATGCAGTATTTCCGAGATGCAATTAATTGGGATAAAGTAAATGAAAATCAAGAAATCCTTGCAGGGCTCAAACAGTTTCTGCAGGATATCAATGTATGGGATGATCCTGCAATAAGGGCAGGGTTTTTATATGCCCTTAAAAATAAGTTTATGACGCGCATTACCAAGAAAGGTTTCTTCTTCGTAGATTCCAATGGTAAAAATCTGGATTTTAGCATAGATCCCCAAGGTAACTTTAAA
Source organism: Elusimicrobiota bacterium (assembly GCA_052034625.1). Taxonomy (GTDB): domain Bacteria; phylum Elusimicrobiota; class Endomicrobiia; order Endomicrobiales; family Endomicrobiaceae; genus JAVBLP01. The sequence continues at coordinate 26,542 of JBPOII010000002.1, read as the reverse complement.
TCTTCCAGAAGATATATGTCAAACATGAGAAAACTTGCATCTTTGAGAGTGTTTTCCGATATTGACGGCAGTATCGTGCGTCCCGGTGAAAAGTTTGATAATGAAATGATAGAAATTTTCAGTAATTTAACTTTATACGGGCTATGTGCTCCGTCAGTAATAAGTGCAAATTCAAATACTGATATTGCTGCTCTCTTTGATCCGCTTTCGGAACCGGTTAAGGATATGATAACTTTTTATACCGATAATGGTTCGCAAAAATATTTGTGGAGAACCAGCGAAAATGATGCCGAATATGATGAGGGCGGCGTTCTAAACTTTTTCCCCGACAATGAATATTCACAAAAAGTTGCTAAGCGGGAAAGAGATATTAAAAAATCTCTGCCGATAATAATAGAAATGGAAAAAGGTATCTCCGGAGAAAAAGTTATGTTTACTGCAGACTCAGTACTTTTGAGCGGCAGTGCTGCTTTAGATGCCGGAATGGATAATTTAACGGCTTCACTCAATATAAACAATCTTGGCAGGGATATGTTCGTAGTTAATACGGGGCTGAGAGAACATGATATGCAGGCAATGCCTGATGTTGTTTTTGGCAAAAGTGCTTTTGATCTCAGCGGAGAATCTGTCTCTGTTTCAGCAGACATAGTCAAACAAATGCATAAGATGATACTGCAGAGACTTGAATATAATATGGGTGAAATAGTCAAAGGGAAAAGGAAATTTAAGGCTGAAAATGTGGTCGCGGTAGTGAAAGAAACAGTAAAAGCAGGTTTTATTGAATTCTTTGTATTTAAAGGAAATCTTGAATCCGTTCAAAATCAAATAGAATTGATGCACGAAGTACGTGCATCGAAACGCATGTTGTCAGCCGCATAATTAAGGGTATTGTATACCCTTAACTGCTTTTAGCCTTACTTTTAAAAAGCAAACAAATCACCGCCTGGTTTCAAGGCAAACGGCAAAGGACTTTGTCCTTTCAACCGTTTGTGCTTTTATTAGATGTGATAAAAGTACCAAAAGCACTGCCGCTGAAGTACGTTCACTGCAAGATTTTTCAGCCGATTCCTGAAACTGACCCTTTAGGGTCATCCGCGAAATTCGTAATTTGGGATTTGTTTTGTCTTTTGTACTTCCTCGCCCCTTGCGGGAGAAGGTCGGCCGCAGACGGCATGGGGTATTGCCGTTGTCATTGTCATTAATTCATAATTGTTTTCTATTACTCTTTTGACACATATACTTCAATGATGTATAATAAAATCGTCATGAAATTAATATTATTTAAAGCAAAAAAGATGCTTATAGATATTGCTTTGAATTACTGTGAATCTCTAGTGCAAAAAACAGAATATTTCCATTATATACCCGAGCAAAATCAAGCTTCCGCTGATATATGCCGGGATATTTTTTATTAAAATCCGCACATAAAATTCTATAAAAGGGGAAAAAATGAGCAAAATATATAAAAACATAATCGATAGAGTCGGTAATACTCCTTTGATAAGAATAAACAAAATTGCCGGCGGCTTATATGGCAATGTCTATGCGAAAGCGGAATTTTTTAATCCTCTTTCAAGTATAAAGGACAGAGTAGGCAGGGCGATGATATATGCAGCTGAAAAAAAAGGTCTTATAAATAATCATACTATTATAGTTGAACCCACAAGCGGCAATACCGGCATAGCACTTGCTTTTATCTGTGCTCAAAAAGGTTATAAACTGATACTTACTATGCCTGACAGTATGAGCAAGGAAAGGATAGCTTTGCTTAAAATGCTTGGTGCTGAAGTTGTTCTTACCGATGGAGTTGGCGGCATGAGCGGTGCTATTAAAAAAGCCGAAGAGATAATGAAAAACAACCCTAACAGTTTTATGCCGAATCAATTTGCTAATCCCGAAAATCCGAAAGCCCATAAAGAAAGTACAGCAGTCGAAATATGGAATGATCTTGAAGGGAATATTGGTTATTTTGTTGCTGGTGTCGGTTCCGGCGGAACTATATCAGGAGTGGGCGAATTTTTAAAAGAAAAAAAGCCTTCTGCCAAAATAATTGCTGTTGAACCGGAAGAATCCGCTGTCCTTTCAGGAGGAAAAGCGGATATGCATAAGATTCAAGGTATTGGCGCCGGTTTTGTTCCGCAGACACTCAACAGAAGTGTGATTGATGAAGTTCTTAAAGTGAAATCCGAAGATGCAATTATTATGACAAAGCGTCTTGCCAAGGAAGAAGGTCTGCTTGCCGGAATATCTTCCGGGGCAAATATTGTTGCCGCTTTAAATATTGCTTCAAGACCGGAAACCCAAGGAGAAAATATAGTAACTGTCCTTTGCGATACGGGAGAAAGGTATCTTTCCTCTTTACTATAAAAATGTATCGGTTAAAACAAGAAGAGAGCGTGTAAAAAAAGAAAAAGTTCTTCTTTTTTGTCATCCTCGAAATTTGTAATCGGGGATTCATTTTGCCTTTTGTTTTTGTCATTGTCTTTATTGTCGTTGATTCGTCAGTAATTTATTTAAAGAGAAATGTATGCAAAAAGGTAATGCACCTTTAACATTGGGAACGGAAAGTATAGGTAAGCTTTTAATGCAATATGCGGTGCCTGCCGTCATAGCTATGACGGCGGCATCGCTTTATAATATTACCGACAGCATCTTTATAGGCCACGGCGTCGGTGCGATAGCATTGTCAGGTCTTGCCGCAACTTTTCCTCTTATGAATCTTGCAGCCGCTTTCGGGTCGCTTATAGGAGCCGGAGCAGCAGCACTTTTATCTTTAAGATTAGGGCAAAAAGATTATGAAGCTGCAAATATTATTCTAGGTAATGTTTTAGTCCTGAACCTGATATTAGGTGTTTTGTTCACGATAGTATCATTTATATTTCTTAAACCTATGCTTTATTTTTTCGGTGCCAGCGACATTACTATCAAATATGCCTATGATTTTATGGTGATAATACTAGCCGGCAATGTGATAACTCATCTGTATATGGGGCTTAATGCATTAATGCGTTCAGCCGGCCATCCAAAAAAATCGATGTATGCTACGATAGTTACTGTTATAATAAATGTAATTTTGAATCCTTTGTTTATATTCGGTTTCGGCTGGGGAATACGCGGAAGCGCCGCCGCAACTGTCATTTCTCAGATACTTGTACTTGTGTGGCAGATAAAATTTTTCGCGGATCCTGGAAGTTTTATTCGTTTTAAAAAAGGCATATATCATTTAAGAACTGAAATAGTAAAAGGAATAGTTTCAATAGGGCTTGCTCCTTTTTTGCTGAATTCGGCATCTTGTGTGATAGTTATATTGATAAACAGACAACTCTACTTTTACGGCGGGGATCTTGCCATAGGTGCTTATGGTATAGTAAACCGTGTTGCATTCCTTTTTGTTATGGTGGTCTTCGGTATAAATATAGGTATGCAGCCGATAGCCGGATATAATTACGGAGCCGCACTTTACGACAGAGTCAGAGAAGTTCTTAAAAAAGCTATTATACTTGCGACTCTTGTAATGACTTTTGGTTTTATAGTAGTTGAACTTTTTCCGCATGCCGTTGCGTCTATATTTACAAATGATGAGGCTCTCACGGATATTACTGCTACAGGTATGCGCATAGTGTTTTTGCTCTATCCGCTTGTCGGTTTTCAAATGGTTGTTTCATCATTTTTTCAAAGTATCGGGCAAGCTGCTAAAACTATTTTCCTATCCCTTTCAAGACAAGTGCTTTTTCTTATACCTCTGCTTTTAATATTGCCTAAATATATAGGTCTTTCAGGAGTATGGTTCAGTATGCCGGCAGCTGATGCTTTTGCATGTTTTATATCGGCATGGATGCTTGCTGCACAGTATAAGGAGTTTAAAAAACAAAGCCTTAAACGGGAGATTGCGTAATGAATGAAAAATATGTGATCAATATCGGAAGGCAGTACGGAAGCGGCGGCCTTAAAATAGCCCAAAAACTTTCGAAAATTCTCGGCATAAATTACTATGATAAAAAACTCATCGAGATAGCGGCAAAAAAGAGCGGGTTGGACAAGGATTATTTTGAAAAGTCCGAAGAGAAAATCCCTGTGGGAATGATTGGAGACTTAAGCGGTATGGGCTCATCGATCTTTACGGCGGCTTACGGGGATATTATGCTTAATGAAAGTGTTTTTAAGATACAGAGCGATATTATAAGAGAGCTTGCCGGAAAAGAATCCTGCATTTTTGTCGGCAGATGTGCTGATTATGTTTTAAGAGAAAATCAGAGAACGGTCAATATATTTATATGCGCCGATAAAGAAGAAAGAGTTAAAAATATTCTTTCTTACGGAACGGAAAACTGTAATGAAGATAAAATAAGAAAAGATATAGAAAATATTGATAAACAGCGTGCCAAATATTATAACTTTTACAGCAATAAAATATGGGGTTCGCCGGTTTCATATCATTTATGTGTAAATTCTGCTGCCTTGGGTTTTGACGGCAGTGCAGAAATTATTTGTGATTTTGCAAAAAAGAAACTCGGTTTCTGATACAAAACATAGTTAAAATGGTATAATACGCATATTAAATGTATTTATCTACGGAGGCAGCAGGATGGATAAAGTTTTTGCAACTCTTGAGAAAGTTAGAAAAGAAGCACCGCTTGTGCATCACATTACTAATTGGGTTACGATATATGATTGTGCAAATATCGTAAAAGTTTTCGGCGGTTCTCCGGTTATGGCGCATGCAAAAGAAGAAGCCGCAGAGATGGCATCAATATCAAAAGCTGTTGTAATAAATATCGGAACTCTGAGCACAAGCAGTATTGAAGCCATGAAGTTGGCTATAGAGGCGGCAAATAAAAAAGGAATACCGGTTGTGCTTGATGCCGTAGGTGTCGGAGCGACAAAGTTCAGGAACAATAAAATAAAAGAGTTGTTGGAATATAAAATAGCCGTTATAAAAGGCAATGCTTCCGAGATTGCTGCTGCCGCAGGCATAAATGTAACCACAAAAGGTGTAGACAGCGGTAATGTTTCCGCTGATATGGTAGGCATAGCAAAGCGTCTTGCAAATGAAAAAGAATGCGTTGTAGTAGTTACCGGCGAAGAAGATATTTGTACTAATGGCGAAAGTGCTTTCCTGATAAAGAACGGTACGCCGATGATGTCAAAAGTAGTGGGTACGGGCTGTATGGCGGCATCTGTTATCGGTACTTTTTGTGCTGTTGAAAAAGATTATCTTTTTGCTTCAATAGCCGGACTTATATGTTTTGAGATCGCTGCTGAAAACGCAGACAAAACATCCGAAGGTCCCGGAACTTTTAAGAATAAACTTTTTGATAAGATAAGTACATTAAGCGATATATCAATAAATAAAATGAAAAGGGTAGAAGAAATAAAATAATGGAAAACACAATAAAAAAAATAAACCAACTGAAAAAAGAAAAGAATGCCGTAATACTTGCACATATTTATCAGCTGCCTGAAATTCAGGATATTGCCGATTTCGTCGGCGATTCTCTTGATCTCAGCAGGACAGCGGCAAAAACAGATGCGGATATCATAGTTTTTTGCGGTGTGCATTTTATGGCAGAAACCGCAGCTATTTTAAGTCCTGATAAAAAAGTTTTGATACCCGACACGGGCGCCGGATGTCCTATGGCGGATATGATAACGGCTGAACAGTTAAGAGAATTTAAAAAAGATCATAAAGATCCTGTTACTGTTGCATATGTTAATACTACAGCTTCTCTTAAAACTGAATGTGATATATGCTGTACATCTTCAAATGCAGTAAATGTTGTTAATAGTATTCCTGAAGATAAAACAATTGTTTTTGTTCCGGATAGGAATTTAGGAGATTATGTACAGAAAAAATCCGGCAGGAAAATGATTATCTGGGACGGTTACTGCCCTATTCATAATGATACAATGCATAAAGAACAGATTTTAGAAGCAAAAGAGGCTCATCCTGAAGCTGTTGTGCTTGTACATCCTGAATCGGCTCCTGAAATTATTGATCTGGCAGACCATGCAATGTCTACGGGGCAGATGTGCAAATATGTACTTGAAAGCTCAAATAAAGAGTTTATTATAGGCACTGAAGTCGGCATAATTTATAAACTTCAAAAAGAAAATCCCGATAAAAAGTTTTATTCGGTTTCTCCGCAAACTCTTTGCGTAGATATGAAAAAAATAACTCTTCCGAAAGTTTTGGATGTTCTTGAGAATTTAAGCAATCAAGTGATAGTTCCTGAAGATATTAGAGAAAAAGCATACCTTCCTATAAAAAGAATGCTCGACATAAAAAACTAAAAACGGCAGTTATCAGTTAATATTTTTTTGTTGTCATGTTGAGCGAAGCAACTTTGTTGCGAAGTCGAAACATCTGCCTTTGTCTTTGTCGTTAATGCTGCCTTAGAAGTACGGTCTATGAACGGAAAGATTTTCCAGACGGCTTAATTCCTGTATGTTTGAAGAAAAGACATCGTCGTGTCATTCCCGAGTGTCTTAGTCGGGAATCCAAGTTACAAAACAAAAACGACAAAAGACAAAATGGATCCCCGATTACGAATTTCGGGGATGACCCTAAAGGGTCAGTTTCAGGAATTGGCTGGAAAATCTTGCAGTGAATGTACTTCAGCGGCAGTGATTTTGGTACTTTTATCACGTATGATAAAAGTACAAAGGGTTTAAGGGACAAAGTCCCTTGCAGTTTGCCTTGCAAACGAGGCGGCGATTTGCTCACTTTTTAAAAGTGAGGCGGGTTTAAGGGTATGCAATACCCTTGAAAGAACCGCTCTTCAGCGGCAGAGTTTTGCACACTTTTGATCGTCTGCAAAAGTGTGAGAAAGTTAGTCTTCAAAAGAAAATACAGTAAAAACAAAAAGTTCAGCTGAGCCCTCTTTCCATACACTCTGTGATAGTCCGGCTTTTTGCTCGCAGAGTTCGTTTAAAAATTCTTCTTTGCGGTTGTTTCCGCTGAAATGTTCCCATACCTGCGGCAAGAACAAACCGCTTCTAGGTCCTTTTTGTACAAGAACGCCGTGTTTGTCAGGTATTATCTCATCGGTGCTTTTAACTTTTACCATAGGGGAAAGAGCTGAGATCTCTATTTTTGTTTCAGGAAGTTCATCAAGTTCAAGCGGAAAAAACCGGGAATCGTTTAATGCCGCCGACAAAGCCATTCTGATGACAGCTTCAAATAAAGGGTATTGCGGCTCTATAGTACCGATACATCCGCGCAATTGTCCATTTTGCGTAAGTGTTACAAAAACTGCCGCAAGTTGTAATAATTCTTCATTTTTATCTATTGAGAAATCTATAACTTCGCGCTTGATTAAATAAAGTTCAATAGCTTTTCTTGCAAGTGACAGCAATTCTTTTTGCGATGGTTTTGATATTGAGAATTCTACCATAAGAATTTAAGCGGGTCTAAAGACCTGTCTCCTTTTTTTATTGTAAAGTGTAAATGAGGTCCGGTAACGCGTCCGCTGGCTCCGCTTTTTGCTATAAGTTGTCCCGCTCTGACTTTTTGACCGACTCTTACTTTGTATGAAGAAAGATGGCCATAATGCGTTATATATCCGTTCTTGTGGTCAATATAGACGGCTGTGCCGTAATGTCCGACATTGTGGCTTGCAAGAATGACGACTCCGTCAGCCGCTGCACCAACCCAAGTCCCCATGGGGGCGGCAATATCTATGCCTCCATGATTGCTCACTTTTCCTGTTACGGGATGTCTCCTTTTCCCGAAAGCGCTTGTGAGTCTTCCGCCGAGAGGCGAAATAAAAAGCGAACGTAAAGAATATTTTTCCTGCATTTCTTCATTCATAAGATCTACGGCAGGTCTTTTACCTGGAATGAAAACAAATTCTCCGGGTACAAGTTGAAAAACGCCGAAATTCGTAAATTTTAAAGTTTGAATATCAATATCATATTTTTCAGATATTTTTTCCCATGTATCGTCAGGCTGGATAGGATGCAGCGAACCTCCCGCCGAAGGGACAAGGATCTTTTGATTTATATTTACATTATAAGTTTTAAGCTGCGGATTACAGCCGATAAGTGTATGTACGGAATAGCCGTATCTTTTTGCGAGTTTCCATAAATTGTCGCCTTTTTGTACAGTATAAACCGAAAAAAGCGTATCCCTGACACGCGGTGCAAGGAATTTCTTTCTTATCTCTACATCATTAAGAAGTTCATCAGCAGGATATGTGGGTATTGTAACCACAGGTACGGCAGCAAGTCTTGCTTCGGCAGTTTTGCTTACCAATATATGTGCAATTACAAAAATGGCAAGAACTACTGTCAGAAAGACTGCCCAGCGTAAAATGATCTTTTTAATTTTGTCAGCTTTAATTTCAGGAGTATTATCCATAATTATATATTCTATTAAATACTTTTAAATAATCAAAATCAAAGATTTTAACTTGTAAATAAAATTGAATAATCATATCATATATATAATATGCGGATACGTAATTTTTTATTAGACATTTACCAGCAGATGCAAAACAGAAAATATTATTTTCTTGTTGCGGCTTTTTCTATTCTTCTTAACTGGGCAGGAAATACTTTTGTTTACGAAAACAGTTATAATTTTCTTTATTTTGACACTCTAGGTACTTTTGTTGCTGTAATAACGCTTGGCAGTATATGGGGAATGCTTGTCGCACTTGCGACAGCAGTATTGCTTTCAATAATAACATCGCCGCATTTTATCTATCTTGCTGTTGTAAATATGGCAGCCGCTTTATACTGGGGGCTTTTAAGTGAAACGGGAACAATTTCCATACTCAAAAACAGGCGTTCGGTTTCAAAACCAACTCTTAAAACAAACTTTTTCTCAGCTTTTATTTTTATACTTTTTGCCGGCATAGGAAGCGGTCTTATGACTGCGGCATTTTCTTCGGTCATAAGGGGAGTGGTTTTTGACGGATTTTCTTTTGTTCAGCCCTATTCGCTTTATTTTGCACAGTGGTTTAAACAGCTTTTCGGTATTGCTAGTTCGGGCTGGGCAGGAATTTTTGCCAACTATGTTGCAGATACTTTCATAGAAATACCGGATAAAGTGCTCACATCATTTTTTGCAATGGCAATATGTCTTACTATTTTTAAGTTCAATATAAAAAACCTTACAGATACATATCAAGACAAGATTCAGGAAAATGAGATACCTTGGTACAGGATAATGCTTGAAAAATTTAATTCTCTTGAAGCTGTTCTGTTTATTATATTGGGAATTTTATACCTTCTTAAGATACGCAGTATATCGATTGAACTGCTGGGAGGATTCATAGAAAATATTTCTGTTCATTCTATAAGAGATTATCTTTTTGTGGAAATGATACTTCTGCCTCTTTTTGCTATTGCGGCATTGGCTATCATGAAGTCTTTGATCCCAAAGGAAAAGAGAAAAGATGTTCGGGAGATAGAGATTACCACAAATGCCAATTTCTATCTTAAGAATATGAATCGGGATGTAAAATTCTTTCTTATAAATGCTTTTTTGTTTTCGGTAATAATAATAGCGGTTTATTTGTTTATACTTGTATCTATAACCGGAATTACTCCGATAGAATATTATGAGGCTGTTTCAAGTGAACAGGCTAAACCCGAAACACTTGTATGGCTTTTTGTAATGTTGATAATGTTTGTGCTTATAGACAGAAAAAACAACAGAACTACTGAAATGCTTACTCTTAATGATGAGCTTATTAAAAGACAAGCGGCGGAACAAGTGTCTGAATCTTTTGATGCGCAGAAACAGAAGCTGCAGGCACTTGAACTTAATTGGTCGGATAATACTGTTCAGTTCCTTAGAAGCGCAAGACATGACTTGATCAACCAGCTTGAAAAATCTAAGACCGGAATGAACGATCTTCTAGTTGAAGTTTATGATAATGTTGTAAAACCCTACAGCAGTTTTATTTTAGAAAGCCAGAAGGAAACACGTGCTTATATAGATGAAATAACAAGCGGAAAACTCGGGGAATATAAACTTAAAGATATTGATGCTAAAATAGAAGGTGTTGTTGACTCATTGCGTCAAAAAACCGGAGCTTATATAGATATCAATTATTCAGGCTTTAAAGATCCCGGAGATGCTTTTTGCAGGATAAACAAACTGTTTTTTGTTGCTTTTAATAATATTCTTGATAATTCCGTTTATGCTTTACAGAAAAAAGTTCTGCGTCCGGATTTTAAAGCTTGTCTTTTGATTTCTCTTAAAATAGAAGATGAAAAGTCTGTGATGTTCCGCATTATGGACAATGCCGGCGGACTTCCGAAAGAAAAGCTATCAAAAATTTATAAAGAATCCATAGAAAGCTCAAAAGGCGAAAGACTTGGCGAAGGTACGATGATAGCAAAGAACTTTATAAAACTTATGGATGGTTATATAACGGCACAAAATATCCGTTCGCATGGCGAATACGGTCTTGAAACCGTGATCCGTCTGCCTTATTTCAGGAAATAAATATCAGGAGAGTACTATGTCTGAACAGAGAAAAGTTATAGCTCTTACCGATGATGATGCTAGTATCCGTTCATCTCTTGAGAGAACTATAAAAAAACATTTCGAAAATGTAGACACTATACAATTTTCAAATACAATAGAAATTAAAAAGTTTCTGCTTAATAATCCCGGGAAAATAGATTTGCTTATACTTGATATACATTTCGGTATGGGAGAAACAGGCCTCGATATTCTGCCTGATATCAAGAAATTCTCTCCAACTCTTCCCGTGATACTTTTAAGCGCTATGGAAAAAACATATGGACAGGCTGTAACGGAAAAGGCTGGCGACTATATAATAGATTTTATGTCAAAACCTGTAACTGAAACAGAACTCGTAATTAAAATTACCAAAGCTCTTAAATCAAGAGATGATAAAACAAAAAAACTTGAACAGCTTCATAAAGAGAATACTTTGCTTTCAGAAATGCTTTCATCCGAAGATGATAAAGGTGCAGGCAGCCTTTTTGAAGATGAAGTCCATGCAAAGCTTCAGGCAATGACAAAGGTTTTTATGCAAGAACCTTATGGACCCAAAGCAAATATAGTGGTCAATGGGCAAGAGGTAGACTCTATAGCATTTACGGCGGCACCCCTCCCGTTTGCTATAATGGTTTTTGAAACAAAATATTTTCCCAATGCAAAAGTTTACGGCAGTGTGAATGAACCTATGCGCATTTTGGTAAACGGTGTGGAAAAAGTTTCGACAAAAAGAAGAAACCTTTTTGAACAGTCTGAAAATCAGTTTAAACAGGTCAGTAAAAGAATGGAAAAAATCTTAAAAGATGCAAAATATGCTAAGAGCGATGAAGTTTACAGACCTTTCATACAGAATTTTATAGTTTTTACCGACAGTACCGATATTTCATCAATAAAAACTTCGAATGCTAACAAATATACTAAGATATGTAAAATTAAAGATCTCACACCGGACTTTATCATCAAAACGGCTTTCGCTATGCCGAAAAGACAAGTTGACGAGACAGTAAAGAAAATCGTTTTGGAAAAACTTTTCTGAAAACATAAACACTATTTGTTTCTGTCATCCCCGAGATTTGTAATCGGGGATCCAATTTCTATTTTCGTCTTTGTTGTCTGATGTCATCCTGAGAAAAGCGAAGCTTTGCCGAAGGGTCTGCCGTAAAGTCTAAAGGCAGATGTCTCGGCTTCGTGCTCTCAGCATTCCGCTCGACATGACAACAAAAAAGAATGTCTTTGCCTTTTATTTTTGTTGTTGTCGTTGCCGTCATTCGTAATTGTCTTTATTGTTGGTTTTCTGTTGGCGTTTCCGGCTGCAATGCCTCGCGTTTTGCCGCAAGGGCTTCGGCTTTCTCTTTTTCTTTTTTATCGTCCCTTTCTTTTTTCAGGAAAGCTATATAGTTTGGAAAAGATACTATTCTCTTAGTTTTTTCAAGCCATACATAAGCACTGACATCTTCTTTAAATTTTACTTTTACCATTTGCTCGGGATCGCCGTTTTCGGGATACCATACGGAACCGATAAGGTTCTTGTATACTTTTTCGTCTTCTTCTTTTGAAAGAGCATCTTTTGCTGCAGCGGCAGCTTTTGTTTTAGGTTTTTCTTTAGCTTTCTTTTTTGCGGCTTTATTTATTTCCGCTCTATATTCTTCAATTATTTTAGAGTGGTTTTTTATCTGGCTCATAAGCAGCGGTTCTGCTTCTTCCGGGGCAGGCTGTGCTTCAATAAAGTTTATATGTAAAACGGCAAGCATGGTATCGTCATTTTGTTTAAAATCCACAAAATAATCCGTTCCTTCAATAAATGTTCTTGCACCGAAAACTGCTGAAGCTAAATATGCAGTAAGTAAAAATGCAAATAAAGTTTTTTTCATAATATCTCCTAAACGATTATAAGACTGAATACAATATAAATAATTCCTGCAAAAAACAGTACTGCCGATATTGTAGCAATAATTAAAAAGATTTTTAATTGGTCTATTGTCTTATTTAATTTTTCAGAATCGATTTTAGCGTCTTCTGCAACTTCTTGCGGAATATATCTATATGCAAAATACATCAAAGCCGGAACGATGACAGTATCATCTATCAGTCCTGCCGGAAATATAAAGTCCGGCAGTATATCAATAGGCAAAAGCAGATAAATTAATGCTGCAAGAACAACAATTTTTGCAAAAAGCGGCGTCCTTCTATCATTAAAAGCAAACAACAATACTAAAATTCCGTTCCTGATACTGAAAAATAAGTTTTTTATGAATTTCATAGAGTATATTTTACAAATCTTGGTTTTTTTTGGCAAACAAGGTACCCCGAAGAGTTATTGTAAAAACAGTGCTTTATTTGTTATATTAAATTCTATAAGAGAGGATTAATATTATATGGGACAGATAGGAAAGGCTAATACTGTCAAACTTTTCTGCGGCATTATATATGCCGATGAAGATATAAAAAATCAGGCTTTTGAAAAGCTTGCTGAAAAGTTCGGTGCTATAGATATTGAAAGTGATACCGTAGATTTCACTTTTACGAATTATTATAATCCGGAAATGGGAGAATATCTTAAAAGGTGCTGGATATCTTTTGAAAAACTTATCTTTGCTGATGAACTTTCTGCGATAAAAATATTTACAAATGATATTGAAGAACTTTTTTCCGCGGAAGGTAAAAGGCGCATAAATATAGATCCGGGATACCTTAATCCGGCAAATGTCATTCTTGCTTCGACAAAAGATTTCAGCCACAGGATATATCTTTCCGGCGGCATATACGGCGAAGTTACGCTTATATATAAAAAAGAAGATTTTATGAAGCTGCCATGGTCGTATCCGGACTATACATCTCCTGCGGCTAAAGAATTTCTTTTAAAAGCACGAACAGAACTTATGGAACAGCTTAAGAGAAAGAAAAAATAAACGATTGGCAAATTCTGTGTTTTTTTATCCATTACATTTGGCAAATATCAGGCTGCGGCTATGCCGCGGCTTTTTACGAAATTATGAGATTAGCGGTATTTTAGATGAGAGGCTAAGATATTAAAATGAAACTTAACAAAAACGATATATTAAATCTTTTTATAATTTGCCTTTATTTCATTGCCCATTTTTACATAATTTGGCATTTAAATTATGGGCTTAGAATACCTTTTCCGTACAATCATATAATTGCGGGAGTCATTTTACTTTTAGGCATAATCAGTATCATGACCTTAATAGCTATTAAATTTGAAACCCCTTTTTTAACAAGACCGCACAGGGCAGGTAATTCATGGATGGGGATTTTTGCAATAACTGTCGTATGTTTTATTGTTAATGATATTATAAACCTGTTTTATAAAGCCGAAAATTTTAGATATTATTCCACTCTTGTAACTGTCGGCGTAGATATAGTCTTATGTGTGTGGTCCGGTTTGAATGTCGGATTTTTCTTAAGAGTAAAAACTTTGCATGTAGGAATAGAAGATTTTAAAGCAGAAAAACTAAAAATAGCTTTTATAGCCGATATGCATATTGATAAATACACATCTTTCAGGAAAGTTAATAAAATTGTAGACAGGATCAATTCCATAAAACCGGATATTATTTTATTTGGCGGCGATATTATAGACAATGATACCACTAAAAATTATCATCTATACGGACTTGAGAAACTTGATGCAAAATACGGAATGTTTGCCGTAACCGGCAATCACGAATATCATCTTGGTATTGAAAAATTCCTTGAGTTTTGCACTATACTTGGTGTAAAAGTCCTTCGAAATGAAAGTGTTGCGATCAATGGCATGCTCAATATTGCCGGAATTAATGATGATTTTGGCGAAAAGATCGGTATAGATGAAGCTGATATAAAAAAAGCTTTTGAAAAAGTTGATGCTTCTCTTCCGACTATCTTTTTAAGTCATAAACCTGATGTTTTTCCTAAGGCTGTGAAAGAAAATAAAAGCCCTAAGCTTATACAGCTTTCAGGACATACACATGGCGGACAAATACCGCCTATGGGCATAATAGGCTCGATATTTTTCAAATATTATTATGGTAAAGCGGAAAAAGAAAACGCCGTACTTTATATAACTTCCGGCGCCGGCTGGTGGGGACCTCCAATGAGACTTTTTAATATTTCGGAGATAGCCGAAATTGTTTTGTTCAGGAAAGAAAAGAAATGAGGGATTACGGTTTTTTTATATTTTTTCTGACATTTTTTATTTTTTATTGCATCGGCGGTCTTTATGCAGCATGGCGTATTAATTCCGGCTTGAAAATCAGCTTACCCTACAGAAACTGTCTTTATATATCTTTTACGATAATGGCGGCACTTTCAACTATCGGCTATATTTTCAGTACTTTTAATACCGGCTTTTTTATTTCTTTTATATCTCCTGCAGGTGCGATATGGCAAGGAGTTGTAGGCATAAGTTTTACGGTTCTGTTTTTAAATGATCTGATAAATTTTACGAACCATGCTTTTAAGATAAAGAATTTCAGATATTATTCCACTATCATTTCTCTGTTTACCATATTGTTTTTTATAATTTATTCGCTTGCGAATCCGGCTTTTATACTCAAAAGGAAAGATATAAATTTAAAAGTTAAAGGTCTTCAGCCTGAAAAGTTGACTGCAGTACTTTGGGCCGATATTCATATAACACCTCTTACAAAATACTCAACGATACAAAACTTAGTAGAAAAAACAAATGAATTAAACCCGGACATCATTTTTATAGCGGGTGATCTTATAGATATAGATATTTCTGACACTTATACTTTGTACGGTTTGGATAAATTGAAAGCGACTTATGGTATTTTTGCAGTTACCGGAAATCATGAATATTATACAGGTATCAAATACTTTGAAAAATTATGTGAAAATATGGATATAAAACTTTTAAGAAATGAGAATTTCATTATAGAAGACATTATAGCGATTGCAGGTATAAATGATAAAATGGGACAGAAGCGAGCTATAGATACAGTTGACATACCTGCGGCTTTTAAGGGGTTGGACGAAAATTTACCTGTACTTTTTATCAGCCATAGACCGGAACCTTTTGATAAAGCTTTGCAGCAGGGTTTTAATATAGTGCAATTTTCCGGACATACGCATGCCGGACAAATGCTGCCGTTAGATCTTGTGCGGCGTTTTTTTAAATATAATTACGGCTTATATGAAAAAGACGGTTCTTATATGTATATTACTTCGGGAGTCCGTTGGTGGGGACCTCCTATGAGAACTTTTACAAAAAGCGAACTTGTAAAGTTCACTTTGGAAAAACAATATTAAACTTTTCTTTTTAAAAGGGGATAAATGAAATTTAATTGGGGGATGATGATGTTTTTCTTTTCTGCTTTAGCTGTCTATTTCGGAGGATATGCTTATATTGCCTGGCGCATAAATGCCGGCTTTGAATTACGTCCGCCGCACAACTATTA
Source organism: Elusimicrobiota bacterium (assembly GCA_052034625.1). Classification (GTDB taxonomy): domain Bacteria; phylum Elusimicrobiota; class Endomicrobiia; order Endomicrobiales; family Endomicrobiaceae; genus JAVBLP01. The sequence continues at coordinate 10,642 of JBPOII010000002.1, read as the reverse complement.
TATATTTGGTGCTTTTTTTCTTTTAGGTCTATTAAGCATACTTGCTTTTATTGGCGCCAACCGCGGCGGTATGCCTTTAATTTCCGTTTTAGGTCCATTAGGATATATTGCTATGGGCTTTTGGGGTATAACATTAGTGTTCTTTATCGTAAACGATATTTTGAATCTTTCAAATATAATATTTAAAATAGAAAATTTCCGCTGCTATTCAACGCTTATAACTTTAGTGTTGAGTATTATTGCTTGTTTATGGGCTATGATAAATGTGGCATTTATTTTAAATATTAAAGAGATAAAAATAAAAACTCCGGAACTTCCTGTAGATTCTTTTAAGGTGGCGGTAATAAGCGACTTGCATATAAACTCTTTTTCATCTGTTGAAACTATCAATAAACTTTTTTCAAAAGTTGAAGATATTAAAGCCGATATGATACTTATAGTCGGTGATATTGTTGATACGGACTTAAATAAAAATGATGCTTTTCTGAAATACGGTTTTATAAAACTGAAAGCACCGCATGGAGTTTATGCTGTTACCGGTAATCATGAGTATTATTCAGGCATAAGTTCATTTTTGGAGATGTTTCATAAACTTGACATAAAAGTATTGCAAAATGAAAGCATTTTAGTTGACGGGATCATTAATGTTGCGGGTATAAATAATGCAGGCTTAAACAATCCGGCAAAGATAGAAAAAGCGCTTGCAGATGCAGATCCCAATTATCCTATTTTGTTTATGAGCCATCAGCCCGAAGCATTTGATATAGCCGCGAAACAGGGGAAGAAAATAATACAGCTTTCCGGACATACACATGCCGGACAGGTACCGCCTGTGGAAACTGTCAGGTGGATGATGAAATATAATTATGGTTTTTATTATATTGAAGATAGTATGATGTATGTAACATCAGGTATTCGCTGGTGGGGGCCTCCGATGAGGCTTTTCAATACAAGTGAAATAGCAGTATTAATCCTTGAAAAATAAAAGAAAGGGACCCCTCTTTCACACTTTTGCAAACGATTAAAAGTGTGAAAAACTCTGCCGCTGAAGAGCGGTCCTTTCAAGGGTAACCATACCCTTACACTAGTCTTGGCTGCGCCAATCTGCCTCACTTTTAAAAAGTGAGCAAATCGCCGCCTCGTTTGCAAGGCAAACTGCAAGGGACTTTGTCCCTTAAACCCTTTGTACTTTTATCAGACGTGATAAAAGTACCAAAAGCACTGCCGCTGAAGTACATTCACTACAAGATTTTCCAGCCAATTCCTGAAACTTACCTTTTTCAAAGGCTTCAAACATACAGGAATTAAGCCGTCTGGAAAATCTTTCCGTTCATAGACCGTACTTCTAAGGCGGCATTAAAGACAACTAAGCAAACACAAATATTTTCTGCACTCATAGACTCGCAAAAAGGGCGGCATAAACGACAAAGACTAAACTACTAAAAAACTATTAACTGCCTTTTCGTAATTCATAATTTTTGATTTGTAATTGCCTTTTGTTTACCTTGGATGCCCGACTAAGGCACTCGGTAATGACACGACAAAGAAGATTTTGTTTTTTATCTTTGATTCTCATTAGTAATTTGTAATTGTTGTTTTGTGCGGGTTTATTTGTAGTAAGTTTTTCCTGGGCGTATAACTATTATCTGCCCTACTTGCAGATATTTCTGTTTTGCAAGTTTAGGATTGTCTTTGTAGATTGCTTTTGGTGTAGTTTTATATTTAGCTGCTATTCTTTCTATATACTCGCCTTTTTTCACTTTATGTTTAATGAATCCCGGTGAAGGGTTCAGATCTTTGATCTTAGATATGTTTTCAAGGAATTTTACTTTTGTGCCATAAGGGATCTTTAACTCAAAGCCCGGATATCCCTGCGGAGTGCACCAAGCATTCAAAGCTGGATTAAGCTGGCGGATAGTTTCAACTGTCGTTTCAGCACACTGTGCCGCAATTTTCAGATCTATAACTTTATCGGTTTTGATCTTGTCATATTGAAGAGGCTCTTCCATTTGCAAATCAGTAAAGCCGTACTGTTCAAGATTGTTGGCTATAGTTACTGCCGCTATAAACTGCGGAACATAATTCTGTGTTTCTTTAGGTATAGCGTTTCTGTCAGTCATCTCTGTTATATTCGAAGCATTTGAAAATTTCATATCGCGTATAAGACCATATTCGCCTCTATTGTATGCAGCAAGAACAAGATGCCAGTCATTTAACATAACATAAAGTTCTTTAAGATATAGACATGCGGCTCTTGTGGCTTTTTCAGGATCTCTTCTTTCATCTATCCAATAATTTATCTGAAGACCCAGCGCTCTGCCTCTGTGAGCCATTATCTGCCATATTCCGACAGCTCCTGCTCTTGATACCGTTTTATTATTATATAGACTTTCTACTATGGGGAGATACTGCAGTTCTTCGGGAAGATTAAAATCTTGAAGAGCTTTTAATACTATCTCTCTATATGCACCGCTTCTTTCAAGAGCGGCTTTAACTCTTTCTTTGGGTTTTCCATTAGAATATATCTCAATATATTTCTCAATATATGAATTGTCTTCGCACTCCATAGGTATTGAACATTTTTCAGGTTCAAGGACCGGAGCCGGCATATCTATTGAATAAATCCTTTTAAGTTTGGTTATTATGCTGTCAAAGTCGTCAAATAGGAAAAAATAAAGTCCCGGATCAAAATCCGCTTTTTCAAGTTTTTGAAGAAAAAGGTTGAAATATTTTTTTGCATCATCAGATTTTCCGTTTTTAAAAGCATCTACAGCTCTTCTATAAAGTGCTTCCGCTTCAAGAACTCCGCCAATAGTTTCATTTTGAGAAGGTGCACCGGAAATAGCATTAGCTACAAGATTAATTACCGGATCTTTTTCTTCTTCCGAAACTATCGGTAAAGACATTTCGATCGGATAATTTATCTCTTTTTCAGTGATATCGCTTTTATTTGTCTGTTCGGGCAGCATTGGGATATTGGCTCTTCCGGCGGGGTAGGCAGATTGTGTAATTAACAGCGATGTACAAACTATTAATGGTATTGCTTTGCGTATCATCATATTAAAATATTATAATTAATTGTTAGTTAAATTGCAAAAGTTATTTATTTTATTGCAACAAATTTTATGTTTTAGTATAATTTATCATTGGTTCAAATTGTGTTCAGAGGTGTTAATTATGTTAAAAGAAGAACTTGAAACTACCGCTTATTTGGCAAGAATTGAAATTAAAGAAGATGAAAAAGAAAGATATCTTATAGATCTGAACAAAATGATAGAATATGTTGAGATTCTTCAAGAGCCCGACACTACCGGCTTAAAACCCACAACACATGTTACGGAGCTTAGGAATGTCTGGAGAGAAGACATTGTAAAATCCTGCCCAAAAGATGTTTTGGACCAGATGATAAATGCCGCTCCGGAAAAAGAAGGACCTTTCTATAAGATAAAAAAAGTTATAGAAGCCGAGTGATATTTTATAAAAGAGAAAGATTATGATACAGGCAATTTATTCACTTAATAATGGATTTTTTACGGAAACCGATCCCGTTAAAATAGCGGAAGCTTATAAAAAGAAACCAGATCTTATTTGGATAGATATACACCTTGAAAACCATGAACTTACTCAAGAGGAAACCTCTCTTCTTACAGAAACTCTCCAATTCCATGAGATGTCCATTGAAGACTGTCTTTTCCCGCAATACTTCCCTAAAATGGAAGAGTTTGAACATTATGTTTTCGGGGCTGTTCACGGTATACAGCTTACACCGAACTACTTTCAGGAATTTGATGACAGTATATACGAATTGAATGTTTTTGCAGGAAAAGGTTTTGTTGTAACAGTGCATGTAGAAGAACTGTTTTTTATAGAAACGCTTTATGAAAAAGCCAAAGCAAGACCTCAGATAGAGATGAAGAATATTGAAAATCTTCTTTTTAATATTTTTAATAAAGTTGTCTCAAGCTATGAATTCACTCTTGATAAAATAGACGATAAACTTGAAGATCTTGAAGACGATATTTTAGAAGATCCCGAACAGGAAATCATGCAGGAGATACTCGATACTAAAAAAGTGATCTTTGCGATAAGAAAGATAGCCGAATCGCAGCAGACTGCTTATGTGTTTTTTACAAGAGCAAACAATGGCCTTATATCAAAAGAATATCTAGTTTATTTCAGGGATATTTATACACAGTGTGCAAGGATCAATCAAGCGATAATAATGCGAAGCCAGATGGTCGTCAGCATGGTTGAAGTTTATATGTCCAGCGTTACCGTTAAGCTTACAGAATCTATGAAAGTTCTCACGATAATTGCAACTGTTGTTATGCCTGTACTTATAATTTCCGGTTATTTCGGGATGAATGTCAGATTTCCGGAATATGCACTGTTTGGCGAAGAGGGTTCTTGGTTTTTTGCAGTAGGACTTATGGTAGTTGCTATAGTAGCAATGATAATATATTTTAAAAAGAAAAAGTGGTTCTAAACTATGGATGAAATTTTAAAAAACACAGTAAAAGATTTAAGCGTAAAGATTTGTTCTGGGGAAGTAAAAAGCGTTGATATTGTGAAAGCTTGTTATGAACACATTAAGGAAGTCGATCCGAAAATCAAAGCATTCCTCAAACTAAATGAAGAACAGGCTCTCAAACGTGCGGCTGATTGTGACGATAAGGTAAGGGCGGGCGCAAAGTGCGGTTTTCTTGAAGGCGTTCCGATTGCAATAAAAGACAATATCATGATAAAAGGCGAAAGTATGACTTCCGCTTCAAAATATCTTGAAAATTATATAGCTCCCTACGATGCGACCGTTATAGAAAGACTTAAAGATGCAGGTGCCATTTTTATCGGAAGAACCAATATGGATGAATTTGCAATGGGTTCTTCGACGGAAACGTCAGCATTTTTTAAAACCGCTAACCCTTGGAATAGGGATTATGTTCCCGGCGGCTCTTCCGGCGGCAGTGCCGCTGCGGTAAGTTCAGGAATGGTGCCGATTGCTTTGGGTTCCGACACAGGCGGCTCTATAAGACAGCCTGCGGCATTTTGCGGTATAGTAGGATTTAAACCTTCTTACGGACTTGTAAGCAGATATGGAGCATGCGCGCTCGCTTCATCTTTCGACCAAATAGGTACTTTTTCAAGAACGGTAAGAGATACCGCTGTTCTTCTTAATGTTATAGCCGGTAAAGATTATAGGGATCCGGTATGTGAATCTAAGGAAAATGTTGATTATACACGCGGACTTGACGATATAAACACCCTTAAAGATCTAAAAATTGGAGTTCCAAAGCAACTTAGTGATTATGCCGTCGACTCTGAAATTGTAACGGCATTTGAAAATTCAGTCAGAGATCTTGAGCTGGCAGGTGCAAAAATAATTGAAATCGATATTCCTGCATATAAATATGTTCCGGCTTTATATAAAGTTATTATGTGCGCAGAAGTTTCGGCAAATATCGCAACTTTTGACGGAATACGCTATGGATACGGTTCGCCTAACGGCACTAATCTAAATGATACTTATATGAAATCAAGAGCAGAATCGCTCGGATATGAAGTTAAAAAGAGAGTTCTTTTCGGTACTTATGTTTTGGGAGCGAAAAATTATCATAAATATTATCATACAGCACAAAAAGTCCGTACTTTGCTTATTGATCAGTTGAATGCTGCTCTTGAGCAATGTGTTTTTATTTTTACTCCGACTACATTGCAGCTGCCGGTAAAGTTCGGTGAAACTATTTCAGAAGAGTGCGATATATTTACTATAGCTGCAAATCTCGGCGGACTTCCTGGGATATCCGTACCTTGTGCAAAAACAAAAGAGGGTATGCCGGTGGGCGTTCATTTTATGAGTGCAAGATTTTCAGATGCTAAAATGCTTCAGGCTGCCAGCGCTTTTGAAAAGCTGATTTGCCATAGCGGTGATAATTTTCCAGAAATAAAATAATTTATAAATAGAACAGGTGTAAAAGATGACTACTTATGAAACAGTTATAGGTCTTGAAGTTCACATGCAGATAAACACAAAATCAAAAGTTTTTTGTGAGTGTTCGACAGAATTCGGTAAAGAGCCGAATGAGAATACATGTTGTATATGCACATCACAGCCTGGTGCTCTGCCTATATTGAACAAAAAAGCGGTTGAAGCCATAGTAAAAACAGGTCTTGCCATGGATTTTTATATCAATAAACAATGCAGTTTTGCAAGAAAACAGTATTTTTATCCTGATATTCCTAAAAATTATCAAATAACACAATTTGAACCGCCAATTTGTTCCAAAGGAAAACTTACAATTAATATTGACGGTAAAGAAAAGGTCATTAATCTGACAAGAATACATCTTGAAGAAGATGCTGGCAAACTTGTTCATGAAATAGGCAGCAGAAAACTTGATTATTCTCTTCTTGACCTTAACAGGGGAGGCATCGGACTGATGGAACTTGTTTCCGAGCCTGAGATGAATTCTCCTGAAGAAGCGTTCCAGTTCCTTACGGAATTAAAGAAAACAGTTGAATATTTAGGCACCTCGGAATGCAGTATGGAAGAAGGAAAAATGAGATGCGATGCCAATGTCAGCATACGCCCTGTAGGTCAGAAAGAGTTCGGCACAAGAGTGGAAATTAAAAACATGAACTCAATATCGGGAGTAAGGGATGCAATTGCTTATGAAGTAGAAAGACAAAAAGAAGTTTTATCTTCCGGCGGAAAACTTGTTCAGGAAACACGTCTTTGGGATGCGGAAGAAGAGATTACAAAATCTATGCGTTCCAAAGAAAAAGCTATGGATTACAGATATTTTCCTGAGCCTGACATCCCGCCTTTTGATCTTCCGGATTCTTTCGTGGAAGAACTTCGTGCCCAACTGCCGGAACTTCCCAGAAAAAGAAAAGCCAGATTTATGAATGATTACGGCTTATCAGAATATGATGCAGAATATCTAACTTCAGCAAAAATGATAGCTGATTACTATGAAGATGCTCTTAAGGTTACAAAAGATAAAAAAGCTTCGGCAAAACCGCTTGCCAATTGGATATCGACAGAACTTAACGGGAAATTAAATGCCGAAAAGATAACAATATCAGCTTCTCCGGTTTCAGCAAAAAATCTTGCAAAACTTGTAAATCTTATAGTTGACGGCACAATTTCAGGAAAAATAGCTAAAACGGTTTTTGAAGAAATGTATGAAAAGTCGGCAGATCCTGAAGCTGTTGTAAAAGAAAAAGGACTTGTTCAAATATCCGATGAGTCGGCAATTGCAAAAATATGTGAAGAAGCCATAGCCGAAAGCCCGAAAGCCGTAGAAGAGTATAAGTCCGGAAAAGAAAGGGCGATAGGTGCTATAGTCGGTCTTGTTATGAAGAAATCAAAAGGACAGGCAAATCCGCAAATCGTAAATAAAATACTTCAAGAAAAATTAAAATAAATATATTGTTCCAAAAAGACCGCCTTTGCAAGAGGGCGGTCTTTTTTCTTTGCTTTTGTCTTTGTTTTTGCCGTTCCCTCCACTCTTTTGTCATCCCCGAAATCCGTAATCGGGGATCCATTTTGTTTTTTTTGTTTTTTAACATGGATTCCAGACAAAGACACTCGGGAATGACATGATAGAGAGAAATTTCGTTATAGTATTGTCCTCCTGAGAAAAGCGGAGTTTTGCCGAAGGATCTGCCTTTATTGTTTTTTTGTCGTTGATTCGTAATTAGTAATTAGTCATTCGTAATTGTAGTCTTGTAGCCGGGGTCCATTTTTAATGTTAAAAAACAATTCTTTTTTGACTTTTTGAGAATTACATTTTAAAATTTCTGTATGATAAATAAAATAAAAGCAACAATAGACAGACAGAAAAACCACATATTAAACGTTGAAAAAAATTCATATATAAAAAAATAATTAAATACCGGCTTTTCAAAAAGCCGGCATTTTACATTTTAAAACAAAAAAGGAAAGAAAGATGAAAAAGTTTTATGCAGTCTTGATTGTCTTTGCCGCATTGTTTTTATCATTTGATATTTCTTTTGCAAGAACTCCAATAGCACCAGGGGCTACTCATATTGATACAGCTACGGTTCACGAAGGAAATATTTCACATGAAAACGGAGCAGTATTTTATAATGAAGGGACTCTTATTACAGATGCGAATTTTATTAATAATCGATCAACAGAATCTTTATCTTCTGGCGGTGCGATATATGCAGCATCAGGTTCAACAACGACGATCGGTGATGGGGTGAAGTTTTCATCCAATACTGCACAGAGGTTTGGCGGTGCGATATGTGCTTATTGCAGTTCATCAATGACAATAGGGTCCGAAGCAGTCTTTTTGAGCAATACTGCAAATCGCTCCGGCGGTGCGGTATGTGCTTATCCCGATTCATCAGTGACAATAGGGTCCGGAGCAATTTTTTTGAGTAATGCTGCAAATGAATATGGCGGTGCGGTATTGCTTGACTCTAGTTCAACAATGAAAATTGGTTCTGAAGCGGTCTTTTCATCAAATACTGCGGGAGTGAACGGGGGAGGAATAGGAGTTTGGAGAAATACAATAACAAAAATAGGTGACGGCGTGATTTTTTCATCCAATAGTGCGAAGAAGTTTGGCGGTGCGATATATGTTTTTTTCGGGTCAACAATGACAATAGGTAATATAGTGAACTTTTCATCCAATAGTGCAGAGTCTGGCGGCGCAATAGCTTCTCTCAATTCAAACAAGATAATCATCGGTACAGACTCAAAGTTTTCTTTCAATGAGTCATCATTAAATGGCGGAGCAATATATAATTCCAGCAATTCAATAATTACAATTGATACGGGCGGAAAGTTTTCTTACAATACGGCAACCTCAAGCGGCGGAGCGATATATAATATGGGAGAACTGACGATCGGTGATGAAGCTGTTTTCAACTCTAATACTTCTCAAGACAGATACGGTGGAGCAATATATGCAGCTTGCGGTTCAACAACGACAATCGGCTCCGGTGTTGAATTCAGTTCCAATACTGCAAGGTTTGGCGGAGCGATATGGAATGAAGGAAAAATGACAATAGAAAATGAAACAGTCTTTTCCTCCAATACTGCGTCATGGAGTGCCGGAGCGATAGGAAATGCCGGAGAAATGACAATTGGAGACGGTGTTAACTTTTCATCTAATACTGCAATGCACTGGGGCGGCGCGATAGTAAATGTTGAAGGAGAACTGATGATCGGTGATGAAGTTGTGTTTACTTCCAATACTGCAGGGAATGGCGGAGCGATACTTAATGAAGCAAGTATAATGACAATAGGAGAGAGTGCATTGTTTTCTTCTAATAAGGCAGCGGGCGATGGTGGAGCGATGGAGAACTGAAAATAAAAGACGGGGCATTGTTTTCTGGCAATAAGGCGTATAGTGACGGCGGAGCAATATATAATTATTACGGAACATTAAATTTTACAGCGGCGACAAAAAATATAGAGTTTACAGGAAATACTGCAGGTGGAGTATTTAATGCTATATATGATGAAAACGGAATAATAAATCTATATACAAAAGGAGCAGATATAATATTTAATGACGGAATTATTTCGTCTAATACTCTCAGCATATTAAATATTAATAAAGATAATGACACCACTGTATCCGGGAAAGTGATATTAAATGAAGATATGAGCGGATATTTAGGACAAGTAAATTTATATTCAGGGCTTGTTGAGCTTGGCGAAAAAGGAACATGGTTTGGAGGGAATGTATATAATATAGATAATGCCGAAATGAATTTAACAAACAAAAAGATAGACGACATTAATTTCAGCACAGTAACAATAAATACTGAATTAAGATTATCCGTTGAAGCTGACCTGCAAAATGAAAAAATGGATAATATAAAAGCAGATAGTTTTGCGGGAACAGGCAAAATAAAAGTTCAAACAATAAATATATTCAAAGACGGAAATAAAAAAGCCATGAATTTAGTCTTTGCAAATGATACATTAAAAGCCGAAGTAGATAACAGCGTAAATGAAGGCTATTCGTTAATATACAAATATAAAGTAAATTATGATAAAAACAGCGGTATAATGAACTTTACAAGAAGCGGAGTAAATCCGATGTCGCAAGAATCCGGAATAATGAATTTCGGCATATATAGTGCCCAAAATGAAATAATGAAGCAGGTGTTTACCAATATGGCAGGCGGAGCATTTGAAAAGAGAGCCTCATTAAGGAACAATTTATATGTATCAGCCGATACGGAAAGAGTATTTAGCGACAGCAGCTTAAAAAGAGGCGTATGGGTAAGCCCGTATATAGTAAGAGATACAATAGATTTTGGCGAATATGTAAAAGATGTAGAAAACAGCGTATATGGGATGTTAGCCGGAGTAGATTTGGTAGTTGCCGCAGATAAAGCTGTATCAGTATATTGCGGATACAATACAGGCGGGCAGAAATACGAAAATATAACAATGGGTCAAAACGGCTATATATTAGGGGCATCAGGAATAATATTGAAAGGTAAGTTGTATGTAGGAGCGGCGGCGAATGTGATAATAAATAATAATGAAGCTAAAAGTGCATTAGGAACAAGTGAAACGGACAATATGGGATATTCAATAGGTTTAAAAGGCGGTTATGATATAGCATTTGGAAGTAATTGGACATTAGAA
>JBPOII010000023.1:0-24507 GCA_052034625.1 Elusimicrobiota bacterium | reverse complement strand
TAGGCCCGCAAAAAAGATTTCCGTTTCCGTTCCGTTTGAGCAAAAGAAAAGCGGAAGGGGGGTTTGGGGGGAATTCCGCTTTTCTTTTGCGAAATCAAATTGTGGACAGCCCCGCCGTCCTGCTCGTTAAGAGCAGAACCCCGCACAAAAGTTTTCTTTTCCTTTTAGAAGAAAAAAATCGGCGCGCGCAAATCAAAAATAGTGAAGAAAACTTTTTTGCGGGGTGGCGAGGTTTCCGAGCGACGGCGGGGCTGGCTTCCTTATTGGGGGTTTTGCTCAAAAAAAGTTCGAACTTCGTTCAAAAAACACCGTTCTATTTCCACAGCAACACCCAAAAATACTCATAAATCATTAAATATACTAGTACAGTTTTATAATATATAAAATGCCTATTTATAATACCTAAAAACAGTTATTGACCTTAAAAAAATGATATAATTTATTATATGGTAAAAAATTATAATTTTGAGAAATATTTTGACTGTATTTTAAAAATACTGCCTATAAATATTATTGCCCTTGCGGTGATGACGCTTTACAGAGTGTTTTTCTTTTTTTATTTTGCTGACCTCTCTACTCTTAGCGGATTATACGGATATGTTTTTAAAGCTTTCTTACTCGGCTTAAGATTCGACCTGTCCGTACTTGCTTATATAAACTCTTTAGTAATACTTATTTTTACGCTTTTTTTATTAATAAGAAGCCTAAAGGCTTTCAATTTCGCCGTTTTCATAATAAAAATATACTATTGGGCAGCTTTCACTTTTATAATATTCTTAAATCTTGTGGATTTCGGGTTTTACACTTATTTCGGCGAACATATCAATCTTTTGTTCTTTGATTTTTTTGCCGATGATACTGCCGCTTTGATAAAAACAATAATACAGGACAGACGCTTTCTGGCGGCATTTGTTGTTCTTATAGCTGGAAGTTTTATTGCATATAAGTTAAGCTCTTTTACAAGTAAACAGCTTTTGGACAGACATTGTATAATCAATACGGATTTTTTTGTTCTGCCGCTGAAAGCCGTTTTTGTATTATTTGTGCTGGTCATAGTTTTCCTGTTTGCACGCGGTACTGTATCTATGTTCCCTCTGGGCACATTCCATACGCAGATCTCGCCGAATGCTTTTATCAATAAACTTTCCATATCAAGTGCCCATTCTCTTGCTGATGCTTTATACGCTAAATCCGAGCAGAGCAGCGACAAAATAGATCTTGCTGACAAACTTTCTATAAGTAAGGATACTATAGATCTTTCGGTATTCAATAAAACCTCGATATTAAATGAAAAAGCGGCAGAAATTAAACCCAATGTAGTTTTTATAATTCTTGAAAGTTTCGGCACTTTGCCGATATTTTATAATAGCGAAAGTTTTGATATTCTGGGTGAGCTTAAACAGCATTTTGACGAAGATACAGTATTCTATAATTTTCTTGCTGCCGGCAGAATAACCATACATTGCATTGAATCTACGGTTTTGAACATGCCTCAAAGACCGCTTGCAATGCAGGTAACACAAAGCCCTAAAGCCTTTAATAAATATTCAAGTTCAATGGTTCTGCCTTTCAAAAAAGCCGGTTATATATCAAAAGCTATATACGGCGGAAGTCTTACATGGAGAGGTATTGAAAGTTTCTATAAAGCACAAGGCTTTGACGAAATATACGGAGAAGGCTCAATAAAGAATGAACACAGGCATGAATGGGGTATAAATGATGCTCAGTTCTTTGAAATTGTATTAAGAGAACTGAAAAAAAATGATAAAAAACCGAAACTTATATATGCTCTTTCAACTGCGACTCATCCTCCCTATGAAACCCCTCCTTATTATGAGCCTCTGCCTATAGAAATCCCTGCCGAGCTGCAAAAGATGATGCCGGGTGAGAAAAAATACGGCAATAAAATATTTGAAACTTATCAATTTGCAAACAGGGAAGCGGCAAAGTTCATATCCGCAGTCAAAGGGTCGGAACTTGCAGAAAATACTATAATAGTATTAACAGGAGATCATAATCTAAGAGAAATAGCTGCTCTAACTCCTGAGGATCTATTTAAAAAGCATGCCGTTCCTTTATATCTCTATGTTCCTGAAAGTTTAAAACAACAGTTCAATACCGAGACCGCAGGAAGCCAAATGGATATAATGCCTACACTTTATGACATTGCTCTTTCCGAAGCCGAATATGTCGCGGCAGGCACAAGTCTTTTAGATACTGAAAAAACACAAATAGCTTTCAACAGCGAAGGCTTTATACTGTCAGGAAATAATGCCGTTTCATTTGATATTAATACAGGCAAAGCTCTTTATTTTAATTTCGATACGACAACAAAAATGCTGACACAAACTGAAGGAAGTCCGGAACATTTAGCAATGATTGAATATTATAAAAACACACTTGCTGCCTCTGATATATATCTAAACAAAAAAGAACAGCAGGAAAAATAAATAGAAAAGGAGATACAAATGTCAACAATTCTTATCTTTCTACTTGTGCTTATTTTTGTTGCAGCACTGATTGCAGGTCTGTACTTATTTTTCACTTATAATAGATTCGTAACCCTAAAAAACAGAGTAAAAGAAGCTTGGAGCGATATTGAAGTACAGATGAAACGCCGCTATGATCTTATTCCTAATCTTGTTGAGATAGTCAAAGGTTATGCCGCTCATGAAAAGAACACTTTGGAAGCCGTAATACAAGCAAGAAATATGGCAATGACAAGCCAAGGCTCAATAGAAGATAAAGCAAAAGCCGAAAACATGCTTAGCGGCACATTAAAATCTCTATTTGCATTATCAGAAAATTATCCGAACCTTAAAGCAAATGAAAATTTCTTAGAATTACAGAGAGAACTCACTGATACCGAAAACAAAATACAGGCAAGCAGAAGATTTTATAATTCAAATGTGCTTGCCATGAACACAAAACTTGAAATGTTCCCAAGCAATATAATAGGAAAGATGTTCGGCTTTGAAAAACAGGATTTTTTCAAACTGGCTGAAGATGAACAGGACGCAAAAAAGGCTGTCAAGATTTCGTTTTAATAAAGGGCTATAAATGGCTAATATCACAACTTACGATTTTATTGATTCAAATAAAAGAAAGACAGTATTGCTTATGATACTCTTTCCCATTGTTTTTGTTATGATTGTCTATCTTGCAATATTACTGTTTGCTATTTTCACGACACCTGCAGGAACAGGGCATCCATCACAATCGGCTTTTATGATAGCAAATCAAACCGCTATATACATTCTGCCTATTGTCTCAATTATAGCAATACTGTGGCTTCTTATAAGTTATTTTTTCGGAGATAACTTTATACTTTCAGTAACAGGTTCAGTTGAACTTACAAAAGAAAATGCTCCTGAAGTAATAAGAATGGTTGAAAATATAGCAATAACGGCAGGTCTGCCAATGCCTAAAGTTTATGCTATCAATGACGAATCGCTTAATGCATTCGCTACCGGAAGAGATCCTAAAAACGCTTCCATAGCACTTACAAAAGGGATAATAGAAAAACTTGAAAGATCAGAACTCGAATGTGTAATAGCGCATGAAATGGCACATATCGGTAATAGAGATATAAGGCTTATGCTTATAATGATAGTATGCATAAGCTTTTCGACAATAGTGGCAGAGTTGCTTTTAAGATCTACTCTTAACTCGAGCAAAGGAGATGGGAAAGGCAGGGTTTTTATTCTCTTTCTTGCTCTTGCTTTATATTTATACGGATATCTTCTTGCACCGCTTATAAAACTTGCGGTTTCAAGAACAAGAGAGTTTCAGGCTGATGCTACGGCAGCACTTATTACAAGAAATCCGGGAGGATTGGCAAGCGCGCTTGAGAAGATTTCAAAAGATTCCATCGTAGAGATATTAAATGACAAAGAGTCTATGGCAGCAATGTGCATTGAAACACCGCTTGCTTTAGAGAAGAGAAACTCTTTCTTTTCAAAAATATCAGGTCTTTTTGCGACTCATCCGCCTATTGAAGAGAGAATAAAAGCTTTAAGAACCATGGACGGTTTCAGAGAGTAATTCTTATATAAAAACAAAAGCCCGGCATTTAAAAAATACCGGGCTTTTGTTTTTTATTGTCTTTGACGTTTATTCGTAATTCGTAATTGCTTTAACTGCCGGGAGTTCCGACCTTTTGTCTTTCCCAAGTCCATATACATTAAACACAAGAATAAACTCTTTATCTGGTATCGGCAGCCAGTTAGATTCTTTATCTTTTCCCGGAGTTTTATTCTGTATGTATATATCGAGCGAGCCGTCACTATTATATTGAAGATCGTCTTTTGAACTCAGCCAATATCTTTTAAGTGTGTTTTCTGCAAAAGTTAAATCAGTATTGTATGCGGCAAGTATCCACATTGCTTTCGCCGGAGGTATTTGTTCTTTATTAAAATGCAAAACATATTCTTTGTTGCCTGATAAAAATTCTTTTTCATCATCAACCCTGCTTTCAGCAGAAACAAAATCTTCAGGAATGAAGTTTGCAATGTTCCTGTAAGCTGAAAAAGCCCTTCTCTCATAATCGCTTTCATAAGATTTGGTATTATCAGAATAAAGCCATCCATTTACGGTTTTTTCAGCCATAAGTTCTTGAAAATACGTTTTCACTTCATTTGGTATCATATTCATTTTGTTCTGTGTTTCTTCATCAAAAGAATCAATAGAGAACTCTTTATCCTCCGATCCAAAGCCGAGATAAGCTGTCTTTAAAAAGAAAGCCTGGTCTTGCGGATAAGGTTTATTATCAAGCATAAGCACATTAAGTAAATTAAAGTAATCTTTTAGATCCATTTTGAATATCTGCTCCAATGGCGGTGCCATATCTATTTTTTCATCAGCGGCTTTTTGCGGATATTCAAAATCTTTATCGCCGTAATCTGCCAGCGGTATTATTTTAAGTTTTTTCTGTATGGGAACAACATTCTTTACAGCGTCTTGAATGTTTTTGGCATCAAAATATGCACATATATAAATCATATTAGTCGGCGAGTTTATTACCTGCATTCCGTCGGCTTCGATCTTTTCCTCCCAATCAGGCGAAGTAAAAATATAATTCTGTTCAGCCGTTCCGGTAGTATTTTTGCCGGCAGTAAAAATTATATTTCTCCAGGCATCCATAACATTGAGAACATAATACCTGTCTTTCGTATCAGGTATTGAAAGTACTACAGGTTCTTTACCGAGAGCAACCCAAGCGGAAGAATAAAGCATACCTGGGTTTGGATAAAGGATATCTTTAAATTCACTGTCATTATAATTGCTTACATTTGTAAATCTGTTAAGCGGCTGGCGTTTAGAGCCTGATATCGGATTTGTCATAACCTTTTCAGATAAATGCGACAATACAAGAGGAAAACCGAAAATATATGCTTCCCTCATATCTGCAACCGGATCCTGGACTTGCTTTTTAGTTGATTCTGTTTTCCGCTCTTTTTTATCTGAAGAACAGGAAGTAATAAACACCACGTTCATTAAAATGAAAAAAACTGCCAGACAACTTATTAATTTTTTCATATTCCCTCTCAATTACCTTGCTTTTTTACTGCCGGAAGATTGATTATCCTTCCTTCATCAGAATAACTTCTAAACACAAGCATAAACTCTCCCGAGTTTACGGGAAGCCAATTGCTTTCTTTATCTTTTCCGGGACTCTTTGATTGAATATATATGTCTATTGAACCGTCATCATTAACTTTCAATTTATTTCTATAACCTATACCGTTTCTTTTTATAGCATTTGTTTCGTAGAAACCGGATTTATCATAAAGAGAAATGCCCCATGACGTCTTTTTAGGCGGGATAGAATCTTTTTCAAAACTTATTTTATACTTATTTGCACCGTTAAGAACAGCACCGTCGCTGTCATTACCCGTAATCCCATAAGATATATTTTTGTCAGCCTTCAAATCAAAACTTTCAAAACAATCTCTCATTCTTAAATAATAGCCGTTGCCGTAATCTGTGCAGGATTTATAATCAGTCCAGCCGTTATCCCCTCTTTTCAGATCTGAAGCATTTATAAATTTACGCATATTGTCCGGTATTTTCGATATTTCATTTAAAACTTTTTCGGAAAAAAGATCTGTTTCAAAACGCATACCGGGAGCTATACCTATATCCAAAATCCTGTCAATGATCTGTGAATCTTGTTCTAAAGGCGGATTTTGTAACATCGTTTCATTGAGAAGATTAAAAAAATCTTCTATTTTCATATCAAGCACCGTTTCCAAAAAACCTTTAAAGACATCTGTCCCTGCAGCAGCGGCAGGATGAACATAAGGTTTTCCGTACATACTCAAAGGTATTATCCTTATTTCTTTTCGTATCGCGTCTATTTCTGACGATATGTTAAGTCTGTCTGCAAACCTTATTCGCAAGAAGAAGAATGCAGTATTAGTGTGTGAAAAATAAACCGGCAAATTCTCTTCAGTACGCTTACCGCTCCACCTTGGACCTGCAACAATAAACTTAAGATGTTTTTCTTCAGTCTGCACATTACTGTAAAAAACATTTGTCCATGCATCAGTCAGTATAAAATTATAATAGAGCTTATTTATTTTTGGGATTTCAATAACTACCGCTTCATCGGAAAGGTCAAGCCAGGCGAATGAATAATAAATATCTCTGTCAGGCTTAATAAAATGCCTAAAACTGCTCCCGGGAAGAGAGGAACAGTTAATTATCTGATTTAAAGGCAGATTTTTTGCTCCTCTTGCCTGCTCCAGCATATTTCTTTTTGCTATCTCCATAAGTACAAGAGGAAAACCGTATGTGTAAGCTTGCGAAGCAAGCTGTATCTGCTGTGAATCTATCATATTTTGTTTAGCAGTTTTATCTTCAGCATATTCTTCATTTGTACAGCTTGAAATAAAGAATACTGCCATACATATTAAAACTAATATTTTTTTCATAATTTTACCACACTAAAATATATCAATACTTACAGGACAGTGATCAGAGCCCTTAACATGACTGTGTATTTCTGCATTTTTAAGTTCATTAACAGCTTTTGAACATATGAAAAAATAATCTATTCTCCAGCCTACATTTCTTGCCCGTGCTCCGGTTTTGTAATCCCACCAAGTATAATTGTCGGGTTCGGTATTAAAATGCCTGAATGTATCTATAAAACCATTTGCAATAAGTGTATCCAAGCGCTCTCTTTCTTCAGGAAGAAAACCGGAAACGGTTTCATTTGCTTTCGGTCTTGCAAGATCTATGGGCTTATGCGCGGTATTATAATCGCCGCAGATAATCACATCCTTATTTTTAAATTTATTTAGATATTCTATAAAATAATCATAAAACTCTAATTTATACTTTAGTCTCTCATCGGAAGCACCGCCGTTTGGAAAGTATATATTAAAAAGTATAAAATCATCAAAGTCTAAACGTAAAATCCTGCCTTCAGAATCAAATTTTTCATTATCAATGCCGGCAGATACTTTTTTAGGTTCTACTTTAGACCAAACAGCAACTCCGCTATACCCTTTCTTTTCAGCTGAGGAAGTGTAAAGATGATACTTGTTCAAAGTTGTTAATTCTTCCGGAAATTGTGATATATCCGCTTTTGTTTCTTGAATGCAGACAATATCTGCATTTTCTTTTTTCAGCCAATCCGCAAAACCTTTTTTATAAATTGCCCTTATGCCGTTAACATTCCAAGAAATAATTTTCATTACTATAATCCTCTCAAGAAATCGGGTTTTAGATCATTCTTGTTTTTTCTTTTTAAAATATTTTCAAGCAATAATATGCCTTCTTCTTTCTCTTTTGGAAGTCTTAATTCAAGCGGCACATAATTTGAAGCATGATTAGAAAAAAAGAGACATTGAAAACCTTCAAGACCTTTGAGTAAAAGTTTAAGCTCTTCCAGCGATTCAAATTCAGTTAACTCGCTAAACTCGCCTTTTATTATCATTTCATAAAGCGGAACGTTTTTTTCTACCATCAATGTTAAAGCTGCTATCTGTTCGGGTTTAGCTTCATTTAGTATTTTAGCAGTATTTAAAGCATGATACTTGGAATACTTTTTCCCGCCAAGTCCTAGAATTACTGTAACATTAACTTTAATCTTTGCCGCTTTCAGTTTTTCTACAGCTCTTACATTATCCGAAGGTGAGCCGTATTTTCTTATCATTTTATAAACATATTCATCGCCGGTTTCAAAACCTATATATGCCAATGACATTTTTCTTTTTTTAAGTTCACAAAGATCTGAAACGGTTTTAGTTTCAAGGCTTTTAATTGAAACATACATTGATATCCTTCTAAGATATTTGAACTTAAGTATAAGGCGGTCAAAGATCTTTACAAGTTGTTCTTGAGGAACAATAAGTGCATCGCCGTCTGCAAGGAACACTTTGCGAATATACGGAAAACGTTCTGCCGCATAATCTATTTCTTCAAAGATTTTTTCCAGCTGTTTTATTTTAAATTGTTTTTCTTTATAGGCAGGACAAAAAATGCATTTATTATCAGAACATCCTAACGTTACCTGGAATATCAGGCTGCCTGCTTCGCTTGGCGGTCTTATTACTATGCCTTCATATTTCAAAATTCTCTCCGTCAGTACCAGGCATATGGTTTAAAACATATTGTGCTTCTTGTATATTGGTTTCTACTTGTTTAATGCTTTCCGTATCCCTCATCTCTTTGTAAAGTTCAAGAGATTCGGAAAACATTAAAATTGCTTCTTCTATTCCTTTACTGTCTTTATCATTATCGGCAATCGTAAATTTGCAAAGAGCAAGATTGTTTTTTACTTTTGCAAGTAGTTTTATATTTTTCGGACTGATCTTTGGCAGTGCTTTTTCATACTCTTCAACCGCTTTATAAAAATTTCCGCCGGCAATTTGTTTTTCTGCTCTGGACACCATCCAAGCTGCAGAAATCCTGCCGGCGGAAGTATTTACGGCAACAATAATATCCCCAAGAACAACAGAAAGCGCAAGGCCTGCTATAAATCCTATAATAATAGTTGCCAAGGGGTGGTTTTTCATACTAAAAATTAAAACTTAGCGTTTACGAACGGAAACCATTTGTATATAACAGAATTCCCGAGATAATTAACAAAACCTAACTGAAGAGCAAAATCTCCGGCTGATTCAGCATAGTTGAAAAATCCAAACTGAACTCCGGTAAGCTCTTTCGCATAGTTAACTAAACCCAGCGAGGCGCCTTTAAAATTGTTCTCGTAATTGATGAAAGCATAAGAAAGACCTGTCATAGAGCCTTCATTCCAATTAATAAAAGATGTCTGGAGACCAGCAAATTCGCCGTTTACTCTTGACAAAAGACCTGACTGCCAACCTATTCCATTGCCGGTTTCTGCCCAAACTAAGTTCCACTGAACACCTTTAAGCTCGGAAAGGTTATTACCTATACCGATTTCTAAACCGTAAACTTCATCACTTGGCGGAAGAGCCATTTTGTCCCAAAGAGACAATTGGATAGGGGTCGCCGCAAAGGAAACTCCTGCCATCATAACAACAGCAAACACAGCCGACAATACTTTTTTCATGCTAACCATCCTCCGTTTTATTTTCAGATATTATCTGAGAAATTTTATAATATCCGTTTTTAATTTATCAAATCCGTTTTTTTTCTTTGCACTGACGACAAAAACGAAACTGTCATTTATATCAAAAATCTCTGCGAGCTTATTTTGCACCTGTGAAAGATCGATCTCTTTTGGCAGTTTGTCGCTTTTATTTGCAACTATCTTAAACTGTACTTTATATTCTTTCAGCCAATCTGCCATATTGAGATCAGGTTCCGTAGGACCGACAAATGAATCTACTATTATATATACGGTTTTTTTGCTTATTCTTTCAGTTATTAGGCTTTCTATCATCTTGTGCCATATCTCTTTTTCTTTCGGACTAACCCTAGCAAAACCGTAACCGGGAAGATCTATCAGCCACCTTCCCATAGAAACACTGTAAACATTTATACTTCTTGTACGTCCGGGTGTTTTTGATGTCCTTGCAAGATTTTTTTGTGAGCATAAAGCATTTATAACGCTGCTTTTACCTACATTAGACCTTCCTACAAAAATGATCTCTGATACACTTTTTGGAAGAGAAGACGCTTCTGATGTTGCTCTAAAAAAAGCCGTCTTTTCAAGCATTATTCTCTCGTTCTGGCGAGAAGTCTCAAAACTTCAAGGTAAAGCCATACAAGCGTTATCATAAGAGCAAATGCACCATACCATTCCATATATTTCGGTGCGCCGCTTCTTGAACCTCTTGCTATTAAATCGAAATCTATAATAAGGTTTAAAGATGCAATTATTACTATAAAAACGCTCAACAAAATGCCCCAGCCGCCAAGAGATGTGCTGTGTATAGCTGCAATTCCCGTAACACCGAACATAGGCAAAATCAAACCAAGCAAATAAACTATAGCTATGGCTAAAGTTGAAAAAACTACAACTCTTACAAATGTCGGAGAAGCTTTAAGAAGCCCGGCTCTATAGGCTGCAAGCATACAAAACAAAATACATACGGTAAGAAGAACAGCATTTATAACTATACCGGGATAATATCTTTCAAAAACAAGAGAGACAGCTCCCAAAACAAAACCTTCAAGCACTGCATATACAGGCGAGAGATAAGGTGTTGCCTCTTTTTTGAACACACACACTATTGCTAAAATAAATGCGAATATCAATGCCGGCCATACGAGCTGAAAAGAAACAGCCGGATTATTCCATGCAAATATCGCACTCACAATGATCAGAGAAACAAGCAATAAACTTTTGTTTATTGTACCCGAAACAGTCATTGTGCCCTGTCTATTAATAACATCATTAAATGTATTAGCTGCATTAGCCTTATCAAACACTCCATCTTTTAAAAGCGGATTAGCCATTTCCACCCTCCTTTCCTTTTATTTTATTATATGCCTTTTTTATTATATCTTTCTGATTATCAAATGAAAGCAATTTCATGCTTTCATCTATATCAGCCCATCTGAATTCTGTTATTTCTTCTTTATCGAACCTATTTGGTTCTTCAAGCGTTTTACACAAAAAATAAATTGAATGTTTTTCCGCTGTCCTGCCTTTTGTTTGCGGTATGGTTCCATCAATTATATATATGTCTTCCTGCCTGAACCCTTCAATAAATTGTACATCTTTTATGCCCGTTTCTTCAAATATTTCTCTTTTTGCGGTATCTATTTCCGATTCCCCTTTTTCTATATGCCCTTTAGGGAAACCCCATCTGCCGTTTCTTTTTGAGTGTACAAGAAGGAAAACAGGCTTATTATTGACAGTCTTATAAATAACCGCTCCGCAAGAAAACTCTTTAAGCATAAAAGGCTTCTTTTTCTTTTAGTTCTGGAAAAGATTGAAAGAAAAACCTATGCCCACATAAAGCAAAGTCTCTATATCATCAGCCCAATGGTGTCTTGGCAATCTTGAATTTTCAAAATACATTGTATATCCAAACTCTGTTGTAAGCCAAGGACCTGTTTTGAGAAAAAGTTTATTTTCCCATCTTACATCTTCGCCATTTTTGAAAGTTTCATAAATTCTTGCTTCTGAAGTAAATTTAGCAGTTTTTTGATAAAGCAAAGTATAATTTAATATTGCTTCCGCTCCCATATCTCTTGTATTACCGTTTTTCGAATCATCAACCTGTTTTAAAGCTGCACCTGCTCTTAATTTTAATGTATTGAAAGAATTATCAAAAACAGTAAAATTTAAACCTACAGATTCTATATAAGTAACTGGATCCCAGAAAACATTATTCTGTGATAAAGTATAAAAAGACGCATAAGGTTGTAAATACTTGTATATCTTGTATGTCCATATAGTATTGAACTCTATCAAATCAAGACTTACAGCTTTCCCATCTTTGCTCGTAGTCTCTCCATATTCTTCTTTAAATGTAGTAAGCCAATTTGTTCTTTCTGCATCTCTCTCAGCACTTAATGAAAGTTTTCCCTGCCAAACTCTTGCATACTGTTCTTTACCTTGCCAATTATCGCTTACTGCAGTCTGGCTGTATGTCAAAGTTAAAATTCCTGCCGTTTTCCATTTTGGCAATAAAGCTTCTTCACTTTGATTTTCCGCATTAACATTAACGCTTCCTAAAAATAAGAAAAACGCAAGAACTAAAATTTTTTTCTTCATACCTTTTAAAACTCCTCTATTATTATCATTTTATCAGCTTTTATAAGCTCTTTACATATTTTATCTATTATTTCTTTTCTAGGCAATATGCCCATTTGTTTAAACATTATATCATCATGTCCTTTATTTTCGGACATCCCTACAATAAAATGAACTATATCCGATGAAAGCATAAGATTTGCAAGTTTAGCAGGTGAAGTTGAAGCATTTTCAAGTATAGAACTTTCATTCATTACATTATAACATTGATTTAAGGTTATCGCCCCTTCGGATGCCAGATCTATACCTTCTATCTCATATTCCGGCGGCACAAAATCCGTATAGTAAGCGGGATCTATATCGGCTTTTTTACCGGTTACTCTGCAAAAAACATCCATAGTTGTAGAGCCGCATATAGCTTTTTTCCCTTCAAGCGAAAGGAATTTATTTACTACAGCGGCATCGTTTTCCTTCAACAGCGGAGGTCCTGAAAATACAGTAAGAACATTTGCTTTTCTCGGACACAGGACAATGACCGTTGTATCATCATCAAATCCGCCGGAAATTTCTTTTGCTTTAACAGTAAGTGATTTCGGTATATCCGCAGTCGGGATTTTATGCACAACCCCGTTAAGATGTCTTAATACGCCTTCAATACCCAAAGCGGTATTACGTTTTGTGCCCATTCCGGCTTGTGTTATGCCGTCAGAAAAAAGACAAAGCATATCTTTTTCCCTTATTACAAAATTGCTTTCATAAAATTTGTCTGTTTTATTATATTTAAGTTCTTCCCATTTACCCATATCCCTCAAAATACAGGGTGCCGGGAAATCATAAAAAGCGGCAGCCGTTTTACCGTCTGAAAAAAACATTACTGCGGCAAATGCACAATAAAAGCTTCCGGATATTTTAGCTTCGTCCATATCGCATGAAACTTTTTTAAATATTTTTCTTAAAGACTGACCGCTGTAAGCAAGCTCTTTTATTCTGGTAATACACATTTGAGCGGCTATATTTGCTTTAATGCCGGAACCTTTGCCGTCACATAGTATCACAAGCGTATAATCCGGATATCTGTAAACCCCGAAAATATCTCCGTCGACTGACTGTCCGTTTTTCGGTATTAATGATGAATGTACGTCTATGAACATTTTTTTGCTATTCATCGTCTTTTTCCGATATGCGCAGTAATTCGTTTACGATTTCCTCGCCCTGGGCTGTACTTTCTCCAAGGAAAACAGCCATTTGCTGGGCAGCTTTTATCTGATGTTCAAGAAGTTCTTTTGCTTTTATAAGCGTCTGTTTTTTTATTTCATGCAGTTTTTCTTTATCTCTGTCGGTTTTTGTGATATTTATAAATATACCGACATACTGTTTATCTTCCTTCATACAATAAACTGTCTGGCGGCATTTCAGGCCATAAGCTTCATAAGAAACTATACTTGTTTTTGACTCGTCAGGAGAATCTATTATGTCATAAAAATCTTTTGGATCAAAAAGGACTGAAATATGTTTTCCTATTATTGCATCAGAAGCAAGGAACATTTTTTTAAAAGCATCGTTCATTGACAAAATATTGAATTCAAAATCCGTGATAATAAGTCCGTTAGGGCTTGTCTCAAAGATCTTGTCGGCTTTACTTTCGGCAACTTTTCTCATATATGGTATGCACATTTCCGGTTCTGCCATTTTTTCAAGAACAGCAATTGCTTTATCGCGGCAGCTGTCATATCCGCAAGCACCGCAATTCAGTTCATCTTCTTTAGAGAACTTTCCGGTCTGCTCAAGCACTTTTTTTATTTCTTCTTCGCTGAACTTCACAGTTTGAAGCGTATTATCAGGTTTAAATTTTATCTCAAGATCATTTATGTCGACTTCAGGCATATCTCCCGACGTTTTTGCAGTTAAAGCATAATTAATTATATCATTCCTTTTTTCAAATATATTTTTATTGTTTCCCATTCCCGGACCGTTTATACAGCCTCCCTCACAAAACAGCGGTTCTATAAGCATATCTTTTGAAGAACCCATATTGTCTACGGCATTTTTCAGATCTAAAAAACCGTTAGTATGATATGTCTGCATATCAAGCCCGTCATTTTCTATAGACGCTGTTTTAAGCAGTCCGCCGGGAAGCGGGAAAAACCTTGATTTGCCGGGTACTTCTTCATCAAAATCCGCATCTTCAAGTTTTGACAGATCTATGGAACGTCGTTCAAGAAGCTCTTTAAATTCCGTAAATGTCAGGGCATAATCAACTATTCCGGCAACTTCTTCCCATGATATCTCGCTTTTTTTTGCAACGCACGGTCCAATAAAAACTATTTTAGTACTGTCGCCAAGCGTCTTTTTTATCTTCTTTGCATGCGCTATCATAGGCGAAACAACTTTCACAAGATTATCAATATTTTCATGTCTATACATAGTTATATAGTTTACTGCGGCAGGACAAGCCGTGCATATTTTTGATCTGCTTTTATTTTTAGATCTTTCAGCCGTAGCGATAGCAGTATCATAAGCACCTACAGCTGTTTCGGCAGAATATGAAAAACCCAATTCTTTTAATGCAGCCGGAATCTTTTTTATTTCGTTTTGGGCAAAAGCACATGCAAAAGCCGGAGCTACAGTCGCAGCAACTTTCATATTATTTTTCTTGCTTTCTTCAAGAAGCATTTCAACGCCTGAAACATCGTTCCTAAAAGTTTTTGCACCCTGCGGGCATTGGCGTATACAAGTACCGCAGGCTATACATTTGTCATTATCAACATTCGCCTGCGAACCTGAAAAACTTATCGCTTTTACAGGACAAACTCTTATACATCTATAACAATCTTTACATTTTGCGGACAGAGTATATACTATTTTTTCAGACATAATACCTCTTTAAAGCAAGATTTCCTTTACTGTTTCGTATTTTGCCCCTTCCGGAAGAAGAATACTTTCCACAAGGTTGATTTTATCTACCATAAAAGATCCGAACTCTTTTTCTTTTAAATCCATTTCTGAGAGTTTATTCTTTAAAATGCCGGCTTTGACCGTATCATTTTTAAAACGGGCTAAAGTGATATGCGGTATAAAATCTTTTTTGTCGTTCAGCATTCTACAGGCAATCTCTTTGAGCATACCATGCATATCTTCAATCCCGGCCCATATAATACTTGCATATTTCCCATAAAAAAAACAGTCAATTCCTTTGACAGCAACTTTAAAATGCCCTATTTCTTTAGCGGCATTTTCCGTTATTTTAAGACAGCTTTCTTTATCGGCATTGCCGAAAAATTTAAGCGTTATATGCATATTTTGAGGTTTTACCGGCTCTGAATGAAAGAAATCAGAAAGAGGCTGTGAAAATCTATATATCTCAGAAGCAATATTTTCAGGTATAAAAACTGCGGTAAAAAGCCTCATTTCTTTCTCTTTTTCTGTTGTTTTGACAGTATATCATCCTGTATCTTTCTTCTAAGCAGATCTAGAGCAGTATTTACCGCACGCTTCCTTATGTCTTTTCGGCTGCCGTTAAAATTAAATTTATATACATCGGCATTTTTACCTTTTGCAATGCCTATAAAAACAAGACCGACAGGCTTGTCTTTACTGCCGCCACCGGGACCGGCTATTCCGGTAACGGATACGGCATAATCACTTTCTGCAAGCTGTATGCTGCCGAGAGCCATTTCCTCCGCTGTTTCTTTACTTACAGCACCGAAATTACGCAAAGTCTCTTCATTGACACCTAAAAATTTTATTTTTGATTCATTTGAATAGGTTACAACAGAACTTTTAAAATATGCTGAACTTCCGGCAGTATCGGTAATTTTTGAAGAGAGCAACCCGCCGGTACACGACTCGGCGAAAGAAACACTGCTTTTGTTTTCTATAAGAAGTTTTCCTACAATGTCTGCCAGACTGTCAGTTCCATAGCCGAAAACATTGTCCTTAAGCACATTCAGAAGTTCGAATTTTAAATTGCTTACAGTTTCATCAATTATAAGTTCATCAGTTCCGGAAACGGAAAATTTAACATCTATCAAAGCATCTTTTGCAAGTATACCAAACTCCACTGATCCATCGACGCCGAAAGATGCAGCCTCAATAACCGGCCTTATCTTCTCTTCAACGTCCGATTCAGGAAGCCCAAAAATATGAAGAACTTCATTTTTTCTTATCCCTGAATGATAACTTTTTAGGAAAGGCTCTACATTTTCTTCAAACATCTGGTGCATTTCCGTTGGAGGTCCGGGAAGAAGGAACAGCGTTTTTCTAAGCTTTTTATCTCCGCTTTTATACTCAAAATGTATCATCTGTCCCGGTGCAGTGCCGAAACGGTTCTCAAGAACCTTTGCACCTTTGATTATATTTGCCTGTCTTTCATTGGCTTTCGGGACATTTTCTATCCCGCGCCTTAAAAAATATTCTTTTATGGATTTTGCTACACTTTCATCAAAATAAATATCAAGTCCCAGACATTCAGCAGCAGTCTCAACCGTAATGTCGTCAAAAGTCGGACCAAGTCCGCCTGTAGTGATTATTATATTGCTTCTTTCAAATGCTCTTTCAAGTTCTATGGCAAGCTCATTTTTTCTGTCGCCGACATTAGTGATTAAAGAAAGTGCAAAACCCATTGATGAAAGTTTATCGCCTATATAGGCGGCATTAGTATTAACTTTCCCTGAAAGCAGTTCACTTCCCGTACAGATGAGTTCTATTTTCATTAATTATAATATCCTGGCTTTGAGTTGCTAAGCTGAGAGGGCGGTTCTTTTATCTGACCGAATTTAGCTTCATATTTGGCAATATTATCTTTAAGAGCTTCTACCATTCTTTTTACATGTGAAGGAGAAGTTATTATCCTGGACCTGACTTTAGCCTTTCCGTTTTGAGGCTGAAAAAAAATAAAATCGAGAATGAACTCGTTTTCAGAATGGGTAATTAAAGCGAGGTTTGAATAAATGCCGTTTGCCGTCTGTTCATCAATTTCAATTTTAATTTCAGATTGTTTTTTTTCTTCCTGCATTTTTGCCTCCCGATGTAAATTAATATTTTATCAACCAGAGTTTACAGTATTTAAAAAACAAATATGGCTTTTTATTGTGTATTTTATTAAAGCCCTATAGCAGAGATTATCTCTTTTATATCGTCCTTAACTTTTTTAGGTTTTACGGCATTTGAAACAGCAGTATCTGGATCTTTTAAACCGTGGCCGGTAAGAATGCAGACAACTTTAACGGGCTTTTCATTGTTGAAATAGCCTTTCCGTATATATTTTATAAGTCCTGCAAGAGAAGCAGCAGAAGCCGGCTCGCAAAATATCCCTTCTT
Source organism: Elusimicrobiota bacterium (assembly GCA_052034625.1). Taxonomy (GTDB): domain Bacteria; phylum Elusimicrobiota; class Endomicrobiia; order Endomicrobiales; family Endomicrobiaceae; genus JAVBLP01. Next base: position 7,044 of record JBPOII010000023.1, on the reverse strand, counting down.
TGGCAGCAACAAGCCTATAAGCTTCAAGTATCTCTTCATCGGTTACCATATCTATAATTCCGCCAGATTCATCTCTTGCATCTTCGGCTGTCTTCCACGAAGCAGGATTTCCTATTCTTATAGCTGTTGCTATAGTTTCAGGTTTTTCAATCGGATGTCCTAAAACTATAGGAGCAGAACCCGCAGCCTGAAAACCCATCATTTTAGGCAGCGGATAAGCATCTTTATTCTGTTCATTGAGCTCTTTATAACCTTTCCAATATGCAGTAATATTTCCGGCATTGCCTACTGGCATAAACTGATAGTCAGGCGTCTGCCCTAAAACTTCGCATATTTCATAAGATGCTGTTTTTTGGCCTTCTATTCTGAAAGGATTAATAGAATTTACAAGTGTAAGAGGATATTTGCTGCTGAGTTCCTTTACGAGATTAAGAGCTTCGTCAAAATTTCCGTCAATCTCTATAACATCAGCACCATGCATAACAGCCTGTGAAAGTTTTCCAAGAGCTATTTTGCCCTGCGGTATCAAAACAACACATTTTATTCCGGCACGTGCCGCATAAGCAGCAGCTGAAGCTGAAGTATTACCCGTTGAAGCACATATAACGGCTTTGCTTCCTTCTTCAACAGCTTTAGAGACAGCCATTGTCATTCCTCTGTCCTTAAAAGAACCGGTAGGGTTCATTCCTTCAAATTTAAAATATATTTCGCCGTTAAATCCAAATTTGTTTGGAAGATTTTTTGCCGGGATAAGCGGAGTATTGCCTTCATATAAAGATATCACCGGAGTTTTTTCTGTAACAGGCAGAACACTTCTATACTTTTCTATTAAACCTTTGTATGTCATTTCATTTTCCTTTTTCTTAAAATTTGTTGATAATCCAACCGCTTTTTTATATTTAGAATTGTATTATTTTATTATCGCAAAAGCAAATGAATAAACAAGGTTTAAAGCCCAAGTAATTTTTTTATATTGCCCGAAAATATCTTTTCTTTATTCTCTTCGGATATATCAAGTGCTTTTATAAAATCAACATCATCTTTTGGATTTTCAAGCGGAAAATCCGAGGCATAAAAAATCTTGTCAAAACCATGCTTTTCAAAATAGCCTTTGAGCGTTTCTTTTTTCATAAAACGTATGCTGTCCGAAGTATCAAAATATATATTTTTCCCAACAAGCTTATCCAACACTTCTTCCCACATAAGAAAACCGCCCATATGTGCTCCTATAACTTTCATAGACGGGAATTTTTCAAGGACTTTAAGCATTTTGTCAGGAGAAGAACGCACTATACCGGGAGATGTCAGCTCTACTCCGCAATGGAATAGAACAGGTATCTCTAGTTTTTCAAGTTCTTCATACATAGGAAATGCTTTTTCATCGTCAATATTGAACATCTGGAATTCAGATTGTATTTTTACGCCTTTTGCATTGTCTTTTATCCTTTTAAGTTCTTCTTTATAATTATCAAAAAAAGGATGCATTGAAGCAAATGGTATTATTCTTTCATCTTTAATAGAAAAAAGCCAATTGTTTATGGAAATTACCTGATCAGGTCTTGAAGCCACCGATGCCAATACACTTTTTGATATTCCTGCATTATCCATATACTTAAAAAGATTTTCAAGTATCGGAATATCTATCATCTCGCGTTTAAAAGATTCACGCAAAAAGTCTTTAGCTCTTTCCGCTATTTTTTCAGGGTATATATGTGTATGTGCATCTATTATTTCCATTTTTATCCTTAAATCTGACTTGTTTTATTTAAAAATGCAAAGCATTTTCAGCTTTGCATTTTTATAGTAAAACTATAAATATTTTAAATTATTTACTTTTGCAAAAGCATTATTGCGCTTGCTAGAACAACATCTTCCGGACTGCATCCTCTGCTTAAATCGCTTACAGGAAGAGCAAGCCCTTGTAACAAAGGACCTATCGCCTGAAAACCGCCAAACCTTTCTGCCATTTTATAACCTACATTTCCGGCATTGAGATCAGGGAAAATAAAGATATTGGCATTACCGGCAACTTTTGATCCCGGTGCTTTTCTTTTGCCTATTTCAGGAATCACTGCCGCATCAAATTGAAGTTCGCCGTCAACATTTATATTTTTGCTGTCTTTAAAAAACTCTTTCGTTATATTTGTACCTTCAACTATCTTTTCAAGTATTTCATTTTTTGCACTGCCTTTTGTAGAATAGGAAAGAAAAGCAATATTTGCTTCTCTTCCGGGGAAAAGTTTTTGAAAGTTTGCAGATGTTGCAACAGCTATATCCTTTAAACCTGCAGCATCTGGATTTGGATTTACACCGCAGTCAGCAAATAATACAGGCTCTTTAACCAGAGAATGTTTTTCAGGCGGTATCATAAGGAAATATGAAGAAATAAGCTTTATACCTTCCAAAGTACCTACAACATGTATAGCAGCTCTTAATACATCAGCAGTATCATAAACAGCACCGCAAATACAAGCATCACATTTTCCGCTTTTTAAATACATCATTGAAAAATAAAGAGGCTGTTTTAAAAGATCAAGTGCTTCTTCAGGGGTCAATCCTTTTTTAGTCCTCGCGGCGACAAAATCTTCAATCTTTTTATCGTCAAGCAAAGCTCTGTCTATATTGATAATTTCAATACCTTCAAGGTTTACTCCTGCTTCAGCGGCTGTTTTCTTCACTTCTTCAGCATTCTCAGCCAAAAGTACTACCGAAGCTATACCGTCTTTTGTAAGTATCTGGGCAGCTTTAAGAACTCTCATATCCATACTTTCAGGAAGTATGACTTTTCCTTTGATCTTCTTTGCCAATCCAAAAATATGTTCTCTTACATCCATTGCAACTCTCCTTATATATTTGTATTTTTGATATTTTTTTTGATTTGTAAAACTATTCTATCAAATTATGCTTATTTGTCAAAAAATATGTTTATTGCATATTTTTGCAACAAATAATAACAGTTAATACTATGTTGGAATGAGGTATTGAAAGTTCTGCCTTTATAACTTTACAGCAGATCCTTAGGCAAAGCTCCGCTTTTCTCAGGAAGATACTACAACAATTACAAATTACGAATTACGAATGAACGACAATAAAAGACAACGGCATTTTTTCTTGTTGTGTCATTCCCGAGTGTCTTTGTCGGGAATCCAAGTTGAATAAAAGACAATTACGAATTAGAAATTACTAATTACGAATCAACGACAAAAGAGAAAGTGGATCCCCGATTACGAATTTCGGGAATGACACGACAAAAAAGTCTTTTATAGTTTTAATTTTGTCTTTTAGCATTGTTGTCTTTTACGCCGCCTTAGAAGTACGGTCTATGAACAGAAAGATTTTCCAGACGGCTTAATTCCTGTATGGAAGTCTTTGTCTTTGTTGTCGTTCTGCCGCCCTTTTTGCGAGTCTATGAGTGCAGAAAATATTTGTGTTTGCTTAGCACGGTTTGCGTTGTTTGAAGTAAAACTCCTTTAAAGTCTTTATAAACGTTTTACAAGTTCGCAAACCGACAAATATTTTCAAGCGAATGCAAACGAGGCGGCGATTTGCTCACTTTTTAAAAGAGAGGCGGGTGTAAGGGTATGCAATACCCTTGAAAGAACCGTTCTTCAGCGGCAGAGTTTTGTACACTTTTGATCGCTTGCAAAAGTGTAAAAAAGCTGGTCTAAGGGTATGGTTACCCTTGCCTATTGGAATTTTATTTATTTTGATCGTTTTCTCTTATCTCTATTCTTCTTATCTTTCCGCTTATTGTTTTAGGCAGATCTTTTACGAACTCAATAATTCTCGGATATTTATAAGGAGCTGTAACTCTTTTCACATGATCTTGAAGTTCAACGATAAGTTCTTGGCTGGGCTCATATCCTTTAGCAAGTATAATTGTAGCCTTTACAACAGAGCCTCTCTCATTATCAGGAACTCCTGTTATAGCACATTCAAGAACGCTTGGGTGTTCCATAAGAGCACTTTCAACTTCAAAAGGCCCTATCCTATATCCTGAACTTTTAATAACGTCGTCAGAACGTCCGACAAACCACAAGAAACCGTCTTCATCTTTATATGCCATATCGCCGGTATCATAAATATCATTACTCCAACAACGCTTTGTTAGAGCTTCATCTTTATAGTATCCGCAAAACAAGCCGACAGGTTTACCGTTAGGCGTTCTTATTACAAGATGTCCTTCCTGTCCTACATCGCATGAATTATTCTCATCATCAACAATATCAACATCCCATCCGGCTGCCGGTTTACCCATCGAACCGGGCTTTACTTTAAGCCATGGGAAATTTGCGGCAAAAACAACACTTTCAGTCTGACCGAAACCTTCTTTTATTTCAAGACCTGTCATCTTTTTGAATTGATGGAAAACTTCCGGATTCAAAGGTTCTCCGGCAGTTTCTGCATATCTGAGTTTAGACAGATCAAACTTAGAAATATCTTCTTTTATTATATGTCTGTATACTGTCGGAGGAGCACAGAAAGAAGTAACTCCGTATTTTGCTACTTTCTCTAACAGTTCATCAGGGTGAAATCTCTCATAATCATAAGTAAAAAGACAGGCACCGCTTATCCACTGTCCGTATATTTTTCCCCATGAAGTTTTTGCCCAACCCGTATCTGCAACAGTTAGATGTATACATGAATCGTCAAGATTCTGCCAAAATCTTGCCGTAAGTATATGTCCAAGCGGATATGTGAAATCGTGATATGCCATTTTCGGCATCCCTGTAGTACCGGAAGTAAAATACATAAGAAAAATATCATCGTTTTTTGTAGCTTCTTCTCCGGCAGGCCTTTCAAATATATCAGAATGTTTTTCTACTTCTGTGCTATATTCAAGCCAACCGTCCACTTTTCCGTTTACCGAAATAACATTCTTTAGTCCTGGAAGTTCAACTCTGACCTCATCAACAACATCGGTTATCCTTTTATCAGCGGCAGCAACTATTGTTTTAATATCCACAGCCTCAACTCTGTATTTTATATCTTTTACTGTTAAAAGATGAGTTGCCGGTATAAGCACTGCTCCGATCTTATGTAAAGCTACAGCACAAAACCAATACTCAAAACGTCTTTTAAGCATAAGCATTACAAAATCGCCTTTTTTAATGCCGAGAGATTTAAAAAAGTTAGCGGTCTTATTGCTATACTTCCTTATATCATCAAAAGTAAATATCCTTTCGTCCCCTTCTTCATTGCACCATATCATAGCTTTTTTATCGGGCGTCTGTTTTGCAGTTTCATCAACTATATCAAAACCGAAATTAAAATTTTCCGGAACTTTTATTTTACAGTTTGCTATAAAGTCTTCATAAGATGAATAATTTGATTTTGTGTATCTGTCTACTAACATTGTTTTCCCTCTGTTTGTCTGAACTTATTTCAGAATTTATATTTTTAAAGCACTACTGCTATAAACTTTGCCGGTTTATCGCCTACTGCCGACATTGTATGATCATATCCAGAATCAAAAAAAACGGAATCGCCTTCTTCAAGAATATATTCTTTGCCGTCAAATATTATTTTAAGTGTGCCTTCAAGAATATAGTTGAATTCCTGACCGGAATGAGAGTATGCATGATGAGGAGGTTCTTTTTCTACTTCAGCTGTTACAAAGAAAACTTCCGCTTTTTTATTAATAAAATTGAAAGCAAGATCCTGATATTTATACTCTTTTCTTCTGTCAATTTTGAGACCCTTTCCTTTTCTGACTACTTGAATACGCGTAAGCCTCGGCTCTCCGCCTGTCAGGAGTGCAGTCATTTCAACCTTATATGCTGACGAAATCGCTGAAAGTACGCTTATAGGGATATCTGCCTCGCCTCTTTCATACTCTAAATATGTATCGGTATCCAAATTAATGCTTTTTGCAAAATCAGCTGTCGACAAGTCAGATATTTCCCTGATAGCCTTAATCCGCGTGCCTATCTGTTTTAAAGTTTCTGTTGTATTTTGTGTCATTTCCCCTCCATCGGGTATATTTATACAATAAAATATATTTTATTAATTTTATAAAAAAAATAGAGGTATGGCAATTAAAAGACAATTACGAATCAACGGCAACAAAGGCAAAGCAACAATTTCTCTCTGTCTTCTCATTCCCGAGTGTATTTGTCGGGAATCCACGTTAAAAATAAAAAAATCTAAAGACAAAATGGATCCCCGATTACGAATTTCGAGGATGACAGACTATATTTTCTTTCACACTTTTGCAAACGATCAAAAGTGTGCAAAACTCTGCCGCTGAAGCACATTCACTGCAAGATTTTCCAGCCAATTCCTGAAACTTGCCTTTTTCAAAGGCTTCAAACATGCAGGAATTAAGCCGTCTGAAAAATCTTTCCGTTCATAATCTGTGCTTCTGAGGCGGCAACGACAAAGACAAAATAAAACTACAATTAACAACAAAAGGCAGATGTTTCGGCGGAATTTACTTTGAGCATAGTCGCAGGGTTAAACATGACATCTTGTTATGACTTTATATACATAAAACAAAAAGAACGGGAAGGTTTTTTCCCGTTCTTTCATACTGTATTTGCTTTTATAACTTAAAAAGCATATTTTACGCCTAGATTTATGCCTGCTCCGGCTCTTGAACCAGATTTACCTGTTACCTGTGCATAAGCACTCCATGGTGTATTTGCAAAATCTTTATTTACTCCTAAGCCGCATTCAAAATACGGATCTAACTTCAATGCTTCTGCTTTTGATCCTGCCACTTTCGTTGCACTCTCACCAGTATTTATCGATATATCCATAAGCCCGTACGGCTGCCAGCCGTCTTCAAGGTCTAACTTTACTTTTACTCCCGGCTGTATCAATAAACCGTTTATCCCTTCATCTTCTACTTTATATCCGCCGGCATTTGTATATTCGCTTGCTGTTACTCCTGAATACATAAGTATCATATTAGATTCTAATGTCCAATTACTTCCAAATGCTATATCATAACCGCCTTTTAAACCTATTGAATATCCCATATTGTCCGTTTCACTTGTTCCTAATGCACTTTTAGCTTCATTATTATTTATTATCACATTC
>JBPOII010000005.1:0-80160 GCA_052034625.1 Elusimicrobiota bacterium | reverse complement strand
GATTTTGGGAAAGAAGGCTCAAAGTCAAGATTGATGATAGATTATGCATTCGGACTGCCGTTAGAGATACAAGATTCCACAGGGAACCATTTTGTAAGTTTAACCTACCGTTTTCCTTAAAACTTCTCTTTAACACTTTAATAATATTAGTAAGACAATCAACAGCTCTCCTTTTATGGAGAGTTTTTTATTTGAAAGTTATCCTGATAAATGTTAAAATAATCGTCAAAATAATGAAAAGAAGGGAAAAAATGGCAAAAATGGAAATTAAAAAATACGGAGAGCAGGTACTTAGAAAAAAAGCTGTTCCTATAGAAAAAATAACAGAAGAAATAAAACAGCTGGCAAACAATATGCTTGAAACTATGTATTCAGCTCCTGGTGTAGGTCTTGCAGCCCCTCAGGTTGGACTTTCAATAAGAATGTGTGTTATTGATGTAGATCCTGAAAGAAATAATCCTTTGATTATGATAAATCCTAAGATTACCGGAGGAGATAATAAAATATCTGCAGAAGAAGGCTGTTTATCTTTTCCGGGTTTGTATGAAAATGTCAGCCGTTTTCAAAATGTAGAGGCTGAATATACTGATATAAACGGCAAATCTCAAAAAGTTAAAGCTTCCGGCTTTCTTGCAAAAGCTATACAGCATGAAATAGATCATCTTGATGCAAAACTCTTTATAGATTATCTCCCTGATTGGAAGAGAAAACAGGTTGAAAAAGAGATAAAAAGAAGAAAAAAAGCGGGTAAATGGTGAAAATATTATTTTTCGGTACTGCTGCAATATCAAAAGCCTTCCTTGAAGAATTATACAAGAAAGGACATGATCTGCTTTGTATTACAATGCCTGACAGACCTGCTGCCAGAGGGCAAAAACTTACTCCTCCGGAAGTTAAAGTTTTTTCTGAGGAAAACAATATTGAATATATACAGCCTGAACAGTTTGCTCCGGAAGTTATTGATATAATAAAACATTTTAAAGCAGATGTCGGTATAGCTGTTGCTTATGGAAGACTTATACCGGAATCTGTTTTTACTCTTCCTAAATACAATACTTTTAATATTCATTTCTCGCTTCTTCCAAAATATAGAGGGGCTGCTCCCGTACAATATGCAATATTTAACGGAGATACGGAAACCGGAGTCACTTCATTTTATATTGAAAAAACTCTTGATACCGGTGCTATTTTAGTTCAGGAAAAGATCAATATTGAAGAATATGATACTGCTGAAAGTATGTTCACAAAGCTTATTCCTCTTGGGATAAGTGTTATGAATAAGACTCTTGAATGTTTTAAAGATGGGAAATGCGAAGGGATTGCCCAACAAGGTGAAGTTTCTTATGCACCTGCATTGAAAAAAGAGGATGGTTTGATTGACTGGAATAAAAGTGCCGAAGAGATCTATAATCTTTCCCGGGGATTGTATCCTTGGCCAGGCACATATTCCATAATTACAAAAGGAAAACTTGAAGGCAAGAGAATAAAAATAATTAAATGTGAAGTTTTTGAGGACAGTAGTCTAAACGATGAGCCGGGAAAAGTGTTTGAATTGAAAAAAAATACCGGGTTTATAGTTGTTTGCGGTAAAGGCAGGCTGCTTATAAATAAAGTTCAGCCTGAAAATAAGCCCATTATGGATGCTTGGTCTTTCATACAGGGCGGACAGTTAGCCGTTGGCGATTTTCTTAATTGACCATTTCGTTTATTAATTGGTATAATCTGCTTTATATAATTTATATAACATAAGGAGAATAATATGGTAATTAACCTAAGTGAATCAAATTTTTCAAAAGAAGTATTAGAGTCGGAGAAAGTAGTTCTTGTAGATTTCTGGGCACCATGGTGCGGTCCTTGCAAAATGCTTTCACCTGTTATTGAAGAAATTGCGGCAGAATATCAAGGGAAAGCAAAGATCTGTAAATTGAACACAGATGAAAACATGAATCTTGCATCAAAGTTCCAGATTACTTCAATTCCATGCATAATATTGTTTAAGGGCGGAGCTCCGATACAGAAAATTGTAGGCTTTAGGCCTAAAGCTGATATACAAAAGGTATTAGACGATGTTATTTAAAAGAACATTAGCATCATTTTTTGCATTATTAATTCTTTTTTCTACCTCATGTGCATCGGAAAAAGCATCTGACTTCTCTCTTCTTGATACAAAAGGGAATCTCGTGAAGCTTTCTGATTATAAGGGGAAAATAGTATTTCTTGATTTTTGGGCAAGTTGGTGTCCTCCCTGCAGAAATTCTATTCCTGCAATAAAAGATCTGCATAAAAGAACGGCCGGAAACAGTGATATTGTAATACTTGGCATAAATCTTGGTGAAAATAATAAAACCGTGGAAAAGTTTATGAAAGATCAAGGCATGGACTATACCGTTCTTTATGCCGATAATGATGTAAGCAAAAAATATAAAATAAGCGGCATCCCTGCATTTTTTATAATTGACAGAGACGGAAATATTGCGAAAAAATATTCAGGTTATGCCAATGGTCTTGAAAAAGACTGGATAAAACAGATAGAAAATTTAAAGTAAGGAAAGCAGTAATGATATATGATGTGATTATTGTAGGCGGCGGTCCTGCTGGATTGACAGCTGCTATTTATGCATCAAGGGCAAGACTCAACACTCTTTTAATTGAAAAAGCAGGTTGCGGCGGACAAATAGCTATAACTGATTGGCTTGAAAATTATCCAGGCTTTAATGGAGGAATAAACGGATTTGAGCTTGCAATGAAACTTGAAGCACAGGTAAAAGATTTTGGTGCTTCAATAGTTTATGATGAAGTTATAAGCATTGAAGACGGCAATATAAATAAAGTAATAACCGCTAATTCTGTCTACGAAACTAAAACAATAATAATTGCTGCCGGAACAAGTGTAAAACGTATGGGTATTGAAGGCGAAGACGCATTTATAGGAAGAGGTATTTCTTCTTGTGCGACTTGCGATGCACCTTTTTACAAAGATAAAAATGTTATTGTCGTCGGCGGCGGAGATTCAGCTATACAGGAAGCCATATATCTGTCAAAATTTGCAAAAACTGTTACAGTTATACACAGAAGAGATGAACTGAGAGCTGCCAAAATACTCCAGGAAAAAATGTTATCCTGCGCAAATATTTCAGTAATGTATGATACAATACCATTGAAAGTTATAGGAACAGATAAAATTGAAAAACTCAAAGTTTCAAATGTTAAAACAGGTCAGGAACAAGAGATACAAATAGACGGCATTTTTGTATTTATAGGGTTACTGCCAAATACTCCGCCTTTCTCTATCCTCAATTTGGACGAATACGGATATATAATAACTGATGAAAATATGAAAACTTCGATTCCCGGGATTTTTGCCTGCGGGGATATAAGGCAAAAACAACTGAGACAAGTTGTAACTGCCGCTTCAGACGGTGCACAGGCGGCCATAAGTGCGCAATATTATATAGAAGAACAAGAAATGAAGCGTTAACAGAAATAAACTTCGGCCAGCCTTTAGAAAACAATGAAAAAATTTTTCATAATTGATGCCAATGCATATATTCACAGAGCCTATCATGCTTTACCTCTGCTTTCTACTTCTAAAAACCAGCAGGTAAATGCTGTTTTCGGGTTTATTAAACTTTTGCTTAAAATAAAAAACACTTTTAAGCCCGGTTATATAGCGGCCTGTTTTGATTATCCTGATAAGAATTTCAGACACGAAATATTTAAAGATTATAAAGCACACAGAAAACCTCTTGAGGAAGAACTTATAAGCCAAATGCCTATAGCACGTGAAGCTGTCAGGGCTCTTAATATTGCTGATGTTGAAATTAAAGGTTTTGAAGCTGATGATCTTATCGCCACGATCGCAAAAAAAAATCAAAAAGAAAATATTGAAACCGTAATAGTTACGGGAGATAAAGATATTCTCCAGCTTGTTGAAAATGAAGATATATTAGTGTGGAATGATTCCAAAGACATAATGTATGATGAAGCTAAGGTTGAAGAAAAATTCGGTGTTCCTCCAAAACAGCTTCTTGATGTTTTTTCACTTATGGGCGACGCTTCGGATAATGTTCCCGGAATAAAAGGTATAGGGGAAAAAACAGCTGTTAAACTTATCAAGGAATACGGTACTCTTGATAATGTTTTGTCAAATGCCTCAAATGTAAAAGGCAAAACAGGTATTTTACTACAAGAAGGCAAAGAGGCTGCTCTAAAAAGCAAAGCACTTGTAAAACTAAATTCTGACGTTCCTATAAATTATGACCTTGAAGAATTCATAAACAAGGATCTTGATGAAAGCAAAGCTGTTCCTTTTTTTGAAAAGTATGAGTTTAACAGCCTTATAAATAAATATTTCAATTTCAAGGGTGAAGACGGAGAAGGAAAAACACATCAAGGTGTTATTGCACAAGCTGATAATAAAAAAGAAAAAGTTTTACCTTCTTTTATATCGGAAATAGTTGATACAAAAGAAAAAGCGATATCGGTTGTAAAAGAAATAAAAGAAAAAGGCATACTTTCTATAAAAACAATAGGCTCCAGCACAGATTCATTAAAAGCCCAGATAGTCGGTGTCTCTTTTTATACAGGAGGCACAGCTTATTATATTCCTGTCGGACACAATGAATTTATGACAAAACAGATATCTTTCGAAGATTTCAAAGAGATATTCGAACAGATTTTAGATTCTGATAAAATAAAGAAAACCGGTCATGATCTTAAGCATGAGATCAATATATATAAATCTTTGGGTTTCCAAGTAAAAAATATATTTTTTGATACAATGTTGGCATCTTACTGTTTAAATCCAGGAAACTCTAATGATGTCCGAGAAATGTCTGAAGAGTATTTGTGTTTTGATGCTGCAGATGAAAGCTATTTGGGAAAAGCTTCAAAAAAACTCTCTTTTTCAGATGCCTCAATAAAACTTACTGCTCAATATGCCAATTCAATATCTTATGCATCTTTTCACTTATATGAAAGATTTGAAGAAGAGATAAAAACAAAAAAACTTGAAAATCTGTTCTTTAATATTGAAATGCCGCTGATAGAGGTTTTGTCTGATATGGAGATTGCAGGCATAAAGGTTGATACGGAATTTTTAAGAGAGTTTAATGGAAAGGTAGTTTCCGAGATAAAAAACATAGAATCGAATATCTATAAGATTGCCGGTACGGAATTTAATATCAATTCTCCTAAACAACTTTCATCCATAATGTTTGAAAAACTCAATCTTCCTGTTATAAAGAAAACTAAAACGGGCTATTCTACTGATGAAGAAGTCCTTACTGAACTTTCTTCTTATGAATTTCCTTCCGAGGTATTAAAATTCAGAGAACTTCAAAAGCTTAAAACAACATACATTGATCCTATAAGCAATTACTGCACTTATTACGGGGACAGAATACATACTATCTTTAATCAAGCTGTTACTACGACAGGCAGACTTTCATCTACAGACCCGAATCTTCAAAATATTCCTATAAAATCGGCATATGGCAGAGAGTTCAGAAAATCTTTTATTCCTGAAAATAAAAAAGTTTTTGTATCTGCGGATTATTCCCAGATAGATCTAAGAGTGCTTGCCCATATTTCCGGTGATGAAAAATTGATAAAAGCTTTTAATGACGGAGAAGATATACATAGTGCTACAGCAAGAGAAGTTTTCGGTATAGGTAAAAATGAAAAAGTACCGGATAATTTAAGGAGTGCCGCAAAATCTATCAATTTTGGTATAGTTTACGGGATGTCTCCATTTGGATTATCTAAACAGCTTTCAATATCTTTTGCACAGGCAAAAGAATATATTGACGGATATTTTCTCCGTTACAGCGGTGTAAAAAAATGGATGAGCAAAGTTGTAGAGGATGCAAAAAACGAAGGTTTTGTCCGTACTGTTACCGGAAGAATAAGATATATGCCGGAACTTAGATCATCTAATGGACAAGTGCGGGCTGCCGGTGAAAGAATGGCTATGAATACTCCGATACAGGGAACATCAGCTGATATTATTAAAATCGCAATGATAAATATATATAATGAACTTAAAAAAGATGAAAGTGCTTATGAAGCGGTTATGCTTTTGCAAGTCCATGACGATCTCTTATTTGAAGTTTCAGAAAACAAAGCAAAAAAACTTGCAAAAATGATAAAATATAAAATGGAAAACGCTATAAACTTAAATGTTCCGCTCATCGTTGACGTTAAAACAGGAAAAAACTGGGGAACGATGGATAAAGAGGGAAAATGATAATAGGATTAACCGGCGGTATAGCAACAGGCAAAAGTGAAAGTGCAAAACATTTTGAAAAACTCGGTGCATATACTATAGATGCAGATGCCATATCCCGCCAGCTTACTGCAAAAGGTATGCCCGCTCTAAGCGAGCTTGTAAAGTATTTTGGGGATTCAATATTAAAAAAGAACGGTACACTTAACAGAAAAAAACTTGCTGAAATTATCTTTACCGATCCTGAATCTAAACTCCGTGTTGAAAAAATACTTCATGCTTATATTATCTCGCGTATAAATGAAATAATCTCAAAAAAATATAAAAAGTATAATGTCGTAATAAATGCTCCTCTGCTGTTTGAAGTAGGTCTCGACAGAATATGTGATAAGATAGTAGTTGTCTGGGCACCTTATGATGTTCAGGCAAAACGTCTTGCATTAAGGGATAAATTAAATGCTGAACAAGTAGAAAAAAGAATAAATTCACAGATGCCGATAGAAAAAAAAGTAGAAATGGCAGATTTTGTTATTGATAATTCCGGACCTAAAAACTTGCTTGGCAAGAAAGTCAGAGAACTTTATAAGTTATTGACAGCAGAAGAAAAATAATATAATATTTATTCAACCTGATAATAATATTTATTCATCCTGGTTATTCATTATTCAAAATTCAAATCAAAAAAATCCAAAATGGAAAATCATTACAAATCAAAAAAATCTATAGGCGTATTCTGTAAAAAACAATCATTTAAGTGTTTTAGCTGTGTGTAAAAACTCTGGAGGAGTTAATGGAAAAAGAGAAATCTATGGATGTGTCGGCTTTGGCAAAACGTACAATGGCTGAGTTGACAAAACTTGCAAAAGATCTCAAGGTTGATACTGTAGCAGGTTTAAGAAAACAGGAACTTATCGCAAAAATCCTCGAAGCACAAACAAAAGAAAATAATCTGGTTTACGATGAAGGTGTTTTAGAGATATTACCTGACGGATTCGGTTTTTTACGCTCGCCAGACTATAATTATCTCCCAGGTCCGGACGATATATATATATCTCCTTCACAGATAAAGAAATTTGCATTGAGAAAGGGTGATACTGTTGCAGGTTATGTACGTCCTCCTAAAGAACAGGAACGCTTTTTTGCTCTTCTTCAAGTAAAATCAATTAATGGACAGGAAAATCTTGAAAATATAAGGGAACGTTCACTTTTTGATAATCTCACTCCTCTTTATCCGGATGAAAAAATAGTTTTGGAAACCAAAAAGGAAGAGATATCTACAAGAATTATAGATATGCTTGTACCTATAGGAAAAGGCCAGAGAGTATTACTTAATGCTCCTCCTCGTACCGGTAAAACCGTTCTTATGCAAAAGATCGCAAATGCCATAACGCAAAATAATCCAGAAATAACATTGATGGTTCTTTTGATAGATGAAAGACCGGAAGAAGTTACGGATATGCAGCGTTCTATTAAAGGCGAAGTCATATCTTCAACTTTTGATGAACCTTCTGACAGACATATACAGGTCGCTGAAATGGTTTTGGAAAAAGCGAAAAGAATGGTTGAGAACGGCAAAGATGTAGTTGTTCTGCTTGATTCAATTACTAGGCTTGCAAGAGCCTATAATACAGCGATACCGTCAAGCGGAAGAGTACTTTCAGGTGGTCTTGATTCAAATGCCCTCCAGAGACCTAAAAGATTTTTCGGTGCAGCAAGAAATATTGAAGAAGGCGGCAGTTTAACTATAATAGGAACTACTCTTATAGAAACAGGCAGCAGAATGGACGATGTTATATTTGAAGAGTTTAAAGGAACCGGCAATTGCGAAGTTTATCTCGACAGAAAGCTTGCCGACAGAAGAGTGTTCCCGGCTATAGACCTTTTACGCTCAGGTACAAGAAAAGAAGAGCTCCTGCTTACTGAAGATGAGAAGAATAAGATGTGGATACTCAGAAAATGGATGCATTCAATGAACTCTATTGAGGTAATGGAAGAACTTAAAAAGAGACTGCTTACCTCAAAGTCAAATAAAGATTTTTTAAAACAGATGGAACTTTCAAGCCTTGAAGGGCTGTGATTGTCGTATTGTCTTCCTGAGAAAAGCGGAGCTTTTCAGAAGGAGCTGCCGTTATCGTTGCTGTTGTCGCCTTTGTCGTTAATTCGTAATTCTCTTAAAATGTATATAATTAATATAATATTTGACTAATACTTAAAAATATTGCATAATAAACCATTAATTTTTTAAATAAAAGGAGAAGTTTATAAATGAAAGACGCAATACACCCAAAATATGAAGAATGCACGGTCTCTTGTGCATGCGGTTATACTTTTAAGACCCGTTCAACAAAACCTACTATCAGGCTTGAGATCTGCTCAAACTGCCATCCTTTCTTTACAGGTAAGCAGAAACTTATAGACACAGCTGGAAGAGTAGAAAAATTCCAGAAACGTTTTGCTGCAACAGGAGGTAAAACTGTTGTCAGGAAAAAAGCCGTAAAGAAAGCTCCCGTTCCAAGAAAAACATCGGGAAAAGTTCTTACGACTTCACCGAAAAAAGCAAAAACAGCGGTAAAGAAAAGCAAAGAATCAAAAGAAAAGTAGAATATAAACAAAATATTATGACAGAACCTTTAAGATTATAAGGTTCTGTCATATTTTTTGACGAGTAAAAAATGTTTTTAGAAAAACTCAAATCTTTAAATGACCAATTTGTGGAAGTTGAAGCTCAGCTCAGCGATTCTTCAGTCGTTGCAGATCAGGAGAAATATCGTGAGCTTACAAAACAACACTCCTACCTTATGCCTCTTTCTGAAAAATATCATGAATATTCAAAACTTCTTGCGGATATTGAAAGTACGGAAGAATTGAAAAGATCAAAAGATGAAGAGATCAAAGAGTTGGCTTTTGCAGAATCTGAAGATCTTGCTGAGCGTAAAAATAGAATGGAAGCAGAGATAAAAGTTCTCTTAATTCCGCCGGATCCGAATGAAAATAAGAATATTATAGTAGAAATACGTGCAGGCACAGGCGGCGATGAAGCAGCATTGTTTGTCGGCGATCTCTATAGAATGTATACAAGATTTGCTGAAAGAAACGGATGGAAGTTTGAAGTTATTGATTCAAATCCTACAGGACTCGGCGGATATAAAGAAGTTGTTTTTGAAATAAATGGTAACAAAGTGTGGCGCTATATGAAATTTGAAAGAGGTGCCCACAGAGTTCAGCGAGTTCCGGAAACAGAGGCATCGGGAAGAGTACACACTTCCGCCGTAACAGTGGCAGTTTTACCTGAAGCTGAGGAAGTTGATGTAGAGATAAAAATGGAAGATCTCAGAATAGACACTTATAGAGCAAGCGGTGCCGGAGGCCAGCATGTTAATAAAACTGATTCGGCAATAAGACTAACCCATTTGCCTACAGGTATTGTAGTTGCTTGTCAGGATGAAAGAAGCCAGATAAAGAACAGAGCAAAAGCATTTAAAGTTTTGAGAGCTAAACTTTATGAACAGAAACTTATTGAACATGAAAAACAGCTCTCAAGTGAAAGAAAACAACAGGTCGGCAGCGGAGACCGCTCTGAAAAGATCAGAACTTATAATTTCCCTCAAAATAGAATAACAGATCACAGAATAGGTTTTAGCGTCTATAATATTAATGAAGTTATGGATGGAGATCTTTCTGAACTTGTAAATAAGCTTATAGAAGCAGATACCGAAGCAAAACTTAAGGATAACAATGCTTGACGGCACAAATATATTTACCCTTCTTAAAACAGCAGAACAAATCTTAAAATCAAATAATATTGAAGAAGCAAGGTCTGATGCGGAAGTTTTGTTAAGCTCTGTTTTGCAGATCAAACGCTCAAAACTCGCTCTAATAAGATATCTTAAAGCTACATATGCCGAGATATCTCTTTTTAATGAATATATTGAAAGACGCATAAAACGCGAACCTGTTGCCTATATAACAGGTTTTTGCGGTTTTATGCATTATGAATTCAAAGTTAATGAAAATGTTTTGATCCCTCGTCCTGAAACTGAACTTATGGTAGAAAATGTTTTGGAAACCTCAAAAGAACATAAATTTGAAACCGCACTTGATCTTTGCACCGGTTCAGGTTGTATTGCCGTAAGTCTTGCAAGATCAGGAGTTTTTGAGAGTATAACTGCATCGGACATAAGTATCAATGCTTTAGAAACAGCAAAAGAAAATGCTCTTATTAATGAAGCTGACGGCATTACTTTTATTGAGAGCGATATGTTTGAAAAATTTGATATTGAAAAATTTGATATAATTGTTTCTAATCCTCCGTATCTAACGCAAGAGGAGTATTCTAAAGCTGCACGTGAACTTAAATATGAACCTAAGACGGCACTGATAGCCGGCGAGGATGGCTTATTTTTTTATGATATGATAGCTCGGGATTCGAGGAATTTTCTGAACTTTGAAGGTTATGTTTTCGTTGAACTAAATTCTAATATAGCAGATAAAATAAAAGATATTTTTAGGGAATATGGATTTCGGACAGTTGAGATAATAAAGGATTATTCAGGATTACCCAGGATCCTAAAAGCTAAAATCTAAAGGAAATCAAATGGATAAAATTGTAATACGCGGCGGAAAAAAATTAAAAGGCGATGTAAAAATATCCGGATCAAAAAACTCAGCACTTCCTATTCTTTTTGCCTCTTTGCTTACAGATGAGCCGGTAATGATAAAAAATGTTCCTTCTCTTGCAGATATAAAGACTACTATAGCTTTTCTTAATTTTATCGGGAAAAAGACTGTAAAAGAAGGCAATACAGTAAAAGCTTACACTTCAGGTAAATATAAACACATAGCGCCGTATGACCTTGTAAGAAAAATGCGGGCAAGCGTTTTGATTATGGGTCCTCTTTTGGCAAGACTAAATAAGGTTGATGTATCTCTTCCGGGTGGATGTGCTATAGGAGCAAGACCTATAGATATTCATCTTGAAGCCTTTAAACTTTTAGGTGCTTCTATCAATATGGAAGGCGGTTATGTAAAGACAGTATGTGAAGACGGTCTTAAGGGAGCCGACATTGAATTTAGATTTCCAAGTGTCGGAGCTACTGAAAATATTATGCTTGCGGCAGTGCTTGCAAAAGGTATTACCAGAATAAAAAATGCAGCAAGAGAACCTGAAATTGAAGATCTTGCCGAAGTACTCAAAAAGATGGGGGCAAAAATTTCTGGTGCAGGCACAAAAACTATCACTATAGAGGGTGTTGAAAAACTTCATGGCTTTACGCACAGTGTTATACCGGACAGGATAGAGGCCGCAACCTATATAATCGCTGCTGCCATAACAAAAGGCGATATTGTCGTTAAAAATATTATTCCGGAGCATATTAAATCAATTACGGATAAACTTAAAAAAAGCGGTTTGGATATTAAAGAAACAAAAGATTCTATACGTGCAAAATGGATAAAAGAACTTAAACCGCAAGATATAAGTACTGAAGTATATCCCGGATTTCCTACAGATGTTCAGGCACAGTGGATGGCTTTGATGTGTCTTTTAAAAGGAAAATCGTGTGTGAAGGAAAATGTTTTTGAAAACAGATTTCTGCATGTTGCCGAATTGCAGAGATTTGGAGCAAATCTTGTCGTTGACGGCAAAATTGTAAATATTATCGGTGTTGAAAAACTTTCAGGTGCTCCGGTAATGGTTTCTGACTTGCGTGCCGGTGCGGCGCTGGTGCTTGCAGGTCTTGCGGCAGAGGGAACAACGGTAATCTCAAGAATATATCATTTGGACAGAGGATATGATATGCTTGAGAAAAAATTTAAAAAACTCGGTGCTGATATAAAAAGAGTAAAAAATGATTAAAAGTTTTAAAAATATTCGTTTTTTTACTCCTGCAGTATTGCTTACTTTTATAATTTTAGCCCAAAGTCTTCTTGTTTTTTATTATGCAGACAAAAAAAAGAATTTTTATATGGATGAAATCGGAACTCTTTTGACTGCGAACAATTCTGAAATGACTCAGACAAATTATTTGGAATTTTTGGAAGTCGGCAGATTTTATTCAGGAAAAGATTTAAAATCAGCTATTACTGTAGATGATGGTGAACGTTTTAAATTCGGTTTTGTAAAAAGAAATTTACTTTCAGATAAGATGCATGTTCCTGCATACTTCTTTTCAGTTCATATCAGCTATGCTGTTTACTCTTTCTTTTCAGATAATTTTAGTATATATCCCGGAGTTTTGTTAAATCTTCTTTTTTTTATTCTTACAAGCATACTGCTGTATAATGCTTCTTGTTTTATATTTGATCGGTATCAAGCTTTGCTTGTTAATGTTTTATGGGGATTTTCGACGGGAGCAATAAATAGTGTTTTAATTTTCAGACCTTATGCATTTCTTGCCTGTGTTTTTGTTTTGCTGACATTTTGTGTTTTTAGGGCAGCATACAAAAAAAGTATGAGCAATACTGATTTATTTCTTCTGTATTTTACCATCTTTTGCGGTATTCTTACCCACTATTATTTTTTTATTTTTACGGTAATGGTCTTATTTTGTTTTTTTATATTTCTTTTGATAGAAAAAAGATATAAAGATTTATTGAAATCTCTCTTGTCTGTGCTTGCATCGTTTCTAACAGCTTGTTTGTGCTATCCAACTATAATCAAAATTATTTATGGATTGTTTACCAGTAATATGATAGGGTATCGCAAGATATTTGTATTTGATGAAATTTTGAAAAATGCATATGTATCTTTATCAGTTTGGCTGTTACAAACTGTCGGAGGGGCTGCGGGCAAGATTGTTTTTTGGGCTGTTTTGGCATTTATTATCTTTTTGTGCATAAAGTACCTTATAGATAAAAAGTATATTGTGAAATTAAATTTTTTTACAACAATCCCTTTTATAGGTATTTTATTTATATTTATAAGCTGGCAATTCCTTGTTTACCGGAACTGGTATGATACAAGATATTTATGGCCGGCTTATCCCATAGCAGCAATTTGTTTTATATTTTTAATTAGTGAGTTCGTCAATTTCTTTTTTTCAAAAAATCTAAAAAAGAAGTTTATTCTTGTTGCCTTGATAATAGTTTTTACTGCGGCCCCGTTTTTTGAAAATAGGGATATTATATGGCTTTATACTGATGATCCTTCTATCACAGAGTATAAGAACGCACTCGTGATCGGCATAAATGACAACCCTGACTCATATGCGCTTTTAAGATTTTCAGGGTTTGTTTATGATTTATCACAAATGGAAAATTTTATAATCTTAGACAAAGAACCCGAAAGAGAACTTAATATGATTTTGCAACAAAAAGATATTGTTCGGGACGAGATAATATTCTTGGTCAACTACGCCACAAGCGCTGCCGCGATAGACAGCATCCGTGCTGTTCTCAAAAAATCGAACTATTCAGACCTGAAACCATTTTTTGCAAAAACTCAGGTAACTGTTTTTTTATCCGTCAAAAATAATAGTTTAGATAGATAAAGGGAAACTCTACCGAATCCTGTTTGATGATAAGTTCAAATGCGATCCTAATAGAGAAGAATATTTTTATGGTATAATTTAAAATAATCGTCTGCCGTTATCAAAAAAATTATGATAAATAATAAAATAAAGAATATTATCACACGACATTCGCAGCTTCTGCTTTTTTTTCTGGCAGCTTTCACTTCTTATATTGTATATTCTAATTTGCTTAAGCTTATAATTTATATAACAATATTCATTACACTGCTGTACTGTCTTTTTTTTATATTTAAAGATAGATTAAATATAAGAAAAATTTTAATAGGCATACCTATATTATCTGTTATCTTTTTTTATATTTTCATATCTTTTTCTGGTTTTTATCCTGGGATGATACTACCTGATAAGGATCCTGCTATAGTAAATTATACAGGATGGAATTATTATAATTTTATGACTGCTTCCCTGAAAAAAGGCAAGGTTAGTTTTTTAATAGAACCTTCTGAAAAACTCAAAGCATTGGATAATCCGTATGACAGTGCTGAGTTAAACAATAAACTTTCCTTAGAAAAATTTGATTATATACTAGACTTGAGTTTTTATAAAGATAAATATTATTTGTATTTTGGAATCACCCCGATTCTTATAGTATATCTGCCGTTTAATATTCTGACAAAATATTTTATAACTGATTCCCTTGTCGTCCTAGCTTTTTCAATTCTCTCTTTTCTTGTTTCGCTTATGATCTTAAAAAAAATTCTGGATACTATCTCAAAAAACAAAGATTTTCTGCTTATCGTTCTTACCATACTTGCTGTAGGGTTCTCATCTGCTTTTGGATATCTTATAACGCTTCCAAGGGTTTATGAAGTTGCGATAATAGTCGGGCTCTTTTTTGTTTTGCTTTCATTTTTGATGCTTCTTTTTTACAGTGAAGCGGAAAGTGCCGTAAAAAAAAGGTTTTTCTTGTTTGCAGCCGGTCTTTCAATAGCCCTTTCCGTAGGTTGTAGACCTTTTTATGCATTGATAGTTTTGTTTCAAATACCTTTAGTTTTTGATTTTAAAACTATTAAAAAAAACTATACTCAATATTTGTATTACTTTATCCCTTTAATAGTATTTGCTATTGTTTTGATGATATATAATTATCTTCGCTTTGATTCTTTCTTTGAATTCGGACATAAATTTCAACTGACCTTGATAGATGTCTATAATAGAAAGTTTAATTTGGCCGACTCCTTTTATACGGTCCGACTGTTTTTGTTTTTTCCTCCGATATCAATTAACACTTTCCCTTATTATTTAGCAGGTAAAATTGTGATCGCAGAAAATCTGATTGAGCCTTTAGTAGGGCTTTTGTATACGGCTCCGTATCTCTTGTTTATTGCGATAGGCAGTTATGGTTTTTTTACTTCAAAAAAAATATCCGTGGAAATAAAAAAATATACTGCGATGATAATCCTGTCAGGTATTATGGTTATTTCTGTTGTTTCCATTGCGGGTGGAATATTAAGGTATATAGCAGATTTTGCGATGTATTTTATAATTCCGGCTTTTGTTATGATATTTTACTGGAATGAGAGACATGAAGGTGTTATTGGATATTTTTGGAGATATTTTATTATGCTTCTTATTTTCCTAAGCATTATCTTTAGTATTATAATAACTATTTCAAAAGGACTGCTGGCAATGTCATACATTAATCCCGAAGTCCTGCAGTGGCTGAAAAAAATATTATAAAAACTTTTGTTTTTTATTATCTCCGAGTGTCTTAATCGGAGGTATACTTAGCTTTTCGTTTTCTTTGTCTTTAATTCGTAATTTGTCATTAGTAATTGCTTTTATATGTTCGAAATTGTAGGTTTAATTGATTTATATTGAAATATAAAGTTTTTTTTGATAAAATTTCCAAGTATTTAAGCGGAGACGCATTAAATAAGCACGCGGTTGGATTTGCCAAAGGTCCCGCAAGGGTTTTGGATAACGAAAGCCGCGGAAGCCGCATAAGCGGAACCCTACCGGTAAAATCCGGGGGGTAAAACCAAAGGAGAGTAGTATGGCTAACATTACGATGAAGGCTTTACTGGAAGCCGGTGTTCATTTTGGACATCAAACCAGAAGATGGAATCCGAAAATGGCGAAGTATATTTTCGGTACAAGGAACAAGATCCACATCATTGATCTTCAGAAAACCCTTAAAGAGTTGAAGAAAAACTACAAAGTCGTAAGAGATTTTGTCTCTGAAGGAAAAGAAATAATTTTTGTAGGAACTAAAAAACAGGCGCAAGCTCCGGTTAAAGAAGAAGCCTTGCGTTGCGGAGCTTATTTTGTTTCTGAAAGATGGCTCGGCGGAACTCTTACAAATTTTGAAACTCTTAAAAAATCTATTGCAAGATACAAAGAAATTGAAAAAATGAAGGAAGAAGGTGTTTTAGCTCTTCTTTCTAAAAAAGAACAGTCCAAGATAGAAAAAGAAAGGCTCAGACTGGAAAAATCTCTTGAAGGATTGAAAGGGATGACAAAACTTCCTGAGCTTATGTTTATAATTGATCCTAATGAAGAGTCAACAGCAGTTTCAGAAGCCAGAAAACTCGGTATTCCTATCGTAGCTATCTGTGATACAAACTGCGATCCTGATCTTGTAGATTATCCTATTCCGGGAAATGATGATGCTATCAGAGCTGTAAAGCTTTTCTGTTCAATAGTTGCGGATGCGGTTTTGGAAGGAAAAGGCGTAGGAGATAAAAAAGAAGAAGGAATTGATGAAGAAGTAACAGAAGAAGTTTTAGAAGAAGAAGTCTCAGCTTCTGAAGCGGAAGAAGCAGTAGAAGAAGTGAAAGATGAAAATAAAGAAGAAGGAGAAGCCAATGTCAACTGAGCTTATTACCAAACTTAGAGAAATGACCGGTGCGGGAATAATGGATTGCAGAAACGCACTTAAAGAAAACAATAATGATTTAGATAATGCCTCCAAGTGGCTTAGAGAGAAAGGAATTGCAACGGCAGTAAAAAGAGCCGGAAGAAGTGCAAAGCAAGGACTCGTCCAATCATATATACATGGAAACGGAACACTTGGAGTATTGGTTGAACTTAATTGTGAAACCGACTTTGTAGCAAAGACCGAAGATTTTCAAAATCTGGTAAAAGAAGTCGCTATGCAGATCGCGGCTGTAGCACCTGTTTATGTAAATCGTGAACAGGTTCCTGAAAGCGTAATTGAAGCCGAAAAAGAAATATATAAAGCCCAGCTTAAAGAAGAAGGAAAACCTGAAAAAGTTTGGGATAAGATCATTGAAGGCAAACTTGAAAAGTTTTACAGTCAGGTATGTCTTTATGACCAGATATATATGAGAGATACTACCGGTAAAGAAACAATTAAAGATCTCATAACAAATACGATTGCTAAAACCGGTGAAAATATGGTTATTAGAAGATTTGCAAGATTTAAACTCGGAGAAGAGTAATAAAATGTCAGCAAAAAGAGTACTTTTAAAACTTTCAGGTGAATCTTTGTCGGATGGCAAAAGTTCGATAAGTTCCGAGAGTCTGAAACGGACGGCAAAGGAGATAAAAGCGGCAGTTGATGCAAATATTATAACCCTTGCTGTCGTCATAGGTGCCGGCAATATATGGAGAGGTGCCGGAAAAGATATGGACAGAGTAACTGCTGACAAGATGGGAATGTTGGCGACTGTCATAAATGCTATGGCTTTAAACGATGCTCTAAGACAAGAAGGTTTAAAATCAAGGGTTTTTTCATCATACGGCGTATGTGGATTTATTGAAAATTTTAACAGAGAGAAAGTTATAAGATCGCTTGAAAACGGTTATATTGTGATCTTTGCAGGTGGAACCGGTAACCCTTTCTTTACTACCGATACGACGGCAGCTTTAAGGGCTGCGGAAATCGGTGCCGACATTTTATTAAAAGCTACACAGGTTGACGGTATATACAATACCGATCCGAAAAAAGATAAAAAAGCGGTTAAATACGATACTTTAACTTTCAAGGAAGCTGTTGATAAAAACCTTAAAATAATGGATGCAGAAGCGTTTTCATTGTGTATGAATTTAGATACGCCGATATCAGTTTCTGTTTTTGATTTTTATAAAGACGGGAATTTGAGAAAGGTTTTAAATGGTGAAAAAATCGGAACCGTTGTAACAAAATAATGGAGGCTTTAAATGATTAAAACTCTTTTTTCCAAATCTGAAGAAGCTATGAAAAAAACCATAGATAAAGTACAGCATGAGCTCGGTTCTATCAGAACAGGGAGAGCAAGCAGTGCTATAATTGAAAACATAAAAGTTGAAAGTTACGGTTCTCTTATGCCGATAAATCAAATTGCCGGTATAAGCATTCCCGATGCTAAGACAATTGAGATCAAACCTTGGGATGCTTCACAGCTTGGTGCTATTGAAAAGGCGATAATGAAAGCTGATATAGGTATGACTCCCGTTAATGACGGAAAAATCATAAGAATATCTGTGCCTTCTTTAACTGAAGAAAGAAGAAAAGAGATCGCAAAGTCGATAAGCAAAATGGCTGAAGAGTTCAGAGTAGCGATTAGAAATGAGAGAAGAGTTCTAGTTGACGGTATAAAAAAATCAGAAAAAGATAAAGTTATAAGCGAAGACGAAAGAAAAAAATACGAGACGGAAGCACAGAAAGTAACTGACAGTTATATTAAGAAAATAGATGACAGCATAGCTCTTAAAGAAAAAGAGATAATGCAGATCTAAAAAAATACCCGTGGAGGAAGTTATTTATGGCACGTAAAATTGATGCAGACACATGTGTAGGATGCGGAGCTTGTGAAAGCAGCTGCAATTTTGAAGCAATCTCTCAGGAAGAAGATAAGTATGTCATAGATTCGTCAAAATGCACTGATTGCGGTGCTTGTGACGATGCATGCCCTGTCAGCGCAATTTCTCAAGAATAAGGATTAATATTGAGCGAAATTGTTTTATCAAAACTGCCGAAACACATCGCGATAATAATGGATGGTAACGGCAGATGGGCAAAAAAAAGATCTATGCCCAGAATTTTTGGTCATAAGCAGGGGGTCAAAACCATTAAAGAAATTGTTAAGGCTTCAGCAAGCCTTGGCATAAAGGTTTTGACCCTGTATGCTTTTTCAACTGAAAATTGGAAAAGACCTGCAAGCGAGATAGAAGGTTTGTTTTCGCTTCTTTTAAGTTTTTTAAAATCTGAACTTGATGAGTTTCATTCAAACGGGATTAAACTTAGAATATTAGGAGAACTTGAAAAATTCCCTGAAAATATACGTATTGAAGTTAAAAAAGCATGTGAATTAACTGCAGACAACAATAAGATGGAGCTGAATGTAGCTCTTAATTATGGAGGCAGACAGGAAATTGTGCGGGCTTTTAAAAAGATAATAGAACAAGGCATAACAAGCCCTTCGGAAGAAGATATAGAAAAATTCCTATACACTTCAGGGCAGCCTGATCCTGATCTGCTTATACGCACTTCAGGAGAACTTAGGATTTCTAATTTTTTATTGTGGCAGATAGCCTATTCTGAAATATATATTACAGACAAATTGTGGCCGGATTTCAAAAAAGAAGATCTTGAAAAAGCAATTGCAGAGTATAGGAAAAGAGAAAGGCGCTACGGCGGGGTGTAATGATTTTCACTTGGAGAGAGAATAATGTTATTAACTAGAATATTAACGGCAATAGTCGGTATACCTATAGTTTTTTTATGTGTATATTTTGGCAGTTTGCCGTTTTATATAATGATGTTCTTGATTACTTTTTTTTGTGTGCAGGAATATCTTGTCATATCTAAAAAGTATAGACCGCATACCATCGTTTCATTAATATTGTCTTCACTTTTTTTCATTTTTTTGTATTTTTTTGAAAACTTTCCGCTTGATAAACTTTCATTTGCGGCAGTTACAATGTTATTAATTTTTTTTGCTATTGAAGTTTTCGGCGAAAATCCCGAAATGTCGGTAGGAAGAATATCTGTTTCATTCTTTGGTTCTTTTTTTCTGCCGTTGGCATTGATACACATGGTATATATACGTGAACTTAAGGGTGGAATGCAGATGATGTTCTTTCTTTTTATAATAGTCTGGACACTTGATACTGCGGCATATGCTTTTGGCAGGATGTTCGGAAAACACAAGCTTGCAAAAAATGTAAGTCCTAAAAAAACTATTGAAGGTGCATCTGCCGGAGTAATTTTCGGTGTGATAGCTGCTATTATATGCAGATATTTTTTTATGAAAGATATAATTTCTTTGCCGCAGGCAGTGATACTTGGTCTAGTAATAGCTTTTGTAGGTCAATTCTCCGATCTTGCAGAATCGCTTATAAAAAGAGATGGCAATATTAAAGATTCAGGAAAAATAATTCCGGGTCATGGCGGAGCTTTTGACAGATTTGACTCTTATATTTTTGCCGCTCCTGCGGTTTTTTATATTTTGCAGATTTTTGGAAAAGTTTAAAATGAAAAAAATAATTATTCTCGGTTCATCAGGTTCTATAGGGACACAGACTCTTGATATAGTATCTAAAATGAAAGATACTGTTAAAGTTGAAGGTTTATCCGTCAATACTAATATTAAATTACTTAAAGAACAAATTAAAAAGTTCAAACCTAAAGCTGTCTGTGTTAATGATCCTGTTGATGCAGAAAATTTAAAAAAATGGTGCATAAAAAATAAATTAAAAGTTGAAGTACTTAACGGACACAGCGGGCTTAAAAAACTTGTGGTAATGCCCGGCGTAAATATGGTAATTGCCGCAATTGTTGGTGCTGCCGGACTTAAACCGATAATTAAAGCCATAGAAGCCGGTAAAAGTATTGCGATAGCCAATAAAGAAGCATTGGTTATGGCAGGCTCTGAAATAATGAAACTTGCTGAAAAAAAGAAGGTTCCCGTACTTCCGATAGACAGTGAACATTCGGCTATTTTTCAATGTTGCGCAGGAGAAAAAAAGTCACAGATAAAAAAAATATGGCTTACAGCTTCCGGCGGACCTTTTTATAATTATAAAGAAGATTTTTCAAAAATTACTGTTGAGCAGGCTTTGGACCATCCTACATGGAAGATGGGAAAGAAAATTACTGTAGACAGTGCTACACTGATGAATAAAGGTCTTGAGGCTATAGAAGCTTCCGTATTGTTTGGGATTCCTGTAAGCAAAATAGAAATTGTGATACATCCTCAGTCTATTGTTCATTCAATGGTTGAATATATTGACGGTTCTGTTATAGCTCAGCTTTCAAATCCGGATATGAGGCTGCCTATTCAGTATGCTCTTGCTTATCCGGAAAGATTGAATTGCGGTATACAACCTTTAAATCTTGCTAAGGCCGGCAAACTTGAATTTTTTGAACCTGACTTTGAAAAGTTTCCATGCTTAAAGCTTGCATATTCAGCGGCTGAAACAGGTTATACTATGCCTGCTGTTATGAATGCCTCAAATGAAACAGCTGTCGATGCATTTTTAAATAAAAAGATAAAATTTACAGATATTGCCGATATAGTGTCAAAAACCATGAAAGCACATAAAGTAAATAAAAAGTCCGGCATTGATGAAAGTGTTGAAGCTGATGCTTGGGCAAGGATTTATGCGAAAAAACTGATCGATAACTAAATTATAAGGAAAAGAAAATGACGATAATTCTCCAGATATTAGGTATTATTATAGGTTTGGGCTTTTTGATCTTTATTCATGAGCTTGGACATTTTACAGCGGCAAAATTATGTAAAGTGAAAGTTTTGACATTTGCTTTCGGTTTCGGTCCAGATCTTGTTAAATATGTACATAATGGTACAAAATACTGTATAAAAGCCATACCCTTCGGAGGATTTGTTGCTATGGAGGGAGAGAATCCTGACGAAGCTACCGGAGGAGAAGGGGAATACCTTTCTTTAAGCTGGTACAAAAAAATATTCATATCTTTTGCAGGTCCTTTTTCAAATTATATACTTGCTGTTATTATGTTTGCTTTTATTTTTAATATTTGGGGAGTATCGCAGATATCGCCTACTTCACATATAGGAGGAACCGTTGAAAATTATCCTGCTGTTGAAGCCGGGCTTTTAGGCGGAGATAAGATAGTATCTATAGCAGGAGTACAAATAAGTACATGGAATGAAATTGCCGATAATCTTAAAGATAAAGCCGGAGAAGAAGTTGATTTTGTTGTAGAAAGAGGAACATATACTTTTGATGTTAAAATGACTGTTGCTAAAAACCCTGTAACCGGTCTAGGAGCTATTGGTGTTTCTCCAGGGATAATTCAAAGTGAAGCCGGTTTTTTCGAATCTCTGCTTTTAGGCACGGAAACAGCGATATCACAGACTGTAATTACAGTAATTTATCTTGCCGATAAAATAATCTCATGGGAAAAACCTGATGTTGCCGGACCTATTGGAGTTATGCAGGTTATGGCAAATGCTACAAAGAACGGAATGGAAGATTATCTTAAACTAATTGCAATTATATCCGTTGCACTTGGAATGTTCAATCTATTCCCTATACCGATGGTTGACGGCGGAATGATAGTTTTATTTTTTGTTGAAGGCATAACAAGAAAACCAATCAGCACGAAAGTAATACAGGTGTATAATACTATCGGACTTTTCTTAATTTTAGCTATCTTTATTTTTGCGACTTATAGTGACCTTCTCAGATTAGGTATAGGTAAATTCTTTAAAAGCTAACTCTTTCTTTTTTATTTAAAATTCCGTATTTAATATGTTTTTATAAATTAGCGTTGATAATAGTTTAGAGCATAAAATGAAATTTTATAAAAGAGAACAAACCAGAAAAATAAATATAGGCGGAGTTGTTATAGGAGGAGGTTCTCCTATAGCGGTTCAATCTATGACTAATACTGACACTCGTGATTGGAAATCTACTGTCAGACAGATAAAGCAACTTGAGGAAGCAGGCTGTGAGATAGTCAGGGTTTCTCTGCCTGATATGGAATCAGCCGAAAATGTAAGTAAAATAAAGAAAAATATAAAAATCCCATTGGTTGCCGATATACATTTTGATTATAGAATAGCTTTGGAAGCGATAAAGCAGGGTATCGACAAGCTTAGGATAAATCCTGGAAATATCGGTGCTAAAGAAAGAGTTGAAGCTCTGGTCAAAGAAGCAAAAAAAGCGCATATACCTATAAGGATCGGGGTTAATGCGGGCTCTTTAAAATCTGTTCATCAGATAGAAGACAATTTATCCAGAGCAAAAGAACTTGCCAAAGCAGCGATGGAACATGTCAAAATTTTAGAAAAACATAAATTCTACGATATAGTTGTTTCTTTGAAGGCTTCAAATATTGCGACAACGGTTGAAGCATATAAAATTTTTTCTGCAAAAAGAGATTATCCCTTACATCTCGGTATTACCGAAGCGGGTTCGCTTTTAAGCGGTACAATCAAATCGTCGGCAGGTCTTGGGATTATGCTCTATGAAGGGCTTGGAGATACTATAAGGGTTTCTCTAACGGCAGATCCTGTTGAAGAGATCAAGACAGCCTACTTGCTTTTGCAGTCACTTGAACTTAGGAATTCAGGTATTGAAATTATTTCTTGCCCTACATGTTCAAGGTGTGAAGTTGATCTTATTAAGATCGTTTCAGATATGGAAAAAGAAACAGCTAAACTCAAAAAACTGAAAAAATCGCCAAAACCGTTAAAGGTAGCTATTATGGGGTGTATTGTAAACGGTCCCGGTGAAGCTAAAGATGCAGACATAGGCATAGCAGGCGGAAAAAATATCGGAGTGCTTTTTAAAAACGGTCAGATCATAGGGAAAGTAAAACCTGAACAATGGGTGAAAAAACTTATGTCTATGATAAAAGATTTACAGAGGTAGAAAAATGTCAGGAATTTATTTAACAAGAGAAGGAAGAGAAAAACTTATTCAAGAACTTGAAGAACTACAAAAAAGAAAACCTCAGATACAAGACGAGATAGCAAGAGCAAGAGAACATGGTGATCTGAGAGAGAATGCCGAATATCATGCAGCTAAGGAAACATTAACAAATCTTATGCGCAGGATAGCCGAACTTGATACTAAAATTACCGGTGCTAAGATCATTGATGATCTGGATATAGATCCGGACAAAGTTTTTATCGGCGTTACTGTAACGATACAAGATGAAGACGGCGATGATTATGAATATACAATAGTTGATCTGGAAGAAGCAAATCCTGCGGAAAGCAAAATCTCTGTTCAGTCTCCTCTTGTTCAAGGTCTTCTCGGTCATAAGGTCGGAGATACAGTTGAAGTTGAACTTCCGGCAGGAAAAACAAAATTTAAAATTTTAAAAATTGTACGCTAGAGGGAAAAATGTATTTTTCAAAAATGTATGCACCAACACTTAGAGAAGCTCCGGCTGATGCGGATATTGTTTCTGCAAAGCTTATGATAAGAGCGGGAATGATACGTAAAGTAGCCTCAGGACTTTATGAATTCTTACCCTTGGGTTTGAAAGTTTTGAAAAAAGTCGAGAATATAATCCGTGAAGAAATGGACGCAGCTGATGGTCAGGAAGTTTCTCTTCCTCTGTTATTTCCTAAAGATCTGTGGATAGAGACCGGAAGATGGAATGTTTATGGGAAAGAACTTTTCAGACTTAAAGACAGAAAAGATGCTGAGTTCTGTCTTGCGCCTACTGCTGAAGAAGGAATTACAGATCTTGTCAGAAAGGATGTTAAATCTTATAAACAGCTTCCTATAATGCTTTATCAATTCGGAACTAAATTCAGAGATGAGATACGTCCGAGATTTGGCATTATGCGTTCAAGAGAGTTTTTGATGAAAGACGGTTACTCTTTCCATGTTGATGAAACAGATCTTGAAAAATACTATGGAAAAATGTATCAGGCATATTCAAATGTATGTAAAAGATGCGGGTTTGAATTCCGTGCTGTTGAAGCCGCCTCGGGTGCTATAGGCGGCTCGTTCTCGCATGAATTTATGGTTCTAGCAGAAACTGGCGAAGAAGAAATAGCGTGGTGTAATTGTGGATATGGTGCAAACAGCGAAAAAGCTGAGTGCTTTGCGAACGATGAAAAAAAAGATGAAGCCGCTCTTCCTATGGAAGAAGTTTCCACTCCCGGCCAATGTTCCGTTGAAGAAGTTGCCTCGTTTATGAAATCTTCGCCGGAAAATTTTATTAAAACAATGATATATCTTGTAGACGGAAAAACTGTTATTGTTCTTGTAAAAGGCGATAATGAAATTAATGAGATCAAATTACAAAGCCTTCTTGGCGCCAATGAAGCAGTTTTAGCTGATGAAGAGACAATAAAAAAGATAACCGGTGCTCCCGTAGGTTTTGCCGGTCCAATGGGACTTAAAAATATAAAAATAGTTGCAGATCTCTCTGTTCCCGGCATAGTAAATGCCGTAACAGGTGCCAATAAAAAAGATTTTCATATAAAAAATGTCAACTATGGAAGAGATTATAAAGCTGATATAGTTGCCGATATAAGAAAAGTAATGCACGGCGACATTTGCCCCAGGTGCAAAAAAGAAAAATTGAAATTTTCAAGAGGTATAGAGATAGGACATATATTTAAACTCGGAACAAAATATTCAAAATCTATGAATGCAACATATCTTGATACTAACGGTAAAGAGAATCTTATAGTTATGGGCTGTTACGGTATCGGCGTTACAAGGATACTTGCCGCGACCATAGAGCAATCTCATGATGAGAACGGTATAATATGGCCGGACAATATTGCACCCTATGAAGTAATAATCGTGCCTATAAATTTTGCTGATGAAAAAACAAAAGAAGCAACTGAAAAAATATATTCTGCACTTAAAGCAAAAGGACTTGATGTTCTTATAGATGACAGAGATGAAAGAGCAGGAATAAAATTTAAAGATGCCGACCTTATAGGCATACCATATAGAATTACTATAGGCGAGAAAAATCTTGCTAATGGCAATGTTGAATTTAAAGCCAGAAAAGACGGAAAAGAAGGCATAAAACTATTAAAGCCTGAAGAGGCTGTCAGCGAAATATTGAAAATTTACGGCAGATAATTTCAGTAGATCCAATAAGATTTTAATGTAAAAAATAAAATTGCAGTTTTTTATGAATGCGGAAGGACTTAATGGAAAAATATGATATAGCAGTTATCGGTTCAGGTCCCGGCGGTTTTGCGGCGGCTGTAAGAGCGGCACAGCTTGGGGCAAAGACTGTTATTATTGAGAAAGGTTTTGTTGGCGGAACTTGCCTCAATTGCGGCTGTATACCTACAAAATTTATGTGGCAAGTGCTGAAAACAAAATTAAAAATAAAAAAAGCTTATGAATACGGTTTAGAAGCAAGTCTTGGGGCTATTCAATATGCTAATATTGTTATCCAAAAAAATAAAAGGATAGCCAATATAAGAAAAGGCATGGAAATGATACTTTCTTCTTATGAAATACCCGTAATTTCTGGAGCGGCTTCTTTTAAAGATAAAAATACACTTCTTATCGGAACAGATACACATATAAAAGCTGATAAAATTATAATAGCTTCAGGTTCCGAGCCTCATAAAATACCCGGTTATGAATATGACGGTGAGAAAATAATAAATTCTACAGATGCTTTAAATCTTGAATATGTGCCGGAGACGCTTTTAATAATTGGTGGCGGCGCTATCGGTGTTGAAATGGCTACTATTTTTGCCGGTTTTGGCAGTAAAGTTACTATTGCAGAAAGTTTTGACAGGCTTCTTCCTTCCGAAGATGCGGAAATATCAAACGAGATTATGAAAAATATGAGCAGGCAGGGTATAGAAATACTTGTGGATTATAAAAGTGCTTTAAATGATATACCTAAATTTCAGAAAGCTCTGATTGTTACGGGAAGGATACCCGCAAAAGACCTTAATCTTGAAAATGCAGGCATTGATGCTTTTTCAAACGGCTTTATAAAAGTGAATAAATATTGCCAAACAAATGTTGAAAATATTTATGCAGTAGGAGATACAACAAAAGGAAGCCTTCTTGCATATACGGCACAAAATGAAGGTGCGGCAGCCGCTGAAAATGCTTTTAAAGGAAATACAGTTATTATTGATAATAAAATTGTACCGCAGGCGGTTTTTTCTATGCCTCAAAGTGCTTCAGTTAAAGTTTCCGGATTTAAAGATGATGAAAATATTGTCTATGGAATATTTCCTCTTACTGCAAGCGGAAGGGCTTTTATTGAAGGGGAGAGAACAGGCTTTATAAAGTGTGCGGCTGACAAAAATACAAAAAAACCTTTGGCTTTCTGGATGGTAGGCACAAATGCCGATGAAATTATAAATACCGCTTCAATGATATTAACAAATGGAATTAATCATATAGCCAGAGAATCTTTATTCCATCCGTCTATAAGCGAAGGACTTTTAAATGCTTATGAGGATGCTTTCGGAAAATGTACTGAAATAATGAAAAAGAAATAAAAGTAAAGTTAGTATACACCAAATAAAGGAAATAAAAATGAAAAGGACTTATCTCTACGACGAGCATTTAAAGCTTGGTGCTAAGTTTACGGAATTTGGCGGCTGGGATATGCCTGTCCAGTATACTTCAATTATTGAAGAGCATAATGCCGTAAGAAATGCAGCCGGCGTTTTCGACACATCCCATATGGGAACATTTATAATTAAAGGGGAGAGTGTTGTGAGCTTTTTAAACTTTGTAACTCTCGGCAATTATTCTGGCTTACCGGATAAAAAAGCAAGATACTCAATGATCCTTAATGATGAAGGCGGCATTAAAGACGATATAATAGTTTATAATTTCTGCGGCGAATATATGATGGTTGTCAATGCCGGGAATCTTGATAAAGATTGGGCTTGGCTGAATGCACATAAGCCGGAAAATATAATTTTAGAGAACAGAAGTGCCGATATTTCTCTTTTAGCTGTTCAGGGACCTAAAGCCGTTGAGGTTATACAAAATCTTTCCGAAACCGATATTAAAAGTATGAAATATTTTACCTGTGAAGAACTTAAGCTGAAAGACATCAATGCGCAATTTTGCAGAATAGCAAGAACAGGATATACCGGTGAAGACGGTTTTGAAATTTTTATATCGAGAGAGCAGACAAATAAGATTTGGAAAAAACTTATGGAAGCCGGAGTTAAACCCTGCGGGCTTGGCTGCCGTGACACTTTACGTCTTGAAGCTTGTATGCCTTTGCATGGACATGAAATTGACGAAAATATAAATCCGATAGACGCAGGTTTCAAAAAAACTATTAAATGGGAAAATGATTTTATAGGTAAAGAAAAGCTTTTGCCGTTTAAGGACAATCCTTCAAAGAAGATCATAGCTTTTGAATGTCTTCAAGGTATAGCAAGGAATGGCAATGTGCTTTATTTAAATGATAAAAAGGTCGGCTATGTTACCAGCGGTTCTTTTTCTCCCACATTAAAAAAAGCTATAGGAATGGCTTTGGTCGATGCGGAAATAGAAGCTGTGGAACTTGAAGCGGAAATTCATAATAATAGGAGGAAAATTAAAGAAGTACCAAAACCATTTTATAAGAGAGCAAAATGAGAAAACTACTTTTTATCCCGTTTTTATTTTTTGCATCTTTGGTATACTCAGAAAAAATGATCGAGATTTCCGTTGAAATAACGGAAGTAAACGAAAATAAATCTTTGGAACTCGGCATAGAATGGCCTACGGAAATATCTGCCGTAGAATCAACGATTCCATCGATAATCGAATCCGGCGCATGGGAAAGGATCACTGCATTTACCACAACATTGAAAACCCTCGAAACAAATGGCGCCGCAAAAGTCTTATCAAAACCCAAATTAGTTACAAAATCAGGCACAACAGCCAAATTTATGGTTGGCGGAGAATTTCCTGTAGTAGCGACTGCTGTAGGAACTTCTAAAATAGAATGGAAAGAATTCGGGATAATAATGAAAATTACCCCGACTGTACAGAAAGACGAAGAAATAGACATAGTTCTTGAAACTGAACTTTCAAGGCTTGACTATAATGCTCCCGTAGCAGGATATCCTTCTATAGCTAAAAGACAGGCATCTTCACATCTTCAGATAAAGAACGGCGAAACTATGGTTTTAGCCGGACTTATTGAAACGACTAAAGGGAAAACAGTTGAAGGAATACCTGTTTTATGTGATATCCCGATCCTTGGCGCATTATTCAGCCTGACAAAACACTATGATACAAAAACTAATGTTCTGATTTTTGTTACTACAAAATTAATAGAATAAAAAACAAAATTATGGACAAAAGAAATAATGGACAGACTTTTGTCGAGTTTTTGCTTGTGCTTGTCGTATTACTTGCGGCAACAAGCGGGATCTGGACAATGTATAAAGCCTCATGGAAAAAACGCTATGAAAAGACCGCGGCAATTTCCGGTGCCGGAAATACTATTGTAAATGTTTCCGGAGTTGTCGACAGGAGTTATGTGAAATGATAAAAAAGCCAAGAGGACAATCTCTTATAGAAGCTTTATTTGTTGTGGCCTTTACTACAATAATAATGTTCGCTTTTTTACAGATATGCATAATCGCCGTAGATGACATGACTGCAAATGAAGCCGCTTTTACAGCTATGCGTTCGGCTGCTGTTACCGGCGGCGGCGAAGCAAAGTTTAATGAAGCAAAAAACAGAGTAAAAAAATATCTTGTTAATTTCTATCCTTTTACGGTAAGTGAAACAACTTCACGAATGTTAGGGAGTTTTGGGTTTTCAAACTCTTCAACCGTGGGAACTTTTTTTAACAGAAAAAATGAGAGTGAAGATAATAATGAAGAAGAATCTGTTTCTTCTGATGACAGCGATAGTTTTGTAACGATGCATAAACCTGTAACTGCAAGCAGGAAAACCTATGATTATTCAAATAATGTGCTTACAGACCATACTGTAAAAATTTATTATTTTACAAGAGTGATGTTTGGTTCTCTTGTAGTAAAAAAAACATCCCGCAGAGAAATGACAGATAAAATCCTTGGAAAATCGGGGAGCCGCAGATATCAGTCGGCAAGAAGCAGAATGGTCCCGTCTCCGGATTCTGCTTATTATAATAAGGCCTATCCTGGAGCCAGAAATTTTGAGGATGAAGAATGACAGTAAATAATAATCGAGGACAAACGCTGTATTATTTTATGATATTTACGCTTATTCTTGTTTTAAGCTGGGCGATGATGTTAAACATTGCAAAGATTATAAGAGATAGAATGAACATGCAAAATGCTGTCGATAATATAGCTTTATCAATCGCTACACATAAAGCCCGTACAATGAATTTAGTAGCCGGTTTAAATTATATTATGGGCATAACGCTTGCACTTGGAACGGATCCTTTTTTTATTCAGATGCCTTCATTTAATACCGATATTATAGCGGCTTATCCGACTGGTGATATTTCAAGATCCTG
This sequence comes from Elusimicrobiota bacterium, assembly GCA_052034625.1. Taxonomy (GTDB): domain Bacteria; phylum Elusimicrobiota; class Endomicrobiia; order Endomicrobiales; family Endomicrobiaceae; genus JAVBLP01. The sequence goes on along the minus strand of JBPOII010000005.1, from coordinate 50,048 downwards.
GAGCAGAGAATATTCATCGGTAAAAAGGATGAAAGAAATTGTTGAGGCTCTCAAAAAAGCTCAAGATATCGCTTTGATCTCGCATTTAACTTATGTTGATACATTAATAGCTGAATATAATCTAAAAGGATATAGCCTCATTGTAAGTCCTGCAGCATTGCCTACAATTGCTAATGCCCAAAGGATTTTTGGACTTGAGAGAAATGATAATGGGATAAAATACTTATATACTTATAACGGTGATTTTAATGGTCTGCATTTTGTTTTCAATCAAAGTTCAGATATATTTGATTTTGATGATACCGATCCGGATTCATCGAATAAGCTGTTGGAAAAACTTAAAAGTATTCTTTTCTTAAACAGAAAGGTATATGCCAAATCAGATACATCTTGGTATATTTCAACGGAAGATATATACAAACAAAAGATAAAGGTCAATTTATCAGATGAAAATCTTTTAAATAATGAAAATAGATATACTCCTTTGTTTGGAAATCTTCTCGGGATAAGAAAGCCTGTTATTATTGTGCGCTCAGCAGCATCAATATATAATACTAAAGGTACGATGTTCCCTGATAAGAAAGGAAAGAATACAGGTTATCCGAATCTTTCAGTTGCAATTCCTTTCAAGACACTTATTGCAAAACAGTTTGCAGTATTCTCAATTAAATTGTATTCAAAAGTTCCAAAAATTGTTGCTACGGTGATAGTCGGATTTATTGCCGGAAATATTGCCTTGAATATGTTTCTGGCTGTCAATGATAAAAATAATCCTATAGATGCATACCTGGATTCAAGAAAAGGCGGATGGGCAGCCCATCTTGTTCCATATGGTAAGGATCAAGATGAAACCGAAAGAGAATATACTTCCGGTCAAAGTATGATATAATAATCAAAACAATATCAATGAATGGGGATATCATAATGAAAAAGACAAAAGGAATTATTCTTGCAGGCGGAAAAGCCACAAGGCTTTATCCGATAACAAAAGTTGTAAGCAAACAATTGCTTCCCGTTTTCAATAAACCGATGGTATACTATCCTCTTTCAACGCTTATGCTTGCAGGAATAAGGGATATACTGATAATTTCCAATGAAGAAACCCTCCCTCAGTTAAAAAAACTTTTTGGTGATGGCAAAAATCTGGGATTGAATATTGAATATGCACTTCAGGAAAAACCCGGCGGACTTGCCGAGGCACTTATTATAGGAGAATCTTTCATAGGCGAGGATAATATAGCTTTAATACTCGGCGATAATATATTTTACGGACACGGACTTTCAAAGATAATGACTGATGCCGCTCTCAGACAGGATGGTGCGACAATATTTGGATATTATGTAAAAGATCCTCAAAGGTATGGTATAGTTGAACTTGATAAGAACAATAAAGCTGTTTCAATAGAAGAAAAACCGAAAAAACCGAAATCCAATTGGGCTGTTACAGGGCTTTATTTTTATGATAACGATGCGATTGAAATAGCAAAGAATGTAAAACCTTCTCAAAGAGGGGAATTGGAAATTACCGATGTGAACGCTGAGTATCTTAAAAAAAATAAACTGAATGTTGCACTTTTAGGCAGAGGTTTTAGCTGGCTTGATGCCGGAACATATGAATCGCTTCTTGACGCCTCTTTATTTATAAAAACTATTGAAGAAAGACAAGGTTTTATGATAAGTTGTCTTGAAGAGATAGCCTATAGAAATGGCTATATTACAAAAAAAGAGTTGTTAGATCTCGCAGAAGGTGCTCCGTATGCTGACTATATTAAAAGAATAGCTGTGGAAAAATAGCCTGTTGACTTTAGGAACAGATTTAAGTATAATTTCCAGACATTTTAAGCGGGCCTGTAGCTCAGTTGGTTAGAGCACTCGACTCATAATCGAATGGTCGTAGGTTCAAGTCCTACCAGGCCCAATTTAAAATTAAATAACTCTTGAGAAATCAAGGGTTTTTTTATTTGACCCGTCTTTTTAAAACTTGCTATAATAATTAGTATTCGTTGGGTAGTTAGCTCAGCGGAAGAGTACTCGCCTCACACGCGAGTGGCCGCAGGTTCAAACCCTGCACTACCCATTTAAATAAATGTTTAATATTTACTTAATATAATGACGGCGATCATAAATCCCTTATCTGCCGAAATAAATAAGAGGTATAAATGGAAAACTTAAAACAAAATCTGGAATTGTTATACGAACTTCAGGATTATGATATTAAAATTGAAAAAATCAAAGAAAACGTTGAAAATTCACCGGTTTTAATAGAAGAAAAAGAGAAGGAGCTTCAAGAAAAAAAAGCCACTGCCGAAGCTGAAAAAAAACACTTTGTAGAACTTAATTCAATTAAAAAAGAAAAAGAAGCTCTTTTAGATTCTAAAGAAAAGCTGATAGATAAACATTCACTTGAACTTAATAGTATTAAATCCAATGATACATATAAAGCTATGCTTCTTGAAATCGAAAAGGCAAAAGCCGATAAAAGCGTTATAGAAGATGAGATACTTGAACTTATGGAAAAAATTGATATTGAATCGGCAGTTATCAAACAGGCGGAAGCAGACTTTAAAGTTTTTGAACAGAAAACAAATGCTGAAATTGAAGAGATAAAGAATTCTTCTAAAAAAAGTGAAGATGAAATAGCAAAATTAGAAAAAGAAAGAGAAGAGCATAAACAAAAAGTCGATAAGAATATATTAGAACAGTATGAACGTATCCGTGAAGGAAGGAATGGACAGGGTATTTGCTTTATTGACGGAGAAAGCTGCGGCGGATGCGGAATGGTTTTGCGTCCACAACTTATCAATCAAGCATATAAATACACTGAACTTGTATACTGTGATAATTGTTCGAGAATTTTAATGAAAAAGCCATAGACGGGCTCGCGATCGCTCCGCAATGCGGAGAGGAAAGTCCGGACTTTACCACAGACAGCTTGCTGTCTGCGGAGAACGGTAGCAGGTAATCCCTGTCGGCCGCAAGGTCAGAGGTGCGAGCAGAGACGCTTTTACCGGAAACGGTAAAAGTATCCTTGAAAAAGGATAAGCTTTTGCAGTAATGCAAAAGGTGAAACGGCTAAACCCTTACTGGAAAGCAAGGTTGAAGTTTGACCGCTTGACCGTTAAGAGTGATCTTGACGGCAGAGAAATGATCGCACTTTTATGAAGCACGCTTCTTAAAAGACAGAATCCGGTGTATAGCCCGTCTTAAATAATAAGAAATGGAAATTATAACTTGTGTCGGCATCGGTCTTGCCGGTGGAATTTTGAGCGGTTTAATGGGAGTAGGCGGGGGCATTGTTTTAGTTCCGCTTATGGTGTTTTTTCTTAAAATGACCCAGCATCAGGCTCAGGGAACATCTCTTGCGATAATAATGCTGAGTTTTTTTGCTATGTTTACTTATTATAAAAAAGGTCATGTAGATTTAGGTATTGCGGCTTTAATAGGTATAGGTTTTATCATAGGCGGGCTTATCGGCGCGCATTTTGCGACGGCTCTGCCTGAAAATGTCTTGAAGAAATTTTTTGGCGTATTATTGATAATAGTTGCCGCAAAGATGTTATTTTTTAAATAAAATGTACCATATCTCGGTAATGCCTTCGGAATCATCTCAATATTTGATAAATAATCTTTCAGGATTATATGTGGATTGTACTTTTGGCGGCGGCGGTCATACAAAGTATCTGCTTGAGAAGTTTAAAGATATAAGGATAGTGGCTTTTGACTGGGATGCAGATGCCCAGGACAGATTTAAAGAAAGAGAAAAAGATTTTGACGGAAGAGTAACTTTTATAAGAGATAATTTTAAAAATATAAAAAACGCTCTTAAAAGTATAAACATAAATAAGATCGACGGTATTCTTGCTGATATAGGCGTTTCGTCAAAACAGTTTGACGATATGGACAGAGGGTTTTCTTTTAATTCAAAAGTTCTTGATATGAGAATGGACCAGAGAAATCCGCTTACGGCAAAAGAAATAATCAACTCTTATCCGGAAGAAGAACTCGCAGACATTTTTTATAAATACGGTGAAGAGTATCGTTCAAGACAGATAGCAAAAGCTATATGTCAGAGACGTAAAAAAGGAAAGATAAATACGGCACAGGAACTTCAGGAAATTGTAGTATCGGTAAAAAGACCTGAAGGTAAAATAAACCCTGCGACAAAAGTTTTCCAGGCATTAAGGATTTTTGTTAACGGGGAACTTGAAAATCTTGAAATGCTGCTGAAGTCAGCTCCGGAGCTTTTAAATTCCGGCGGAAGAGTGGTAATAATAATTTTTCATTCTCTTGAAGACAGAATAGTTAAACAGAATTTTAAGAATAATTCTTCAGAAGGTATTTATAAAATTCTTACAAAAAAAGTTATTACTGCTACCGAAGAGGAAATAAGACAAAATCATCGCAGCAGAAGCGCAAAAATAAGGGCGGCGGAGAAAATATAATGCATAAACCGATAATAGCTTTAACATTAATAATATTAAGCGTTTTTATATATCTCTGGCAGCAGACTACGGCTACCCGTATGGGATATAGAGTCAGCGAATTACAGAGCGAGTATGAAAGGATCAATAATGAAAACGACTCTTTGATGATAAAAATCAACTCTGTCCTTTCTCTTGATAAAATGGACAAAATTGCAAAAGAGAAGAATTTATTTAAACCAGAGGAAAATTTTGTAGTTCATATAGAATAATAAAATGATAAATAAAACAAATAAACAAATGAATAGGCGAAAAGTGCTTGTTATATCAGTACTTTTCATTTTTTTTGTTCTCTTTATTAAAATTATTTATCTTCAATTTTTCCTTTATGCCAAGATAAATAAAGCTGTAGATCGCATGGTAAGAAGGGAAAATATAGAAGTTCCGAAAAGAGGTGATATTCTTGATGCTAAAGGAAGGATACTTGCTTCCAGTGTCAGAAAATATTCTCTTTTTCTTGATCCTAAAATAATAAATAATTTTTCTCACGTGAAAGAAAAACTTAAGGGTTATGGAATAGATATTAAACAAAAAAATCTGAAAGAATTCGGCGATACTTCTTATTTCCCAATACCGTCTGATTTAGATGTTGATACAGTTAGGGCTATAAAAGCCGAAAAATTACTTGGCGTGGGCTTTGAAAGCAAATATAAGAGACAATACCCCGAAGGCAGACTTCTTGCTCATATACTTGGGATAACAAATTCGGAAGGAGAAGGTCTTGAAGGCATTGAAAAGACATGTAATCAATATCTATCAGGTGAGAGCGTAAAAACCAAACAATATAAAGACGGCAGAGGCCGCTTGATAGACGATAAGATGATAGATAAGACAAAAATACGCGGTTGTGATGTTGAACTGACCATAGATAAGAACATACAATTTATTGCAGAGCAGGAGTTGAGGCGCGCATTTTCGGATTATAAAGCAAAAAAAGCAATGTGTATCGTACAAAATCCAAAGAATGGTGCAATATTGGCGATGGTATCCCTGCCGGATTTTGATTTTAATGATAAAATAAAAAATATAAATCTTTTAAGAAATGCGGCTATAAGTGATATTTTCGAGCCGGGATCGACTTTTAAGATAGTAACAGTTGCGGCGGCACTTGAAGAAAATAAGATAAGATTAAATGAGAATTTTTATCTTGAAAACGGCCGGATGAAAATAGGCAAGCACACTATCCGTGATGACCATAAAATAAAAGGCTATGCGTCTTTAAGTACAACTATGGAACAGTCTTCTAATATCGGAATGGTAAAAATCGCAGAAAAATTAGGAAGCACTTTATTTTATGAATATATCAGAAAATTCGGTTTTTATTCATTAAGCGGCATAGATCTTCCGGGTGAAGCCAAAGGTCTTCTTGCAGATGAAAAGAATTGGAGTGCTTTATCTCTTCCGACAATATCTTTCGGTCAAGGTATAGGTGTTACTGCATTGCAGATGCTTAGTGCTTTTTCTGCTATAGCAAATGATGGTGTTCTTTTGAAGCCTATTTTGATAAAACATATAGAAAATACTCAGCCTGAGGATATGGAATTTTTTGAACCTAAAGAAATACGCAGGGTTATTTCTGTTGAAACAGCTAGGGAGATGAAAAAACTTCTTAAAAATGTTGTAGATAAAGGAACGGGAAAGTCAGCAAAAGTTCCGGGATATACGACAGGCGGAAAAACAGGTACGGCTCAGAAAATAGATACTGAGACAAAAAAATATTCAACAAAACATTATATCGCTTCATTTGCAGGAATGATCCCTACCGAGGACCCGCAGCTTGTGATTCTTGTTGTCATAGATGAACCTCAAGGCGATTATTATGCATCTTCCGTAACAGCACCGGTATTTAAAAATATCGCTCTGCGCTGCGCTCAGTATCTTGATATTCCTAAAGATGATATTGTTCCTGAAAAAACTAAAAATACCGATAAAAAAAGGTGAGATATGAAACTAAATGAAATACTAAGATCTCTTGGTTTTAAAAATATTGTAGAAACAGATATTGAAGTCGAAGGTATATCTTATGATTCAAGAAATATAGATAAAAATTTTGCTTTTTTTGCTTTGCACGGCAGTAAAACTGACGGAAGTAAATATATTCATGAAGCTGTTTCAAAAGGAGCTTCCGTAATAATTTGCGATAAAACAATTGATAATTTACCTGTAGCGCAGATAGAAGTAGAAGATGTTTTAAAGTTTATGGCAGCTTTCAGTGCTGAATTTTACAGACATCCTGACAGAGAGATGACTGTAATAGGGATAACAGGGACCAATGGTAAAACTACAATAACTTATATTGTTGAAAGTATACTTGCCTCCGTCGGAATAAAGTGCGGAGTAATAGGAACGGTAAACTACAGATATGCAGGTAAAACTTTTGATGCGCCCAATACAACTCCGCAGTCTGCAGATATCTTTAGAATGATGAGAGATATGGCTGATGATGGAATAAAGTATATTGTAATGGAGGTATCATCACATGCATTGATGCTTAACAGAGTTGAATGCATAGATTTTGATATTGCCGCTTTTACTAATCTTACTCAAGACCACCTTGATTTCCATAAAGATATGGATGCTTATTTTAAAGCAAAATCTTTATTGTTTACATCTCTTAGGAAAGATATAAAAAGCAATGAAAAGTATGCTATAATAAACGCTGATGATAAATATGGCAAAAAGCTTTCAAAAATCAATATTAATTCTGAAATAAAATTATATTCGGCTGAAGATAATGCGGAAGCCGATTTAAAAGCTGAAAATATTATTGTTGAAAAGTCCTGCAGCAGATTTGAAATGACTTTAAACGACAAGAGGGAAAAGGTCTCAATAAACCATATAGGATTGCATAATGTTTATAATGCTCTCGCTTCTGCTGCGATTTGTTTATGTTGCGGACTTTCATTTGAAAAAATTGCCGAAGGTTTGAATAATGCAGCACAAGCCCCTGGAAGGCTTGAGAGAATAAATACTGAAAATTTTGATTTTGAAGTAGTTGTTGATTACGCACATACTGATGATGCTTTAAAAAATGTTCTTTCTGCTCTTAAAGGAATTAACCCTAAACGTATTATAACCGTTTTCGGTTGCGGCGGAGACAGAGATAGAGTAAAAAGACCGCTTATGGGAAAGGTTGCTGTTGAAAACAGCGATTTTGTTTTTGTTACTTCGGATAATCCAAGGACAGAAGATCCAAATCAGATCATATTGGATATAGAAGTTGGAATAAAGAGAGCAGGTAAAAAGAATTATAAGGTTATAGTTGACCGCGAACAGGCAATAAAAGAAGCTGTAATGATGGCCGATAAAGGCGATATAGTATTACTTGCCGGGAAAGGTCATGAAAAGTATCAAGTGCTCGGTACAGAGAAAATTCATTTTAACGACATTGAAATTGCCGAAAAATATATTTCTTTAAAAAGTAAAATTCAAAAGGATGCCGCTGCTAAGCAGATAGAACAAAAGGAGTTCGATTTTTAATGGAATCATTTTATGTTAAAGACCTTGTAAAAGCCATAAATGGAAGATTTCTTCTCGGCGATCCTAAAATGCTTGTAAGAAGCATTTCAATAGACTCAAGAACTGTAAGAAAAGGCCAGTTCTATTTTGCTATTAAAGGCAAAAATTTTGACGGCCACGATTTTATAAAAGAGGCTGTTGAAAGAGAAGTCGGAGGAATTATTTACTCCCGCGATGATACTGATTTTGCAAAACCCTTTCCATGTTTTCCTTCTATAATCAAAGTTGAAGATACATTAAAAGCTTTAGGAGATCTTGCTAAAGCCTACAGAGCACGTTTTGAACAAACAAAGATCGTTGGAATAACTGGTTCGAATGGTAAAACCACAACAAAAGAAATGCTCTACTCAATATTGAATCAAAAAGCTAAAACCATATGTAATAAAGGTAATTTTAATAATAGAATCGGTTTACCGTTGTCAGTGCTCAATCTAACTTCTGATGTGGCGTATGCCGTTTTTGAGATGGGAACTTCTTTACAAGGGGAAATAAAGATACTTTCTGAAATACTTAAACCTGATGTCGGGATAATAACGAATATAGGTTTTTCTCACCTTGAAACATTCGGATCTCCCGAAGGCGTTTTTAAAGAAAAACGCGCACTTTTTGACAGTATTTCGCCGGACGGATTTATTGTTTTAAACAATGATGATGAAATTTTAAAGAGAGTACCTTCAAAAACTTATCCGCATGTCATAACATTTGCTCTTTATGGCGGAGCTGATGTTTTCGCAAAAAATATCACAATTTGGGCAGATAAACCCAGATTTGAGCTGCATGCCAGAAATAACAGTATAAACATAACATTACCGGTTAAAGGGCGTTTTAATATTATGAATTCTCTTGCGGCGGCAGCTGTAGCAATTGGTTTTGGATTTTCACTTGAGGAGATCAAAGAGGGGCTTGAAACATTTTTACCTCCTACTATGAGAATGGAGACATCTATCGCACGCAATGGCGTTATTCTGATAAATGATGCGTATAATGCAAATCCTTCTTCTGTTAAAGAAGCAATTAAAGGTGTATGTGAAACTTATATGGAAAAAGAGATCAATCTGGTTCTTGGCGATATGCTTGAACTTGGAGAAAACTCAAACAGATATCATAAAGAGGTCGGTGAGTTCATCAATACACAAAGAATTAAATCTGTATATTTGCTCGGACAGGAGTCTATTCATATAAAAGAAGCTATAGATAAAAAACTTGTTTTTCATGCCGATAACCAAGAAGAACTTATCAAAATGCTTGATTCAGCGGCAGTAAATCAGAACTCAGTTTTTTTGTTCAAAGGTTCAAGAAGTATGAAGATTGAAGATGTTTATAATAAATATCTTGATATTCTAGATCAAAGGAAAAAATAGTGTTTTATCATATCTTTTACCAGTTTAGCGATTTGTTTTCACCATTCAATATTTTTCAATATATTACTTTTAGAGCAGGGGGTGCTGTTCTTACCAGTTTGCTGATATGTCTTTTTGCAGGTCCTTTTGTTATTAGAAAACTTAGAAATTGGAAGATTGGACAGACTGTAAGAAGCGACGGTCCGTCAACGCATCAATCCAAGACAGGCACTCCTACCATGGGAGGTATACTTATACTTTTATCCATAGTTATCTCCGTGCTTTTATGGGCAAGACTTGATAATAGATTTATAATATGGCTTTTTGCAGGTACAATATGGCTTGGGCTTTTAGGTTTCATGGATGATTATCTTAAATTAAAAAAGAAGAACTCTGAAGGACTGTCGGCAAAATCTAAGCTGTTTGGACAAACTATCTTTGCCGCCGCTGCTGCTGCGTATTTAAGTTTTTTCCCTTCAAACCCGGAGTATGCCACTCTTGTAAATATTCCTTATCTGAAAAGCTTTTTCATTGATTTCTCATTTTTCTATATAGTTTTTGTGATTATTATTATAGTCGGGAGTTCAAATGCAGTTAATCTTACAGACGGTTTGGACGGTCTTGCGATAGGAAATATTCTAATTGCTGCTTTTTCACTAGCTTTATTTGCATATTTCGCAGGACATTATAAGATAGCGAATTATCTGAAAATCGTGCCTGTGCAAGGTGCAGGAGAGATTTCTGTTTTTCTTGCAGCTATTGTCGGGGCAGGGCTTGGATTCTTATGGTATAATTCTCATCCGGCTGAGGTTTTTATGGGCGATACCGGAAGTTTATTCCTCGGTGGCGTACTTGGAATGAGTGCTGTTTTTATAAAACAGGAACTTATTCTTGTTATAATTGGCGGTGTTTTTGTAGCAGAAGCTCTTTCTGTTCTGCTACAAGTCTCTATATATAAAAAAACCAAAAAAAGGCTTTTTAAAATGGCACCTCTGCACCATCACTTTGAAATTAAGGGGCTTTCCGAAACGAAAGTAACTATCCGTTTTTGGATAATAGGTATAATACTTGCGATCATTTCATTTGCTTCCCTTAAGCTGAGGTGAGAAAATGAATAAAGTGAAAAAGATCGGCGTATTAGGACTTGGCAAAAGCGGAGTCGCCGCGGCAAATCTTGCGGTTAAACTGGGTTATGAAGTTTTTGCAAGTGATAGCGGCAAAGAGCACATTGTTAATAATTTAAATAAAAAAGTAAAAACCGAATTTTCTAAACATACAGATGAAATATTGAAATGCGATATAATAATAAAAAGTCCCGGTATTCATTCCGACATTCCTATACTTAAAAAAGCAAAAAAAAATAAAATAAAAGTTATAAGCGACCTTTCTTTTGCACTTGCAAATACAAAATATAAAAAGATTATAGCCATAACAGGGACAAACGGTAAAACTACTACTACCGATTTGACATCTAAAATAATTAAAGCGGCAATCAAAGATTCAATAGTTACAGGAAATATAGGATATCCTCTTTCAGATAAATCTTTAAAAACAACATCCGATACTTTTATAACTATGGAGCTTTCAAGCTACCAGCTTGAAGACACTCCAGATTTTCATCCGAATATTTCAGTTCTCTTAAATATTACTCCCGATCATCTTGAGCATCATAAAACGATGGCTGCTTATAGAAAAGCTAAAGAAAATGTTTTCATCAATCAGAAGCCGAAAGATTATGCCATTTTTAATTATGATGATAAAATATGCAGAAAAATATCTGAAAAAAGCGGAGCAAAAAAAGTATTTTTCAGTAAATATCCTTTAAATAATGGCGTATTTTATGATAATGGTAACATAATAATAAAAATAAATTCTAAAAAGATCTTACTCAAACCTAAGATAAATATAGTCGGTATGCATAATATTGAGAACATTCTTGCTGCTGCTGCTGCTGCTTTTTGTGCCGGAATAGAATCTAAAACTATAGAAAAAGTAATATCTTCTTATAAAGGTGTTGAACACCGCATAGAATTCGTAAAAGAGATGAATGGTATTAAGTTCTATAATGATTCAAAATCAACTAATGTCGATTCTACGAGGGTTGCTCTTGAAGCATTTGACGGCAATATTCTTCTTATAATGGGAGGATTGGATAAAGGTGCTCCTTATAAACCTTTGGAAAAACTTATAAAAGAAAGAGTAAAAAATATTTTATTGATAGGTGAAGCATCTAAGATAATCAGAAGCTCTTTTCCGGAATATGACAAATTTATTGAATCTGGAAATATTCATAAAGCTGTTAATGATGCTTTTAATTTAGCTCGTTCAGGTGATATAATTCTTCTTTCTCCTGCCTGTGCTTCTTTCGATCAATTTGCAAATTTTGAGGAAAGAGGGAAAATATTTAAAGATATTGTTTTAAGTTTGAAATGAGGTTTTATTACAAAACCGCATTAAAAATATGATGTTCTGCTGGATTTAAGTAAAATCTTTGGAGAAAATAAAAAATATGTTCGGTTTAGATATAAAAAAATATGATCTCACAATGCTTTCTGTCATTGTACTTGCCGTTATTTTCGGTACAGCGATGGTTTTTTCTTCAAGTGTTGTAATGGCCGATGTAAGATGGTCAAGTCCTTATATGTTCTTTTTAAAACAGATTATCTGGATAGCGATAGGTTTTTCCGCGATGTTCATTACCGCTTTTCTAATAAATTACAGATTTTACAAGAAATATGCAAAAGTATTTTATTTGATAACATTGATAGCTGTTATTGCCGTTTTGTTCTTCGGTGTTATAAGAGGCGGTGCAAAAAGATGGTTTGATTTCGGTTTTTTCAGCTTTCAACCTTCGGAATTGGCAAAGATTGTGATGGTCATAATGATAGCGGATTTTATATCCCGTAAAAAAAATCTTATATCAGAGTGGAATGGACTTATAGCTCCGCTGGTCTTTTTAGCACTAATGCTTATTCCTATAGCTTTAGAGCCTGATCTGGGTGCCCCCGTCTTAATCGCACTTGTATGTTTTACAATGCTGTTTTGTGCAGGTATAAAAATGCAGGCAGTGGCAGCACTTTTTGTTTCAGGATCGCTGATGGTCGCTATTGAGATAATAAGACAGCCTTATAGACTTACAAGATTTAAGGATTATCTAAATTCTTTTATAAATATAGATGCGGCATCATATCAGATAAAACAATCATTGTATGCTTTAGGTTCGGGAGGTTTTTTTGGAAAAGGACTCGGTAAAAGTGATATGAAATTGATGTACTTACCTGAAGCACATACTGATTTTATTTTCCCGATAGTTGGAGAAGAACTCGGTTTTTGGGGGGCGTCCGGTGTAATTTTATTCTTTTTATTTATTTTTTTTAAAGGTATGAAGATAAGTAAAAATGCTCCTGATGATTTTTCTGAATATCTTGCCTTAGGTATCACTTTGCTTATAGTTTTTCAGGCTTTTATAAATCTTGCAGGTGCGACAGGAATATTGCCACCAAAAGGATTATCTTTACCGTTCATATCTTTCGGAGGCACATCCCTTGTTATAATGATGGCATCTGTAGGAATACTGATAAATCTATCTCAGTATAGAGGAAAGGGTTAAAATGAAAAAAATAATAATTGCGGCAAGCGGAACCGGCGGACATATTTATCCTGGTATTGCCGTTGCGGAAGAACTTAAAGAACTTGGATGTAAACCGGTATTCTTTCTAAGTAATAATACCGCTTCCGCTCAAATAATAAAAAACAGCGGATTTAATTATATTACTCTCAATATGTCAGGTATGCCGAGAAAACTTTCATTTTCTTTCATAAAATTTTGTTTTAATACAATGTTTTCAATTTTTGTATCTATAAAATACATATTAAAAAATAAACCCGATGCTGTTTTAGGCATGGGCGGATATCTTTCCGTGCCTGTAATTATTGCAGGAAAACTTCTCGGCAAAAGAACATATATACACGAGCAAAACAGTATTCCGGGAGTCGCAAATAGATTTCTCAACAGATTTTGTTCTGAAACATTTATAAGCTTTCGAAGTTCTGAAAAATATTTTAAGAAGAAAAATCTTTTCTTTACCGGATATCCTATAAGAAAAGATATACTTTCTGTGACAAAAGAGCAAGGAGTCGAAAGGTTTGGTCTTGAGAAAGACATATTTACAGTATTGATATTCGGCGGTAGTCTTGGAGCTGCAAAACTCAATGAAATAGCTTTTGATGCCGTGGAATTGATAACAGTTAAAGAAAAAATCCAGATACTCCATATTACCGGCAATAAAAATTATGAAGAAATAAAAGCAAAAGCCGAGGGGAAAAGATACTATCATGTCTTTAATTATATGCATGATATTGCTTATGCATATGCCGCTGCGGATATTGTTATATGCCGTTCAGGAGCCGGAACTGTATTTGAGCTTATAGTTTTGAATAAACCTGCTGTGCTCGTGCCTTATCCTTATGCTGCGGATAATCATCAATTATTTAATGCAAAGGAAATAGAACATCCTAAAAAAGCATGCGTAATAGAAGAGAAGGATCTTAGTTCTGATATTCTTAAGGATGTTTTAATAGAACTGAAAAATTCTGAAAAAATAAAAGAAAAAAAAGAAAAGTATATATTTCCCCAGGAAATAATATCTGAAAAAATATTAAAGGACTGTGACAATGCATAAGATTTTAATATCAAATGATGACGGAGTTAAAGGACCGGGACTGCGCCCTTTAATAAAAGAACTTTCAAAGTTAGGAAAGATATATGTAATAGTTCCAAAAGGCCAAATGTCAGGCACTGGACACGGCATAACTCTTGCTAAATTTAAAAAAGCGGAAAAGATCGAAAAGGATTTTTATGCGATTAAAGGCGGAACTCCGGCAGATTGCGTAAAGTACGGGCTTTATTCTTTTTTGAAGGGCAAAATAGATCTTGTTGTTTCTGGTATAAACACCTGTCCTAATTTAGGACAGGACGTTATATATTCAGGAACTGTTGCTGCGGCAAGAGAGGGGGCTTTAAAAGGCATACCTTCATTGGCAGTTTCTGCCGCAGAAATGTATGCACAGGATTATGAAGGAGCCGCTATTGCCACAAGAAAAATAGCGGAAAAAATCCTTAAAAGAAAAAAATATTATAAAAGCGTATGCCTTAATATTAATATTCCCAGACAGTATAAAGGTGTTAAAATTGTACCTCTCGGATTAAGACAATATGATGAAAATATTGAAACTGTCATCGATAAAAAAGGGAACTTCTACTATAAACTTTCTGGAAGATATGTTTCAGGCGGAAAAAATATAGGTTCCGATATATATATGGTTGAACGCGGCTATATATCAATAACACCTATTCAACTTGATCAGACAAATTTTGAACAGGTAAAAAAGTTAAAACTATAAAATGGAAAACAAGTTTAAATTAGTATCAAAATTTAAACCGTCAGGCGATCAGCCGGAGGCAATAGAGCAGCTTTGCAAAAATTATAAGAACGGGAAGAATTCACAGATTCTGCTTGGAGTTACCGGATCAGGCAAAACATTTGTTATGGCAAATGTCATCGAAAGACTGCAAAAACCGACTATAATTTTGTCTCCAAATAAAATATTAGCTGCACAGACTTATGCCGAATTTAAATCATTTTTTCCACACAATGCTGTTGAGTATTTTATCTCTTATTATGATTATTACCAGCCTGAAGCATATATACCTTCAAGCGATACATATATTGAAAAAGACGCTTCAATAAATGATCATATAGACAGGCTAAGACTTAAAGCTACAACATCTTTACTTGAAAGAAAAGATGTTGTAGTGGTTGCTTCCGTTTCATGCATTTACAATCTCGGTTCGCCGAAAGATTATCAAAACAGGTCTATAGAAATCATTGCCGGCAGCGAAAAATCCAGACAGCAACTTTTAACAGAGCTTGTAGAAAGCCATTATCAAAGAAGCGATATAGAGTTCATAAGGGGTATGTTCAGGGTTAAAGGCGACACGGTAGAAATATTCCCGGCATATCTTGAAACGGCATTAAGAGTAGAGTTTTACGGCAATACAGTTGAAAGTATAAAGGAGTTCAAACCTCTTACAGGTGAAGTTATATTAAAAAAACAAAAATCATATATATATCCTGCCAAACTTTTTGTTACAAGCCGTGAAAAAATCGAAAATGCTCTCATTACTATACAAGCTGAACTAGATGAACGCCTTGATGTTTTAAAATCTCAAAACAAACTTTTGGAAGCACAAAGGCTGTTACAAAGAACGAAATATGATATGGAAATGCTGAGAGAAACCGGGACTTGTGCCGGAGTAGAGAACTATTCAAGACATTTATCAGGAAATCCTCCAGGAACAAGACCTACAACACTTATAGATTATTTTCTTGAGGATAATGACGATTATCTGATGATAGCTGATGAATCGCATATTTCTCTGCCTCAGGTGAGAGGTATGTATGAAGGCGACAGAAGCAGAAAACAGACTCTTGTAGATTTCGGTTTCAGGCTTCCTTCTGCATTGGATAATAGACCTTTGAAATTCCAGGAATATGAGAAACTTATAAGAAAGTTTATGATGGTATCTGCTACACCTGGACCTTATGAACTTGCCCGCAGTAAAGAAAATATTGTAGACCTTATCATACGCCCTACCGGTCTTGTGGATCCGGAAGTTATTATAAGGCCTATTGAAGGGCAGATACAGGACTTAATGAACGAAATTGAAAAAAATGCTGCAAAAAAACAGCGTACACTTGTTACTACTCTTACAAAAAAGATGTCGGAAGACCTTGCAGCTTATCTTAAAGAAAAAGGTTTTAAAGTAGCCTATCTTCATTCAGAAATAGAAACTCTTGAAAGAATTGAGATATTAAAAAATCTCAGGCTTGGTAAATTTGATGTTCTTGTCGGAATAAATCTGTTAAGAGAAGGTCTGGATCTTCCCGAAGTGTCGCTTGTGGCTATTTTAGATGCTGATAAAGAAGGTTTTTTACGCTCTGAGACCACTCTGATACAGATATGCGGAAGGGCAGCGAGAAATGTTGACGGAAGAGTCATATTTTACGCCGATACTATGACGGGCTCTATGCAAAGAGCCTTAAAAGAGATGAGCCGCAGACGTAATAAACAGCTTGAATATAATAAAAAAAATAATATAACTCCAAAATCCATTATCAAAGCCGTACACGAACTTGATGAATTCCAGAACATTTCAAGACAAGAATCTACAACACGGCTTATGGCTGAACAGCAGCTTGATTATAAGATAACGCCAAAAAATATTGACGGGATAATCAAAGAAATTGAAGGAAAAATGAAAGATGCCGCAGATAATCTTGATTTTGAAACGGCAGCTATTATGAGAGATAAAATGCTGGAACTTAAAGCGATGAGATCAGGTAAAAGCATTAATATAAAAAATCCAAAATCAGTCAGATCAAAAAGAAAAAAATCTTTATAAGGAGAAGTGTATGTATAAAGAAATTATGTTAACGGAAGCCGTAAGGCTTATAAATACAGGCAGTTGTGTGCTTATTTCTGCCGGCAATGAAAAGGTTAAAGGTATAACGCCTGTTGCATGGAATATGCCTGTAAATGATGAACCGCCTATTATTGCTATAGCGCTGGACAGCAATCATTTTATTACTGATTTAATACTTAAGAATAAAGATTTTTGCATAAATATCCCTGATATGGATATGCTGGATATTGTTTTAAAGTGCGGAAGCATATCAGGAAGAAAAGGGGATAAGTTTGATTCTTTCGGTATATATTATGAAAAGTGTCAAAAAATAAATTCCATTATGGCTAAGAATTGTGCAGGATATCTTGAGTGCAGGTTAAAAGACGATCATGAATATTCGGGAGTTGATATGATAGTCGCTGATGTCTTGTATGCGAAAGTAAAAGAAGATTTTTTTGACGGAAGCTGGATAACCGATAAATTCAGAACTATACACAGTGTAGGCAATATGTACGGCGCTTCTTTGGGAAAAAGATTTAAATTTTAGAATATTTTTTAAACAGCTTTACCATAATATAAGCAATAAGAGAGCCTATAAATGCTCCGGCAAGCACATCTGACGGAAAATGGCTTCCGACATATATTCTTTCGAAACCCATTCCAAAAGCAAGGATAATATACCAATACCAATATTTTCTTACTGTCATCAGCATAAATACGCATATTGAAAATGCTGATAGAGTATGTCCTGAAGGGAATGATTTTTTGTGGAGCTGTTCATAAAAGAAATTTACATTTTCATCTCCGAAAACCCGTAAAGGACGGTAGCGCTCAAAGTAGTTTTTAAGAAAGTAAGATACAAGACCGGATATGGCAAGTATACTGATCAGAAGTGCTATATTTGTCCAGAATCTGTCTCTTGTATTATTCCACATAATTGCTATGGCGACTATCAGCATTGTTATTAAGCCCAGATTAAAACTTTTAGAATCGCAAAAAGATACTACCGACATATAAAAATCAAGAACAGTATTATGCATAGTGCTGTTAATAAATTTGAATACGGCATGATCAAATTTTATAAGTTCTTTGCCTACATCTTTTTTTGGTCCAAGTAAGTTTGATGTATACCTTTCAGGAAGATTTATCGGTTTAAATCTTGTGCATTCAGTAAAAAAGAAATTCCTTATTTTAATTCCGTTTCTGTATACAGGAAAAATCTTTATTTCATTATAGGAAGAAAATGCTTCGCCGTATTTCTTCTGCGGATCATAGAAAAAATAATCATTGCATATAAAAATGGCATTTTTATTTCTGAGAGGTCTTAGATCTCTTTGCCACAGATCATAAGCATCTATTCTGTCGCTGAAACAAAATACTCTGTATTCGGGTACAGCAAAAGCCAACTGGCTTGCAAGATATCCTTTATGTGTGAATATAAAAGGTTTTGATTTGGGCGGATATGTGTCCATTATGCGTCTTATTTCATCGCCTATCTCTTTCCAACCAAAAACATCATTTGTAATATCTATCCTTTCAGGTTCAGGAATTCCGTATCTGACCTTTTCAACCTGTTCTTTAGGAAGGAATTTTTCAATAGGCACTATTTTATACATTATGTGGAAAGTTGCAAATAATACCAAAAAGATAGTTAATGCCCAGGCAATTATTGTATATATTCTAAACCATTTTACTTCCCAATATTTTAAAGTTATATGTGCCACATATATGGAAAGTATGAGGTAGCCCATAGCAGGCCAATGCGGAAGTATTTCATTGAATGTGGCAATAAGATTAAAAAATATGAGAATAGGAAGAGAAAAGCATGATATAAGCAATGCCGTACGGTCTTTTTTCGTATATGCTTCTTTTACACACAAATAAGCCGCCGCAATAAAAATTATAAATATCGGCGGTGATACATAGCCTGCCTGTGCACCAATTGATTGTCCAAATAATGTAAATGAGAATTTAGGTGCCGAACTTCCAAATCCATGTCTTAGTTGAAAACCAAACGATGCCCAATTATTTTCTATGTTCCATAAAATTATCGGAGTAAAGATTATAAAAGTTATAATTAGTGCTAAATACGGCTCTTTTTTAGTAAACCAGAATCTGTGTTTAGGGGAAAATATTAAGAATAATGCAATTGATGCAGGGATCATAACGGCATTGTATTTTGCAATCATTGCAAAACCGGTGATCATACCAAGTAAATACCAATAATTTTTATTGTTTGTTTCTAAGATCTTTATAAAAATGAGAAAAGCAAGCATCCAGCAAAGTGCCAATGGGGAATCAGGAATAGATATAACAGAACCTAAAAAAGAAAATACAGGCAGAACATTCAATAATACTACGCCTGTAAAAGCAGTTCTTGCATTATAAAGTTTTTCAACACATATATAAAATATCCAACAGGTAAAGAAGAAGATAAGTACTGCAGGAAAACGCACGGCAAATTCTGTATTGCCAAATATCAATGTAGATAATTTTATTATATATGCGATAAGAGGAGGATGATCAAAATATGAAAGAGAGAGAAATTTTGTATATACCCAATAATGAGCTTCGTCAACGGTAAGTCCAACTCTGCCTATAAATAAAAGTCTTAAAAATGCGGTGAAAATATTAACTGCCCAAAACCAGAGTTTATAATTCATTGATTATTTACCCGTAATTCTTAATTTTAAAACTTTGAAAAGATATTTTATAAGAGTCCAAGGATGCAGTTTTGATTCGCCTGATATTCTGGATAGAAACTCTATAGGGTATTCTTTAATTGTGAATTTATTTTTTCTGACATGATAAAGTACTTCCGAAACGATAAAAGGGTCACTGGCTTTCAGCTTATCAACAAAAGTTTTGAGAACTTCTCTTTTAAACATCCTGAATCCAGAAGTCGCATCTTTAACTTTTACGCATAGAATAAATGCAAGATACCATCTGGAAAGATTACTGACTACCTGGCGAAGCAATGTTCTATTTTCATCTTTGCCGCCTTTAACATATCTTGAACCTATCACAACATCGCAGTTGTTTATAGTTTCTCTGAAACCCGGAATATATTTTGGAGAATGAGAGCCGTCACCATCCATTTCGACTATATATTTTGCGCCCATTTCAATAGCTTTTTTAAAGCCGTCTTTACCTGCATATCCTCTGCCTCTATTTTCTTTCCTGAGGAGAAGATGTACTTTGGGATTGGTCTTGGACATTTCTTCAACTATTTTATATGTACAGTCGGGGGACATATCGTCTACGACAAGTACATCTGTATCTATGCCGCAGTTTAAAATGTCATTGATGACCTGCTTTATATTTGAAGCTTCATTATAAGTCGGTATCATTACAACTGTTTCCATTTTTGCCTCTTATATGTATTTTTCTATAGCGTCTATAACTTCTTTTGCGGATATTGCATCCATACAGTTATTTTCTATATCACATTCCTGTCTATAGCAGCTTATGCAGTCTTTTGATGATTGTATCTTAGTTCCTCTGCCGTAAACTTCAATCTCAGGAAGAGATGTTGGCCCAAAAAGTGCTACAATGCTTTTTTTAAGTCCGGCGGCGGCATGTAAAGCCATTGTATCGCCGCAGAGTATAATATCACAAAGATTTATCATTGCGAAAAAATCAGCAACGGGATGCGATGTTCCGGTAGAAAAAACATTTTGAAGATTTTCTTTTAATATTGCATTTATATCTTCTTCATCTTCTTTTCCGCCTAAGAGTAAAATAATATGCTCTTTGGAAGAAAAGTATTTTGCAACCTCAATAAAACCATCTGTGCGCCATTTTTTAAGTTTCCATCTTTTTCCGGCACCCGGATTTATGCCGATTATTTTTTTATCGGTAGATATATTCTTTTCTTTTAAAAAAGTTTCAGCTTTTGCAAGCGAAGATTCTTTTAACGGAACGATAATCTCATAATTGTCTTTGGGTATCTCGGTTATTTTTGACATCCAATACTGATAAGTTTGGGTGTTTGCTTTTTTTAGTTCATCATAAGCACTCATTTTAAGCCAATCTTGCGCAAAAGAATTTGATGAAATTATATTTCTTGTTTCGTCGACGGAGTATCCAAATGTTTTTTGTTTATTTGAAAGTTTTGCAAGTGCAAGGCTTTCCGGTGCGAGATCAAGGTTTATTACTATATTAAAGTAATTATTGATAAGGTATTCAGAAGTTTTCTCATTGTTTATGATGATCTCATTTAATAATTTATTTCCTTCAAGGACTTCGGCATTTTTTCCGCTTACTATCCATGAAATAAAACTTTCCGGGTAGATCTCTTTAAGCCCTTGAAGCAGGAAAGTTGTCCTTAAAACATCACCCATCGCCCCCAACTTTATTATAAGAATGCGTTTTATGTCTGTGCCTTTTGATATTTTTACATAATCTTTACATTCAGGACAGCACATATTGTTGTTTTTTTGGTAAATGCATGGGCGGTCAAGGGGAAAATGTTTACAATCAGTGTAAACTTTAAATTTTTCATTCATAATTCAGTAAATTTAGCAAATTTTTAGGAATGGGTCAAATTAAAACAATTATGAATGACGAACTTATAACTACAAATACGAATTACTAATGACGAATTACGAATAAACAGCAATGAAAAAGACAAAATGGATCCCCGATTACGGATTTCGGGGATGACCCTGCCGGGGCAGTTCGCAAACCGAGAAATATTTTCAAACGAATGCAAACGAGGCGGCGATTTGCTTACTTTCTAAAAGTAAGGCTGGCCTAAGTAAGCAATACCCTTGAACTAATAAGTTTGACAAAAAATAGAAATATTGATATAATCCTTTTTATTAAAATAAATCGCGGGGTGGAGCAGCTCGGTAGCTCGTCAGGCTCATAACCTGAAGGCCGCAGGTTCAAATCCTGCCCCCGCAATATAGAACTTATAACAGACGACCTTAAATCAGGTCGTTTTTTTATTTTGGATATCCTATTGATTGTATTATGAAAACTTCATAACCTTTCGGTAATTTTAAAATATCTTTCAGTGCATCTATTCCGCTTGCTTTCACGACATTGGCAAGTCCTGCGGAAGCACAATATAAACCGGCATTCTGATAAAGAGATCCGATATGCATAGCTGAAAACTTGTCATTTGCCGGAGCCGTATATAAAAGTGTTACGGCAGTATTTGAAATTTTAGATCTTTCATCGCCTGCTATAGCTAAAACAAGTTCATTCTTTTTTGCATCATAAAGCCATACTCCGCTTTCAAGCACGACATAAACTTCAATACTTTGTCTGTTCATTGCTGTAGGTGCAGTTCTTTTGCCGTCGCTTCTATTGATTCCCCAGACAGCCCATAAAAGATTGCTGAGCTCTTGATCGCTTATTTTATTTGAACTTATATTCCTATTTGTTTTTCGTTCATTTAAAGCTTCCATTAGAGGTTTGCCGCCTGTTTTTTCAGGTGCCGGCAAAGAAAAGATTTTAATATCCTTGTCTGCTGCTGCGATATCAGGCAGAACAAAACTTGAAAAAAGAGCAACTGTCAGACATAATGATAATGTAAATAATGTGTGTAAGCTGATTTTCATTTTATTTTCTCCTTAAAAGGCTTGAAAAATTTTTGCTGAAATACCATTAATATTGTATAATTCTTCAAACAGTTGCACAATAGGAAATTATGATTACAGACAATATAAAAAATATAGGTTTGTATTTTAATAACCTTTCTTCTCTTGAGAAAGCTCATAATTTTATTAAGGATAATATAAATAAATTATCTTCAGAAAAAAAATATCAAATCAGCGATGATATGTATGCAATTGTTGAAACTTCGTTGCCTAAACCCAGAAATGACCAAAAGCTTGAAGTCCATAGAAAATATATAGATTTACAGTATATTATTGATGGTTATGACATAATCGGATGGAAAAGCCTAATTGATTGTAAGGATATCTATATTGATTATAATCAAAAAAAAGATATTGCATTCTATAATGACAAACCTGATTTTAATATAAGGCTTAATGAAAGGCATTTTTCTTTATTTTTTCCGGAAGATGCCCATGCTCCTTTATGCGGAAATTCTCCGGTAAAGAAATGCATAATAAAAATAAATTCGGAGCTTATAAAAAGATGAAAAAATTACTGCTGTCTCTTATCATTTGCTTAACGGTTCCTATAATTGCCGAATCGGCTTTTTCAAGATCGGATGTTGGTACGAGGGCAGCGGCTTTTCTTAAAATGCCTGTAGGCGCAAGGGCAATAGGTATGGGTAATGCTTATACTTCTGTTACTGATGGTGCTTCCGATATGATGTACTGGAACCCGGCAGGGCTTGCCACCATATTAAAAAAAGAAATTTCTTTTATGTATTCATCATCTTTTGAAGATATTGCTTATAAGTGGGCATCATTTGCTTTGCCTACTCCTGAATACGGTGTTTTCGGTATTGCTATACAACATCTTTCATACGGGGATATTGATGAGACTGACAGTTTGGGGAATTTTACGGGGAATACTTTTTCGCCGTATGAGTTTGCTGTCTATTTATCATATGCCGGAAGTGTGTTTGTAGAAGAATACGGAATAATTGACTATGGTGCGAGCTTTAAATATATTTATTCTATAATATCAGCTTCAGCTTCAGCTGCGGCATTTGATATCGGAGCAATTTACACTTTAAATGATGAAACTACTTCTTTCGGAGCTGTTCTCCAAAATGTCGGTACTGATATAAAATACAATAGAGAAAGTGAATCGCTTCCTGTAATGTTTAAGTTTGGAGCTTCAAAACGGTTTTTTGATGCTTTTTTGCTTTCAGCGGATATAAATTTTCCTTCCGATAATGATGTTTTTCCTACTATGGGTGCAGAATACGAGCTAAAAGCTAATGAAGAAACAAATATAAGTTTAAGGTTAGGTTATGACGGCAAACAGAAAAATGTTCCCGGTTTTGGCGGCATAAATGCCGGCTTTGGTGCAAGATTCAAAGATTGGACTTTTGATTATACATTTTCTCCAAGCGGTGATCTTGGCGAATCTCACAGAGCTTCTCTCGGCATTAAGTTCGGCTATGCCGTAAATGAAGAAAAACCCGAAAAAGAAATTAAAGAAAAATCAAAAGAGAGAGAGGAAATTTCTAAGCCTTTACCCGTAGCAGAAAGTATTGTGCTGCAGGTAAAGAGCGTCCAAAATGAAACTCCAGCGGTCGGCGAAGAAGAAAACGATGATTTTGAACGCTATGGGTTTAGATCCGGTGTTTATGAGGAAGAGGATGAAATTATTCAGGTAAAAGAAAAGACCGGAATTGTTGCAGTTATGGATCTCCACTCTGACAAATTGCCAGAAAGTGAAGTAAATGCTTTCACTCAGATTCTAAGGAAATCAATTACCGAAAACGGAAGTTCCAAGGTTTTGGATAAGTTTGAAATCAACCGCATTTCACCTGTTGTCGGAGCTCTTGATGAAAAGTCAGCTAAAGAAATATGGAAAGATTCAAATGCTGATATGATTATTTCAGGAAGTGTAGAGAAACGCTCAGGAAAACTTCACTTTAATATAAATATATATAAAAAGAACAAACAAGCTGAAAATTATGAAATTGTAACAGAAGATTCGTTTAGAGATGTGCAGAAAAAGATGGATAGTTTCGTCGAATCTTTCGAAAAAAATCAGTAGGAATTGTGAGTTTTCTAATAAAGGGAGATTGAAATGATAATCGGATTGACAGGCTCTTATTGCTCCGGTAAAGATACTGTTGCAGAATATATTGTTAAAACTCATGGATATATGCATTTTTCTCTTTCTGACATAATAAGAGAAATTATGACTGAAGAAGGCATAGCTGCTACAAGGGAAAATCTTATAGTTTTTGGAACGAAGTTAAGAGCAGAGAACGGGAACGGTATTCTTGCAAAAAAAGCTTTACAAAAAACTGAAGAAGGAAAAAATTATTGTATAACTTCCATAAGACATCCAGACGAAGTTCTGGAACTTAAAAAACACAAAGATTTTGTGCTTATAAATGTTGACGCTCCGGTATCTGTACGTTTTGACAGAATGCAGACAAGAAAACGCAGCGGAGATCCGCAAACTCTTGATAAATTTATTGAGCTTGAAAAAAAAGAGTCCCAAAGCGAAGGTTCAGGACAACAGCTTACAAAAACTGCTTCTATGGCCGACATAACATTTATTAATGATTCTACTAATCTCGCCGTTCTAGAAAATAATATTGATGAACTTTTGAAAAAGATTTCTTCAAATGTCTGAGATCTATGATGCACTTATCATAGGTGCCGGACCTGCCGGCATGATGGCCGCTGTAAAAGCAGGAGAAAGAGGCTTGAAAATAGCGGTTCTGGAAAAAAAATCCCGCGCCGGCATAAAACTTTCCATAACAGGCAAAGGCAGATGTAATTTAACGAATTCCGCTGAAACAAATGATTTTGTTAACTGTTTTAGGAATGGAAAATTCCTTTACAGCTCTTTCAGAGCATTTTCAAATCAAGATACAATAAGTTTTTTTCAATCAAACGGCGTTCCATGTAAACTTGAAAGGGGCGGCCGTTATTTTCCGACAAGTGATAAAGCGTCTGATATCGTAGACGCCCTTGTTAAAAATGTCAAAAAATATTCAAAGATAAAAACATCTTTTAATACGAAAAGTATCATAAAAAAAACAGATGGTCTTTTTTATGTTTATGATGACCAAAACAATGAAATGGTTTCAAAAAATGTAGTACTTGCCTGCGGCGGTATATCCTATCCTTCCACAGGCTCAACAGGCGACGGTTATTCAATAGCACAATCTTTGGGACATAAAATAAAATCTCCATCTCCTGCTTTAGTGCCTATAATATTAGACACTCCTTATTTACATGAATTAAAAGGTTTGAAGTTAAAAAACGTTAAAATTTCAATACTTTTTAATGATAAACAAATAGCTGGTGATTTTGGGGAAATGGAATTTACTTCTTTCGGTGCTGACGGTCCCGTAATATTAACTTTAAGCGGACTTATATTTGAAAAACTTGAAGAAGGAGGTGCAGTTCTGATATCAATAAATCTTAAACCTGCATTGACTTATGAGCAATTGGATAAAAGACTGCTGAGAGAGATAGATAAATACGGACATTATCAAATGAAAGATATGTTAAAGGAACTTCTTCCTGTACAGATGATAAAGCCGTTCATAAATTACAGCAGTCTGCAAATGACAAAAAAATGTTCACAGATAAGCAGAAAAGACAGAGAAAATATGCTTAAAAGTTTTTTTGACATGCATTTTAAAGTATCAGGAGTAAAAGATATAAAAGAAGCCATAGTAACAAGAGGGGGGGTATTAACGGATGAAATAGATCAGAAAACAATGCAGTCAAAAATAATAAAAGGCTTGTATTTTTGCGGGGAAATTATAGATATTGATGCTCCAACAGGTGGTTTTAATTTACAGGCGGCATTTTCAACAGGATATTTGTGCGGTATTTCAATAGAGGGGGAGTAAAGTGAGTGTTTTTGAAGCTTTTATGATGATCAGTTTCGGTTTTGCATGGCCTTTTTCCATATATAAATCATATATATCAAGAAGTAATAAAGGAAAAAGTCTATGGTTTATGCTTATAGTGCTTGCCGGTTATGCCAGCGGTATAATACATAAATGCGTTTATAATCTTGATTTTGTACTTGGTTTATATATATTAAACTTTATTTTAGTATCCGCTGATGTTATGCTTTATTTCAGGAATTTTTTCATTGAAAAAAAGCTTGAAATATAAGTGCTTTGTATTATAATAATAATATATTATTTATAATTATAAATTTTGGCGGTGTAAACATGAAAAATTACAACTTTAGATTTACTAAAACAGTATCATTGTTGGTTGCCGTTATTTTTCTTTTTTCTTCACTAATGCCGCAGTTTTCTTTTGCTGCTAAAGAAAATGCAGAAAACCTTTCGTCCAATGCTTTAGAAAAGATAGTAAAAGCAGTTCCTAAGTCCGCAGGTTATGTGACGAAATCCAATGTTGTGCCCGGCGAAAATGTGCTTGTATATATACAAGATATGCACTGTAATCCGGGTGTACAAAAAAACATTTCAAAAATTATTGCTTCTCTTGATGAAAACATAGGGATTGATAAAATTATCCTTGAAGGTGTTCCTGAAGGGAAAGCGGATATCGGTCTGATATCTGCAATTCCCGACACCTTGAAAGCTAAAACTGTTGAGAACCTTCTTGAAAGAGGAATGCTTACCGGGGTTGAACTCTATGCTGTTGAAAAAGAAAGGGATAATATATACGGAGTTGAGAACTGGGATAAATATATTGAAAATATTTATAGAGCTGCTTATCTTATAGATAATGAAGAATATGTTCTATCTTCGTTAAAAGATTTTAATAAGCAGGTAAGCAGAAAAACAAAATCAAAAATAGGCAATATCTCGAATCTTATTTCCGGTTCAAGAGATGCAAAGTGGTATTCTGATCTTCTTTCAGTGTCAAAAGAATATAAAATGCCTATATATAACTACGAATTTCTGGGCAATTATGTTGATCTTAAGCACACTTCACAGAATCTTAATACAAAAATAGTAACAAAAGAGTTTGACGAATATATATCAGAACTTAAAAATACGCTTGGATACAAAGATTTTCAGAATCTCGCTGAGAAAGCTTCCGATCAAAATGCTTATTTTGAAGAATTATATAATATAGTCCTTCAAGGAGACTTTTCAGCTTTTGCACAAAAATATCCTAATCTTTATTCATTCCTCGCATATTCAAATAAAATCAAGAATACTATGCCCCTTCTGGTTTACAAAGATGAAGAGGCTTATATAAATGCCATACTTGATGAAGCGTCTCAACAGCTTGAGACCGCTAAAATGATCATCCTGTCAAAAATGACACTTCTGCTTAATTCATTCATAAAAACAAGTATGACAGAAGAAGAGTTTTCATATTTTCTTTCAAATTTAGAAGTGTATAAAGAGATAGTTTCGGAATACTTCCCAAAATATTCCGATTCGGTATTGCCGATTCTTAACGATAATGAATATTTTTTGTATTATACAACGAATATACTAAGAAACACTTATTTCTCGGAAAATCTCCAAAACTACACAGCTCAACAGAAAAAAAACAAGGTAAATGTTTTTGTTTCAGGAGGGTTTCATTCTTCAGTCGTAGATATCCTTACTCAAAATAAAATATCTTATGTTGTTATAAGCCCTGTTGTAAGTTCAGCACAACTCCCTGATGTATATAATCAGCTTATTTCTATAAATTCGGCAACCAGTCCAAAATTCTCAAGAAGTCTTATGTCCAATGCTTTAAGCCCGATACCGCTTATGCTTGCAGCAAACCCTCTCCTCCCGGCAGAGAACAGGGAGGCGTACTTCGACATACTAATAAAAGCTGTGGTTCAGAGTGCTGCTTTTGACTCTAAAACAGATCCTTCCGGAGAGACTTATACTTCTATAGAGCCGCAAGCTTTAAAGGATATACTTGAGAACTGGCTTTATAATGTTCAAAATATTGAACATGACAAAATATCTGTTGCTATAGATGGAAGAGAGTTAAAAGTTACGGCTGATCATATAACTTTAACATATCCAATTGAGAACGGACTGATATCTTTTTCCAATCGTCAAGTTGAAGGAACAGCAGACTCTCCAATGTTTTCAGTTGCTTATTATGCCGGACTTACTGTTATAAAAGATCTTTTTCTTGATTTCTATGATAGGGTCTACAAAAGAGCTTTGTATGAAATGCTGCCTATACAAAGAGCCAAATATATGAAAGTGCAAGACAGGTATTTCAGTACTGAAGCAATTCGTGATAAAACAATACAGAATTCTGATGAAGTAAGATTTTCATCCTTTTTAGACCTATTGCTTAAAGGAAAAGAGCGTAATGAATTTCAGGTGCAGCATAGGCTTGATAATCTTTTGTTTGCCGGAAGTGCAAAAAAATTCACTATAGAACTATATGAAAGAAAAATTACATTCATTGTTGAATCTTCGTTGGCTGATATTCTAACAGAGTCAGATTTTGAAGAGATGCTAAAAACCGCAAAAGGATCAAATTCCATAAATGCAATTCCTGAAACTATAGTCATTGCCACTTTTGATAAGTCTCCTAATCTTTTTGTTGACTATATGAATAAAGGCGTAATAGGAGTAAATAAAGCTCTTTTTGATATTGATGACAATAATCTTATGAAGGCTATGCTTAAAGTCGGTATAGTTCACGAACTAAAGCACGAGTTCGAGGGTGAAATGCCACCAAGTACACTTGATGCTTTTGAAGAAAAACTTAATCTTGATGACATAAGTATGCTTCTTGAAAGCATGATGGACCTTTACGATATAGATGAAAATGAAACCATTGAGCAGCGCCAAGACAGGGTTAAGAAAGATGTTTCAAAAAAACTCTCAATGGTATTAGATACTTCCGGGAAAAAGAGCGATAATAAATTTTTGAGAAAGATAAGTAAATATGCGATAGGGATAGAAGCCATTACTGAACTTGTTAACAGAAAAGATATGAAGAGAGCGGATCTCATGCATATTATTACAACATATTTGAACACTGATAAATATCCAATTGCTATTGAGGAAGTGAACTATAATATCGCCCAACATGAAAAAGAAATTGAAAGATTGAGTGCTTATCACAGAGATCTTGTAAACAATCTTTATCTTATCACAAACCCAGAATCCATAAAAAGACATGAAAGGGAGATTCAGTATGTTTCAAGACTTAAAAGCAACTATGAAGAAGAACTTATTGAACTGAAGAATGAATTGGAGGATTTGAAAAACGCTTCGGAAAAACATCAGGAAATTATGGCTGCAAACCAAAAATACTTCTTCTCAAATATAAGACCTTCCGCGGAGGAAAGAGCAAATAAACCTTCTTTTGATGTTTATATGCAAAATGACCAAGGAAAGGATAATATCTTTAATAAAAGCGGCATAATAGACCAAGAAAGAAGAGATATTGTAGATTATAATTTTAATGTTATGCTTGATAATTTCAGAGAGATGCTTGCCAGAAAAGATTTTTCAGAAGATGAAATTAATGCTCTTTCCAACAAACTTAAAGCAAGTTGCTACTCAGGTATCAGGCTTCTTTATAATGCTCTTCCTGAACATCATTTCAGAAGGTATTATTCGGACAAAACTGTTGTACACAATCATGCTTTACTTCATTCAATTGAAGTTCTCGTTCAGGCCATCAGGATAATGGAATACGATACAGATATGCTTGAAGGTCTTAAAGACGGGACTTTTGATCTGTCTGCCGTAGCTTATGCCGCAATGATGCACGATATTTCAAATATTTTAGCAAGACCTTCTCATGAAAAAAACTCGACATATATGATAGATTCAATATTTTCTAATGTTACCGAAGGAATGGAAGGGTATGAACTTGACCCGGAAAAAGGTTTTAATCATATAGTTTACATAAACCCTGAAAGCGGAGAAGTTATTCCGGAAAGAGAGAAAACAGAAAATTCCGTTAAGATTGATGTTGCTAAAGTGAAGATGATCTGCTTCGGACATAAAAAAATTAAACCGAATAAACCTACACAGGCTCACATAGATAACCTTGAAGTGCAGCTCATTCACGATGCTGACGGTTTTTCAGCTATTTTTGACCTGCAGAGAATAATAGAACTTAAGTTTGTCCAAAATGAGTTTAATTTTAAAGAAGACCTGACTCTCAAAGAAAGAGTAAAACTTATATTGGAAAATGATTATATAAAAGGTGATGCCATAAATGACCATGTAAGACAGGGTTTTTACAGAAAATCAGCTCCTTTCTATGCATCTAACGGTGCAAAACGCCTTGTGGAAACTGCGCGCAATACGGCGTTGGAAGAGCTTAGGCGTGTCCTTCTTGACAATACGGAAAGAATAAAGATGGTAAACCGTATTAAAACTGATACACTTACCACATTTTATTCCGATTCAGATATAGAAAGGATGCTAGATGTTATACAGGAGATAGTTGATGCACTGAAAAAAGTTGAAAAAGATCCTGATGCGATAAATGAATTGGATGATAGAACAAAAGAAGAAAAGATATCTCCTATTCCGACATTTGAGTATAGAGATATGGCCAATATTATAAAAAGTGCGGCGACCGGCGGAACTGTAAGACTTCCGAAGTTTGTTGTAATGAGTGACATACACGGTGCTGATAGAAGATTTGAATTCTTATTGAAAGATATGCTCAATATAGACCAAAGTGAAAAATTGACGCCGGAAACGTTAAAAAAAGCCCTTGATGATTCGGATATAGATAATCTTTTTATTCTTGGAGACCTTATTGACAGAGGTCCTGGACCTCTTAGGGTTATTGAATTAATACGTGCTCTTATGGAGTCTGAAAAGACGAGATATATAATTGGAAATCATGATAATAATGCCCAGATGAATATTTTAGGCGTGCATCTTCCTTTCTATGATAATTATAAAGGTATAGACGATGATTATGAAGTCAGACTGAATCTTGGCGGAACAGAAAGAGTAATTAATGTCAGTTCTATGCTGCGTCTTGAACATAAAGCCGAGGCCGATATGCTTGCTGTAAGACAGCAATATCTTGATGCGGCAGTTTCAAACAGAGAAAGAGAAGCTATTATGAAAAACTATGAAGTTGCCGGCATCAAAACAAAAGGATTCTGGGCAAAAAAATTTGAAGAATATGTTGCCTATTCAGATAATGAACAAGAAAAGATCTGGAATGCGGAAAAGATGAGAGCGGCCGCTCTTTTCCAGGAAATGTACGGTATTGACAAACTTGATATGGAAACCGGAATAGATATTTTAAATTATCCTAATTCTTATACGGCACAAAATAAAGTTATCGTTGAAGATGAGGCTCTCTACGAATGGTGGAGAGCAATGTTGGGACATAATGTCCAGACAATTGTCTTTAAAGGTCTTGGTGCTGTAAATAAAATGTCGCTCAATTGGTGGATAGATAAGCATAACGAAATGGAAATTTTAAGGCAAAAATACCCTGAACATGAAGCTTATTGGAAAGAAATGGACGAAATGCTGACAACAATTATTTCTTCAATAAAAAGTAAAATTGAATCTGAAATGGAAAATGGAAACTGGGCGTGGCTTGTTGTTGATTCTATAATGTATAGAAATTTTGAAAGTACTGAATGGTATGCCTTTGACTGGGTGTTTCACTCCGGTTGGGGTGATATGGTCAAAGGGCTTCTTGGAGCACGCAAAGCCGAGCTTGAAGAGATTGCCAGAAAGAAAGAAGAGATTGCCAATGAAAAAGATAAGGAAGCCCGACGTTTACAGTCTGAAGCATCAAAATTGATGACATCAGAACAGAAGGTAAGATCAAGAATTTTAAGAGATGCAAAAGAAGCTGCCAGAGCAGCTCAGAGAGCCGCTGCAGCAGCAAAAAAAGAAGCAGAATACGCAAGAAATCAGATCATAACCTATTCAAATTATTTTGAAGACAGCTTTATAGTGGAACTTATGGAGTTTTATAAAAATAACTTTAACCTGTTTACTATTGACTCTTACGGAGGACTCCATATGCATGCTATTTTACCTATTGATGAAGATGGTGATGTAGCGATAGGATATGTAGATAAAAATGGGAAAATGCATACTCATGATGAGGTTACAGGCAAGAGAGTGAAAGGTCTGTACTATAAAGGAGAATATTATTCAGGACCTTCAATACTTGAAGGCTTATATAAAATGTCAGTAGATGTAAAACTGTATGATTATAATGCCCCTCTTTCTGAAATTTTAGAAGCTTTTACATTGATCAATTCAATTTATGCTGACAATACAGTCGCAATTAAACCTCAGGAAATTTCACAAGATGTTATAAATTTAGGAAAAAGGAAAAATCCAAATGTCAGTGATGAGGAAGCCTTGAAAATCGCTTTTAGTATAATAGCTCAGAAACTCGGAGTACCTGTGATATATGCGGGACATAATACTTTAAGCAAACTTGAAGAGGCAGGCATAGGAGAAGTTATATTTGATCCTGACAATTTGCCCATAATTGTAAATATTGACGATGATATGTCTCCAAAATATGGAAGCAGAGGCAGTTATAAAGTGATAAGCTCTATTTTAGGAATATTAAGGGCGGGTTTTGAGGGGCCAAAAAAAGGTGAGAAAAAGTATATACAGAAAGAACTTGTAAAACCTTCTTTGTTTATGGAACAGATGGTAAAATATGCCAGAGAAAAACTTCTTGAAAGACAGATTTACAGGATAGACAACTCTATATTTATTAATCTTTCCGAAGGGAAAGGAGCTATGCTTAGTGAACGTTCAAAACTTGAGTCCCTAGCCGGGTATGAAGCTGAAACTTATAATATTGAGATTGTGACTAATGAAGATCTATTCCATGGTAAAATAAACCCTGATAAGTTTATTCTTGGCATAAAAGGTCTTACCGAGCCGGTAGAAGTGTCCGTATATGAATCGGTTACGCCTACGGGTGTACATCTTCTTCAAATAGTGATGGATTCTGACCTTGAAAAACAGTTCCAAAATGCTTTTTATAATCAGAGTAAAAAAGTTCTTCTTATAGCTGCTCTTAAAGAGTTTTCAAGAAAACATCCTGACAAAAAACTTTTTATTCATACGGATTCAACTGAACTCTTTTCAAAGGAAGTCAATTCAAGGTGGCTTGAAAAAGTAGTGTTCCTTAAAGACAGAGTTAATAAAGATGAAGATAATGTACTGATGAATATCACAATGCTTTCTGAAGATGTTGCGGAGGCTATTTCAAAGACATGGGGATCAAGGATTATTATGGAACAGATTCCGCTTCCTGTTGCAGATACAGACAGGTTTGAAGATGCGACGGAAAGATACTCTAATCCTTCTGAAACAATACAGTCAATACTTTCTGCCGCATAATTTAGTGCATATTAATATTTTAAAGATACGAAAAAGCCCGTTGTTTTAGCGGGCTTTTTTGTTATATATTTAATTGATTTTTTTAAAAAAAAGATATAAACTAAATAAAATTTAAGAAAAGCATTAATAAACTTGGCACCTATGATAAAAGCAAGTAGCAGCGGCGTCCAAAAAAAGTTATAACTTTTAAGGACGCTTTTTATAAAAGGTATTGAAGGCGGAGGCAATAATAAATGTACACAAAAGAAGAGATTGTTCAATTAGTAAAAGACAATGGAGTAAAGTTCATAAGGCTTCAGTTTACGGATATTTTGGGCACTCTTAAAAATGTTGCCATTACCGCAAGCCAGCTTGAGAAAGCGTTAGATAATAAATGTATGTTCGATGGTTCCTCAATTGAAGGTTTTGTAAGAATTGAAGAAAGTGATATGTATTTACATCCAGATCTTGACACATTTGTAATATTTCCGTGGAGACCTCAGGATGGAAAAGTCGCAAGGCTGATATGCGATGTATATACCTATGAAGGGAAACCTTTTGAAGGATGCCCAAGATATGCACTTAAAAAAGTAATAAAAGAAGCATCTGATATGGGATATACATTTAATGTAGGCCCCGAATGTGAATTTTTTCTTTTCATGAATGATGAAAAAGGCAATCCGACCACTGTAGCTCACGATAATGCAGGATATTTTGACCTTGGACCTCTTGACCACGGCGAAAATGCCAGAAGGGATATATGTCTTACCCTTGAAGCTATGGGGTTTGAAATTGAAGCTTCTCATCACGAAGTCGCTAGAGGACAGCATGAAATAGATTTTAAATATTCTGAAGCTTTAAAAGCGGCAGACAATATTAATACTTTCAAGATGGTTGTCAAAGCAATAGCACAAAAACACGGTTTACATGCGACATTTATGCCTAAACCGATAGCAGGCATAGCCGGTTCGGGAATGCATACGAATATGTCATTATTTAAAGATGGCGTAAACGCTTTTTACGATGAAAAGGATGTATTACAGCTTTCAGGCATAGCTTACAATTTTATTGGCGGACTGATGGAGCATATGAAAGCTATGACGGTAATAACAAATCCGCTTGTAAATTCATATAAAAGGCTGGTTCCAGGTTATGAAGCACCGATTTATATAGCTTGGTCATGTAAGAACAGAAGTCCTCTTATAAGGATACCGGCTTCCAGAGGAAACAGCACCAGAGTAGAATTACGCAGTCCGGATCCGGCTTCAAATCCATATTTGGTTTTGGCTTCCTGTCTTGCCGCGGGACTTGATGGAATAAAGAAAAAAACTAAACCTCCGGTACCAATTGACCAGAATGTATTCAAAATGAGCAAGGTTGACAGAACAAAGGCTGGTGTTGAAGATCTTCCAGGAGACCTTGAACAGGCGATTTTTGAGTTTAAAAACAGCGAATTTATGCGCAAGGTTTTAGGAGATCATATATCCGACCGTTTTCTTGAAGCTAAAAGCGAAGAATGGTTCTCTTATATCACACAAGTTCACAAATGGGAAGTTGACGAGTACCTTTCAACATATTAATAAATTAGGTTTTGTTCAAAATATTATATATAAGTTGATATTTTAAAGACCCGCTTTTTGGCGGGTCTTTATAATTATGTCTAAAAAATCTATTAGGTCTTCGGCAATAAATGATGTTTTGCATTCCGCAGACAGAGATAAAACATAAAAGCACTGTAAAATCAATTGTTTTTTAATAAGAATTATTTTATAATATCTAAAAGAAAAACAAAATAAAAGGAGACACTATGAAAACTTTCGTTCTTGACACTAATGTGCTTCTTCACGATCCAGAAGCAATTTTTTCTTTTACTGACAATAAAGTTGTTATTCCAATGACTGTTATTGAAGAACTTGATACTTTTAAAAAATTGAATGATGAAAGGGGCAGAAGCGCCAGGCTTATAGCAAGAAGTCTGGACGAGTTAAGAATGGTCGGAAAGCTTTCAGATGGAGTGAAACTAAAATCCGGCGGTATTATAAAAATCGAAATGAATAAGGGCGATATTGACTTGCCGAAAGGTTTTTCAGAACAGAAAGCCGACAATCAGATCTTGTTTACAGCATTAAGTATTAAGCAAAAAGGCGAAAGGGTAATTTTTATAACAAAAGATGTGAATCTCAGGATAAAAGCCGAAGTTTTGGACATTCCAACCCAAGACTATGAAAAATCAAAAGTAAAGATAGATGAGCTTTATTCAGGCTGGAGAGAGATGAGAATATCCTCATCTAAAATAGATCAATTCTATAAAAACGGAAAACTTGCTATAAAAGAAGAGTTATACGCTAATGAATTTGTAACTTTGAAAGACGAGGCTGGCTCTTCAAAAAGTGCATTGGCAAAATATTCAAAAAAAGAAAAGGCATTGATGCCTATTTTTCACCAAAACTCTAATCCATGGGGTTTAAAACCTTTAAATACTGAACAAAAATTCGCAATTGAACTATTGCTTTGTAATGACATAGATCTCGTAACGCTTATAGGTCTTCCGGGTGCAGGAAAAACCCTTCTGGCTCTTGCATGCGGACTGCAGAAAACCGTTGAAGAACGTGCTTTCAGAAAACTTTATATAGCAAGACCTATTATTCCTATGGGCAGAGATATAGGTTTTCTTCCGGGAACAAAAGAAGAAAAGCTAGGTGCTTGGATGGGTGCGATAAATGATAATCTTGAGTTTCTTATGGACAAAGGACATCCTGATGCGAAAACAGAAGAAAAGATTGATTATTTGTTTAGTTCCGGACAGATAGAGGTTGATTCATTGACTTATATAAGAGGACGTTCTCTGCCGCAACAATATATTATTATTGACGATGCACAAAATCTTACCCCTCATGAAGTTAAAACGATCATTTCTAGAGCCGGCAACGGTACAAAGATAGTACTGACAGGAGATCCGTACCAAATAGACAATCCGTATCTTGACGCTTCATCAAACGGACTAACTTATCTTGTTGAAAGATTTAAAGGTCAGGAATTGTTTGGTCATGTAACATTCTCCAAGAGCGAAAGAAGCAGTCTTGCAGCTCTTTCATCGGAGCTGCTTTAATGTCGGAAAATGACTTTTATATTGACCTTCATATACATACAAACTGCTCAGACGGGGCATTCACTCCGTCTGAAGCAGTAGAATATGCTGTCAAAATGAAACTTGCCGCAATAAGCATTACCGATCATGACAGTGTAGACGGTATTGATGAAGCGATAAGAGCTGCTTCATCTACCGGGCTTGAAATAATACCGGGAATAGAACTATCTTCAGAGATAGGTGATAGTGCAAAAGCTGAAATGCATATTTTGGGATACCATATTGACTATAAATCAGAAGAATTGCAAAACACTTTAAATATTTTTAAAAAGAAGCGTTTGGAACGTGCTCATAAGATTTTTGATAAACTTAAAAAAAGCGGGATAGTTCTAAAAGATAATAGTTTTATGGAGAATATAGGGAATAAAGCTATAGGCAGGCTTCATTTTGCAAAAGCTCTTATCGAAGAAGGTCATGTCGGAAACATATCTGAAGCTTTTCAGCGCTATCTTTCTCCAAATAGACCGGCTTATGTTCCTAAGTATGCTATATCCGCTTCAGAAGCTGTTAAACTTGTAAGAAAAATGGGCGGAATTCCGGTTATGGCACATCCTTATTATGTTCATTATAGCGATAAAAATATGATAAGAAATCTTATTAATGACGGACTTATGGGCATTGAAGCTTGGCATATAAAACATCCTGAAAATATGGTAAAGAAATTCTTGAATCTCGCTCAAGAATTTGAGCTTATAGCTACCGGCGGCTCGGACTGCCACGGTCCATACAAAGAAGAACCGCCTATAATGGGTACTGTAAAGGTGCCTTATTCAGTTCTTGAAAACCTTGAATCTGCCAGACAATCTCTGCGGTAAAAAATCTTAACTTATTTCTAACAAATTATTTATAACCTCTTAATAAATCTTTTTTACAATATTATAAAAAAAGAGGTGTTTACTAAGATGTTCAATTTAAAGAAATTTACGGCAGTTTTGGTTTCTTTATGTCTTTTTATTACCACTTTGACAGAATTGTCTTATTCTTCGATAGGGATTTTTAACGATAAAGACATTAATGTCGAGGGTAGTATTTTTAATGGTTTTAAAACAGTTGATTCATCTTATAAATCAGACAGCCATCTCTTGATTATAATCAATGATCTCCACTCAAATCCCGGTGTTCAAAAATCTATTTATACTTTTCTCAATAAACTTAATGCTTTCAACTCATTGTCAAAAGTGTTTGTTGAAGGTGCTCCTTATGGGGAAATTAAACTTCTAAATACTACCTATGATATTGAAGGAAAAAATAAAAGAAAGATTATAGATATCATGTTGTCATCCGGACTTATAAGCGGTGCTGAAGTATTCGGCATAAATAATAATTTCAATAAAATGTATGGGATAGAGCAGTGGGATAAGTATGTGGAAAACATTCAAATCGCTGCGAAAAATTATGCAAAAAATGATGAGGATAACTTTTTAACATCTATCAAAGAATCAATATATTTCAACTCAAAACCTGAGATAAAAAATATTATTGATAAAATTTTGCAAGTTTCGGATTTAGACAGCGGTTTGAAAGAGAATATATTAAAAATATATAGAGATAATAAGGATTTTTCTGCTGAACTTAGAAAATATGATGAAATAAATAAATATTTAAAAATAATATATTTAGAAAAAAAACTTAAAGATAAGAATATTGAGAAAGAGTTTAATCAACTTGAAAGATTTATTAAAAATAATATTCCCTATAGTGAATATATAAATATAATCGGAAATTATTCTGAAGGAAATACTGATGAACTCTTTAGACATTTCTATGAATTTTTGAAAAAACGATTTATAAATGTGTTTTTTGTAAATACCGCTTTGTCTGAATTTCTTTATGCTCAGGAATTGAAACATTCTCTGGATCTGAACAAACTCCTTTCTCAGATTGAACTTTTTAGAAATAATTTAATAAATACGGCAGAATCGCCATATGATAAAGAAAATATTCAGATGTATTTTTATGCAGATCTTTTGAGCAAATATGTAAAACTGGATATTTCAGAAAAAGAGTTTATTTATATACAAAAAAATAAAGATGCGATTTTGGAAACATCTTACAGACTTTTAAATAAACAAGAGTATTTAAAACTTTCAAAAATACTTTTAGACGATAGTATAATTAAATATTATGAAAATAATCTTAAACGCAATGAGATCTTTTATAAAAATATATTAAACATTATAAATCATCATCGCTCAGATGAAACAGTTTCTTTTAATGGCAAAGAATACAAGAGTATAAATGTTGCTGTAATTGGAGGTTTCCACGGAGATGTTGCTAAACTGATCGAAAAAGATATGTCGCATATAACTTTAATGCCGACTATAGATGATCACGAGAATGGTTTTTATAAAAATGCCATAAGCCTGGCTGCATCTTCTCTTTCATCTTCTTTGGCACCTCCTCTTTTAAGCACTATCAGTAATAATGAAATAAACAATTTAGTAGAATATTGGTCTGGATTTGAAAATATATATTCAAGACGGACTATCAAATCGGTTAATAATTGGTTTTCACAAAAAGGCCTGCCTTTAAAAATAAAAAGAGAAAGAAAAAATAATCTTATAATCAAAGACATTTCTGAAACGCAAAATCAAAATATCTTTAAGAAATTTTTTGGTTTTGTTAAGTCTATACCTTCAAAAATATTGAACCGAAATATGCCTGATGAAATTTACCAGGATAGAACAAGAGAGTCCGTAGTATTAGATGAATATCTAAAGACTATAGATTCATTAAACGGTCAAATGCCGGATATTGTAGTGGTATGTGTAAACGATGAAGAGGAAGTAAAATATTATAAGAATATTGTCAGAAAGATGAAGCGTAATATGCCTCCTCTTGAAAAAGTCAATTTTAAATTTATCCATACATCAGACAGCGGAACAGGAGCATCTTTCATAGCAATAGCGGAATATATAGATTCTTTAAAGAAACGGATAAGATTTAAAAACATTAAAAATAAAAAATGGTCAGAACTAAAAATATGTGCAGTCAATATAGACGGTATTGAAAAGTCCAAAGTGATGAAAGAACTTCCTTTTTATTTTAATGGAAATAAAATTACTTCTTTTGAACTAAGCATATTAAATGGTGTTAGAGCATGCCAGAGTTTCGGAGATAAAGGCGGTCTGGCTCTAATGGATCCTGAAAATCCATATATAGGTACAATGAAACCTGAAGGGGATATAACAATAATATCATCTATGAAAAGTTATGATGATATTGTTGAAGACGGCAGTCCATGGATAATAAGCAAGGAAAATTTATGGCATAGGACTCCCCAAAAAATATATTATGATTTTAATATTGAAAAGATAAGCAGTAAACTTGAAAAAAAAGGAATACTTGATAAGACATATAATATAGAGAATAAGAAGTTAAAACAGTTTGAGACAACAACAGGCAATATACTTTTTAATTTTGAAGAAGAAGATGCTTATTCAGGTTTTTGGAATCAGATATCAGAACTTTATAAACATATATATAAAAATAAAACTATCGAAGAACGGCCTCCGGAAATTAATTTCATAAAGCATATTCTGATACCTTTGGTAAGAATGAAAAATCAAGAAGATTCCTTATCCTATTTTGCAAAGATAGGAATAGATAAAGAGCTCGGTGATTTTTATGAGGAGTACTCTTCTTTTTTTGATTCTTATTTGAATAAAGATTTAAATGAAATAATAAAAATAATTTCTATAAAAACCCACAAACAGCCTCATTCTCTCTATATGGCAAATCTGAAAAGTTATGAGATGGCTGATTATTTTGCTGAGCATTCACAAGTTTCTGAAAAGGAGCGGAATTTACCTTCTATCCCGATTACTGCAATTGATAATGAACTCAGCAGTTCGTTAAAAGATGAATATAACGAACTTTTTCAACAAGTATTGGATACAAGGCTTGAAAGAGTTCGTTATGATAAAGAAAGAGTTAATATGTCCAAAATATATAAAAGTATAGTTCAAAAAAGCTCAGAGAATATATCCCGTATAAATAAATATTTAAACGAGAATGAGAATATCCCGCAATCTCTAAAACAAGAACTTGATAACATTAAAAAACTTTATATAGCCCTTGAGTATTATTCGCTTGAATATTTAAATACAATAGATTCATTTGAAAATATTTCAATTTTAGGCGGTTATATATTTCCAAAATCCTCTATATTCGAAAGACTTAAAATAATGCCTTTCAACAGAAGAATTTTTGGTATGCATGCAAACTTCCACAAAGAAAAAAATAAACTTAGAAAGCAGGCTTACAAGCTTTATATTCTGGGAAATAATATAAGTTCTTCAATGTATGATTATGATACTCTTTTAAACGGAGTAAATGAGTTTATAGACGAAAAGGCAAATCCTTCCGAAAAAACATACTTAGGTATTGAAAAAAGATGGACTGACAGAAAAGCGATACAAAGGATACTTTCTATTTTTATGGCAGTACAGTCAGTCATATCTTCATTTGCTGTTGCTTATTTCAATGTGCAAGGCAACTGGACTCTTCTAGCCCAGTCAAATGTGATAGGTGCGGTTCTATTTTCTTTTTTTACAGGGCTTGGTTTATCTATATTTTTACACAGAACTATGATCTTTCTTGGAAAACGCAATTCTTTTTACAAGCAGAATTTAAAGAGACTTTCTCGCGAAAATAAAGAATATTTTAATAATCTTTACTATATGTCAGATGAAGATAATTTACTTGATGCAATTATGACGGAATTAAGAAAAATTACAGATGAAAATAAAGGCTTAAAAAATGAAACAAAGAAAATAATAGCTCTAATTAAAAGATATAAGAAAACAAGAGATAAAAAAATATTTTATAATATAAACAGCGGTATTAACGACATTTCAAATAAACTGCCAGAAGCTTCATTAAAAACCGGTCTTGATACGCTAAATTCTTTTCTCCCAGCAAAAATTTACACCAAAACTACACAACAACACACGCTTGCTAAACAAAACATTGTTGAATCATCACAAGAATATTTAAAAAAGTGGGAGAGTGTTTTAAAGTCCGGTGATATGGATATTAATAAAATTGAAATAATAAGGAAGTATGCTTTACAAATAATAAAAACAACTGTCTTTTCGGAAAGTTCATTTAGTTCAGAAAACAAGGAAAGAGTAATAACTATATTACAAGATTTTATGCTTCTATACAATGCCACAATAGATAAAATAAACACAATGCCAGAAATAGAAACAAATAAAGCTGAATTAGAGATAAGAAGTTTTGAAGAAGCCGGAGAATATGCTCAATCATATTACAAAATGTTAAGCTATGCTTTAAATGCTGATATTCTTAATGGATACAGGATATCTGAAGGTGCTCCATTATATTTTCTTGAAACCTTCAAAATAATGCCTCTTGTAAGAACTATTCTTGGAATAAACTTCGGTATTTATGCTTCGGAAAAAGGTTTTTTTGGTTCTTTGTCAAATTTGATAAAGTCAGGGAATTTTTTGATTCCTGGTTTATACGATGAATATAAAATAATGGAGTTTTCAAAAAAATATTTTGATTCCAAAAGGAATCCAAAAAAACATTATATCGGTATAAATGAATTCTGGAAAATAAGAAAAATGCTTACGAGAACATTCCCACTATTGTTTTTTGTCAGGAAAGTTATAGTAAGCGGAGCATATACAGATCCGTTTCAATTTTTAGTAGCTTTTATTTCAGGATTAGGGATTTTGTTTTCTATGCACTGGATCCCTATCGTTTATGGACTTCTCCATACCAAAATACATAAAAATATAATCAAAAGAAAATTAAAAAAAGGCGAAAAACTTGAACTGTTTAAACCATTTAGAAGCGATATAATTGAAAACAGAATATTAGAAATCACGCAAAGTGCTTCAGGCCCGGTTCCTGATATAGTTTTTGTTTCTGTCAATTCAGACAATGAAGGAATTAATGATATAAAAAAATTGATGGAACGAATAATGCAAAACGGAAACTTAAAAAACACAAAGATAGAGTTTATAATAAATAGAAACCATGGAGACGGAAATGCTCTTATGGATGTGTTTTATTATATGAATTCTGAAGAATATGCACTTAAATATCCTGATCTTGTCGAAAAAGGACTTTCTGAAACAGAAGCAGTCGTTTTGAATATTGACGGACTAAACTATAAAGATATTACCGACAGTATAGATTTTAAAATTAATAATGAGCCTACAACACCGCTTGAACTCTCATTATTAAATGCTGTAAGTCTGATTCAAAATTCTTCTAAAAAAGGCAATATAATAATTGCTGACCCTTCTTATCTTTATTTTGGAGCATTAAAGCAAACAGGTGATATTACTCTTTTAAGTGCCGATTCGGATTATGATCAAATCCGTTCTCAGAACCTGCCGGTATTTATTGCCGGGAAAATAGGTGAAGAAAGACCCGGACAAAGTCTTTTAAATAAAGTATATAAAACCTTAGATCTTGAAAAAGTCCACAATATTATTTTGAAAGACACTTTAGAGAATATATTGCAACAAAAAGGTGAACACAGTGATCAGGTTTCAACTTTTTCAGGACTTTTATCGATCTCTATGGATGATAGAAAGATGGAAGAGTTCTCATCATATATAATTGCCTTAAAAAACTTTATAGAAAATTATGATGGCAAAAAATTTAAAATAGATTTTATGAATCATATTATGATCCCCTATACTATGCTCAATAACGGGGAGTCAATTGATGTTTATCTGGCAAAGATGATGTCGGGAATAGATGACATGGAAATAAGGAGTGATTATAATAAGTTTTTTTCAAAAATGTTCGAGATACATAAAGATTTTTTTAATAAGGATAAACATTCTTTAAAAGTAAATATGGTTATGCCGCCTGAATCTATGTTAACAAAAGCCAGCATAGGCGATGAATATTATAATTCAATAAAATATTTCATAGAGCGTATATATGAGAAGAAAGTTGCATCTTCTGAAAAACCTCTTCCGTCTAAAACGGCACTCAAAGCGATTGAAACGGTAAATTATGCTGCAAACCCATTAACTGTCTCCACAAATCTTTCAAATCAAATTACTTTAAAAGCTGCTGAGAAGAAAAAAACATTATTATTCATGATGGATACTCTAAGTACTGACAATATGGAACATATAAAATCTGCTGCTGAAGCGGGAATGAATTCAATAAGCATGGTTTTGGAAAATGATGATGAAAGTTTTGGAGACGAGTCTGTTATAATAGATGTTCCGATTGAGGATACTGTTATTTCTGCAAAAGTTATGATAAAGGAATCGAAAGGTAAATCTTATATTTTAAAGTTTATGCCATTATACAGCGGTACTTTAAGTGACAAAGAACACGGAATAATAAAAAGCATTCTCTCTGGTGAATATGAAAAAGGGATTGATGCTGTAAGAAAAAGAGTTTTCTTTGCAAGAGCGACACTTTCATTATTAAAAGAAGCGTATTATGAAAGGGAAGATCTTGGAAAAACAGGAGAGATATTGAAGAATGCACTCTCTGACAATCTTTTATCGATTATATCAATCGATGGAGCTGGAGTTTTTACACATCCGCAGATCATAGAGGACGAATTCTTTAACGATGAAGTATTAAAGAATATTAATTTTGGAGCCGTTTATGTAAACAAAGAAATAAGCGATGATAAAATAATGATTGATACTGAAGAAAAAAGCTCTTTTGGTTTTTCATATGAAAGCCGGCAACTTAAAGTTTTTCAAGAAGAACTTATAGATACCGGACTTCTTAGTGCTATATATGCAAATGCAGCTTTTATGGTTAATTTTACAGGAAGCATAACAGCGGATATTGATAGTGA
The DNA here is from genome assembly GCA_052034625.1 of Elusimicrobiota bacterium. Lineage (GTDB taxonomy): Bacteria > Elusimicrobiota > Endomicrobiia > Endomicrobiales > Endomicrobiaceae > JAVBLP01. The sequence continues at coordinate 5,391 of JBPOII010000005.1, read as the reverse complement.
AGATTATAAACTTAAAAGAATAGATAAAAATTTATTTTATTCCAACCCTGTGAAATATATAAGTGATTTGTCCGATGTCATAGAACTCCTTTCTTTTAAACATGAAGATTTTATAGAAGAAGACTCACAGGTTAATACCATTCAAAGGATAATTCCGTCTTTGACTATAGATACAGTATCCGATATTTCAATCCTTCAAAAAAACCTTGATCCTCGTATAATAAATTCTGTGATCATTTCAAATCTCTATGCAGAAACAGAAAAAGGATCTTCAATAGGCAATATTCTTAATCCGATGCTTGCTGATCTGAAAGCTGAAATGGACAGAATAGAATATAAAGATGATAGTTTCTTAAGACTTATACTCAATGATAAAGCTGATACAAGGACATGGAATATAATTCCATCAAGGTTTTATGCTGCCGGAATATTATTGTCACATATTAAAACAAAACCTCGCGAACTTAAACTTTTTGAAGAATTTAAAAAAGAAAAGTTTATGATTGATGCCGAGAAAGATTTTGAATATTTTACAGCTTCAATTCTAAGCGGGAAGAAAATTATAAGTGAAAATGAAATAAATGAAATAAAATCTTCTGATCCTCAAAAGTGGGATACAGCTTACGAGCAGCTTAAATACATGGAATATATAGTTTTTAATCAGTTTAAACAAGCTTCACAAAAACTTAGAAGTAAAGGAATAAAATTGATAATAAAAACAAATTTAATGACACTTTCAGGAAGTACGGAAGTGAAAGGTGATTATTTCGAAAGTTATAATGATGGGGAAAATGTTTTGTTGCCGCAATATAATATAAATCCTGAAAGCTTTCCATTTGATGAAAAACTCAACTTTTTGAAAAATAATTTTTTAGCAGATGGATTTCTGATTTCAAATATAGATTCTTATAAAGGAAAAGAAAAAGTGTCGCTTTATCTGCAAAAAAAGTTTCAAAGCGGTTTAGACAAAAAAATGATATTAATTTTTGAGGATGATGATGTAAAAAAATATCCAGACAAAGAGAATGTTTTTATGCTCACATCGACAAATGCTAAAAACATCATATATAAAACTTCAATTGAAGAATCTACACCGATAGAAGAAGTGCTGGATGTGATAAAAGAATGTGAGTTTGAACATATAAATTTACCGCTGTCTTTTTCAAAAGATGCCGGTATTAAACTTGAAAGCATAAAACATGGAAAAAAAGATATTGATAAATTCCTTCATTCCAATCCTATTGAATACTATTTAAAAGGTTTGAGCGATTCTATAAAAAATAAAAAAGTTAAAGAAGAAATTGAGAAACTTATCATATCGGAAGAAGAAGAAAACATACATAAAGTCAGTGCTAAAGGCATACTGATTTTTAATGCATTATATTCTTATATAAAAATCCGCGGGACTGACGGAGATCTCCTCCTTACATATCTCTCGGACAGCGGTGCTCTTTATTCGATTGCTGAAAAACACTTAAAATTAGATAAAAACTCACCGATTATTCGTTATATAGAGACTCTTGAATTAAAGAGTAAATCATCAATTTCTTCTGAAAATAAAAAACTTTATATTATGCAGCTTATAGGTTTCATGAACGGTATAATAAATCTCAAATATGAAAACCAATCATCTTCTGTTTTTGCAAAAGTTTCAGCTCTTGCAGATTCTTTTGTAATAAAAGATAATTTCTTTAGCTATAAACCGCAAGAAAAAGACATAAAATCATTATACGGACTTTATCTGGGATCAAAAAATAAAACTCTTTTTGCGACAAAACTATATAGGTATTTTAAAAATTGGAAACATATATCCGATGATGGTAAAAATATAAATTCTTTACTTTGGCTTATCGAACAGTTTTCACTTTTCTATAATGATTTAGAGTTTGATGAAAGAAATGACTTTTCAAATAAAATAAATCCTTATATAAATGACATTTTGGAACATTGCAAACATATTAAAAGGGATTCCTCAGAAACGGAGGCTTTATACTTAAATGCATTGCTGGTAGGTTCTTCTATAAACGATAAAATATCTAATAATGAAAATGCTTCTGATATGCACTCTCTAATAGATAAAGTAAAAGAGGATATAAAAACAAAATATTTTTCTTCCGATTATGTAAAAAACATTGATCCTGACTATATAATGTTTTTTGCATTAAGTGCACTTGCTGAAAAAGAGTATTTTGATTCATATAGAGAGACAGTAGTGGAAAATTTCAAAAGAAAGTTTTTTAGCGAATACGGCGGCATAAAATCAGCAAAAGCTTATCCGTATTATATTTACTATTATCTTATGCTTGTTCCTTATTCGCAAAGGGAGAAATCAATTGAAACTTTAAGTTTATATCTTGAAGATAATTTATGTCTGCCTGAATATTTTTCTAAAAAAGATGCTTTTTCACCTGCAGGTGAACATAGGGATATTGTTTCTGCCGCATATTTTGCGATGATATTCAATATGATCAAAGACCATGAAGTTGATCTGAAAGTAGAGAAACGTGATTTGAAGCAGTCAATGCAGGCAATAAAAAATATATTAGGTGCAGCATAAGAGCTTTTCTCTTTGGGCTTGCAGCCCAACCCCGCCTCACTTTTAGAAAGTGAGCAAATCGCCGCATGGTTTGCAAGGCAAACTACAAGGGACTTTGTCCCTTAAACCCTTTGTACTTTTATCAGACGTGATAAAAGTACAAAAAGCACTGCCGCTGAAGCACATTCACTACAAGATTTTCCAGCCAATTCCTGAAACTTGCCTTTTTCAAAGGCTTCAAACATACAGGAATTAAGCCGTCTGAAAAATCTTTCCGTTCATGGACCGTGCTCTAAGGTGGCATTAACGACAAAGACAACAGAATAAATAAAAATTATTCACTACTATAAAGGCAGATGTCTCGACTCAGCACTTCCAGTGCCGGAGTTTACCCTGTGCGTAGCCGCAGGGCTCGACATGACAACTGCTGACCCCTCACCCGCAGTCTGCGACTGCCCTCTCCCGCAAGGGGCGAGGGAAAAACAAAAAAGCTTTGCTTTTTGTCATCCCCGAGATTCGTAATCGGGGATCCATTTTGTCTTTGTGTTGTTGTTGTCATTTTCTTCTCCTCTTGCGGGAGAAGAACTTGCGAAGCAAGATGATGAGGGGTATCCTTTTGTTTTTCTTTACTTTGATTCCGACAAAGACACTCGGGAATGACAAGACAGAGAGAAATTGTTGTTTTTTTTGTTGTTGATTCGTAATTCGTCTTTAATAATTCGTAATTGCCTTTATTGCCGTTTGCTTCTCTAAATTGATATAATATCTGTCATTATGGGATATATTAACAAAACAGTTTTTCTTAACTATATTGACTGTCCGACTTTAGGATGGATGACAAAAAGAGGTTTGTTGCCAAGGGATAAAGGACTTAGCGATGAACTTTTAATTATTGAAGGGAAAAATATACACAAATTGTCCTGGCAGCTTTTTCCCGGTGCAGTAAATGCCCAAAAATCCGATATAATGACTTCTTTTGAACACACTAAACAGCTCATAGAAGAAAACAATAAAACAATACTTGAAGCCTCTTTCATATCAGGCGGCTTTTCCGTAAGAGTTGATATATTAAAAAAAGAAGATAGCGGCTGGCATTTATATGAGGTTAAATCCGGAAGCAAGTATAAAGTCAAATATGCCAATGATATGGCTTTCAGCGCTATGGTCCTTGCAAAATCGGGAATTGAAATTGAAAAAGCCACGCTTATGCATTTGTCGCATGATTATCGTTTAGGAATGAGCAATGAGAAACTTTTTAATTTTTTGGAGTGTACGGAAAAAGTTTTATTAAAAAAATATGATTATGATTCTATATCACAAAAAGCTTTTGAAGATTTAGAGTCAGAGTCAATGCCGGAACCATATCTTAAGCGCAGCTGTAAAAATTGTCCCGTTTTTGAACAATGTATGGGGAAAAATGTTAAAAACCATATATTTGACTTGCCCAGACTTTCCGGCTCTTCAATAGAAGAGCTTATCTCTATAGGTGCAGATACTATTGATAAAGTTCCTGATGATTTTGAACTTACCGAAGCGCAGAAAATAGTGAAAGCCTGTGTTATTAATAATAAAACTTATATATCAGAAAACTTAAAAGTTGAACTTGAAAATATAGAAAAGCCTTATTATTATCTTGATTTTGAATCTATTACCACTATAATGCCTTTATATCCTGATATTGCTCCGCATACTCAAATACTCACACAGTTTTCAATAGATAAAAGTGACACACTTGGAGAAATAACGCAGCATTTTGAATATATTGCTGACCATAGAAAAGACTGTAGAAGAGAGATAGCCGAAAAACTTATAGAATATTTGGGTGATAGCGGCAGTATAATTACTTATTCAAATTTTGAAAGGATAGCTATAGGAAATCTATCCGCTCTTTTTCCTGATCTGTCGTGTAAACTTAATATGTTAATTTCAAGAATTGACGATTTTGAAGTCATAGTAAGGAAAAATTATTATGATATACGTTTTCAAGGGAAATCAACTATTAAGAAGATCCTTCCTATTATGATACCTGATATGAGTTATAAAGAACTTGAAATAGGCGAGGGCGGAGATGCCGCTGCCGCATTTGCATTCATGGCAATGGGTAAGTATGATGAGAAAAAAATAGAAGAAACTAAAAATAATCTTTTAAAATACTGTGCCCAAGATACTTATGCAATGCTTAGAATACATAAATTCCTTGTAGATATTGTTAATATTAAAAATGAAAACGAGAAAACTATTAATTATTAACTATTCACTGCATTTTCATTCGTAATTGTAGTTTTGCCGTTTCCCTTTATCATGTCATTTCAAAGAGTTTTAATCGGGAATCCATTTTAGTCTTTTGTTGTTTATTAGTAATTTGTGATTGCCTATATAACTTGTTTTCTTCTCTATTAACTAATTTACATTTTTCTTGATTTGGTATTATTTTTTTTAAAACCTTAATATGATATATAAAAAAGAAATAAATACAGATAAAAAGACAGCAATTTCAATATTAAGCATTGAATCTTTCATATAAATGATTAAATGCCGGTTTCTTAAACCGGCATTTACTATTTTAAAATCAAAAAGGAGAAAAAGATGAAAAAGTTTTATGCAGTCTTGATTGTCTTTGCCGCATTGTTTCTATCTTTTGATATTTCTTTTGCAAGAGAAGAGATATATCCGGGACCGCCTCTTATTATAACATCCGGGACTTATTCAGATGCAAATGAGTCAGTCCCCGGCGGAATATTTTATAATGAAGGGGAACTTGTAATTACGAATGAAGCAGGCAATGTTATATTCCTTAACAATAAAAATAATGCTGAAGGCGGTACGATATATGCTGCTTCAGGTTCAACAACGAC
>JBPOII010000019.1:0-58172 GCA_052034625.1 Elusimicrobiota bacterium | reverse complement strand
TTTGCTCAAAAAAAGTTCGAACTTCGTTCAAAAAACACCGCCAAGTTTTACATTCAGCGAAATTGAAAGATGTTGCCTCGGCGCAAAGCGCCTCGGCATGGTATTTTTCCGCTATTTTGAAGGCATTTTTGAAATCCAAAACCAAAGTGCGGTCGGCAATGCGGAAGTTCCTGTGCGGAAGCACAGAGAAAACGAAGTTTTCAGAACCAATCTTTTTTCTTTCGCTTTCAGCGAAAGGTTGAGCGTATTTTTCTTTGATTGCCCAAAAACTAATTTCAAAACAATATGGATAACATAAATTTACAAACCAAAAAGATTTTTCTCTATGCCCGTAAATCCACGGACGAACCCGAAAGGCAGGTTTTGAGTATTGAGGCGCAAATGTTTGAGTTGCGAGAATACGCCAAAAAAGAAAACCTGAATATCGTCCGTGAATTTGTGGAAAGCAAAACCGCCAAAGAACCTGGGCGAGAAATTTTCAACGATATGGTGGCGAGCATAGAGAAAAATGAAGCCGAAGGAATTTTAGCGTGGCACCCTGACAGATTGGCTCGCAATTCCATAGACGGCGGACGGATAATTTACTTGGTAGATACTGGAAAAATAACCACGCTAAAATTTCCTACTTTTTGGTTTGATCCGACACCGCAGGGAAAATTTATGTTGTCTATTGCTTTTGGGCAATCAAAATATTATGTGGATAATCTTTCGGAAAATATAAAGAGGGGTATTCGCCAGAAATTGCGCAATGGAATATGGCCCACTTGGGCTCCACTCGGCTATATAAACGACAAAAACGCCCGCTGTATCGCTGTGGACAAAGAAAAGGCAAAATACATCAAGCGGGCTTTTGAAATGTACTCCACTGGCGAATACCCCCTCGTTCAAATCCGAAAGATTATCAATTCCTTGGGCTTGGTTGGCAAGAAAGGCAAAATGCTTTCAGTCTCAAATTATCAATATATGCTGAAAAATAAAATCTATTACGGAATGATTGAATACAACGGCGAAATTTATGACGGAAAGCACGAACCGATTATCACAAAGAAACTTTTTGATTCTGTTCAAGAAGTGATGGCGAACAAGAGCAAACCGAAATCGCCAAAATTGAAACCATACATTTTTAGAGGATTTTTCCGTTGCGGAGAATGTGGTTGCTTTATTACCACCGAAACGCAAAAAGGACATAACTATTTGCGATGTACCAAACGGAAAAATCCTTGTTCGCAAAGGTATGCGAGAGAGGACGCCATCACTTCTCAAATCCGAGAGGAAATAAAAAAAGTTTCTTTGTCTTCCGCTTGGGCAAATGCTTCAATCAATTATTTTGAAAATGAAAAAATGAAGATTGCCCAAGCGGAAAGCTCTTTCGCCCAAAAAGCGAGAAATGAGCTTGTGGAGATAGAAACAAAACTTGATCGTTTGCTTGATTTACAACTGGACGGCAATTTGTCGCAATCGGAATATACCGCTAAAAAGCACAAGCTCATTCTCGCTAAAAAAAATTTGGAAGAAAAAATCCATGCTTTTGGGCGAAAGAGCAATAATCGGTTCGAACTTGCCATTGCCTTTCTAAAAGACACCAACCAAGCCGAAAAATACGCTCAACAAAAAAATCCCGAAAGGATTCGGGATTTTCTCAAAAAGATTGGTTCGAACTTCCGTATTGCCGACCGCACTTTGGTTTTGGATTTCAAAAATTCCTTCAAAATTGCGGAAAAATACCATGCCGAGGCGCTTTGCGCCGAGGCTGTTTCTTACGATTTCACAAAAAGTGAAAATTGGCGGAGAGAGGGGGATTCGAACCCCCGATACGATTACTCGTATAGCAGTTTTCGAGACTGCCGCCTTCAACCAACTCGGCCACCTCTCCATGCACATAGATAAGTTTTTAGATTATAGCATTGTTGTTTTTTTCTTTCAATGTTTTAGTATAATATTAGATTGTAAAAGATATTAAAGGAGAATGGAATGAAAGCCGCAAAAGTTTTTTTATGCATAAGCGGTATTATTATGTTTCTATTAGGTGTTTTGTCAGTTGCTATGCCTATGACAGTTTTGCTGAGTTTAGCAATTTTCTTAGGTGCAGGCTTTTTACTTACGGGTATTTTTGAGCTTTTGGCTTTTTTTATGGAAAAAGAAGAATTAGTCAGCCCGGGCTGGGTCTTGCTCCATGGAATTTTTGATATCATAATAGGCGTTTTGATACTTTTGAATGTTCCTACAACTATTATAATTTTACCTTTTATATTCGCATTCTGGATGTTCTTCAGCGGTATAAGCAGAATTATAATATCTATTCAATTGAAAAGTGCCGGAGTGGATAAGTGGTGGGTTATTTTGATAACAGGTATTTTAGCTTTTATATTATCTTTGATCATTGTAATATCTCCAATTTCTGGAGCGGCTTTTATCGTTGCTTTTATAGGAGCATATTTGATAGTTTACGGAGCTATGATATTTATTGAAACTATAACTACAAAACTTCCTGAAAATAGGATTTAATAGGAGAGATGCTGTGTTATTAACATTGTTCATAAATACTGTAATTTTTTCAGCTTTTTATTCTTTGATTTTTCTTCTTTTGCATAAAAGCAAAATATTAAAAATTAATTTTGCGGCAATTTTCTTTTTTACAGCTCTTCTTTATTTTGTATTAACTTTGTTTTTAAACAAATATATACACGCTTAAGGAAAATAAATGTCTTTTCAAAAACTTGACCTTCATCCTATTTTTAATAAAGGCGAAGCAATAGATATTGAACTTAATAAAATCATTAATGATGCCTGGGCAAAGAAACTTGATTATATTGAGATTATCCCCGGTAAAGGTTCCGGTCAGCTAAAAGAAAAAGTTTTGCGTTTTCTAAACAGAAAAGATATAAGACAGAAATATTCAAGATATGAAGTAGACAATAAGAATTTCGGAATGATATTTGTTCATTTCAATTGGAATAAATTAAAAAAATGAGGATGTATTAATGGGAATTATAGTAAGGATTATCCTTAATATGTTTGCACTGCTTGTAGTTGTAAATATTGTTCCCGGAACGAGCATTACACAGTGGGGAACTCTTATCGCTGTTGCTTTAGTGATAGCAATACTTAATTCGATAATAAAGCCGGTCATACTTATACTTACTTTACCTATAAATATACTGACTCTCGGGCTTTTTACTTTGTTGATAAATGCTTTTCTTATGTATTTAGCTTCTGTTCTTGTAAAAGGGTTTTATGTTCAAAATTTTGCAAGTGCATTTTGGGGAGCATTGGTTTTCAGTATAGTAAGCATATTTTTGAATATGTTTATAGGAATGGAAAGCAACAGTAATAGAATAAATAAATAGGATATGGGAGCAGTAATATGGGATTCTTAATAATGATAATTGTGAATTCTCTGGCTTTGCTTGTAGTGGCCAAACTTTTTAAAGGTATAGAAGTTAAGGGAGCCGGAAGTCTTCTTGTAAGTGCTTTGCTTATAGGTATAGTCAATGCTTTTATAGAACCGATAATACTTATACTTACTTTGCCTATAAATATTATTACTCTCGGCATATTAACATTCTTTATTAACGGATTCCTGTTTTATATGGTATCAAAGATAGTAAAAGGTTTTGAAATAAAAAGTTATTGGAATGCATTTTGGGGAGCATTGGTTTTCAGTATAGTAAGCATAATTTTAAATATGATGATAGGAGTATAAATGATAACAAAAGAACTTATTTTAAGGATTTTTTCAGCAGCAAATATTTTAAGATGGAATGATCATATAAGACCATTTGATTTTTTTGAATTGGACAAACAGGCTCATAAAATGATAATTGCTTATATAGTCGCAAAGTTTGAAGAAGAGGACGGCGGAAAACCCTTTGACTGGATAAAACTTATTGAGGGCGGCATATTTGAGTTTTTTCAAAGAATAATGCTTACAGATCTAAAGCCTGAAGTTTATCATGAGTTAATGTCTAAAAAAGAAAAAGAGCTTAATAAATGGGTCCTTGAAAATCTTGAGAGTGATCTGCTCTCTTTAAGAGGCGGAATAAAAGATCGTTTTGCAGAATATTTTTCGAATCCCGAATATTCAAAACATGAAAAAAGGATATTGAGTTCAGCACACAGTATGTCCACTAAATGGGAATTCGGAATAATATATCCTTGGAATGCAATGATTTACGGAATAGATATTACCAAAAGAGAAATCGATGAAAGTATTGCGACTTTTGATGATCTTTCCGGTATCAGGAAATTGGCTATAAATAAAAAATATTATGGTTTTCTTGACTTATGCGGTCAGCTGCGTTTCCAGCAGAGATGGGCTCAGGCCTTCAGAATACCAAAGACCACCGTTTTAGGACATATGCTTACGGTTGCTATTTTTTCATATATTTTCTCGCTTGAAATGGGAGTTTCAGAAAAAAGAATGTATAATAATTTTTATTCTTCTTTATTCCACGATCTTCCTGAGATTTTGACGAAAGATATTATAAGACCTATAAAATCTTCAATAAGCGGGCTTGAGGATATAATTAAAATTTATGAGAAAAAACAGGTTGACGAAAGGATCTTGCCTCTTATACCGGAAAGCTGGCATAAAGAAATGCAGTATTTTATCAGTGATGAATTTTCCGATAAGATAATTGAGAACGGACAGGTTAAGATTGTAGATGATGCTTCAAGGTATGATGATAATTCTTATAATGCCGTTGACGGAACGCTTACTGAAATGTGCGATAAACTGTGTGCCTATATTGAAGCCGCAATGGCTCTAGAGTACGGTATAAAATCGGAAACTCTTATACAATCCAAACAATCTTTATATGATAAATATGCAGGAATGAAAAAAGGCGATTTGGATTTTAAAAAGCTTTACGAATATTTTAAATAGACAGTTCATATTAGAAAAAGAGCCGCTAATCTTTTTGATTAGCGGCTCTTTTTTTGTAAATATATGGGAGTTTAGAATCCTTCTTCTTCAATAGTAAGGTCTTCCCTTTCGGAATCAGGGATAGTTTGATCATAATATTGGTCAGGAGCAGTTCCCTTTATAAAAGCTTCAAGAAAAACGCCCGGAGTTCTGCTTAATGCTAATAATCCTGTCTGCGGATCTATCAAAGCCCATTCTATGTTTTCAGGCTGTGAAAATTCAACTATAGGTTTTCCTGCAAGTGCTTCTTTCATAAATTTTGTCCATATAGGGCATGCAATATTTCCGCCGGTAGATTTTTCACCGAGCGATATGGATCTGTCATCATAACCTACCCATACACCGGCAACAAGCTGCGGAGTATATCCTATAAACCATGCATCTCCAAAATCATTAGTTGTTCCTGTCTTGCCGGCACAAGGTCTGCCGAGATTTTTAGCATACCATCCGCTGCCTCTTTCAACAACGGATTTGAGCATATTTGTCATTATATAACAGGTTTGAGGAGAAAGAACTTCTTGCTGTTGAGGGATGTTTTGTTCAAGAATTCTTCCGTCTTTATCAGTTATCTTTGTTATAACATAAGGTCTGGTTTTTACTCCGCCTGAAGCAAAAGTTGAGTATGCCGCTACCATTTCCTGCAGAGTTACATCGCTTGAACCGAGGGCAAGAGAAAGACTGTTTGTAAGAGGAGTTGTTATTCCGAGTTTTCTTGCTGCTTGTATAACTTTTTTTGGTGTTACTCTCATTATAGTTTCAATAGCACATGTGTTTATGGATAAGGCTAGTGCCGTTCTCAATGTTACCGGACCTCTGAATTTTTTGCTGTAATTTGAAGGAACCCAGATCTTCTCAGTATCTATGAGATCTGCTTCAGGTACTACTTCGGCTATATTTTCAAGTTCGGTAATATCTCTTGAAACCAGCTCCCAATCTGCAGGATTGCGTACAAATACCAGAGGTTCATCTTCAAGAAGTGTTGCCGCCGTAAGTCCTGATTCTATCGCAGCAAGATATACAAACGGTTTGAATGCAGAGCCCGGCTGGCGTTTTGCCTGTATGGCACGGTTAAACTGTGTTTCTTTGAAATCTCTTCCGCCCACCATAGCTCTTATTGCGCCGGTTTTTATATCCATTGCTATAAGTCCGCCTTGTACTTTTACGGGCTCTCTTCCTTCTTTTTCAAAAACAGGCGCTTTTTTCTCATCAAAAGCGGCAAGAGCTTCTTCCATCTCTTTTTCGGCTGCTGTTTGCGCCTGCATATCAAGAGTTGTATAAATGGACAAGCCTGCCTTAAAAAGAACATTTGTTCCATATTTAGGTTCAAGCATTATTCTTAAGAATTCAACAAAATAATGTCCTGATTCTTGTTTTGCGTTCTCGTCCTTTACGGGAAGTTCAACAAGAAGGGCTTCTTCTTCCTGTTCCTGAGTTATGTAACCGAGAGCTTTCATTCTTGAAAGTACAAGATTTCTCCTAGTCATAGATGCTTGTGCATTTCTGAAAGGATTATAATAATTCGGGGATTTCGGTATTGCCGCAAGTGTTGCACATTCAGCAAGATTTAGATCTTGAACATTTTTATTAAAATATACCCGTGCCGCTGCTTGTGCTCCGTAGGCGCCGCTGCCGAAATATATTTGATTTATATAAAACTGTAATATCTCATCTTTTGAATAATCTTTTTCAAGCTGTATGGTAAGGAGTACTTCTTTAATTTTTCTTATGATAGTTCTTTCAGGGGTTAAAAATATGGTTTTTGCAAGCTGCTGTGTTATAGTAGAGCCGCCTTCGGTAACTCTTCTTTTAAGCACTATTCTTGACAGTGCTCTCATAATACCTTTTGTAGAAACTCCCCAATGCATAAAAAAGTCATTGTCTTCTATTGCTATAAAAGCATTTTGTAAATCTATGGGTATTTCATTGATGGGAACAAGCATTCTGCGTTCGGTAAACAGCTCGGCTATAAGATTATTATCTTTATCATATATTTTTGTTGTAAGATTTGGCGTATAATTTTCAAGCTGGCTTATAGAAGGAAGGTCCTCTATCATTTTTTCAAGAAATTTACCGCCGGCAATTATGGAAAGAGGGATTATTATTATAATGATTAAAAAAAATATTGAAAAAAATGATTTTTTTTGTTTAAATTGCTCCATTTTTATCTCCGCAAATAAAGTAAACACTCAGAAAGATTATATTTTAAATTTTCATAAGTGTCAAAAATAAAAAAAGCTTTATATATTATTTTGATTTTAATAGTTTAATTTGATAGAATTCATTTACATTTCAGACATTTTCAAAAAATTTTTTATAGAGAGGTGCAATCATGCAGGCGGTTATTATGGCAGGCGGTTTCGGTACAAGATTAAGGCCTATTACACTTAGTATTCCAAAGCCTATGGCGCCAACGGCAAATAAGCCAATGCTTTGTCATATTATCAATCTTCTCAAAAAGTATGATTTTACAGATCTGACGATGATGCTTTATTATCAGCCTGAAATAATAACCGACTATTTTGGCGACGGTAAAAAGTTTGATGTCAGCATAAAATATTTAAGGCCGGACTCCGATCTGGGAACAGCAGGAAGCGTGAAATTCGCTCAAGGTAATATTAATGACACTTTTATAGTAATATCGGGCGATGTATTGACCGATTTTGACCTGTCTAAAGCAATAGAATTCCATAGAAAGAAAAAAGCCATTGCAACAATGGTTTTAACAAGAGTAAGCAATCCTTTGCAATTTGGCGTTGTCATCACAGACGAAGAAGGAAAAGTCCAGCGTTTTCTTGAAAAACCTTCCTGGGGAGAAGTTTTTTCAGATACCATAAATACCGGAATATATATATTAGAGCCGGAAGTACTTGAGTATATACCTACAGACCAATCCTTTGATTTCTCAAAAGATCTTTATCCTCTCTTGTTAAAAGAAAAAAAAGCTTTATACGGCTATATCGCAGAAGGCTATTGGAAGGACATAGGTAATCATGATGAATACAGATTAGCACATTATGATGTTCTTGACGGTAAAGTTGATATTGAACTTGAAGGTAAGAAAATGAAAGTCGGCGACAAAGAAATCCTTGCCGGTGAAAATGTTAAAGTGGGTAAAAATGTTCAATTGGACGGACAGGTTATTTTAGGAGACAATGTTACTATTGAAGACGGTGCAAGAATTTCGCGCTCGGTTATAGGTTCCAATGTGAGAATAGGTGCCGGCGCAGATGTTTTAGGGGCGATAATTTGGGATAATGCTTCTATAGGAACAGAAGCAAGGCTAAAGGAAAATGTTATCGGTTATTCTACTCAAATAGGGGACAGAGCTGTTGTTCAGGTAGGTACTATTATTGCTGATGAATGCAAGATCGGAGATGATGCAATAATTAAAACGAATTTAAGGATATGGCCCCATAAGATTATTGAGGCGGGGGCAATACTTTCTACAAGTCTTGTTTGGGGGGAAAAGTGGAATAAGGCATTATTTAATGCTTATGGGATAACGGGGCTTGGCAATATTGAAATTACTCCGGAATTTGCCGCAAAGATCGGTTCAGCTTATGGAGCTTATGTCGGGATAGGCTCTTATGTTATCACATCAAGAGATGATCATCGTGCAACAAGAATGATAAAAAGAGGGCTTATTTCCGGTTTATTGTCAGCAGGAGTAAAAGTCGGCGATCTAAGAAGTTCTCCTATTCCTGTTGTCAGATATGAAATAGGCAACGAAGGCGGAGCCGGCGGAATACATATAAGACAATCGCCTTATGATCCAAGGCTTATAGATATTAAATTTTTTAATGCGGAAGGCGGCGAAATCTCAATAAATCAAGAAAAAGCCATAGAGCAGCTTTTTTTTAGAGAAGATTTTAAAAGAGCGAATATGGATGAAGTAGGAGAAATTACAGTTCCGCCCAGAGCTGTTGAATATTATAAAACGGGGTATTTGAACACAATAAACAGAGAAGCTGTAAAACAGTCAAAGATGAAAATAGTAGTAGACTATGCTTATTCTTCAGCATCTATGATATTTCCTGCAATATTGGGAGAGCTTGATATAGATGTTGTTGCCCTGAATGCTTTTGTGAACTCTTCAAAAATTACAAAATCCGAGGAAGAGTTCAACCACTCTTTAAGCCAGCTTTCCGACATTGTAACAACTCTTAAAGCAAATGCCGGATTCCTTATCGATACCGGGGCGGAAAAGCTTTTTCTTGTAGATGAAAAAGGCAAAATAATATCTGATGATCTGGCAATGATCATAGTAGCTTATCTCGTTATGAGAACACATAGAGACAGCGGAGCTGTTATAGCAGTTCCTGTAAATACTTCATCTGTTATAGATGAACTTGCAGCAAAATTCGGGGTAAAAGTTAAAAAAACTGCGACAAGTCCGAGAAGTATAATGGAGGCCGCAAACGAGAAAGGTGTTATTTTTGTAGGAGACAGCAAGGGAGGATTTATTTTCCCCGAATTCCAAAATGCTTTTGATGCTATGTATGCCATAGGAAAAGTCATTGAATTAATCTCTGAAGAAAAACTTTCTTTAAGTATGGTAAGCAGAGAGATCCCTTCATTTGAAGTTCTGCATAAAAAAGTGCCTTGTGCATGGGATAAAAAAGGTCAGACTATGCGCAAAGCCATAGAAGATGTTAAAGATAAAAAAGTTGAACTTATAGACGGTGTTAAGATGCATTTTAATAATGGATGGGTTCTTTTGGTTCCTGATCCGGATGATGCATTTTTCCATATTTGGGCGGAAGCAAAAGATAAAACAACAGCAAAAGGTTTTATTGAAATGTATTCAGAAAAAATACTTGAATGGCAGGAATAATAAAATTAATATTTTAAATTGAAACAAAGTCAGGAGGAAGTTTCGTATGATTAAATTTGGAACGTCGGGTTGGCGGGGGATTATTGCTGAAGAATTTATTTTTGATAATGTAAGGATAGTTACTCAGGCGATAGCAAAACTCATTAATGAAGAATATAAAAAAGCCTCAGTCGTGATAGGGTATGATACAAGATTTATGTCGGAGGATTTTGCAAAAGCTTCTGCTGAAGTTCTTGCGGGCAACGGCATAAAGGCACTTTTATGCAAAAGAGATACTCCTACCCCCGTTATTGCTTATGAGATCATTCATTCAAAACTTGCAGGCGGCATAAATTTTACCGCAAGCCATAATCCATATAAATACAGCGGTATAAAATACTCGCCTTCTTGGGGCGGACCGGCACTTCCTGAAACTACAAAGAAAATAGAAAAGTATTGTGCATCATTAAAGATAAAAGATGTAAAAATAATGCCGCTTGAACAGGCCTTAAAAAATAAACTTGCCGAGATTTACAATCCGCGTGCGGCATATATAAAAAGGATAAAACAGTTGGTGGATTTTAAGGCTCTTAAAAAAGCTAATATTAAAATCGCCGCTGATGTTTTACACGGCACAGGCAATGATTATCTTGATGCTTTGCTTGACGATGCAGGAATAAGACATAAAACTATAAATAAAAACAGAGACCCGATGTTTCCTCCTTCAGGAGCTCCGGAACCAAATGAAGCAAATACAAGGGATCTGTATGAATTAGTAAAAAAAGAATCTTTTAAACTCGGTATTGCTACCGACGGTGATGCTGACAGATTTGGAATAATAGATTCAAACGGGGATTTTATATGTCCTAATCAGGTAATACCGGTTTTGCTTTATCATCTCAATAAAACAAGAGGTTGGAAAGGCATAGCGGCAAGAAGTGTTATGACAAGCCATTTGCTGGATAAACTTGCGAAAAATATAGGAGTTACTGTTATGGAAACTCCTGTAGGTTTTAAATATATCGGCGATATAATGGTAAAGCATCCGAAAGATTTTATTATCGGAGGAGAAGAATCCGGAGGGCTTACCATAAGAGGACATATACCTGAAAAAGACGGTATTCTGGCGTGTTTATTAATGGCAGAAGCTGTTGCAATGAATAAAAAATCAATAACTTCTATGCTTAATGATATTAAGAAAATGACAGGAGAAGTTCTAACTTCAAGATTGAATTTTCATCTTCCTGTTGAAGTTATGGAAAAGTTTAGGAATACTCTTAAAGAAGATTCTTATGATAGTATCGCTGGAATGAAAATTAGAAATAAAGTTAATATTGACGGCAATAAATTTATTCTTGATGATAATACATGGATAGGTTTCAGGCTTTCAGGAACTGAACCGGTTGTAAGGGTCTATGTGGAGGCGGATACGCAAACAAAAATAAATAAACTGCTTAGAGCCGGGAAAACTTTTGTATATGGAAAATGAAAATAAGACGGATGTGCAGTCCGATAAAAAAAGCATTAAAGAAAAGCTAGGAATTTTATTTAAAAGATATTTTATAACGGGATTAATAATAATAATCCCGTTATGGTTTACTTTTTTTGTAGTAGTAGTCATTTTTAATTGGGTAAGCAGTTTCACTTTCCCTATTTTAAAATATTTTATCGCAGATAAAGAGTGGCTGGAATTTCTGGCAAAGTTCATCAGTTTTTTTATATCAGTAGCAAGTATATGTCTGCTAGGGTTTTTAACCAATAAGATCATAGGAAAGACTTTGCTTTCTTGGATTGAAAAGCTTATTGAAAGGGTTCCTTTAGTAGGAACTGTATATTCTTCGGCCAAACAGCTTGTAAGTTTTCTTTTCAGAAAGGATAAAACTGACAGCTTTAAAGAAGTTGTTTTTATTCCATATCCGACAAAAGGTGTTTATTCGGTAGGTTTTAAAATAGGGAATCAGAAAGTAAAAGATGAAGTGTATGTCAGTGTTTTTATGCCTACCACTCCAAATCCGACCACGGGCTTTTTGTTTATGTTTAAAGAGAAGGATGTAGTATATACCGATTATACCATAGACCAGGCATTTCAATTTATTATTTCACTGGGCGTAATAACTATGGGCAGTAAAAAAGCAAAAGCAAATTCTAAAGAATTACAGCAAAAAATAAAGGAAATAAAAGATGAACTTTAAAGCTCCGCGCGGAACTCACGATATTTTTGGGATTAATGTAAAGGGAATAAGTGAGCTTGAAAAAAGGGCTAGAGAGATCTTTGCAAAACATGCTTTTGAAGAAATAAGAACTCCAATTTTTGAAGATGCGGCTCTTTTTATAAGATCAATAGGAGATACTTCCGATATCGTTGAAAAAGAGATGTATGTTTTTGAAGACAGAAAAGGAAGAAAGCTTGCACTTCGTCCGGAAGGAACAGCATCTTTAGTCAGAGCATATATAGAACATAGAATGGATTTAGAATTTCCTGCGGGCAGATTTTTTTATTGCGGGGAAATGTTCAGATATGAAAGGCCGCAAGCCGGCAGATATAGACAATTCCATCAAATGGGAGTTGAGTATATAGGCAATTCTTCACCGGCAGCCGATGCCGAAGTCATTATTATTGCTGCCGATATTTTATCTTCCGTAGGAATAAAAAATATTAATATACATATAAATTCTTTAGGATGCGATAAATGCCGTCCTCTTTTTAGAAAAGCACTAATAGAATACTTCAGTTCCGTTGAGAAATTGTGCGATGATTGCGAAAGAAGGCTTGAAAAGAATCCTTTAAGACTGCTTGACTGCAAAAAAGATGCTTATAAATTTACGGATGTTCCAGAAATGCAAAGTTTCTTATGCAATGACTGCAAAGAAAATTTTAATTCTGTGCAAAATTTATTGAAAGTTTCAGGGTATAATTTTATTGTTGACAGTAAACTTGTAAGAGGTTTGGATTATTACAACCGCACCGTTTTTGAATTGAAATCCGATGCTGTTGGTTCGCAGGACACTTTAGCCGGCGGCGGAAGGTACGATAATCTGGTAAAAGAACTCGGCGGACAGAATATGCCGGCGGTAGGTTTTGCTTTCGGCTCTGAAAGAGTCATGTTGGCAGCTGAAAAAGCCGGATTTTTAGAAAATCTTCCTAAATGTGATAAAGTTTTTATAGCTATAGCCGATCAAGAACTTTTTCAGGAGGCTTTTGTATTTGCAGCAAAAGTATCTAAAAACGGCTTTATGGGTGATCAAAATATATCTGTTATCGGTCCTATGAATGATAAAAGTCTTACAAGCCAGCTTAAATTTGCTGATAAGATCGGTGCGGATAAAACAATAGTTTTTGCAAAAACTGAGTTTGATAAAGGTAAAGTTTTACTGAAAAATATGAAAGCTAAAACACAAGAAGAAGTGGATTTTTCAAAAATAATATAAATATATATTAAATAAAAAAGCCTGAAAGCTTAATTGCTTTCAGGCTTTTTTATTTATAAATACTTAGTCCATATATTGAGACAAATGTTTTTTTGCAAGTTCCATCAATTCATCATTGGTCATTGCAGTAGTTTTGCCTTCTTGGAAACGTTTATCTATTTCTTCTTTTATCTGTACAACAGCAGGATTGTTTTTGTCGAGTTTGTTTTCAGAGTCTTTTAATTTATTTAGATGCGTATTATACCAATAAGCTATGCCTGCAAGACCGGCTCTGTCGGTTATTGCAACTTCAGGAGGTCTGTTAAGAATAGCTTGTGTATCAAACACATTGTAAATTTCCTGCTCTTTTAATAGTCCGTCAGCATGAATTCCTGCTTTTGTCATGTTAAAGTTCGTTCCGACAAAAGGCTGATTATGCGGTATATTATAATTCAATTCATTTTTAAAATATTCCGCTATTTCAGTTATAGCCGATAGATCCATACCATTATCAGTTCCCCTGAAAGCAACATATTCTATAGCTAAAGCTTCAATAGGAGTATTTCCTGTCCTTTCTCCTATACCGAGCAGAGTTCCGTTAACTCCGGAACATCCATAAAGCCATGCAGCCGTAGAATTGGATAATGCTCTATAAAAATCATTATGCCCGTGCCATTCAATATATTCAGAAGGTACTCCGGCATGATGTGTTAAACCGTACATTATACCGTTAACATTTCTGGGCATAGCTGAACCGGGATAACTTATGCCGAAACCTAAAGTATCGCAGGCTCTGATCTTAATAGGCATTTTTGCTTCACGAGAAAGCTTCATTAGTTCCATTGCAAAAGGAACTACAAAACCGTAAAAGTCAGCCCTTGTGATATCTTCAAAGTGGCATCTTGGAACTATTCCCTCAGACAATGCGGCTTTTACAATATCCAAATACATATCCAAAGCTTCTCTGCGGGTTTTCTTAAGTTTTAGAAAAATATGATAATCGGAACAGGAAGTCAAAATACCTGTTTCTTTTAATCCCATTTCTTTTACAAGCTTAAAGTCGTTTTTCGTAGCTCTTATCCAAGCCGTAATCTGCGGAAAAGTAAAATCCAATTCTTGGCATTTGCGGACGGCTTCCTTATCTTTATCGGAATAAAGGAAGAATTCCGTTTGCTTTATTATTCCGTTAGGACCGCTTAATCTGTGCAAAAGCTTATAAAGATGCACAATTTGTTCTACTGTAAAAGGGTCCATAGCCTGTTGTCCGTCACGGAAAGTTGTATCTGTTATCCAGATCTCATCCGGCGGATTCATAGGCACTACAGTTCCGTTAAAACCTATTTTTGGAACTTCTGTATATTGAAACGTTTCTCTGAAAAGATTCGGTTCCTTTACATCTTGAAGTTCAAAAAGGTATTGTTCGGGTTCGAGCTTGTTAGTTTTCTTATTAAACGTTAACATACAATTACCTCCTTTGCACATAGTGCATACTGCTTAAACTACCTATTAAGTTGAGATTATACCCATTTTACAGATTTATTGCAATGAAAATTTTATATATTTTTGTTGCCGGGAAATGTCAGAAAAGTTTTGAAGGGTGATAATTTATGTACAAGTTAAAACAAATATGTGAGAAATTTAAAACAAAGAATTAATAACAAAAAGGAAAGATAACAATACTTCCTTTTCTTTCTCATCGCCAAAACCTTTAATCAAGGATCGATTTTAGTCTTTTATAATTATAGTTGCTGTTACTGTTGATTCGTAATTTCTCATTCATCATTGTATTTAAATTGATTTGTGCTTCTTATTTTGATAAAATCTTCTTTCCAATTAAATAAAGGCAGGAAGTTGGCAATTATGGCAAAAAAAGATTTATTATCAATTTATGATTTATCTGCTAAAGAGATCAAAAGAATATTGAATAAAGCTATTGAACTTAAAAGCAAAAAGAAAACACTTACGGATTTTAACGGCAAAACTCTTGGGATGATATTTGAAAAGCCGTCTACAAGAACTATGGTGTCTTTTGCTACGGCGATGATACAGCTTGGCGGCACACCGATACTTTTAAATGCCGACAACTTACAACGTAAAAGAGGAGAGTCAATACACGATACAGCTCTTGTGATGTCTCGTTATCTTAACGGTCTTATGATAAGGGCTTTTAAACATGAAGATGTTGAAGAGTTCGCAAAATATTCTTCTATACCTGTTATAAACGGGCTTACCGATTACGAGCACCCTTGCCAAATCCTTGCCGACCTTATGACTATGATGGAATTCCATAAGGCAAAGACAGTTGAAGGACTTAAAAAAATTAAAATAGTTTTTGTGGGCGACAGCAATAATGTCGCAAATTCATTGCTGGGAGCAGCTGCTATATTAGGTCTTAATTTTACTCTTGTGTGTCCGAAAGAATATGCTCCTGAAAAATCTGTTCTTGATAAAGCTTTAGAATATACAGCTGAAACGGGTGCGGAAATACAGATCTCAAGTGAATTGAGTGCCGCAAAGAATGCTGATGTTATATATACTGATGTTTGGACTTCTATGGGTGCCGAAGCCGAAGAAAAGAAAAGAAAAAAAGCTTTTGCGGCATATCAGGTAAACGCTGAACTTTTAAAGAAAGCATCTTCAAAATGTATAGTACTTCATTGTCTTCCTGCTGTAAGGGGCGAAGAAATTACTGATGAGATTATGGAAAAATATGAAGATAGTATTTTTACCCAAGCAGAAAACAGACTACACGCGCAAAAAGCCGTACTTCTTGAACTTTTAAAATGAAAAAAATATCAGAAAAAGCTTTCATAAGCAAACATGCTGTTGTTACCGGCGATGTTGAAATAGCCGATAATGTTTCCGTATGGCCTATGGCAGTGATAAGGGCTGATGTAGAGAAAATTACTGTAGGCGAAAACTCCAATATTCAAGACGGAGCAGTTCTGCATCCTGATATAAACACCCCGGTAATTATAGGAAAGAATGTAACTATAGGACATAATGCTATTGTGCATGGCTGTAAAATAGGAGACAATTGTCTTATAGGTATGGGTGCTATAATATTAAGCGGTGCAGTTGTTGAAGATAATTCTATAGTTTCTGCCGGAGCGATAGTAACTATGGGCAAAACCGTTCCTTCAGGGAAGATCGTTATGGGGGCGCCTGCAAAACCTTTCAGAGATCTTACCGAAAAAGATATGGAACATATAAAATTTAATGCCGAAGACTATATAAGACTGGCATTTGATGTTAAAGATAAAAAAGAAGATTTTGTTTAGTTTAAGCCTAAATTCCAAATTTTTAAGCCGGAGTAAGAATGAAGAAAGATTATATTATGGTTTTTGTTACCGTTCCGGATAAAAAAACTGCTGATAAAATAATAAAATCAGTTCTTGCCAAAAAGCTTGCCGCATGCGTAAATATCTCAAAAAATATTGATTCATATTATTGGTGGAAAGGGAAAATTGAGCAGTCAAAAGAACTTCTTTTGATTATGAAGACTGTAAAGAGTAAATTTAAACTTCTTGAAAAAGATATAAAGAAAAACCATCCTTATGAAGTTCCTGAAATAATCGCAGCAGACATATCGCTTGGAAACAAAGAATATCTGAAATGGATCGAAGAATATGCAGGGTAAACCGGCGCTTTATTGGATAAAAGAAAGCAAGAATGTCAGATGTATTCTGTGTCCGCATAATTGTATTATTGACGAAAACCGCTATGGGTTATGCAAAGCAAGAATGAATGAAAACGGCAGGCTTGTATCAAAAACTTACGGAAGAGTTTCTGCTATAAATATTGACCCTGTTGAAAAAAAACCTCTCTATCATTTTTATCCCGGGGAAAAAACTTTATCTTTTGGCAGTTTTGGCTGCAATTTAAGCTGCAAATTTTGCCAGAATTATTCAATATCATCCGTAAAACCTGATGAAACGCAGTTTTTTACTCCGGAAGATTCGCTATATTTCGCTTTAGAAAAAAATATAAGACTTATATCTTATACATATAATGAGCCCCTGACAAATTATGAGTGGGTTCTTGAAATGTCAACGGCGGCAAGAAAGAAGAGTATGCAAAATATTCTTGTAACGAACGGTTATATAAATGAAGAACCTCTTAAAAAACTTTTGGACTATACTGATGCGGCAAATGTTGATCTTAAAGCTTTCAATGACAAATTCTACAATAAGATATGCGGCGGCTATCTTGACCCCGTATTAAAAACCATAAAAAATCTTTATAATGCCGGTGTGCATATAGAGATAACCAATCTGCTTATAGATAATGAGAACACTTCTGAAGACGATTTTAACAAAATGACTGACTTCATAGCCTCATTAAGCGATGAGATACCTCTTCATATTTCAAGATATTTTCCGAGTTTTAAATTTAATGCTGAGAAAACTAAAGCCGAAACCTTGATAAAGTTTTATAATACTGCCAAAAAAAAGCTTAAATATGTTTATTTGGGCAATTATGAAGGTTCTGCTGAATATGAATCTACTTTTTGTAAGAACTGCGGTTTTTGCCTTATAGAAAGAAATGGATATGATATTAAGACAAACTGTAAAAATGTACGTATTTGCTGCAATTGCGGAGTAAAAAACAATATAATAATATGAAAAAAAGATTTATATTGGCATCGTCGTCTCCAAGAAGAATATCCCTGCTTAAAGAGTGGGGTCTCGATTTTGATATTATTCCAAGCGGAGCCGATGAAAAAACAGAACTTATAAAACCTTCCTCAATAGTAAAGGAACTTTCATATAAAAAAGCATATTATGTTGCATGCCGAAACCCGAAAGCTATAGTTCTGTCAGCGGACACTATAGTAGTTTTAAACGGGAAAATTGTCGGAAAGCCTAAAGACAAGCAGGAGTCAGCAGATATAATAAGAGAACTCAATGGCAGCTTGCATAAAGTGTATACAGGTGTTGCGATAATAGATAATGTTTTGGAAAAACAATCTGTTTTTTATGACAGTGCTGAAGTTAAAATGAAAAAGCTGCCCGAAGAACAACTCAGACAGCTTTTTGGAAAACATATGGATAAAGCAGGTGCTTATGCCATACAGGACAGAGATGATAATTTTGTCGAAAAGATCTATGGCGATTACTATACTGTTGTAGGTCTGCCCCGCATAAAACTTATAGAAGAACTGCAAAAATTCAATATCACAATTAAATAATTACTTAAATATCATATCATTAGTTGATATTTTAGAATTTCTTGCAATATTTATATACCATTCATTAAGAATTGCATTTGCTTTCATCATTGCCAAATCAGAACGCTTAATCTCAGGATTTTCCTGTTTTGCTTCTTCAAGTTCTAGAGAACCAACCTTTATTGAAGATACAAGAAGCACTTTGAGTTTCTCTCCGGCAATCTGCTTTTTTCTCATTCCTTCATATTCTTTAGGTGTCATTCTTATTGAATTGAGAAATGCATAATATCTTTGAGGATTGAAAGCTCTGTTTTCGCCCAAAAACATTTCCGTAGTTTGGAGATCGTTTCTTAATTCATCGTCAGATACTATCATGGAATATTCAAGAGACTTTTGGTAAAACAACTCTTCCTGAACAAGTGCTTGAAGGGTTTTTACTTTAAGTTGGTTAAACTGCTCTTCGGTTATTGTGTCTTCAGCCTGCCTTCTGTATATTTCGGAATAATGTGTATATATGGCATTGAAGATGTTCATGGGTATTTTTTCGCCATTGACAGTCGCTGCTGTCTTAAAGTCATTTGCAGGACCGAATAGATAAGCTCCGCCGCCGACAAATGTTCCGCCGACAAAAGCTATGATAGTTACGACAAAGATCTTTCTCATGTGTTTTCTTAAAAAGTTCATCATTTTTTTGTTGCCCCGTTTTCATTTTTTTCATCTTTGTTTGCTGGCATTGAGGATTTTCCTTCAAAAAGCGCCCCTTCCGCTATGGTCAGCATGTTTGTGGTTATATCTCCTAATACTTTTGCTTTAGGAAGAATTTCTACTGTATCTGCGGAAATAATATTTCCTTTAACTGTGCCGCCGATCATTACAATTTCTGCCTTTATATTTCCTTCTATCTTGGCATCAGCTCCGATAAGCACTCCCAGAGCCTCAATATCTCCGGTAAAATTTCCGTCAATTCTTATAGTTTTGTCAGTTTTAAGCGTTCCTTCAAATACAGCATTTGTTCCAATAAGTGTTTCTACTGCATCAAGCAAACTTTTTGAATTTTTTTTGGTCATATCTGTTCCTTTCAGATTGGGTATAGAAATAATCTGTTAAATATGAAGCGGGGTTTACCGCTTTTCCTTTGTAATGTACTTCATAGTGAAGGTGAGAACCTGTAGCAGAGCCGGTACTGCCCATTTTTGCTATTTCCTGTCCTCTTGTCACGAAAGTGCCGACTTTTACAAGTCTTTTTGAAAGATGGGCATACGCCGTTCTGTAATTGTATCCGTGGTCAACAACAATTATATTTCCGTATCCTGACTGCCATCCGGAGAAAACTACTCTGCCGTTTGCGGTAACCGTTACGGGTGTGTTTTTTCTATTTGCTATATCAAGCCCTGAATGAAAATCTCTGTTTTGGAAGAAGGGATGATATCTGAAACCAAATGAAGAAGAGATAGAACCTTCAGCAGGCCATCCTCTTGGCGTTGCCATAAATAAAGAGCGCTGCTGCTGTATATGAGACATTATTTCATTATAACTCTTTTGCATAAATCTGTACTGTTCATTTAAAAGCGATGTTTGTTTTGATATAAAATTGTGGTCTATTGCTTTGATCTTCCCGGAAAGTATAATTGCAAAAGCATTTGCCTGTGCCAGCGTAGGACCGCCTTCACCCAAACTGTCTTCACCAAGCCCCTCTTCAATAATAGATTTTTTTGTATTCATTGATAGAAGCGAACGGATTCTGTCATCATTCATTTGTACTTTTTCAAACATATTCTTTGTTTTTTCAAGCTGATTTGCTACGAAGAGAAGTCTTACCTGCATTATTTTATTGTCGGCTTTTGTTTTTACATAATCTATATGCTGGCTTGCAAGATAGCCTGCCCACAAGGTTATCCCTGTCCAAGAGACCATAAAAACACATAGAAATAACAAAGATATGCTTAGCTTCAGCGGTTTTATCTTGCCGTGAGGAATAAACATAATAGTTATTTTTCGTTTCAGTTCTTTTTTTAATTTAGATAAAAATTTCATAATAGTATTTAGAATAATAACATTAAAACTAAATAGTGTCAAGAAATAAAAAATATATATAAAAAAGAACCAAAACAAGAACAACGGTTAATAATTAATTAAGTTTTTTGTTTTTGGCACAGCCATTGCGTTAATTCGTAATTGCCGTTTTCTTGGCCAATTACGGAAGAAGTCCGGGCCTAGACCGAGATTAGTGATATGCTTTTGTCTTTTGCAGTTATTTTTGATTTGTAATTGTTTTTTATTGACTTTAATGCATATTTTTTATATCATTACCACAATGCCGACGTAGCTCAGCTGGTAGAGCAGCGGTTTTGTAAACCGCAGGTCGTAGGTTCAAACCCTATCGTCGGCTTTCAGAAAATCTATAAGAAACCGGCTGATGCCGGTTTTTTTTATTTACAAAATTTCAAACCTTACATATTTTTTATAAATATATTATATTTATATATAATGTGTTGATTTTTTCAAAAATTTTCTGTTAAAAATGATTTACCTTGACCAAGACAATTAAATTATTTATTATACAGATTAGATAAGTCTAAAAAAGGATAATAGCAATATATGACTATTGATAAAGCTATTAAATTATCAATAAATAATATTATACATCAAGGACTAACTGACATCTTTGATAGACCCTTTGAAGTTGATTTACTAAAAAATAAGTTCTTTTTAAAAAAGCTTATTCCTCATATAAAAAAATGTCTATCCTCATCTCAGATTTCAGAAATGCAAATACGAAATATAGATTATGTTCTTCTTCCTAAGAAAACTTATTTTAGCTTCCGTAAAAGTGCTTTGATACATCCAGAAGATACTATAAAATTCTTAGCTTTAGTTTTAAAAATTGCACCTAAAATAGAGGCTGCAAGAATTCCTATATCAAAAAATAGAATTTTCTCTTATAGATTTTTCCCTAACAAAGGATATGTGTTTAATACAAACTATACGTATACTTCATTTAAGCAATGTTCTTCTAATAAAGCGAAAAAAAAGAGAGTTAAGTTTGTTATTAAATGTGATATTGCTAACTATTATGACAGATTAAATATTCATAGATTAGAAAACATTCTTTACTCTATTGGCTGTGATAGAATTGATGTAAAGAAAATAATAGAACTATTACTTTTTTGGTCTGGGAGAAATTCCTTTGGACTTCCTGTGGGTTCTAATGCAAGTAGGATTTTAGCAGAAGCGAGTCTTATTGGTGTAGATAATTACTTGATGTCCTTGGGTGTTGATTTTATAAGATATGTAGATGATTATCGAATGTTTGCCCCAGATGCTCATAAGGCTCAGTATTGGCTCACACTACTTATTGATAGACTTGATGAAGAAGGACTTATGATAAATATGAGCAAAACAAAAATCGAGGCAAGTAATTTACATGAAGAAGATAGGAATATTAGTGAAAAACCAAAGAAAAATATTAAATCAAAGTCAGATCCATTTAAGATACAAGCAGGATACGGAGGAGATATTCCAACAAAATTCAGAGCTTTATCTATCAAGGAAAGAGACAAACTATCAAATAATAATTTAAAAACACTTGAAAAAGATATGAGAAGAGATGGACTCATTGATTCTGAACAATTGCGCGAATATATAAAAACATGTATTGCTAAAAACAACTATAAGGAACTAACAAATGTGACTAAATATATAGAAGAGTCTCTGCAACTTACACCATATTACATAGATGTTTTAATAAAGCATTCTGATAAGTTTACAACAAATGATTTGGAAACATTAAAAAACTATTTTGCTAAAGCAATAAACAGTAAAAAATATATTCCCGAATACTTAAACTTAGCATATGTGAGATTTTTTGGACACAAAGGTTTTGCAGATAAAGATATACTGCTTGAATTATTTCGTGAACTTAAAAGAAACTCTGGTGCATACTTAGGAAGAGCTATATTAGATTCTTTATATGAGTTGTCTAATCGAGAGGATGTATTGGAAATTAGGAAAAGTTATACAAGAGCCGATTATTGGGAGAAGAGACAAATAATCAGAATGGTAAAAAAAACATTTGATGAGGAAGAGAGCAGACCTTGGTTAAAAAATATAAAGCAATTAGAAATAAATGACCTTTTTATGAGAGAAATAATAGAGCCAAGTAAAAAAAAGAAAAAAAAGAATTGAATTACTATGAAAAGCTAGATATATTCATATATGAAACTATTTAGCTCTATTGATATATCTCTAATTAACACCTCTCTTATACACTCAATGCTTTCGGAAACCGGCGATGCCGGTTTTTTTTATTTACAAAATCTAAAATTTCACATATTTTTTATATGTATATTGTGATATGTTGATTTTCGGGTTGTTATTTAATACCATAGTCATAATACAAACCACTTAAAAAGCAGGTGAAATGAAAACACTAAAAGCCAGATTGCGCTTCAGTTTGAGATTGAAATTCATTGCGACAATTACTCTTATTGTTGTTTTTACCGCTATCATACTTACACTCTTTTTTATTTATTCTCAGGAAAAACTTCTCAAAAGCGCACTTGAAAAACGTACTACCGATATAGCAAAAAGAATCGCAAATTCAAATGATTTAAATATATCAACACAATACAATAAAGAATTGCTGCAATATTCTACCGATAATGCTATTCTTGAAGACGATGTTATCTATGTTATTATTTATGACAGATATTCCGTAGAACTTGCAGAATCCGGGATAATAAATCCTGAAGTAAGAGATTTTCTATATCACAATAAACCTGACAGTACAGATCCAATTCTTTTCGGTAAAAAAGAGCCCAAACCAAACAATTATAAGATTAAAGACATTGGTGAAGTCTATGATGTTATGGCACCTATGGTTACATATGACCAAGTCCGTGCAAGTGTCGGGGTTTCTCTTGCAAATGACAGCATAAGAGATGATGAAAGAGGTGAGATAGTAGGCGTGGTAAGGGTCGGTGTTACGGTTGAAAATGTCAATGCCCAGATCAATAAACTTTCAAAAGTAGTTATTCTGATTACTATATTAGTTGTTTTTATAAGCATCGTAATTGCATTTTTCCTTATAAAAATACTTTTAAGTCCTATACAGGCACTTGCTTTAGGTACAAAGAAAATAGCTGCGGGGGATCTCTCATACAGGGTGCCGCTTACTTCAAATGATGAATTAAGCGATCTGGCGAAATCTTTCAACTCTATGGCGCAAGACCTTAAAAGCCATGTTGATGAACTCAATAGCGAAAAACAAGATCTTCTCCAGCTTAAGATGATGCTTGAACAGCGAAGTGTTGAACTTGAAGAAACTGTAAGAAAAATGCAGAGTATTCAGGAAGAACTGTTGAGGTCTGAGAAGTTTGCTACGATAGGCAGACTTTCCGCTTCCGTAGCCCACGAGCTTAGAAATCCTCTGGCAAGCTTAAAGAACATTTCATATTATTTTTCAAAAACAGGTATTTTTAAAGACGAAAAAGCAAAAAAAATGCTCGATATGCTTACAGCTGATGTTTCAAGGGCAAATAAAATCATTACTGATCTTCTTGATTATTCAAGGGCTAAAAAACTAAATAAACTTAAAATGTATATGGATGAGTTTTTGGATAGGGCTATTTCTAATGTCATAATGCCTAAAAATATAAGGATTGTTAAAAATTTTGAGCACTTTGAAAGTGTTATTGATCCGGATAAAATGACACAGGTGATAATTAACCTTGTTTCAAATGCAAGGGATGCAATGCCTGACGGCGGGCAGATTACAGCCTCAGTTATTGAAGATAAAAAGAGCGGAATGTTTGAAATAAAAATTAAAGATACGGGAACAGGTATGAGCAAAGAAACTTTATCTCATATATTTGACCCTCTCTTTACGACAAAGTTTAAAGGAATAGGCCTCGGTCTTTCAATAGTGAAAGAAATAATCGACGCTCATTTTGGTACAATAAAAGTTGAAAGTGAAGAAGGCAAGGGAACAGAATTCACTATAAAACTTCCAATGGAGTAAAAAATGGACAACAAAAAAAAATTTAAGATTCTTATTGCTGATGATGAGGAGGGTCTTAGATTTTCGCTTGCGAGCATTCTTGAAATGGAGAATTATGAGGTTTTAACTGCCGGAGACGGCACAGAAGCTTTGGAACTTGTTAAGAATAATGATTTCGATATAGCTTTTTTTGATATACGTATGCCAGGCATGAACGGTGTAGAAGCACTGAAACAGATAAAGCAGATTAGTCCCGGTACCGTAGTTGTTATGATGACGGCTTATGCAATGAATGATCTAATTAAAGAATCTATAAAGGAAGGTGCTTTTGCCTGTATAAGCAAACCTTTTGAAATTGAAGATATCTTGAATACGGTAAAAGAAGTAGGTTCAAAACCTATGGCTTTAATTATCACCGACGATGAAGAGACAAAGGAATTTTTTGAGCAAAATCTTAAAGCTTCTGAGTTCATAACTATATTTGATAGAGATGCCGCACAGGCTTTAAAGTTCATAAAACGAAGAAAGCCTGGATTGATCTTTCTTGATTCTAAAGAGATAGACATTACTTTTATAAAAGATATTAAGAAAGTGAAATATTCTCCGGAACTAATAATCATAGACAATGATATGCTTAAAGCCGAAGGCGTGCAAAATATACAAAAACCGCTTGCCAAGGCTTCAATTTCCGGATTCATAAAGTCTACAGGCAAGAAAAAAACAGCGATTATAAGTTCGAATACTATAAGTTCAAATAATCTTAAGCTATCTTTAGTTGCAAAAGGTTATTCCGCTTCAAACTATACTGATGCCGAAACTTTTTTCTCCGATCCTCGTTGGGATACTTTTAACTTTGTAATTTATGAAAATACCACATCTGTAGAATTGGACGCTTTATTTATAAAGATAAAAGAAAACGGCAAATCAATAGTTTTAATACCTATACTTGATTTTGAAAGTCCTGTCAGTGAAAATCTTAAGAAACAAAATATTGAATTCCTCCAAAGACCTTTTGAGCCTCAGGAATTGTTCAATATTATGGATAAACAGCAATGATTCCGCGGATAAATAAGGGCGGCATTTATATATTGGCGGCTACGCTTGCTGTATTATTATTGTGTGTGATGCTCTCTTTTGTTTTTACTAATATACTTGGGCAGATTTTTATAGCCGGTGCCATTTTTATGCTTTTAATGTCTGTCGCTGCGTATTTTATTAATATAAAGACAGAAGAAAATGAAGAAGAGAAGGATAAACCTTAAGTTTAAAGGAGTGTTTCAATGCAAGAATTAAACTCTGAAAACCGTAAAAAAGAAGAACTCAATAAGGAAATAACAGCTGTTTTAAACAAGTTTGCTTCTATTGCTTCGCATGACTTAAAAAACCCTCTGTCAAGCATAAAAAATATCGCTTATTATTTTAATCATTCCGTAAAATTGGTAGGAGAAGTACCCAATAAAATGCTGCGAATGCTCAACAGTGAAGTTGAAAGGATGAATAAAATGATAGAGGAACTTCTTGATTCCACAAGAGTAAAACAGCTTGCTCCGGTAAAAAGCAATCTGGATATTCTTGTAAAAGAAGTTATTGAAAATAACAAGCAGGACAATGTAATTTTTGATACAGATATTGAAGAACTTAAATCAAATGTTGATCCCGGCAGATTTAAACAGGTTATCTCAAGCATAATTAAAAATTCAAAAGAAGCAATGCCTGAAGGCGGGACGATAAATATAAAAATTTTTAGATCCGAAAATAATGCTGTTATTGAAATAACGGACACAGGAAAAGGAATGGACGCGGCTACGCTTGAAAAAGCTTTTGACCCGATGTTTTCTACAAAATCTGCGAAAGCTTTAGGAATGTCGCTTACAGTATCAAAACAGATAATAAATATGCATGGCGGCAGCATTTCAGCTGAAAGCAGTCTTGGAAAAGGGACGAAATTTACCATTAAGCTACCGATAGCCGCATAAATTAAATGGAAAAAAAAGTACTTACAACAAACAGGAAAGCATTTCATAATTATGAAATCCTTGAAAAGATTGAAGCCGGTATAGTTTTATCAGGCCATGAAGTAAAATCTGCAAGGCGTTCAAATATAAGTCTGGTGGACAGTCTTGTCCGCTTTTCTAAGGGTGAAGCTTTTGCTGAGAATGTTTTTATTGCACCTTATGAACAGATCTCAAGCCACATTATGGAATATGATTCTAAAAGAAAGCGTAAATTGCTTATGCACAAATCCGAGATAAATAAACTTAATGCAAAAGTTAAGGAAAAAGGCCTTACGGTGATTCCTCTTGAAGTTTATATTGCTCCTAACGGAAAAATAAAAATGCTTATAGGGCTTGGAAAAGGCAAAAGAGCTTACGACAAAAAAGAAAGCATTAAGAAAAAAGATATAAGCCGGGAGCTGGCAAGAGAAGGCATAAAAAAGTTTAGAGTATAGTAAAGGATAATGTGTTTTGATGAGAAAAATTACGGCAATTATCGCTCTGCTGTTATTAATGTCTCCTCTGTCTTTTTCACAGCGCGGAAAGGAAAATACTTCGCGTTTTATTCCTGAAGACGGATACACTCTTCTTTTTGCAGGTCAAAATAATAAATCAAATGATGATTATGTAAAAATAACAAGAAAAGTTCCGGCAGGTTTTATGTTCTATACGGCACTGTCGGACTTGCAGGGTCTTGACGATATTGCCGATTTCGGTGCCGGAGAAACATCGGGAAAATATTTAAATAAAAAATATCCTAAAGCGGCTTTACAGATAGGATTATATCTCGTTAATTCATTAGATAATGTTATAGACGGCAGTTTTGATGAAAATATTGAAAGGCTTGCCATTTGGATAAAAAATGTGCAGGTTCCGGTATTTTTAAGAATAGGCTATGAATTTGATTTTCCTGACAATGATTACGATCCTGAAAAGTATAAAAAAGCTTTCAGATATATAGTAGATAAATTTGACGGTTTAAAAGTAAAAAATGCGGCATATGTATGGCATTCTTATGCATCTTTAAATCCCAGAGGCATTGAGGCATGGTATCCCGGAGATGAATATGTTGATTGGTGTGCCATATCATATTTTGCTCATCCGCAGTGGATACCTATGGTAAAATTTGCAAATAAGCATTCAAAACCCCTTATGATAGCAGAATGTGCCCCTGTATTAGGCCATGATCTTAAAGAATTCGATAAAGAAAAATGGTATGAGAGATTATTTAGATTTATTGAAGCACATAATGTAAAAGCCTTATGTTATATAAATACGGATTGGAATGAATTGCCCATGTTTGCATCTTATGCCTGGGGTAATAGCAGAATTGATGCATCAAAAAACATTAAAAATATATGGGAAAAGAAAACCTCAGATAAAAAATTTATTGGTATTGATGAACTTTATAATAAGATCGAGCTGCCTAAAAAAGAAAAAGTATTGATACTTTTTGCTCATCCAGATAATAAAAAAAGCTCCAATGCACAAATATTAAATAAAGTAAAAAGTATTCTAGATGAAAAATCATTACAATATAAAATAAAAGATTTATACGCTGACAATTTTGATCCGGTTCTGTCTAAAACAGATTGTGAATTGATTAAAGAACAGAAGAAACCGTTAAATATAGAACAAGAAGTTAAGCTTATTAAAGATGCGGATACTGTTATTTTTATTTTCCCTGTCTGGTGGAATAATATGCCTGCAATATTGAAAGGTTATATAGATAAAGTATTTTCTTTGGGTTTTGCATGTAATTTTCAACAAAAGAACGGAACAGCGTTCTTAGAATATAAAAAAGCAATAATTTTTAATACTTTAGGCAGTCCGTATGAAGTTTTTAAAGATAATTATGAGAGCTCTTTTAAAAAAGTTTTTGATGAAGGTGTTTTAGGTTTATGCGGATTTAAAGTTTTAAATCACACATTTTTTGGAAATCTTCCTAATACAGAGGATAAGAATTTGACAATAAATGAAGAATACATAAAACGTATTGAAGAAGTTTTGAATTATTATGAATAAAAACTCTCAAATAGTATCAGTCCAGGCATCTGCCGGCTCAGGTAAAACATACAGCCTTGCTAAGCGTTACCTGTATATTCTGTTAACAAAATCCAAAGACGAAGAAAATCCTGCAGGTCTTAAAAATATAATAGCCGTAACTTTTGCAAATAAAGCGGCTGTTGAAATGAAGTACAGGGTCATAGATTATCTTAAACGTGCGGCTTTAAGAATGGATACAGAAGGTATTTTTGACGGCTTTGGGCTTTCAGGTAAAGAAAGTGCTTTAAGAAGCCGTAAAATCCTCGAAGAAATACTTGATAACTATGACAGCTTTAATATAAGTACAATAGACAGTTTTATCAACCGCATACTTAAATCCTGTGCGCTCAACTTGGATATATCACCGAATTTCCGCGTAGAAAAAAAATATTCAAATCATCTTAGTTTTGCGCTGGATTCTTTTTTGAAAAATGCTTCTTCATCATCCCGTCTTACAGACCTTCTTTTAAATTATATTTCGCAGTATATTCTGTCTGAAAAAACTGATTGGTTTCCTAAAAATGATATTTATAATGAAATCGATAAAGTTTTTAAAAAGGCAGGCAACAGCGGTAAAGATATTGAAACAGGAAATGAGTCCTTTAAAAAAGAATTCATCGAAAAATGTGCCGCAATAGTATCGTCATCACAAATCTTTCTTGAAAAATATCAGGAAAAAGGAATAAACGGACATTATACATCCGCTGTTAAAAAGATAGCAGAAGAAGGTATGAAACGTCTGCCTGCTTTAAATATTCCTAAAAAATTTTCTGAAAAAGAGCCGAAATATAATAAAGGTTTTACTCCTGACGAAGCTGCATCTCAGCATTGGTTTGTTCTGTCAGAAAAAATAAAGGATTTGTGCGAGTTTTATGCAGACAATTATTTCAGAGTATATGCTGATATATTTTCAAAGGTCAATACTGAATTTGATGGCGTGGCAAAAAAAGACGAACTTGTTTTTTTAAACACTATAAACAGAAAAACCCTTTCCCTTTTTGAAAAAGGCAATATTCTTATGCCGGAAGTTTATTACAGACTTTCCGAAAAATACAAACATTTCCTTATAGATGAATTTCAGGATACAAGTCCAGTACAATGGTCGGCGCTGAAACGTTTTCTTGAAGAGAGTCTGGCAAGCGGAGGCACTTTCTTTCTTGTAGGCGATGGTAAACAGGCTATATATGATTTCAGAGGCGGCAATTCCGAGATATTTTACAGAGCTCCTTATGAATTTACCG
This sequence comes from Elusimicrobiota bacterium, assembly GCA_052034625.1. Lineage (GTDB taxonomy): Bacteria > Elusimicrobiota > Endomicrobiia > Endomicrobiales > Endomicrobiaceae > JAVBLP01. The sequence continues at coordinate 28,578 of JBPOII010000019.1, read as the reverse complement.
GTATTGACTGCGACATTGTTTTGCTTGAACAAAACTATAGAAGTCATAAAGAGATAGTGGAATTCAATAATAGGATCTTTTCAAAAGAAAATCTTAAAAATTATCTTAACGGGGTTTATGAAGAAGGTTTTCCGCAAGATTATAATAAAATGCTTTCTATATATGAAAAATCAGCACAAAAAAGTCTTGAGAAAAAAAATGGCGGATATGTTGAAATAGATATAATCCCTGATGACTGCGATGATGATGAAATTTATACGAAAGAAAAATTCATAACTTATGTTGGAAGTGCCCTTGAACGCTTTGAAATGAAAGATATAACTGTTCTGTGCAAAACAAATGCAGAAGTTTTAAAAGCAGGATCATGGCTTTTGGAAAAAGGACTTAAAGTTGAATCCACTCAGACTTTAAATCTTAGAAATAATACGATAATAAAACAGATAATGTCTTATATTATGTTCATAGATTCTCCGATAGATACGCTTTCTTTCGTTTCATTTATAATAGGGGAGATATTCACAAATAAAACAGAGATAATGCCGTCTGAGATGGAAAATTATGTTTTTTCTAATAATAGGGGCGGCGATTCCGAAGTTTTTTATAAAGGCTTTAGGGAAAAGTATCCGCTTATATGGGAAGAGTATTTTGAAAAATTCTTTGCAAAAGCCGGATATATACCTGTTTATGAGTTTGTTCTTGCCGTAACAGACATCTTTGATATCGTTGAAAATTTTCCCGAATCAAAACTTTATTTAATGCGTTTTCTTGAACTTATTAAGGATTTTGAGAAAGAAGATTCAGGATTGAAAAATTTCATAGAGTATTTCAATTCTCTTGAGGATGACGATGAAGCACTTTATGTAAGAAGCTCTTCAGGCAATGGCATAAAAATAATGACTGTTCATAAAGCCAAGGGTCTGCAGTTCCCGGTAGTTATACTTCCATTTCTTAAGCTTGCCGAAAACAGCATTGATAAACCCTATTTTGATACTTCCGGGGAAAAAATAAAACTCATGTCAATTGCCAAAAATCTTGCCAATTTTTCTGACAATCTGCTTGAAATTTATGAAAGGGAAAAAGCAAAATCTTTACTTTCTGAAATGAATGTTCTTTATGTTTCGCTGACAAGAGCAGAATGTGAGAACTATGCTATTATTCCAAAGAAAGACGGAGCCTCAAATAATACAGCAGCTCTTTTGATCGGAGGCAAAAGCATAACAGCCGGTAAAAAAATAAAATATACGCTCAGAACCGCCTCAAAAGATACTATAGATGATAAAATAATCAGCGGTTATAAAGATGTTCAGGATCTTTTATTTAATAAAGAAAGGCCGAAACTTGATACTAACAGGATTAAAAAGAGAGGAACGATCCTGCATTTTGCTCTCTCAAGAATAAAAACATTAAAAGAGAAAAATGCCAAAGATGAGATAGTAAAAGCCTGTAAGGATGCCCAAAAGAAATTTCCTTATGAAGATATTTCATGGCTTGAAGAAAAGATTTCCGATTTCCTTAAATCTGCAGATATAAAAAGCATGTTTGATTATGATGAAAAAGATGTGTTCAATGAAAAAGAGATAGTAAATTTTTCGGGAGAAACTTTCCGTATAGATAAACTTATAAACACTGAAAAAACCGTAATTATCGTTGATTTTAAAAGTTCCGGACGTAATAATGATGAAAATATAGAACAGGTTAAAAATTATGCTGCTCTAATTAAAGATATATATCCCGAAAAACAGATAGAATGTTATATAGCAGATATGGAACAAAATGAGGTGCTGGAAATTAAATGAGTAAAATAATAAATATACCGCTTGCTGAAAATATTATAGATTTTACGGCCGACTATATTGCCGCCATTAAAGGCAGGACAGCCTTAGTCAGCGGCGGCAAAAGACCTTTCCTTTTTTTAAAGAAAAAACTTGCCGAAAAAAACGGCAAAGCATTTTATCCTCCGGTTTTTTATACGAATGATGATTTTATCGGCAAAATTATTTTTGACGGCAGTGATCTTGTCAGAATACCTGATATTGAAGCGGCTTATATGCTTTATGAAACGGTTAAAGAGGAAACTCCCGAGCTTTTAAAAGAAGAAAAAAGTTTTGCGGCTTTTCTCCCATGGGCACTTGAAATATTGTCATTTATAGAGCAGCTGGATCTTGAGAATGTACCTGAAGAAAGGCTTAAAAATGTAAAAGCAAATGCCGATATCGGTTATGATGTCCCTTCAAATATTAATGATCTGTTAAAAAATATTTTTATTATCAGAAAAAGATTTCATGAAAATCTTGAAAAGTTATCTCGTACAACTAAAGGGCATCTATTTCTTAAAGCGGCCGCATTAAGAGAGTGCAGCATAAGCGGAGAGTTTGATGAAATAATACTTTTGGCACCTTTCTATCTGCATAAAACTGAACTTGAAATATTTAAAAAGATCTATGATAAAGGAAATCTTACCATTCTCATACATGGCGATCCGGAAGAATATGAAACGCTTACAAATATATATTCATATTTTTCTAAAGTTATGCCGCCAAAAAAGAAAACTGAAAACAAAACAGTTTTTTCAGTTTATTCCGCTTTTGATGATCAGTCGCAAGCCGCATTGCTTGGAAATTTGCTTGGCGAAATAAAACCTTCCGAGTTTGAGAAAAGTATCGTTGTTGTTCCTCAGTCCGGACTGCTTTCACCTGTAATATCGGAAGTTTCTGTTATTACGGATAAATACAATATTTCAACCGGATATCCTGCTCATAAAACAGCACTGTTTACACTTATTCAATCTATTATGGATGCACAATTATCCAGAAAAGGAAAGTTCTATTATTCCAAAGATATTATGAAAGTTATGACAAATCCGCTTATAAAGAATATGAGGTTTTTCGGTGAGCCGGCCGTTTCAAGAATTGTAGCACATAAGATAGAGAATGCGCTTGATGCTTCCTCAAAGACATCTCTTTCCGGAATAATGTTCTTTGAACTTTCCGATATTTTAAAAGAAGAATCTTTACTTGAAGAGATAAATCTTACAATAAAAAAAGCAGGAACATCTTTAACTAATGAAAAACTGAAACAGATAATTAAGGAAATTTTTGAGCTGCTTTTTGACAGATGGGAAAAAGCTGAAACTTTAAGCGGATTTTCCGACACTCTTTTGTTTTTTATAGATAAGACAGCTGAGATCGGCAGTATGCAGTCTTATCCTTTAAATGTTGAGGCAGCAGAACTTTTGATATCTATGTGCGATGAACTTAAATACGGTGAAGTCTCAAATTTTAAATTCAAACAGGAAGATATTATAAATATAGTTTCAGGTCTTATCAAAGATAAAAAAATAGCTCTTCCCGGATCGCCTCTTAAAGGTATTCAGATACTCGGATTGCTTGAGTCCAGAAATCTCACTTTTGACAATGTTTTTATTATAGGAATGACAGATTCGGCTATTCCGGCTTTAAGAAGAGATTTCCCTCTTGTGCCGAAAGATATTATGAATGTGCTGGGTATAGGTATGGTAAAAAAAGAATTTGAGATACAATCGTATCACTTTAATCGTCTTATAGCCGGAGCAAAAAAAGTCTATCTGATTTATCCGGAGAATGAAAAAGAAGAAAAAAGCCGTTTTATAGAAAAGATCATATGGGAAAAACAATCTGAAAGCGGCGATATGAATGCAGTAAAGATATCAACTTTCAATCCGGCAAAGATCTCAATAGAAAATAATATAAAGCGTAAATATACCAAAACAGCGGAAATGTCTAAATATCTGAAAAAAATGAAGTACTCATACAGCAAAATAGATACTTATTTAAGATGCCGGCTGCAATTTTATTTTCAATATATTTTACGCCTTGATGAAGGCATAGATCTCAGCGGGGAATTGTCGAACAGCGATATGGGTATATTTATACATGATTTTCTGAAAAGGATTTTTCCTGAAGGTTTTAAAAGCTCGCAACTAAGGAAGGAAGAGTTTAAAGAAAAGTATCTGAAAGAATTAAATGAAAGTTTTAATGCGGCTTTTGATCTTAAGTTCAGAGAAGATGCCTTTTTAATATGGGAAGTTCTGCGTTTTAGAATGGAGCGTTTTTTAGAAGCTGAAAATGAAAGAGATTTCGACAGTGTATATAAAAGCGAAAAAAAATATTTGACTCAAATAGTTTCGGATTCCGGCACTTATTCCGTAGAATGTATAATAGACAGAATAGATAAGACAGGAAACGGATATGCGATCTTTGACTATAAGACGGGGAGAGTGGGTACACCAATAGTTTCGAGAAAATTTGACGATATTCTTGCTTTGGGTTATAGCAGAGAAAATATTAAAAGAGTGGTAAAATCTCTTCAGCTTCCTCTGTATAAATATATTTTTGAAAAAGAAACCGGCAAACAAGTTGATTTTTGCGGACTTTATGATATTAAGAAAGCTGAAATAGCCGGATTTTCAGATAATTCTGAAACCTACAATAAATGTATTGAAGCCGTAAAAAGCATTCTTGATGAAATTAATACTTCGGAATATTTTGAATTTGATGAGAAAGACTCTGAAAATTGTGAAAATTGTAAATATTTTTATATATGCAGGCAAGCGACAGTTTAATTGAAACATTAGCAATAATTATATAAAATGGCTAAATATAGGAGAAATAATGAAGAAAATTATCAGCCATATCGCTGTTTGTGCCGTGTTAGTACTTTTCTTTTCCATAAACTCTTTTGCTGAAACTTCAAAAAATCTTTTTAAAATTGAAAGAAGCAAAAACGCCAATATAGTACAGTACGATATTATTCTTGATGAAAATGGAAAAATAGATTCAAAAAAAACTATAGATGCATATTGGATATTATATGCTGTAGACGGAAGCCGCAAAGAGTTAGGTGCTTTTGATAAAAAAGCTTATGGTTATCAAATAAGTTACAACAGCCAAAATTATTATGACCTTACATTAAAAGCTGTTGAGGACAGAAAAATAAAAGTTATTATGGTTGACGGGGAACCAAAAGCTGAGATTCCAATAAATCAAAAAAGGGCTTATCTTACAAAAGTATATGTAAGCTCTGTTGAAAGATGGACAGGTATTCCTAAAGTTATTTACTATACGCTAACAGGTATAGATATTGAAACCGGTGAAGAAGTAGTTGAAAAAATAGATATTGAATAAAAGGGAGGAAGCATATGAAAAAATTAGGTTTTTTAGCGGTATTTGCATTAATGTTTGGGGTATGCGGAGCGGCTTTTGCCCAGGAAGCAGTTCAGGAAGAAACTCAGAAAGTAGCAGTTCAGGAAACAGTAGAACAAAAGAGTGCCTTGACAGTTTCCGATTCAGCTATTTGTACGGCGATTTCTGAAAAAATGCCTGAGGGCAAATCAGCGGAATTTACAAAAGACGTGCCAAAACTTTATTATTGGACTAAAATTGAAGGTGCAGAGGAAGCAACAGAAATAAAGCATATTTGGTATTTAGGTGAAACTGTTATAGGCGAAGTTCCTCTTACAATAACGACACCTTCTTTTAGAACTTGGAGCAGCAAAACCATTTATCCGGGGCTTGAAGGCGAATTGTCTGTAGCGGTTGTTGATGCCGACGGGAATGTTCTTAAGAAAGATGCTTTCACAATAAAGTAAAAATGGCAACTTTTTAAAGTTTCCAAAGGCGGGTTTATGAAAAACAAAGGATTTTCATTAATTGAAATTATGGTTGTTGTAGGTATTATCGGTATACTTGCAGTTGTTGGTGTTCCTGTATACAGAGGGCATGTAGCAAAATCAATTGATATTGAGGCAAAAGCATTACTTGCTGAAATAAGTGCTTCTCAGGAAATATACAAATCCAGAAAAGGTATTTGGTATAGGGAAGGCGGCAGCTCACTTAGTAATAAAAGTGTTGTTGTTGAGCTTGGAGTTGATGCCAGAAGGAATAAATACTTTAGAACTTTTGGCTGGAATATCCCTAGCGAGAATTCAAACAGTTTTTCTTTAAGTACTGAAGGAGCACAGAATTCAAAAGCTCAAGGAGTAACTATGACGCTCACTTATTTTACGACTCAACCGCAAGTTATACGCCATGCAGGCTCTACGGAAAGTTTATAAAAGTTAAATTGAAATAAAACAAAGAACACGGCTAAATACTTAGCCGTGTTCTTTGTTTTTAAAAAGTAAAATTTTTATATATTTTAGGAAATCAAGTATGCCGAGGATGGGATTTGAACCCATACCACCCTTTCGGGGACAGGCTTCTGAGACCTGCGTGTCTGCCGTTCCACCACCTCGGCTTTAAATATTTACAGATATTATACAAAAAAAAGTTAGAAAAAAATTGTTTTATTGCTTTAATAAATAAGAAATAATTATCTAAAAATGTAATTCAGCTTGAAAAATTAATATAAAAAGGTTAATATATTAAAAATAAATATTTATAATTTTAAAGGTAAGTGTGAAAATATGCGGAGAAAAAGAGTGCAAAAATTCATATTTGTACTATTCTTAGTATGCTTGGCGCTTTCTTGTGCATTTGCAGAAAACACAAGAAAAGTCACAGCTACGCATTATTATGAGGGGAATCCTAAAAAAGAGATGACCTTTTACGATGAAAATGGCAGGGAAATTGCAAAAGAGTTCTTTCATATTGACGGAAGAGTTATGGGTGTGAAAGGAAGTATCCCAAACGGTGAAATTTTTGAATATTATGGGAACGGCAGACTTAAAAGTAAGGCTATATACCAATCAAATTTTTTATATGAAGAAACGGAATACTATGCTACCGGGATGAAAAAATCATCAACAGACAATGAATGGTCAGGCAGAAATCTGCTAAAAAGCACTTATACAATATTTTATCCCAATGGAGTTATACAGCAACAGATAATAATGGATAGTCTTGGCAACGGTACCAGTAAACTTTACTATGATTCAGGAGAGCTGTATGAAGATGCTCTCCTTGAAGATGCCTATAGGAACGGACCTATTACAAGATACTATAAAAACGGCAAGAAAATGCTTACAGGAACAATGAAAGACGATATGCTGGACGGCATTATCACAGAATATGATTCTAACGGCAAGATTCTTCACAAAGTCAGATATCAAGACGATGAAGCAGTAGAAAATGTTAAGTAATAAGAGGTAAAAATGAAAAAATCAGTTATTTTAATGATTATGATGTCTTTTTTTGTCAGTATTGCTTCTGCCGAATATATATATATGAAATCGGGAGAAGAAATTCAAGGTAAAATAGTTTCCGAGACCAGGGATTCCATAACGATTTCGATTTCCGGCAAAAGAAAAAAACTTATGTTAAAAGATATCGATGAAATTTCTTCTAAGAGAAAAGAAAACAGGTTACCTCCTAAAGCTAAAAGCGATGATACAAATGTTGATGCAAAAGTGCAATTCAGCAGCAAAGCGAAACAGGATATGCCGGGCTCACAAGTATATGTAGCCGATAATGAATCTGGAATAATAGTTTATAATGTTAAAGAGACAAAAAAAACGAAAGCATCTAAAAAAACCGCCGCAGCCGATACAAAAAAGAAAAAAGATGATGCTGAGATCGATGCAGCAAAACAGAAGACAGATACAACAAAAGCTGCTGCTGGTGAGTTTGATGCAGCATTATACTTACTTTCAGGCGGAGAATCCGGAAGTGACAGTGTAAGGCAAAATACGGCTGAAAAACTTGAAAATGATCCGAATGTTGCTCCTGTTGTATATGTTCAAGGCGAGAAACAAGAAGATATTGATGATGCTTACGATCCTGTGAAATATTTGCTTGGAGAGTACGGTGACGATTATTCTACGGATAAAGAAGATAATGTGAAAAGGAAAAAGCCTGCCAGAGAAAAGAAAGCTAAAAAAGAAAAAATGCAGAAAATAATATTGTCTGAAGATATTAAAAAAGACACCGTAAAAGGTGAAAAACCTGAAAATGAAACTTTTCTTGCAGTATCATTTGATTTAAAGGGCGTTCATATTGAATCGGGTGATATTATAGAATCCGGCATAAATAAAAGTGCAGATAAAACACAAAATTCAGATTATGGTATGACAATATCTGCTGAACAGTATGCATATTTTAGCAGATTTGCCGCAGCGGGGTTAGGCATTAGTTATGAGTTTAATAGATGTCTAGAAGATGATCCGGGGAGATTCAGTTTCCTTCCGATATATGCAGCTTTTAAGATGAGGGTTTTTACAAAGGAAGATTATTATTTTTATGCGGTTGCACAATTAGGGTATAATTTTATAATAGCAAATACATCATATTTAGGGAAGCTGAAAGCGGAAGGCGGTGCATATTATGCAGGAGGAGCAGGTGCGTCTTATAATCAACATGTATTTCAAATCCTTTATTCTGTAAATAATGCGTGTTTTAGTTACAATAATTCTGTAGTAAATGAGAAAGTGGACAAGGATCTCAACTATTCAAAAGTAGGGTTTTATGCAGGATATACGTTCTAAGTAAAAACAATAGCGTATAATGAAAGCCTGCCGAAATATATTCGGCAGGCTTTTATTTTTCTATTGAAATAAATAAACCTAAAGCATAAAATTAATACATAAACTATAATATATTTAAATTAACCATATTAAATATACAAAGTATGATGAAAAATAAAATTGTATTCATTGTTCTATCGTTTTTTACTTTTACTTCTTTGGTTTTTGCTGATATCAGAGATGGCAGTATACTTTTTTTACAGCCTTCCGTAAGAGCAGCTTCAATGCAAAATGCCTATACTTCCAATATGATTGAAGATGTTTTCGGTATAATGTCAAACCCTGCTTATAGAGCATCTTTGCCTATGATGGGTATTATGTACAATACAGTTTTTTATGAAGAAAAAGATTTATCTGACGGAGCTTTTGGAGCTTTTTCCTTTATATATCCCGAAGTATTCTATGGGATAAATATTGGAGCCGGTGCAGTTTCTACTATGGTAGGCAATATAGATATTGAGCAAGATGTGGCGGCATATCTTAACTTATCAAAAAAAATTAAATTTTTAAGTTTCGGTGCAAACTTGAAATATTTATATTCAAAAATTTACCAAGACAGAAATTCCGATTATATTACCGGTGATTTAGGTTTAATTGCGAATTATAGTTTTATTAGTGTCGGTGTTTCCGGTTTTAATCTTTTTGGTGATTTTTATGATTTTGAAGGAAAAAAAATTGATCCTTATTTTACTGCAGGGATAACAGCGGACTTAAATTACAAAAAATTATTTGTTACTTTAGCTTTGGATGCCATATATTCGGATCTATCACAAAAGCGTGCAATTCCAAGAGCCGGTTTTGAAATTGCATATTCGTTCTTTTCTCTGCGTTTAGGTTATGAATATGATGATTATGCCGTCATTAAGGATAAATATTCAGCCGGATTAGGTTTTGATTATAGAAATTTAAAAATAGATTATGCTTATATATACGATAATGAAAGATATGACCGCCACATGATGGCTTTGTCATATAAACTGAAAATGTATATGGTGAAAAATGAACAGTTTAAGAGACAAGTAAAATATGAAAAACAACAGCAGAAATTGAAAAAGAAAGCAGCTAAACAGGAAATCAAAGAAAAGAAAGAATTTGAGAAGAAAAAGAAAAAATTACAAGCTTTAAGAACAAAAAGAGAAAAGGAAGAGAGTAAGGCAAAAAGCAAAGAACTTCCTTTGCAGTCAGTGAAACGTAGTTCTTCAAACGAAGAATATGCAACCCTTTTATCTCATGATGGAGTGGAGAATCAGGAAAAACCCATAGAAGACTCTTTGTCAGATGAAAAGCCGATATATTCTTCAGTTAAAACAAATCAAAATGAATTTGATGCCGCAAAATATTTGCTCGAACTTGAAAGCGAATCAAGCAAATCTGAAAAATCAAAAAAGAAGAAAGAATATATTTTTGAAGCAAAAGAGTATATAGAGCAGCCCACTCCTTACAGTGAAGATGATTATGATCCGGCTAAAGAACTTCTAGGACGTTCTGACGGAACTCCGGACTTTCGAATAGTACGTGATGATAAACCTAAAAAAGTTAAAAAAGATAAAACTGTAAAAAAACAAAAAAAGATAAAAGAGAAATCGGCAAAAAAATCAAAAAAAGATAATTACAAAGATGATTACAGAGATGAGTTTGACGAGTTTGATGCCGCAAGGTATATACTTGCAAATCCCGGAGCCCATAAAATAAAACAATATTATGTCCAGCCTACAAAGCATTCCAAAGATGATTATGATCCAGCACTGCTTTTGATTTCTCAATGAAATTAATAGCATGTTTAAAGACAGATATTACTTATCATTGTAACCTTTTCTACACCGTACAAGTCTTAAGTTTAAGTTCAATGCTTGATTGACAGTTTCGGCTTAATGTTTGTAAGATAAAAAGAAATTTATAATACATAAGGAGAATTTAATGAGAAAAATCTTATCTGTACTATTTTTAACAGTTTTTTGTTTCATTCCTTTTGTCTTTGCCGATGTTCCGAGAGAATCCAGAACATATAAGGTCGGGGACCTGACATTTATTGCCATCAAGGATCTGGACACGAATATGGGAAAGCAGATCTTGGCAAGACCGAACGATCCTGTAGTTAAAAGGGCTATGCCTGATAATCAGAATCCGTCTACAATAAATGCTTTTGTATTAAAAACAAAAAATAAAGTCATACTTTTTGATACCGGAGTAGGTGCTGGCGGAGGACTTATAAAAAACCTTAAAGGTGTTGGTATAGAGCCTAAAGACATTAACATAATAATCCTTACCCATATGCATGGTGACCATATCGGAGGACTTATATCAGGCAGCAATTCAGAAGTTTTTCCAAATGCTGAAATTTATGTTGCAAGCCCTGAACTTGAATATTGGGTAAACAATATTTCTCTTGATGTAGGAACATCAAATCTTGCAAGAACCGTAAGGAATGTTTACGGTGAAAAAGTAAAAACTTTTGAATGGGGGGATGCTATTACTCCTGAGGTAAAGGCGGTAAAAGCTTTTGGACACACGCCCGGACATACAATTTATGTTATTTCTTCAAAAGAGGAAGAAATGTGGGTTATAGGCGACATAATACACAGCCTTAAAGTTCAGATGGCAGACCCATCAATGTCTGTAACTTTTGATGTTGACCAAAAACAAGCTGCAGAGACAAGAAGAGCTATAATCAAAGAAGCATCGGAAAAAAAGATAAGAGTTGCAGGTATGCATATACCTTTTCCCGGCATAGGGACATTCAGTGAAGTTTCATCAGGCGTTTACTTTTTTAACCCTTCTGTAAGATAAATAAAATATTTGTTTATAATATTTAAAAGCGGATATGTCTTGCAAATATCCGCTTTTTTATTGAAAAATTAAACTATTTATTATAAAATTTAGATTAAAATTCAGGCGGTTTTATGGCATATAAGGAAGCAGATTTTATAGAATTAAAAAATGTATCTGTTTTGCGTGGCGAAAGAAAGATACTTAATGTGATAGATCTTTCAATAGGCTCTGATGAAAATGTTGCACTTATAGGTCCCAACGGTTCCGGAAAATCTACATTTATTAAGCTTATTACAGGTAAAATATATCCTTCATACACCGGCGATGACAGTGTGTGCAGGCTTTTTGGCCGGACGCAGTGGAATATCGCTGATCTGAGAAGTATGCTTGGTATTGTTACAAATGAACTGCAATATGATTTTCATAGCGATATAACCGGACGAGAAGCTGTATTATCAGGTTTTTTCTCAAGCATAGGATTATTTAATAATCATAAGGTATTGCCTGAGATGGAAAAAAAGGCAGCTGAAATGATAGATTTTCTTGATGTATCAAGCCTTGCGGAAAAAAAGATAGAAACCATGTCTTCAGGAGAGGCAAAGCGTTTTTTGATAGCAAGAGCTCTTGTTAATTCTCCAAAGGTTTTGGTACTTGATGAACCTTCAAACAGTCTGGATATAGCTTCTGTTGTCAAATTTCATGAAACTATGAGAAAAATTTGTGCTTCAGGCACTAAAATAGTTCTTGTTACGCATCTTGTTTCCGATATTATACCAGAGATAAACAGATTTGTTTTTTTAAAGAACGGCAGTATTTTTGCCGATGGTTCCAGAAAAGATGTTTTTACGGCTGAAAAATTATCTGCACTTTTTGATATGAAATTAAACCTTACTGAAAAAGACGGTCTGTGCTGGATTAAAGCTGAATAAAAGGAATTAATATAAAATGAAAAAATGGCTAAAAATTATTCTAGTGCCTTTAGGTTTTTTAGTTTTTATAGGCGCTCTGGTGCTATTACACAATCAACTTAAAGAGTTAAGTTATACGGATATTATAAATGCACTTAAAGCTATTCCGATGTTTAGAATATCGATCGCTATGTGCCTTGCGCTATTATATTATATTATTCTCGGCGGCTACGATATAGTTGCTTTTAAATATATAGATGCAAAAGTACCTTTAAGGCCAAAAGACATACTGTTTACCTGTTTTGTGAGCAATGTGCTTGGCAGCAATACTGGTTATTCTATGCTGTTTGGCGGATCTATACGCTATAGATTATATTCTATCCATAATGTATCAATGATTGATGTAACAAAAGTTCTGCTTTTTTCTTCTGCAACTATATGGCTTGGTTTGCTTACTGTGGGAGGCGTTGTTTTTACATTTACGCCTGTATCTCTTGAGGGTATTACAAGATTCAGCTTTTCAACAAGACCGATAGGCATATTTTTTCTTATTCTTTTAGCTTCATATGCACTTTTAAGCACGCGCGGTTCAAAACCTATAAAGCTTTTTAAATGGAGAATTTCTTTCCCTAATATAAAAATTGTTTTGTCGCAGACAATACTTGCCACTTTAGATTGGTTAATAGCCTCACTTACGCTTTATATGCTTATGCCGGCAGGAGAAATTCCGTATTTTGTTCTGCTTAAAGTTTTTCTTGTTTCACAGCTTTTAGGTATTATAAGCCAAGTTCCGGGCGGCATGGGTGTTTTTGAGGCTTCTATAGCACTTCTTCTTCCTCATGCTGTGGATAATCCCGGCGTTATTGGCGGACTCCTTGCTTACAGGGCTATTTTCTATTTTTTCCCTCTTGCTATAGCTTTGACAATGCTTGGTTCTTATGAAGCTGCAAGAGCTGTTAAACAGTTTGATGAAAAAACAAGAATATTTGGAAAAAAAATATCTTCTGTCATTGTTCAGGTGCTTGCAGTTTCTACATTTTTTGCCGGGATGATAGCGATCTTTGCGACTTCCACGCCTTTCAATGTATCACAGTTACAGACGCTGATAAGTCTTTTGCCTGCATGGTTTGTGGATTTATCACACTTTCTCTTAAGTACCACTGCGGCCGGGCTTCTTTTTATTTCAAGAGCCATACAGCTAAGAATTAAGAATGCATACAAATGGGCATGTTTTTTAGCAGCTTTTGCTATAATATTGATACTGATAGTCGGTGAGCCTCCGATAGTCCTTGCCTGTTTTATTCTTTTATTTGTCGCTTTGCTGCTTTCAAAAAAATATTTTTACAGAGATATTTCAATATTGAACACTGCTTTCAATACATGGTGGTTTTCAGCAATCGGCGGTGTTTTTGCTCTTGCCGTATGGATAGGATTCTTTGTTAACAGACAGGACATTTTTTCTTGGATACACTTTGATGTATTCTTTGAGAACCTTTTAAGTACAAGTGATGCCGCAAGGTTCTCAAGAGCGACATTGGGTATATTTGTTATCTGTATTATTGTCGGTATCGAGCAGATATTTAGGAATTTTCTTAAAAAACCGGTCGTTTTTATCAAAAATGACATAAAGAATATAGTAGATTCTTCCGATCATGCTTATGCTTTCAATGCACTTGCTTCGGACAAGCAATTTATGCTTGATGATAAAAAAAGCACTTTTATAATGTATGCACCGTCGGGTAACAGCTGGATAGCTCTTGGCGATCCTGTAGGCAGCTTTAGCCAAAAAAGCGAACTTTTATGGAAATTTAAAGAGCTGGCAGATAAAAATTCATTTAAACTTGCTTTCATCGGCATAGGCAAGAAATATATGCAAATTTATGACGATATAGGACTTGATGTTTTTGACATAGGCCAGGAAGCTAAGATCCCGTTGAAAACATTTGACAAGACACATGAATCCGGTGATTATTTTGAAAAGCTTGTTTCAAAAATAGAAGCAGAAGGCTTTACTTATCAAATAGTCAGAGCAAAAGATTTTGAAAAGTATAGAGAAACGTTTAATCACATAAATAAAGAATGGGAAAAAAACTCTAATTATATTGAAAGGGATTTTATTCCCGGAAAATATGATGAAACTTATATGAAAGATATGGATTTCAGCATACTAAAAAAAGACGGAAAGATTTGTGCATTTTCGGTATTTTTTGCAACAAAGAGCCGTTATGAAATATCTACTGATGTGGTAAGACATACGGAATGTAATACAGAAGTGTTCACATATATGATATTTAAAAATATTATGTGGGCAAAAGATAATGGGTATAAGTGGTTTGACCTCGGGCTTGCATATTTCCCCGCTGCTGACAGCGAAAATGATGTTCTGAAACATTTTGCCAAGATGTTTATGTTTGCTGAACATTTTGGTTACAATCTGTCAAATCTTAGGGATTTCAAAAATAAATTCCGTCCGATCTGGCATAATAAATATATTGCCGTACACGCTGACAGGTATATAGCTATGTTCATTAAGAATTTTACGGCTTTGATCTCTCCTAAAACTAAGACAACAAAAAGACAATTCTTCAAAAGGTTTTTTATAAGATGAAAGTTTGGGAAATTTTTTATAAAAATGTAAATGAGAACGGTTTTGTAAAACCCGGCGATAAGGTTTTGCTTGCGGTGTCCGGCGGTCCGGATTCTGTATGTATGCTTCATCTTTTCTGGAGGCTTGCTAAAAAGATCGACATTGAATTGCTAACTGTAAACTTTGACCATCAGCTAAGAAAAGAGTCCGTTAAAGAAAGTATTATAATAAAAAAATTTTCAGAAAAACTCGCCATACCTTGTATCGTTGAAAAACTTGATGTAAAAAAGTATGCGGAGGAAAATTCCGTTTCAACAGAAACTGCCGGACGGCTTCTCAGATATCAAATGCTTGAAAGCATTGCAAAAAAGCATACATGCAACAAAATAGCTACGGCCCACAATGCAAATGATAATGCTGAAACCGTTCTGATGTGGCTTTTAAGAGGCAGCGGAAGTCTTGCAGGCATACCTCAGAAAAGAAAAATAAATAAAAAGCTTGAAATAATAAGACCTATACTGCCTGTTAAGAGAAAAGATATTGAAAAATATGTAAAAAAACAAAAAATACCTTTTTGTATAGATAAATCCAATTTTTCCGATATATACACAAGGAATAGGATCAGACACTCTCTTATACCTATTTTTGAAAAACTTAATCCTATGGCTGTTGATCATATTTTTTCACTTAGTGTCATTCAGGCACGCGAAGATGCATATTTGGAACAAATTTCAAGCAATTTTGCTAAAAAATGTTCAAAGGTGTCAAAAAACAGCATTTTGCTTGATTTGACAATGTTTTTACAGTATAATGAAGCAATCCGTTACAGAATACTTAAAATTATTCTTCCGGACAAAAAGTATGCTTCGCATATAAATATAATAATGAGGAAGATTTTATCTTCTGATAAATCCGAATTCAGACTTTCGTCCGAATGGGTATTTAAGCTGACTGCTTCAAAGGCCGTTTTTAAAAGAAAGAAGCAATAAATATGAAAAAAGAAGAAAAGCACACCATAGATGTTCTTTTTTCAGCGGATAATATAAAAGAAAAAGTTGCCGCAATGGCTTTGAGGATTTCGGAAGATTTTAAAGGTAAAGATCCTCTTATTATTGCTGTTCTCAAAGGAAGTTTCGTTTTTTGCGCCGATCTGATAAGAAATCTTGGTCCGTCTTTTGCAGTGGACTTCATAACTCTAAGTTCTTATTCCGGTTCAGTTTCCAAAGGGAAAGTAAGAGTGATATCTAATCTCAAAGAAAATCTAGAAGGAAGAGATATAATCATAGTTGAAGATATAATAGATACCGGGATGACATTGGATTTTCTGTTAAATGAATTTAAATTGAAAAATCCTAAAAGTATTGCAATATGTGTTTTGCTTGACAAAAAGTGTGCCAGAGTGAAAGATATAGAGGTTAAATACAGTTGTTTTGAGATAGGTGATGATTTTATAGTCGGTTATGGACTTGACTATAACGGTTTTTACAGAGGTCTGCCTTATATTGGAAAATTAAAAATTGAAAAATAGAAGTTTGAGAGGAATTTATTTATGAAACAAAACAGTCCATGGTTTATAATATTTTGGATAACCTTATTTATAATTTTAGTTATGCTTATGAGTTCTGCCAGACAAAAAGGGCAGGAAGTCGGTCTGGAATATTCCCAGTTTAAACAGAATATTAAAGCCGGAAATGTTGCCAAAGTAGTAGTGTCCGATGGAATTATTAGAGGGCAGTTTAGAGATACAGACGGAGTTCTTAAAAAATTCAGAACTATCCCGATGGACGATCCCAATCTTATAAAAGATATGGAAGAAAACAATGTACTTGAGTTCTCCGGAGCTGAGAAGAACGGGTGGCTTGGACCTTTGATTTTCAGCTGGGGTCCTATAATTCTTCTTATACTTTTTTGGTTTTGGATAATGAGGGGCATGGCTGGCGGCAGTAAACAGGCTATGTCTTTCGGTAAATCAAAAGCGAAACTTGCCGGCACAGGCACTGTAAAAATAACTTTCAAAGACGTTGCAGGCTGTGATGAAGCCAAAGAAGAACTTCAGGAAATAATAGAGTTTTTAAAAGATCCCGGAAAATTTCAAAAGCTTGGCGGCAAAATACCTAAAGGAGTTTTGCTTTTTGGCTCTCCCGGTACAGGAAAAACTTTGCTTGCAAAAGCAGTTGCCGGAGAGGCCGGAGTTCCGTTCTTTTCCGCCAGCGGTTCAGAATTCGTAGAAATGTTCGTAGGAGTAGGAGCTTCAAGAGTAAGAGATTTGTTCGACCAAGGAAGAAAAAATGCACCATGTCTTTTGTTTATAGATGAAATCGATGCTGTCGGAAGACATAGATTTGCAGGTATAGGCGGCGGACATGATGAAAGAGAACAGACCCTTAATCAATTGCTTGTGGAAATGGACGGTTTTGATACGAAAGAAGGTGTTATTCTGATTGCTGCTACAAACAGACCTGATGTTTTGGATCCGGCTCTTTTAAGACCCGGAAGGTTTGACAGACAAGTAGTTGTGCCAAGTCCTGATCTTAAAGACAGAGAACAGATACTTGGTGTTCATGCAAAAAAAATAAAACTTGATAAAAATGTCGATCTGAATTTAGTCGCGAGAAGAACGCCGGGCTTTGTCGGTGCCGATCTTGCTAATGTAGTGAATGAAGCTGCTTTGCTTGCCGCGAGAAAAAATCAGAAAACGGTCAATATGAAGAATTTTGAAGAAGCTATTGAAAGGATAATGGCCGGACCTGAAAGAAAATCAAGGCTTATATCAGATAAAGAGAAAAAAGTTATTGCTTATCATGAAGCAGGGCATGCTCTTGTTGCAAAATTTTTGCCTAATACCGATCCCGTCCACAAAGTTACTATAATTCCAAGAGGACGAGCATTGGGTTATACAATGCAGCTCCCTACAGAAGATAAATTCTTACATTTCAGAAATGAGCTTCTTGATAAAATTGCCGTTCTTTTTGGCGGAAGAGTCGCGGAAGAAATTGTTTTTTCCGAAGTTACAAGCGGAGCCCAAAATGATATATCGAGGGCAACAAGTATAGCGACAAGCATGGTAACAGAACTTGGAATGAGTGAGAAAGTCGGACTTCTTGCTTTGAAAAAACCTGAAGGTGAGGTTTTTCTCGGAAGAGATATATCCAGAGATACTAAATATTCAGAGAAAATGTCTGAAGTTATAGACAGTGAAATAAAAAAGATAATAGATGACTCGCAAAACAAGGCAAAAAAAATACTTAATGAAAACAGAGCGATATTGGATAAAATGGTAGAATATCTTATAGAGAGAGAAACTCTTAATGCGGAAGATGTAGATAAGATTATCAAAGGCGAGGAACTTCCGCCTTTAGAAAAAGAAGAAGATAAACCAAAAGAAGAAGTTAAAAAAGATGAAAGCAAAGATGAAAAAGAGATTGAGCAAGAAGTTAAAGAAAAAATATTAGAAGGTGATATTGCAGGTGAAAAAGTTTAAATATGACGAGAAAAAAGCCCAAAAAGCAATAAAAATGCTGCTTGAATCTTTCGGTGAAGATTTGAACAGGGAAGGTATAAGACGTACGCCTGAAAGAGCCGCTGAGTTCTATAAAGAAGCTTTGTCAGGTAACGGCATAGACCCTCTAAAAGAAGTATCAGTACATTATACTACCGAAAACCATGAAGAAATCGTTCTTGTAAAAGATATAGATTTCCATTCTTTATGTGAACATCACCTATTGCCTTTTTTTGGAAAGGCGCATATAGCTTATATACCTAAAAAAGATAAGATCATAGGCATATCAAAGCTTATAAGATTGACTGAAGTTTTTGCTAACAGACTTCAAGTTCAGGAAAGACTTACAAAACAGATCGCCGATACTATAATGAAAGCAGTTGATCCTCATGGAGTGATGGTAGTTTTGGAAGCTGAACATTTATGCATGACAATGAGAGGCGTTAAAAAGCCCGGTTCAAAAATGATAACCTCAGCTATGCGCGGCATATTCTTAAAAGATGTCCGCACACGTGCAGAAGCATTATCACTTTTACGCAGGTAATTAACGATATGGATAAGAAAAAAACAAATAAAATAATTATAAGACAAGGTATTGTCAATGATTATAAAGACGGCGTGAATCTTGTAAAAGATACCGGCTGTGATCCTTATGTATATGAACTTTTAGCAAAAAAATCAAAGATAATTCCTATAGTAATGAAAAATATAGATAATCGCGCTTTAAATATTCTTAAACAGGAATCTCTTTCCTGCGGAGCCGATACTGCTATCAATGAAGATATAAGCAGATTTAAAAAAGGTTCTTCAAATGCCGTACTTTTTGCAAGTCTGAAACAAATTGAAATATTATCACAAAAACTTAAAGAACAGCCTTTCGGACTTAAAGAAATCGGTGTAAAAATAAAAGAAATAGCTGATGATTATACTACTCCGAAAAAAGTTTTTAAATATAAGAATTCTAAGTTAGACTTTTCAAAGCCTGTAGTAATGGGTATTGTTAATTTAGATCCTAATTCTTTTTCCGGAGACGGATTAACTGATATTGATAAAGCTGTTGAACAGGCTAAGCGTTTTGAAGAACTTGGTGCAGGAATAATAGACATTGGAGCTGAATCTACTCGTCCGGGAGTGAAGTTAGTTGATGCAAAAACGGAAATCAAGAGACTAGTTCCTGCTTTAAAGAAAATAAGAAAAGCCGTTAAGATCCCCATTTCAATAGATACTTATAAATTTGAAACTTCAAAAGCCGCAATAGATGAAGGGGCGGATATAATTAATGATATTTTTGCTCTTCAAAGAGGTAAAGAAAAACTTGCAGAACTTATAGCGAAAACAAAAGCCGGTCTTATGCTTATGCATATGAAAGGAAATCCAACAAATATGCAAAAGGATCCGCATTATAAAAACTGCACTTCCGAAGTATATGAATTTTTAAAAGAAAGAAAAGAATATGCACTTTCTTTTGGAATAAAAGAAGAATTTATAGCTGTTGATCCAGGTGTGGGTTTTGGGAAAACGGTTGAACATAATATGGAATTGATAAAAAATACAAAAACTTTTTCTTCGCTTGGTGTGGTGGTAGGAGCTGTTTCAAGAAAGAATTTTGTAAGAAAAACAGCCGGAACAGACACATCGTCTTTTATAGCAGCAAACTTTCTTACTGTCTTATGCGGTGCCGATATCATTCGTGTTCACGACGTTAAAGAAACTATAAATGCTTTAAAGCTAATAGATGTTTTTCGGAGAGTTTAAATGGAAATGGTTTCAAATATCTATAATGTGTATATTGTAAATGTTTTAGACATATTGATCTTGGCTTATGTTTTCTACAGGATAATCCTTATCATAAAAGGAACCAGGACTATTCAAATAATCCTCGGTATTCTTTTTCTTTTGGCTCTTACGATAATATCAAGAGATGTTTTACATCTTAGAGCGGTAACTTGGATACTTGAGCACTTTTGGCTTGCCGCAGTTATTATTTTTGCCGTTGTTTTTCAGACTGAAATACGCAATGTCCTTGCACAGATAGGAAGCTATATCTGGGGTAATGGTGCGGATATGAAAGATACTAATGTTAATGACATTGTCGGAGCAGTTGAAGATCTTAGCATGTCAATGACCGGCGGACTTATAGCTATAGAAAATGAAGTCGGACTTAAAAATTTTGCTGAAACAGGCGTTATTCTAAATGCAAATATTTCAAAAGAACTTATATTGTCAATATTTAAAAATAAATCTGCACCTTTGCATGACGGTGCTATAATAATATCCAATGATAGGATTTCCTCAGCGGCCTGTCTTCTACCTTTAAGCCATAATACCGATGTAAAGATTTTTGGCACCAGGCACAGAGCTGCTTTGGGATTGAGCGAAATAACCGATGCAGTTGTCATTGTGGTTTCTGAAGAGACCGGACAGGTGTCAATCGCTTATAAAGGCAATCTTAGAGGAAATATATCTCTAAATAAACTTAAAGAAAT
Organism: Elusimicrobiota bacterium; assembly: GCA_052034625.1. Taxonomy (GTDB): domain Bacteria; phylum Elusimicrobiota; class Endomicrobiia; order Endomicrobiales; family Endomicrobiaceae; genus JAVBLP01. The sequence goes on along the minus strand of JBPOII010000019.1, from coordinate 7,832 downwards.
AATCTCAACGAAAGGTGAGGTCTTAAAAGTAAAATGAAAAATCTCATTAATAAAATAAAAAAGAACTGGCAGCTTAAACTTCTTGCTTTAGGTTTGGCTTTGGTTGTATGGTTCTATATTACTTACAGGTAAAATAAGATGAAATTTTTTGGTACAGACGGCATAAGGGGTGACTCTTCAAAGTTCCCTTTTGATTCAAAAACGCTTTTTATCATAGGCAGGTCTTTGGCTGAACTTTTAGACAGTCAAAAGCCTGTGCTTATTATTAGAGATACAAGGGAGTCCGGAAAAAGGATACAGAAAGCACTTGCTGAAGGTATTTTTGATGCCGGAGTTAAAACGGTTTTTGGCGGGATCATGCCGACTCCTGCGGCATCATTCCTTTTGAGTACAGGCAAATACTGTGCCGCTGTTGTTATATCGGCTTCTCATAATCCTTATATTGACAACGGAATTAAAATATTTGGTCCGAAAGGGCAGAAACTGACGGATGCTGTGGAAGAAAAAATAGAGAAGAGTATCAATAAGTATCTTGATGCGGAAAAACAATTCAAAAAGAAAAAAATATCATTAAAAGAAAACAATGATCTTTTAAAATTGTATGAGACATTTATTGTAAAAAGCTTCAAAAAAGACAGTCTTAAAGGGAAAATAATCGTAGTTGACTGTGCCAACGGAGCTTCATATAAAAGTGCTCCTGATGTTTTTAAAAAGCTTGGTGCAAAAGTTATAGCTTTCAACATTAAGCCTGACGGAAAGAATATTAATCTTAACTGCGGTGCACTTCACCCTGAATTTGCCGCTCAAAAAGTTAAAGAGCATAAAGCATTTTGCGGTTTTGCATTTGACGGAGATGCGGACAGGCTTATCTGCATAGATGAAAACGGTTTTGTGCGCGACGGTGATTATTTTCTTGCTTCTATGGCAAGATATCTTAAAAAAGAAAATAAACTTAAAAACAATATCCTTGTAACGACGGTTATGGCAAATACAGGACTGATGAAAGCAATGAAGTCGGAAAAAATAAAAACCATAACTTCAAAAGTCGGAGACAGATATGTTCTAGAAGATATTAAAAAACATAAAGCATCGCTTGGCGGAGAACAGTCAGGACATTTTATTTTTAATGATATATTATCTACAGGAGATGGGCTCTTAAGTGCAGTTCAGCTGCTCTCGGCAATTAAAAATACAGGTTTGACCATGTCGGAATTCTTTGCCGGAATAGAAAAATTCCCGCAAGAACTTATAAATAAAAAAGTTGCTGAAAAAATACCGTTTGAAAAACTTCCAATTTCCTCAAACCTTATCAAAAAATATGAAAAAGAACTCGGCGATGATGGTCGTATACTTGTAAGATATTCAGGTACTGAAAAACTTTTGCGTGTGATGGTTGAGGGCAAGAATAAGCAAGAGATAAAAAAGATCGCAGAAGATATCAGCAGTACTATGGAAAAAGAAATAAGCGAGAAATCAAAATGATAAAACTCGGTGTAAATATTGACCATATAGCCACTATCAGAGAAGCGAGGAAAGAAGAGTTTCCTAGTGTTATAAAAGCTGCTGCTTTATGCGAAAAAGCCGGAGCTGACGGTATAACCGTTCATTTAAGGGAAGACCGCAGACATATTCAAGATAAAGATGTTTACAGTTTAAGAGAATCGCTAAGAACAAAGCTAAATCTTGAAATGGCGGCAAATGAAGAGATGGTTGAAATAGCACTGGATGTAAAACCTGATTTTGTATGTCTTGTTCCTGAAAAAAGACAGGAATTGACAACAGAAGGCGGTCTGGATGTAGCCGGACAGAAACAAAAACTCGGCACAATTGTACAGAGATTGCAGGATGCCGGCATAAAAGTAAGTATGTTTATTGATGCTGACAGTGTACAGGTTGATGTCTGTGCTGAAATAAAAGCTTACAGTATAGAGATACATACGGGCAAATATGCCCAATATTTTAAAAAGTATGGATCGGACTCCAAAGAATTTTCTGAAGAACTAAATAGAATAAGAAATGCTGCCGAGAGAGCTTCTATGAAAGGGCTTATTGTTAATGCGGGTCATGGATTGGATTATGACAATATAGAACACATATGTAAAATACCTAAGATGAATGAATTTAATATAGGTTTTTCCATTATTGCAAGATCTGTTTTTATTGGACTTGAAAAAGCTGTCTTTGATATGAAAGAGCTAATGCAAAAGTATACGCCGGAGAGCTAAAATAAGGCGGTATAAATGAATATAGGTATAGATATTGAAGAAGTAAAACGGTTTGAAAAATATGTAAAAGATAAAGATTATCTTGAACGTGTTTTTGCCGAGGATGAGATATCCTACTGTATGCCGAAAAAAAAGCCGGCAGAGCATCTTGCAGCACGTTTTGCCGCAAAAGAGGCGGTTTGGAAAGCACTTAGTACAAAAAATAAAAAACTTATCATTACGGATATTTCAATAAAAAATACCCAGTCAGGAAAACCCGAAGTTTATATAAAAAACAGAAGATATAAAAAAATAGATGTTTCTCTTTCGCATACCGGTAAATATGTCGCAGCCGTTGCAATAGCTTTTTAAATAAAATATGAAAAAAGAGTATGTAAAGAAATTTGCAGAAAAACTTAAACGCGTTCCGGAAAGCCATAAATATGATTATGGACATATACTTGTTATAGCAGGTTCTAAAAATATGCCGGGTGCCGGTATTTTGTGTTGTAATGCTGCAATGCGTGCAGGTGCAGGACTTGTAACTTATGCTGTGCAGGAAGATTTTTTTACATATGCTTGTTCTATGTCAAAACCGGAAACTATGTTTTTTGTTTATAAGACGGCAAAAGATTTATTGGAGTTCATAGAAAAAAGAAAAGTTTCTGCAGCAGTTATAGGACCCGGTATGCTTCAAAGTGCAGAAACACATAAGTTCATATTGAATATAATCTCAAATGTGAAAATCCCTATAATACTTGATGCTTCGGGGCTTGCTTCTTTTTATGATAAAACCGCTGATCTTAAAAAAGCTACAGCTGAACTTATAGTTACGCCGCATATGGGAGAATTTTCAAAACTTATAAAAAAGAGCATTGAAGAGATAAACGGACAAAAAGAAAAAATAGTATCTGATTTTGCCGATGCAAATTCGCTTGTATGTGTTTTAAAAGGCAATAAAACATTGGTTTCAGACGGAAAAGAAGTTTATAAGAATGATAGCGGAACACCTGCAATGGCGACAGCAGGCAGCGGTGATGTCTTAAGCGGAATAATAGCAGCATTTACCGCTATTACAGATGATTTGTTTGAAGCCGCGAAATTTGCTGTTTATGTGCATGGTATCGGCGGCGAATTTGCCGAAACTGATAAAGGCTATGGCATAATTGCAAGTGATATAACCGAAAATATTTGTTATGCATTGGAAGGAATAATGAATACCGGGGGAGAAGATGACGACAATAGATAATGAAATAATACAAATAAGAAGACATATACATAAATATCCTGAACTTGGCGGTAATGAATATAATACGGCCAAGTTCATAGAATCAAAGCTTAAGGAACTGAAGATCCCATATAAACGCCTTAATAAAACAGGCGTTGTCGGAACATTAAAGTTAGGCAAGCCTGGTAAAACCATAGCTTTAAGGGCTGATATAGATGCTTTACCGGTCCAAGAAGATAATAAAATCAATTATAAATCAAAAAATGACGGCATTATGCATGCTTGCGGCCACGATGGACATGTAGCAATAATGCTTGGTGCGGCAAAATTGCTTGCAAAAAAGAAAAGCAGACTTTCCGGAACGGTGAGATTTGTTTTCCAGCCGAGCGAAGAAACTTCCGCTGGTGCGGAAAGTATGATTAAATTCGGTGCTCTTGAAAACCCGAAATCAGATTTGATATTGGCTGTTCATGTATGTCCTTGGATACAGACAGGCAAGATAGGAATAAAGTACGGAGCGATGATGGCCGCTGTTGATAAAATAAAAATAGATATTGAAGGCGAGATAGCTCATGGTGCTTATCCTCATTTGGGAAAAGATGCTTTGATTGCAGCTTCAACTTTTATAAATCTTGTCCAGACAATAATTTCAAGAGAAGTAGATCCTGTAGAGCCGGCGGTGATAACTTTTGGAAAGATCAAAGGCGGAGACGGATATAATATTATATGTGAAAATATTGTTATTGAAGGAACTGTCAGGACATTAAATAATAAGACGAGAAAACTTATAAAAGAAAGCTTGTTGAGAAAATTGAAAGCCATAGAGCTTTCTTACGGCGTAAAGACAAAAATTGTTTATCGGCCTGTAGGAAATGCTCTTATAAATACCAGAGAAGTAACTATGCATTGTCATCAGACTGCAAAAGAATTTTATGGAAAAGAAAATGTTGTCCTACTTGAAAAACCGTCTATGGGCGGGGAAGATTTTGCTGAATATCTAAGGCAGATCCCCGGAAATTTCATGTATATAGGTACTGCCAAAGATAAAAGCACTTCTTATCCTTGGCATCACAGCAATTTCAATATGGATGAGACCGCATTGCCAAAAGCTGCAAGATATATTGCTTATACTGTTGAAGAGTTTTTAAAGAGTTAAGCTATACTTCGGAATCTTCTGAGATCATTACTTCAAAAATGCCGTTTTTCTTTTCGGAAGTTTTTACTGTTATATAATTGTCCGTCAGCGCTTTGTTTTTACCGATGCTGACGGCTTTTCTTTTTTTACCGATATTTTTTTGTAAAAATTCTTTTCTTTTAATTTTATCTGTTTCAAATAATTCTTTGGACCGCCTTTTTATTTCTTCGGGCGGTACTTTGTTCTCAAATTTTGAGGCTTTTGTGCCTTCCCTATCTGAATATCTGAATATATGAAAGCGTGAAAAGGGATTCCTCATAATAAAATCGTTCATCTCATTATGATTTTTTTCACTTTCTCCGGGAAATCCTGTAATAATATCCGTTGTTAAGGCAAGATCAGGCAATTCTTTCATAATAGATGAGATTTTATTTTCAAAAACCGAAGAAAGATATTTTCTGTTCATTTTCTTAAGTATTTCATCGCTTCCGGATTGTAAAGGTATATGAAGATGGGGGCATATTTTGTCAGGATTTTCTTTCATCAGCTCTATAAGTTTTTCGTCAACTTCATTCAATTCAATAGAAGATATTCTTATCCTGAAATCTTTTTGGATTTTAACAATTTCTTTGATAAGCGGTGAAATGCCGCCTTCGTATTTTCCTGCATGTATGCCGGTAAGCACAATTTCACTATACCCTTTGTCAATAAGAGATTCTATCTCTTCAATAACTGTTTCTTTAGGTTTGCTCCAAAGAACATTTCTGATATAAGGGATTATGCAGTAACTGCAGAAACTGTTGCATCCGTCTTGGATTTTAAGAAAAGCTCTTGAGCGTTTATCAAAATTCATTATCGTTTGTTTGTCTGGATCAATATAAAATATTGTTTTATCCGGGCATACATTTATTGCAGGGAATTTTTTTTGTATATAAGATGTTTTATTTATTGCAAAACATCCTGTCATAATGATTTTAGGATCGTGTTTTAGTTTTGATGTTTTTCTCAAGAAATATTCACATTCCTTATCAGCTTCGGCAGTTACTGAACAGGAATTGAAAAGTATAATATCGGCTTCTTCGGGCTTTGCTGCCGGCAAAAGACCGTCTTTCTGGAATTTATCAGATATGAGCTGGGTTTCATATCTGTTTACTTTGCAGCCGAATGTATATATATAGTATTTTTTCACTTTTTGAAGACTCCGAAAGAATTTAAAACAAGCACTGCAGAAACTATTGCGGCTGTTTCAACTCTTAAAATATTTTCACCTAAAGATACGGTTTTTATGGAAAGGCTTTTAGCAAATTCAACTTCTTCATTTTCAAATCCGCCTTCCGGTCCGATAAATATATTTCCTCCGGAAACTTTGTTTCCTTTAATCATATTTGATAAAGACATTTCACTGCTTTCGCTTTCCCAAGGCATAATATTAATGAAATGATTCATAGCGGAAGCTTGTTTGCAGGCTTCTTGGAAATCAACAGGTTCTGTTATCTCCATAATATCATTCCTTCCGCATTGTGAGCTTGCCGCAATGGAGATTTTTGTAAAGCGTTCCATTTTATTTTTTGAAAATGATGTGTTGACGCTTCTTTTAGTATTTATAGGCACTATCTTTGATATGCCTATTTCTCCGGCTTTTTCTATAAGCCATTCAAATCGGCCGCCTTTAGGTATAGCAGTAAATAAATTTATCTTAAAATCCGGCATTTTGTATGAAGAAGACAGGATCTTTCCTGAAATACTGTTTTTTGAAGTTGAGACAATCTGTGCTTTATATGAATTCCCGAGGCCGTCAAATATCATTATTTCATCTCCGTCTTTAAAACGTCTTACCGTCGAAACATAATGAGCCTGTTCATTTTCTATCAAAAAAGAATCATTTTTAATGTTTTCAGGTTTTACATAAAAATGCGGCATAAAAAATCCTTTTACTGCGGTATTTTCATAATTATACATAATTTGACAATAATAAGAGCATATACTAAAATACTGCCTATGAAAAAAATAATTAACTACCCGTTTGTGATTATGCGCAGGCTTTATGACTGGACTGTGTCTTGGTCACATAAAAAAAGTTCAGGATATGCATTATTTGCTATAGCTTTTATAGAAAGCTCTTTTTTCCCTGTTCCGCCTGATGTGCTTTTAATACCTTTGGTGGTAGCTAATCCTAAAAGCTGGTGGAAGAAAGCATTGGTATGTACGGTTGGCTCCGTGTGCGGTGCTTTCTTAGGATATCTTATAGGTGTTTTATTCTATGAAACAGTAGGTATAGCAATAATTAATTTTTATGATCTTCATGAAGCCGTTATATCATTAAATAAAATGTATGCTGACAATGCTTTTTTGACTATTTTTGCAGGAGCTTTTACTCCGATCCCTTATAAGCTTATGACAATTATGGCAGGTTTTAGCAAAATTCCGCTTTTAACATTATTTATAGCATCAGTAATAGGAAGAGGCGGCCGTTTTTTTCTGGTTGCCGCCGCCCTGAGACTTTTCGGACCGAAAATACAATATACTATAGAGAAATATTTTAATATTTTGTCCATAGCTTTCCTTATTCTTCTTATACTGGGTTTTGTCGCTGTAAAGTACATTCTGTGATTTGTTAAACATTTTATGCTACAATATATAAGCTTTATATAGTAAGCCCAACATATAATAAACTTCTAAAATATATTGACATTCAAAATAAATTTGTTGTATAATCAACAAGTTACTTTCACAAAAGTTCTTTTTTCCTTTTCGGCAAAGAGTGAAATGGGGGTGTGGCAGAGTGGTCTAATGCACCAGACTGTAAATCTGGCGGGCTTGCCCTTCGGTGGTTCAAATCCATCCGCCCCCACTCTTTTTATATACCGTTGCGGGAGTAGCACAATGGTAGTGCTCCAGCCTTCCAAGCTGGCTACGCGGGTTCGATTCCCGTCTCCCGCTTATACCTGAGATGCCGAGGTGGCTCAGTGGTAGAGCACCTCCTTGGTAAGGAGGTGGTCGTGGGTTCAATTCCCACCCTCGGCTAATGGAATTAAATCGCAGCATATAATATAGAAATACCAATAAAATTTGGGGGAACTCAAAATGGCAAAAGAAAAGTTTGATAGAAGTAAACCGCATGTAAACATAGGAACGATCGGACACGTGGACCACGGCAAAACGACCTTGACGGCGGCGATAACGAAAGTGTTGGGAGATAAAGGCTTAGCAGAATACATATCATATGATCAGGTAGCCAAAGCCTCAGAATCGCAGGGAAGAAGAG
>JBPOII010000017.1:0-3507 GCA_052034625.1 Elusimicrobiota bacterium | reverse complement strand
GGCGGGCACTCATCCCAGAGTCGCCAGCCGTTCAAACGCTCGCTCAGTTCGCCCCCGCGAACTGTCCGCACATCGGCGAGTTGACTTTCCGGTTCTCCGACCTTTCGTGCGGTCGCAGGCGCGGCGGAGATAAGGTCTTCGACGAAGGCGCCGTTGGGCACACGTCGTTGTGTGCCGGTTCCGAGAGGTCCGTTCTGCCATACGACATGGAGGCCGTTGGCGTGAACGGTTCCTCCTGCGGGGTTTCCGTGGTGGTCAACGCGGTTCGTGCAGTGTAGGGGTTGGTTCATCGTGGGGCTCCTTATTTGTCGATCTTGGATTCGCAGCAGTGTTTGAAGCGCTTCCCGCACTTTCCGCACGCGGGCGCTCGCGTATCCCTGCGCGAGCGGTGCTTACAACCGCACGCGGCGCACGTCCAACTCACGCGCTTACGATATGTGCGCTTGAGGGTGTAGGTCATTTGTCGTCGCTCCAGGTCGGTTGCCATAGGTACGGCGGGACCGGGTTGACCGCGCACAATGCCGCCATGTTCGCCCGCAGCTTGTGCGAGCGCACCCGCTCGACGTTCCACTGTAAGACCATTCCGACGAGCGCAAGCCACAGCAGCCCGCAGACACACCACGCCACGTCGCGCTGCCACATGGCCTTGCGCAGAGTTTCGGGCCTGACGTAATCCTCGGGCCGCTTAAAGCGCCGTTTTTCTGGCGGGACGCGAGGGAGGGCTACCGAGCCGAATACGTGTTGATTAGGCATAAGCCTCCTGTTTAGCTAGATTGCTGGTTCTGTTTTTCATCTTCAGAAGGGCATGTTGTCATGGCTCGCCCCTCTCTCTGTTGGCGTCCATGTGTCCAGGTAGGCGCAATGTGTGTCTCCGTACTTGCTGGGTGTTTTGCGCTCCGCGATCTTGATATTCACGTAGCCGCGTTCATTTTTGTTATCATTGACCCACGCAATGATCTTTTCAGCGTTGCCCGACACGTTCAGGACGGTTCTGCCGTCCTTGAATGTGTGTTGCTTGACCGACAGCGGGGCGAAGTTCCGTTCGTTCACTTCTTCACCTTCCTTTTCAGCGCCGTGATCCCGCGCTCAATATCATCCGCCGTGCAGTATTCGAGCGACGGGACGTTCAGGTATTGGCAGAGCTTTCCCTCGTCGGACTTCGTTTCCGCGATCAGCTTCCGCACTTCAGCGATACGATCCTGCGCGGCAGGCGATACGCTCTTTACGTTCCCGTCCGTATCCTCGCCAGTCTGAACCCCAAGCGCCGAACAGGTTGCATAGCGTTTCGCGTAAGATGTTGCCGCGCCCATGACCTGCGCGGCGTTCTGCACCGCCCTCCCGTCCCGCGTGGTGATGGCCTTGGGAATCGGGAGCATGTACTCCAGCGGTTCCGCGTGACCGCTCTCGTGCCGCAGTTGCCCGCGCAACTTGCAGATGTCGCCAGGCTCGATGGTGGTCGCCGTCCACGTCACGCTCAGCCCGCACTCGCTCATCAGCGGGCGAATCTCGCGCCAGATACGGTCCATCTTGGAGTACGCCTTGCCGTCCGCAACGTCGAGCTTCGCCACAATCGGGCACTCGCGCTGGAACTTGGCGATGGCCTGCGCAAACAGACGCGCCGACTCGTCCGCGTTCCACTCGCGCCTTACCGCCAGCAGTTCTCTCAACTTCGCGGGGTCGCAGGACTGGTCCTTGACCGCCTGCATAATCAGGTCGTATGCGCTGCTATTCGTCTGCAAAGATCGGTTCTCCGTCATCTTCAACCTCCTTGGCTATTACGCCGTGTCCTTGATCGCGCATCTTCTTCTCGCGCTCGTCGAGCGCATCGCAAAACGCGGGGATGATCTTCGAAAACGCGTCGTGAAGCTCCGCGTCTGCGCTGACCGTGATGATCTGCGGGACCAGCCCTCGGCAGTCAGTCCATACCACGTAGTCCCACAGTTTCGCGCCAGTGATCCACATGCCGGCCTGCATTTGCAGGAAGTGAGCATCTGGTATTTCAAGGCTATCCGCAAAATCTACGAATCCAAGTTGCATCGGGCACTTGATTTCTATTCCGCGATCCCGGCACAAGCCGTCAGGAGAACAGGCCCATCGCCCGCCGTCCTCCACGCACAATCCAACCTGCGTTACGTCGCGCCCGGTCGTCAGCTCGTACCACGCCCGCGCCCTCGGCTCGTTCTCGACGCCCCGGCGCATGGCCTCGGTCTCGAAATTCTGCGTCGGGTACTGCGTAATCCGCTCGCCCAATAGCTCCAGCACATACTTGCGCGGCCTCTCGCCTTTGCGCGGATGGCCCTCTCGCGTGATGATGTCTCCAAAGTGCGATGCCGTTGGTTTGCCGAGCCTAGCCGCAAACCATTGCGCAGTACCTTGCTCGCAGTTAAGAATCCGCATGTAGCGCCTCCGCGATTAGGGTTGCCATCGTTTCGGTGCACAAGTCTTTCGGTTGACACCACAGCCCCCGCCAGCCAAGCACCGTTGCCGTGTTGCGCTTATCCCAGTCCTTGAGCATCTGCGCCCCGCGATTGTGCCCGCCGCGCACCCATATTCCGCCGTCAACTTCCAGGTAGAGCCGTTGCGCGGGCCACGCTAGATCGAAGCGCCACTTCCGCAACGTGTGAAACCTGTACTCGTACTCAGGAGCAGGTATTCCAAATCTTTTGAAAAACTCCGTGACGACACTTGGATGGTAGCTGGCCCGCTTCATTGTTCATCCATCGTTCCGGCCATTCTCGCCTCAACTCGCTTCGCAAACGCGGCCACTGCGCCACGCCTTGCACGCTCACGGCGCTTTTGTGCGTCCGACCGCCAGCGCTTCCAGTTCCGGTTTTTGTGTCTAATAGCTAATAGCACGGAAAGGTCTCCTTATATTTCTTTGTTGGGGCTACTCACTCGCGGCCTGAACACGACCACCGCCACCGGGAAAGGCGCGGAGTTGTCGGCCCCGGCAAACTTCACCCGCCCCTTAGGGAAGCGCACCTCGCCGCCTTCGCGCTTCCAGACCGAGCAGAACCAGCAACGGTTAGGGCATCCCCGCGAAGTGATCGTGTAGCCTCGCCGCACATAGAATCCCGGCGTGAAGCCTTCGCCTCGCGTTCCGAGTGCGGGGCCGCCCATTTGCACAGGCGCGACGAACTTCCATTCCGCCGCCAGTTTCTCCGCAAGCGGCAAGTCCCAAGTGAACGCGACGGACACATGAACCTCGTCGGCTTCGTCAAACAGTCCCGGCCCGACGCCGATCCGTGCGCCTTCATCATCTGGCGTTGCCTTTGTCCTGCGCGGAAACACTCTTATCACCCGTTTCATTATCAGCCATTGGGAGTCGAACAACCGGGTGCAACACTACGCGCCGAAACGGCGCGAGGTTGACCCCTCGGGTTCGCAACACCCCACATCATCGCCATCTTCCCGCTCACCGTGCAGACCTTCATCTTGATTTTTCCATCCGCAGTTTTCATGCGCTGGACCAGCCCAAGAGTTTCCGCCTCCGGTAATCGCCTAGCA
>JBPOII010000010.1:0-108857 GCA_052034625.1 Elusimicrobiota bacterium | reverse complement strand
ATGGCTGGGGGTTTCCAGCAGGCGGGAAAAAAGGAAGGGGGTCTGGGGGAAGGAATTTTTGCCCGCCTGCCGAAGCGAAGCCCCGCCGCCCTGCTCGTTCAGAGCAGAGTCCCGCAAAAAAGTTTTCTTTTCCTTTTAGAAGAAAAAGAAATCGCGCGCAAAATAAACAATTGCGAAAAAAACTTTTTTGCTGGACAGCGAGCGAAGCGAGCGTCGGCGGGGCGGAGCGTTCAAAATTCAGCGTTCGGATTTTCGTCAAAAAATGTTCGAACTTCGTCCAAAAAACACCGTTCTCTACAATTCTAAAAGTGTAGAACCGGAGAAAGAGGACTATGCCAAACAAATCTCCCAAAGTATCTGTTTTAACACCGATCTATAATACAAATCCACAACATTTGCGGGAAATGATTGAAAGTGTTTTGAATCAAACTTTCGATGATTTTGAATTTTTAATTTTGAACGACAGTCCTGAGAATACTGAAATTGAGAATATAGTCAAAGAGTATGCCGCAAAAGATAAAAAAATAAAATATTTTAAAAATGAGAAAAATATTGGCATATCCGATTCTCGTAATAAATTGATGGAATTGGCAGCCGGTGAATATATCGCCATAGTAGATCATGACGACATATCATTGCCTGACCGTTTTATTCAGCAAGTAAATTTTTTGGATAAAAACCCTCATATCGGCGTTGTGTCCGGCTGGATAGAATATTATATAGAAGGTAAACGTACAGGTAAATATTGGCAAACTGTAGAGCACAATATCAAAATAAAAGAAAGATTAACAGTAAATTGCGAAGTTTGTCATCCGACAGCAATGATACGCCGTTCGGTATTGATTGAAAACAATATTAAATACGAAGCTAAATATTCTCCATGTGAAGATTATATTATGTGGATAAGATTGTTTGACAAGACTCGTTTTTATAATATACAAAACCCCCTTTTGTTATACAGAATGCACGATAACAGAACAAGCATTTTGTATGAAAACAAAATGAAAACAATAACTCATGATATTTCATATCTGGCACGCAGCAAATTCTCAGCATATTATGAAGAATTGCTTAAATCGGAAACATTAAATAAAACTATCTTCCGCTTACGCCTATTCGGTTTTTTTCCATTATTTAAGATCAAAAATAATAAAGTATATTTATTCGATTTTCTGCCTATATGCAAAATAATGTGGAAATAAAGTAGATTTATTAAAACAGTAAAGATATATTTAAAATGCTCTAATACACAGAAAAACTCCTAGAATAAAATCCTAATACGCAATTCCGTTCATTTTTTAACGCTCCGATATCTTATGTCTGAAAGGTCTTGGGTTATTGTTGGGCGAGAGTATAATTATCAGACATAAATAACAACGGTCATGAAATCAAAATTCCAGACTAAAACTTATCTAAAAGAAAACAGGAGATTTTATGGAACAAAAACAATCAGCATTCCAAACGCCAATAACAATATTTGATGCGGTAAATGATGTCCACTACAAGAAGTATTTGTTGCCTGCGATCCAGCGTGAATTCGTGTGGAAGCCCGAACAAATTATAAAATTGTTTGACTCACTTCTTCGTGGATATCCAATCGGATCATTTTTGTTCTGGAATATTCAAAAAGAAAAGATCAAGGACTTTCAGTTTTATGAATTCATTCGAGATTATCATGAACGTGATAATAAGCATAACCCAAAGGCTAATGTGACAGTTGATGATAATCTTTTAGTTGTTCTTGATGGTCAGCAAAGATTGACGGCATTATATATAGCATTAAGAGGCACATATGCATCCAAGATGCCGAGAAAGCAATGGAAAAACGATGATGCTTTTCCGAGGCAGAAATTGTATTTGAATTTACTCTCAAAGGCAGATGATATCGATCTTTTCTATGATTTTGCTTTTTTAACTGAAGATGAGGCTAAACAAAGAAACGAAAAAGAGTATTGGTTTGATATAGGATTGATTCTGTCAATGAAGGATGAAAGCGAAGTTAATGATTATTTACTTGAAAATAACTTGATGATATTAGAAAAGGATGCTTCGAAATTTGCGAATAAAACGCTATTCAGGCTTCATTCATTGGTTCATAAGGACAGGGTTATCAACTATTACCTTGAGCATTCGCAGGAATTAGATAAAGTTTTGAATATATTTATAAGGGTAAATAGTGGAGGAACACAGCTTAGTTATTCAGATTTGTTGTTATCAATTGCAACTGCTCAATGGAAAAATAAAGATGCAAGAGAAGAGATAACATTTTTTGTTGATGAGATTAATAACATTGGAGAGGGGTTTGAGTTTAACAAAGATTTTGTTCTTAAAAGCTGTCTTGTTCTCTCTGATTTTCCAGATATCGCATTTAAAGTGGATAATTTTAGCAATAAGAATATGCAAATTATTGAAAAGAAATGGGATGAAATTACAAGGTCAATAAAACTCGCCATTGATCTTATTTCAAGGTTTGGCTACAGCCAACAAACCCTTACATCGGCTAATGCAATTATTCCGATTGCCTATTATATTATGAAAATAGGCAAACCTGATACATTCGTTCAATCTTCAAAATACCAAAATGATCGTTCAAAAATAAAAAAATGGTTATCGATGTCTTTGATAAAGAGAACTTTCAGTGGGCAACCCGATAATGTATTGCGACCAATTAGGGCAATTATGCAGACTGAAATGCAGGGCTTTCCGTTAGAGGCTATTATCGAGAAATTTAAGGGGACAAATAAAGCCGTTACTTTTACGGATGACGATATTGAAAACTTGTTTTACTCGAAATATGGTAAAGGACACACATTTTCTATTTTGGCTTTACTATACCCTGCTCTTGACTATAGCAACAGGTTCCATCAGGATCATATATTTCCGAAAAGCTGGTTTAAACGGAAAATGCTTCATGCAAAAAAAGTGCCTGCAGAAAAGCAGGACTACTATTTAGAGAGTGTAGATTTTATAGTCAACCTCCAATTACTTGAAGGAGTAGCAAATAATGAAAAGTCCGACAAAGATTTTGAGCAATGGTTAAACGAAACCTATAAGACTGATTCTGAACGGCGGGATTTTATGAAAAAACATTATATCCCGGATGGAATATCTCTGGAGTTTAATAATTTTGAAGAGTTCGCTGATAAACGCAAGAATCTGTTAAAAGAGAAATTTAAGAAGGAGTTGCAGTAATTTGTTTTGTAAACACCACAGAAGCATATAAAACATGCTTGTTAAAGAATTTTAAAGATAGTATTTAAGATTTTTTGACTTGACAAAATGGACAGTCTTGTATATAATACAAATGTATTCCTGAGGGTTGCTTAAGATAAGACTGATTAATTTGTTTACAGGCAGTTTTTTGATATAATAAACAAAAATAAATTAATGTAAGGGGTGTTATGTATACAGTCGGGGAATTGTTTGCCGGGATAGGAGGTATAGGCTTAGGTTTTAAAAAAGCCGGATTTGATATATCTTGGGCAAATGAAATCGATGAAAAAGCTTGTATAACATACAGCCGAAATTTTAAGCACTTACTATTAAATCAAGACATGCGGGAAACAGATCCTAAAACACTTAAAAAAGTTGATGTATTAACTGGAGGTTTTCCGTGCCAAGCTTTTTCAATAGCTGGGTATAGGAAGGGTTTTAAAGATGATAGAGGGAATATCTTTTTTGATATTTTAAGGTACATAGAAACATTAAAACCAAGAGTTGTTTTTTTAGAAAATGTAAAAAATTTGGCTGGACATGACAAAGGAAGAACTTTTAAGATTATTCAAGATGAACTAAAAAAACTTGGCTATACAGTTAAAGCTTCAATTTTAAATACTGCAACTCATTCAAATATTCCGCAAAATAGAGAAAGAATATATATATTATGTTTTAAAAATAAAAAAGATGCAGACAATTTTTCTTTTCCTTCTCCTGTTAAAGAAAGAAAGCCGCTTTCATCTATACTTGATCATTCTGCTTCAGATGAATTTTACTATACCAATACAAAATATTACTCTCAGCTAAAAAAAGAGATAAAAAACAAAAATACTATATATCAGTGGCGCAGAGTATACTTGAGAGAAAACAAAAGTAACTTATGCCCTACTCTTACAGCAAATATGGGTACAGGCGGACACAATGTTCCTTTGATTTTAGATGACAAAGGTATCAGAAAGCTTACTCCTAGAGAGTGTGCTCGTTTTCAAGGATTTTCAGACGACTTTATTCTTCCTGATACTTTAGCAAAGCCTGCGTTATATAAACAAATTGGAAACAGTGTGTCAGTCCCTGTAATTACTGCTATTGCAAAAAATATTAAAATTGCTTTAGGGGATAAAAATTAATGTTATTTTTTGAAAATCAGCCAGAAGAAGAAAAAAAACGTTATGAAAAGTTACTACAGATAATTTGCTCATTATCCCGGCTCTCTTCGGACAGCGATATTCCGTATTTATATTACAGAATGGCAGAAAATATATTCTGCAAAGCTTTCTCTGCAATAAATCTAGCCCGCTCAAACATATCTCTTGATGTAAAAAAAGACAATACCGGCATAGGTTTGAAAACATTTATTTCAAAACCTTCAACCCTTGAGAAAATAGCAGAATTCAATAAGGACAAATGTTCAATAGAAAACAATGTTTCAGAAATTGAAAAAATAAAATTTGTTTCAAAATTAAGGAATAAGCGTTTGAAAATCTCAAGCAATATTTGTGATGTAAAAGAGGATAGAATTTTATATCACTGTGTTTTAAGAGCTAAAGATAAATTGCTGATTTGCGAGCAAAAAATGCCTTATATAATTGAAGACAACATAAACATAACATCTTCAAAGAGAAATACTGTGTTTTTTAATGATGGAATAAATGAATACATGTTCAACTTTTCAAAAAGCACACTGTATAAAAGATTTCTGCTCGATCCTATACATGAAATTTCAATAAAAATTTATGATGATCCGTATAAAACGCTTGAGGAATGTTTTGGGGCAGTTCAATATGTGTCAGAACAGCCGAATCTTATAACAGATACAATATATTTGCCGCTTTACTCAGAAAGAGGAGGAAAAAATGTTCCTCAAAGAAGCGGCTTGAATCAATGGAATGCTCATGGGCGTCCCCGAAATCCAAATGAAGTTTATATTCCTGTGCCAAAAATTATAAATATAAAATTTCCTGATTTTTTTCCTCCAAGGGATGAAGAGTTTATGCTTGGAATTCCAAACGGATCTTTTTTACGTGCAAAAATCTGTCAAGATAATAACAAAGCTCTTATGACAAATCCAAATTCTGCACTCGGTGAATGGTTATTAAGAGATGTGTTAGGGATAAAAGAAAACGAACTTTTAACATATGAAATGCTGGAAGAGGCAGGAATAGACAGCGTTCAGGTCGACAAATTTTCTGATAGAACTTATGCTATAAACTTTAAGACCTTAGGTACTTATGAAGAATTTAAAGCTAAGGAAATGCAGGAAATAGAAACTGATAATTCAGATGAAGAATAGCAGATTATTATAATTTACTATTTATTGTTTTCTTAATTTTTTCAATACAAAAATCTAAGTTGTTTATTATATCTTTTCCCCAGAAACGCAAAACAATCCATCCGCCTTTTTTTAGTAATCTATTAACTTTTTTATCTCTTGCTATGTTACTTTCAATCTTTTTATGCCAGTATTTTC
Organism: Elusimicrobiota bacterium; assembly: GCA_052034625.1. GTDB lineage: Bacteria > Elusimicrobiota > Endomicrobiia > Endomicrobiales > Endomicrobiaceae > JAVBLP01. The sequence continues at coordinate 103,174 of JBPOII010000010.1, read as the reverse complement.
TATTTGTCCCTATTCTTTTTAATGTTTTCTTCCAATTTTTTCCATGCCAAAACTCACTGTCGCAAAATATTGCAATTTTATATTTTCTAATGACTATATCTGGTTTTCCGATAATGTTTTTGCAGTTTTTTCTATATCTATAGCCTAGAGACCATAACTTTTTAGATAAAATTAACTCTATGCCTGTATTTTTGGATTTTATGGCCTGCATGTTTTTTCTGCGTTGTTCAGCTGTAAGATTATCCATTGTTTTATTTTATCAAAAAATGAAAAGTATTATAAATAAATACAGGTTAAAATTTGTAAAAGGTATATAAAATATAATTTTGTATAATGTTTTTGTTGTATTACATTGAAAAGATACCGGTTATAATTGATGATTATAAATACGAGAAAAAAAATGAAACACATACATTTAGAAGGGTCTTGGTTAATAAAAGCACCGATTGAAGAGGTTTTCAATATCGTTACCGATTTTGAGAATATGCCGAAATACTTTCCTAAGGTTGCCGCAAAGCTCACTATCACAAAAAGAGACGGAAACAATTTGGAAATTTCTGCTCAAGTAAGATCGTTTGGCACAACATTCCCCGTAAAAATGAAAACTCAAATCCTTCCGCAAAAAGGTTTTATTTCCGACAATGAAAGTCCAAAATTCGGCACATCCGGTCATGAAGAGTTTATATTGGAAAAGGTAGAAGGCGGCACAAAGATCAACTATGTTTATGAAGTTGATATACATAAAAAGTGGCTGCGAATTATCGCAAAACCGCTTATCAGCTGCTTTGCCATGAAATTTTGGGAAAAAGCCTTCATAGACCAATTAAGAAAGATATTGGAAAAATAGTAGTTTAGTGATATTCTTTTTATCCTTTACAAGTTATTAAGGGTTGTAAACTTATAAACATTGTATTTTTTAACATTTTTCATTCAAAAATCAATGCCTTTGTGTCATTCCCTTGTCGTTTCCTCGCCCCTTGCACCTTTTTTGTCATCCCTGAAAATCCACTTTGTCTTTTGCCTTTTGTCGTTAATTCGTCATTCATAATTGCCTTTTATTTACCTTGGATTCCCGACAATGACACTCGGGAATGACACGACAAAGAAAAAAACAACCATGTTAACGATTAAGCTAATATGGCTGGTTTAATTATGAGAGCTGATGATTTATTACACAAACAAATTGCTTGAGGCTTTTTGAGAGTCTGCAATATATGTAGCGACTCCGGCATATTCTATACCGTCAATAAGTTCTTCTTTTTTAATGCCCATAATTTCCATTGCCATAGTGCAGGCTATTATTTTTATACCGCTCTTTTTTGCATTCTCTATTAATTCTTCAACACTTGGAACATTTTGTTTTTTCATGATCTTTTTCATTATAAATGTGCCAAGACCAAACATATTCATTTTTGATAGTTTTAATCTGCCGGCGCCTTTAGGCATCATAATGCCGAAAGCTTTTTCTATTATGTTTTCTTTTTTTATACTAATATCTGATCTTCTTAATGCATTAAGACCCCAGAAAGTAAAAAATAAAGTTACATTTTTACCTGCGGCTCTTGCACCGTTTGCTATTATCATTGCCGCTAAAACTTTGTCCAAGTCATTTGAGAATACAACTATTGTCTGACCATTGGCGGTATTCATAGTTGCATTATCAGTCTGAACTGCTGAACCTTTAGATATTCTAACGATTATATCTTTGTTGTTTTGTTTATGGTCTATAAAAGTATTTGCCGTAGAATTGCACCAGCTTTGAATATCTGTTATCAAAGCATTGTCATTAGTTGTTATTTCAAGAATATCGCCATCGGCAAGCTCTTCCATTTTACTTGATATTTTCATTATCGGTCCGGGGCATTGCATACCGCATACATCAACTTTAACAGCATTGCTGCTTGTGTTTACAGGTGCTGAAACTTTAGGCTCATTTATACGTTTTGCACAAATATCTTTCGGTATAGTGTTCTCTTTATTTTCCTTAGCCTTAACTATTTCGTCATATACTGTTTTACCGCCCATAAATGAATAGACATTTTCATATCCGTTTTGCATCAATATTCTTGCCGCTACATAACTGTTAAAACCTTTGCCGCAGAAAAGAATGACTTTTTTATCTTTCGGCACTTCTTTTATTCTTTTTCTGATCTCAGTGGCAGGAATATTGACCGCTCCTTTTATCGTGCTTGCAACAAAAGCGGGATTTGGTCTGACATCTATAAGCACAGCATCGGAAAGATCTTCATAAAAAGCCGGTTTTAATAAACCTTTTAAAATATTATCCGATGACATTCCGATCAAATTTACAGGATCTTTCGCACCGGAATAAGGAGGTGCATAGCAGAGCTCACTGTCAAGAAGATCTTGAACCGTTCCGCCGAGTCTCATTATGGAAGCTATGACATCTATTCTTTTTTCAGTTCCAATGCCGCCTGCTGCTTGTGCACCTAAAATTTTACCTTCATCAGTAAATAAAAGTTTTAAAATTATTGATTGAGCACCGGGATAATAACCGGCATGTGCATTTGCAAGTATAATGTTTTTCTTAAAAGCGATTTTTTTATTTGACAGCATTTTTTCAGTAAGTCCAACGCTTGCTATCGTTTTATCAAAAACTTTTAATACGGAAGTCCCTTGTGATTTTTTATAACTCGATTTTAACCCTGCGATATTGTCAGCTATTATTCTGCCTTGTCTGTTAGCAGGTCCGGCAAGGGGGATAAGTGTGCTGTCGCCTGATACAAAATCAATTACTTCAATATTATCGCCTGCGGCATATATATATTTGTCTGAAGTCTGCATAAACTCATTTACTTTTATGGAGTTTTTCAGTCCTAGTTCTAAGCCGGAATCTTTTGCTAAAGAGGTTACAGGACTGACACCTATTGCAAGAATAGCTATATCATATTCGATCTTTTTACCTGATTTTAACTCTACTTCCTTATCGCCGAAACTTACAACTTCATCATTAAGGATAAGTTTCGCTCCGTTTTTATTTAATTCATTTTGTGCGGCTGCGGCTATTTCATAATCGGTAGTTAAAAGGATTTGGGAAGCCTGTTCTACTAAAACAGATTCAAGTCCCATATGAAGAAAGTTTTCAAGCATTTCAATGCCGATAAAGCCTCCGCCTACAACAACAGCTTTTGAAACATTATTTTCATTTATGAAACTCTTTATTTTGTCGGCATCTTCAAGCGTTTTAACAGTAAATATCTTTTTATTATCAATACCTTTAATAGAAGCCGGCTTTATAGGCTGCGAGCCTGTAGCAAGTACCAATTTGTCATATTTAATTTCTTCTTTTTCATTTACCGTTACTGTTTTTTCTTTTCTGTTTATGTAAGTAACTTTTGAAAATAAACGGACATCAACATTCAATAAATTCTTAAAAACAGCAGGATTTGATACAAGCATCTCATCCCTGCATGCAATAACTTCGGAACAATAATAAGGAAGTCCGCAATTAGCTATTGATATCTCTCCGCTTGCTTCCAAAATGCAGATCTCAGCTTTTTCATCTAACCTTCTTAAACGTGCCGCACAGCTTGCCCCGGCCGCTCCACCGCCAACAATAATTACTTTCATTAAAATCCCCTTATGAATTAATATAAATAGATCAGTATGTTAAATTTATACCAAATCCCGCTTTTTTTTGAAAGAGTATAGCCCACAATAAGATGGATTGAAAGTAAAATGGATACTAAAAAGTCTTTTTTATGGCATATAAATGTGCCATTAAATCAAGAGGTTTTTGAGGTGTTATGATATATAAAAACAATATGTTGTGAAGTTCTATAGATGCTTGACAACATTTACTGAAATGTCTATAACAATCTTAATAGATATGGCAAATCCAAGTTCTTTTCATTGTGATATTATGTACCGCTTTTCACTTTATAGAAAATACTTATTATTAATTTAGTTATTATTCAACAATATAAAAAATAAAACATATGCCGACAAGCAATATCTCATGAATATTCTAAACTTTAGAAAATAAAAGGAGACAAGCATGAATGCGGAAGAACTTAACAAAAGTATTAATGATATCAGAGAAGAAAATAAAAAATTAACTGCTATTTATGATGACGACGATAAAATTTTTGAATATCTAAACAATCTTGAAGATGACAGAATTGACGAACTTTTAGAACTTTATGGGACATCAACAAAACTCATTAATCAAGCTTCCAAAAAAGCCAGAGCAGCCAATATAGTCCGCTATATTACACTCCGTCAGCTTAAAAAAGGAAATAAAATAACAAGTGATTCCATAGAAAAAATTAAACAATCATTTATAAATAAAGACTCCGAGTTTTTTGAACCTTATCTCAATAAAAGCATAATTGAAAAAATTAATGAACATCCAAAGGGAGTTGATCCGTTTGCTAAACTCTGGAACAAATCATTTCGCTTACTGCATCCTTTTTTAATAAGTCCCAAAGATTTCTGGCAAATGATTAAACAGATTACAGCAAGTTTAATGAAAGATTTAGAACTCCCTGGTTATATGTCTAAAGAGTTTGATTTTACGGGTACTCAACAAGAAGGAACTCCGTATGCATGGTTTGTTATTTTTCCTGAAAAACTTAAAAGCCACAAAAATTCTTATCGTTTTACATGTATGTTTGAAGATGGGGAAGTAAAAGTATATTTAGATGCAGGGCCGGAAATAGAAAAAGATAATAATAAAAGAGTAACTGAAAGGGCAATTTGCCAAAACTATCAGGATATGCTTTCTAATTTTAAACGATGGAAAGAAGAATTATTAAGTTTAAATGAATCTCTGATAAAACCAAATAAATTGACACAAAAAGCATCTAGAGAAGTAAGTTATTGGGCTGTAGGAAGTGAGTGGGGCGGGGAAGAGCAAGAAGAACGTTTTATTGATGAAGGGATCTGGGAAGACGGACATGGTGTTGATGGTAATGAACAATATAAAAAAATATTAGAACAAGTTAATATAGGCGACTATCTATTGTTAAAATCCAGCTATGCAAAAGGGGCAAACAGATCAAATGCTGTTACAAAATTAAAAAGGATTGGAAGAGTAAAAGAAATCAACGAATATTATTCTTTTAATGTTGAATGGCTTTCATTTGAAGTGTTGCCAAGAGAGTTTGAGGGGGTTATGTATAAAGATACAATAATGAAAATAGATGATGGCGAGATATTATCTTTTGTAAAAAATCTTCTTGATAAAAAAACAGACAAAACTCCTAATGATATTCCTCTTAATCAAATTCTATACGGTCCTCCCGGAACAGGTAAAACATATAATACTATTATAAAAGTATTGCAAATAATAGGAGGCAATGAAGCAGAAGAACTTTTAGAAAACTATAAAACTGATGATGGCGTTTATAAAAGTCTGCTCGAGCTTTATAATGATTATAGGAAAAAGGGACGGATACAATTTATAACTTTTCACCAAAACTACTCTTATGAAGAATTTGTTGAAGGGATAAGCCCTAAGCTTGATTCTGAAAAAGAAACAATTTTCTATACACTTGCCAAAGGTCCTTTAAAAGAAATAAAAGAAAAAGCAGAAAAAGACTTAAATAATAACTATGTTCTTATTATTGATGAAATTAACCGAGGAAATATTTCAAAAATATTAGGGGAAATGATAACCCTTCTTGAAGAAGATAAACGCTATGGCAATGACTATGCGATTTCTATGCCGTTGATGTATAGTAAAGATGAATTTAGTTTGCCGAAAAATCTTTATATTATAGGAACGATGAATACGGCAGATAAGTCCATAGCACTTGTTGATGTTGCTTTACGGCGTAGATTTTCTTTCATTGAAATGATGCCTAAGCCCGAACTTCTTGAAGAAAATATTGAGGGTGTAAGACTGCAGAGTGTTTTTAAAGCCTTAAATAAAAAAATTATGATACTTTTAGACAGAGACCATCAAATAGGGCATAGTTACTTTATGAATATAAAAAACCTTAAACAGCTTAAACATATATGGTTTAGAGAAATCCTTCCTCTTTTAAATGAATACTTTTATGGTGATTGGGAAAAGCTTAATCTATTGCTTTCAGGAGGATTTATTACAAAAGTACAAGAAGAATCTTTAAAAGATTTTATTGAAGAGACTTGGACATTTAAAGAAGAAAGAAGTATGGATGATGCACAGTTCATCAGCGAAATAAATAATATAGCGGTCTAAAATGAAAAAAATAGAGCTTAAAGAGTATTCTTATTCTGAAGAACTAAGCAGCGCTTTCCTTGCCTCTTTTAAAACATATTTAAAAGGGCTGTCTTTGGAAGATGTTTTCACTTTTGATATCAATAGGATAAAGGCTTCTTCATATGTAGGTGCAATATACTTTAAAGGAGTACAGATAAGTGTATTGCCTAAAATATTAAGTGAAAACAATGACAGAAAACAGATCTTAGATAATCTCATTTATATGCTTGCATGTACAAAAAAATTAAAAATAAGAAATACAGGCAATGCTAATATTTCAAAATCACAAAATCCATTTTTAGAAATTCTTATTTCAATTTTTGCAGACTCTTTATTAAGTGCATTGCTTATTCATATGCCGCATGGTTATGAAATTCAAAATGAGAACCTGCGATATATAAAAGGGAAAATTGATTTTAAAAATAATATTAAACATAACTTTTTCAATCATTCAAAAGTATTTTGTATTTTTGATGAATTTAAAAAGGACAATAAATTGAACCGGCTTTTTAAATTTGTTTCGTCCGCTCTTTTCCATCTATCTGAAATTGAAGAAACGAAAGTCAAACTCAGGAAAATAACGGCTCTATACGATGAAGTCATGCTTGAAAGATTTACTTCTGAAAAAACACATACAATAAAATTGATGCGCAGCCAGCAGGTTTTTGAGCAGCCGCTTAGTCTTGCAAAATTATTTATTGATAACTCTTCAATACATATGGCAAACAATCATTTTGAATCTATCGCTTTGCTTTTTGATATGAATGAACTTTTTGAAGAATTTATTTTTGATTCATTAAGGCGTACTTATGGAGATAAAGTCCAGGCACAATTTAAAAAAGGTATGTTGAAAACACTTTCTTGCGGTGATGATATACAGCCTTTTAAAAAACATACAAGAAGCGATATACATATAAAAGGATTAACAGATCATCCGATAATCATAGATACGAAATATAAAATCATAGATTCCCCAAAAGATATATCAATATCCGACATATATCAAATGATGGCATATAGTAAAGTTTATAGATCTGAACATCTTATTCTGCTTTACCCTCAATCCAATCCCAAGTTTTTACATAAAGTAGGTTTTTATGATGATATTGTATTAGATAATAATTTAAATATTTATATTGCAACACTCAACCTCAATAGTAATCTAAAAAACAGACTCTTTGAAAAAGAACTAAAAACCATAATAGAAAATGTGATACAGATATAAGAAATAATAAAATCTCTCTTACTGAAAAACCTTAGCTTAATAAATTATATTTTTATGGTGTCTTTTCTAAGAAAACACTTACACATATTTGACTTTGGTGCTTATTTGGCATTCAATATTAGTATCAAAATCAATAGAAATACAGTAATAGCAGGTATACAAGAAAAATAAATAAAACCGATTTCACGATTTGTAAATGGCACATAATTGGGTGAAATCTTAGATTTGTTGAATAACGGACCAAGTAAATGTTTAAATTTTCTAATATCAAAGGAGGTTTTAATTCCGCTGTTGCAATAGCAAGTTGAATCCACCGTTTTACAGTTTTTGTTAAAAAAGCACGGAGATTTGCTATAATCTTCAAGTAATGTTTTGTCATCGTATATGGGGAAGTCCTGTGAGAATCAGGCACAGTCGCGCTACGGTATTAGGCTATATGCCTTAAGTCCGAATGCCATGATGACGAAAAACAAATTTTGTCGCGAAAACAAAAGGAGAAAAACAATGCAGGTAAAAACACTTATCACCGGTTTTCCCAGAATCGGAAAAAAAAGAGAATTAAAAAAAGCCTTAGAAAGCTATTGGGCAGGAACAACGGACTCACACACACTTCATGAAGCCGCTTCAGAACTTAAAAAAGAACACTGGCTTTTACAAAAAGACAAAGGCATAGACCTTATAAGCGTCAATGATTTCAGCTTATATGACAATATGCTTGATACCGCCGTAATGTTGAATGCAATTCCTGAAAGATTTTTAACAATATCCGACGAAACGGAACGTTATTTTGCCATGGCAAGAGGCAATAAAAGCCTAAAAGCTTTGGAGATGACCAAATGGTTCAATACGAATTATCATTATATCGTACCGGAACTTGACGGAATAGAAAACTTCAAACTTAATGCTTCAAAGATCATTGCCGAGTATGAGGAAGCAAAAAAATTAGGAATATTACCTAAAATAAATATTATAGGTCCAGTAACTTTTTTGGCTCTCTCAAAAAGTTCCGATAAAAAAAGCTGCTATCAGTATTTTGATGCAATTCTTCCGATTTATAAAGAGCTTCTTGAAGAAATATCAAAACTTGACGACACAGTGTATGTTCAATTTGAAGAACCTCTTTTTGTAAAAGATACTTCCGAAGAAGAGAAAAAACTCTTGAAAACTGTTTATGATATACTTCCAACAGTCAGCTCTAAGATCAAAATCATAGTTACTACATATTTTGCACATTCCGTTGAAGCCATTGAAATATTGGGCGAAACCGGGGTTTGGGGCATAGGGCTTGATTTTGTTTACGGCGAAAAGAATTTGACGGCTTTAAACTCGGTAAAAGGGAAAAAAGTAATCGCCGGAGTTGTTGACGGAAGAAATATATGGATAAATGATTTTAATAAGACGCTTGCCTTATTGGATAAAATTTCTTCTTTTGTTCCAAAAGAGGATATCGTTATTTCTACAAGCTGTTCACTGCTCCATGTTCCTTATGGACTGGAATTTGAAAAACCTTCTCCAATAAACAAATGGCTGAGCTTTGCCTATGAGAAAACTCAGGAAGTAAGCGTGATAGGCAAACTGTTTCACGGCGAAACAATGTCGCAAGAAGATAATGCCCTGCTTGAGGAAAACTCTAAAACGATAGAAGAAATACATGTTTCGGAAAAAATCAATAATCCGCTTGTAAATGACCGCGTTCAAAGCATTAAGGTTTTTGAAAGAGAAGGCTCTTTTGATGAAAGAATAAAACTTCAAAAAGAAAAATTAAATCTTCCTCTTTTACCTACCACAACAATAGGCAGTTTTCCGCAAACGGAAGAAATAAGAGTTCTGAGAAGAAAACATAAAATTGAAGAGATCTCAGAGGATGAATATAATAAAGGTATAAAGAAATATATTGATGACTGTATCGCTTTCCAGGAAGAAGCCGGACTTGATGTTTTGGTGCACGGCGAACCGGAAAGGAATGATATGGTTGAATATTTCGGAGAGGCACTTGAAGGTTTTCACTTTACGCAAAACGGATGGGTGCAAAGTTATGGTTCACGATGCGTAAAACCTCCCGTGATTTTTGGAGATATTTCAAGATCTAAACCTATCACTGTTGAAACGATAAAGTATGCCCAAAGTAAGACAGAAAAACCGATGAAAGGAATGCTTACGGGTCCGGTAACTATTTTAAACTGGTCTTTTGTAAGAAATGATAAAGAGAGAAATGAAATTTCAAAGCAAATAGCTCTTGCTCTTAAAGATGAAATTGAAGATCTGCAAAATGCCGGCATAAAAATAATACAGGTTGACGAAGCGGCTTTTAAAGAAGGATATCCTCTGAGGAAAGAAGATATAGCAAATTATGAAAAATGGGCAGTGGAAAACTTTAAGCTGGCGGTCAGCAGTGCTAAAAAAGAAACACAGATACATACGCATATGTGCTATAGTGAATTTAATGAAATTATCGATACATTGAAAAAGATGGATGCCGATGTTATAACAGTAGAAAATGCCAGAAGCCGAAGCGGGCTGGCTGAAGTTTTCAAAAAAAGCGGATATAAAAACGAAATAGGACTCGGTGTTTATGATATACATTCACCGAGAATACCGCAGACGGAAGAAATCTTGGAACAGATAAAAAGAAATCTGGAAATCTTCCCGGCTGACAAGATCTGGATAAATCCTGACTGCGGACTAAAAACCAGAAAATGGGAAGAAGTAAAACCGGCTTTGATAAATATGGTTAAAGCCGCAAAAGCCGCAAGAGAGATTTAAATATTTATTGTCCATATAAATAAAATTTCAGCAAACTACAAAACCCGCGGCATAAGCCGCGGGTTTTGTGATATTTGTACTAAAAAAACCCCGCTTTCACCCAAGAGACCCACAATAAAAACAGAGTTTTTAAGGATTTCATTTGTTATTGAATATTTAGGTTTAAATTTTAATGGCATAGAAGTGTGCCATTAAAATGCCATTATCCTGCCATTAAATCAAGAGGTTTTTGATACTTTTGAAGTGTTATATATTATTTAATTAACATTTAAAAAATGATAGAATCTTCTAAAGATTTTACTCTTGCATCAGTTAGAAATTTTAATTAGGAGGATTTATGCCAAAAACTTCTCAATACATACCATTTGATAAATTAAAACTGGACTTAAACAATATGCGGTTTAATAAAATCGTTGGGCAGATGAATTCTGAAGATGATGTTATTGAGTATATGTTTAACTTTGAAAACTTGGATGACTTAATAAAAAAAATTATTTCTAAAGGGTATGAAAATGACGAAGCTCTTTGGGTAATTGAGGATGGAGGGAATTATATTGTAAAAGAAGGAAATAGACGGCTTTCTGCATTGAAAGTTCTTGCAAATGTAAAAAAATATAAAGATAAAATTAATTTGAAAAAAAATTATAACATTCCCCAAATTTTTTGTTCTGTATATAAAGATTCCAAAGTTTTAAATGATAGAATTATTGAGCGGCATACACAAGACCCAATAAAAGGCTGGAATCGATTAGCTCAGTCTTTTAGAATACAAGAAGAATATCTCAAATATCGTGACTGGAGTAAGGTTAATGGCGGCAGCAGTAAAAAGGATTTATTCAAAGTTGCTAATTTTTATCAAAAAGCACGTCCATGTTGTGAAAACATGATTAATACTTTTGTAAAAGATGATAAAGATGAAGGATTATCAAAATTTGAAGTGTGGAGACGTTTGTTTGGGTTTAATCTTCCTAAAAATTATTTTGGATTTGAATTCGACAAAGAACTTGAAGTAAAAATTCTTGATAATGATAAGTTTGGCAGGTTTGTTAATCATACAACAAATCTTCTCTTAAAAAATAAAATTAAGTCTGCTGATGTTGTAAAAGAAAATATTGATAATTTATTAAACCAACATTTTTCTGACTTTATAGAAACTCCAACTCAACTAAACTCATCTGGAACTCAAAAAAAAGACTCGACACCTTCCACAACTACACCTAGAAAAACTAAAGCAAAAGGCAGTGTGCAAAAAAAACCAATTTGCAATAGAGCAAACACACCGCCTCAAATATATAAACTTATAGAAGAATGTTATGGGGTGAAAAGTGATAAACATCCTAATTCAAAATTAGCTATGACAAGAGTATTATTGGAAAGTACTATGAAATTTGTGGTTGAACACACAAAACACAATGGCAAACCAATAAAAAACTCATTATACTTTCAAAAGGCCTTCCCAGATAAAAGATTTACTAATTTTACTGAGCTGAAAAAATTATTTGAGGGAATTATAACTAATACTGGGATAATGAAGGCATTGAAACACTTCGATTTAGATAAACCTAATCAGATCATTCATAATTATAATGTTGTCGCTTCTTCGTCAGATGCACAGAATTATTGGGAAAATATCATACCAATAATAACTTTTTTATTAAAATCGGAAAGTGATTTGTTAAATGAATTAAACACTTCAAAATTATAAATGGAAGGAGTATTATAATGGGAGCAAGAACACTATCTCCTTTAAGATACCCTGGTGGTAAGTCTTGTTTAACAAGATATATGAAAGCATTAATAAAACAAAATTCCTTGGTTGGTTGCACATATATCGAGCCTTTTGCAGGCGGTGCTGGATTGGCATTAAATCTATTAAACGATCAATTTGTTTCTGAGGTACATATTAATGATTTAGATCGTTCAATATATGCTTTTTGGTGGTCTGTGCTAAATAGGAACCCTTCATTTATAAAAAAAATTGAAACAATAAAAGTAAATATGCAAGAGTACTGGCGTCAAAAAGAAGTTCAACGAAATAAGTATGATGCAACTTTGTTTGACTTGGGATTTTCTACTTTCTTTTTAAATAGAGTTAATCGTTCCGGAATCATTACAGCTGGAGTTATAGGAGGAAATGCACAAGATGGAAAATATACTATGACAGCAAGATTCAACAAAGCATACCTTATAGATAAAATCAGAAAAATATATTCGTTAAAAAGCCAGATAATACTAACAAATTTAGATGCTAAGGAAATAATAGATACCATTCGACCACCTCTAAGAAAAATAGTCTATATTGATCCACCTTATTATGTTAAAGGATCTACATTGTATCAAAATTTTTTTGATGAGGAAGACCATCGAAAACTCAAAGAATCGATTGATGGACTAGCAACGAACTGGCTTGTATCATATGATAATGTTCCAGCTATACAAGAACTATATTCAGAATACAACAGTTTAGGATATAATTTAAACTATAGTGCTAATAAACATATGGCAGGATCAGAAATAATGTTTTTTAGTGATGGACTCGAGTATCCTAAAGTTTCACCAACAGAAATTCAATAGCACAAAAACATTTAGGTAATAAACGAAAGTTATGACAAACGACAAAATAAAAATCATTCGTGATTTCATCCCAATACCTAAACCCCAGTTTGATGGTGATGAACATGCAATGCGATATATGACTTGGAATCTTTACACTCGTATTTGTGAAGCTAACAAATCATTTATTGTATTATTGGATAATCAGCAATACTATGATGCTTTTTTGATTGCCGGACATACACTAGAAACTTGCAGCATATTGAGTTATATAAATGATTGTAATTCTGAAGCGAAATGCCTTGAACACTACAATAAATATTTGGCTAAATCTGCTTTTGGACGTTTGCATGCTATACTTGAAATAAACAATGATCTTAAGAATGACTTCTCTTGGAATGCATATATGGTAATGCAAAAAATATTTTATCCGGTTGGTGCAACCATAATCAGAGATAACAAAAACCAAGAAGAAAAACATAGAGAAGCTATTGAAAAACTAAAAAACCGTATTGGCTCAAACAAGGATAAAATTAGAATATTAAATAAGTTTTATGCACCAATGCCTATTTCACAATATATATTTGCTTTTGCAAAAAACATGGGAAATATAGATGATGGACTATTTAAGCAGTATTACAATAAATATTGTAGTTATAAGCATAGCAATATGCTTGCCCCTGGTACATTGTCAGGTGATATTGATAATGAAGAGATTAACTGGTTTCTTGATTTGATGCATGGAATTATAATCTATTTGAAAAATTCGAAGTTCATATTTGCCGAAACGCTCTATTAAAATACTTTTTCTAAAACCTTCATTTGTCATTTTAAATAGTTCTTCCCATCTATTTTAAGAGTTTTTTTTCTTTTATAATTGTACAATATACATAGTGGACAGATTGCTAAATTGCTTTAAGCTAAAATTCTGATTTAATTGAAAGAGTTTTTTTATGGATTTGAAATAATGTATATTATTTTCAAAGTAAAAAACACTTCCAGACTAAAAAAAATTAAAAGGATAGACACTAAAAAACAGGAACTACTATGAAGTTAAAGAAATTTAGAATTAAAAACTATAAATCAATTAAGGATAGTGGAGATTGTTATTTAACGGACACAATTACTGTTTTTGCTGGAAAAAATGAATCAGGAAAAACCTCTATCCTCGAAGCTTTGGAGGATTTTAATGTTAATAAAGAGATACGAATATCTGCAAAACCAATACAATCGTCTGAATCTACACCAGAAATTTCAATAACTTTTACTGTTAAAAAAGACACTATTAATAAAATTCTTGAAGAGATAAAATCTCCTCTAAAAGCAACCGCTGATACTGAAATTGAAGTTATTAAAACTTTTCCTGATGATTATTCTTTTGGTAAGAATACCTTAGAAAATGATATTTTTGCTAGAAATGAAATTAATGAATTTCAAAAATCCATAAAAGATAAATGGAGTAAAATTAAAGCTATCTACACAAAATATGAAGAATTTAGTGCTAGCTTATTTGATTTTGAGTTTTTAGATTTTGACAGTGAAAAAATGCTTTTCAGTAGTTTCAAAAATACCACAATACCAAGAACAACTCTAATAAAAGAAGATGAAGAGCGTAGCATATTTTTAGAACTAATTGCTGAAATAGAAAAAGAAATAAATGGTCTTGAAAATTTGCTTGCGACCAAAACAGAATTTTTGAAAGTTTTAAAGCAATTGATACCAAATTTTATTTTGTTTAATTCCTTTGATGATGTTTTTCCAAACAAAATCCCGTTTGCTGAACTAGAAAAGAACGAATTTATTAAGGATTTGTCAGTAATAAGCGATTTAGACATATCTACAATAAAAGGCAACGATGATAGAGCTAAAGAAAAACATAAGGACGATATAAACATAAAAATCAATATTGACTATGAAAAGTACTGGACTCAAGATATTTCAAAGTTGAGTGTTACTTGGGACTCAGAAAATCTCTTTTTTTGGATAAAAGAAGATGGTTATCCATATGAGCCAAGCATGCGAAGTAAAGGAAGACAATGGCATCTTGCCTTTTACATAAAAGTTTCTGCACGGGCAAGCGAAGAAAAACCGAATATTATTTTGATTGATGAGCCTGGTTTGTTTTTACATGCTAAAGCACAAAAGGATATTTTAGACAAACTTGAAGATTCTGCAAAGGAAGTCCAGCTTATTTTCTCGACACATTCACCTTATCTTTTGGAGGCTGATAAATTAAATAGAATCCGATTGGTCTATCGTTCGCCAGAATCAGGAACTGAAATTGAAAACAAAGTTCATGCCTTAGCAGACAAAGAAACACTTACCCCTATTTTAACAGCAATAGGTCTTGAGTTAAATACAGGAATTTCTACGTTCGGCAAAAGTAACAATGTAGTTGTTGAAGGACCTTCTGACGTTTATTACCTAAATGCTTTTAAAAAAATCCTTAATAAAGAAAATATTAACTTTATTTTAGGCGGAGGCTGTGGTAACATGCCACTTGTTGGAACAATCTTACATGGCTGGGGGGAAAAAGTTATTTATCTCTATGACAACGATCAAGGTAAAAAAAACGGAGAGAAAAATTTAAAAAAGAATTGGTTGGTTGCAAAAGATTTAATCCTTTCTGTTTTAGACACAGAAGGAACTATCGAAGATATTTTTTCGCTTTCTGATTTTAAAAAATTTGTGCTTGAAGAAGAAAACAATGAATATACTGAAAAAAATTCAACATATGTTAAAAAAGAAAAATGGGATAAGGTTTTAATTGCCAAAAAGTTTTTGGAAACTTGTCAAAATAAAACAAAAATTAGTTTGGATCAAACAACCATGAAAAACATAACAAACTTATTCGATAACATAGAAAAGAAGTTTTAAGTAGTATTACGGTTCTTAACCAGCACTAAATTCGGAAGCAAAAAGTAAAGCCTCACACCCCCTCCCCAGTTTTGACTTCTCTCTAAAAAATGCTTAAATAGAAGAATGGAAAACAATATAAAAAAACCTGAACTTCTGTTGCCGGCGGGGTCATTATCAAGTCTTAAAACTGCATTTTTTTATGGTGCCGATGTAGTATATGCAGGCACCCCTGAAATGTCGCTGCGTGCCAAATCAAAATTCCCTCTTGAAGATATGGAAGAGGGCATAGCTTTTGCACATTCAAAGGGAAAAAAAGTATATTTGACGCTGAATCTTTTTTCTCATAACAGGGATATCGCAAAACTTGAAAACCATGTCAAAACCTTAAAACATCTTTCGCCTGACGGCATAATCATTTCCGACCCGGGGATTTTTAAATATGTAAAACAAGAGATGCCTGAAATGCCTTTGCATATTTCTACGCAGGCAAATGTCTGCTCGTGGCTGACTGTAAAATTTTGGAAAGATATGGGTGCAGATCTATGCGTTTTGGGTCGGGAAGTAAGTTTTAATGAAGCGCTTGAAATAAGAGAAAAATGCAAAGATATAAAACTTGAAATTTTTGTGCATGGGGCAATGTGCATAAGTTATTCCGGAAGATGTCTAATGTCTGCATTTATGGCTTCAAGAAGTGCAAATCAGGGTGCATGTGCACATTCGTGCAGGTGGAAATATAAAAGCAAACTTGTAATGGAAGAAGAGAAGCGTCCCGGAGAATATCTTGAAATGTATGAAGATGATCACGGCTCTTATATAATGAATTCAAAAGATCTTTGCCTTATGCCGAAATTTGACAAAGTACTTTCAGCCGGTTTTGACAGCCTAAAAATTGAGGGGAGACATAAAACCCCATATTATGTAGCTCAGACAGCAAGAGTTTACAGAAAAGCAATAGACGATTATTTTAATGCTCCTGCCGCTTGGAAGCCCGACCTTTATATACAAGAACTTGAAACACTTCAGAACAGAGGTTATACGCTTGGCTTTTTTGACGGAATCCCTACATCGGAAGCACAAGATTATTTGGACACATCAAGCAGAAGCGATTGGCGTAATGTAGGTTATGTAAAAGAAAACAGAGGAAATAGTATTGTTATAGATATAAGAAATAAAATTACAAAAGGCGATAAGATAGAGATACTTTCGCCTTATCAATTTGAACCTGAAATAATTACGATTGATTCTTTAATTGACGGTTTTGATGATAAACCTGCCGATTTTGTAGGACCCGGTAGAACAGGTCAGACGGCAATAATACCTATTGACCCGCAAAAAGCAAAACTCTTTCCTGAACTTACGATAATTAGAATGAAAATATAAAAGACAAAAGGCAAAATGGATTCCCGACTACGAATTTCGGGGATGACAGGCTTTATTTTCTTTCACACTTTTGCAAGCGATCAAAAGTGTGCAAAACTCTGCCGCTGAAGAGCGGTTCTTTCAAGGGTATTGCATACCCTTAGACCCGCCTCACTTTTAGAAAGTGAGCAAATCGCCGCCTGGTTTGCATTCGTTTGAAAATATTTGTCGGTTTGCGAACTTGTAAAACGCTTATAAAGACTTTAAAGGAGTTTTACTTCAAACAACGCAAACCGTGCTAAGCAAACACAAATATTTTCTGCTCTCATAGACTCGCAAAAAGGGCGGCAGAACGGCAACAAATACAAAGGCTTGCATACAGGAATTAAGCCGTCTGAAAAATCTTTCCATTCATAAGCTGTGCTTCTGAGGCGGCAAAAAACAACAACGACAAAAAAACAAAATACTAACTGCTATAAAGGCAGATCCTTCAGCAAAGCTTCGCTTTTCTCAGGAGGACATTAACAACAACGACAAAGGAGTGGATCCTGCGACAGTCTGCGACTGCGCAGGATGACAAGCAAAGCGGCAGAAAAATAAAGGCAGATATTTCGACGGAGTTTATCCTGAGCGTAGTCACAGGACTCAACATGACAACGACTGACCCCTCACCCTGCCCTCTCCCGCAAGGGGCGAGGGAAAAGACAATAAATCAAAATGCAAAATGGATCCCCGACTAAGACACTCGGGAATGACAAAAAAGGCAACGGCAAACGACGAAACGGCAATTACAAATCAACGGCAAGGACATACCCCTCATCCCGGTCTGCGACCGGACTTCTCCCGCAAGGGGCGAAGAAATGACAAAGACAACGGCAGGAAAGAAAAAGTTTCTATAAAAATAAAGAACGGAAGGAGAGGGATTTGAACCCCCGATAGGATTTCTCCTATACTAGTTTTCAAGACTAGCGCCATCAACCACTCGGCCATCCTTCCATTTAATAAAACAATTAGTTATCTGCAAGACACTTCTTTTTGCAAGAAGTCTTAGAATTATACAAATAATTTTGATTCTGTTCAATAGACAGGTTAAAAACTGTTAAGGCAAGAGCGTTTGAAAAAGGTCTTCGCCTATAGGTAAATTGTCGCTTGAAACTATGCCATCGTCAGACGGTTCCGGAGGAGGAGGAGCATAAAGATTATTGTCAGGAGCAAGTTTTTTGTTAAATGGGAATGAATAACTTTTTGATGAAGGTGCCGGAGTGTTGAAAGAATATCTGATCCCTATATTTGCATGCAGGTTCTCATATTGTTCAGCCTTGAATATGTCAGCGTTTACAAATATGTGGACATCTTTTATTATTTTTATCATAGCTCCTGCCGAAGCTCCTAAAACTAAACGTCCTTCAGTAGAGCTTTTGCTTTTAAAAGAAACATTCGTCTTATCAAAAGAAGACTCTATTATATTAGCATCGCCGCTTATAAGGTATTTTGTTTCAACTCCTAAAAAGTAGCTGTAAAGCCTGGCATCATAATTTATAGAGGCTCCAAGTTTAAAAGCTGACCTGAAATAATTATCTCCATCAACATTAAGGTTTAAAGCTCCTGCCCCTCTTTCAGTAAAACCTTTATAAGACACATTTCTGAGTTCAAAGCCCGCAAAAGGCCTTATGTATGAAAACATAGTAAAATTTAAACTTGTTGCTCCTTCAAAATCAAAACCTAAAGTCTTGCTGTTAAAGGAGGCTTTTGTTTTTTTGTTAAGGAAAGGAATAAATCTTTGTGTATTGTTTTCATTAAAGTTTGCAAAGATAAGAGCTTTAAAATCCCATAGGAGATCTTTGTATCCGGTATAAAAACCTAGCCCCGTAGAGTTTAATTCGGCCGAATTTTCCGGGTTTTGGTTTACATTGTGATTTAAATATTTTCCGTAAAAACCTGCTGTGATCTGATCTTCTATCACTGTGTCAAAACCAAGCATTATGCCGTTTGATGTATCTTGATAATCTTTTGGTGAGTTTTTGTCCTCTGAAAAAGTTAAAGCATTGCCTATATACTGTGCCCAAACTTTATTATCTTTTGAGAGTACCTTGCGTACCGCATTGATCTTATGGAAAATGTAAGAACTTTCGTTCTCGGCGGCTACATTCTTTATCACATTTGCAAGGAAGTAGCCTGATGATTGCTGCAGTGCTTTTTTCTTTCCGGCAATATCAAAGCCTTCAATGAGCCCCATAATAATATCAAGTTCTCCGCTGCTTTTATCAGAGAGATAATCAAAAGTCTTTGCAACCTGAACTTGGTTAAAATTTAAGCCGGGTATTGATGCAAAATTTGTTTTATCTTCTCCGCCATAAAGCGTTACAGTAATCCAATTAGGGAAAATATCGCCGTAATTGATCAATGGCGATGTAGAAAAAGTAACTGAAGAATTGAAAACAAAATCAGCAAAAGTTCCGCTGTAAATGCCGTCATAATGTATTAAAGTATAAATTATTTTTTTGAAATTCTTGTTTGAGATATCTGAGTTTAATTCAAGTTTGCTTGAAGAAGAGCTCAACTTTACATCTCCGCTTACATATATTTTGTCGGAGTTGCCTGATGCAAGGGCATCAAATGAGAGTGTGCCGCTATTGTCCAGTGTTGCCAGAATAATAATATCTTCAGCATCATTGCTCATATTAAATATAGAGCCGGCATTGTTTGTAAGTTTGGCTGCCATAAATAGCGCACCGGGTTTAATGTTGAACGCTCCGCCGTTTGTAGCGGCAAGAGTCATATTCAGTTTGTTGCCGGAAGAGTCTCCGTAAAAGTTAAAATCGCCTTCTCCTGAAAAAATAAATGATGTATTTGCAGCGCTGCCGTTAAATCCGTCATACATTTCAATTGAGGCCCCCGATTGAGCCTGAAAAGAGGCTTTGCTGTAACTGCCTATATATAGAGCATTTGAAAGACCTTTTGCCTGATTCCCTTTAAAAACAGCTTGTTCTCCGGAAGTGGCTTTAATATCGATAGAAGCATATCTGTCCGGTGTCCCTTCAAGATATATCGCACCTCCGGCTGCATTTGATTTGTTATTATAAAATTTAGGATTTAAAAGCGATGCGGAAGAAGATTCAATATATAGAGAGCCGCCTTTTCCCGAAGTGTTTGATGAAAATATGACTTCATTGCCAAAAGATATGAAGGAGTTTTTAGTAACTGAAATGGCACCGCCGGAACTTATTGAAGAATTGTATTTAAATGACGATTTGCCATTAAAGAAAAGTATTGAACCATCTGTAGCGTATATAGCTCCGCCGCTATTAGAAGAGTAGTTCATTTCAAATAAGGCTTCAGAGTTAAAAGTTATAGTTGAGAAGTTCGCAGAAAAAGAGCCTCCGTGAGAAGCGTTGTTTCCATAAAATGAAGATATTGCGGAAGTGTTTGTAAAAAGAATCTTTGAGTTGTTCGCTCTGAATCCTCCACCGCTGCCGGAAGAGGAAGAGTTAGAGCTTATCTCTACATCATTATTGAAAAATATATTAGAAAGATTGTTTGCAAGAAAGCCGCCGCCTGAATATACAGAAGAGTTTGAACTTATAATGGTATTTGCATCGAATATTATGGTTGAGTTGTCTGAAAGGAAACCTCCGCCCATATTGTTGGATCTGTTTAACCGTATATCAGCTATTCCTTCAAAAGAAACCGATGATTTATTTGTATAAAAGCCTGCTCCGTACAAAGTTGCTTCATTATTTGAAAAATAAGCCGTTCCTTTAAATGATACAGTCGATGCTTCGTCAGCATAAAAGCCGCCGCCGTAAGCTTTAGAAACGTTTTGACTAAAATTTGCGGTATCTGCAAATACGGCTTGTGAGTTGTTAAGGTATATGGCTGCTCCGGCATTATATGATTCATTTCCTGTGAAAGCAGCGGCTGAATTAAAAAATAAATTCGAACTTCTGATTGCGTATATTGCACCGCCTTTATTTGCTTTATTGCCTGTAAAAGAAGTTGTTGCGGAAAACGAAGCAGCAGATCTGTTAAGGTTAAGAGCTCCACCAAAATTTTGCTCTGTGGACGAGCCGGGGTCATTTGTTTTAAAATCATTGAAAATTATATTTTCAAAAGAGATATTTGAGTTTGCAGAAAAAGACAGGACTTTATATGTGGAATTTCCCGAAAGTTCAGAAAAGCCGCCAGGCGCCGAACTTTTCATATCAAAAGTTCTTGTTATCAGTTTTATGATATTGTTTCCAAATACTATTTCGTCTGCGGTAACATTTATTTCCGATACTAAAGGGTTGATCAGAGCTGCCTGGAACTGTAGAAAGTTATTTACATCATCGGCCTTAGCTATTGTTGAAAAAAACAAGAGAGGCAGTATAAGAAGATATGGAAGATAGGAAAGTTTTTTCTGTTCCATAAGTACCTTTTAATATAAATTATTTATATTATTAACCGGTACAGAATAGTTTATATCATAATGAGCAAAAAATCAAATGGAAAATGAAATATAAAATACTTTCCAATAATATTGTCAGTTTGTTCAAATCACAAATTAAAGTTTTTCTGCTACTTTTAGCATGTATTAAACAATTTATAAAATTTTGACAGAGTTGTAATGCCCTCATGTAAAACTGACAGCGAATTTAGAAATTATAAATTTTATTTTGATTGTAAAAAAACAAAGCGTTTATGTGAGAGTAGAATATACAATATAATATACTTTCCACTCTTTCAAAAAAGGGCAGAAAGATAAAATGATATTAGTGTAATCTAAAAAAGAGTAAATAGGTACTTGACAAATAAAATATAAAATTTTATACTAATCTAAAATTCAGTTTTCAGAATCTTTTAAGGGATTGAAATGTCGAATACAAAAAATGCTTCAATTACTAATCTTAGTGCTGCACTTGAGAATTATCTTGAGAGCATAGCTCTTTTAAAAAGAGAGAAAAAGCATGCAAGAGTCGGCGATATTGCAAAGGCCTTAAATGTTAAAAGTTCAAGTGTTAATGCGGCTATTAATTTTCTTGCTGAAAACAATCTTGTAATACACGAAAAGTACGGATATGTTGATTTGACAGAAGAAGGTGAGAGGATAGCGGCGGAAATACAGCGCAAACACGATATTTTATATAAATTTTTACACGGGCTTTTATTTATTGATAGTGATATAGCTTCCGATGAAGCATGTCAGATAGAACATTGTGTGGATCTTGAAACTATACACAGATTGGAAAGATTGTATAATCTTTTAAAGAAACATTTTTTAACAAAGGAAGAAGATATGCTTAACCTTCAGAATTATTTGGAGGGCGGCAGAGAGTAATAAAACAAGTTGCAAATAGAGTCTTTTTTTCAAAAAAGGCTTATTTTTAAACAATGTAGTTTTAAGCTTGTCTAAAAATTTTAGTCTCGAGTAAACACGTCTGTATTAGGGGTAATATAGATTGCTATATAGCGAATGGAGGGTATAATGACAAAGTTAAGTTGTGCTAAAAAAGGTACATGTTGTAAATTTGTCTCAACGTCATGCGATGCGCCTTTGGAACATAGGCTTTTAGAAATGGGTTTTGTTCCGGGTGAAGATATAACGGTTGTTACAAATACGGGGTCAAAAGGCACTATTATGGTTAAAGTTAAAGATTGCAAAATAGCTTTAAGCAATAAGATTGCCGAAAACATTTTGGTAAAGGAAGAGAAAAATGAGTAAAGGTAAACAAATCACTGTTGCCCTTGCGGGCAACCCAAATTGTGGAAAGACCACTATTTTTAACAGTCTTACAGGTTCAAATCAAAGAGTAGGCAATTATCCGGGAGTTACAGTAGAAAAAGTAGAAGGTAAAAAAAGTTATAAAGGTTATGAAATAACTTTTGTGGATCTTCCCGGCACTTACAGTTTATCAGCATATTCTGATGATGAAATTGTAGCAAGGAATTACCTTATTAATGATAAGCCGGATATGGTAATTCATGTAGTTGATGCGGCAAATCTTGAAAGGAATCTCTATTTATTTACTCAGATCAGCGAACTTGAAGTTCCGGTCATGATAGCTTTAAATATGATAGATATTCTTAAGTCGAACGGAAAGATCGCAGATGAAAAAGAGATGTCTGCTCTTTTAGGTGTTCCTGTTGTCCCTACAATAGGCAATAAAAAAATGGGGATTGAAGATCTGCTGGATACTATTATTAAGAACTATGATAATGAAGAGTTTAAAAATCAGAAAAGAGCTAAAGTCGATTATGGCGATGATATAAAAACCGAAACCGATAGGATAGAACTTCTTATAGGTAAAACAAATGAATTGTCGGTGTATCCGAGAGCTTGGCTTGCAATAAAACTTCTCGATAATGATCCTGTTATGGTAAAAGAAGCTTCACATACGAAAAACGGAGCTGAAATTCTTGAACAGATTGAGAAAAGCAGAGATCATCTCAAAGAACATTTTTCAGAAAATACTGAAAAAGTAATAGTAGAACGCCGGCACGGTTTTGCAAAAGCTGTAGCAAAAGTTGTTCTTAAAGATACTAAAGAAGGTAAAATAGATTTTTCTGATAAAATAGATAAATTTGTTTTGAATAAATATTTGGGCATTCCGATTTTTTTAGTTGTAATGTACATTATATTTAAGTTTACATTTACATTTTCAGAGCCTGTAGTAGGATGGTTTGAAACTTTCTTTGAATGGTTGCAAAGTATTTTTGCCGGAATTATTCCTGACGGCCCAATACAGTCGCTCATAGTTGACGGTATAATAGGCGGAGTCGGCGGAGTTTTAGGCTTCTTTCCTCTTATATTGTTTATGTTTTTTGCTATCGCATTTTTTGAAGATACCGGATATATGGCAAGAGCGGCTTTTGTTATGGATAAGATAATGAGTAAGTTTGGTCTGCAGGGGAAAGCTTTTCTTCCTTTGATGATCTCCACTAATGGCTGTGCCGTTCCGGGTCTTATGGCGACAAGAACTTTGGATTCTAAACGCGACAGACTTATAACTATGCTTGTAACACCTTTTATGATATGCGGTGCAAAACTTCCTATTTTTGCATTGATAATCGGTGCTTTCTTTGAGGCAAAGTATCAAAGCAGAGTAATGTTTTTAATGTATTTGCTTAGTGTTGCCATTGCTTTAGGTGCTGCTAAAATACTTAGTAAAACCGTACTTAAAGGCGAGCCCTCATATTTTGTTATGGAACTTCCTCCATATCATATGCCAAGCTTAAAAGGTCTTCTTTTAAAGATGTGGGAAAGAGGCTGGATGTATATCAAAAAAGCCGGTACTGTAATTGTTTTGATATCTGTTTTACTTTGGTGGGGTTTTGCTTATCCGGGAGTATCTGAAGAAAAAATTGCAGACTTATCTGAAGAAGCAGCAGCAGCAGTGCAGATAGAAAACAGTTATGCCGGGAGATTTGGAAATTTTGTAGAACCTATATTTAAGCCTATAGGTATGGACGGGGAAAGAGCAGTTGCTCTTATAGCAGGTTTTGCTGCAAAAGAAGTTGTCGTAAGCACACTTGGCACAATATATTCATTAGGAGAAGTTGATCCTGAAGATGCCGCACCGCTTAGAGAAAAAATCGCTAATGATCCTAATTGGAATCCGCTGAAAGCTATAGTATTTTTGATATTTTCTCTTATATATATACCTTGTTTTGTTGCTGTGGTTGTATTTTATAAAGAAACAGGCAATAGTCTAAAATGGCTTGCATTTCTTGTTATAGGTACATCTGTGCTTGCATGGACAGCTTCGTTTATTGTGTACCAAGCCGGATTGTTATTGGGCATAGGAGTGTAAAGAGGAACATCACATGATACAAAATATAATAATAGCAATTATTGTAATAATAACTGTTTTTTTACTGATAAGGCATTTTTTTAAAGCTAAATGTTCATGCGGATGTTCTGCTGAAAGTAAGAGCAATTCTTGCAGCTGCTGTTCATTTAGAGATAAAAAATAAAAGATAATTGTATAAGGCAGAGTCTTTTCTGCTCTGCCTTATATATTTTTTTCTCTTAAAGTTAGGCAAAACTAACAAAGTTGTATTAAGGAAAAAGTATTCCATAGAATGGGATAAAAAATAAAAACCTGGGAGGTTTAAAATGAAAAGAAGTTTGGCGGTTGTTTTGGTGTCAGTATGTATGTTTGCAGGAAGTAATGTTTTAGCGGAAGAAAGTGTTTCCGATGCAGCAGGAATTTCTATTAATGCGGGCGGAACTTTAATTATGCAAGGTGTAAGCAAAGCCAATGGTGGTTCAGATAAAGGAAGATCTGACAGTTCATTTACGTTTGATTTGGAAGTCAGCAAAGAACTTAATGAAGGTGCAACATTGTATATGCATATTGAAGGCGGTGCCGGTGAAGGTTTAAACTCTGAGTATGAAGATCCGTTAAATCCGGGGGAAATGCTTCCTTTCATAGAAACTTATAGTACGCTTAATGGCGATGCCGGTTCAAGCGAAAGTCTTATGGAAGTCAGCGAGTTTTGGTATGAGCAGCTTTTGTTCAATGATAAACTTACCTTTACTTTCGGTAAATTGAATGCAGCGGAATATTTTGACGGAAATGAAGCGGCAAATGATGAAACGGAACAATTCCTTGCTTCAATGTTTGTAAATAATACCGCTGTTTCTCTTCCTGACAATAATCTGGGTTTAAGAGTAACATATTCAATTTCAGATTTTCTTGAACTGACATATGCATATTTCAATCAAAATGAAGAATGGACTAATTTTGATACAAATGGTTTTAATGCTGTTCAAGCAACTTTTAAACTTTCCGATACGGGAAATTACCGCTTGATGTATTGGGGAAGTAATATAGATGCAGAAAGTTTTAAAACCGCTGAAAAAGCAGAAAGTTATGGTATCGCTGTAAGCATTGATCAGAGTTTAAATGATAATATTTCTGTCTTTGCAAGATATGGTTATCAGAACCCTGAAGTTTATGAGATCTGCAGTTCTTGGAGTTTAGGTGCAAGTTTTGCCGGTGCTATGTGGTCAAGAGATGATGATGCACTGGGTCTTGCTTTTGGGCAGAATATGCCTTCTTCAGATTGGACAGAAGCAAATACTTTGAAAGATGACAGCGAAACACAAGCTGAACTGTACTATAAAATCGGACTTAATGAAAATACAGCTTTGACGCCTGTTATGCAGTATGTTTCAAAGCCTGCCGGCGGAAATGGCATTAAAGATAATGATATTTTTGCTTTCGGTATCAGAACGCAGATATCATTCTAATAAGAAAGAAGAAGTAAAAAACAGATATACGTCCTCCGCGTATATAGCAACACAGGGTATGAAAATACCCGCAAGAAAAGCAGAGAGAGCTCTAACCCCGTGCTCTCTCTGCTTGTTTTTTGTAAAAATATAAAATATTTATGCAGCTGCCATTATCTTTTCAACATTTCTCATATTAAATGTAGGTCTAATATCATCGGCTTCCATTTTCAGTTCTTGTTCAGCAATAGGCGGTATAAGTTCTATCAATGTATTGATAGCAACAGGATCATTAGCTTCAAAAGCTTTTGGCAATAGTGCATTGAGTTCTTCGGCAAGCTTTTCTTCCGCCTCTTTCAATGTTTTTCCAAGATTTCTGGCAGATAAGGACACTCCTTTGCTTTCGGTTTGCTGCAATAACTGCTGGAACATAGCTTTTCCAAGAATTGTTTCATAATTTCTGTCTTTAAGCCCATAAGGTTTGAATGATTTTCTAAGTTTGTCTGCCGCAAGCATTTTTTCAACAAAACCTGCTGTAAAAGCTTTAAATATTTCCGCCGCTTCTTCAGAAGTTTTGCCTTTTACCTGTGATTCAAGTTTTGTTAGGTAAACAAGAACAGTATTTGATTGCGGAACGCCGCTTTCTAACAGCATTGTTCTTAAGTCGGCTGTTGTAATTTTTCCTTCTGCTGCTCTCTGAACAAGTTCTCTGACAGCCGTTTCTGATGAGGCAATCTTTGAAAGTTCCGGCACTTCGGAGATAGAGAAATTTCTGGCTGCCTTCATGGCAAATTCAGGCGTAATATCTGCCGGTGTAAAGAGTTTAAGTATTTTAGCACTTGAAAGTATCTCTACTATCTGATTTATTATCATGCCGCTTCTTTCGGAATGTATTATATTCCTAAGAGCTTTATTGCTTATCATTACATTGCCTGAAGATTTCTTTATCTCATTTTCAAGATTTTCTGCATTAATAAAATCGTCTATAGTTTTTACATCTGATGCACTTCTTAAAAAATAATTGAACAGTTCAAATTTTCCGGTTTTAGTATTTAGGCTTACGTATCCGGCAAAGCCGAGTTTTTCAAGCTCATTTTGAAGTTTATTCTGGTTTTGTGCACCGTTAACATTTACAAATACCTGCACACCGGTTTTTCTGGCATCCAATAAAAATTCCATGAGAGCAAAGGCATTTGGTGTGCCTTTTATATTGTTTATATCTGCAATTATTTCACTAAGGACTTCATGATTGATAACTATCTGTCCGTTACCGATTTTTTGATGTTGTTTAAGATATTCAATAAAATCTTCCATTGTAGAGATGTCATCAAGATTATGAAGGATACCCTGGGCAAAAATGGAAGCATCAATATTTTTGACTCTTCTCAGTGATGCTGAAAAATCCTGTATCTCGCCTCTATCCAACATCTGTTTATACATAGAATATGAAGCCTGAATATTGCCATTAGCGGAATATCCTATATAATCGCTGTTGTCATTGTGATTTACCTCTATCCAATCAACGGCAATATTATCTTTATTAAGTACTATTTTTACATCTTGCTGGGAAATCTTTCGTATTCTGTCATTAAGCCTTCTGTTTGATGACATTTCATTAGAAATGTCGGCATAACTTGCATCTTTTGAAAAAACTACTACAGCATTTTCTGCCTCGCCTATCCACAAAGTATTTCCTTTTATTTTCACTCCTGAATTTATGAAGTTCAGTGCAGTGTAGTTCTCAGGCTGGTCATTGATGACATATACCGGTATATTTATATAACCTTTTTCATTAAGTTTTGCACTTGAGCCGAATTCTCTTACAGCATCAATGAGTCCGGAAGATTTTAAAAAGTGATAATCTATTATTATATGTGATGTAATATTAGAGAAAAGACCTACAGCCAATGCAAGAGGTATTGCCGCAAGTCCTATTGCAGGAACAAATAATGCAAGCCCTGCCGTGGCTATAGCAGAAAGATATGTCGCACCCAGAATAGTAATCGCTCCGGTCTTTGATTCGTGAGATTCAACATATTTTACAGGATGTAGAATGGAAGCAAAGAGTTCTTTAAATGAAATTGCCGAAGCTATAGCAAAAGCACCTTTTCCTTCATAAGCCATTTTATTGACGATATCTATATTTTCAGGCAGGATAGCTTTTTTAGGAGTTTCTTGGACGCTTGTTTTGTCTTTATCAGAAGCAGCAATGATGGCTTGGTCCTCTTTTCTATCAAAACTTTCATCTGTTATATTTTCTACGGCCGTTATATTTGAGTTTTTATCATAAACCGTAAGTTTTGTTATCGTATTATTAGCGTCATCAAACTCTATATGATAGCTGTTACCGGTGTTTTGATTGTCCTCAAGGGTAATCACGGCTTTTCCTTGTGCAATCTCGTTCGGAGATTCAGTGTGGGTTTTAGTGCCGGTATAATGAAATTCTGCATTTTGAACATGAGCTCCAAGGCGGACAGAGAGAGGTTCAAGATTAATGCCTATATTTGCCAAACCTTTTGCACTCGTGTAATTGCTGTCTTCTAATATCTTTCTCAATTCGTTTTCATCATCGGCTGTCAAAGGTTTTTGCTGTTTTGTCAGATCGGATATTTTGATGCCGAGTCTAAGCGTCGCATCAGCAGCGGACTGCTTGGCGGCAGCTTCATTAAAAAAACCAAAATTATTTTTGTTTATCTCGACATCTCCCGGCACCATATTGCCAAGAACTCTTCTGATATTTTCCGGATTCTTTATATTGTCTATGATAGTTGCTTCGCGAGCGATCATAGAAGCTATCAGAGCTACTTTTTTATCTCTGGAAATCTCATTGTTTTCAAGTATAGATGAAGGAATTACGATAAATCTGATTGAAGAATCCGCATTTGATGAATATTGTCTTTCTTCAGGAACATTTTTAAGAAAGAGCACAGGATATTTTTCTGAAAAAGTTATCCCGGCATTGGTAAGTTTCATATATGCTTCAGTAATGATATCAACGCTGTCTTTCTTTTCGCTTTCTTTGATGGATTCTGCAATATTGCTTTCAGAATTTACAATAGGCCGGGCTTGAGCTTCCGGAAGAAAATCTTTCGATCTTCCTGCAAAGAAGTCTACGGCCCCGGTATCGCTTATTTGCTTTGAAGTAAAGGGGAAAGTAGGTATTATAATCTCATGAACTTCAGTTCCAAGGCTTCGTGTGATAGGAACAGGAATTTCTTGTGCAGGAGGTAATGCCGATACACCCGGTGCTTTTATTGTTGTGAAAACTACAAGTATAACAGCGGCAGCTGCTTGAATAAGCGCTTTTTTAAAATTTACGAAAATTACGTTTTGAGGTTTTGTCGTATCTTCGGGAACAGAAGAAATTTCTTTTTCTTTTTCAACAAGGGCTTTTGCCTCTTTATCTTTTTGCATCATAGCTTCCTGCATTTGGGCTGGCATTCTCGCAACAATATTAAGACTTACACCGTCAATTTCAGTAAGATTGTGTTCATTAGCATAGGTATCAAGGTCAATTGTCAGTCCATGAGAAAAAGTGAAATTTCGCAGTTCTTTTCTGTTTTCTGCCAACAAAAACAACCCTTTTATAAATTCATAAGAGTCAGCTGCGGGTATTTGTACGGAAGAAACTGCAAATTTTCCGGCAAATTTAAATAGTTTTTCTGCTGTTTTTTCATTAAATCCAGCAGGCTTTAAATTACTGTTCTCATCCAAAGTTTTTTCATCAACAGTGCTTTGCTTAAGCGAAAGTTTTCCATCTTCATTTTGTATAGTTATGGAAGATATTGAAGAATCGGCTCCGAAATCTATCACATAATCGTCCCCTTCTTTCCTTATGTTGGAAATAGATTCAGCTCCCATGGAATCTTTATATATTCCTTCCAGTATTTTGACCGCTCTGTCAAAATCAAAAGAACGGCTGCTCATAGCCTTGTTAAGATAAGAAAAAGCTGCTGTAGTTATAAGGTTATACTGCTCCTGTGTTGTTGCCTGAGAAGCTACTGTAAAAGCAAGCGCTTCTCTAAGAAAAATACTTTGTTGAAGCACTATTCCTTCATATATTTTTTCAGCATTTTCAATTTCGGTGCTTACTGTAGGGGTAACAATTATATTCGTGATACCTTTTGCACTCAATAATTCCTGAAGACCAGGAGTGTGGTATCCTCCGGTAACAACTATTATAATTTCTTCCGCATCATTAAAACAGTCATCAGCTTTCCTTTTTTGAGTGTTTTTATCCAAAGAGCTGTTCGGTGTAGAATACTTGTAAATATTTTCTATAAAGATATCATTTCTTCTATTATTGAGATTGTAGTATGTGTGTAATAGATCAAAATCTTCGGATATCAGATCTATGCTATTTACCACTGAATATTTTGCATACAGTTCACGGAATTGGTCGAATCTTGAAACAAAATAGGCAAAATCGTCGGGCATTAAACTGTTTTGTAGATAGTCCGAAAAATAACCGTAGAAATCATTTAGAAAGGAGATCTCATATTCAGTTTGATCATAGGAAAAAGAGGCTCTAAGCCTTTCTATAAGATGTCTTTCTTCCTGTATCATATCAAGCGGGTTGACAGATCTGCTGAGAGCCTGATTTTTAAAGAACATATTCAAATGGCTGTAATTAATATCGAGATTGAGGTCAAAAGTTTCACAGAAATTCGTAAGTGATATGGAAAGCATATCAATATTGGTAAGATTTTCTGTTTTATCTAAGAAAAGCTGGAAGCCCTCCGGCGGCAGTTTTTCTTTTAAAAGCGCAAGCAGCGACTGAAGCTGGGAATAAACACGCTTCATTTTGATCTTTGAACTCAATTTCATAAACAGTATATAGTTTTGGATATTTGGATATTCTGAGAGATTTATAGGTAAAACATTATTGTATTTTTCAGGTGCGGCATTGATCTTATTGATATATTTTTGGACAAGTACATAAAATTTTTCTTCGCTTATTCTTTTTTCTTTATATCTGTCCAGTGTTCTGTTAAATCTTTTGTTCCTGTCATTCGTATACTGTATGTCAAGATAATCCAAATTGTTCTTTATTTCCGAAAGAACACTTTTATAAACTTCTTGTCTTTCAAGTATATAACCCAGACGTTTTACGTTTTCTTTATGTTTATCTTCGTTTTCAAGCCCTAAAAGCATCTCTTTTTTATTATTCTTAACTGCATAGTATTCCGAAGCATTAAGCCTGCCTTCTTCAAGAAGATTATCTATTATTGATTCGCGTATTTCTTTCTCTGAAATATTTGAAAGCCATGAAATGTCAACTTTGTCGTAGGCGCCTTCAACAAAAATATTTTTAACTTTGTAATTCATGTCTAAGATCTCAATGATTTTTGCAATAGCACGCTGTGCTTCAGGATGGCAATGGAGATCTTGGATATTAACTACTATGCTTTTGCTGCCCAGGTCGTTAATATGTGTGACTTTTCCGTATTCCGCAGGAATTTTCGGAATGCCATCAAAAATTTTTTTAAACTCATCAATGATCGAATGTTGTTGTTTAGGGGTATTTGCCCAAGACAGATTTTGCCCTGTAAAAGTCACAAGGAAACAGGCTGTTGTGATGATTGAGATAAATTTTTTAAGTTTCATAGCATTACCCTCAAATGAAAAACCCCTGTTTTCAGCAAACAGAGGTTTTTAAATATAAAATATATAATTTATTTCTATTAAAAACATAAACAGACCTAAGCATACCGATATATAATAGTATGAAAAAGATAAATAACAGAGAGGTGTCCGATAGTTCGGCCGGCATTCGCCATCGTTCTATTGTGTCAAATGAATAATATGTGTTTGCCGGTATTTCCTGTTTAATTTGTTTTTGCTGTACTGAAATATTCCTATTTTTAGCCAAATTAATGGTATTTTTATCCATAAGTACAAAATTATTTGAAAAATCAATGTTTTTCTGTTTTGCTTTTATATTGTCCGTAAAGCCGTCAAGGTTAAATTTAAAATTGTGTTTAAAGACGGTGTTTTTGAAGAAAGATTTGTTTGTAATCGTTGCAAAAGATGCATTATCTGCTGATATTTCGAGAATAAAAGCATTAACAGGTGTGTATAGTATACACATCAGAAAAGAAAACACAGTTAATAAAAGTACAATTTTGTTTTTCATGGCAAATTTCCATTATAAATATAGCCAAACTGGACAATTAAATCAATATTAAATGATATTATTCACTTAAATTTAAAATATGCTATAATAAAAATCCGATTAAAGATAGTCCGAAAATCACCTTGCGGCTATGCTTATTTCTTTAAACTGGCATTCGTAAAGAAAGATAGTAAGATAAGTTAAATTTTAGTATACTTCCAAAATATAACCTTGTAATGGGGCTGTAGCTCAGCTGGGAGAGCGCTTCGTTCGCAACGAAGAGGCCGTCGGTTCAATCCCGATCAGCTCCATTTTATGCTTCGGAAAGAATTTCACATTTTTTCTTGTGGCTATCAAAAACGGGTGTGCTGTTGTCTTTCAATCCGGCTTCTATTTATGTTATAATAACCATATTCTGTAGTTTAAATTCATTATTAACGGTGCGAAAATGTCATATCTTGTATTAGCTAGAAAATTCCGTCCTCAAAAATTTGATGAAGTTATCGGACAAAACCATATTTCTCAGACGCTTAAAAATGCGATTTCAGAAAACAGAGTTGCTCATGCTTATCTGTTTTCCGGTCCTAGAGGCTGCGGAAAAACCACTATGGCAAGAATTCTTGCCAAAGCTTTAAACTGCAAAGAAGGCCCGACGCCTGAACCTTGCGGTGTATGCGAAAACTGCATTGAGATAGGAAAGAGTGCAAGTGTCGATGTTCTTGAAATTGACGGTGCATCAAATAATGGTATAGATGAAATAAGGGCTTTAAGGGAAAATGTAAAATTTTCGGCAGCAAATTCAAAGTATAAAATATATATAATTGACGAAGCTCATCAAATAACTACTCAGGCATTTAATGCTTTATTAAAAACTCTTGAAGAACCGCCAGAGCATGTTGTTTTTATACTTGCAACTACTGAGCAGCATAAAATCCCCATAACTATTCTTTCAAGATGCCAGAGATATAGGTTTAAACTTATCTCTTCAAAAGAAATAGCCGTGGCCATCAGAAATATCGGCTTAAAAGACGGTTTTGAAATAGATGATGAAGCTTTAAGCATAGTGGTTAATGCTTCCGGCGGCTCTATGAGAGATGCTTTAAGTCTTCTTGACCAGGCAGTTTCTTCAAGTTCAGGAAAAATTACAGGGGATTATATAAGAGGTCTGCTCGGACTTCTGCCTAAAGATATTATTTCTTCAGTAACAGAAAATCTTGCCAGAGGCGATATACAAAATATTTTAAAGACAGTAAAAGAAATCTCAGAACAGGGATACAATATACTGCAATTTGCCAGAGATCTCAGGGATCATTTAAGGCAGGTTATGATCTATTCTATAAATCCGGAAATTTCAGAAGTTTCTACAGAAGAAAAAAAGCTTTTTGAGGTGCAGAAAGCGCTGTTTTCAGTCGCCCGCCACGTGAGAATGAACAATCTTCTCTCAAAAGCACTGGAAGAGATGCGCTGGCATGACCAGCCCAGGATACTTTTGGAAATGTATCTTCTTAAAATGTCAGAGCCTTATTATAATGTCGGTGAATTGATAAACAGGATTTCAGATATAGAAAAAAATATGAGAAACGGTAACTATGCTCAGGAGATTCACTCTTCTTCTTACAGCCAGGTGAAAGAACCGCCTGCAGAGGCTTCCGTAAATATTGTTGAAGATATAGAACATTCTGTAGATCTTCTCAGTGTGTGGAATGAGATCGTCGCTGAGATCAGAAAAAAGCATCCGCTTACTTCGCAGTCGCTGAATAAAACACTCGCAAAGATAGTATCTCCTTCTTCAGTGCAGATAACGGTAGCAAATAAATTTGATTATGACGGCGTTATGGAATTTCAAGAACAGATCTCAAAATTATACCAGAGGAAAACAGGCTCCAATATAAGTGTTAAAGTCGTTATTGAAAATATAGAGATAGAAGAAAAAAGCGTTAAAGAAGATATTATTATTGAAGAAGAAAGTGCTCCTGATACGGTTGAGTACACGGTCAAAGAAGATCTGAAAGAAAGTGCTAAAACAGCTGTGCCAAGCCATATTGAAGCTATAGCAAAAAAGTTTGGAGCGACTGCGAAAAAAGCCTGAAGTTTTTTTGTTTCAACTCAAAAGCTTTATCCGCAGCATAAAATATATACCGGATACAATTTTCAGAAGATACATTAATAAATAAAGTTGTTTTAAGAACGATAGGTTTTTAATATGAATAGGCCGCAAGCAATAGAGAGAATGATCGATATTATAAAAAGACTTCCCGGCGTAGGCCCGAAAATGGCTGAAAGGCTGAGCTATCATATATTGAAAATGCCTCAAGCGGAAGTTGAAAGGCTTATAGATTCTATTCAAAAAGCCAGAGAAACTATGAAATATTGCAAAAACTGTTTCAATTTAAGTGAAAGCGACCCTTGCCCCATATGTTCCGACAATTCAAGAGATCGCAGCATTCTGTGTGTAGTTGAAACCCCGCAGGACCTTATTGCAGTAAGTAAAGTTAAAGATTATAAAGGTCTGTATTTTGTGCTTGGCGGAGCGCTGTCGCCTTTTGATGCGATAGGACCTGAAGATATAAGGGTAGACAAGTTGCTAAAAAGACTAAAAAGTGATAAAATTAGCGAAGTAATATTGGCTACGGATACTGATTCTAAAGGTGAAACCACTGCTTTATACCTTGCAGAACTTATTAAAACTTTTGACATTAAGGTAACGAGATTAGGCTATGGATTGCCTGTCGGCGGAGATATTGAATATGCCGACGAGTTGACCATATCCCGTGCGATAGCAGGCAGAAAAGAAATGTAATTATATAGCAACACAAAAATAGTTTTGATCGGATTTTCGGTCAAAACAACATTTAAAGGAGTGAAAGATGTCAGCAAAAATGATCGAAGTTCGTTGGCATGGCCGCGGCGGTCAGGGCGCAAAAACAGCCGCACTTTTGTTTGCCGAAGCAGTTTTGGCGACAGGCAAATACATTCAGGCATTTCCTGAATATGGACCGGAAAGAATGGGTGCACCGGTACAGTCTTTTAACAGAATAAGCGATGAGCCGATAACGATACATTCAGGTATCACCAATCCACAATATGTCGTTATTCTCGACCCTTCTTTGATGGATTGCGTAAATGTTACCGAAGGTATCGGAGATACCGGGAAAGTTATTGTAAATACAACTTTCAGCGCTGAAGAAATTGCAAAACAGCTTATGGTAAAGCCGGAACAGGTTTATGTAGTTGATGCAAGCAAAATAGCGGTTGAAACAATAGGCAGAAATATACCTAATACCCCTATGCTTGGCGCTTTGGTTAAAGTTATCGGAAAGCTTGATATTAACGGAGTTCTTGAAGATACTAAAGCAAAGCTTATGATAAAATTCCGCCATAAACCGGAAGTTATTGAAGGTAATGTTCAGTCAATAAAGAGAGCGTATGACGAAGTAAAGTCACATGCTTAATACAAGAATTGCTATATTCGGAGGAATAAAGTGAAAAATAACGATTGCAAAATGAAATTATCAGCAACCCAGCTCCCTATAGGTGATATAGTTGAAGCCGGGACTGCAAAAGACTTTGTTACGGGCGATTGGCGTTCAGAAAGACCCGTATGGAATAAAGATAAATGCATTCATTGCTTAACATGCTGGATCTCTTGTCCCGACAGTGCTATTATGATAGCCCCGGACGAAAAGAAAACTACAGTTGTTACCGGCATAGATTATGATCATTGCAAAGGATGCGGAATCTGTGCTAAAGAATGTCCTGTAAAAGTTCAGGCAATAACAATGGAAGCGGAAAAGAAATAATATAAAGGGGTTTATGAAATGATAAAGACAGTATATCCAAAAGGCAAAATTGTTGCAAAAACCGGCAATGAAGTTATGGCCGAAGCAATGCGCCAGATCGAGCCGGATGTTGTTGCAGCATATCCTATAACTCCCGCAACTGAGATCGTTCAGATCTTCTCTCAGTTTGTTGCGGACGGAATTGTAAAAAGCGAATATGTAGCAGTAGAAAGCGAACACTCGGCAATGTCGGCAACTATCGCCGCTTCAGCCGCAGGTGCAAGAGCAATGACAGGCACTTCATCGCAGGGTCTTTCTCTTATGTGGGAAATGCTTTACATAGCTTCAGGACTTAGGCTTCCTATAGTTATGGCGGAAGTGAACAGAGCTATATCCGCTCCTATAAATATTCACGGAGACCAGTCTGATACTATGGGTGCAAGAGATGCGGGTTGGATACAGATATATTCAGAAAACTCGCAGGAAGCATATGATAATATGATACAGGCTGTAAAAATAGCTGAAAAAGCAAAACTCCCTACAATGGTAACAACAGACGGATTTATTATTTCCCATTGCATGGAAGTTGTTGAAACTTATCCTGATGAAGATGTAAAAAAATTCATAGGCGAATATAAGCCTGAAAGATATTTATTGGATGTAAAAAGACCTTATACTTTAGGGTCAATAGACCTCCAGGATTATTATTTTGAACACAGATGGCAGCTTGCTGAAGGAATGAGAAAATCAAAAGATATCATCCTTGAAGTTGCGAAAGATTTTGAGAAAACTTTCGGCAGAAAGTATGATATGTATGAAAAATATATGATGGACGATGCTGAAATTGCCATAGTTGTTATCGGTTCAACGGCAGGAACAGCAAAAGTTGTAGTTAATGAACTCAGAGCAAAAGGTGTAAAAGCCGGTCTTTTAAAGATCAGAGTTTACAGGCCTTTCCCTGCTGAAATGATCGCAAAAGATTTAGCAAATGTTAAAGCCATTGCGGTTATGGATAGAGCGGACTCTTGCTCAGGTACGTATGCTCCTGTTTATTCAGATGTTGTCGCTGCTATGTATGCGGCAGGAGTTACTACGCCTAAAGTTGTTAATTATGTTTACGGACTCGGCGGAAGGGAGATCAATACCGAACATATTGTTGAAGTTTACAATAAACTCGGAAAGATAGCCTCAGGCGCTGAAAAACCTTTTACGGGAATAGAGTACATAAACGTAAGAATAAAATAATGCAAAACAAAGTTGAAGTCAGGTTTTGCAATTTGGAATAAAAATAAGATTTCCTTTTAGGAGAATATAAAATGGCAAATTTAAAAGAATTAAGTAAATCGCCGGAACGCGTTACAGGCGGACACCGTCTTTGCGCGGGCTGCGGAGCAGGTATAGTAGCAAGACAGACTTTGATAGCTGCGGGCGATACGCCCGTTGTAGTAACGAGCGCCACGGGCTGTCTTGAAGTTTCAACCACGATTTTCCCTTATACAGCATGGGAAACTCCATTTTTTCACAGTGCTTTTGAAAACTCTGCGGCTACATGCTCAGGTATAGAAACGGCATATAGAAGTCTTAAAAAACAGGGAAAAGTGAAAGAAGATATCAGATTCATAGCTTTCGGCGGTGACGGCGGAACTTATGATATAGGTCTTCAATCTTTGTCAGGAGCCATGGAAAGAGGACATAGAATGCTTTATGTCTGTTATAATAATGAAGCGTATATGAATACCGGTATACAGCGTTCAGGAGCAACTCCCAGAGGAGCACATACTACAACTGCTCCTGCAGGAAAAGTTCATCAGGGTAAACAGCAGGCAAGAAAGGACCTTACCGAAATTATGGCAGCACACGGTATTCCTTATGTAGCGCAGGCATATGTAGGAAACTGGAATGACTATATAACTAAAGTTCAGAAAGCTTTAGCCACCGACGGACCGTCATTTATCAATATTCTTACGCCTTGCAGACTTGGCTGGACCTACAAACCTGAAGATACAATGGTATTGAACAGGCTTGCAGTTGAAACATGCATCTGGCCTTCATACGAAGTTGAAAACGGCGTATATAAAATAAATGTAAAACCTAAAGAAAAGAAGCCAGTAACCGAATTCTTAAAGCCGCAGGGCAGATTTAAACATCTGTTTAAACCGGGGAATGAAGCCATACTTGAGCAGATCCAAAAAGAAGTTGATGAAAAGTGGGAACTGCTGCAGAAAAAAGCTGAATTTGGGCAAAAATAAAATGAGTATAAGTAATAGTATATGGAAGAAGGCGAAGCATCTATAATAGATGCTTCGCCTTCTTTTTTTTATAAATATAAAATTAACATAGTGGAGATTTTATCTATAAGCTATACTTTTAAATAGAGTTTATTCTAAAGGATAATCTATGCAATTAATGAAAAGGTTTTTGGTATTTACTATTTCTTTTTTGCTTACAGCCCAACCCCTGTTTGCGAATATTTCTTCCTACAATAACTCTTTATATGAGAAAAAACGCTTCTTTAATAACGGGCAGATAACGGAAGGCGCATATTATAATGATTCTAATCTTGTAATATGGGTGCAAGATCTTCATATGAATGCCGGTGTCCAGAAAAAAATAGCGACTCTTATTGAAGAGGTAGCCAATAAAAAAAAGATAGATAAAATACATACCGAAGGTGCTGCCAAAGGCAAAATAGATATATCGGTTTTAGAAAGTATTCCTAAAGAAATAAATAAAAAACATACAATAGATTTTCTTTCTAAAAACGGGTTTTTGTCTGCCGCTGAATATCTTAATATAGAAAAAGGTTTTGATATATTCGGCATAGAAGATATAGATCTATATGTAAAAAACTTAAAGATCCTTGAAGATATTCTTATAGAGAGAAAAAGCCAAGATTATAAAATTAAAGAAATAAAGAAAGATACCGATAAATTACTTTTACAATTCTTGTCATATGATACTTTAAAATTAAAAAAAGAGTTTAAAAAAGATCAAAATAAGACGGTTTTAAAATATTTTAATAAAGAAGCTCCTTTACTCTCTTACTATCCTAACCTTTTAAAATATACGGAATACGATGCAAAAAATAAACAATATTCAACCTCTGATATAAACAAAGAATTTCTTTTATGTATAAATGATCTAAAAGAATATGTGCCGTTTGATAGATATTCTAAATTGTTGAATGTTTTAAATGAAGATGAACAAGGCTCTTTTTCCATATTAAACGATGCTATCAGCAGATATGCTCCTGATCTTTTTAAACAATACCATAATCTTGCATTATTTTTAGGAAATCAAAAACTTTTAGACTCTGTTAATAAAATAGAATTATTTAATGAAGAACAATTATTTGTAAAAGACATATTATCATTAAAGTCAAATGCGGCAATAGACCTTGAGCTTTTAGAGCTAAAGAAAGCTGTAGATGTTTTGGAAAGCTACTTCGCAGCCTCTATCACAAGTACTGATTATGCACTTTTAAAATCAGAAAAAGAAAAATATGAGGAATTGTTCAATAAGTATTTTGACGGACAAAGCAGGGATTATGCTATAAGTTTGTTAAACGATGAAAAACTTTCATCTTTCTATGAAAACAATCTTTTAAGGGATAAGGTTTTTGCTCAAGAACTCATTGAATAAAATGAGAAATCATTTTCTGAAGCCGGGGGCTATGAAGAAGTTTGTGCTAATTTTAGAAATTTTAAAAATGTGAAAGTTCTTATAGCCGGCGGTTTTCATTATGGAATTATTGATGAGCTCAAAGCATCACAAACATCATATCTTATACTGCTGCCTGAAATAAATTCTTTAAGCGGCGAATATAATTATAATGATTTTATAATTTATGGCGCCCAGACTTTAAATAAACTTTTTAATGCAGATTTTAATTTCGGTTCACCTACACAAGTCATCAATGGATTCTTCTCTGTTATTTCCGCTTGGGGTTTTTTATATGAAAACTCTGATGATTTTCAAAGAGATATAAATGATTGGATAGTTAACTGTGAAAAGCCTGAAGGAATTAATGTAGATATATCGGACATTGAAAACGGCTTTAAAGTTAATATTGATTACAAGGGTGAAGTTCAGGAAAAGGATATTTTCTTTGATGAAAAAGATGAGCCTATAGCTTTAGGTAAAAGTGTTAACAGGCTTATTGAAAGAATGTTTTCAGGAACAAAACTCGCCGATACAACTGCACAAATGTTATCCTTGGCCTTCAGAGGTGTTAATAATGAATATCAGAAAAATTTTGAAAGATCTTCAGAACAAAATCAGAAACAACTACTTAAATGGATAGCCAGACATACTAAGAATAAGCTTGGTAAAAATACTCAAGTTTTTGTAAGCAAAAAT
Source organism: Elusimicrobiota bacterium (assembly GCA_052034625.1). Taxonomy (GTDB): domain Bacteria; phylum Elusimicrobiota; class Endomicrobiia; order Endomicrobiales; family Endomicrobiaceae; genus JAVBLP01. The sequence continues at coordinate 62,740 of JBPOII010000010.1, read as the reverse complement.
CCTTTACTTATATCCGATAAAAGAGATTGGGCTTTAGCTACTCTTACACATGAAGGCGGCAACTTTGTACTTTATCTGCACGAATCTCTTTTTACAGATTTATTGTTTGAAAATCTTCCTGAAGACTATACTGTAAAACAGTTTTTCAGCTAACTTGTAAAACATGAAATAGATGAGTTTTATGCAATAAATATGCCCGACTCAGACATAGGGAAAGAGTTTAAAACTTTTCTTGATAAGATTGAAGGTGTTCCGAGCAGTTATAATTTTCACAGGTATTTACACGAGCAAAATATAAATAGCGATATATTTAGAATAGTTTCCAGAACAGTTGCGTCAATCTTAATCGACAGAGCTTCTCAATCTATGTACGATATACCTCTTAAAAGTCCTAAAAGAGCCTTGATCGCAATGGAAGGGCAAGGACTTGACTTCACCTTGCCTGTATCTGAAGAGAAACAAATTCCTAAAAAAGGAAAACGCAGCAGAGAATCACTTACGCTTTCTCCGCAAGACTGTGAACCTATTTTTAATGAAAAGGGGATACTTTTAACTGCAAAATCAGCAGCATATTATAGAGCTGTAAATTCTATATTAGATTCTTTAGGAGATCAGGTAGATAAGGAAGAAGCTCTGGCAGTCATGTCTGATACATATGAAGCTGCATGGGTAAAGCTTGCAGTGCTTAAAAAACTGTCAGAAGGGCAAAAAATAATAAAAACAAATATAAATGTACCCGGACAATTGACTTGGAGCGATGCTGTTATAGAAGACTCTTCCAATAGAAGAACTTTTATACATACAAATCACATATTTTTTCATGAGGCAACAGAAGAGTCTAAAGAAGAAGAAGGCCTTAAAAGATTTGGCAGGGGTTCTATTAAGAAAGCTGTAAAATTTCTTAATGAAGCTCAAACCGGACATGTTGAAAAAACGGGTAAAGAGTCTTCAGATATCAAAGAGGCATTAGAGGCTTTGACTAACGATTCATTAAGTATAAGTGAAAAGAAAGCTAAAGCGGTAAGGGCAATCAAAAGATATACTGCATCTATAAAAAATCCTTTAGAATCAAACGGTTTAATAAGCCTTGTTGCAGACGCAGCTCAAGAATTAAGGAAGGATTATTTGGAGTCTATGATAGAACATTTAAATTCTTCGCAAGCAGTTTTGCAATATGGAAAAGTTCACAAACATATAATTGTTATAGATGCAAGAGGAATGGAAGGAATTAAGGCGGCGATTAAGGAAAGAATGGAAGAATTAAATGAAGAATATAGTAATGACGGACGCTTTGAGTTTAAGTTTGCCGATGAAATAGTTGATATCCCGAAAACAACAGAAGAAATAGCAAAGGATTTAAATGAATGGTCTTCAGAATATGCAAAAGATTTTACATATGGTAACCCTGAGGGACCAATCAATAGTCCGGGGAGAATCCTTTATGGAACAATTTATAGCAGATATGTCGGACTTTTGCTTGAATTAAAGTCTGTAGCGGAAATGTCGGAATTGGGATATGAGATCATAAAGAGCGGTTATGAGGTTCAAGATGAATCCGGAAAATATGTAACCGAATTAGATATAGTCGTAAAAGATAAGAAAGGAAAGATCAGTATAGTTGAGTGCAAGTCGGCACGTAGCACTATGTCTTTTAGTAAACTTTTACAAAGTAAAGTTGTATATAAACTGGACACATATCTGAAAGATAGAGATTTAATAAATAAAAAGATTGGAGAACCTTTTGACGAAGTAATATTTATTATGGACGTAGGCAGCAAACAAAGACTTGTTGGAAGATTAGCAACTGAAAGTAAGCGATTAAGTGCAATTTATGGTTTTCCTGTAAAGTTTTTGTTTCTTGAAAGTAATCCCAATACTGTAAAAGAGTATTTGAATAAAGTACCAAAACCATTATCTTTACTTGATCCTTTAATGAAAACAAGATCTCAAAAACTTGTAGCTGCAGTGTTTGCTCCTATTTGGGAAGCTCTTTTTTGGGTTCCTGGATTATATTTATTGTATGTTGGAATATTTACTCCTGCTGTTATTTTTACGTCTGCCGCGGCAGTTTTTGCACTTTTACATAATCTCTTCATTTTTATAGCAGCAAAAAGCGACTCTGAACCTTATACATTTAAATCTTTTATATCTGATTTTTCACAATACATACGTAAAAGTTTTATATTATCTTTTGCTACATTTGGAACATATGCCCTTTCAATGTTTTCAACAGGAAGTCCTACATTGTCATTTTCTGCTGCACTCTCTTCAAATATAATAACTCATTACATTATTCAAAGTTTTGCTTTTAAAAAGCCGTTGTTTAATGAAGTTTTAAAAGAAACGGAAAAATATATATCTCCAGTAAGGACAAAAATAGTTTCATTCATACAGAGAATAAAAAGAACAATGCAGAGTATAATAAAAACAGGCTCATTTAAAGATTTTGTTAATTTATATAAATCGCCTTCCAATATAACAAAAATTGTATATGAAAACTCTTTAAGTGAGCAGACAAATGATATTGTTATCAGAACTGCCGATAATGCCGATAATTATTATTCTGCAAAACGGAACATAGAAGATTATTATTCAAATGGTATTATCCCTATAACTTTTACCAGATATGAATATATTGATATCGGTTCATTGGGTGAGGATTTCCTCCCTGTAATGACAGCTGAAAATGCTGAAGGGAAAAGTTCTTTTAGAGTATATATAAATGTTTCTGAACAAGGGATAGATTTTTTTGTTAAAGTTATAAGTTTTTCAGGTATTAATATAGAACAGGCATATGCAATGGCATATGCACAATTATTAAAAGAAATTAAAGAAGGTGTTTTAAATCCTGCTGGAAATAAATATATGAATGCTGCTCTGAACACTAAAAACATTGATATTATTACGGTTGAAAGCGATCTAGGATTTAACGGGAATAAATCTTTATCATCTTACTCAGATAATATATATGAAATGAAAGATTTTGATTGGGATGTAACAACTAATGTTCCGGCAAAATATAAACTTTTCAGCCAAATTCAAAGAGGAGCGGAAGAGCTTAGACAGAATTTCAGAGAAACGGAAACTATTGAAAAAAGACCTTTTTTAACAGGAAGCAGTATAGGAATTAATATTGCTTCTTTAAGCACTGACAGAATGCTTGGCAAAATAGAAGATATAAACTCATTTGTTTCCATTATTGCACAAGATACCGACTTTAAGGCTTTAAATATTTCAGGTTATTTACCTTTCTATGCTTATACTGATTGGCTGGACAGTGCTTTTATTGACTGGAGATATGAAGCTGAACTTGAAGGTTATATGGACATATCTCTTGAAGTATCAAGTTTTTATGAAAGCAAGTTTGCTCTAGGACAAAATCTGCTTAATAAAGAATCGCTTGATTCAGTGAAAGATTTTGAACTGAATATAGCAAAAAAGATCTATGCTAGAAAACACTCTGTTGTTGTCGACAGTATTTCTAATGATACTTTAGAAAAATATATAAATGATATAAAGGTTCGCAGAATACAAGAGATTATCTCTAATGCAAAAACTCAAGGGATAAGCATAAGTGCCGACTATATTTATGATGAAAGTATTTCTTATAATGAGAACATTGAAAAAGTGAAAGAGATACTGAATATATTTGACGGGATTACGATTGAAATAGATCATGATAATGCATTGAATTTTGCAGATTCCATATTTCATTTAACAAGAGGCAAAGCTGTAATATTTAAGACAAAAGAAGAAAATGCCGAAAAGAAAACTGAGCTGGATATAAAGTTAAAAGAGAAATTCGGTTTCAGGCTTATGAGAGATTTTATACCTTCCGAAAACTCTTATGGGAAAGTGATAAGCATACCTGTAGACAATGTAAATGAAAAAATATTGGAGAACTTAAACACTTCTTCAGCAGTGATAATTGAATTGCCTGAAGTATCAGAAAATATCATTGAACAAATATCAACTGTTAAAAACGGAACAAGTATTCTATCTAAACTTATACAAAGTGCAAAAGGTTTGAATATAAGATCTATTGAAAAGTCTTTACAGGATTACTATCTGTACGGAGTAGAAATTGTAAACAAAACAGCTTCTTTAAAAGATAAGAAAACTCTAAATGATACGCTGTTTAAAGATATGGAGTTTGGAGGAATAAAGGGCAGGGGTATTCTTGTACTGCTTCAGATATTAGATAGAGCGGATTTTGATATTAGCAATATGCCTGAAATGTTTGAACATTTAAAAATTATTGTATCCGGATCTGAAAGTCATGAGGCAGAGAAGATAAAATTAATAATTGATAAGCTTGGAAGAGAGTTTGAGTCTGCTGAAACAGAAAGAAAAGAACATATTAAAGAAAAGTTTAAACATTTTATTTACGGATTGTATTATGAGTCTGAAATTATAATGCTTCCTGCTTTAAATAAATATGAAGGAGAATATATACAAAGAGCAGGCAATTATGCAGCCGATGTGAGAAAATATCTATACAATGAAAGCGATGGTATGAAAATTGATGATATTGATATCAATGCTTCTTTAAGATCTTTATATAATCTAGTATCTTCCGATATGATAGATATAGAAGAATTATATTCATTGCTCAATTATTACAGCTCAAATATCGATGCTAAAGATCTAAATAATATCTTTTTACTGAATGCCGTAATAGGGCAGGCAGCTTATAAATATAAAGATAAAAAAGCTGATTTTAAGAAATATTCCGATATTTTTAAGGAGCAGGTCATATCTTATAAAGCCTCACCGGAAGATAAGAGTATGCATATAGCGGCGCTGGCAGCTATTGCATATATTGAAGATAATAGAAGTATTGGGAAGATAATAGAGAATAATTTGGGTGAAACTGTAGTGTTTAAAAAATATTCAACTGAAGAAATGATAATGGCGATTTCTCTATTTGAACTTCTCGGATATGATCCTGATTCTATTATAATTGATGTTAGTGATGTAGATGCATTGGAACAGATAAACAGTGATTATGAAATAGTCGGCTTATATGCAAAATTTATGAAACTCAGTTCAGTCAAATTAACAGCAGATCAGCTGTCTGTAAAACTTCAAAACACTATAGATAATCTATCGATCGAACCTGTAAAAAGATATGTCAAAACGGAAAACAGAGTAAAATCTGCATCAATTGCAATGGCATTATCGGAGATCAGTGAACTTATGGGATTAAAGATAGATCGTAATAATTTTGAAAAAGCAGTTAAGCAGTCAGGAGTGCTGGCAGTAAAAGCAATACTTGCTGCTGCATAAACTTATTTATACCCAAATACTATAAGCGGATGCGGTAATCTTTCCGCTGCTTTCCTGTAGCAGTATATGTTGGTATTTATTTTCTTCTGTTAAATAAGTCTGCACTATAATATTTTCGCCGGCTTTCACTTCAGCTTTAAAATTTACGCTTATTTCTTTTAAACTTTTATTTTTCCTTATATCTTCAGGCATTCCTTCAATAGCCCAAGCAGTAAAATGCGTATTGTTAACATGGTTGTTCATATCAAGATCTTCAACTCTTGTTCTTATTATGATACTTTTAAGAGGAGTTTCTTCTTGCAGATCAGGTGTTTTTATCATTTCGGGTTCAATATCTTTAATACTGTCTATTTTTTGTTCAAGCATAGATTGAGGTGTTCTTGCTATTTTTCTTGTTGCAAGATCCAATATAAGCCATAAACTTGTGCCGTGAATAAACTCATCGCCTTTTTCGTCATATATTACAAAATCTCTTCGGCTGTATATTTTATCGCTGTAGCAATGCCAAGTCTTGATCTTTACTTTTTTAATCGTGTTTATATTTTTTAGTATTTTAAATTTTATGCTTATCAATACCCATGCTATACCTTCAGCAAAAAGTTTTTCAGTCCCGTATGAAAGATTTTTTGCATCTATTGCCGCAGCCTGTTGGAAATAGCTCTGCAATGTCCATAAAGGTATATTATGATCAGGTCCGATCTCATAATACCGGACCTTAAATTCTTCTTCCACCATATACAAACTCCTTATGTTAAGGTTTATTGTATTATATCAATTGCATAAAATTAATTGCAAAAAATTGTATTGGTTAAAATTGCCTGTCATGTTGAGTGAGCACTGAAAGTGCGAGTCGAAACATCTGCCTTTTTTTCTCGCCCCTTGCGGGAGAGGGTAGGGTGAGGGGTATAGCAGTGTCGTGTCATTCCCGAGTGTCTTTGTCGGGAATCCAAGTTAAAAAATAAAAAAGACAAAAGACAAAAGGATCCCCGACTACGAATTTCGGGGATGACACAACAAAACAGCAGTTAATATTTTTTAGTAGTTTAGTCTTTGTCGTTTATGCCGCCCTTTTTGCGAGTCTATGAGAGCAGAAAATATTTGTGTTTGCTTAGCACGGTTTGCGTTGTTTGAAGTAAAACACCTTAAAGTCTTTATAAGCGTTTTACAAGTTCGCAAACCAACAAATATTTTCAAGCGAATGCAAATGAGGCGGCGATTTGCTCACTTTTTAAAAGTGAGGCAGGGTTGGGCTGCAAGCCCAAAAAGAAATCTTCGTTCTTTTCGTTTCCCTTTGAAAAAAGCCCAAAATACTTCATAAAAAAATCTGCTTAACTTTAATATTAAGCAGATCCTTTAAAAATAAAAAGCTCCGACGGCTGGGCTCGAACCAGCAACCGATCGGTTAACAGCCGATTGCTCCACCATTGAGCTACGTCGGAACTAATTTATATTATATAAAAAATTTTCACTATATCAAAACGTTTGAGTCAAGTGTATTAATTATACTATTTTTTTTGAAAAAATCAAATATAATTGAGTGTACTAATGAAAATATATTGGAAATAATATATAATATATAAATTCCGGTTTAAAAATAAAAAATATAAAAGAGATGAAAATGGAACAGATAAATAAGATAAAAAGGCTTATAGTCACTTTGCTTTTTCCTAAAACTTTATTTTTCCTTTTTGTGCTTCTGATTGCACTTATTACTTTAACGATACTTAGATTTATTCCTGCGATATTAGGAACTACTCTTACAATGGTTTTGCTTGCCATTGTTGGAATAGGAGCATTTTTTATTGCGGAAAAGCCTGTGCGTGCATTGTATGCTTTGATATGGTTTTTAAATCACACGGTATATAAAATTAAAACTGTCGGGCATGATAATATCCCTAAAGATGGCGGAGCTCTTCTTGTTTCCAATTCCGTTTCATATATAGACCATGCAATTATATTTTCAGGAATAAAAAGACCTGTAAAATTCTTTGTCGGCAGGGAGTTCAGCGAACATCCTTTCCTCAAGCCTTTTATGACTCCGGCTAACAGTATTCCTATAGATGAAAAAGACAGTCCAAAAGCAGTCGGGAGAGCTTTAAAAGCAGCAAGAAAGGCTATAAAAAATGGCGAGATAGTCTGTATCTTTGCCGAAGGCGACCTGACCCATACCGGCAATATGCTTCCTTTTAAAAGAGGTTATGAGTTTATAGTAAGAAATCTTGATGTTCCGATAATACCGATCCACATTGACAGGATCTGGGGCTCTACTTTTTCTTTTGTCGACAGTAAACTTAAATGGAATTTCCCTAAGGTTGTGCCTTATCCCGTAACTTTAAGCATAGGTGAGCCTATGCCTTCAAATTCACAGCCTTTCAAGGTAAGACTTGCAGTGCAGGAACTTTCAGCTGAAGCTTTTAAACTTAGAGGCGACAGCCAGAAAAAACTTCATATAGCTTTCATTAAAGAAGTAAAAAAACATCCTTTTAAGTTCTGTATAGCTGATACAACAGGAGTTAAACTCAATTTTATACAGACATTGACCGCGGCATTAACTTTTTCAAAAAAGCTTTTTAAAGATAATAAAAAAGAAAAGGAAATGGTAGGAATACTCCTTCCTACTTCAGCCGGCAATGCTCTTGCCAATCTTGCTATTATGATGGCAGGGAAAATACCGGTAAATCTAAACTTCACTTCTTCAAAAGAAATCATCCAAAAATGTATAGATAAATGCGATATGAAGACGATAATATCATCTTGTGCTTTTACTGAAAAAATAAATATGCACCACTTTGATCATATGACCGTATTTCTTGAAGATCTAAAAGCCGGCGTAAAGATGACAGATTCGCTGCCCATATATCTTGCGGTACTTCTGCTGCCGGCAAGGCTGCTTGTAAAGATCTTTGTTAAAGGCGATAAGAAGAACATAAATGATACTGCCGCAATTATATTTTCAAGCGGAACTACGGGCGATCCTAAAGGTATAATGCTTACACATCAGAATGTAGTTTCAAATATTGAAGCGGCTTATCTTGTGATAAGAATACAGGATGATGATATTCTTTGCGGTATTCTGCCGTTCTTCCATTCATTTGGATTTACGGCGAATTTGTGGTTGGTTTTTTATACGGGTATAGGCGGTGTATTCCATACAAGCCCTATGGATACTCAAAAAGTGGGCGAAATAGTTGAAAAATACAAGTGTACTATAATTTTTTCAACACCGACTTTTTTAAATGCTTATCAGAGAAAGTGTACAAAAGAACAGTTTGAATCGTTAAGGCTTATAGTTGTAGGTGCAGAAAAACTCAAGGATACATTGTCTCTGGATTTTTATAATAAATTTGAAAAGACTGTTTTTGAAGGATATGGTACTACAGAACTTTCGCCAATAGTTTCTCTTGGTATACACAGCTTTGTAAATCCGAAAACAAACAAAGTGCAAGTAGGTAATAAACTCGGAACTGTCGGGCATCCGCTTCCGGGTGTGGCCGCTAAAATAGTAAATTCAGAAACTTTTGAACTTTTGCCTTTCGGAGCCGAAGGTCTACTTCTTGTGAAAGGCCCGAATGTTATGAAAGGATATCTTAATGATCCGCAAAAGACGGCAGAAGTAATAAAAGACGGTTGGTATGTTACAGGCGATATTGCAATAATTGATGAGGACGGTTTTATAGCTATAACCGACAGATTAAGCAGGTTCAGTAAGATCGGCGGAGAGATGGTTCCTCATATAAAGATCGAAGATGAGATAAATGATATAGTAAATCAGGATGAAAGATTTTGTTTTGTCACATCTGTTTCTGACAAAAAGAAAGGGGAAAAACTTGTCGTGCTTTATAAAGGTGATCACAGCATAGATGAAATATGGAGTAATCTTTGTGCCAAAGGACTTCCAAAGCTATGGATACCTAAGAAAGAAAACTTTTATAAAGTGGAATATTTTCCTATCCTCGGCAGCGGAAAAACTAATTTTAAAAAGATAAAAGAGATGGCTAATGAATTGGCAGGAGAAGTAAACTGAGAAAACTATTATAAATAAAATATAAATTGAAAGGCATTAGGATAAATTATCCTAATGCCTTTTTTTTGATATTTCATAGAGAATTACAGCGGAAGCACAAGATGCATTAAGAGAAGATATTGTGCTTTTTTGCGGTATTGAGATAAGAAAATCACAGCTTTCTTTTGTAAGACGATGCAGTCCGAAACCCTCGCTTCCAATTATTATTACAAGAGGGAAAGGAAGGTTTGCTTCTTCAAGCGGCTTACCGCCGTTTTCTGCACCGGCTATCCAAAAACCGTTTTCTTTTAAAAGGTCTATGGTTTGATTAGTATTTGTTACTTTTGAAACGGGTATATGTTCTATCGCGCCTGCAGAGGCTTTTGCAACGGTTTCATTTACTCCTGCCGCCCTCCACTTTGGGATTATAACGCCGTCCGCACCAAATGCCACGCAATTCCTTATAATAGCTCCCAGATTGCGGGGATCTTCTATTCCGTCCAAAAGTACAAGCAGCGGATTTTGTTTTTCTTTTGAGAGTTCAATAAGATCATTTATTTCAATATATTCCATAGGCGATACTTCTGCAGCGATGCCTTGGGAATTTTCAGAATATCTGTCAAGTTTTTCAGGAGGAACAGAGTGTATCGCTATAGCTTTGCTTTTAGCAAGATTTATTATTTCGGTTATTGCCGTTCCTCTTGCTGTCTGAGCGAGTATAATCTTATTTACTGTTCTTTTTCCGGCTTTAAGCAGTTCCATAACCGGATTCCTGCCGTAAATAATATTTTCGGAAGAAATGTCATCTTTTTTTAAATGTTTCTTTTTTTGGTATTTGTCGTATGCCATGTTTTTTCCTTGCCGCTTAGCTATTATGGCTTATATTTTTTTAGTTAAGACCGAAGTGCCGTCTTTATTATCTACAATTCTATAACCTTTTTCGTCTAAAACTTTTCTAAGTCTGTCAGCTTCCGGCCAGTTTTTGGCTTTTCTTGCTTCATTTCTTGCAGCAAGTAGAGCTTCGATATCGTCATCATCTTTTTTTAATTCAGGAAGAATTATTCCCAAAGATTCACCGGCGAAAGACTCAAACAAACTTCTCATCTGGCAAAGCCTTGTATTGTCGGCAGTGAAAAGTTCTTTTAAAATCAGATTTTTTAATTCATGTAAAAAGGATAAAGCTTTTTCTGAATTGAAATCATCATCAAGAGAAGTTAAAAACTTATCTTGCAGCTCAATGAGATCTTTTTCTGTTATCTGTGGTGCAGACTCCTTGGCAGAAGCAAGCAGTCTCAGGTAAGCATCATCAAGACCCTGCAGTGTGTTTTTAGCTGCTTCAAGACCTGTGTCTGAAAAATCGAGCGGGCTTTTATAATGTTGTGTCATGAGATAATATCTGACGACCCTTGGATCATATTTTTCAAAAATTGTTCTTAAAGTAAAAAAGTTATTTAAAGATTTTGACATCTTTTCTTTATTTACAGTTACAAAACCGTTATGTATCCAATATCTTACGAATTGTTTGCCTGTGCAGGCTTCGCTTTGTGCTATTTCATTTTCATGATGCGGGAAAATAAGGTCTTGTCCGCCTCCGTGTATGTCTATCGTTTCTCCGAGTATATTTGACGACATTACCGAACACTCTATATGCCATCCGGGTCTTCCTTTCCCCCAAGGACTGTCCCAAGAAACATCTCCCGGCTCACCTTCTTTTGTTCTTTTCCAAAGAGCAAAATCAAAAGCCGAAGCTTTATCAGAGGAAATATCTACTCTTGCACCGGCTTTTAAGTCTTCAAGATCTCTTTTAGAAAGTTTGCCATAATCTTTAAACTTGGCTACAGAAAAATATACATCGCCGGAGGATTCATAAGCAAAACCTTTTTCTATAAGTTTTTTTATGAAATCTATTATCTCAGGGATTGTTTGAGTAACGCGCGGATAAAGATCTGCTCTGAGTATATTAAGCTTATCCATCTGTATAAAATAGTCATCTATATAAGTTTGTGCCAACTCGACCGATGGTATTCCTTTTTCAACAGCTCTTTTTATTATTTTGTCATCAATATCGGTAAAGTTTTGCACATGGCGTACTTTGTATTTTCTTCTAAGAAAATGTCTTTTGACTATATCAAAAGTAACATATGCACGTGCATGTCCTAAATGAACTTCATCATAAGGAGTTACTCCGCATACATACATGGAAACTTCATTTTCTTTTATCGGAACAAATTCTTCTTTTTTATTTGTAAGAGTATTGTAGAATTTTATAGTCATTATTTTTTACCTGTCTTTTTTATTGAAGCTGCTGCCATTGCGGCTATTCCTTCGCCTCTGCCTATAAAACCCATTTTTTCATTGGTAGTAGCTTTTATCGCTATGCGTTTTTCACAAAGCCCTGTCGCTTCCGATATATTCTTTTTCATTTCTTTTATATATGGGAATATCTTAGGTTTTTCGGCGATCATTGTCATATCCACATTATTGATAGAGAACTTGCGTTTTTTAAGTTCCTTACAGACAGTTTGCAGTAAAAGCATACTTGAAATACCTTTATACTTTGGGTCTGTATTAGGAAAAAAGTGTCCTATATCATCTAAACCGGCAGCACCGAGAAGTGCATCCATTAAAGCATGTATCAAAACATCGGCATCGCTGTGTCCGTCAAGGCCTTCTTTTGACGGTATTTCAATGCCTCCAAGTATAAGTTTTCTTCCTTTTTTAAAACGGTGAACATCATAACCAAATCCTATATACATTAGCCGTTTTTCCTTTTCATAATAATGTTTTTTGCTGCTTCCAAATCATCTTTAGCAGTAATTTTAAAATTCGGTGAAAGTGTTTCCACTACAACAGTTTTCACTTTCAGCCTTTCCATAAGCTGAGAGTCATCCGTTGTATTTTTTGGCACTTTTCCAGAATAGGCTTTCAAAATCAGATTTGTTTTAAAGATCTGCGGAGTTTGTGCATTCCACAAAATGCTTCTGTTTAAAGTATTAATAACAAAGCCGTTTTTAACGGTCTTTATAGTATCTTTTGTTTTTTCCGCCGCTATTGCTGCTCCTGTTTTTTGGGCGGCTTTAAGTACTGAAGCAATATCTTTTTTGCAGATAAGAGGTCTTGCTGCATCGTGTACTGCCACAAAATCTATATCCTTATTTATAAGGGATAAACCGGCTTTTACCGAATCAAATCTTTCTTTGCCGCCTTGTACGAAGATAATGTTTTTATATTTTACAGAAAGCTTTTTCAGCATATCAGAAGGAACAACTACGACTATCTGTTTAAATTCTTTCAATTCTAAAAAAGCTTCAACGCTCCATATAAAGACAGGTTTTCCGCAAAGCGGAAGGAACTGTTTAGGAAGAGCACTTCCAAAGCGTTTGCCGGAGCCTCCTGCTACTATTATTGCGGCAGCTTTCATGCATTATCCTTGTTTTTGTTATTTGAATTTCTGCGATGCTTGTAACTGTCGTTATTTTGATTCTGTTTTTGCTGTTGTTGGGATGCTGGATTGTTAAAATCATTATTTTCAGACACTCTGCCGAAAACCATTCTGCCGGAAGATGTCTGGATTATTGAAGTTACATTAAGTTCAACTCTTTTACCGACAAATTTTCTGCCGTCTTCAGCGACTACCATAGTGCCGTCATCAAGATAACCTATTGCTTGATTCTGCTGGTTGCCTTCTTTGACTAAAAATATCATAAAACTTTCGCCGGGAAGATAAATAGGGGTTAATGAATTTGCCAGATCATTAATGTTTAAGACAGTAACACCTTGTAGAGAAGCAAGTTTATTTAGGTTGAAATCAGTTGTAATGATCTTGGCATCAATTTCTTTTGCAAGTTCAATAAGTTTAGCATCAGCACCTTCTATTTCCGGATAATTCTTTTCATAAATTTTTACCGCAATATTTTCTGATTTAATAAGTTTTGCAGCTATATCCATGCCTCTTTTTGCTCTGTTTCGTTTTATTGCATCATTAGAGTCGGCAAGGGACTGCAGCTCAGAAAGTACGAATTTAGGTATCACAAGAGTCGCGAGAATAAACTTTGTTTCACAAATATCATATATTCTTCCGTCAATTATGGCACTGGTGTCAAGAAGAACAGGCTCAAAAGTCTTGTGCTTTTTTGAAAGAGAAAATATACCTTTGTCAAGAAGATCCATCTCGTCTTTTTTACGCACAGCAATAACCATGCCGAAGTATGAAAAAAGTATTTTGATCAAAAGAGAATATTTCTGGAAAAAAGTGTCTATATTGGGATTGTTCATAAGCATAGCAGCATAATCTACAAGTTTTGCAACCACTAAACCAAGTACTATACCCAAGATAGCTATTACAAGAGTATCTAACGGAGTTTCTTGAAAAACATATTCAAAAATTACAATACCGATAGAAATGGCAAGTCCTATGAAAGCACTTGTCAAAGTAGGGTCTACCTGAAAATAAGCAATTAACGGTCCTGATAAAATAATAAGGATCCTTACAATCCACATAAGCATAATAAATTACCTCGTAAATTTTTTAAAAAGTCTTAAGGCTTTTTTAGTGTCCGGATACATGCCTGTCCAGATCTTGAAGCCGTGGGCACCTTGATTTATTAACATCCCTTCACCTGAAAAGTATCTCAATTTTTTCTCTTTTGCAAGTTTTGTAAAAGGGGTTTTTTTATTATAAATAAGATCATAAATAATCATATCATTTTTTAGATTATTAACTTTAAACGGAAGAGAATCGGTTCTTTTCATTCCGCATGAAGAAGTGTTTACCAAAATATCTATCTCTGGGAGAAGTTCTTTTATTTTTGAGGTGTCGATGCTTTCTATTTTAAAGTGTTTTGCCAACTTTTGTGCTTTGCTCTTTGTTCTGTTGGCGATATATATTTTTTGTGTACCGCTGTGTTTCAAAGCATATATCACAGCCCTTGAACCGCCTCCTGCACCGTAAACAAGAATTTTTTTATTTTTAAGGATTATTTTTTTTGACAGTAGGTCTGCACTAAAGCCGGAATGGTCAGTATTATATCCGTAAAGTTTTCCGTTTTTTATTGATATTGTGTTTACTCCGCCTATAGCTTTTGCTGCTTTGTCAGCAGAATCAAGGTATTTCATCACAGTTGTTTTATGCGGTATGGTAACATTTATACCGTAAAAACCCAGTATTTTAAAAGCATCTATAACTTTTTTGAGATTTTTCGGGTCCACTTCAAAAGAAAGATATGCACAGTTAAGCTTTTCGTCTGCAAACCAGGCATTCTGCATCTGCGGGGAAAAAGAATGTTTTACGGGATATCCGATTATAGAAAACAGTTTTGTTTTTGTATTTACCATCAATCCTCTTTTGCTGAAAAATTATTTCCGTTTAATTTTTCTATTTTGTCTAAGATTTTTTTAGCCCTTTTATTTTCTCCCATTGTCTCAAAAACATAAGCAGCTTTTGTTAAAATGGTAACATTGTCCGGATGTTCTGTAAGGAGTTTTGTATAGAAAGCAGCTGTATCAACAAGTACTTCCTGGCGGAGTTCAAGTTTTTTATTAAGAATAAATTGTTTTTTAGATTGTTCTGTTGAACATATAAGTGCAAACATACAGAAAAATGCCGAGAAAAAGAAAAAGAAAACCGCAATTTTTTTTCTTTTTGTGAGCAAATACTTATCGTTAAATACCTTATTTCTAAAAAAGTTGTTTATATTCTGGGTCTTTTCAGGCCAAGAGTAATAAAAGCAACCTATAACAAAAAAAAGTATTGATAGAAAATATATTGATAATATCATATGTTTTGAATTTTACCATAAAGGCGTGAAAGTAGTCAAACAAACTCTCTTTTAAAGATATGTTATTTGAAAAAATGTATAGTAAGAAATCTGTAAGGTTTGATCTGAATATGGAGTTATGAAGCTTTTGCAGGTTTGACTATTTCTTTTCCTGCTTCTTCTTTTGCTTTTTCAGCTTCCAGTTTTTCTTGTGTTTTCAACATTTGCGGCGTTGGAGGATCGCTCTTTTTATAAGACATTTCAGTGTCGTTTCCAAGAAGAGCATCTCTTGTATATACACATCTCGGATTCCAAAGAAGCCAGCTGCCTATATCATTGTCATAACAAGCTTGTATTTGGGCTCTTACTTCTTCTTTATTGTATTTATACCCCATTGTAAAATCTTGGAGCCACGGGCGGAGCTTTTCTCTGGGGAGTCTTTTTAATGCACCTTCCATAGCGTGATACACTATTATATAAGGTTCTTTATTTGGTTCTGCCACACCATATTCGCCCTTTCCATAGTGGGAAGGATAAACCATAGGACTTACATAATCTACCCATTCCGTCATTTCAACTATTTTCTGCCCTATGCCCATATCGTCTTTTGCTGTGGTAGTTAAACCAAAAACATCTATTGAGATCTTAGCGCCTTTTGCTTTAAGTCTTTTGTTTGCTTCTTTCAAAAATGCCACAATTGCTTTTGATGCTTCTGTGCTTGAGTGGTTTTTATTGCTATAACGGCAAGTTTTTGTATTTCCGTCTGAAGGAAAGCGTATATAGTCGAACTGTATTTCATCAAAACCAATATCTACAGCTCTTTCTGCAATTTGAAGATTGTATTCCCATGCATCTTTATTATATGGATCAAGCCAAGTAATACCTCTGTTGTCTCTCCAGAGTGTTCCGTCAGGTCTTTGTACTCCAAGTGACGGTTTTTTTCTTGGCATTGCATTATCTCTGAATACTACAATTCTTGCGATCGTATAAATCCCTTTTTCTTTAAGGTCTGCCAAATATTTTTCAAGATTAGGCATAGCTCTGAAAAATGTTTTATTTTCATCAGCAAGTTTGACTCCTTCAATATAAACCTGTCCTTCATATTCTTTTATATCGATAACGGCTGTGTTTAATTCAGTATTTTCAAATAGTTCAATAGCGGCATTTCTGTGTTTGTTAGGACCGCTTATCCAAGCTGAAAGATGTATCCCTCTGATATTTTTCATCATAACAGGTTCCGGATCGATTTCCAATAAAACTTCCGTAGCGACTACCTCGGTTATGGTCGATTCCTCCTGCGGATGTTCAAGAACGGTTGTTTGTCCGTTTGATTGTATGCTTTTGCATGACAATGTACAAAAAAGTACTGAAATGAATAAAACTGCGGCAATTTGATTTAATTTTTTTGTTTTCATAATGGAATCATTCTAGTGAAAATAATTATTTTTGTCAATTGTAGATATATAAATAATACAATAAGTTGAAAAGATTTTTTTTGATAAGTATAATAAATACAATCATGAAAAAAATATTAATAACATTATTTATTACATTTTTCTTTGCATCCGCCTCTTTTGCTTCCGGAGGCAGGTATATTGTTTTTTTTGCCGAAACCTCTGATATATCCCCTGCCGTACTGGATAAGATCATTCATTCAAAAAGATTTTGCATGACTGTTCCAATGAATGCCGGCAGCCAGCTTACGCCGGAAATGGAAGAACTAGTTTCTTGCGGTAAAATAGAGTTGTCGCTGTTTTTTGAACCGGAACCTGTTTTCCCGATCTTGGCTTCAGTTTACAGTTCAAGCGGGAATAAGTCAGTCAGAAAAAATGCTTTCGGCGAGTATGTCGTGGGAAATATAGATGGTTTTAAAAAGTCTCTTAATAAGGAGAGTTTTGGTTTGTTTTTAAGGTCCGGCGAGGTTTCTCATAATATATTGTATTATTTTGCGGATTTGAACCTTCCGTGGATAAATATGGATAATACCGAAGAAAAACTTAAAGGCATTTATAGTGTTGACGGAATATCCGCATTTGCTCTATATAATAATTTCCCGAATGCAAAAAAAGATGTAATGAAATGGCTTGAGTCTAAAAAAGAAAGAGTTATTCCGGTTCTTCTTACAAAGAGACATTTGAATAATAGCGATCTTATGAATTATATAATAGATCTTTTTGACGGCAGCAAATATATCAAACCTGCCGTTCCTCTTTATATTACAGAAATACAAAGAGATGCTATTACGGAAAAAAAGAGTGTTAATTTTGATCAAGTACAGGTCAAGAACAATGTAATGACAAAACTGTATACGGCTGTTTCTTATATAACAGAATATAGAGATTCTTCCGATTATAATGAATACTTTTTCAAAAATGCTCAAAGCGAGCTGGTATATCTTTGCAGTTATGAACTTCTTAAAGGTCTTTATTTGAATAAGGTGGCAAGCTTAAGAATGTTTGATGCAGCATACAATAATATATTCAGGCTTCTTGGTACAACAGCACCCAGTGAACAAGAATTAACAAAAACTACCACGGAAAGCAATATATTTGTCGCTTCAGATGATGAAGTTTTTTCCACTGAAGTGCAGGCTGTCAGCGGAGGCATATCAATAACAAATGACGGAATAATAAAAGGTCTTTCAATAATATCAAAGGAAGTAAAAACTGATTTTAAGATCTCTTTTGAAAGCGATCAATGGGATGAAAAAATATCTTATGTGGATATATATATAGACATGAACAATCTAGATGGTGCCGGCAGTACTTCCATGCTTCCGGAAGTGAAAGGTTTTCTTACACCGGACTCAGGATGGGAATATGCTGTAAGAATGAGCTCCGACAAAGCTATACTATATAGACATTCTGCGGAAGGTGCAGCATTCCTTACCGAACTTCCGGTTACAAATTGCACGTTTTCCATCCCGCAAAAATATATAAGAGGAAATTCCATAAACTGGGGTTATCAGGCTATAGCGGTTTCAGATGAAGAAGATAAAAGCATTATCAAAGACTTCCTAAACCAGAGCTCCCAGTCAAAAAGCTCGCTTTTCTCTGTGCGTCCATTTCAAATCCATGCAGTTAGATTAAAAAGATAGAATGAGTATATAAAAAGACAAAGAGCGGTTGATAAAATCAACCGCTCTTTTATTTACATTGCTTAATGTTAATTATTATTTAATCTGTTAAGTATTCCTTCAGAATAGCTTATGAATTCACTTTTCTCATTGCCTTTCAATTCAAATGTAGGCGGTTGTTTCATAGTAAGATAATTAAAAAATCTTCCGTTCCTCTTTATTCTGAAATCAAGATGAGGCCCCGTTGAAAGACCGGTACTGCCGACATATCCTATTATTTGTCCTTGGCTTACCCTTGCACCTCTCCTTATTCCTCTTCCATATTTAGATAAATGCCCATAATATGTTTCATAGCCGTTAGAATGTTTTAGTATTACAAGATGACCGAAACCGCCGCTGTATTTTGAAGTTTTTACTACTCCGTCAGCTACAGCGGAAACCGGCGTTCCGGCGGGAGCTGCATAATCTATTCCCAGATGCGGTCTTGCATATTTTAATATCGGGTGCATTCTTGAGGTTGTAAAGTGTGAGCTTATCCTTCTAAACTGCAGAGGTGCTTTTAAGAAAGCACTTTTTACTGATTTGCCTTCTTCATCAAAAAATCCTCTTTTACCTGATTTTGAAACATAATAAATAGCATTGTATGCATTTGAACCTGTTTTGTACTGTGCTGCTATTATCTTTGAAGAAAGTTTCGTGTCTTTTTTATTTATGTATTCCACTTCATAAATTACAGCAAAAGTATCGCCTTGTCTTGTGTCGGTGAGAAAGTCTATCTTCCAAGCAAATGCGTCAGCAAAAGATAATATGACATCCGCTGGAACACTTTGCGGCTGCATTGCTTCCCACAGAGATGATTCTATAGTGCCATAAGCAGTGTATTCGGCAGAAGTAACAGCCAACTTTTGTTTGGATGAGCTTATTGTTCCATCCGGTGATTTTTTTATGGAACAAAATTCCACGCCTGAAGGATAATACCAAAAATTTGTCCATCCTCCGGTTTCAGTTGAGTAAATGATCTCATAAAAATCTCCCGGCATACATTTATTAATATTAATATTTTTTCTGAGTTCCTTAAGAATATCTGTGATGTCTTGTGTGGAAAGTCTTGAGTTTTTAAGGGTAAGTGCTAAAACATCGCCCTGCTGTATAACAATTTTTTCTATATCAAGTTCTTGTTGTTGGGGGACAGGGATATATTCGAGCTTTGAGATCTTTTTGTACAATATGGCAAAAACCAAAGCCGAACACAAAATAAGTATTATTAGGAAAAAGATTATTTTTCTTAGAAATTTTTTCATCGCACGGATTTTATTTTACAAGATTTTATCCATTTTGACAATGTTAATTCATTATGGTAAAATCATTGTTAATTCATATATAATAAAATTCGTATTTATAATAATGCACAGAGATGCATAAATATTCCGGAGGACTTTTAAAATGGCAGAAATAAAACCTTTCAGAGCGGTCAGATATTCCAAAGATGTTATAACAAACTTTATATGTCCTCCATATGATGTCATAAGCCCGCAAGAAAAAGAAAGGCTTTTGAAGCTTTCACCGTATAATATCGTAAATATAGAGTTGTCAGATCCTAAAGAAAAAAAGAATAAATATAAGAATGCCGCAGATATTTTTAAATTGTGGATTGAAGACGGAATTCTTGTCAAAGATGAAAAACCTGCATTATATTTTTATGAGCAGATATTCGAAGACAAAGGCATAAAAATGACAAGAAGAGGTTTCTTTGCTGCTCTTAAACTTGAAAATCTTCATTCAGGGAAAGCAGCAATAAAACCCCACGAAAAAACGCTTTCAAAGCCAAAAGCCGACAGACTTAAACTTCTTAGAGCGGTAAAAGCAAATATCAGTCCGATATTCGGTTTATATGACGATGATAAAAAAATTACGGTTGATCTTTGTAAAAGAATAGCCAAAAGATCTCCTGCAGCTTCCGCAAGGGATAAAGAAGGAGTATTCCATAAATTATGGGTGGTTTCTGACGAAGATATTATAAAAAATCTTGAAAAGTTCATGATAAAGAAAAAGATATTTATTGCAGACGGACATCACAGATACGAAACTGCCTGGAATTACAGCCAGGAAAGAAAAGAAAAAGACAAAAAATATTCTCCGGACAAAGATTATAATTATGTTTTAGCATATTTATGCCCTATGGAAGATCCGGGGATCTCGATATGGCCTACCCACAGAGTTATTAAAGAACCGAAATGTTTAGAAGAAAATATAGAAAAATATTTTTATGTTCATCCTTCAAAAGATTTTCAGAAGTTGTCAAAAAAAGAAATTCAGCCGATGATGCTTTTTAAAAACGGGACATACAGGGTTTTAACGATAAAAAAAGAGTCAATGTTAAAAAAAGCTATGCCCGACAAAGGCAAAGCTTATAGAAATCTTGCTGTAAGTGCTTTACATTTTGTTCTTATTCCTGATGTTGATGCTCAAGAATTTACTTATGTAAAAAACGATAAAGAAGCCATAGTTTTGGCAAAAAGGACAGGTAATATCGCTATTATTGTACCGACAACTCCTATTGAATCTTTAAAAGCGATAAGTTTAAATAATGAAATGATGCCGCAAAAATCCACTTATTTCTATCCTAAACTTGCAAGCGGTGTTGTAATAAGGACTGTATGACACTTTTAATAGACATTCTCTTAATAGCAAGTACAGTTCTGATAGCATGTCTTGGCTGGTCAGCAGGTCTTACAAGAACTTTTTTTGCTGTTCTTGCCGGATTTTTATCTATATTTGCTGCAAGCAGATATCCTTATCAGGAAGGAATAAACTATTATCTCATATTTGTTATTACGGCGCTGTTTGTTATGATGATCGGCGGTTTTGTTTTGAGAATGGTAAAATTCTTTTTTATGAATCCGGTAGATAAAGTGGGCGGAGCCGTGCTTGGTGTTTTTGTGTGGCTTATCGTATGTATAAATGTAGTGATCCCTACTTTGACCTATGGTACTAATGCTTTGGAAGGACCAAAGCAAAATACAGTGTATAAAACCATATCTAAAACTATGCATTCAAATATCCCTTTATTTCGGGATTATGTTCCGCCTTTACTTGAAAAACGTGTATTGGCTAGGCAGCAAAATGATACAAAACAGGGGAAATAATGAAAAAATTAAGGTTAGGTTTTCCAAAAGGCAGTCTTCAGGAATCAACGATAGAACTATTTAAAAAAGCGGGAATAAAAATAAGTGTTTCTTCACGTTCATACTTCCCTATCTCAAATGATGATGAGCTTGAAATTATGCTTGTCCGTTCTCAGGAAATAGGCAGATATGTGCAGGACGGTTTTTTTGATTGCGGACTTACCGGTTATGACTGGATCTGCGAAAGCGGAGCAAAAGTTCAGGAAGTATGCGAGCTTAATTATGCAAAATCAGGTTTTAGGCCTGTAAGATGGGTGCTTTGTGTTCCTGAAAGTTCAAAAGTAAAATCAGTAAAAGATCTGCAGGGCAAAAGAGTTGCCACAGAGCTTATAAATTATACGAAAAAATATTTTGAAAGAAATAAAGTGAAAGCCAATATTGAATTTTCATGGGGCGCAACTGAAGCAAAAGCCGGCAGTCTTGTTGATGCTATTGTGGAATTAACGGAAACGGGCTCTTCTTTAAAAGCAAATAAACTTAGGATTGTTGATGAAGTTCTTACTTCAACTACAAGATTTATAGCAAATTCGAAAGCATTGCAGGAAAAGTGGAAAAGAGAAAAAATTGAGAATATGGCTATGCTTTTGCAGGGAGCTTTGGCTGCCGAAGGAATGGTAGGTCTTAAAATGAATCTTCCATGCGAAGCATTAAATGATATTATTGCCGTTCTTCCTGCTTTGAAAAAGCCTACAATTTCAAAATTAAGCGATGAAAAGTGGCTTGCTTTGGAAGTAATAATTGAAGAAAAAGCTGTAAAAAAAATAGTTCCGGCATTGAAAAGAGCAGGTGCAGAAGGAATAATTGAATATCCGCTTAATAAAATAATATATTAAGTAATTTTAAAATTTACTTTTTCAGAGCCGGGTTTAAGTTGCTTATGCAAGCTTTGCCCGGCTCTTAAAGATTGAAAGAAAATAAAAATATAGAGGAAAGAAAAATGAGTGATGTAAGAGTAAGATTTGCCCCGTCTCCTACAGGAGATCTACATATAGGCGGAGTGCGCACGGCATTGTTCAATTGGCTTTTTGCCGCCGGAAATAATGGGAAATTCATTTTAAGGATAGAAGATACCGATGAGGCCCGCTCTACCGATGAATCCGTTAAAGTTATTTTAGATGCAATGGAATGGCTTAAACTTAATTGGGATGAAGGTCCCGGTAATGAAGTTGAGAAATATGCTCCTTATTATCAGATGAAAAGAAAAGAAGAAGGTATTTATCAAAAATATGCAGATGAACTTATAGAAAAAGGTCTTGCATATCCTTGTTACTGCACACCGGAAGAAGTCGATGAAATGCGTAAAAAAGCTCAGGCAAATAAACTTCCTCCGAAATATGACGGAACTTGTTCACATTTGACTGAAGAACAAAGAAAAGAGAAAGAACAGCAGGGAAGAAAAGCCGTAATAAGATTTAAAATGCCTAAAGACGGTAAAATTATATTGGAAGATCTTATACGCGGTAAAGTGGAATTTGATAATGCTTTGCTTGACGATTTTGTTATTTTGAAAGCAAGCGGAGTGCCGACATATAATTTTGCATGTGTTGTTGACGACCATCTTATGGAAATATCTCATGTTTTAAGAGGCGATGATCATATTTCAAATACTCCAAGACAAATGCATCTTTATAATGCTTTAGGATGGGAAATGCCTAAATTTGCACACATGGCTATGATATTAGGTCCTGACGGCGCGCGTCTTTCAAAAAGGCACGGGCATACTTCAGTACTTGAATACAGAAAAGAAGGATATTTGCAGGAAGCTCTTATAAATTATCTTGCTCTTTTAGGCTGGTCAACTGAAGACAGCCAGCAGATATTTACAATTGACGAGATGAAAGAAAAGTTCTCTCTTGATAGATGCGGTATCAGCCCTTCAACTTTTGATCCGGTAAAACTTTTATGGCTTAACGGCGAAAAAATACGTTCAAAAAATACTGATGAAATATACGACTTGTTTATTGAATGGCTTAAATATACGGAAAATGAAAAAGTCATAGAAGGCTGGGATATTAAAAAACTTAAAAAAGCTATAACACTTGAACACGATAAAATTAAACTTTTAAGTGAAATACCATCGCTTGTAGATTTCTTTTTTGTAAAAGATGTTGATTATAAAGAGGAAGCAGTAAATAAAACACTGCTTTCCGAAAAATCAAAAGAAACGGCAAAGATGGTATTACAAGAAAGTGCTGAAAGATTACCAAAACAGGAAGATTTTTCTGCCGCTGCACTTGAACAGTATGCAAGAGATTTGTCGGAAGAAAAAGGCATAAAAACAGGGCAGGT
The DNA here is from genome assembly GCA_052034625.1 of Elusimicrobiota bacterium. Lineage (GTDB taxonomy): Bacteria > Elusimicrobiota > Endomicrobiia > Endomicrobiales > Endomicrobiaceae > JAVBLP01. The sequence continues at coordinate 39,142 of JBPOII010000010.1, read as the reverse complement.
CTTTCATCCTATAAGAGTTTCCGTTTCAGGAAGAACACAGGGACCTTGCTTATTTCAAATGCTTGAGCTCTTAGGTAAAGACGAAGTAGTAAGAAGAATAAATGTCTGCATAGAGAAATATTTTTCTGCATAAAAGATAATAAAATAAATAATATTCGGAGGTTTAAAAATGTCAGAACAGGAAAAGTTGGATTTTAACCCATATTTGTTTAATTTAATAACGATGTTCACGCAGGCAACTTGGTGTCAGCTTGGGAAAACTCCAAGTCCCGTAGACGGAAAAATATCGAAAGATCTGAAAAGTGCACAGTTCAATATAGAAATGCTCATTATGATACGTGATAAAATGGAAGGAAATCTCAGTAAAAAAGAAAGCGAACTCTTAAATGCGGCTATATCGGACTTGCAGATCAATTATGCTGATGAAGCGGCAAAGCCGGAATCTAAATCTGAAGATAAAAAGTCTGAAAAAAAAGAAGAACATCCTCATGATTGCGGATGCTGCGGACATGATAAAAAAGATAATGCAGAAAATGAAGCAGAAAAAGCAGATAATAAAGAAAAGAAATGAAAATATTAACTTTGATAGGCGGTATTGCCAAAGAATCTATAAATAAAAGGCTTTTTGAACTGATAAAACCTTTGGCTCCGCAAGATTTTGAACTTGAAACTTATGATATAACAAAACTTCCTTATTTTTCTCAAGATATGGAAGCCGATATGCCGGAGTCCGTAAAAAGTTTTAAAGAAAAAATACAGTCTGCTGACGGGATATTGTTCATTACTCCCGAATATAACAGGTCAATACCGGGAGTTTTAAAGAATGCAATAGATTGGGCTTCCCGTCCTTATGGAAGAGGAATGTGGAAAAATAAAAGCACAGCTGTTCTTGGAGCCGCTATGGGGCCGTTAGGTGCTTACAGTGCTCAAATGTTTCTTAAGCAGACTATGTCTTTTTTGGGCGCTTATGTAATGTGGCAGCCTGAAATTTATTTAAATTTTTCAGCTTATATAGATGAAAAAGGCGGACTTGCCGAAACTTCAAAAAAACTTTATGCAAGATTTTTTGAAAGCTTTAAAGAGTGGATCTTAAAGCATCAGCAAAACTAACAAAAAAGCTCTGCTTTTTGTCTTTGCCGTTCATTCGTAATTGTCTTTATAAATTTGCCAAAAAGCATAAGTTTTAGTATAATTTTTATCTCAAATCTTAATAATTGCCCGATGGTGTAATTGGTAACACGTCTGCCTCTGGAGCAGAAGTCTCCTGGTTCGAGCCCAGGTCGGGCAGTATATCCAGAAAAACCTCAATTTTTAATTTCCTCAATAAAATATTATACGAATGAAATAATATTTAAATTTTTGTAATCCTATGAAGAATTTTTTCGTCTAATATTGTGAAAATACATAAAATTATGATAATATTAATAAATGAAGCTATGTCTCAAAACAGGGATAAAAAATGAAAATTAATGTTTATGAAAACAAAGATCAGCTTGGAAAGGTTGCTGCTATATTAATAGCCGCAGAAATTTTGAAAAAACCCGAATGTGTTTTAGGTATGGCTACGGGATCTTCACCACTGCCGATATACAAATCTTTGGTTGATCTATATAATCAAGGCGATATTAATTTCAGCAAGGTGCGCACATTTAATCTTGATGAATATGTCGGGCTTGAGCGTACACATGAACAAAGTTATTATAGATTTATGTTCGATAATTTCTTTTCAAAAATAAATATTAAGCATGAAAATGTGAGAATACCTGACCCTAAACAAGATTGCGGTTCTTATGATGCGGCGATAGATGCTGCCGGCGGTATAGATCTTCAGCTTTTAGGTATAGGAAATAACGGCCACATAGCTTTCAATGAGCCAAGCGATGTTTTCCCTTATGGGACACATATTGTAGATCTTTCAGAAAATACTATAGAAGCTAATAAAAGATTTTTTAAGAGTATTGATGAAGTGCCTAAACAAGCTATTACTATGGGGATAGGCTCTATTATGAAAGCCAAAGAAATTATGATGGTAGCTACAGGAAAAGTAAAAGCCGAAGCTATCAGAAAAATGGTAAAAGGCGATGTGGACCCGAGATGCTCGGCGTCTGTTTTACAGCTTCATCAAAAAGTTACAGTATTCCTTGATACCGAAGCGGCTTCATTATTATAAATATTTTAATCATATAATATTTAAAAAGCGGTCTGAAGTGACAGACCGCTTTTTTATTTGTATAAGAGTATAAAAATGGGAAATGAGTTAATTAATCTTGTTTCTGAAATAGTCAGTCATAAGAATTGCATTATTTGTTTCTTCAATAGATTTCTTTAATAGGGACATCTTCTCAATTTCATCAAGAGCAATGTTTTGCGCTTTGAGAGAAGAGTTGTAATACTTATTTCCTGTATACCAGCCATTGTCAAAGAAAACAATGCCTCTGTGTTTATCTGAAAAAATATCCGTACCCATATAGATCATGTTTTCTTTTTTTAATCCAAATAAGTTAATGATCGTAGGATAAATATCAATCGTTGTGGAAACTTTATTTATTTCCTGCGGTGTTAAGCCTTTTGACCATATAAAAAAAGGCGTATGATTTAGAAAGTTAGGATCATCTGTGCCTCTGTCTTTATAAAGCATTTCCTTTGAAGGAAAGCCATAAGCATAATGGTCAGTAAAACCTATTATGACTGTATTGTCAATGAGATTTCTTTTTTCCATTTCATTAAGCATCATGGCAAAAAAGTTATCTGTTTCTCGCAGTTGTGCGGATAAAGCCGTCAGACCTTCATCAATTATTCCTTTTTTCATAGCTTCTTTTTCACTTTCTGTAAATAAATCTACCGCTATTCCGTTTATTGTGTAAGGAGCATGTCCTGTGTAAGAAATAATAAAACTCAAAAATCTTCCTTCTTTTGGCAGTATAGCATTAAGCATTGTTTCATCACGCATAAAAAGCGTATCATTTTTTATCTCATTATAAGGATAACCTAAATCAGCAAGGCTGTAATATTTTAAATATCCCCAAGCTTTGTGCATAGCGCCTCTGTTATAAAATGATGCAGTATTCATATGAAATGAATTTACCTTGTAACCTACGTTTTTAAATAAATTAGGCAATGCATAAGGAAAATAATTGTTTCCAAGATCGTTAGCAGTTACAGCACTTTTTGCAGGGGAATAAAACCCTGTGTTTACGGTAAGTTCTGCATTAAAAGTAGGTCCTGAACCCGAAGCACTGGAAGAAAAATGATTTTTAAAATTTAATCCTTCTTGCATAAGCCGTGCTAAAGTAGGTGTGTTTGCGGCGTTTAATACGATAGAATCGCCTGATTCAATAAGAATAAGGATAAGGTTTTTATCTTTTAATAAGTTTGAATATGCATTGTTTTGAGAATATGGGTAAGAATTAATGTATTCATTTATTTTTAAATCTATGTCAGTGTCAATGGATTTTTTAGAATTGCTTTTTATGAAATCTAAAAAGCTGAATTGGTAAAAGCCGTACAATTCAAGATTTTCATTAGGCATTGACAGAAAATTTGCGGCAATTTTACCACGATTCTTTGTCAGTATAAGCTTTTGCAGATATCCGAAAGGTTCGTCTATATAATTAACTGCCATAAAATAAAATGCAATTGCCGGAATTGCCGGAAGCAAAATGAAAAGATGGCGGTTTTTTATTTCTTGCTTTAAAATGAAAATCGCTGATAAAATTAATATACAAAAAAATATTATGCACAAAACAGCATCAAAAGGGATATAAGAAAAAATGATCCCAAGAAAAGGCATTGCTTCTCCTGCGAATTTTAAATTGAAAAAAGAAAAAGGGGTATTGAACATATTGCAGTATACTGTCTGAGTCAGAAACAAAAGTATCAAAACAATTACAAGCAAAACACCGAAAACTCTTGCAGTTTTCTTAGGAAGAATAAATATTATTGAAGCTGCGCATATACTCCAAAACAATGTGAAAAGTATATGGGTTTTCTCATTAAAAATTGAAAAATCCGTCATAAAAATAGATGTGATATATATATCAAAGATAAAAAAAGCAGCAATAAAAAACAGAAAATAAAGATTTATTTTTATAAGAGATATAAATTTTTCGTTTTGTATTGATTTCATTTAATATTCCATTTATATATGAATCTGTTAATTAATGCAAATGCTGCAAGTGCCAGAAGAATTCTTAACAGCCACATAAACCATATGGCTTTTCTGTAACAAGTGTACTCGAAATTAAAATTCTCGATTTTACCGTCGAAATATCTTTCCGGTTTCCATCCTTCCCCTACTTTAATCAATGAAAGTTCAAACGGTGCTTCAAGAAAGCCTTTAGATACTATCTTTCCGTTGACATTTATATCAATTAACCCATGTTTTGAAATTGATAATTCCAAATGATTACTACTTCCTGTTTTAAATGTATTGCCAAACATATATCCGGAAAAGTTCTCCATATTGTTTTGTTTTATAATTCCAAACAAAATGGCTCCGCCGCCGCTTTTATTAATTTCCATGCGTATCCCATCGCTCAACGGAGCTGTTTGAAAAAGGTTTTGCCAGTCTCTTAAACTGTATATTTCAAAATCCATGGAAAGTTTTATTTCTATAGGATATTTAATAAAAATAAGCTTGTTTTTATGGTTTCTTTGATACTCCTTCAGAGAATATATTGCATGTTTTTCCGGAACTTGGAATGAAAAAGAACGGGATTTTTCAGGGTCATCAGATCGTCTGTCATAGCTGACTCCTGAAATTTTATTATGTGCATAAGGGAAATATTGCAGTTCATCAGCAAAAACAAACAGCAAAGATAAAACAATAAGACTTAAAAGCAAACCGGCCTTTGTATTAAAAATAAAATTCAATAATGTTTTTATCATAAACATTTTCTCTTTTGATTGATGATCAGGATATATTCTTTTTTGAAAAGATGGTATAGAAATAAACAATATTTATCAGGAACAGGGCAAGTGCAAACTGTAGTTTTTGGATAAAATTCAAACAGCTCCATACGGAATAGATATTTCCTGAATAGTTATTATAATGTCTTTTATTTGCTCTGAAACGCGTGAAAATAAATGAGAAAAAACCATAATCACTGCATTTATTAATGACATTGGCTCTTGTTTTTTTGTCTTTTATCATTTGTGCCGATTTTATAAATCCTACTCCCCAGAACATGTTTTTAGTAGAAAGCGGTATATAGGCATCGTTATCTCTTAAATAAAGCACTTCACATGGAGTTCTATCGCCGCCTCTTTCAGGTATCAATTCTTTCTTCGGAATATAAAAAGAGCCGTTAATATTAATAATATGACAGGCAACGGCAAGATGTGGAAAAAGGTTTGGGATATTTGCTATAGCATTTAACAAAACGCCGCTTGTTATCAGAGAAGTTCTGTATATAGCAGCCGGTACGAAACATAATTCTTTTACAATTTTTGCAAGTTCCTGCTTTTCTCCGATAGATTTATTTACCGTAAGAATTGCATCATATTTTCCGGTTTCAATAGCCTCTGCAATCTCTTTCCAGGCAGACCAATCATAAAAATCGTCATCACATATGATCCAGACATATTCTTTCTTTGCTATCTCTAAAGCACGTGTAATATTTGCATTCCCGCCAATATTCTTTGCATTCTTGATATACTTTATATTTTTGTGTTTTGCCGCATATTCCATACAAAGTTCTTTCGTTCCGTCATTGGAATCATTATCAAGAATAGTTAAGTCCAGTTCTTTTACGGGGCTTTCCTCAGCAAATAAAGAATCTAAAGTGTTTTTTAAGTGTTTATATCTGTTGTATGTTATTAAAATAATTTCTAATTTTTCTTTCAAAGGAGTATCCTAAGGTTAATAAATATATTTGCTTTTTTTTGCCGCTGTCTTTTTAGGCCAGATCTTTGTTTTTAATAAACCTAAAACATCTATATAATAACCTTTTTTTCTTTCTAATACAATAACAGGGGCATATATATTAAGTGCTGTATCAAAGCTGTTTTGTTTTTCGGAAATAGAGTAAAGGTCCATATGGGTAAAACCGAAATCTTTTTCAAGCGAAGTTATGTTTTTTTGATCTCCAAAAAAATCGTAAAGATAATTAAGAGCAAAAGGTTTTAAATTTGGAATATCTGTATTGAACAATGCAAGTAAAGACAAATAAAAAGGAATATATTTCTGATCTACTTTAGAGAACTTTTCTTTAGTTTCAGGGAATATCTTTAAAAACTCTTCAAAAGATGAGATCTTCTTGTATTTTTCAAAAATCATATACGTTTCATTGAGTGTCGTTATTAAAACTTTTTTATCAAGACCGCTGAGATTTGATTTGTTGCTGAAAAACCTGATTTTTGTAAGTTTTTCATCCAAAATGAAAACTTCATAATTAATGCAGACATCTATCCAAAACAAAAAGTCTTGTATTTGTCTTGAACGTATATCCATAAGTCCAAGTTTTTCAAAACATTCTTTTCTGACAAGTGCCGAAGAACAGGAAAAAGAATGATTGCTTGAGTAAAACATAAAAGAAAGCCATTCCTGTCTTGTTCTGTTAGGTTGGAGATTAAACTGTTTATGGTATGGATTGTTTTTGGAATTTATATGTCTGCCTTTTTGATTAATGGGTTGTACTCTTGTAAAAACAGCTCCGGTATTTTTGTTATTATCAAGATGGGCAACTTGTTTTTCAAGTTTTGACGGTTCCCATATATCGTCCGAGCATAATAAAGCTATATATTTACCGCTGCTTCTTTCTATGCAGTCATTTCCGGCATATGTTGACTGCTGATTATTGTCTATGTGTTTTACGCTGATCCTTTTATCTTTAAAACTATTAATAATAGATAGGGAAGAATCCGTAGAACCGTTATCAAGAATTATTATCTCAAAATCATGAAAAGTTTGGTCAAGAACAGATTGTATTGCAAAACCTATATATTTTTCGTGGTTATAGCAGGGAATGCATACGCTTACTTTAGGCATATTTGCTCCATTTTAGAAATTTATTCTTTCTTTTTCAACGACAAGCGGACGCTTCATAACCTGAGTAAGGATCATTCCGATATACTCTCCCAGTACTCCAAGAAAAAAGAGTTGAAGAGAACCCATAAAAAACAGGCCTATCAGAATAGGAGCTGTTCCTGCCGGAAATTTGTACCACCATATAAGCTTTATTATCAGATAAACTAAACCTAAAATAAAACTTATTGCTGAAAGAATAAAGCCCAGAAAAGCCATCATTCTTAGAGGAACTTTTGAATGGTTAGTAAATCCTATCATTGCATTGTCATAGAGCGTGTAAAAATTATTTTTTGTAATACCTCTTTTCCTGAGCGGTTGCTCAAATTCAACTAAAGCACGCTGATAGCCGAGTTCGCAGATCAAACCGCGCAGATACGGATAAGGATCATTGATTTCGCGGAATTTTTCGACAACAACTTTGTCATAAAGTCCAAAACCCGTGAAGTTCTGTACAAGGTCTGTGCCGGAGTCATTTATCGTATCAAGTATTTTATAATAGAGTTTTCTTAAATTGAAAAAAAGGAAAGACTCTTTACTGGAAGTTTTTTGTGCAAGGACTGTCTTATTGCCTTCCTCCCATTTTTTTATAAATTCAGGTATAAGTTCAGGCGGGTCCTGAAGGTCTGAAGCAAGATATATTACGGCATCCCCGAATGCACACAATATTGAATAAAAAGGAGAACGGATATGTCCAAAATTCCTTGTATTTGCTATTACTTTGAAATTCTTATCTTTAGCCGCTATCTCTTTGAGTTTAGCCAGTGTGCCGTCCGTTGAAGCATTGTCAACAATTATCTGCTCGTACTCATATTTCCCGCCTAAAAGTTTGAACTGCTCTTTTACGCGGTTATAGAGCTCTTCAACATTATCCTGTTCATTATATGCACTGCTGACAACTGAGATCTTCTTCATTCTTTCCTCTTTACAAAGACAAATTTTTTATTAAGTATAAAAGATAATAATGCTAATGGAAAAACTACTATCAAACCGTTAATATACATATTATCAGAACCGGAAAATTTTAGCAATGTGAGAGCCGATACATTTAGAATATAATTAATTGCATAAACTCCGAAAAACCTGAATATAAGACTATTATCATTATTTTTAAATACTAATATGCCGATAGTTTTAAAATTAAACAAAATTCCAAGTATTGTTGAGAAAAATACAGCCAAAGAATAATGAAGACCGATAAAAATGAATAGTGCATAGATTGAGTAGCCGAATAATGTATTTAGCGCTCCGACAAAAAGGAAACGGATAAATTTTTTATCTATTTTATTATAAAGACGGTTAAAAGTTTCTTTCATATACTGTTAAAAGACGCGAGCTTTCTACCTGATGATAATTTTTCGTAGCTGTTATAAAGATCTTTTGCATCTGTTTAAGTCTTTGAACTCTCCAAACAGACTCTTCGTTCAGGTAGCCAAGTTCGGTATCGCTATTAATTATATCAAACTCAAAAATTCTTGAAGAAAAGTCTGTGTCAGCAAATATATATTTTGGTGAAGCCTGTTCTATATGGGAAAGAATGCTGTCTATATCTTTTTCTGTTTTTATATACCATTGAAGATCAATAACCGGCAGGGCACTGTAGCGTCCGGAGATCAGCGGCAGGAAGTTATCATACTTAGAGATAATGTATACGCCTTTTTCATCAGGAGAATACTTATGTATAAGGCTGACAGAATCCGTAAAATACTTGGGGTCTATATCAGAGATAAAATTTGTTCCGGGGAGAGTCCATTCATAAAGTTTGTGAGTGTTAAGGACTCTGTTTAGTGAATTTCTTGTTTTAGTGAACTCATGTACGGAAGGTATAAATAAAACAAGGAGTAAAGAGATTATTAAAAACATTATCCTGGATTCGTATTTAGGATATTTATCAAAAAGGACTTTTAAGAAAATTATTGCGATAAAAGCATATATTGCCATAAAAGGCAGGAAATGATAAAAAGCATAACTTCTAAGCCAAAAAATGAGAAGGCCTTGTGTGTAGATAAGTGCAAAGAGGAAAACATATGCAAGTGCTTTGTTTTCTTTTTTCATAAACAAAAAAAGAAAATAGGAAATGAATATGAGTAACATGGGGATTACAATCGCTCTTGAAGGTATTGGAAAACTTAAAAAGCCTGAAAGAAAATCGAATGTTACATCCATTGAGCCTTGTTGAAAAAAAGCGGTTATAACAACACAGCAAATAAAAGCAAGAAGTGTAGATAAAATTTCAAAATTAATTGTTTTAGCTTCTTTAGAGAGTATGTTTTTTACAAACAAGGTAACTGACATCGCAATTATAAGAAGGAAACCGAATTGGATATTGTTTAAAACAGCTAGTATGCTTAATAACAATGAAGCTATAAAATAGATTTTTTTATTTTTTAAAAAATATAAATACAGAAAAAGAAAAACCGGAAAATCAAAAAAATGTCTGAAGGGGCTTCCTCCCGGACCAAGATGTAAATACTGGTAAGAAAGAAGGTTTATTGCTATAACGAACAATAATGAAAAAAATGCAATATAATGCCATTTTTTCGTAATAAACCATAATATGAGAGCGGCCATAATAAAATATATAAGATAAAAACTGTAAACTATCTTATTATATGTTCCGTAGTTTACACTGTTAAGCAGAGACATCGTTTTTTGCATACAAACAGTACTTAAAAATCCATACTGCATAAAGATTTCATTAAGCGGTCTGCCTAATGTAAGTTCGTTTATGGCTGCCATTATATGGTTGTGATGATGTATATATCCTCTGTTAAGTATCTGCCAGTGTATTTGATAGGCATTGTTTTTTGAAAATTCTTTCATTCCTTCAAGATTATCGTTAAATTGTTTATCATCTCTTTTAGATAAAAGATACTGCTTTGAATCCATTATCAGGAAACTTTCATTTAATTTTGCTTTTTCTTCCAAACTAAAGTCCAGCATGTAAAGTCCATTCTTGTATTCATCAGAAGGGGCAGCAATAAAACCTATTCCTTTGTCTTTAACATAGAAGAAAGGGGAAATAAGAGTTTCTTTTTCAGTGCAGAAGTTGAAATATTTTTCAAACATCTTAGTTTTTTTGACATCAGCAAAAACAGTGTTTTCATTATCCGAACTGTCTATGTTAAATTTGCTGTGGAAACCTATAAAACCGTTCTCATTTATCCATTCAGTATTGTTGAAAGTCTTTCCATCTTTAGTGGTCGTAAATGTAGGAATATCCCAAAATTCGTTCATTATGCGTATTTTTCCAAAAATAAGCGGTTTTAATGCCCATAATAAATAAACAAATACCATAAAAGCCGCTAATATAAAAAAGCGTTGTTTCAGCAAAGGTTTTTTTAGGAAAGAAAAGTTTATTTTAAAGAAAACCGGAAAAATAAAAGGTGAAAAATACATTAACAGCCACAAGATAAAAAGAGCCGGCCATGTATTTTTATTATTGTGGCATATAACTGAAATGATAGTGTTAACTGTTAAAACGGCAGCTATGAAGTAGTAATATATTTTTTTGCTTTTAAGTAATGAGAAGAAACTTTCTACTCTGTCCCAAAAAAATTTTTTGTATGCCAGTACAGACAGAAAAAACAAAAAAGCTGTAGGAACAGAAAGCATATACCATATCATATATGGTTTAGTCTTAGGTATAAAAAATATTACCCCGTCAAGGACTGCCATATCTGAAATAGGGACAAGTTCTAAACAGGCTCGCTTTAAAATGAAAAGATGGCTTATAAAAAAAGCAAAAACACAAAGAAACGATACTTTCTTTGAATCATTAAAAAAAGCTTTAATGGTATTTAAAAGTTTTCCCATCAAATGTCCTTTATAATATTTTCATTGAATTCTTTTCTGTCAAGAAACGGATACATGTCTTCAAGCGAAGGGGAGATCATCGTTCCGTCATCAAGTTTGCGGGAAGAAAGTTTCGGAGTGAAAATATAATCTGAATCTGTTATAACTTCACATAATACCGGACCTCTTTCGCTAAGAACTTCGGATATCGTTTTTTCAATGGAAGCAGGGTTTGAAAGTTTTATGGATTTTATACCGAAAGCTTTTGCAACTTTCGTAAAGTCAGGCATTGAAACACCGCTGCAGCGGCCGGCCCCGCAAGTGTGTCCTTTAAAAAAATTATTTTGTGTCTGTTTTATTGAAATATATCCGTCATTATTTAGAATAAATATTTTGACGGAAAGATTGTGATGCTTAATTGTCTGGAGTTCCTGAATATTCATCATTATAGAGCCGTCACCGGCAAGACATATTGTTTCCCTGTTTTTTCCTGCAATGCATGCACCTATGGCTGCCGGGAGATCGTATCCCATAGAAGCGTCCCCTGAATTCCAAAAAACGCGTTGTCCTTTTTTTATTTCTCCGGCTTGGAACATACATACACAAGCAGAACCGTTGGCAGCTATGAGGGAAGAGTTGTTCTTCATTTTTTCAGAAAGTTTTCTTACAAAATAATATGGATTAATGTTCTTTCCTTTTTGCATATAAGCGTCAGTACTATAAAAAGAATATCTTTTCTTTGTTTTCTGAGTCCACTGTAACCATTCAGTTTTTTCTATTCTGGGAGTATAGTCATAAAGATCTTTTAAGAAGACAGCGACATCAGTATTTATTGCAATGTCAGGTTTAAGAGTCTTTTTATTGAGTTCAGCTTTATCAATATCTACAACTATTTTAAAAGCGTTTTTTGCAAAATTTTCCCAATTATAGCTTACCTGACGGATATTATTCCTTGTTCCAAGAAAAAGGATAAGGTCGGCATTTTGTAGCGTAAAATTCCCGGCTCTTTGTCCTACCGTGCCTATCCTTCCCGCAAAATTCGGGGAAGAATCTTCAAGAATATCTACTGCATTAAATGTCGTAACTACAGGAATATTTATTTTTTTTATAAGTTTTTCAAACAATGCTTTAGATTGAGATATATTTATGCCGTTACCTGCAACTATTAAAGGTCTTTTTGCTTTTTTTATCAAGGATACTGTTTTTCTGACAGAGGCATCAATCTTAGGGAATTTGGGCAAATCTTCAGCAGGATCATAATTTTTTAATTTTTTTTCATCTATCATTGCGGCCTGCACATTTATGGGAATATCAAGCCATACAGGACCTTTTCTACCGCTTTGGGCTATAGTGATTGCTTTATCTAAATGGTATTTTATGCTGTAAGGATCAGTAACCATAACGGCATATTTCGTAAGAGGTTTAACTATTGAAACGATGTCAACTTCCTGATCGCCAAGCTGTCTAAGGTTAAGTTCCGGGCAGGAAGCGATGGTTGTTTCAAATTTAACTTGTCCTGATATATACAATACCGGAACGGAATCCGTCCATTGTCCAAAAACTCCGTTTAAGCAATTCAATCCGCCAGGACCTGTAGTAATGTTTACAACCGCCAGCTTATTAGCCACGCGTGAATAACCTTCAGCTGCTATAGAACTTGCCTGCTCATTGTGATTGCAGTAATATTTAATTTTCTTGCTTTGTCCGAAAGCATTATTTAAATGCATTGCACCGCCGCCGGAAATAAGAAAAACATCTCTGACGCCGTGTTCTTCAAGCCTTTTAACTAAATAATCAGAAAGTTTGATCATTAACTATACCTAACCTATAGGCCCCTATCATATATTATTTTTCTTAGATTTTCATCATAAGCATAAGGGGAGTCAATATCATCTATTTTTATAGGTGCATCTTGCATTACATCTTTTATCATAACTTCGCCATTCATAAATTCTCTGCATGAGATCTGTCCTTTCTGTAAAGGGATCGCAAGATAAATATCGTCTTCCGTCAAAACTTCGCCTTTTTTTAGATCGCGTTTTGCATATACGCCTCTGACAAGAGTATCAAGATATGCTACTTCTTTTTTCGGAGGTATTCTTTTTGTGTCACCGGAAGCACCGCAGATCTCTTTAGCTTTATGAAAAGCTTTTACCCATCTGTCAAAATCTGCCGGGGTTGAGCAATAAGGAGATACTTTATTGCCGTCTTCATATTCTATATCTACATGTCTTTCAAATGTTCTTGCGCCTTTTGCATATGCTATAAGCATTGCAGATTCAATGTCGTCATTGTATTCATGTGTCGAAAAACCGATTATATGTCCAGGATATCTTTTAGTCAAAAAATCTATTTGATTCAATTCAAGTTCATGTTTTTCAGAAGGATAAATTGAAACACAATGATTTATAGCAAGGGGAATATTTCTTTTATCAAAAAATTTTACCAGATCATCTATATCTTTTAAAGAAGAGCCGCCTGTCGAAAAGATAACAGGTTTCCTTGTTTTTGCTATTTTTTCTATCAAGACCCAGTCATTAATGTCGGAAGAAGCTATTTTTATGATCTCTACACCCAGATTTTCGCACATATCTACCGATGCCTCATCAAAAGGCGTAGACATTGTCAAGCATCCTGATTTTTTTATCGACTCAATAAGCAGTCCGTAATCGTCATAGCTCATTTTAGTTTTCAAAGTTTTGTTTATGTAGCGGATATCGTCGCGTCCTTTAAAATCTTTGTGAATAAAACTGTCAACATCTCTGAATTGTAATTTGATGGCGGCTTTAATATTGTTGAATCTTACGATACGGGAAAAATCTGTAATGATTTTCTTGCCCCTTTCAATATTACCCCAGTGGTTATTTGCAAGTTCAAGCACAAATAAATCTTCAAAAATATTGTTTTTCACCTCATAACCTTCCTTATATTTATATAAAACTTTTTATTTTTGAGAGAAGCTCACCTACTGTTGCTGCTTTTGCATCGGCATTATTAAACTCTTCAGGTTTGCCGAAGCCGTATAGAACAGCAATAGTATATAAACCAGTTTCTTTGGCACAGTCAATATCGCTTCTTGAGTCGCCTATCATTAACGATTCTCCGGCTTTTAAGCCCCATTTTGAAATAAGTAAATTGAAAATATCCGTCTTTGTTTTACCTTGCTCAAAATTTTCTATTTCAGTAGGCGTAATTATATCTTTATATAAACCGTCAAAATGTCTGTCCAAAACCTTAAGCGACATATGTTTAGGCTTGTAAGTTGCTATAAAAACATTGACTCCTTCTTTCTTTAAATATTTAAGGAGATCGATTATTCCTAGGTAAGGAACAGTTCTTTCAAGCAGATCTGTGCCGTAATCGGCTCTGTAATCGCTGACAACCTTATTGATTGTTGTTTCTTCAATCCCGGGTATCGCATTTTTTACCATCTCCTCCAATGGAGGACCGATTTCAATGGGGTTTTGCGGCTTTAGCCCGTTTTTTGCCAAAGCATCTGTCAAAATTCTTATTATATCATAAGATGATTCTATAAGTGTTCCGTCCAGATCAAAAAAAACATTCTTGACAGCCATAGCATTCATCACAAATTTCCTTTTAGAGCCATCGGCTTATTTTATTTAGTCCTGAAAAGGTTTCGTCATACTCGCTTTTAGATAAATGAACTTTATATCCTGTTATTGATTCAATATACGGTTTTAATACGGCTGTTTTAGCTGCAACCCCGCCGCTCAAAACAATTCTATTGTATTTTTCATAAGGGGCAAGCGAGTCTATTGCATCTTTATATTGTACAGCATAGCATCTTAATAGTGATGCTATATAGTTCTTTAAATTAAAATTAGATTCTTTTATCCCTGATATAGCACCGCCGCCTGAGTAATTCCAAGCACTTTCAAATACAGCCAGATCTATATTAAGATCTGAATTTACTATCTCATCAAAAGTTATTTTACCTAATTCCTTCCAGAAATCAACGGAAGGATTTACAGACTCTAAAAAACCTATGAAGTTATTAAGTGCTCTTCCTGATGGAATATGCGTTATTGTACCAAGGAGTTTTCCTTTAAAAAAAGGACGTTTTTCAGTATTATCATTTCCACCCGAAACTAAAGCAACCTGTGAGCCTGTTCCTAAATTTACTGAAATAGAGTTTTCATCATTGCCTGCACCAAGAACGGCACATTGATGATCTCCGACTCCTGTATAAATAGGTATTTCTTTGCCTTTAATTTCAATTGTTCCGCCCGGCATAATATCAGACGAGGTTGAATTAAATTTCAAATTTATGCAGTTTTCCGTTGCCGCATTTATTAATTCTTCATCAAAAGAGCTAGTATAAATATTGTAAAACCCTAAACCTGCACTCATAGTATTGTGTGCAGTGCCGAATGAGTTGCCGCCGCAAGCACACAGCCATTCGGGTAAAGATACCATTTTTATATTTTTGATATTGCCGAGTTCATTATTTCTCAGCATGTGAAAAAAGTTAAAGATCGGATAGCAAGCTCTGGGTTTCATGCCTGTTTTTTTAAAGAAAGAATCTTTAAGTTTATCTTTTAATATATCAAAACTTGAAGTTTTACCGCATTTATCGGCTGAACGTTCGTCTTTCCAACTTATATAAGAGGAAACTGGTTCTCTTTTATCATTTAAAAGAGCAAATCCGTGCATTTCAGAGCATATCAAAACGGCTTCAAAAGGTTTTTTTTGATATGCCGAATCAGCTATTTTTAAAAAAGTATTTTTTATATCAAAAAGATCTACTTCATATCTGCTTTCGGTATTTAATGAAGGTTTTACTGATTCATAGCTGCATACATCGGATATAGAGCCGTCGGATAATATAGCCGATTTTATTCTTGAAGCTCCGAAATCAAGCAGCAAATATGTTTTTAAAGACATTAAAACTCCTGCTTTATTATCAAATCTATTTCTTGAATAAGTGAATCATTCAGTTCAAACTTTAAAATTTTTGTGTTTCCTAATTCTGAAATTTTTGCAAAGTTAACAATATTGCCTTCAGTTTTTTATCTTTTTTCGTCTATCTCATATTTTGCAAGCTCAAAAGCTTTTTTAAACAATTTAAAACTTCAGCTGACGAATCTACAATCGTTCAAGATCAAAAATATAATTACTCATAAAATCCGCCGGCGGCTTCAATGAGTTTTTTATATCTTTCTTCAAGCATAGTTATTCTTTTACGATCTTCATTATATATCATTCTGTAGAAATCTCTTTTGTTTTTTAACCACATAAGTTCAAAGCCGACTGCTTTTAACAAGCCTTTTTCCGTGTCTGCGTCCGGCATTGCTTTTTGTGCGTCAAAAATTATTTTTCTTGTCTCAAATTTATTCAGTGCGTTAGCAGGAAGTTTTTTGAAAAAAGGTATTGAATGGAAAGAAACGCCGCCGCCTACAATAAACTTTTTATTATTCTTTAAGCATTTTTCTGCCATTGAGTAGGCTATTTTAAATATTTCTTCGGAGTTTATATCTTCTCTTGTTAATCCCATAGAGCCCGTCATGTCAACTCTGCCTAAAACTATGCCAGTTAAATCTTTAGCTTCAGGCAATGCAAGCATTTCGTCCATGTTTTTATAAGCGGTTATCGTTTCAATATTTATTAAAAATGCAGTATTTTTTCTTTCGTCATCAGGGAAAGCAAGTTTTGCTGATCGTATATATTTTTTTAGAGCATAAGAAGATTCTATCATGGGTGCAACTATTGCGTTTACACCTATTGTTTTTGCTTCAAACATGTCTTTCAACGCTTCACCGCCGCCGATTTTTATGGTCAAATCTAAACCCGCACGTGTTACAACTTCCTTTAATCTCATTGCTTCCTCAATTCTTGTACCCTCTGCTTCAAACTCAGCTTTTACACCGATAACATGATGATTTGCTTTCAAATCAACTAATGTTTCAACCATCTTTTTTTCTAAAGTGTTCATAGTTACTCCTATTTATCTGTTATTAAATCTTCTTTCTTATAGTTCCTATATTTTTTAAATAGTAAACATAAAGGATTTCCATGCATTTATCAATGTCTGTAAACTTTATATTCAGCTTTTGGCGTTGAATTCAGGACCTGACCCCGGTTGTGAAAATTTAATTTCAATACTCTTTCTTTTTCCTCGCTTTTTTCCTCACAAATTACTTTAACTTTGTTGCAATTGTGTTTTTAACCTATACAGAATGGACATTAATAGTGTTTTGCATATAGCATTTGAAATGAACCTTATCTGCCAGTCTTCATATTTTTAAAGGTTGTCTTCATCTGTGGCATTTTTTGTATCAAAAGATCTGCTTCATATCTGCTCTCAGTATTTAAAGAATGTGTCACTGATTCATGCATATACTGATATATATCCGCTGGATAATATAGCTGATTTTATTCTTGAAGTTTCAAAATTAAGCAGCAAATATATTAAAACTCCTGTTTTATTATCAAATCTATTTCCTGAATAAGTGAATCATTCAGTTCAAGCTTTAAAAATTTTGTATTTCCTAATTCTGAAATTATTACGAAGTTCACAATATTGCCTTCGGTTTTTTTATCTTTTTTTAGCAGTTTATCCAAACCGTCTAATGAAATATCTTTTAATATTGATTGTCCGAGAAGTTCTTTTGCCATTCTTTGCGTAAGTTCATAATCAGATTTATTTAAAATACCTCTGTTTGCGGCAAGCTTGTTCACTATGACCATACCCATAATTACTGCTTGTCCGTGAGGGATCTTGTACTCGGAAAGTACTTCAATAGCGTGTCCTATGGTATGCCCGTAATTAAGGCTTTTCCTATAGTAAAGTTCAAACTCATCTTCCTCAACAACGGCTCTTTTTACGGATAATGAACTTAAGATCAAAGGTTTATAGCTGTCAAAGTTCAGAACCTTTCCATTGTTTACTTCTTTTTCGTATATTTCCAGAGCTTTTGGACCGCCGGTTACAAGAAGTTTAAGTATTTCGCCCATTCCGGATTTTATATCATATTCGGAAAGTGTTTTTAAAAAAGCGATATTTATATTAACTTCAAAAGGAGCAGAAAAAAGTGCAAGCTGATTTTTAACTTTATTATGGTTTATTCCGGTCTTTCCGCCTATGCAGCTGTCACACATAGAAAGAAGAGTTGTCGGGAAATAAACCCATTTAATGCCTCTTTTATAACAAGCACCTACAAAAGCACCGACATCTTGAATTATTCCGCCGCCGACAACTATAAGTTTTTCACCTTTTGTAAATTCATTTCTTTCAAGGAAGGCTATAACATCTTGAAAGCCTTTAAGAGTTTTGAATTCTTCCGCAGCATCGGCAAGAAAAAGCCTTTTCTCTTCTATTTTCAAATCTTTGAAATAGAGATCATAAACTTTTTTATCTGCTAAAAGCAGATTGTTTTTATTCTCATCTATAAGTTTTTGTATGTCTTTTATAGGAGTAAGATCGTTTTTAACAGTTACTTTGTAATTTTTTGGTATAGACTTTATATAATAATTGTCCAGTGCAAAAAAATTATCCGGCATTGAGAATTTTTTGTCTTCTATAATGAAATTAATGCTCATTGATTATATCCTCCGGCCACAAAGCCGCCGTCAACTATAATGTTTTGTCCTGATATATATGTATTATTTTCAGAACAAAGATAAAAAGCGGTATTAGCTATATCTTCGGGCTCAGCAAGTCTGTTTAAAGGGATTTTTGATACTAAAAGAGCGATTGTTTCCTGAGAATTGTTTTTACTTGTCATTTTTGTATTAACATATCCCGGAGACAAGGCATTTACAAGTATATTGTATTCTCCGAATTCACATGCAAAAGTCTTTACGGCGCCATTTAAGGCATGCTTTGATGTCGCATATGCAAGGCGTCCGCTTCTGCTGGAGATGCCATAAATCGATGATATCGCTAAAATATGTCCTTTTTTAGTTTCTTTCATATAAGGAGAAAGTATTTTAACTATTTCAAAGAAAGACATATAATTTATTTTTGCTGTTTTTTCTACTTCCTCAAAAGTAAGAGTATCAGTTTTTTTCGGATCGTTAAAACCTGCACAATGAATTATTACATCAAAGTGCAGAGATTTATCTTTAAAATAATCTCTTATATGATTGATGTCTTCAAGGTTCAGTTCTTGTCTTGAAGGTGCCGTAACGGCATATCCGTTCTTTTCAAAAATACTTTTGATTGCGGCTCCAATATCACCGCTTGCACCTGTTAAAAATACATTTTTCATAATTTATCCTTAAGAAGCAATTCTTTGTGAATGCTTGTAATATTTATTTTATAGTAATTATAGAGTTTTTCGACCGCTTCGTTTATGGCGGTAAAATTTACTGATGGAAACTCTTCTTTAATCCTTGAATTATTCCCAGTATATTCAAGTCCGGAGCCCGGCTGTGATATTTTAATTTCAATATTATTTCCGCTGATATCCTTTACCAATTCAGCCAGAAAAGATAGTTCAACAGTATAGTCCGGGGTGATATTATAACTTTTATGTTTAACATCGTTTTCAATAAAAAATTCGAGAATAGGCATTAAATCTTCTATCCATAAATAACTGAACTTCCTGTTTTGCCTCAATGTTATCGGCAGATCAAATAATGCTTTGCATATAGCATTTGAAATGAACCTTATCTGCCAGTCTTCATACTTGCCAAAAATCCCAAAAATATTGAGATCAATGAAATTATCGAGTTTTTCTATCTGCTTATGCTGTACATATTTACAAAAACTGTGGTCATCTTTACCCATGTTTTTGAATATATCGGTTTCTTTTGCATTTGAAATATTCGTTGAAACATCATATATTGCACCTGAACCGAAATTTATGAATTTTCCGAATTTATCTTTATGCCTTTCCAGATTTTGAAAAATACGCATATTGGAATAAAACAAATTTGTCGGATCTTTGGCATTACGGTGTCCCGGTTTTACAGCTGAATGCAGAACTACGTCAAACTTTTTATTTTTAAAAAAATCATCGGTTTGCTGTGTGTCCAAAAGATTCAACTCAAAACTTCTCGGGGCGGTTATATCGTATTTTTCAGAAAGATAACTTTCCTGAATATTCTTTCCGATAAAACCGTTTCCGCCGGTGAGCAAGATCTTCTTCATATTCTCAGCTTCCTTTCTTTATGCTCTCAAAGAATCTTTTAAAAGTTGAAACAATATATTCAAGCTGATCTTTGCGAAGTCCCGGCCATACGCCTATCCAGAATGTAGAGTTTAATACTATATCCGTATTTGGAAGCATGGCATACTCTTTTTCGGTCAATGTATTAGATCTGAGCATCTCTGAATTTCTTATTCTCATATCTATTTCTGAATCAACAAAAACAGGCTGTCTTAACAAGTTGCCTGCAAAAAGCTGTCTTGTTCCTATATTATTTTCTTCCAGAAATTTTACAAGGTCGATTTTATTGAATTTATCATTATCTTTTACCGTTATTGTAAAACCGAACCACGATGGGGAAACTTTTTCTAAGAGTTCAGGCAGAATAAGGTATTCTTCAAACTCTGAAAGTTTTGAGTAAAGATAATTGAAATTCTCATTTCTTTTAGCTATAAATGCTTTGAGCTTTTTTAATTGTGCTAAACCGCATGCTGCCTGCCAATCCGTTATCTTTAAATTATAGCCGAGATGTGAATAAACATATTTATGGTCATAGCCGAGCGGCATATTTCCGAATTTCATGGTAAAACGTTTTTTACATGTATCGTCTTTTCCCGGAGGACACCAACAGTCTCTGCCCCAATCTCTGAAAGAAAGCAGAATTTTATACAAAATAGGATCATTTGTGCAGACTGCGCCGCCTTCGCCCATAGTGATATGATGTGCCGGATAAAAACTGAAAGTTCCGATATGTCCGACAGTTCCTGTGAATTTATCATTATATTTAGAGCCTAAAGCATCGCAAGAGTCCTCAATAAGCCATAAATTATGCTTTTCACACAATGATTTAAGTTTATCCAGATCAAAAACATTTCCGAGAGTATGTGCAACAAAAACAGCTTTTGTTTTCGGTGTTAAGGCTTCTTCTATCTGGGAAACTGAAATATTGTAATCACCGATCTCAACATCTACAAAAACCGGTATAAGACCGTTCTGTATGATAGGCGTAACGGTAGTTGGAAAACCTGCCGCAACAGTTATTACTTCATCGCCTTTTTTAAGTCTTTTTTCACCGAGTTTATGCGATGTAAGAGCTGATATAGCTAAAAGATTTGCTGAAGAACCGGAATTTGTGCTTAAAACATATTTTGAATTTAAAAAGGATGCGAATTCTTTTTCAAAAGCATCATTAAAACGTCCGGTAGTAAGCCACATATCGAGAGAAGCATCTATCATATTCTTTAATTCATCAGAACCTAGAACTTTTCCTGATACAGCTACATATTTTCCAGTTTTTACATCAGGTCTTGCGATATTATAATATAAACCAGAAAGAGCTTTTATAATTTTGCGCAGTAAAATTATTATTATCTTTTTCATATATCCCCTATTTCAGCTAAAAGCCAATTTTATTTGAATATTGTATTATTTGGTTTTTAGTGAACTCCAACATATTTTGTTTTTCTTGATGATATGCTTTATACCATTTCATTGTACTTTCTATTGCTTCGTCAACAGAATAAACCGGGTGCCAGCCGAGTTCACGTTTTGCTTTTTCTATATTAAGCTTTAAAAGATTGGCTTCATGAGGATGATCCTTATCATCAACGCTGTAACTTCCTTTCCCAAGTATAGAAATAGATTTTTTTATTACTTCTTCTACCGGAATTATTGCTTCATCATACGGCCCGAAATTATAAGCCGCAGCATAATGCGGATCGGCTTCAAGCAGTTTTTTCCCTAAAAGAAGATAACCTGAAAGAGGTTCAAGTACGAACTGCCATGGTCTTATAGCATTCGGTTTTCTTATTAATATATCTTTATCTTCGTGTATAGATTTAATGAAATCAGGAATAAGCCTGTCTTGCGAATAATCTCCGCCGCCTATAACATTGCCGGCTCTTGCTGAAGCAAGCAAAGTATTGTGTTTTTCTCCAAAACAATCATTATTAAAAAAAGAATCTCTATATGAAGATGTTATAAGTTCGGAACATGCTTTTGAATTACTGTATGGATCATATCCGCCCATTTCATCACTTTCTTTATAGGCATAATCAAGTTCTTTATTCTTATAGCATTTGTCTGTAGTGATATTAACTATTGCTTTTATATCACCTTTAAGCCTGCAGGCTTCAAGGATATTTGCAGTTCCAAGAACATTTGTCTGATAAGTTTCAAGAGGTTCTTTATATGAAACGCGTACCAATGGCTGTGCCGCCATATGAAATACAAGATCGGGAGAAAAAAGTGCTATTTCTTTTTTTAGCCTTTCAAAATCCCTGATATCTGCAATAATATGCTTCATTTTGCTCTGAAGTCCCAGAATATCAAATAAAGCAGGATCTGTATTTGGCTCAAGAGCATATCCGCATACATCTGCGCCAAGTTCCGTAAGCCATAATGAAAGCCAAGAGCCCTTGAAACCCGTATGCCCTGTAATAAAAACTTTTTTGCCTTTATAAATCTTAAAAATACTCATAATTACACTCTTATAAATAAAATAATTCTCATTTTAGAAAGAGTATCATTCTAACATATTTTAAGAAAAGCATCAATTTTTAGATAGAAGTATTGTTTATAGTGACAGAGTAAAAAAGTTGCAGGTGAAGTTGGTATCAGTATCATCTGTGTGTGTTCGCAGTAGAGTACAGAGGTGAAAAGAGGAAAAACTTCAATTTATCAATTTAATAAACGCTGGCGGTAAAAATATTATATAATAACAACATAATGGAATTTTTAATGAACTTTATTATTCATCATGGAAATGCCGTTATGTCGTTTATTGCAGTTTTTATGTATGTTTCCTTGGCAATAGGTACAGTTATACATATACTGCTATATAAAGACGATATAAAAAGCTCTATAGGTTGGATTGGGCTGGTAATTCTAGCTCCTATTATCGGAAGCGTGCTTTATTTATTTCTCGGCATTAACAGAGTAAGGCGCAAAGCAACTAAACTGAGAAAAAAAGGAAGCATTCTTGAAAAGTTCACAAGAGAAGAGATAGAAGATTTCTTTAAAGATCTGCCTCTTCATACAAAACAGTTTATAATGTTTGGACACAAAGTCTCTCCTCAGAGTTTTACCGCCGGTAATGAGATATATCCGCTGCAGAACGGCACTGAAGCTTATCCTGAAATGGTAAAAGCAATAGAATCAGCAAAACACGAAGTGTTGGTGGAAAGCTATATTTTTGATGCCGATATTGAAACCGATAAGATTATTGAAGCTTTTAAAAGTGCTATATCTAACGGGGCAAAGGTAAAAGTCATAATTGACGGTATAGGCACTCTGAGATTCTTCAGCAGGTCTATTGAAAGAAAACTCTCGGCTGTAAAAGGCTTGGAATACGGTGTATTTCTTCCTCCAAGGATACCGATAGCACTTCCTTTTGTTAATATGAGAAATCATAGAAAAATTATGGTCATAGACGGTTCTGTTGCTTTTTTCGGCGGAATGAACCTCTCACAAGAAAATGTTCTTATACATGATAAAAAGAAAGGGGTTTTGGATATAACTTTCAAAATTGAAGGTCCTGTTGTTGATCAATTGTCACAGGTATTTGAAGATGATTGGGAGTTTACTACAGGAAAAAAGATGCAGGCATATTCTAAAGATATTCCAATTGTTGAACGCGGCAAAATTCCGGCAAGAGTTATTGCTGACGGTCCTGACAGAAAGCAGGGGGAAATAGAACTTCTTGTACACGGAACGATAAATGCAGCGATGAAGAAAATATCAATAGTAACGCCTTATTTTCTTCCTGAAAACAATATACTTACGGCTCTTGAAATGGCATCTATGAAAGGTGTTGATGTTGAGATCATCATTCCTAAAGTGAACGACCATAAGATTATGAATTGGGCTGAAGAGCCTAATTTTCTCAGGCTCATTGAAAAAGGCGTAAAGATCTGCCGTACGCCGCTCCCTTTTGACCACAGTAAAATATTCGTAGTTGACAATGAATGGGTTTTTATCGGTTCGGCAAATTGGGATGTTAGAAGTTTCAAGTTACATTTTGAATCTAATATGGAAATATTAAGCAGAGAACTTGCCTCAAAGCTTAATGAAATAATCAATGAAAAAAAGAAAATAGCAAAAATTGTTACTGTTGAAGAATGCAGGAATTTACCTCTGCCTAAACGATTAAGAAATAATGCTTGCCGTTTGCTGACACCATACTATTGAAATTTTGTTAGCGATATTGCTTTCTATGTTAAAATTAAAAATTAAGAGGAATAAGAATTTATTTTTAATTGTTTTTTATTGACTTAATCTATTCTTTAAGGTAGAATATCACTAATGAAAAAAACAATCATTTTACTATCATTTTTATGTTTTTTAGTATGTGGCGGATGTGTATCTAAATCTAAGTATGGCGGTATGCAGCATCAGCTTGAACAAAGCAAACTTTCTCAAGCAAGGCTCAGACAGGAAAATGAAAGGTTGAGTTCAGAGATAAAAAGTCTTGAATATAGAAATGATTATATGAATTCCCTTGTGTCAGGCTATGAAGAGCGTATAGAAACGCTTGAAAAATATATAAGATCTTCAAAAAAGATACAAAATAAGATAATTACCGAAATTGCTGTCGTAAGGCAGAACTTAAGAGATAAACTTAAAATCAAGGATTTGGAACTTGAAGCCTTGAGGGAACAAAATTTCAAACTCATTAATTGGCTTGAAAACCAACAGCCTGATAAAAAGTAAATCAATCCAAAGGGATCTTTCCTTAAAATGATAAAAACTCTTCTTTCATCTTTTTTTTTGATTTTTGTAGCTGAAATGGGAGATAAAACTCAGCTTATGTCGATGGCTTTAACGGCAAGATTTAAAGTGCCGCAGATAGTTTTAGGTATTACAGCGGCGATTATTTTAAACAATGTCATAGCAGTGGTTGCCGGAGGACTTATATCCGGTTTGTTTCCAATCGGCATAATCAAGACTGTTTCATATGCGCTTTTTATAGGATTTGGTATATGGACAATATACGGCGGGGTTCATGAAGACGAAAAAGAGAACTCTAATAAGATATTTCTAACTCCTTTTTTTACTGTCTTTATTTTGTTTTTCATATCGGAATTTGGAGATAAGACCCAGATTGCGACGATGACGCTTGCAATGAATCAATCTCCCGTATGTGTACTGACAGGTGCTTGTATAGGTATGATATGTGCAAATCTTATAGGTATTTATGCCGGCGTAATGATATGGGAAAACATCCCTCCATATATTATCAAATTGGTTTCCGCCGGATTATTTATATCAATAGGGCTGATAGGTTTTTGGACGGCACTTTATTCATCTTTTGACATTTTTTATGCAGTTATAATAGAAAGCATACTGGCATTGTTTGTATTTATGATAGTGCTTATTATAAAAAGGAAAAAAGGTAATCTTCGATGAAAAAAGTTATTGTTTTGTTTTCTTTATCCATTCTCTTTGTTTTAACGGGTTGTACTACTGTCCCGATAACCGGCAGAAGCCAGCTTTCACTAGTTCCTGCTTCTCAGCTTACACAATTAAGCAACAGTAACTATAGACAGATTATTTCAGAGTCTCAAATAATATCCACAGGAAAAGATGCTGTTACTGTAAAGACAGTCGGCGAAAAAATTGCCAAAGCCGCAGAAGAGTTCTTAAGGGAGAGCGGGCTTGAATCGGAAATACCTTCTTATTCTTGGGAGTTTAATTTAATAAAAGATGATAAGACCGTAAACGCTTTTTGTATGCCTGGTGGAAAAGTGGCCGTTTATTCAGGTATTTTGCCCGTAACAAAAACTGAGAGCGGTCTTGCGGTAGTTATAGGTCATGAAGTAGCCCATGCAATAGCAAAACATGGTGCTGAAAGAATGAGCCAGAGCCTTTTAGTTGATTTTGGTGGTATTGCTCTTTCTACGCTTTCACAGGAAAAGCCGGAAGCTACGCGCAATCTTATTATGTCTGTTTATGGAGCAGGAACAAACATTGGCATTATTCTTCCCTATAGCAGAAAGCATGAACTTGAAGCTGACAGAATAGGGTTGATACTGATGGCAAGAGCCGGATACGATCCGTCTGATGCCGTCAGATTTTGGCAAGCAATGAGCGATGGTGCAGCAGGAGGGGCTGATATACTTTCAACTCATCCTTCAGATTCAAAAAGAATATCAGAGATACAAAAATATATTCCCGAAGCAATGGAGTATTATCATAAATGAGCGTTATTAAAAGATTTCCATATACTGATATTTTGGGTTGGTCAGTTTCAAGATATGATAGGTTCAGCAACTGCAAAAGACAGTATTTTTATGACTATTATGCGAAATATGATAAAGATAACCCTTTTGAAAAAATACAGTTCCTAAAATCACTTACTTCAAAAGCTCTTGAGACAGGAAATATCGTTCACGATATAATAAGGGATATGCTTCATCGCTTTCAAAAAAGCTCAAAACCTATCAATAAAGACAAATTTTTTAAATATGCTTTTAATATGACAGAACAATACTGCGGTTCAAAGACTTTCTTTGAGACTTATTACGACAGCGAGGCAGTCTCAACCATGGAAATTTACGATAAAGTTAAAGCTATTCTGGAAAATTTTATATTCAGCAGCCGTTTTAAGTGGATAGAAGAAAATGCTGTTCCCACAAGCGCCGAATGGATAATAGAACCTGAAGGCTTTGGTGAAACCAGAATAAACGGCATGAAAGCTTACTGTAAAGTAGACTTTTTGTTCCCTGTAAAAGATAAAATTTATATAATGGATTGGAAAACGGGAAAATCCGATGATGTTAAACATTCAAAACAGCTTACCGGATATACGCTTTGGGCAAATTATCATTTTGATAAGAAAGCCGAAGACATTCTCCCGGTAATTGTTTATCTCTATCCCGAATATAATGAAAAAAGCGTTAGCGTGAACGATAAGACAATTTCGACATTCGCACAGTCCGTAGAAGATGAAACAAAAGAAATGTATGAATTCCTTGCGGATATTGAAAAGAATATCCCTAAAGAAAAAAAAGAGTTTCCGATTACTGAAAAAACATTTTTTTGTAAATACTGCAGCTATAGGGAGATCTGTAAAGAACGTTGACTTGCTGCATAAAACGGAGTCCTTATGGGCTTTTTTCTGCAAAACTATTACTATATAGCCTTTTTTTGCGGCTGGGCTTTTCTTTTATTTTCTATAATTTGTTTTCTTTCCTGCTTTTCTAGATTCGGAAGACTTTCCTACTCATGGATGTTTATATTCGGATTATTGTCCGCTATGGTCAATTTTCTGGAGATGCTCTTTTATGAAAATCTTTTATCACATGTCCAGGTTTTTTACTTAACTGCTTTTTTAAATTATGCAGCACTATTATGTTTTTTTATGAGTGCGCAGCTCACCTATACCAAATTCAATAAAGGTAAAATCATAAGATATCTTATAATTCCCTGCTTTATAATTCCGCTATTAGGGCTTTTTGACGGTATTAGTACTTTTGTAAGTTTTACTTTTATGTTTTTGTGGATACCCTCTTCTCTTGTAATGATATATTCAATTTACAGAATTTCAGTAACAACGGAATATGAAAGAAAAAGTGTTTTCTACATTCTATTGTTGTTTATCGGTTATTCTTTGATTTATTCTGTTTGTGAACTTGTAAAGATTAGATATACAGATATTATTTTAGTCAAATTTCTGTCTAAGGCTGCACTTGGCATTATAGTTATTGTCATAGCAAGCCTTGTTTTCAAATATTTTAAAGTAGCTCTTGAAAAGAAAGTCAGGATTTATGAATATCTGCCGCTTTACTGGAGACATATACCGATAGGCAGCATTTTGTTTACTGTTTTGATTGCGGGGATGTTCCTTTCAATGTATCTTGAAAACAACTATAAAAACGGGATAATTTCAAACAGCCGGACTGTCGTTTCAGGTATTACCGAGAATATATCTTCAAGATTGTCTAAATCAGACCAGATAAGTGCAGCTCTAAGCCACTCTCCTTATATAAGGGAAGCGATATCTTTCCCTCTTGATGCAAATAGGGCTGTCGTTGATTCCATGTTTGAAAGTTATGCAAAAAACTTTAATGTTTACATAATATTTGCTTTGGACAATGAAGGAAAAATTTTATTTACCTCAAACAGTTTGGATAGAGATTCTCTAGACGATATTAATTTTAAGAACAAACAGTATTTTACTGAAGCAAAAACGAAAGGAAGCTCTAAAACTTTTACAAAAAGTTTCTTTAGCGAGAAAGAAGGATATTACTCTTCCAACAGGATCGACAATGTAAAGAGCGGTCCTGCGGGTGTTCTTGTAGTAAGAGATGATATGGAAGATATTGAAGCAAAGTTAAAACAGTACAGCAATATATATGTAGTTGATAAGAACGGCATAGTTCTTATGTCCAACAAAGAAAGTGCATACTTTAGCAGTTTATGGCCAATTTACGATACTTATGCTTCTACAAAAAAAGATATACTCGAAAGAGAAGTTTTTGACGGAGACACTGTTTCCATAAACGATGAGTATTTCTATGTTTCCAGAAAACTTATAAATGACGAAGGCTGGTCTGTTGTTTATTTCAGTTCGCTGAACTCGCTAAAACAGCTTAAGATATTTAGTATCTTTGTGGTCAGCGGTGTACTTATAATAATAATTCTCCTCTTTTGGACAGTAAATCAGTCTAATAGAATATATGCTATTGCTCTTCAGCATAAAGCTATATTAAGTTCGGCCAAATCGGTAGCGATCATATATACAGATACTTCCGGCGAAATTATCGTTTATGGACAAGGCACGGAGGATATGACCGGTTATACTAAAGAAGATTTGGAGAATGCAAAGATCGAAAATATGCTTTATGATAAAAAAGGTGAAAAAATAACATTCGAAAACGCTATAAGTTATTCCCTGACTCCAAATAATGAATGGCTGTGTAAAAAAAAGAACGGAGATTTTCTTACTATACTTGTAAATATTGTTCCACAGTATTCAATGGGCAATAAGCTTATAGGCTATATATTTTCTGCTGCAGATATCACTACCAGAAAAAATGTTGAGTTGGAACTTGAACATCAGATAAAGTTTTTACAGACACTTATAGACAGTATGCCTATAGCGGTTTATTATAAAGATGAAAATTTCCGCATAATAGGCTGTAATAAGGTGTTTGAAGACATAATGGAAATGTCTAAGGATGAAATGATAGGAAAAACTTCCGAAGCGATATATTTTGATAAAAGTTCTGTGGAAGTTTCAATAAGCACCGACGAGCAAATAAAAAATAATTTGTCAACGACAGCTTATGAAAGGGAAGTCAAGTTCAGAAAAAGTGTGCCGAGAAGCCTTATTTTTTATAAATCGGCTTATAAAGATATTGAAGGTGATTTCGGCGGTATTATAGGAGTTATGATCGATGTTACAAAGGAAAGACAGATGCAGCAGGAAAGAGATAAGCTGCAAACTAATCTTATACAGCAAAACAAGCTCGCATCTTTAGGTGAACTTGCCGGCAGTATTGCACATGAACTGAACAATCCTCTAAGCATAATACTCGGTTTTGCTCAGGTGCTTATGAAAGATGGGTCTTTAGGGGAAGAATCCCGTAAAGGTGTTGAGAATATTTTTGAAGCAGCAAACAGAAGCAAAAGCATTATAACTAATATGCTTGAGTTTGCACGTGCGGATTCGGCTAAAATGAATATAGTAAATCTTAATGATGTGATAGAATCTACTCTTCAGATAATAGAAAAAGATTTTTATAAATCAGGCATAGATATTAAAAAAGAGCTGACATCCGAAAGCAGTTTTGTTTCAGCAAATCCTATGCAGTTACAACAGGCCTTCTTAAATATAATATTAAATGCCAAAGATGCTATGCCTGCAGGCGGAGAGCTGGCAGTGCAAAGCTTTATTAAAGGTAAGATGTTTGTTATAGATATTTCAGACACAGGCATGGGTATTCCAAGAGAAAATCTATCGAAAATATTCGATCCGTTCTTTACAACTAAAGACGTTGGTAAAGGAACCGGATTAGGTTTATCAATATGTTACGGCATAGTAAATTCCCATAAAGGAGATATTTTTATTAAAAGTATTCCCGGGAAAGGGACAACTTTTACTCTAAAATTCCCTTTAATACAACACGGATAAATAAAAATAAAATAAAAAAGAGTCAGGCACATAAATATTTATGTGCCTGACTCTTTCCATTCAGTAAAAGATATTTTAAATATTTGTTGTATCTTATTCGGTTTTAACCGGAACTTCGGTAGCAGGAGTTGAAAGCGGAGTCGTTTCAACTTCAAAAGGTAAAGAGTGATCAAGTTTTTTATATGCTTCTGCACCGGATATTAATACAATAGGGAGAGCGATCAGAAGTCCTATTCCTAAAAGAAGTGTTCCTGCAAGAATTATAAGAAACGATAAGAAAACATATATCATGCATGGAAAATAATTCTTTGTCGTTATATCCCAAGATCTTTTATATGCATTTTTTATTGTAATTTTTTTATCTACGATCATATACTGTGTCGGGAAAATTACAGCCATAGCCAAAAATACCGGAAGAATAAGGAGAAGCGCTGAAACAAAAAGTATCAGGGAAAATATTAAGTTTAAGCCTAAGAATTTAAGGTATGAATTCATATCATTTTTTAAGACATCCCAGCCTGGTTTTTCGCCTTTTACAATTTTAAGGCAGGCTTTTACGATAGAAAGCATAATATATGCACTGAAAACAAGGTTGATAATATAGAAAATTACAAAAGGAAGATCGCCTATAAGAGCTCTTGAAATAAAATTTACGGCGAAAGAAATTAAAATAAGCACGATCATAATAAAAAAATTATTTTTTAAACCTTTCCAGCCTGCAGATAAAACTTCTGATACTTTAAAAGCCAATGCTGACATAAGCATCTCCTTTGTTTTAGTTAATAAATTCTACACAATAAAGTTTTTTCAGTCAAACAGAATTGCTTCAAAAATAGTATAATATTAAAAAAATCGGAGGAAAAATGAACGTAGTTATAATAATTATGAGCTTTCTGCTTGGGTTTGCCGCAGGCATTTTATTGCTTGTGTTTAAATATTTATCTGTTTCAAAAGAAAATTCCGCAAAAGAGCAAAAAATATCAGATTTGACCGAATCTTTAAATTCACACTCAAGAACACAGGATATGCTTAAAATCGAGTTTGAAAATATAGCCTCTAAAGTTTTAGATGAAAAAAACTCAAAAATATCCGAGCTTAATAAACAGGCTCTTGAAAATGTCGTTTCTCCGTTTAAGGAAAAAATAGATGAGTTTAAAACAAAAGTGGAAAATATACATCTTGATGAAGCTAAACAGAGAGAAGTTCTGAATGCTGAGCTTAAAAGGCTTATGGAACTTAATAAGCAGGTAAGCGAGGAGGCCAATAATCTTGCGGAAGCGTTGAAAGGCGAAAGCAAAATTCAGGGGATATGGGGAGAAATAAGTATTGAGCGTATTTTTGAAGCCGCAGGTATGATAAAAGACATTCACTATATTGCGCAACAGTCTATAGATACTGAAGACGGCAAAAAAATGCCGGATTATATAGTTAATCTTCCAGAGGATAAGCATATAGTAATAGATTCAAAGACTTCTCTTACCGCATACGAAAAGTATTATAATACGCAAGATGAAGAAGAAAAAAAAGTTTTTTTGAAAGAGCATATAACAAGCGTTAAAAAACATATTGATGAACTTGCGGAAAAAAATTATCAGAACTTACCGACATTAAATCAGCCTGATTATGTGTTTATGTTTATTCCTTTGGACCCTGCGGCAATGCTTGCATTAACTGCCGATCCTAAAATAAGCGAATATGCTTTCAAGAAAAATATAGTTATTATAACACCATCTTCTTTAATGGCTACTATGAAAACAGTAGCATATATTTGGAGACAAGAAAATCAGAAGAAGAATGTTTTAGAGATAGCAAAACAAGGCGGTCTTTTGTATGACAGATTTGTGGATTTTATAAATGTTCTGGCCGAAGCGGACACTTTTGTAGGCAAAGCCAAATCTAAAACTGAAGATGCACTCAAAAGGCTTTCAAACCCTGAAAGAAAAGGCGACAGTCTTATAGGAAGAGCCGAAAAACTTAAAGAACTCGGATCTTCCGTAAAGAAAGAGATACCTAAAGAACTTCTTGAAGACAGTAAATAATAATTAAGCTTCTGTTGTCGTTCCCGGAATCGCTGCTGAATAAGCGGCTTCAAGTTTTTTGTATGCCGAAGCGGCCGCTATAAGAACTATCGGAGCAGCTATAAATAAACCTATCCCAAATAAGAACAAACCCAAAAAGGTGATGAAAGAGCATATAATCACAAATGTAAGGCATTCAATGAAATGGTTTTTTGTTATTGCCCACGATTTTTTAAAAGAACCTGATATAGTTGCGTCTTTTTCATTTACTATTATGTACTGTGCCGGGAAAAAAATTGCAAGAGCAAAGAACATAGGTATTACAAGAAGCAGACTTCCGGTAGCAACAATGATCGAGAAAAGTATAGCTACACATAAAAATTTTAAGAAAAGCGGCATGTCATTCTTAAGTATGTCCCAAGTTGCTTTTTGACCGTTTAATATTATCAATGAAGCTTTTATCATTGAAAGCATAAAATAAGACATTAATACATAAATTAAGAACATTATCAAAGGAGATATGAAAACAAGGGAAGGGGATATATCAATAGCAAATGAAAGAGGCAAGAAAGATATTATTGGAATTAAAGAAATAATAACTTGAATGCCTATAAGAATATATGCATTTTTTTTAAAACCTTCCCAGCCTTCCATAAATACTTCCTTTAAGCTAAAAACATTTGTTATCTTTTTTGTTGCCATTGATATCTCCTTTATACTCATAAATTACGTTAATTCTAACCAATAATTTTGATGCAGTCAAATATAATTTTGTTAAAAACTAGTTAAAATTGATATAATTGCTTAAAGAATAAAAAGAGGATAAAGACTGCGGAAATGACTTTGTATAAAAATGAGCTTGAAAAAAAAGCCTCAGAACTTCAAAAAGAACTTTTGGATAAAGATATAAAAGTTTCTTTTGATGAAAAAAGTTTCAGGGATTATCTTGTTATGCTGGACATTTCCTCCAATGGAAAAGCTTTTGGGAAAGCCTCTCTTTACTTTAAACCCTCAAAAAATACTTATTCCCTTAGATTTAAAAGCGATAATGAGGCTATTGAAAAAAAGATAAACAGTATTTGGGATAATATTAACGGCTGCCGTGTCTATGATGCCGAAAGCGGCATATATGAAGCTTTTGTTGACGGTTCATATATTTCCGGAGTTACCGGCTATGGCTCTGTCATTTATTTGGGAGATAAACTCAAAGCAAAATTGTCGGGAACTGTCATAGATACCGAGTTCAGACAGTTCGGCGGTGAGCTTAAATCAGTTATAGAAACGCTGAAATGGTGTGAAAAAAATAATATCACAAAAATAAGAATAAATTACGATTATCAAGGTATAGAAAAGTTTGCTACCGGAGAATGGAAACCCAAAAATGCTTTGTCGAAAGAGTATGCTGAATTTGTAAAAAAAGCTAAAACAGATATAGAATGGAGACATATAAGAAGCCATACAGGCAATTTTAAAAACGATGAAGCTGATGCTCTTGCAAAGAAGGCCGCTGGGGAAACCTCAAATGTTCCAAACAAAAGATTGACAGTACTTGAAAATAAAGCTTTGGCTTTTATAGAATTTATTAATGCAAAAGAGCGTTTTGTTGCAAATTATGCAGGTACGGAGAATGGCGAATATATTAAAATAAAAGTAGCAGATAAAAAAAGCGGCTTTTCTGAGGTTATTGATATAATATATGCAAAAGCCAATAGTATGGCAATAAGACAGCAGAAAAGTGCGATAGAAAAAGATATTTACGATCTCTGGCAGGAATTCCTTCTTTTTGAAGATTTCAATGTATAAAAAGCATTAAAATATAGCTGTGCAAATAAGGAGATAATAAAATGACAAAACAATTGCAAGACATAGGACGCCGTTTATCTGCTTTACGCGGTATTGCGGAGTTGACTCCGGAGGAGTTTTGCGAAAAAGCCGGAGTTACTCTTGAGCAGCTTGCCGCTTATGAAAAAGGGGAGCTTGATTTTTCGTTTTCTTTTCTGTATAACGCTGCGCGGATATTGGGTGTTGATGTTATTGATATTATGAGCGGTGACAGCCCGCATTTGTCTGACTGGTGTATTGTACGCAAAGGAGAGGGATATAATATTGACCGCCGTGCCGCTTATAAATACAGTCATCTTGCATTTACATTCCGCAATAAAAAGGCCGAACCTTTTATGGTTACTGTTGCACCGAAAAGTGAAAAGCCGGCTTTGCACGCTCATGATGGACAGGAGTTCAACTGGCTCGTTTCAGGGCGGATGAAATTTTTTATTGCCGAAGCCGAATATATTTTAGAACCGGGAGACAGCGTGTATTTTAATTCTTCTATTCCGCATGCAATGCAGGCTCTCGACGATACCCCGGCGCAGTTTTTAGCAGTGGTAATAGGATAAATATAAAGCTGATTTAGAAATTTAGATTTGCCGGAAATTAATTTCTTTGTGCAAATATATTAAGGAAGGTAAATATGCCATTATACGAAAAATTCACTAAACGACATCGTGATGATTTTGTTACTTTAGAAGATCTGCAGAAAAACTATAAACTCGATGTTCCGGATAACTTTAATTTTGTTTTTGACTGCCTTGATGTTTTGGCAGAGCAGACGCCTGATGATCTTGCACTATTATGGGTTTCAAATGAAGGGGAAGAAAAACGTTTCACCTATGAAGATATACGCCGCCTTTCCGTAAAAGCTGCGAATTTTTTCATAGCTCAGGGTATTGGAAAAGGTGATATGGTAATGCTTACCATGTCAAGAGATTGGCGTTACTGGCCTGTATTGATGGGTCTTCACCGTATTGCTGCTGTAGCCGTTCCGGCAACTTATCTGCTTACAAAAAAAGATATAGAATACAGAGTGAATGCCGGTTCTATAAAAATGCTTTTGACGACTCCGCGTTTCGGTGTAGTGGAAGCAATGGAAGAAGCATTATCTGACTGTCCAACGATAAAAAAACTTGCAGTTTTCGGCGGTAAAGTCCCAAATGACAAATGGATAGATTTTGATGCCGGTTTGGAAGCAGCCCCTGAAACTCCGGTTAAAAGGAATAATAAGAAAAGTGATATGATGCTTATGGCTTTCTCATCCGGAACTACCGGTTATCCTAAAATGGTCTGGCATGATTATACTTATCCTCTCGGACATATAATTACAGGTTGTTTCTGGCATCGTTGCGAACCTGGCGGTTTGCATTTAACTATTTCAGATACAGGCTGGCTTAAGAGTCTTTGGGGTAAAATGTATAGCCAGTGGCTTGCCGGAAGTGCTATTTTCGTGTATGATTTTGATAAATTCTCTGCACCTGACATCCTTGAAAAAATAGAAAAATATAAGATCACCACTTTCTGTGCGCCGCCTACGATGTACCGCTATTTAATAAAAGAGGACCTTAAAAAATATGACCTTTCTTCATTGCACCATTGCACAACAGCGGGTGAAGCATTAAATCCTGAAGTTTATAAGGTTTGGCTTGAAGGCACAAATCATAAAATTTTTGAAGGTTTCGGACAGAGCGAAACTACACTTAGCTGCTGGACGGGTTTCCCATGGATGCAGCCGAGGCTTGGTTCAATGGGTCTTCCATCTCCGGGATACCGTATGATAATTGCCGATGAGAACGGAAAAGAAGTCAGCCCGGGTGTAATCGGAGAAATATGTATACGTACAGATGAAGCCGGCGGCGGTAAGCCTTGCGGGATGTTTTCAGGTTATTACCGCGATGAAGAAATGTTAAAAAGTGTCTGGCATGATGATCTTTACCATACGGGCGATACTGCCTATAAAGATGAAATGGGATTTTTGTGGTATGTAGGCCGTACGGATGATGTCATAAAATCTTCCGGCTATCGCATAGGGCCTTTTGAAGTTGAAAGCGTCCTTATGGAGCATCCTGCCGTTACGGAATGTGCCGTAACCGGAACTCCTGACCCTGAACGCGGCTTTGCGGTAAAAGCGACTATAGTACTTTCTAAGGGATATACCGGAACGCATGAATTGACGAAAGAACTTCAAAATCATGTTAAAAAAACTACAGCCCCTTATAAATATCCGCGAGTTATAGAATATGTTGAATGTCTTCCGAAAACTATTTCAGGAAAAATCCGCAGAGTAGAAATAAGAGAGAAAGATATCTCTAAGGAAGAAAATAAATAAAACAAATATGTTTTTTTAAATCAATAAGGCTATGGTAAAACACCGTAGCCTTATTTAAATTTCTTGCATACAACTTTTTCTTTTCCTTTTATCAATTCATTATCAAGGGCTGAGATTTTCTATGAGAATTATTATACACAAGCATATGTCTTATAATTATTTGTCTTTTCTCGGCGAGGTTTATTGCTTGATTTAAGTATCTATTTTTTATAAAATCTATATATGATAAATGAAACAAAAAAAATAATATATAGAAATATAAATAATTTTATATTTAAAAAAGAAGCTTTTTCCATATAAATAAACTAAGTGCCGGCTTTTTTAAGCTGGCACTTCTTATTTTATAATAAAAATCAGGAGAATAAGATGAAAAAGTTTTATGCTGTATTAATAGCTTTTGCCGCATTGTTTTTAGCAGATATTTCTTTTGCAAGATTGGTAATAGAACCAGGCATACCGCCGGTAACTGTAACATCCGGAACTTTTTATAATGCTGTTGAGACAAGTTCAGGTGCATGGTTCTGTAATAAAGGAGAACTTATAATCAGCACACAAACAGGAAATACTATATTCTTAAATAATATAACGGATTTTGACGGTGGTGCGATATATGCTTTTGATGGTTCAACAACGACAATCGGCTCAGGCGTGGAATTCAGTTCCAATACTGCAAGGTTTGGCGGAGCGGTATGGAATGGAGGAAAAATGACAATAGAAAACAAAGTAGTCTTTTCCTCCAATACTGCGGATGCCGGCGGTGCAATAGGAAATTTCGGAGAACTGACAGTAGGAAACGAGGTAGAATTCAGCTCCAATACTGCAAAGTTTGGCGGTGCTATAGGGGCTATGCCCGGTTCAACAATTATGATTGGCACAGGTGTAACCTTTTCCTCCAATACTGCGGATGCCGGCGGTGCGATATATACTCATCAAGAAGGTTCAGTAACAGAAACAGTAACAATAATGATCAGTTCTAATGCGGTATTTATTTCAAATAAATCAGGGGCTGGCGGAGCGATATATGCTAATCCCGATTCAGAAATAACGATAGGTTCGGATTCTTACATAATAGTGGAGCGATATGGAATGAAGGGGGAATGATAATAGAAGACGGAGCGGTCTTTTCCTCTAATACTGCTGCATTGGCTGCCGGAGCGATAGGAAATGCCGGAGTACTGACAATCAAAGACGGTGTGGAATTCAGTTCCAATACTGCGGATGCCGGCGGTGCGATTATAAATGTTTTAGTACTGACAATCGGTTCGGATTCAAAGTTTTCTTTCAATAAGGCGCTGGATCCTAATATTGAAGATGGGTTTGCCGGAGCGATAGGAAATGCCGGAGTACTGACAATCGGAGACAGAGCTGAATTCAGTTCCAATACCGCAACCGGTGACGGCGGAGGAATACTAAGTTTTGCGTGAATAACGACAATCGGTTCGGATTCAAAGTTTTCTTTCAATGAGGCAAGGGCCGGAGGAGCGATATATAATAATACCGGAGAAGTAACAATCAGTTCTAGAACGTCATTTACTTCCAATAATGCCGGAAAGGGCGGTGCAATATATGCTGCTTCCGGTTCAACAACGACAATAGGTTTGGACTCATTGTTTTCTCTCAATACTTCAACATCCTACGGCGGAGCGATATGGAATGAAGGAAAAATGACAATAAAAGACGGAGCTTTCTTTTCCTCCAATACTGCATTGGGCGGCGGTGCGATAGGAAATGGCGGAGAAATGACGATCGGAGACGGTGTGGAATTCAGTTCCAATACTGCAGGCGCTGGCGGAGCAAAATGGGCTGTTTTCAATTCAACAATTACAATCGGTACAGGAGCGGTTTTTTCATTTAACACTGCTCATGAAGTCGGTGGAGCGATATATGTTCATGATGAAGATTCTTCAGTAAGAATAGCAATCAGCTCTAATGCGGTATTTACTTCAAATAATGCCTTGGCCGGCGGTGCAATATGTGTTGCTTCCGGTTCACTGACAATCGGAGACGGTGTGGAACTCAGTTCCAATACTGCTGAGGGCGGCGGTGCTATTGTAAATTTTGGAGAACTGAGGATCGGCTCAGATTCAAAAATTTCTTTCAATACTGCGGAGGTTGGCGGTGCGATAGGAAATATCGGAATAATGACAATCGGAGACGGTGTGGAATTCAGTTCCAATACTGCTGCAAAATTTGGCGGAGCGATTATAAATGTTGAAGAACTGACGATCGGCTCAGACTCAAAGTTTTCTTTCAATAAGACATTACTGAATGGAGGTAAAGGCGGAGCTATATTAAATGCCGGAATAATGACGATCGTAGACAGAGCGGAATTCAGCTCCAATACCGTAACCGGTGACGGCGGTGCGGTATTTAATGATGGAAAAATGACAATAAAGGACGGAGCGGTATTTTCCTCTAATACTGCTACAGTTTTTGGCGGAGCTATATGTACTGTTGCTTCAACAATGACGATCGGCACGGATTCAAAGTTTTCTTTCAATAATGCATGGAATGGCGGAGCGATATGTCTTGGTGAAGAAGAAGCAATAATGACAATCGGTAAGGGGGCTGAATTCAGTTCCAATACTGCTACGGACTCTGGCGGAGCGATAGGAAATGCAGGAATATTGACAATAGAGGACGGTGCATTATTTTCTTTCAATATTGCCTCATCAAGCGGAGGAGCTATATGGAATGCCGGAACATTGAATTTGACTGCAAATACAAAAAATGTTGAGTTCAACAGAAATACAGCGAATGGAAAATCAAATGCTATATATGATGATGAAGGAACAATAAATTTATGGACAAAAGGAGCAAATATAATATTTAATGACGGAATTATTTCGTCTAATACTCTCAGCACATTAAATATTAATAAAGATAATGACACCACTG
>JBPOII010000014.1:0-34190 GCA_052034625.1 Elusimicrobiota bacterium | reverse complement strand
TAGAGATGGTAATGCCTGGCGACAATATAACGATGGACATAGAGTTGATAACGCCTGTAGCGATGGAGAAGCAGCTGAGATTTGCGATAAGAGAAGGCGGCAGAACAGTAGGGTCCGGAGTTGTAACAGAAATTATAGAATAAAGAAGATATAAATTCACAGTGAGCGGCTATTTGTCGCTCACTGTGGATTATATTAATTGTAAAGTTTATCCTCTGGCGGGGAGTTGTCGTATCTTAAAAAGATACATTAGTCTGGCAGCACAAACTTTATAAATAAAAGTAAAAAAACAAACAGGATTAAGAATTTATGGTAAATGAAAAAACAGGTCCAACCCAACGTTTAAGAATTAAGTTAAGAGCATACGATCATAAGATGTTAGATGATTCGCTTGCAAAAATCGTAGAAACAGCAAGGCGTACCGGAGCAGCTATAACCGGTCCTGTGCTTCTTCCTACACACATAAAAAAGTACACGGTGAACAGATCTGTGCATACAGACAAGAAATCCCGTGAACAGTTTGAAATGAGAATTCACAAGAGGTTAGTCGATATTCGCGAGCCTTCATCTAAAACAGTTGAAGAACTTATGAAGCTTGATTTGCCTGCCGGTGTAGATATTGAAATAAAGATGTAATTGTGAATTAAAAAATACTTGAATTTTAGAGAGAAAATATGTTAAAATCAATAATTGGAAAAAAAATTGGTATGACTCAGGTTTTCGACGACAAAGGAAATCTCATACCTGTAACAGTAGTAGAAGCCGGCCCCTGTGTTATAACAGGAGTCCGTACAGCTGAAAAAGACGGTTACACTGCCGTTCAGCTTGGTTTTGGAGATGTAGAAGAAAAAAAACTTATAAAGCCTCAAGCAGGTTATTTTAAGAAAAACAATCTCTCTCCTAAAAAAATTCTCAGAGAAGTAAGAGTCGATGATGTGTCTTCTTACTCTATAGGTCAGGAAATCAAAGTTGACCTGTTTAAAGCAGGCGACTATGTTGATGTATCTGCTATAAGTAAAGGTAAAGGATATGCCGGAGTTATAAAAAGACATAATTTTGGCAAACAAAATACGTCTCATGGCCAGTCAGACAGAACTCGTGCAAGAGGATCCAGCGGCGGACAGGGTCCCCAAAAAGTCCTCAAAGGCATGAAAATGTCTGGACATTTAGGTAATGAATATGTTACAATCCAAAAATTGTTGGTTGTAAATGTTGATGCCGAAAAAAACCTTATGCTTATAAAGGGAGCTGTTCCTGCTGTTAAAGCCGGAACATTGCTTATTAATAATACGCTTAAGAAAATACCTGTTATTCAGGAAGAAGCGGCAAAAGCAAAAAGTAAGAAAAAATAATCGTAATTCGAGAGAGAATGTAAAATGGATACAATAGTCTATAATGCTAAGGGTCAGGAAAAAGGAAAAATAGAGCTTCCTGCTTTTTTTAATACAGAAGTATCTAAGGTGCTTCTGCATGAAATCACGACAGCTTATTTGAACAATCAGAGATCCGGCACTCACAAAACAAAAAGCAGAGGCGAAGTTTCTTTTTCAGGAGCTAAACCTTGGAAACAGAAAGGAACGGGTAATGCCCGCTCAGGCCAGAGAAATTCTCCTTTGTGGAGAAAGGGCGGAGTAATTTTTGGACCTAAACCGAGAGATTACTATACAAAAATGTCTAAACAGAAGAAGAAACTTTCTTTGAACATGGCATTTTCAGCCCAGTTGCAGAAAGGCAATGTTATAGTTGTTGATTCTGTAAAAGTTGAAGAAGCAAAGACGAAAAAAGTTGCCGAACTTATAAAGAATTTTAAAGTTGAAGGCAAAAAAGTAGTTTTTGTGATTAATATGGATGCAGGTTTTAAGCTTGCTGCAAGAAATATAGAAAATGTAGTCGTTGAGAATGCAAAAAACATAAATACTTATCAGGTTCTTTGGGCAGATAAGCTCATAATAACTCCTGAAGCAATTGAAATTCTCAAAGAAAGGCAGTCTCTATAAATTAGACAGGGAATAAAATGGATATAAGAAACATAATTAAAAAACCTATAGTAACAGAAAAAGCAGCTATTATGAAAGAAAAAGATAATAAATATACTTTCGTTGTAGCTAAATCTGCGAATAAATTTCAAATTAAACAGGCTGTTGAAACCTTGTTTAATGTGAAAGTTGAAAGCGTATATACTGCAAATTATGCAGGAAAAAGTAAAAGACTGGGTATGCACTCAGGATATAGAAGCGATTGGAAAAAAGCAATCGTAAAGCTTGGCAAAGGCCAAGAAATTCAAATGGTCGACGAAGCCTAATAAAAGGCTGACGTTGGTAAACTTAAAATCCAGCCCTGGATTAATTATAATTCAGGTGCAGGGTTAGTTTACTCAGAAGT
Source organism: Elusimicrobiota bacterium (assembly GCA_052034625.1). GTDB lineage: Bacteria > Elusimicrobiota > Endomicrobiia > Endomicrobiales > Endomicrobiaceae > JAVBLP01. The sequence goes on along the minus strand of JBPOII010000014.1, from coordinate 31,808 downwards.
AAATATGGGCAGAATTAAGACGCTTAATGCGCAGGCCCGATAACAGGAAAAGAAGAAATGGCGATTAAAACATTTAAACCGTACACACAATCCAGAAGACAGATGTCTGTTTCAGATTTTTCAGACATTACCAAAAAAGAGCCGGAAAAATCTCTTGTAAAAATTATAAAAAAGAAAGGCGGCCGTAATAATACGGGCCGTATAATGGTCCGTTTTAGAGGCGGCGAACACAAAAGATTCTACAGAGTTATTGATTTTAAAAGAGATAAGATCAATATGCCTGCGGAAGTTATTGCAATAGAATACGATCCTAACCGTTCAAGCAGAATAGCGCTTTTACGCTATGAAGACGGTGAAAAAAGATACATAATCCAGCCTGTGGGTGTAAACGTAGGAGATTCCCTTATGTCCGGTCCGGATGCCGAGATAAAAGTTGGAAATGCTCTTCCGCTTACTAATATTCCCGTAGGTACGTTTATACATAACCTCGAACTTGTTCCTGGGAAAGGTGCACAGTTGGTCCGTTCGGCAGGTGCTACTGCCCAGTTGCTTGCTAAAGAAGGTGACTATGCTCACGTAAGAATGCCTTCCGGAGAAATAAGACTTGTTCGTGTAAACTGTTATGCAACGATTGGTCAGGTAGGTAATTTAGACCATGAGAACATTACGATAGGCTCTGCAGGAAGAAAACGTCGTATGGGGTTCAAACCTCATGTCCGCGGAACTGCAATGAATGCTGTCGACCATCCTCACGGTGGAGGCAGAGGCAGATCTAAAGGTAATAACCAGCCCAGAAGCCCTTGGAACCAGCCTGCTAAAGGTTTCAAAACAAGATCTGCAAAAGTTTGGGATTGGGTAATAGTAAGCCATCGTAATAAGGCTAAAAAGAGATAGAAGAGAGGAAGAAAATAAATGAGTCGTTCAACTAAAAAAGGACCATATGTAGATCAGAAGCTTTTGAAAAAAATGCAAAAGCTCAATGAAACCGGCGACAAAAAAGTTATAAAAACGTGGGCAAGAGCATGTGTAATAACGCCTGATTTCGTTGGCCATACAATTGCAATACATAATGGCAAAAAGTTTCTCCCGGTATTCATATCGGAACAGATGGTAGGGCATAAACTCGGTGAATTCGCTCCGACAAGAAGTTTTAAAGGTCATGGCGGAATGACGAAACAGGAAACTTCACTTACATAAAAAGAAAAGGACAAAAAAGATGGAAGCAAAAGCAACAGCAAAGTTTGTTAGATATACACCAAGAAAAGTAAATCAGGTTTGTACGCTTATAAGAGGCAAAAGAGTCTCAAAAGCGTTTGAAGTGCTTTCTTTTCTTCCAAAATCTTCTGCAACGCTTGTTGAGAAAGTTTTGAAAAGTGCAACTGCAAACTCAGGAAGACTCAAAGATTATTCAAATCTTAAAGTTAAAGAGGCATGGGTAGGAGACGGTCCTATTCTTAAAAGAATGAGACCGGGGCCTATGGGCAGAGGCATGCCTATAAAAAAGAGAACATCTCATCTTACTATCGTTGTAACTGATGTCGGTGTTGCTCCTGAAAAAAGAAAGAAAAAAACTGTAAAGAAAACTGTCGCGGCAGCAGCTCCTGCGGCGGAAAAAACAGTTGAAACAAAAAAAGAAGAAGTAAAAAAAGACGTTCTTTCAGCGAAGAAAGAAGCAGTTGAAAAAGATGTATCTTCTGAGAAGAAAGCAGCAAAAAAAGAAGTAGTAAAAGAAGAGAAAAAATAAGGTAAAAGGGTAAGGCAAAAATATGGGGCAAAAAGTTCATCCTAAAAGTGTAAGACTGGGGTATATCAAAGATTGGGAATCTAAGTGGTTTAATTTAAAAGAGATGCCTGATTTTATAGAAGAAGACCGCCGTATAAGAACCTATTTAAAAGACAGTCTTAAAATGGCTTCCGTATCAAAGATCGGTATTGAAAGAGCGGGTAAATATTTAAGAGTAAATATTTATACTGCCCGTCCCGGTATTGTTATTGGAAAAGGCGGACAAGGTATAGAAAACCTCAGAAAAGAAATAGAATCTATGACGGCAAGAAAAACTTTTGTCAATGTTATGGAAATAAAGAGACCTGAAACTGATGCCCAGCTTGCGGCAGAAAGTATTGCATTCCAATTGGAAAAACAGATCGCTTTCAGAAGAGCGATGAAAAAAACCATTGAAAAAGCAATGGCGGCAGGTGCTCAGGGAATTAAAGTTATGGTTTCAGGCAGACTCGGCGGAGCAGAAATTGCAAGAACCGAGTGGCTTAAGGAAGGAAGAGTACCTTTGCAGACTTTTAGAGCTGATATTGATTATGGTTTTACCGAAGCGTATACGACCATGGGACAGATTGGCGTGAAAGTTTGGATATTTAAGAAAGAACACTTCAAGAAAACAACGAAAGAATTGTTTGAAGAAGCAAAAGCTGTTGATGCTGAAAGCATAGAAGGAACAGAGCAACAGCAGCAGGAAGAAGAGTCTAAATAAAATAAGACATAAAAGTTAGAGGACATTAATATGTTGATGCCAAAAAGAGTAAAATATAGAAAGACCCACAGGGGAAGAATGAAGGGAAAAGCGAAAGGCGGAACGTATCTGGCTTTCGGTCAGTACGGTCTTCAAGCTTTGGAACCTGTGTGGATAAACAGCAATCAGATAGAAGCTGCACGTATAACCCTCTCAAGGTTTACAAAAAAAGGCGGAAAGATCTGGATCAGAATATTCCCTGATAAACCGATCACAAAGAAGCCTGCTGAAACCAGAATGGGTAAGGGTAAAGGCGATCCGCAGTTTTGGGTTGCAGTAGTAAAGCCGGGAAGAGTAATGTTTGAAATGGAAGGAATTCCTGAAGCAGAAGCAAGAAAAGCTCTAAAACTTGCCTCAAACAAACTCCCGATACAAACAAAAATATTGGTTAGAGCAGAAATTTAATATTCTGAAATGGAATGGTAAGATGAAAAGTAAAAATTGGATTGAAATGAAAAATATGTCTGATGCGGAACTTGTTGTTAAGCTTAATGACATGCGCGACAAAATGTTTAAATTAAAGTTCCGTCATTCGACAGCCCCTCTAAAAAACGGGCTTCAAATAAGAAATTTGAGAAGAGACATTGCAAGAGTGAAAACGCTTCTTGCGCAAAAGAATGAGTCTAAATAATATAGACGCAATAATAGGAAGGAAAAATGGCTGAACGTGGAAAACGCAAATACCGTACAGGTATAGTTGTAAGTGATAAAAGCAGTAAAACAAGGCTGGTGTCTGTTGAAAGAACATACCGTCATTCCTTGTATGATCGCGTAATCCGCAGCAAAAGCAAGTTTGCTGTGCACGATGAAGAGAATGCTTCAAAAATCGGCGATACCGTCAAGATTATGGAAAGCAGACCTCTCTCAAAAACGAAGAGATGGATTATGGTTGAAATAATAAGCAAAGCACAAGAATGACGAGCTTAATTTGAGGAATAAAAATGATTCAGGAAAGAACTATTTTAAATGTAGCAGATAACTCCGGCGCTAGAAAAATTCGCTGCTTTAGAGTTACAAAAGGTTTAAATCGCCGTTATGCAAGCATAGGTGATGTCATTCATGCTTCCGTTCAGGATGCTATACCTCATGCAAACATTAAAAAAGGTGATGTTATTAAAGCCGTAATCGTGCGTACTGTAAAAGAAATACGCCGTAAAGACGGGACTTATATTAAATTTGATGATAATGCAGCTGTTATTATCAATGATGAAGGCGAACCTAAAGGTACGCGTATTTTTGGACCGGTAGCAAGAGAACTCAGAGAAAATAATTATCTTAAAATTATTTCTTTGGCTCCGGAAGTAATATAATCGTTAATGGGATATAAAAATGCTTAATATCAAGAAGAAAGACAAAGTAGTTGTATTATCAGGCAAGGATAAAGGAAAAAAAGGCGAAGTTTTAAAAGTTTTTCCTGACAAAGAAAAAGTTGTTGTTTCAAAAGTTAATTTTGTTAAAAGGCACACGAAACCTACCCAGAGAGATCCGGGAGGGATTCGTGAAAAAGAAGCTCCTATAGCTATGAGCAAAGTTATGCTTTTGTGTCCGAAATGCGAACAGGCATCGAGACCTAAGTTTGATTCGCTTTCAGACGGTAAAAAAATCAGAATATGCCGCAGATGCGGTGAAATGATAGTATAAGGGAAATTATAATGAATCAACCTCGTTTAAAAGAATTTTATCACAAAAATGTAGCAGACGAACTTTTGAAACAGTTCAGTTTTAAAAATGTACATCAGGTACCAAAACTTGATAAAATCGTGATCAATATAGGAATTGGCGAAGCAAAAGAAAATATTAAAGCTTTAGATATTGCTCTAGCCGAGCTTTCGGCTATAACAGGGCAGAAACCCATTGTTTGCAGAGCAAAAAAATCAGTATCTAACTTTAAGCTCCGTGCAGGTATGCCTATAGGCGTAAAAGTAACATTAAGAAGTGCTAGAATGTATGAGTTTCTAGACAGACTTATCAATATTGCAATTCCCCGTATAAGAGACTTCAGAGGAATTGAACCTAATGGTTTTGACGGTCATGGCAATTTTAACTTGGGTCTTACGGAACAGTATATATTCCCTGAGATCAATGTTGAAAAATCAGATAAACCAAGAGGAATGAATATAACTATAGTAACAACGGCAGAAAAAGACGAACATGCAAAAGCTTTATTGGAATCGCTCGGCATGCCGTTCAAAAAAAGAGATAATAAATAAAAGAGGACTTTAATGGCTACAACTTCAGCAACAGCAAAGATGCGTAAACCTCAGAAATTTGCAACGCGGTACAGGAATAGATGTCGCCTGTGTGGAAGACCGCGCGGCTTTTACAGAGATTTCGGTCTTTGCAGAATATGTTTACGCAAATTAGCACATAACGGCGAAATACCAGGCGTTACAAAATCAAGCTGGTAATTATTTTTAAAAGAGGTTGGTTGAATGATTACAGATCCAATATCAGATATGTTTTCACGCATAAGAAATGCGAATGCAAAATTGCATGAAAAAGTCGATGTTCCTTCTTCAAAAGTAAAGATTGAAATTGCTAGAATTTTGAAAGATGAAGGTTATATTGCAAATTACAAAAATATTGAAGATCATAAACAGGGCGTTTTAAGGATATATCTTAAATATACTCCGGAAGGCAGACAGGTTCTTCAAGGTATCAAAAGAGTTTCTAAATCAAGTTTGAGAATTTATAAAGGATATGCCGATATGCCAAAAACTTATGGCGGATTAGGCGTAACAATTGTTTCGACGTCGAAAGGTATTATGACAGATAAACAGACTAAAAAAGAAAAAGTCGGCGGCGAAGTAATAGCGTATGTTTGGTAAAAATTTTATATTGAGGATCAAAAAATGAGTCGCTTAGGTAAAAAACCAATTCACTTACCGGAGAAAGTAAAAGCAGAATTTAAGAACGGAGTTGTGGAAGTATCAGGCCCCGGAGGGAAACTTTCGCAGGTAATTGATAGAAAGATAACAGTAAAAATTGATAAAGACAACAATTTGCTTGTCGAGCCTCTTGGTAACTCCAGGGAACATAATATGATGCACGGCCTCTATAGAGGTCTTATCGTAAATATGGTTGAAGGTGTTACAAAAGGATTTAAAAAAGAGTTGGAAGTTAGCGGGCTTGGTTATAAAGCCAGTATTGAAGGTGGCAAAAATCTTGTTTTGTCAGTAGGTTACTCGCATACGGTAACATTACAAATTCCTTCTGCAGTTAAAGTTACTGTGGCGCTTACTCCTGACAAAAGCACGCTGGTTACCGTAACAGGAATAGATAAATATGAAGTCGGAGCATTTTCTGCAAAAGTAAGAGCCGTAAAACCTGCAGAACCGTATAAAGGTTACGGAATAAAGTATGTCGGTGAACACATAATAAGAAAAGCCGGTAAAGCAGCAGCAGGCGGCAAAAAATAGAGGGTTTAGATGAAAGATTCAAAAAAAAGATTTGACTATCGAGTTAAAAGAGTAAGAAATAAAATTGAAGGTACAAAAGAAAGACCGCGCTTAAGCATATATCGCGGACATAAACACATATATGCTCAGGTAATAGATGATGTCAGCGGAACAACGCTTGCGGCTGCATCAACACTTTCTCCTGAACTTAAAGGCAAATTGAATGTTACAGATACTGTAGCGGCTGCCAAATCTGTCGGTGATTTGATTGCAAAGAAAGCGGCAGAAAAAGGTGTTAAAAAGGTTGTCTTTGATCGCAGAGGCTATGAGTATACCGGAAAAGTAAAAGCTTTAGCAGAAGCGGCAAGAGAAAGCGGTTTAGAATTTTAAAATAAAAGGCTTGCAGTATTTAGGAGGATCAGTTGGCTGAACAATTTGGAAAACAAAATCAAAACGATAGCGGTTTGAAAGAAACAGTAGTCGCTGTTAACAGAGTTGCAAAAGTTGTTAAGGGCGGAAAAAGATTTTCTTTCAATGCTTTGGTAGTAGTTGGCGACGGTGAAGGAAAAGTTGGATGCGGACTCGGAAAAGCTAATGAAGTACAAGCTGCGATTCAGAAGGGCAGTGCTCGTGCTACAAAAAATATGGTTTCGGTTCAATTAAAAGGAACCACGATTCCCCACGAAATAATCGGAGTTTCTGGTTCCGGCAAAGTTCTTTTAAAACCTGCCGCACCGGGAACAGGTGTTATTGCGGGCGGAGCTGTAAGAGCGGTGCTAGAAGCTGTAGGAATAAAAGATATTCTTACAAAATCGATGCGTTCTTCAAATCCTTTTAATGTAGTTTATGCGACTATAGAAGCCCTTAAATTGCTTCGTACAAAAGAAGAAGTTGCTAAAAAAAGAAATAAAGAGGTTGCAGATATATGATAGGCTTAGATAATTTACAACCTGCAAAAGGTTCTAAACATAGAAAGAAAATTGTAGGACGCGGAGTAGGTTCCGGTCGCGGCGGTTCATCAACCAGAGGAACAAAAGGTCAGAGATCGCGTTCCGGAGACGGAGCAAAAAAGATAGGCTTTGAAGGCGGTCAGATGCCTATTCTTAGAAGAGTGCCGAAAAGAGGCTTCAACAATCTTTTCCGCAAAGAATATGAAGTAGTTAATGTGGAGAGCTTAAATAAATTTGAAAATGGTGCGGAAGTAACACCTGAGTCTTTGAAAAAAGCCGGAATGGTTTCAAAAGCGAAACTTGTAAAAATATTAGGAGTTGGAGAGTTGAAAAAATCTCTTAATGTTAGAGTGGCAGCGTATTCAAAGTCAGCATCTGAAAAGATTAAAGCTGCAGGCGGAAAAGCAGAAATTGTAAAATAAAATATAAATAACGGGAATAAGATATGCTAAAGACTTTTACAGATATTTTTAAAGTGCCTGAACTTCAAAAAAGGGTTCTTTTTACATTGGCAATTATCATTGCTTACAGAATAGGAGCTTCAATTCCTATTCCGGGCATTAATGCTGAAGCGGTAAAATCATTGTTTGCCGCACAAAGCGGAGGTCTTTTAGGTTTTCTAGACATGTTTTCAGGCGGTGCTCTCAACAGGATGTCGGTTTTTTCTATGGGTATTATGCCGTATATCAACGCATCCATTATCATGAGTTTAATGCAGGGCGCGCATGTCATCCCTTATTTAGACAGACTTGCAAAAGAAGGTGAACAGGGCAGAAAGAAGCTTACGCAGATTACCAGATATGGAACTCTTATTCTAGGAACAATTCAATCTTTCGGCTTAACTATGGCTATAAGCAGAATGCCGACTCCTTCGGGAATGCCGATTGTTGTTGATCCGTCAATGTCTTGGATTGTCATGACAGTTACGACACTTGTAACCGGAACTGTTTTGATAATGTGGCTTGGTGAACAAGTTACAGAAAGAGGTATAGGTAACGGTATTTCTCTTATAATCTTTGCAGGTATTGTTGAAAGGCTTCCTCATGCTGTATTAAGTGTTATAAAACTTGTACAGATGGAAGAACTTTCAATTTTGTATGCTTTAGGGCTTACATTGCTTGTTCTTGCAGTTTTGCTAATTGTTGTATGGGTTGAAACTGCACAGAGAAGAATACCGATACATTATGCAAAAAGAATGGTAGGCAGAAAAATGTACGGCGGACAGACATCATTTCTTCCCATAAAGGTTGATCAGTCCGGAGTTATCGCAGTTATATTTTCTGTTTCCATATTGTCAGCACCTTTAACAATAGCTCAGTTTGCTCCGGATTGGACTGTATGGGGTATTCCTGTTTCAAAAAAGATTACAGATTGGTTCAATCATGGTTCGGTTTGGTATAGTCTTATATATGCATCACTTGTTATTTTCTTCTGTTATTTCTATAATTCTATATCGTTTAATCCGAAAGATTTAGCGGAAAACATGAAAAAATCAGGCGGTTTTATTCCCGGTATAAGACCCGGAGAACCGACTGCTCAATATATACAGAAAGTTTTGGAAAGAGTTACGCTTGGAGGCGCGCTGTTTGTTGCTTGTATAGCAGTGCTCCCTGACTATTTGAGAACAGTTATGAGTGCTCCTTTCTTCTTTGGAGGAACTTCACTGCTTATCGTTGTCGGTGTTTCTCTTGATACGATTGGCCAGATAGAATCGCATTTAATAATGCGCCATTATGAGGGCTTTATGAAAGAAGGCCGCATAAAAGGAAGATGGTTTAACGTAAAATAAATGAATTTTGTACTTTTAGGGCCTCCCGGTGCAGGCAAAGGTACACAAGCAAAATTGATCGTTGAGAAGTTTGATATTGTTCACTTGTCTACCGGCGACATGTTTCGTGAGGCAAAAAAATCAGACGAAGCTTTAAGTAAGTTGCTCTCATCCGGAAAGTTAATTTCGGATGAAATCGTTATTGATATGGTTAAGAAGCGTCTTGAAAAAGACGATGTTAAAAAAGGCTTTCTCCTTGACGGATTCCCGAGAACTGTAAAACAGGCGGAAGAACTTGATATTATGCTTAAGGATAATAAAAGGGATCTGACCGCTGTTTTCTCAATAAATATTGATAGCGAAGAAGCTATAAAAAGGATTTTGGGAAGAAGGACATGTGAACAATGCGGTGCAAGTTATAATATAGCTTTACATCCTCCCAAAGTTAAGGATATATGTGATCATTGTAAAGGGGAACTTATACAAAGAAGTGATGATAATCCTGTGACCGTAAGAGAGCGTTTAAATGTCTATGATCATCAGACAAGACCTTTGATTGACTATTATAAAAAAGGAAAGCTCTTAGTTGATATAGACGGACTTAAAAATGAAGAAGGCGTTTTTGAACAGATAAGTGATTTTATAAAAAGCAGGCGATAAAATTGTTTTTTAAGAAAAGAAATATTGAGTTAAAAACAGCAGCTGAACTTGATAAGATGAGAACTGCTGGAAAAGTAGTGGGTGAGATTTTAGATAAGTTGTCTGATATAATAAAACCCGGAATAACTACAAAAGAAATAGATGTTTTTGCAGAACGATATATAAGATCATTGAAGATGATACCTGCATTTTTAGGAGTCAGGGGAATAAGTTCTCCTTTCCCGGCTTCTGCATGTGTATCGATAAACGATGAAGTAGTACACGGAATCCCGAATGATTCGCGTGTGCTCAGATCAGGCGATATAGTTTCTGTAGATATGGGAGTAATTTACGAAGGGTATTATGGCGATGCAGCAAAAACCTACGCAGTCGGAAGTGTATCCGACACCGCCGCGAAACTTTTGGAAATTACTGAAATGTCTTTGCAGAAAGGTATTGAACAGGCATTGCCGGGCAACAGGCTCGGTGATGTTTCTTTTGCGGTTCAAAAAACCGTGGAAGAGGCAGGTTTTTCAGTAGTAAGAGATTTTGTCGGTCATGGTATAGGCAGATCTTTACACGAAGAACCTCCCATACCGAATTTCGGTAAACAAGATACCGGCGTTAAACTTTTACCGGGCATGGTTCTTGCAATAGAACCGATGGTAAATGCAGGCGGATATGAAGTCGGTATGTTGGATGATGATTGGACGGTTGTTACAAAAGACGGCAGTTTAAGTGCTCATTTTGAACATACCGTTGCTATCACTGAGAACGGAAATGAAATCTTAACAAAGGTAAAAAATGGCTAAAGAAGAAAAGATTGTAGTCGAAGGTAAAATTTTAGAATCTCTGCCGAACGCAATGTTTAAAGTTGAGATTGAAGGAGGACATGTAATCCTTGCTCATATATGCGGTAAAATGAGAATGCATTACATAAGAATTCTTCCTGGGGATAAAGTAAAGCTGGAACTTTCTCCTTATGATCTGACAAGAGGCAGAATAACCTATAGAGAGAAATAATCAGGAGTATAGTAATGAAAGTCAGAGCATCGGTAAAACCAATTTGCCAGAAGTGTAAAGTAGTTAAACGTAAAGGCGTAGTAAGAGTAACTTGTTCAGATCCTAGACATAAACAGAAACAAGGATAATTTTGGAGGATAGATAATGGCTCGTGTAGCTGGAGTAGACTTACCTAAGAATAAAAGACTTGATATAGCGCTCAGATATATTTATGGGATCGGACCTGCTATAGCTAATGAAATGATTGCAGAACTTGAATTGGATCCTGCAAAAAGAGTTAAGGATCTTACGCAGGAAGAAGTAAACCAAATAAACACCCTTATTACTAAAAGCCTGAAAGTTGAGGGTGATTTAAGAAGAGAAGTTCAAGGAAATATTAAAAGGCTTATTGATATCGGAAGCTACAGAGGTTTGCGCCACAGAAGAAATCTGCCTGTAAGAGGACAGAGATCTAAAACCAATGCGCGCACAAGACGCGGAAAGAGAAAGACCGTAGGTGCGGGAAAAGCTCAGGCTCAGCAGCAGGCAAAGAAAAAATAATAAAACACAAAGGTAATTAAAATACGGAGGCAGTATAATGGCGGATGAAAAAAAATCTTCTGGCTCAAAAAAAAGAAGGTATACTGGCGGAGTAGCCAGAGCATATATATTATCGTCGTTTAATAATACAATTGTTAATATTACCGACGACAGAGGAAATACTTTAGCTTGGGCATCAGCTGGCGGTTCAGGTTTTAAAGGTACAAAAAAAGGAACTCCTTTTGCGGCACAAATGACTGCTGCGGCAGTAGGAAAGAAAGCTGTTGATTACGGCGTAAAACAGGTTGCAGTTTTTGTTAACGGCCCTGGACCCGGAAGAGAAACAGCTATAAGAGGTTTGCAAAGTGCGGGACTCGGTATAACGGCAATTAAAGATATCACGCCTGTTCCCCACGACGGATGCCGTCCTCCGAAACCCAGAAGAGTTTAAAGCTGCAATTTGTATTAAATGAAAGTTAATATCATAAAAAAAGATTTTCGGTATCACGGCTGCTATCGGAAATTTAATATAAGGTAAAAGTATAAAGAGGAGTTTAATAGATGGCACGTTATTTAGAGTCGGCGTGTAAATTATGCCGCAGAGAAAAAGAGAAGCTTTTTCTTAAAGGTGAAAGATGTACAACAAATTGTACTCTTGACAGAAAAAGAGGGAAAAACGGTCCGGGACAGCACGGAGCCTCAAAAAGCAAAATGTCAGATTATGCGAAGCATTTGCGTGAAAAACAGAAAGCAAGAAGAGTTTATGGTTTAACTGAAGAACAATTCCATCATTATTATGTTGTAGCGGAAAAGATGAAAGGTTCTACCGGAGAAAATCTATTAAAACTTCTTGAACTCAGACTTGACAACGTTGTTTACCGTTTAGGTTTAGCAGAGTCAAAGAAAATGGCAAGACAGATAGTCAATCATGGAAATATTTTAGTTAATGAGAAAACGATAAATGTACCGCGTTATCAGGTAAAACCCGGTGATGTAATTACTGTTCCTGAAAAATATAAAGATAACTCGGTTTTGAAGAAGCTTATGGAAAAGACTGCAACTAATGTCCCTTCATGGTTGAGTTTTGATAAAAATAAAATTACAGGGACAGTTGTAAGCGAACCGCTTCCGGGTGATATTTCTCATCCGATAGACAGTCAGCTTATCGTTGAGTACTACTCAAAATAAACTAACAGCCGAGAGGCTTGTGAGAGGTCATATAGCATGAAAATGCCAGATTTAGAAAAACTACGTAAACTTACATTAGATGAAAAAACTGCAACAGATTCATATGGTCGTTTTACCGCAGAGCCGTTTGAGCGCGGTTATGGCCATACTATTGGAAATTCTCTTCGCAGAATTTTGCTTTCAAGCTTGGAAGGTGCAGCGATAACTTCAGTTAAAATTACCGGTGCACTGCATGAATTTGCAGTTTTGAAAGGTGTGAAAGAAGATGTTGCACAGATTATTTTGAATCTGAAAAAAATAAGAGTAAAGCTTCATTCTGACGGACCGGAAAGACTTTATCTTAAAGTAAAAAAATCCGGAAAAGTTACAGCAAAAGATATAGAAAAGAACGCTAATGTTGAAATAATGAACCCCGACCAAGAGATTGCAAATATTGATAATGGTACGACTCTTGAAATGGAGCTTGAAGTATTGCCCGGCAAAGGATATGTTCTTGCCGATGAAATGAAATCCCGCAAGTATTCAGTAGGAACAATAGTTCTAGATGCTTTGTTTTCTCCTATAACGAAAGTTAATTATGAAGTTGAAAACACTCGTGTTGAGCAGACACTTAATTATGACAGGCTTGTTATGGAAATATGGACTGATGGTTCAATATCTCCTGAAGATGCATTGATCGAGTCAGCAAAAATCTTAAAGAACAGCTTAAATATATTTACCGGTGTTGTTCCCGAACAGGAAGAAGTTGATGAAACTGTCGAGAAAGAAGATGAAAAACTTGAAGAACTTCTTGAACAGTCGCTTGGTATAATGGATCTTTCAACAAGATCATCAAATAGCCTCAAAAATGCAGGTATCGAAACTATTAGACAATTGGTGCAGATTAAAGAAGAAGAAATGATGACTTTTGATAATTTCGGCAAGCGTTCGTTAGAAGAAGTAAAAGAAAAACTTCAAGAGCTCGGATTGACGCTTGGAATGGAAATTCAGAAGGAGAAGGGAGCAAAAAAATGATAAAAAATCACAATGGGAGAAAACTTGGCGTCACAAGTTCTCACAGAAAAGCCATGCTTCGCAATTTGGCGTCAGAATTGTTTCTCCATGAAAAAATAACGACAACTTTACCGAAAGCAAAAGAACTTGTTAGCTATTCGGAAAGGCTTGTAACAAAAGCTAAAAAAGGCGACTTGAGTGCTATAAGAGCAATTCATGGCGAGATCAATAATAAAGATGTCGTAAAAAAAGTTTTTGAAGTTTTAGTGCCAAGATATAAAGAAAGAAATGGCGGATATACGCAGATTTTCAAAGTTGGACCAAGACGCGGTGACAGTGCTGAAATGGCAATAGTAAAGCTGGTCATATAATAAAGGAAAACATAAATGTTCAATTATCTCTTCAGTTTGTTTTCAAATGATATGGGTATAGATCTTGGAACGGCTTCTGTTCTTGTTTATATAAAAGGCCAGGATATTGTTTTAAGAGAACCTTCGGTAGTTGCGATGGAAAAAGATTCCAAACAGGTTTTAGCAATAGGAGTGGAAGCTAAAAGAATGCTTGGAAAAACGCCCGCAAATATCATTGCCGTAAGACCGCTGAGAAATGGTGTTATTGCGGATTTTGAAGCTACTGAGAGAATGATAAGGTATTTTATAAAAAAAGTTCATAATAGAAGAACATTACTTCATCCAAGAGTAGTTATCGGTGTTCCGTCCGGAATTACTGAAGTTGAAAGGCGTGCAGTAAGAGAGTCTGCCGAACAGGCGGGCGCAAGAGAAGTTTATCTTATTGATGAACCTATGGCGGCAGCTATAGGAGCCGGTATTCCTATTCAGGAACCTGAAGGAAGCATGATAGTAGATATAGGCGGCGGCACCACTGAAGTAGCAGTTGTCTCTTTAGGCGGTATGGTCGTTGCTAAATCCTTAGGTATAGCCGGTGATGAAATGGATGAAGCAATTGTTCAATATTTTAGAAGGAAATATAATCTTATTATCGGTGATAATACGGCCGAGGAAGTTAAAATGAAAATCGGATCTGTTTTTCCTTTGGATAAAGAGATGACAATGGATGTTAAAGGAAGAGATCAGGTCAGCGGGCTTCCAAAGACAGTAAATATAACTTCTGAAGAAGTCAGGGCGGCTCTTACCGATCCGGCTAAAGCAATAATTGAAGTGGTAAAGAATACTTTGGAAGAAACACCTGCTGAAATTGCCGCAGACCTTGTTGACCGCGGTATCATTTTAAGCGGCGGCGGTTCACTAATACGAGGACTTCCTGAACTTTTATCTCAGGAAACGGAACTTCCGGTCAATCTTGCCGACGACCCTCTTACCTGTGTTGCCAGAGGGACCGGAATATATATGGAAGAACTTGATAATATCAAAAATTCCAAAAAAAATAGATTCTAAAATTACCGACGCTCCTCTGCCTTTATACACATTTCTTTCAGCTATCGGTTTACGGAAGAAAATTCAATGCGCGATAATCATAATTCAAAATATGCAAATATAGTTTTCATTTTTCTGCTTATAATAGGCTTTTCTTTTATAATAGCAAGAAGTACACCCCCTATCCGGCTTATTAAAAATCTTATTTATTACATTTCATATCCAAATATCAATGCGGCTAATCAAATATTCCAATCAGCCGGAAATTTTGCCGATAATATTAAAGCTATAGTTTATCTCAGACAGGAAAATATTTCCTATAAACAGAAAAATCAGGAACTTACAGACAGACTGCGTAATTATGATACGATGTGCCAGGAATATCAACAACTTGTAAAGCTTTTGGATATACCCAAAATACAAGGCAGAAAATCGGTTTTTGCAAAGATATCAATAAGAGAACCGAATGAATGGTATCAATGGTTTATAATAGATAAAGGCGAAAATGACGGCTTACATAATGATCTTCCCGTAGTTATGCGCAGAGATAATGGTGAACTTTGTGCAGTCGGACGTATTATTGAAACTTATCCTACCTCCTCAAAAGTGGCTCTTATAACAAATGTAATGTCTGCCGTTCCGGTAAAGATCAAAGAAAAGAATATTAATTGTCTTGCAGAAGGTTTTAACTCAAATCTGATGAAGATCACATATATACCGTTGAATGCAGCGGTGGATGTCGGAGATGAGATAGTTTCAAGTTCGCTTAGTTCAGTATTTGGAGAAGGTATTTCTGTGGGCATAATCTCAAGTGTATCGCAGGAACCGTCTATGGACTTTAAGACAGCTATAGCGGAAATACTTTTTGAAACTGATGCCTTATATGAGGCAATAATCCTTGTGCCTCAAGAGGATGAAAAATGAAAAAAGTAATATATTATCTGTTTTTCTATGTTTTTTTCTGCCTTTTACAGTTTTTCTTTGGTAAATTTTTAAATATTGACGGGATTTTCCCTAATTTTATTCTTATAGCTATTGTCTATCTCGGGCTCTCCAGAGGACAGCTTAGCGCGGAACTTATGGGCTTTCTTTTCGGTATTACCTGGGATGCTTTCTCAACCGATGTTTTCGGCGTAAGAGTAATAATGTTTACGGTGATAGGCTATTTTGCTGGTATGCTAAGCAAAAACTTTGATAAAGACCAGATCTTTACCCAGATAGTTTTAGTTTTTGCGTCAAATATTCTTTACTGGTTTGGTTTCAGTCTTTTATATTTTGTAATTCCTGAAGGAGCCGGCAGTTATACGCCGTTTGTTATTTCTTTATACGGCTCTTTAAAAATAGGTTTAACCGTACTTATTGCGCCTCTTGTATTTATGTTCCTTGACGGCATAACAAGAATCGGAAGAAGGTATATGTAAATGGTATGGCAGAGAGAAGATAAATTAGCATATGAAAGGTTTCTTGAAAAGCACAAGATAGTTCTTGTGCTTTTTGTTCTTTTATTTGCCATTCTTTCCGGCAGGCTTTTTTATCTGCAAATAATAAAAGGGAACAGTTATAGAAATATTTCCGAACAGCAGCGCATGCGCAATACTCATGAAAGAGCTCCCCGCGGCATAATTTATTCATCTTCGGGTGAGATGATGGTATGGAATGATTTTACATATGTTGCTCTATTCTATCCTTTTGAACAGCAGAAAATGCCTTCGGAAGAAACTATTGAAAAACTAAATGAAATTCTTGGAAGAGATATAAAAAATACAATAGACAAAAGCTGGCGTAATGGAAGAGTAGTAAAACTTGCCGACAATCTTACGATGGAAGAAATGTTTAAAATACAGGAAAAAAGGCTTAGTTTAAGCGGAATTTCCGTTGTTAAAGAACCGAAAAGGATATATTTTGCCGCAGAAGCAACAAGCCATGTAACCGGATATACAGGTGAGATAAGGGCTGATGAGATAGAAAGACTTGCCGATGAAGGTTATAAAATGGGAGATTATGTAGGCAGAGGCGGCATTGAACAGGAATACGATAAATATCTTCAAGGAACTGACGGCGGATGGCAGCTTGAGGTAAATGCTAAAGGTTATCAGACAAAAGCTTTTAAATATATTCCTACCGAGATAGGTGCAAGTGTACATTCTACAATTGACCTTAAACTTCAACAGACCGCTTATGATGCTTTAAAACACAGCTCTACTGGCAGAGGCGCCGCAGTAGTACTTGATACGCGTACAGGTGCAGTTAAAGCTTTGGTATCAAGCCCCGGTTTTGATACAAATAAAGTCGGAACAAAAGATTTTGCAAAATATCTGACAGATAAAAAAAATCTTCCGCTGTTTAACAGAGTATTACAGGCCTTATATCCTCCTGGATCGATCTTTAAAATAGTTACATTTGCAGCCGCTACGGAATTACTTGATATAAATCCTAAGGCTACGGAATATTGCACAGGCAGTTTTGAGCTTGGCGACAGATGGTATTCCTGCTCTCTGAAAACAGGGCATGGAAAAGTTAATTTGATAACCGCTATGGCTTTTTCGTGTAATATAATGTTCTATCAGTACGGTTTGAAACTTGGAGTAAGAAATATTGAAAAGTATGCGAAAGAATTTTATCTTGGACAAAAAACAGGTATAGACCTCCCTAATGAAAAAAGAGGTTTTGTCCCAAATCCTGAATGGAAAAAGATGAAAATGAAAATGTCATGGCTTCAGGGTGATACCGTTATTCTTGCAATAGGTCAGGGTGCTTTATGGGTTACACCTATACAAATGGCGGATATGATATCGGCTGTAGCAAATAAAGGCACTTATTATCAGCCTTATATAGTAGACAGGATAGTTTCCATAAATGGTGATGAACTTTATAAACATACTGAAAAAACATATGATCCTATAGAACTTTCAGAAAAAAGCTGGACTCTTTTACACAAAGCTCTGCTTGATACTGTTGAATACGGAACAGGTCGCAGAAGCAAAATAGAAGGGATAAAGATAGCCGGAAAAACCGGTACGGCGCAAAACCCTCAAGGTGATGACCATGCTTGGTTTGTATCATATGCGCCGGCAGATAATCCTGAGATAGCAATGGCTATAATAGTTGAAAACGGCGGCGGCGGCGGTTTGAATGCCGTGCCCATAGGCAGAAAAATATATGAGGCTTATTTTAATATACAAACTGAAGAAGAGGAAACTCAAGAATGATTCGGGAAAAAAGCTTTTTCCATAAATTTATTTCAAATCTGGACTGGGTCCTTGTGATATCTACCATTGCTCTGGTTACTATAGGGGTTTTGTCAATATATTCTGCAAGTGTTAATTACGGCACTTCTACAAGATACCTTTCCGTTCAGTTTTTGGCTATGGGTATAGGCATTGCGGGAATGTTTCTTCTATCAAGTTTTAATTATCAATATTACAGGCAGCTTGATAATTTCATATATATATTTTCATTGCTTCTTTTGATATCCGTTTTGATATTTGGTACTACGATAAGAGGAACAAAAGGTTGGTTTGATCTTGGTTTTGCCTCTTTCCAGCCTGTTGAAATAGCAAAAATTTTGTATATACTTGTTTTATCTTCACTCCTTGATAAAAAAGCAAAAGAAGCGAGAAAACCTTCACTGATTTTTTCTGCTTTTGCGGTACTTATGGGACATCTTATACTTATAATGATGCAGCCTGACTTTTCTTCAACGCTTTCATATTTTCCTGTAACGCTTGTTTTACTTTTTGTAATAGGTGTAGAGCCTTTTTATCTTTTGTGCATAATAATTTTTGGCGCATTTGCTATGGGTATACCGCTGTTTGGCACTTTTATTAATTTACAGTCTGCCTTTATTCAAAGCGGTACTTTTCTTGCTGAGTTTTTGATATCGCTTCAGGAGGGTCTTACAGGTATTTATCTGTTGATAGCGCTCATAAGCCTTATACTTTTTGTATGGTGGTTTTTATGGAAACTCAGGATAAGGATACATTTTATTTACCCGGCAGTACTTTGTGTTTCCATTTTGCTTGGTTGTGCGGCTTCTATTCCTGTTGAAAAATCGCTCAAAGAATATCAGAGAAAAAGGCTTGTGGTTTTCTTAAGTCCAAAAGCTGACCCGAGAGGTGCGGGATACAATATAATACAATCAAAAATAGCTATAGGTTCAGGTAAATTCACGGGAAAAGGTTTTAAAAAGGGCACACAGACACAGCTTGGTTTTTTGCCGGAACAGCATACTGACTTTATATTTTCAGTTATAGGTGAAGAGGGCGGATGGATATTTTCCCAGCTGACACTTCTTATTTATTTTCTTTTTATTTGGAGAGCATTGGCGATAGCAAAAGAAGCCAGGGACAGATACGGCTCTCTTGTGGCTATAGGAATAGCTACTATGTTTACTTTTTATGCTTTCATAAATATAGGTATGGTTATGGGCATAATGCCTGCGACAGGAATGCCTTTACTTTTACTTTCTTATGGCGGTTCGTCAATGGTATCATCACTGCTTTGTATAGGCATACTTTCTTCAATTCATATGAGAAGACATACATATTATTAAATTCGGATAAATAAATGAAAAAACTGCTGGCGGCTTTTATTATCGTTTTTAGTTTTTCAAGCTTTTTGTATGCAAATCAAGAAGAGAGGATAATAAGGTTTGATGTAGTAATGACCCTTTCAAAAGATAATACCGCAGTCATAGAAGAAAACTTTTTAGTTTATGCAAAAGGGGAAAAAATACGCAGAGGGTTATATAGGGATATACCTAAAAGTTTTAGGTTCGGGATTTTTGAAGGGATTATGAACTTTTCGGATATATCTCTTGAACGAAACGGTCATGAAGAGCCTTTTTTTATAGAAAATCCTTCTCAAGGAATAAGGATAAACTTCGGGAATGATTCATTTTTAGAACGCGGTACTCATTATTATAAACTTAAATATAAAGCTGATAATATCGTAGGATTTTATGATGATTATGATGAAGTTTATTGGAATGTTACCGGAAACAACTGGGAATTTATTATAGATAATGCCACTTTTAGACTTGTTTTACCGGATGGTATTGAGGTTTTCAGAGAAAATATATCGTCTTACTTAGGTAAAATAGGTGAGAAAGACAAACATGCTTATGAAATATCTTTTCTCTTTTTTGATTCACGTATGCCTCTTATGCCGGGCGAAGGAATGACTGTAGCCGTTCCTTTCAAAAAAGGATTTATAACAGAACCTCCTTTGATCGAAATAATCTCATCAAATATATATATTTTCTTTCCTCTTATTGCTGTGATGATTATAATGATCGCATACTATATAATCAAAAGGGAAAATTCAAGAAAATATAATAAAAATACTTATCAACATTTTTTTGAACCGCCGAAAGAGTTTGATGCGGCTTTCATAAATTATTTTTGGAATATGGGGACGCATACTGATGATCAATTAGCATCCATATATATATCTGAACTGTTAATGAACGGAAGTGCAAGTATCAAAGAAGAAAAAGCAGAACGTTATATTCTGATACCAAATCCCGATATGTTTGAAAAACTTTCAGACCGTGAACAAAAAATATATAAACAAATATTTCCTAATAATGAAACTCTTAAATTGTATGAATATAACCCCAATCTATATGCATTTATAAATTCTGAGCATAACCGATTTGTAAAAGAAAGCCAAAAATATTATAAACTTGATTTAAAAAATTACTTTATTACGCTGTCTGTATTTTTTATTTTTTTAGTAATATGTGGTTTTATCAACACAGATTTATCTTCTATTAGGGTTTTGATATCATCTTTGATTTTTTTAGTTTTTTTCGCCATATGTATTTATGCAGGAGAAGTGATTATCAGAATTTTCAAGAGCGGTTTAGTGGGTTCCGCTGTTATGATTGGATTCTTTTTTGTTTTTTTACAGGGCTGATGTCGCTGCTTAGCGTTTTTTCTATACATTCAGGAAGTCTCAGCGATTTTTATTTTTTTAATTATATGATAAGTGTCAATATTCTGGTTATAGTAACGGCATGGTTTAATGCATCTGTGTTAAATTTGACAGAAGAAGGGATAGAGCTATATAATAAAATAAAAGGTTATAGAGATTTTCTTTTAAGCAGACAAAATACTGTTGACAATTTATCAATAAATGATGCATTCGGAGAGTTTAGTAAACATATGCCATATGCAATGGCACTGGGAATCAGTAATAAGTGGGCAAAAATATTTGAAAGACAGCTTGGATATGCATATAATAACGGAATAATGAAAGACAGCGGTGTTGATAATTTTATGAGAAATGGACATTTTAGGAGTAAAAGTTTTTTTTCGAAAATTTCACCAAATCTTAGTAGCAGCAGTTCAGGCATAAGAGTTTTCAGCGGCGGCAGCGGTTCAGGCGGTGGCGGTTCAAGCGGCGGAGGAAGGGGCGGCGGCGGCGGTGGTGGAAGATAAGAACTGAAATATAAAATAAAAAAGCCTGCAAATATATTTGTTTTGCAGGTTTTTTATATGGAAGTATTATTTCTTTTCTTCGTGATACTCTTTCTCGGCGTTTACATTCCAAATATTATCTTTTGTTTTTATACCTTCAATTATATTGTCCACAGCTGTCATTGCAGTAAGCATTGAATGGTCCATATTATTATATCTGTGAGTGCCGTTGCGTCCTAAAAGAAATAGGTTTTCAAAAGAATCAGTGAATTTTCTTATCTCATCAAATCTATCATAAGTCCCAAAATATGCAGGATATGCCTTAGGGACTTTTACTGAACAACTGTCTAAAATATCTGCTCTTTCTATAATGCCTATTTGTTCAAGTTCTTTTGCAGCCATAGCAGTAAAATCTTTTTCAGGCATATTCCAAATTTCATCGCCTTCAAAACAAAAATATTCAAGACCTATCCATACTGTATTTAGCGGATCTTTTACAAGATACGGACTCCAATTATTAAATATTTGAAGTCTTCCGAGTTTCACTTCATCTTCCTGAATATATATCCAAGTGTCCGGCACTATATTATTTATTGTTTTGATTTTTGTTTCATTTTTGATTTTCATTTTTGAAACAAGAAGTCCTGCCGTACGGAAATCTCTGTACATAAGACCTTTAGCAGCTTCGCTGGCATTTTCAGGGATTTCAGATGATATGGCATTTATAAGATCTTTTACAGGCATAGTTGAAAAGAAATAGTCGGCTTTAAATGTTATACCGTCAGCTGTAGAAACGCCGATAACTTTTCCGTTTTTCGTTTCTATCTTTGATACGGCAGAATTAATGTGAATTTCTCCGCCCATTTTTTTTATATCTTCCGCTACAGTTTCCCAAAGATGTCCCGGTCCGAATTTCGGATAGTAAAACTGTTCAATAAGGCTGGTCTCAGTATCTTTTTGTTTTATGGAATTGTCTTTTTTCTTAAAAAATTTCTTTATAATATCTAAAAGTATTTTAGCTATAGATATACCTTTAATTCTTTGTGCACCCCAATCTGCCGGTATCTCATTACATTTTACACCCCAAACTTTTTCGGTATAATTTTTAAAAAAGGTCAGATAAAGTTCTTTGCCGAAACGGTTTATCATAAAATCTTCAAGCGAATTTTCTTTACGTTTAGGTAATATCACTGTTTTAATATATGAAAAACCTATTTTTACCATTCTCCAAAAGCCGAGACCTTTTAAAGTTTCAAGGTTCAGCGAAACAGGATAATTGAAAAAATGTTTAAGATAATAAATTCTGGATATACGCTGTCTTATAAGCATAACTCGGTCATCTTTTTGCGGGTCGGGAGCATTTTCTTTTTCCGAGAGGGGAATTTCTCTTTTTAAAAGAATATCATCAAGAGACGGGAAACCTTGTATCGGCATAAGTTCTGTCCACCAATTCATAACCCTGTCGGATTTTGAAAAAAAACGGTGTCCGCCCATATCCATTTTATTATCATTATGTGAATATGTTCTTGAAATGCCGCCAACAAAATCTGTTGCTTCAAGAAGTATAGGTTTTATATCGGTGCGTTTTAAAAGTTCATATGCGGCTGTAAGCCCTGCCGGCCCGCATCCAATAATGACTGCACTTTTCATCGCTCTCTCCGAAATGTTTTATATATAATCTACAAATTATTTATAAACTTTACAAAATTATAGTGATTTATGTGAAAGATTATCTAAACAAATGAAATGTAATATGTATAAAAAAAGAAAAAAATATTTGACCCGTTCAACGCCCGCCTCTGCTTGCACGGGAAAACGGACATCAAAGCCTCTTCTTATAAATATATTAAAAGATATATAAAAATTGTCAATAAAAAAAGCAAGCAAGGCTCACATAGTTTCGGGAAAAGCCCGATTATAGAAACCTTACCTGCGATAATATTTTAAAAGAAGTTCAAGATAATGTCAATTAAAAAATGTGCCCGATTGATCCTGCGACGCCTAATGCTAATAACTATGCCGGCTCCCTTCGCAGCTCACAGCCGAGCAGAAGAAGAGGTATTTGACCCGCTCAACGTCCGCCTCTGCATGCACGGGAAAACGGACACCAAAGCCTCTTCTTATAAATATATTAAAAGATATTTATTGAAGTGTCAATAAAAAAAGAGTAACCTTGAGATCTCGGATTTGGTAAAACCCAAATCTCGTGACGGACCTCAAGGCTACATAAATAGAATATCAATGAAATGATATATTGTCAATATTTTTGCAAAAAAAAGAGGGTCTCCAACGCGCCTGCACCCACTGTCTCCGCCAGGCTGAGCCAAGTTCTGCAAAAAGCAGAAACGAATTCGTTGGCAGACCCGATAATATTTTATAAGAAATCCAAAATAATTTCAATAAAATGTATTGGTTACATATATTTGCGGCAAAATCCACATTTAGTAAGTTTTATTTTTTATGTTAAGTGAGGCACTGAAATTGTCGAGCCAGAAACATCAGCTTTTTTTCCATCGCCCCTTGCAGGATAGGGGCTTGCGAAGCAAGCGGGTGAGGGTATGTCTTTGCTGTTTTGTTTTTGTCTTTCCGTCTGTCATCCTCGAAATTCGTAATAGGGGATCCACTTTATCTTTTGCCTTTTGCTGTTCGCTGTTGATTGCCTTAAGGTGTTCTCCTGAGAAAAGCGAATCTTTGACGAGAGATTTGCCTTTGTCATTGTTGTTTTGTCTTTAATTCGTGATCTCATGAACTTCTACATTTTATTTTATGAAAAAAGTTTTTATGCTATACTGTTAATATTCTTAAACCCCCGTAAAGTTTAATTTTGTTATAGCCTTTGGAAATGTTTATTAGATTAAATTTTCTAAATAGAGGCGATATGGAGCAACCATTTTTAGCACGACCTGAACAGCTTTTACAAGAACATTTGATTAATGTTTCAGAAATGACTTCTTCAAATGCTTCTAAAATAGGCTTGTCTAATATAGGAAGATTACTCGGTCTTATACATGACCTTGGTAAATACAGCAGATCATTCCAAATACATTTAGCTGAAAATAATAAAGATAAAGTTGACCACTCAACAGCCGGCGGGCAAATAATATATGATAAATTAAAAGATTGCCCCTCTAATAAACTGCTTTTAGAAATTATTTCTTTATGTTGTTTCTCTCATCATTCCGGATTGATAGATATGTTTGATATGTCAGGCAAGAATAATTTTCGCATCAGGAAAGAGAAAGATTCTGCTATTACAAATAAAGATGAAATTCTTAACAATATGGAAGAAATAATAAAAGATAAAATCAATTTGATTGATATAAATCAAACTTTAAAAGAATCAGATGAGATCTTAAAAAAAATAGAAGAAGAAAAAAATGCAATTCCTAAAAATTTCTATAAAGGAATGCTTGCAAGATTTTTATTAAGTTGTCTTATTGATGCTGACCATACTGATAGTTTTAACCATACCGCTAATGAGAAAAGCTCTTCTCTTCAGACACAAAATTACAATGAACTTTCTTGGGATATTATATCCGAAAGATTAGAAAAACATCTTAAATTATTAAATGAAAGAAACAAATCTTCCGAAAAAGTAAAAACTGTAAGAAAGCAAATATCAGACGATTGCTTGAAAGCAGGGCAAACTTATGAAAAAGGCTGCTATAAACTTGAAATCCCTACAGGTGGAGGTAAGACCTTAGCAAGCCTTCGCTTTGCTGTTGAAATGGCAAAAAAACATAATATGGATAGAATAATTTATTGTATTCCATACACGACAATTATTGAACAAAATGCTGATACTGTAAGAAAAATCATTGAAGTTGAAAAGAAAGATAAAGGCAGAATTGTTTTGGAACATCATTCAAATCTTTCACAAAAAAATGCAACGGACGAAGAGATAGATCTAAATGAAATTTTAACTCAGAGCTGGAATTCCAAAATAATTTTTACAACTAATGTTCAGTTTCTTGAAATACTGTTTTCAAAAAGAACTACAAATACAAGAAGACTTCATCAACTCTCAAATTCAGTAATAATTTTTGATGAAATACAGACTTTACCGATAAAATGCATACATTTATTTAATAATGCTGTAAATTTTTTAGTTGACATTTGCGGTTCGACAGTTGTTTTATGCACAGCGACTCAGCCTTTATTGGACAGAGCAAATGATGACAAGTTTGGTAATTTAAAATTAGCTATCAATAAAAATATAGTTAATGATGTAGAAAGTATATTTGAGAATTTAACAAGAGTTGAAATTATAGACAATGATTTAAAAGAAGCAAAAACAACTGATTATATAGGAAAAAAGGCAATAGAGCTTGCAAAAGAAAATAAAAATTGTTTAGTCGTATGTAATACTACAAAGTCAGCAAGAGAAACTTTTCAGTATATCGATTGTAATGCAAAAGAAGAATTTATGACATATCATTTAAGTGCAAGAATGATGCCGGTTCACAGAAAGTGGATATTAAGATGTATAAAACGCGGTTTAAAAGAAGGAAAAAAACTTATAGCCGTATCAACGCAAGTTATTGAAGCAGGCGTTGATATAGATTTTAACTGCGGTATTCGTGCATTAGCCGGACTGGACTCTATTTTACAAACAGCCGGAAGAATAAACAGAAATGGCTTAAGCTATGAAAGTAAGAAACTTTATGTTTATAAATTTGAAGACAATTCCGACTCAATAGAATATATTCATAAGGGAGCAGATACGACATGTGCAGTAAAAAAACAAAATCCAAATATAAAAATATCTGATTTAGAAATGATAAACAAATATTATGATGATTTTTATTACAAATATAAAAAAGATATGAAGTATTTGAGTAAAGAAATAGGAGATAGTCTTCTAAATTTATTATCAACAAATAAAAACAATCCCGGTTGGGAATCGAGCAAGAATATTTTAAATCAGTCTTTTTCTACTGCAGGTTCAATTTTTCGTCCTATAGATGATATAACAATACCAGTTGTAGTAGATAAAGGAAAAGCTCATAGAATAATAAGAATTTTTAAAAATGTTTATGATATGAAACTAAAAAGAAAAATGATAAAAGAATTAAGCGGATATACAGTTAATATATATCCAAAGCAAAAAGAAAACCTATATAAAGCAATTCATAAAATATCCGATGATATTGATATATATTATATAGACAAAGAATATTATGACAATAAATTTGGAATTACTGAAGAATATACACTGGATAAAGGAGGTATATGTTGATGTGTAAAGGTATAGAGTTTAAGGTTTTTGCAAAAAATGCCCTTTTTACAGAACCGATAACAAAGCTGGGAGGAGAGAAATGTTCATATCAGATACCTACTTACGAAGCTATAAAAGGTATAACAAAATCAATTTATTGGAAGCCTACTTTTATTTGGATCATAGATAAAATCCGCATTATGAAAGTAATAGAAATGGAAACGAAAGGAGTTAGAACTATTAAATATCATAACGGGAAAACAGATTTATCTTATTATACATATTTAAGAAATGTAGAATATCAGGTAAAAGCTCATTTTGAATGGAACTTTTATAATGATGAGTATGCTAAAGACAGGAATACGGGGAAACATATATCCATTGCAAAGCGTAGTTTAGAAGCAGGCGGAAGGCAGGACATTTTTCTTGGAACAAGAGAATGTCAGGGATATGTTGAGCCTTGTGATTTTGGAACAGGAACAAGTGATTATGACGGAAAAGATCTATACTTTGGAATGATGTTCCATAGTTTTTCTTATCCTAATGAAAGATTAGAAAATGAAGATGAAAATGATACTTTAACTGTTAATCTGTGGAATGCAAAAATGAAAAATGGAATTATTGATTTTGAAGAAGCAAAAAAAGAACTAATTCAAAGAAACCTGAAACCACTTCCCTCTTGTGATTATAAGATTGGGTACAATCTTTTAAGTATAGATAAAGAATATGAGAATATTTTTGGAAAAGAAGAGGAGGTCTTATGAGTTGGTTTCAAAGATTATATCAAACTTATAACAATGCTGTTGAAGCATCACAAGACAGCGAATACTCGATAGCACCTCTTGCACATAAGTATGAAAAAGCCAATATTGAAATACATTTAGATGAACAAGCCTTGATTGAAGACATAAGAATTCTTCGTTTAGAAGAAGATACTATAGTTCCTATTACTGGAGATAATAATTGTAATTGGGGGTTGGCAATTAGACTTAATACATATAACAAATCATATGATGATCAATTAAATGAATGGGCAAAGAAAAGTAAAAACAATAAAGTAGGCATTATAAATCAATATATACAAAGAGGTACATTATTACAAGATTTAAAAGAGAAAAACATAGTAGTAGAAAATCAAAAGAAAGAAAATGATAAAAAAATAACTTATCGTATATTCAAAGAGAATACTAAGGTAAAATATGGGGAACCATTTATACGCTGGATTGTCGGTTTTGATAAAGACAGAAATACATGGGAAAATGAAGAGATAATAAAATCTTGGCAAGATTTTATGAATAGCAACAATACAAAGCAGGGCTTGTGTTATATAACAGGTAAAATTATGTCTTTGACTGAAAAACATCCCTATGCAAATGGAAAAAACAGACTTATTGCTTCATATGATACAAAAAACTTTGTTTTTAACGGAAGATTTGAAACAGCTGAAGAAGCAGTTGCAATAGGATACACAGTTTCACAAAAAGCACATGATACTCTCCGTTGGCTTATGTCTAAAGAAAGAAATCAAGCATATATAAATGGTGAACAAAAATTTGTTGCTTGGACTTCTAAACTGACTGAATTACCGAAATTTACTGATGGCTCTGATGAACTTTTGAATGAGAATATATCAGGTGATGTCGGTTACTATTTTGGTAAGAAATTAAAAGAGAAAATAGCCGGATATAATGCACACCTGGAGCCTAACGAGAATACTTTTATTCTCGGTATAGATAATCCTAACGAAGGAAGAACCAGTGTTATTTATTATCGTGAATTATTAGGTTCTCAATTTTTAGCCAATATAGAAGCTTGGCATAATAAGTATTCTTGGGAACAATTTTTTAATGATAAGTATTTTATTGGAGCTCCTTCACTGGATTTAATAGCAAATTATTATCTTTATAACAAAGAAGAAAAAAACAAAAAGCAGTCGCTTACAAACAGTCAAAATAAAGTCAAAAAAAGGATAATAAAAGATTTAATCCCAACTATTATAGAAGGAATTGATATACCGAAATATATTGAAAATAAGTATATAAAAAGAGCATCTAATCCTGTGGCTTTAAGTCTGTCTCAGTGGGAAACAATACTAAGAATAGCTTGTGCTATATATAAAGGAAATCATTATAAAAAGGAGGGTAATTATATGTGTGTTGATGAAAACAACATAGACAGAAGTTATCTTTATGGAAGATTATTAGCAATTATTGATGATGCTGAATTATATGTTTTAAGAAAAAGAAGAGAAGACGATGATGATAATAATGAAGAGAAGGAGAAAGAGAAAGAAAGACTGACAAATGCAAAAAGATTTATGAATAAATTTTCACTTGCTCCGGCTTCTACATGGAAGTTTTTACAAGAAAAATTTATGCAAGCATATAGAGCAAAAATAAGAGGAAATTGGTTTGAAGAAAATATTATGGAAATTATATCTCTCAATCCTGATGCTTTTAAATCTGAAGACAATTCACCTTTAAATGGAGATTATCTTTTAGGATATTTTTGCCAATTAAAACTCAATAAAGATAAAGGAATTGAAAATTTAAATAAAAAGGAGATAAAAAATGACATTAGCAAATAAAATTGATTTTGCTGTAATTTTTAAAGTAGAGAATGCAAATCCGAACGGGGATCCGTTAAATGAAAATATCCCCAGATATGACAGCAATAAAATCGGAGAAGTTACCGATGTTTGTATAAAAAGAAAAATAAGAAATCGTTTATTAGATGAAGGTAAAGATATTTTTGTTCAATCTGATGATTATAAAAAAGATGAATATAATAGTTTAAAAGAAAGGCTGGAAAATACAATAACAAAGAAAAAAGATACAAAAGAAGATGATTATAAGAAAAATATTTGCGAAAAATATTTTGATGTCAGAGCATTTGGTCAAGTAATAGCATGGAACAAACAGTCTATTGGTATAAGAGGTCCTGTTACAATACAATCTGCATATAGTATTGCTCCTATAGAAATTGTTTCAAATCAAATTACTAAAAGTGTAAGCAATGAAAAAGTCGGCGGCAAAGGAAGTGATACTATGGGAATGAAACATTATGTTAAATCGGGAATATATGTATTTAAAGGAGCTATGAATCCTCAATTGGCTGAAAAGACAGGTTTCTCAGATGAAGATGCCGAAGTATTAAAAGCTGTTTTACCGAAGATTTTTGAAAATGATGAATCTTCTGCAAGACCTGCAGGGACGATGAGAGTTTTAAATCTTATTTGGTGGAAGCATAATTCAAAAACTGGGGACTTTTCTTCAGCAAAAGTTCATGATTCTTTGAAAATTGATGAAAACGGAACAATTATAAATGAAGAAGAACTAAAAAATGGTTCAGTCGCTGAGATAGAAGGGCTTAAAGCAGAAATAATACCGGGCTGGTAGAGAGATTTATGTATAGCGATGATGATTTGCTGCATATACGCGGATTACAGCAAATCCTCTATTGTAAACGCAGATGTGCTTTATTATTTCTCGAACAGCTTTGGGCAGATAATTTTTTTACGGCTAAAGGTATTGTTATGCATGATAAAGCACATGAGAATAAATATGAGTATAAGAAAGGTGTGATAATAGAAAGAGATGTATATCTTAAATCTTATGCTCTTGGTCTTGTAGGCAAAAGTGATGTTATTGAGTTTCATAAATCAGAAAATGGTCTTATTCCTTTTCCCGTTGAATATAAAAGCGGAAAAGCTAAAAATGACAATACCGACAAAGTTCAGCTTTGTGCACAGGCTTTATGCCTTGAAGAAATGCTAAATATTTCAATATTTAAAGGAGCTTTGTATTACGGAAAAACTCACAACCGTCTAGAAGTTGATTTTGATAAAAGTTTAAGAGATGAAACTATAAGCCTTTCAAAAGAATTTCACGATCTTATGGAAAGCAAAATAACACCGAAAGCAGAGTATTCTAAAAAATGTGATAATTGTTCGTTTAAAGAATTATGTCTGCCTGAGATATTTGGCAAAAAAAGAAGTGTTAAAGAATATTTAAAAAATATAATAGAAGAGTAAATATGAAAAAACTTTTAAGCAATCTATACATTACTACACAAGAAGCTTATGTTTCTAAAGAGCGTGAAAATATCATTGTAAGTTTGCATGGCAAAGAGATATTCCGTGCACCTATACACTTAATAAATTCTGTAGTATGCTTTGGAAATGTTTTATGTTCCCCCTTTGTTTTTGGACTTTGTGCAGAAAATGATGTTTCTATAAGTTTTTTTACGGAATACGGAAAATTTATAGCAAAAGTTCAGTCGCCGGTATCAGGGAATGTTCTTTTGAGAAAACAGCAATATAAATATTCCGAAGACGGAAAATTTTGTTTGGAAACAGCAAAATCCGTTTTAATCGGGAAATTGAATAACTCAAAAACTGTGATAAACAGAGCTTTGAGAGATCATCAAAACAAAATGTCTGCACCTGATAAAGTAAAAGAAGTATCAGAAAGCCTTCAAAGATCTCTTAATAATGTTTTATCTGCAGATAATCTTGATACTCTTCGCGGGATGGAAGGAGATGCAGCAAATTCTTATTTTAGTGTTTTTGATGAATTAATTTTAACCGATAAAGAAATTTTTTATATGAAAGAAAGAAATCGCCGTCCTCCACTAGATAATGTTAATTGCCTTCTTTCATTTACATATACTTTATTGGCTCACGATATCTCTTCAGCATTAGAAGGCGTAGGTCTTGATCCACAAGTCGGTTTTTTTCATAAAGACAGACCGGGCAGACCGAGTTTGGCTTTGGATTTAATGGAAGAGTTTCGTAGTGTTATAGCAGACAGGCTCGTTTTGACTTTAATAAATTTATCACAGCTGGACAATAAAGGCTTTAGAAAATCTCAAAGCGGCGGCGTTATAATGTCAGATGATAATAAAAAAGTACTTCTTAATGCATATAAAAAAAGAAAAGAAGAAGAAATTTTTCATCCGTTCTTTAAAGAAAATATTCAGATAGGTCTTTTGTTTCATGCACAAGCTTTGCTTTTTGCAAGATATATACGAGGGGATATTGATGCATATCCCCCTTTTATTTGGAAATAAGGGAAAAAATGCTGATTTTAATTAGTTATGACATAAATACAACAGAAACAAGCGGTGCAAGGCGTTTAAGAAATGTTTCAAAAGCTTGCTTGGATTATGGTCAAAGAGTACAGTATTCTGTTTTTGAATGTGAAGTCGATCCTGCACAATGGGTTTTTCTTAAAGATAAATTATTAAAAATAGTGGATTTAGAAAAAGACAGTATAAGGTTTTATATGCTTGGTTCTAATTGGAAAAGAAAAATAGAACACTATGGCTCAAAAAAACCTGTCGATTTACATGGTTCGCTGATAATATAATTTTTTTTGACAGATTTTTCTAAATGCGAACCTTATGCAGTTTGTTACTGTTCATTGACATCGCATATTGAAAAATGAGCGAGAATTTAAAAATATGCAAATAATATTATTTATTTTGGAGAGCTTCGCAATAATTGGAAAAAATATATTGATTTTATAAGTAGTTTTTGTTGTACTGTCGCTCCCTTCACGGGAGCGTGAATTGAAATTGGGTTATCTACGCCATATACTGGTGCTGTTATTCGTCGCTCCCTTCACGGGAGCGTGAATTGAAATAAGAGAGATGATCAAGAAACTAAGAATAGGAGAGGTCGCTCCCTTCACGGGAGCGTGAATTGAAATCAGTATATCTAGGTGGTAAAAGAATACCAATTAAGTCGCTCCCTTCACGGGAGCGTGAAT
>JBPOII010000006.1:0-272044 GCA_052034625.1 Elusimicrobiota bacterium | reverse complement strand
TAGAGATGGTAATGCCTGGCGACAATATAACGATGGACATAGAGTTGATAACGCCTGTAGCGATGGAGAAGCAGCTGAGATTTGCGATAAGAGAAGGCGGCAGAACAGTAGGGTCCGGAGTTGTAACGGAAATTATAGAATAAAGAAGATATAAATTCACAGTGAGCGGCTATTTGTCGCTCACTGTGATAGATTTATTGAGTAAAGTTTAAAGAATTGGAGAATTAAATAAGATGGCTGGTGAAAGATTTATTATAACTATGGCTTGCAGTGTGTGCAAAAACAGGAATTACTATTTTGATAAAGGCAAAAAGCTTGAAGGTAAGCTTGCATTGAAGAAATTCTGTAAGAATTGCGGGAAGCGTACGGATCATAAAGAAACTAAATAAGATATATTCTTATGAGAGGCTTGGGGGCATAAGCTAACGGTAAACTGCTGGTCTCCAAAACCAGCTTTGGTGGTTCAAATCCATCTGCCCCCGCTTTTCAATATAAATAATTGTGAAGGTGTAAATTAAAATGAATTTTATTAAAAAAGCCATTCAATTTTTTAAGGAAGCTTATTACGAACTTACAAAAGTTACATGGCTTGGTAAAAAAGAAGTTTTCGCGACAACTGTAGTGGTTGTTATATTTATTATTATTATGTCGCTTTTTGTCAGCGGAGTTGATATTGTGCTCGGCGCGATAATAGGACGTATACTATAGTCTTGAGGTAAAAAATGGCTAACCAATGGTATGTTGTACACACATATTCCGGACATGAAGATAAAGTTAAAAAAAGTCTGGAAATGTCAGTTGCCAATCTTGGCATGCAGGAAGTTATATCGCAAATTCTTGTTCCGACCGAAGAGGTTGTAGAAGTAAAACAGAATAAGAAGAGAATAAAAAAGAGAAAATTCTATCCAGGCTATGTTTTTATTGAAATGACAATAAATAATGATACTTATTGGCTTGTTCGAAATACTGCAGGTGTTACCGGTTTTCTGGGCGGCGTAAAACCTGTTCCGATGGCTCATGAAGAAGTTGAGAGCCTTCTGAACACTATTGCTGATCCGGATGCTTCTAAACCAAGACCAGCGGTTTCTTTTGAAAAAGAAGAGAATGTGCGTATTATTGAAGGTCCTTTCAAGCATTTCATTGGAATTGTAGACGAGGTCAATCAGGAAAGGGGCAAGCTGAAAGTTATGGTAACAATATTCGGCCGACCTACGCCGGTTGAACTTGATTTTTTACAAGTTGAGAAAATATAATTCAGTTTTATACAGGAGTAAGTAAAATGGCACCAAAAAAAGTAAAAGCAATTATTAAACTTCAGATTCCGGCAGGCGCGGCAAATCCTGCTCCACCGGTCGGCCCGGCTTTAGGCCAGCAGGGCGTAAATATTATGGATTTTTGTAAGCAGTTTAATGAAAAGACAAAAAAACAGGAACAGGGAATGACTATTCCTGTTGTTATAACTGTATATGAAGACAGATCTTTTACATTTATAACAAAGATGCCTCCAGTTGCATCATTGGTAAAAAAAGCTGCCGGAATTGCAAAAGCTTCCGGTGTTCCTAATAGAAATAAAGTAGGAAAAATTACGGCTGCACAAGTAGAAGATATAGCCAAACAAAAAATGCCTGACCTAAATGCAAACTCTAATTTAGAGGCTGCAAAACTTATGGTTGAAGGTACTGCAAGAAGTATGGGTGTTGAAGTAGAGAAGTAGTTTATTAATTTTAATGCATATAATAAAAAGTAATTGTGGGAGCAGAAAAATCTGTGCATAACCACAGGAGGAAAAAATGGAAAAAAAACAAAAAGAAGTATCTAATTTAGTTGACAAAAGTAAGTTGTATGCTTTGAATGAAGCAACAGCTTTGGTTAAAGAAGCAGCTAAAGCAAAGTTTGATGAAACTGTAGAGTTACATATCAGACTTGGAATAGACCCTAAGCAAAGCGATCAGTTGGTTAGAGGAACAGTAACTCTTCCGCACGGAATAGGAAAAACAAGAAAAGTTGCCGTTCTTGCAAAAGGTGAAAAACAGAAAGAAGCTGAAACTGCAGGAGCTGACTTGGTAGGTGCTGAAGATTTGATCGAAAGCATATCCAAAGGCAATATTGACTTTGATATTCTTGTAGCTACTCCCGACGTTATGAAAGATTTGAGTAAGGTTGCAAAAATATTGGGTCCTAAAGGACTTATGCCGAATCCTAAAGCCGGCACAGTAACATTTGAAGTGGAAAATGCGGTAAAAGAACTTAAAAAAGGAAGAATTGAATATAAAAATGATTCTTATGGCATAATTCACTGTCCGGTAGGAAAAGTTTCTTTTGATGCACAAAAGCTTGCTGACAATATAAAGGTATTGTTTGAAGCAGTATCAAAAGCAAAACCCTCCTCGTCAAAAGGACAGTATATAAAAAGCGTTTCAATCTCTTCGACTATGGGACCGGGAATATATTTAGATCCGAAAATGTAGTTTGATATGACAGCTTGGTTATATTTATGTATTTTAAACGGTATGTTCAAAATAATTATACAAGATAATAAATGCTAAAACAGAACTCCATAAAAAACCTAAAGGTTTTTTATGGAATTCCGTTTTGTTTTTAAAATAGGTTTTCTAATCAAAACCAAAAATAATCAATGGAGGGAAAAGGAAAATGAAACGATTCTTGGCAGTTCTATTTTGTGCTTTAGTTTTTTCCGCAGCTATGCAAACAGCCTGTGCGGTTGAGTATGATATTACGGATTTTCAGGGTGAAAATGGTCTTTTGGGGTTTACTCATCCTATGTTTGCGTCCGGTGATGTCCTTAATATAAGAAATGATATAACCTCTATAGAACCCGGCGGTCCTATATGGACTCTTTATGGTACATCAATAACTATCAAAGGGAACGGACATACAATAAAAGGCTATAGTGATCAATATAATGGAAATTATGGCTTTATAATGAAAGAGGATTTTAGTCCTGTAGCAGGTCCGGCGGCAGATTATGAATTTACTATAGAAAATGCAGTTATAACTAATTTTAAGCAGAACCAGACGGGTGTCGTTGTTATTGAACAAACCGGCGGAATTTTAAATTTAATAGATACTAGTATTATTGATAATTCTTTTGTAATGCCTGATTTCATCGGTGAAATAACGGCTGCTGTAGAACTCTATGCAGTTGAAGGTTTTATAAAAGCTATAAATAAAGATGTTCTCTTTAGCGGCAATACAGGCAAAGATATGAACGGTAATGATGTAAAGAGAGATATTTATATGTCTAAAAGTAATCTATATTTATTACCGTCTGCAGGAAAAACTATAAGCCTTATGGAAGGTATTGGCGGAAACGGAGCTTTACAAGTAGGTAATTTAGATGCATTTAATCCTAATGAACCTATAGGAAATTATACCGGAACTCTTGTTTTGGGCGGGAATAATGAAAGTTTTGGAGTAACCGATGCTGATAATATAAGTGTTTTTGGTGCAACTGTTAAATTGCTTGCAAATGCTACATATTTTAATGGACTTGCAAACAATTCCTACGCAAATGGAACTTTAGATATTCAAAACGGCGTACTGGATTATATATCAATGAATAATCTTACTGTGTTCGAAGGGACAAAAATGAATATGAAAATAGATGTCGATTTGCTAAGTACCGAAGGAGATTATATAATTAGTGGAAGTTTTGAAGGCAGTGGTACTCCGGTCATTCAAAATATTAATTTATTATCTGAAACGGAAGAAGAAACTGTTTATGTGGCTGTATTGGGAGGCTCTCAGTTACAGCAGGCTGCCGTATTAGATCCTTCTGCACAAGTTGTAGACGGGAAAATATATTCTTATAATGTTACTTTAATTAATGAAAATGATCCAACTGCTCCAACTGCTCCAACAGAGAATCCTTATTTGGGCAGTCTGAAATTTACTCGCGGACTTTTCAACGCTCCTGCAATAGGTGCTTCTTATGCGGTGCAGGGAGTGAGGCTTCTTCAAGAAGAATTGGCTTATGTTTTATTTGAAAATGTCGGGAACTTCAGTTTTTTTGAAAAGGCCGGAGCAAGTGCCGGAGATATTCCCAGAGATAATCCTACAATGTGGCTAAAAGCTTTTGCCGTTGACAGCGAACTTGATTTTGGTAAATACGGAAAAGCCGATGCCGACTATTACGGTGCCATGGGCGGTTTAGACTTTGACAGACTTTATAAAGGTTTTGATGCTGCATATGGTTTTTTCGGCTCTTATATTTCCGGAAAACAAAAAGGCAGTATCAGTACTACAGAGCAAAGCGGAGGATATGCCGGCGGTAAAGCTACTTTTTATTTTGGAAAATTATTTTTCAGCGGTGTTTTAGATGCCGGACTTTTAAATAATTCTCTGGAAACTACAGCCGGTACAGATGAATTTAAATCGAATGTTTATGCGGCAACATTAAAAGGCGGATATAATTTTGAACTTTTAAAGAGAAGTTTTACTTTACAGCCTAATATTACGGCAGGGTTTTCACATATTGATACGGAAGACTATACAAATAGTCTAGGTGTAAAAATAGAAACTGATGACGTATCTCTTTTTACTTTAATGCCCGGAGTAAAATTGGCAAAAAATTTAGGAAAATGCTGGATACTTTCAGCTGACGGTCATTATGTATATTCTTCAGTAAACGGGGATTTAAAAGCCGACAGTATTATTCTTCCAGATAATGAATATGATAATTATTTCAGATATAGTGCATGCATTGAAAAAATATGGGGTTATACAGTCGCTCATCTAAGAGCCGGTCGTTCAGACGGCGGCAGAAGCGGTTGGAATCTCAGTGCGGGAATAGAATGGAAGTTCTAAAAAATAGGAGAGAAAATATGAATAAACAAATAACGATATTATTATGCATGTTGTTTATACCTTTATTTATAAGTTCATGCGGCACTAAATATGCCAGACATGACAGATGTGTTTGTGAGAAAGAAATTGCTGCAGTTGCTCAGGAACCTACTAAAGAAGAAGAGTTTAAAAAAGCTTTTGAAGAAAAAGCACAGGAAGAAGAGGAAACTTTTACTATAGATTTTGAGAAACTTGCAAAACAAACTCTTTTTGATTTTGATTCTTCTGAAATATCTGCCGATGCTTATGAGAATCTTGATTTTGTCGTGAAATATCTTGAAGAAAATCCTAATGTTAAAGTAAAAGTTGCCGGACATACAGACGATATAGGAACTGATGAGTATAATCAGGGTCTATCGGAAAGAAGGGCAAATGCAGTTGCCGGCTACTTTGTTAATAAAGGTGTGGCAAAAGATAGAGTATCAGCAGCAGGATATGGTAAATCACAACCTAAAGTTGATAATGCTACAGAAGAAGGAAGAGCACAAAATAGAAGAACAGAACTTATTTTTAAAAAATAAATTAAGTTTTAAAAGATAAATTAAAATAACAGGTCCGGCAGAAATTTATATTTTTGCCGAACCTGTTTTTTTCTTTCAACTGTTTATTTTTTATTCCAAATTATCGGATATACTTCTTCAAAACCGCTGCCATGTCCGGCATTATCAATAATAACTATGCTTTCTTGAGGCAGTTTTTTTATGCTTAGAGCATAGGGAATAATTTTATCTTTTTTCCCTATAAAATGTATTTGTTTTATATCAGGAATATTTTTTAGGTCCTCACAAGCTTCCAGATCCGGATAATTAAAATGCTTTGTCCATTCGCCATGACCAAAAAGACCGGCTATAGTGATCCATTCTTTTACTTTTAAATCCGGATTTTGATTTATGATTATGCCGCTAAGCAAAGCTCCGCCTGAATACCCTATAAGTATTATTTCAGCATCTTGGGATATTGTTTTTATCGCTTGTGTTAAATTGTTGATGGTTTTTTGAGAATATCTTTCATCAGTCCATGTGCGGCGGTTCCCTCCGGGAATTTTTATGAATTGTCCGGGTCTTGCAAGGTAAACGACATTTTCGTAAGGATCTGCAAAAGCAATATCTCTTAAAAAACGGCTTTTAGGCGTAGGATCTCCGGAGGGATTGCCGCGTTTGTCATAAGCAATGCCGTCGCCCTCAATATAAATTTTAATCGGAGCTTTTGGTTTTGTAATTTTTTGCAGACTTGCAAGAATATAATCTTCTGTTTTTACCGGAATGTATTTGTATTCCGGAGGTTGTGCTTTTTCCAGAGAGGCACAAGAATTAAGAAAAAGAAATAATAAGAAAACTCTTTTTAAAATCTTCATAAAAGAAGTATAGCAAATTTCAAAAAATATATTTCCTCATGCAATTGCTGTTATTGAACTTGTATATTATTTTATTAATTTGTATAATAAACAAAAGTAAGGCGGCTTATGGCCGCCTTTTATTTTTAATAAGGAATATTTCGGGATATGATTAACAAAGCCAAAGAAGTTGAAGATTTTTTAACTAAGATAACTGAAGCTGAAAATCTTGAAATTGTCGATGTGCAATATCTCAAAGAAAGCGGACATAGAGTTTTAAGAGTATTTATAGATAAAGCCGGCGGTATTACCATGGATGACTGCGAAAAAATGAGTTATGTTTTCGGCGATGCTTTAGACTCAAACGATATTTTGACGGAGTCTTATGTACTTGAGATATCTTCTCCCGGTATTAACAGGGTTATAAAAAAAGAAAAGGATTTTAAAAGATTTGTCGGTAAGAAAATCAGGCTTCAAACTTTTACTATGTTAAATAATCAAAAAAATTTTCTCGGGAAATTGCTCTATATTGAAACAGGTAAAGTAAAAGTTGATGATGTTACAAAGGGTGAAGTCGAAATAGATTTTTCTAATATAAAAAAAGCTAATTTGGAAGAGGATATATAAAACACTAAAGGATAAGAACGGAGGATGCAATGGCAGAAAAGGGCGAACTTATAATGGCTCTTGAGCAGATCGAAAAAGACAAGAAAATAAAAAAGGAAGATATTTTAACCGTTATTGAAAACGCTTTGGTATCAGCTTATAAAAAACACGTCGGCAAAAGTGTTAATGTCGAAGCTAAAGTCGATCCCGAAACAGGAGATATGGCAGCTAATGTTATAAAAGTTGTTGTTAAAGATGTGGAAAATCCTCTTCTTGAAATCAGCGTTCAGGAAGCAAAAAAAACAGGGCAGCCTTCTGAAATCGGTGCTGAAGTAAAAATACCTCTTGATACACAGGATTTTTCACGTATTGCTGCTCAGACTGCAAAGCAGGTTATAGTACAAAAAATAAGAGAGTCTGAAAGAGATTCTTTATATGAAGAAATGAAGGATAAGGTCGGACAGATTGTCAACGGTGTAATTTACCGTATTGCAAATAAAAATATTATTGTCGATCTTGGAAAAACAGAAGCTATTCTTCCTGCAAGCGAGCAGGTTTTTAGAGAGAAATTTAATGTAGGCCAGCATATAAGAGCCGTAATAATAAAAGTTGAAAAAAGTGTAAAGGGTCCCGGGACCGTTCTATCAAGAGCAAGCACTGAACTTGTAAAAAGATTGTTCGAACTTGAAGTTCCGGAAATCTATGAAAAAGTCGTAGAGATAGTTAATGCGGTAAGAGATCCGGGCATGAGAACAAAAGTTGCAGTAATATCTCATAATCCTAAAGTTGATCCAGTAGGAGCTTGTGTCGGCATAAAGGGTGCAAGAGTTAAGCCTATAATTGACGAACTTAGAGGAGAAAGAATAGATTTAATCCCTTATTCGGCAGATCCCGTAAAATATATTGCAGCAGCTCTTGCTCCGGCAAAAGTTATCTCGGTAGTGCTAATTTCCGAAAATGAAAAGAAAGCAGAAGTTATGGTAACAGATGATATGCTTTCGCTGGCAATAGGAAAAAACGGGCATAATGTAAGGCTTGCCGCAAAACTTACGGGCTGGCATATAGATGTTAAGTCCGAAGGACAGAAAAAGCAGGAAAACGAAGAAAAAGCTGTAAAACAGGCTGAAGAGCTTGAAAAGCTCGAAGGTATCGGAGAAAAAACCATAGAAGTACTTGTAAATGCCGGTTTTTGTAATATTGAAAAACTTACAAAACTTACCGTGGAAGATTTAACTACACTTCCCGGTATAGGTCCCAAAACAGCTGAAAAAATAATTGAAGCGGCAAAGAAAGCATTAATAGATGATTAATTCTCATTTGCAAGAGAGGTGAAATAGCTTATGTCAACAAAACAAGAAAATTCTCTAAAAGATTCTGAAGAA
The DNA here is from genome assembly GCA_052034625.1 of Elusimicrobiota bacterium. GTDB lineage: Bacteria > Elusimicrobiota > Endomicrobiia > Endomicrobiales > Endomicrobiaceae > JAVBLP01. Next base: position 263,857 of record JBPOII010000006.1, on the reverse strand, counting down.
AAGAAGGTTAAAAAGAAAGCAGCAAAGCCTAAAACTAAGGAAAGTGCGGCGAAAAAGAAAACAACGAAAGCAGTAAAAACGACAAAAACAACAAAGAAAACGGCTTCTACTACGGAAAAGAAGACTGTAAAGGCTAAAGCTGCGTCTAAAAAAGCCGACCCTTCAAAAACTGAATCTAAAACGACAAAAAGAAAAGCTGCTAAAACCTCATCTGCTGCTTCCAAAAAGACTATAAAAAAAGAAACCGGCACTACTGCTGAAACAAAAAAGCAAACAGTTAAACAAAAAACAAAAAAAAGCATAAGTACTGAAAAAAAGACTACTGACGCTCCAGAGCGGACAAAGGAGCAAAAAAACGAAAATATGCAGCAGACACAAACACAAGTACAGCCAAAGATCGAAGTAAAAGTTCCTCATATAGATATTAAAAAAGAAGAAAAAACTTCTGTTGAGGAGAAAGCTCAGAAGCCTGTTCCGGTAAAACCCGTCCAACAGGAAAAACCGAAAGAAGAAAAAAAACCGGAAGTTGAACCGGTAAAAGAAGAAACTCCTGAAACAAGCTATATAGGTGTTATTACCATCAATGAGCTTATAACTGTAAGAGAACTTGCTGATAAAATGAAATTAAGAGTGGGCGATGTATTAAAAAAGCTTATGTCTATGGGGAGTCTTGCGACAATAAACCAAAGACTTGATACAGATACGGCTATTTTGCTTGCCAATGAATTCTGTTATGATGCAAAACTTGCTTCAATTTATTCAGAAGAATCCGTTTCCGATGAAATGGAAGATCCTGCTAATCTTAAACCCCGCCCGCCGGTAGTTACTATTATGGGTCATGTTGACCATGGAAAAACATCTTTGCTTGATGCTATAAGGAAAAGCCAAGTAGCGGAAGGCGAGCACGGCGGAATTACCCAGCATATAGGTGCATATAAAGTAAAAACTCCAAATGGCGGAAATGTAACTTTCTTAGATACTCCGGGCCACGAAGCTTTTACCGCTATGCGTTCAAGAGGAGCTCAAGTCACTGATATAGTTGTCCTTGTAGTTTCCGCAGCAGACGGCGTTATGCCGCAGACAGTCGAAGCAATAAACCATGCAAAAGCGGCTAGTGTTCCTATCATAGTTGCTGTAAATAAAATAGATCTTCCTACTTCAGATCCTCAGAAAATAAGGCAGGAATTAAGCGGTTATGGCCTTATGCCTGAAGAATGGGGCGGCGAAACTATAATGGTTGATATTTCCGCTAAGCAGAGAATAAATATAGACTCGCTTCTTGAGATGATCTTGCTTAGAGCTGAAATTATGGAGCTTAAGGCAAATCCTGACAGAAATGCTGAAGGTATAGTAGTAGAAGCAAGACTTGATTCAAGAAGAGGTCCGGTAGCAACAGTACTTATTCAAAAAGGCACATTGAAAGTAGGCGATAATCTTGTTGTCGGCACAACTTATGGAAAAGTAAGGGCTATGGCGGACGAACATGGAAAAAGATTTAATGAAGCTCCTCCAAGTACACCCGTTGAAGTTCTTGGGATAAATGAGCCTCCGCAGGCCGGCGATAAATTTGTAGTTGTAGATCACGAATCTCAAGCGAGAGAAATTGCCAATTCAAGAAAAGAAAAAGTCAGAGCTGGAGCATTGCAGCCAAGACAACATCTTTCTTTACAGGATATAAGTTCCGGAAAAACAAAAGATCTGAGAATAATACTTAAAGCAGATGTTCAAGGGTCTCTAGGTGCTTTATGTGATGCACTTGAAAGACTTTCCACTTCTGAAATAAGTCTTAAAATAATACATAAAGGGGCTGGTTCCATCACAGAATCCGACGTTTCTCTTGCTATAGCTTCAGATGCTTTGATAGTGGGTTTTAATCTCCGCCCTGATGCTACGGTAGAAAAACTTGCTGAGAGAGAGGGTGTCAGCATTCATGTATATAGAATAATATATGATCTTATTGCCGAAGTTAAGGCTGCCATGGAAGGTCTTCTTGACCCCGATCTGAAAGAAAAAATTCTCGGAAAAGCCGTAGTTAAGCAGGTTTTCAAACTTTCAAGCCACGGTACAATTTGCGGTTCTTCAGTGATAGAAGGCAAAATACAAAGAGGTGCTAAAGCAAGGCTTTTAAGAGATAATATTATAATATTTGAAGGCAATGTTTCATCGCTTAAAAGATTTAAAGACGATGCCAGAGAGGTGGAAAAAGGATATGAGTGCGGCATAGGTCTTGAGAATTTTGCAGATATTAAGGTCGGCGATATAATTGAAAGCTTCACTACAGAGAAAATAGCAAGAAAACTTGAAACTGAAAATTAATTGAAGGATTAGTAAATGGCTTTGTCATATAAACGCTCGGTACGTGTCGGAGAGTTGATATTCCAGACAGTATCCGAAATATTAAGAGAGATAAGAGAGTTTAATGTCGGACTTGTTACGGTAATGGGTGTTAAACTTACAGATGATCTGCGCAGCTGCAGAGTATTCTATTCGGTACTTGGTACGGAAGAAGATAAGAAAAGAGTGAAGGAGATTCTGGATGCAAATACGAAAGCGGTAAGACATCAGCTTGCGATGCGGCTGAACTTACGCCGTACTCCCACGCTTGCTTTTGTATATGACAATACAAATGAAAAAGCTGCAAAAGTTTTCGACATACTTAAAAAAATTGAAGAAGAAAAAGAGCCTTCAAATAATGAAGAAAATTAATTCTTTAGACAAATCCGAAATAAATAAACTTTCACAGATATCAAAGATCATAAAACAATCAAAGACTTTTTTTATAGCAGGTCATGTTAAGCCTGACGGCGACAGTTTGGGCTCTGCATTGGCATTACGTTCTATGTTGAATAGATACGGTAAACGGGCAACTGTTTATTGTGCCGATGATATACCCGACATTCTTAATTTTTTGCCGGGTGCTAAACTTATAAAAAAAACTGCTTCCAAAAATGCCCGTTTTGACTGTGCTGTCATACTTGAATCAGCAAGTTTTTCAAGGATGGGAGATATAATTTCACCGCAACAAGCAAAAAAAATAATAAATATTGACCACCATTCAATGTTTACGGATTTCGGCGATGTAAATTATATTGTTCCTGATTCCGCTTCCACTGCTGAACTTGTTTTGAAAGTATTTGAATATATGAAGATAGAGCCGAATAAAAGCGAAGCGGAATGTTTATATACAGGAATAGTTACAGATACAGGACGTTTTCAACAGCTCAATACTACAGCAGATTCTCATATAGCGGCCGCTAAACTGATGTCTTATGGCGTTTCTCCAAACAGTATTTATGAAAAAGTTTATCAAAACAATTCTATCGCCGGACTAAAATTGTTGGGATATGCTTTGTGCGAGATGGAAACAGATCTTGATGGAAAGTTTGCATATATGAAGCTGACTAAAGATATATTTAAAAAATGTGGTGCCGGGGAAGATGAAACTGAAGGTATAATTAATTTTACACTGATGGCAAAAGGCGTAAAAGTAGGTTGTCTTTTTAAAGAAGTGGATAAAAATACTACAAAAGTCGGTTTTCGTTCGGCAAAAGGATTTAATGTTTTCAATATAGCAAGAAAATGCGGCGGGGGCGGTCATAAAAATGCCGCCGGCTGTACTCTCAAATGCGGAATAGACGAAGCCCCTAAAATAATCAGTAAAATTCTTAAAGAGAATATGGATGGAAAATCAAAATAATCTTTCCGGGATGATCCCTCTGGACAAGCCTGCCGGGATAACTTCTTTTAAAGCGGCACATAAAATCAAAAAAATACTTAATGTAAAAAAAACCGGACATTGCGGAACTCTTGATCCTTCTGCTACCGGACTTTTGCTTATTCTTGTCGGCAAAGCTACAAAACTGCAAGACAGATTTATGAAAAAAGATAAGGTCTACAGAAGTTCTTTTCTTCTCGGTACCGTTACGGACACAGGGGATACAGACGGCAATGTAATTGAAAATAAAGATTTTTCTTTTGTTACGGAAGATAATATAAAAAAAGCATTGGAACACTTTAAAGGCCAAATAAAACAGATACCGCCGATGTATTCCGCATTAAAATATAAAGGGAAAAAGCTTTATGAGCTTGCCAGAAAAGGTATTGAAGTCGAAAGAAAGCCACGCACAATTAATATACACAGTATTGAGCTGTTGTCTTATAAAGACGGCATTGCTGATATCAGGGTTGAATGTTCAAGCGGAACATATATAAGGAGTTTAGCACAAGATATGGGTGAAGTTTTAGGATGCGGTGCAACAGTATGTGCTTTAAGAAGAGAAAAAATAGATTCGTTCAATGTAGATGATGCTTTAAAGCCGGAAGAACTTGAAAATATTGAAAAGATAATGGAAAAACTGATAGATTATGAAAAACTATTAGAGAAACTTGAAAATGAATAAAAAGAGATCATCAATAACCATAGGAACTTTTGACGGTGTTCACAAAGGACATCAGCTTCTGATAAAGAAGACTTTGGCCGCCGCAACAGAAGGTGATATGAAAAGTATAGTTATTGCATTGGAAAGGCCGGTAAGGAATGTAAGCGGATTTCTTTCGCTTATTGATGAAAAAATAGAAGAAATAGAACGTTTCGGTATAGATGAAATAATCCTTATACCTGTCCCGTCAGATATACTTTTAAGTAATCCTGAAGAATTTTTAAAAGATTTTCTGATAGGAAAGCTCAATGCGGTTCATATTGTCTGCGGCCAAGATTTTGCTTTCGGAAAAAACAGGAAAGGAAATGTAGATTGGCTTAAAAAACAGCAAAAAAAATATGATTTTAAACTTGATATAGTAAAACCTGTAAAAATAGCTTCAAAGGCCGTATCGTCGTCGTATATAAGAGAAGCACTGCATAAGGGAGATTTGAAGACAGTAAATAAATTCTTAGGAAGAGATTATTCTTTTTCTGGTATGCCATTCAGAGATAGAGGTCTTGGTAAAAAATTAGGTTATCCAACAGTAAATATTAAAACGGATGAAAATAAGATTTTGCCTGAAGGGGTGTTCATAAGCCTTATTTCAGACGGAATATCTATTTATCCGTCAATTACAAGTATAGGCAAAAGACCGACTTTTAACAGATGCGGCAAAGTAGTTCCGGAAACACATATATTTGATTTTAAAGGACATTGGAAAAAGAAATATACAAAAGTAACTCTAATTAAAAAGATAAGAGATGAAAAGAAATTCGATAATGCCGGCCAGCTTAAAGCGCAAATATCAAAAGACATAATGAAAGCCAAAAAATATTTTGGGCTGAACTAATATAGTTCTTTGCCTCTTTTGAAAGAAGTAAACCCTACCATAAATAATAATGCGGCGGCAATTATGCCGAAAATAGTCAGTCTATTTCTTAAATAAATGCTCATAACAGCGATAATAATTCCAAGTATCATATATGTAAAGCCGGTCGTTTTCATCATTTTTGCAGTTTTTTGAGCTTCAAATACGCTATAATCTCTTATTGTCTGGAACTCTTCATCACTTATATCAAGACCTCTGCCCCTGAGCGTTTTCAATGCTGTTTGATTATCATCGGAATTATTGGATATTATCTGCTTGCGAAGTCCGATAAGAACTTCTTTGTCGCCTTCTTTTGTAAACTCTTCATTTATTAAATTTGCCAGATCCGAAAGACCTCTTGCCATATTGATCTCCTTTCTATTTCATTAATTTATGATTTTATAAATCTTTTCCTGTCAGGAATTTTATCGCACAGTCCGCTATAGTCAGACCGAAAATGCCCGTGATAGTGTTAAGACTGCCAAGGATCTTTGATGTAGGTCTTTCAAAGGTTTCAGAGCCATTTGGCAGATCTTCAGGATATAATGCCTGCATCTGAGGAGACTGTTGCGAAAATACGCACATTATGCCTTTATTGATGCCGCATTTTCTTAACTCGCCGCGTAATCTTTCTGCAAGTTTGCAATGATGTGTTTCAAACAGGTCGGCAATTTTTATCGCAGAAGGATCGGTTTTAAGAGCCGCTCCCATAGATGATATAACAGGTATAGAATTCTTAACACAATATTCTAAAAGTCTTACTTTTGGGCTGAAAGAATCTATTGCATCTATAACAAGGTCAGGCTTATTTTTCATTACCGAGTCCAGATTGTCGGAATTTACAAAAACGGGCATAGTTTCAACTTTGCAAAACGGATTGATATCCAAAATACGCTCTTTGGCAATATCCGTTTTTAATCTGTTTAAAGTGGAATGCAGAGCAAAAAGCTGTCTATTGATATTTGTTATCTGTATTTTATCGCTGTCAACAAGCAAAAACTCTCCTATCCCCGAACGTGCAAGTGCTTCTACAGCAAAACTTCCGACAGCGCCAAGACCTATTACCGTGATCTTTGCATTATGTAATTTTTGTATATTCTCTTTTCCGAGCAAAAGCTCCGTTCTTAAAAACTGTTCCATAAAGATATTTTATCATATAAAAAGAAAGTTCAATCAACATACTTTTATAGTTTTATTGTTTCATAATTCGTAATTGATCATACGTAATTGTCTTTTTATTATAATATATATTGAAATATTTATTATAATCTGGTACAATTTACAGTACTATTCCTTGAAAGGGTATGTAATGGAAGAAAATTGCATTTTTTGTAAAATAATCAGCGGTGATATTCCTTCTCAAAAAGTATTTGAAGATGAGAAGGTTCTTGCTTTTAATGATATAAATCCCCAGTCACCGGTGCATATTGTAATAATCCCTAAAAAACATATAAGCAGTCTGAAAGATATATCTGATTCTGATGAAGAAGTTTTAGGGCATATTCAGGGCGTGGCGGCTAAACTTGCCTCGCAGTATCCTGAACTGAAAAACGGTTTTAGAGTAATAAACAATTGCGGACCTGACGGCGGTCAGACTGTTTTTCATATTCATTATCATTTACTCGGCGGCAGGATTTTCGGCTGGCCTCCGGGATAAAATAGAGGGTATTTCCTCTTATCAAGCTTTTTTTAAGAAAGGTGGTGTTTTACTTTTATGGTAAACGTTAAAGTACGCGAAGGCGAATCTATCGAAGAAGCCATTAGGCGCTTTAAGAGAGAATGCGAAAGAAACGGAATAATGCAAGAAATTAAAAAACGCGAATTCTATAAAGCTCCAAGTGTTTTGAAAAAAGAAAAACTTGCAGAAGCGAAAAGAAAGATCCGTCGCAAAATGCTTAAAGACAACAGATGGTCAAGATAAGTATACTGCCGATAAAATTGTATAAATTTAAAGAGAGTTGTATTTAAGCTGGTCCAAATGCAGCTCTCTTTTTTATTGAGGGATTATGAAATTAAAACAGATCCATGATTTATTTGTAAAAGAAGGAATAAATGCAGACCCGAGAGGGGCAGCAGAAGTTCAACTTGAACTTTTGAAGCGTAAAGAGGATTTTGAAGCTTTATCAGATGAAAAAAAAGAAAATTTTGATAAAGAAAGTCTTACAAATCCTTACTATGATTCAAGAATAATAAATGGAGATCCTGAAACCGAAGTTAAAACGGTTATGGTCGGCATAGATATGGAAACCCCAGAACTTCTTCTTGCTAAACAGCTTATAAATTCAGGAAAAAAGATCGATTTAGTAATAGCACATCACCCTGAAGGATATGCCTATTCAACATTCTATAGTGTTGTAGGTATGCAGACAGGGATCCTTCATAAACAGGGTGTTCCCGTAAATATAACGGAAAAACTTGTTTCCTCAAGAATGAAAGATGTTCAAAGAAGTGTTTTGCCGCGCAATACTGAAAGAGTTTCCGATACGGCAAAGCTTTTGGAAATACCGTTTATGACAGCTCACAGTGTTGCAGATAATCATGTTGCATCTTATCTTCAAAAAGAAATAGAAGCATTGGAGCCCAGATATTTGAAAGATATTATGGCTTTTTTAAAGAAACAGCCTGAATATATACACGCTTCAAAGATAGGACATGCACCTATGATACTTTTAGGTAATGATGATTCCAGATGCGGAAAAGTTTTTGTGGATATGACAGGCGGTACGGAAGGACCTGTCGAGTCGCTTGAAAAACTTGCAACTGCCGGAGTCGGAACAATGATCTGTATGCATTTAAGTCCTGATGCCGTAAAGGAAGCGGAAAAGCAGAAATTGAATGTAATTCTTGCCGGACATATTTCATCTGATAATTTAGGTCTTAACTTGCTTTTTGATAAACTTGAAAAAAAATACGGCAAACTTAATTTTGTGGAAAGCTCCGGATTTAGAAGATTTAGGAGAGACAGTTAGGAATTAGGATTAACGATACAGGTAAAGGATCCGATTTCTAAATTTATTAAAAATGGCAATACCTGAAGATATAATTGAAAGAATCAGACTCTCAAGTGACATAATATCGGTAATAAGAGAGTATCTGCCGGACCTGAAAAGGGCCGGACGCAATTGGAAAGCCTGCTGTCCTTTCCATCATGAAAAAACTCCGTCTTTTATTGTCAGCCCTGAAAAAGGCATTTTTAGATGCTTTGGCTGCAATGCAGCCGGGGATGTTTTTAAGTTCGTGATGCTTATGGATAATGTATCATGGATAGAATCGGTTAAAAAATTGGCTGAGAAAGCCGGAATTGAAATAAAAGAAACAAAACAAGATATTGTAAAAGTTTCTGAAAAAACAAAACTATTTGAAATTTTAGAAACTTCGGCTAAATTTTATCATAGACACTTGCTTGAAGGAAATCAAGCAAAGTCTGCAAGGGAATACCTTGAAAAACGCGGAATAACGCTGGATACTATAAGAAAATTCAAGCTTGGGTATGCACCTAAAGGCTTGCTTATACAATCAGCTTTAAAAAAAGGTTATACCACGGAAGTTCTTTCAAAGGCAGGAATAATAACTAAAACTGCACGAGGGACATTTTTTGAATATATGTCCGAAAGAGTGGTTTTCCCTATATTTGATGTACAGGGAAGGGTTATTGCATTTGGAGGCAGAACGCTTTCGGATCAAAACCCTAAATATCTAAATACTCCGGAAACTGTTATTTATTCAAAATCATCAAATCTGTACGGGCTGTTCCAGACGCTTCCTGAGCTGAGAAAAGAAAGAAAAATGATAGTTCTTGAAGGTTATATGGATGTTGTGATTCCTCAGCAGTTTGGCATTTCCGGAGCGGTCGCATCGCTCGGTACAGCATTTACGCCAAAACATGCTAAGCTTATCGCAAGATATGCTGACAGCGTTACGCTTTTGTTTGATTCTGATGATGCAGGAAGAATAGCTGCTCAGCGTGCGCTTGAAATACTTGTAGAAAACAGCATAGAAACGACAATATCTGCTTTGCCGGAAAATGTTGATGCTGATGAGTATCTTAATGAAAACGGCAAAGACAGTTTTCTTTTGCTTTTAAAAGACAGCTCAAAAAGTGCGATAGATTTTATGATAGAAAGGGCTTGTGTGAATATCGGGAATAATTCTCCTGAAGAAAAAGCGAAAGCAGTTTCTTTTTTGCTTGATTTTGTGTCAAAGACCGGTAATGCAATAGTGCAGAGAGAGTGGATAAAAAGCATATCGCAAAAAATAAATGTTGATGAAGAAGCAGTATGGCGCGAGTTTAAGAAAGCCAAACGTTCAAAAATGAAATATTACGGGAATGAAAATAAAACAGCGGAAATTCCCGTTATTAATAGAGGCGCTGATAAACTGTCTTTGTCTCTTGAAGAAAATCTGCTTAATATAATTTTGACAGACAGAAGTTTTGCAGAGAGAGTTTCACAGGATTGTTTTACGGGTGCCAGATGCCTTAAAGTTTACGGTTTAATTATTTCAGGAATGAGCGATGCTGATATTGTGAACGCTCTTTCAAAAGAAGATGCAGAGTGGTTTACGGCGCTTACGCTTAATTCAATAGAATATAAAAATATTGATGAGGCGTTTAAAACCGTATTGAAAGATATAGAGTTTAAAAGGCTTGAGAAGAAAAAACAGAAACTTGAAAAAGAGATCCTTCTTATGACAGAAGGAAAAATAGAAACTGATAATAAGAAAATTAACGAGTATAAGAAATTAATTACCCAATTAAAAGGGTCGGGGAAATGAAATGGCAAAAAAAGATTTGTTTCAAGGTTTAATCGATATCGGAAAAGAGCAGGGATATCTGACTTATGATGAGATAAATAAGAGTATTCCTCATAAATCCATGGTGCCTGAAAAGATCGACAGTTTTTTTGTAACGCTTGAAGATCTCGGCATTAAAGTTGTTGATAATAAGGAATATCTTTCCGATAAAGCTAAAAGAAATAACGGAGAAGCAATTGAACAGTCCGTTAAAGTGGCAAGTGAAGATGAAGATATCAATCCTGTGAGAATGTATCTCAGCGAAATGGCAAAAGTTCCGCTTTTAGAACGTGAAGTTGAAGTCCAGCTGGCAAAAAATATAAGAGAAAATGAAAAAAAACTTAAGCTCATAGTTCTTGAATCACCTCTTATAATAAAAGAAATAAGGAATTGGGAAACTCTTATAAGCCAGCAGGAAATGACGCCTAAAGAACTTATGCCGAGGGGCCGTAAAACACAGGCTCAGCTTAAGGGTATGGGTATAAAGATCAAAAAAACCGTAGAAAAGATAAACAAAATAGAGAAAAGCATAAAAACCTATGAAGATAAGCTAAAAAAGAAGAGTTTGCCGAAAAAAGAAAAAGAAAAGTATGAAAAGAAAGTAAAATATCTGCGTTCCGAAGTGATTAATCTTATTATAGACCTTAATCTTAATCAAGATAAGATCAAAAGGCTTATAAATAAAATAAAAACAACTGCACAAAAACTCAATGAAATAAGAGATGATCTGAGAAGGTTTGAAAGGAAGTATAAAAATCCTCCTGCAAAAGTTAAAGCTTTATTTAAAAAATATCAAACAGGGAAAATCACGGCGGCAGAGTTTAGAAAGCAGACCGGTTCTCCTGTTTCAAATGCAGAAGAAAATCTTGAAAAAGTTCAAGCTCTTCTAACAAGACAGTCAAATCTTAAAGCTGGTTTTGTTATAACTCCTGATGAAATGATAGAAACTGACAGAAAAATAAGAGAACTTGAAGATGTTATACACAGAGATAAAATGAAACTGATCGAAGCTAACTTCAGGCTTGTTGTTTCAATTGCCAAAAAGCATGTAGGTATAAGCAATCTTGAGCTTTCCGACCTTATTCAGGAAGGAAATTTAGGGCTTTCAAAAGCAGTTGAAAAGTTCGAATGGAAAAGAGGTTTTAAATTTTCCACATATGCGACTTGGTGGATAAGACAATCTATAAACAGAGCTATAGCGGATCAGGCAAGAACTATAAGAATTCCTGTCCATATGAAGGAACTTATTTCAAAACTTACTAAAGTCAAAAAGAAATATCAGCAAGATATCGGCAGAGAACCTACTATTGAAGAATATTCAAAGGCATTAAGACTTTCTACCGACAGAATAAGAAAAATTTTAAAAATGATGCAAGAGCCCGTATCTTTGGCTACACCTATAGGTGAAGAAGAAGATTCAAGGCTTGAGGATTTTATAGAAGATCAGCATAGTCCAAGTCCTATTGCCAAAACACAGCAATACAGGCTTCAATTGGAACTTCAAAAAGTCCTAAATACTTTAACTCCTAGAGAGGCGGAAATTATAAGTTTAAGATATGGTATAGGGGTCGGTTATCCAAGCACTTTGGAAGAAGTCGGTAAGAAATTCGGTGTAACAAGAGAAAGAGTAAGACAAATAGAAGCAAAGGCAATAAGAAAGTTAAGACATCCTACCAGAAGTAAATCTTTAAAAGAGTATTTAGATTAATTGAATACATAAACCTAAAAGACCGGCAGAATAAAAGCTGCCGGTCTTTTTTTTATTGTTGACAAAAAAAACTTTATTTAGTACTATTCGCATAAGTTAGATTAATCTAAAAAAGTTTGTCTTGTGGAAAAAATATGAAATCAAATATTGACTATATAGTAAACAGAAGTCTAATAAATCATTGTGCACCTGTATTACTTGGGTGTAAGCCTGCCGCACTGTTTACTGTTTTTTCTATAGAATGTTTGGTTTGTCTAAAAAAAGAAGTGAATGATATGCTTGATATTAAAGTTTTTAGAAACCGGAAAAAGAGTATTCTTATAATGGTATATAAGCAGCAAATGCTGGAAAAGTTGATCTTAAATGAAAAAGTCCGGCATGCTCTTTCTTTACTAGGTTATAGTGAGTCCTTTTCAATAGATTCATATCTTTCATTACTTGAGTACCGTTTTAATAATACTGAAGATTTTCCTCATGAGATTGGTCTGTTTTTAGGCTATCCGCCTGAAGATGTTTTAGGTTTTATTAATAATTGCGGGATGGATTATAAGTATTGCGGATTGTGGAAAGTTTATGGTGATGAAGAAAAGTCCAAAAAACGTTTTGATAAATATAAGCATTGCAGAGAATGTTTACGTATTCACCTTGAAAATGGCGGTTCTATTAAAAATTTTAATATAAAAAACAATAACAATGGAGGTTTTTATGAGTAAAACAGTTATTATTTACTGGAGCGGTACAGGTAATACAAAGTCTATGGCGGAATCTATTGAAAAAGGATTAAAATCTAAAAATATTGTGGCAGATATTTTTGAAGTAAGCAGTGCTCCTGCGTCATTAGATTCTTATGACAAGGTAGCTTTCGGTTGTCCGTCAATGGGTGCTGAAGTTTTGGAAGAAGAATCTTTTGAACCCTATTTCAGTTCTATTGAAAAATCCCTTAGCGGTAAAAAAGTAGCACTTTTCGGCTCTTATGGATGGGGAGACGGACAATGGATGAGAGATTGGGCGGAAAGAACAAAAGCAGCCGGAGCAAATCTCATTGATGACGGTTTTATACAAAATGAAATTCCCAATAGTGCTGAATGTGAGGATTTCGGTAAGAGATTTGCAGATTTCTAACATTTATTAAGATTATAAAACATAATAAAATCAATGCGTCAGCCTAAATTAGCGCTGGCGCATTTTAATTGCTAAAAAAGTTCTTGACATTTAATTATATTTAGTGGTAAAATAGCACTTGTGATGTGTGAGTGCTAATCACTTAATATGCATATTACTAAAATAATATAAGGGGATAGAATGCGACAAGTAGCCTTGGAAGTTATGAAAGAAAGAAAATCTAAGATACTAAGTGCCGTAATACACCATTATATTAAGACAGCTAAACCTGTCGGCTCTAATGTATTGATAAAAGAATACGGCATTAAACTGTCGCCGGCTACTGTAAGAAATCTGATGGCTGAACTTGAAAATGAAGGATTTTTGATGCAGCCGCATACTTCAGCCGGGAGGGTGCCGACAGATAAGGGATATAGAGCTTATGTTGATTCTCTTGTGCAGCTGCAGCAATTTGCGATTGAAGAAGAAGAGAGGGTTAAAAAAGAGTATGTGCAAAAGCACAGAGAAATAGAAACTCTTCTTTCTGAAACATCCAGAATACTGTCAGGTCTTTCAAGGTATACGGGTTTTGTGCTTGCGCCGAAAGTTCAATACAATGAGATAAAGAATATTGAACTTGTACAGATGGCGCCGGAACAGCTTTTAGTTGTTCTTTTAACGCATACAGGTATGGTAAAACATAAAAAAGTGGAAGCCACGCTTACTTCAAGTGAGCTGACAAGGTTAAGGAATTTTTTAAACGATAAACTCAGGGGTGTTTCTCTGGCTGAAGCAAACAGCAGAATATCCGATGAGATAAGAGAGTTTAGACAGAATGAAGAAAGTATGTACAGAATAGCTGAACAGATAGGTGCTTTGTTCTTTGGTATTCAGGATGATATTTATATAGACGGCACATCAAATGCTATAACAATGCCTGATTTTAATGATTTTGAACCGATAAGATCTCTTATAAAATTAAATGAGGACAAAGAGAAGCTTATTGAGGTGATAAGCAGCGATTTTCACACTAACGGCATAAATGTAACAATAGGCTCTGAAAATATCATAGAAGAATTAAAAGACCTCAGTATGATAAGTACTGTTTATAAAGACGGGGAAAAAGCTGTCGGTGTTTTAGGTATTATCGGCCCAAAGCGAATGGAATATGACAGAATGATGTCTTTGGTAAAAGGCGTATCAAAAATGTTAAATGAAATTTTTAAGAAGAACGGAGGCTAAGTTGGCAGAGAAAGATACTATGAAAGAACAGAACTATGATTGTGATGCAATTGCCCGCGATGCAAAATTGTCGGAATTGGAAATTTTAAGGCAGTCTTTTGAAGACAAAAAGAAAGAAGCGGAGAATTATTATGACCAGCTTTTAAGGCTCAAAGCTGATTTTGAGAATTTTAGGAGGCGTTCAGAAAAGGAAAAGAAAGATTATTTAGAGTGGGGTAAAGAAAAGATACTTTTAAAACAAATTGCTATAAACGATGTTTTACAGCAGGCATTAAAAAGTGCTAAGAACGGCAATAATATAGAAAGTATTGTTGTCGGACTTGAAATGATAAATAAAGAATTTTCAAAAATGCTTAAAGAGGAAGGTGTTGAAGAGATATCAGTCGAGAAATTCGATCCAAATATTTGTGAAGCTTTAGATTGTGTTGACAGTGAAGAAGAAGACGGAACAGTTTTGGAAGTTTATCAAAAAGGTTATAAGATGAACGGTAAACTTATAAGACCTGTAAAAGTTAAAGTTGCAAAAAATACAATTACAGAAGAAGAATGAAAAAAGCAGAAAAATCCGCAATTGTTGCAGCGGCGGACAGAAATAAAATAAAAAATATAAAGATATAAAAGGAGAAATGGTATGGCAAAGATTATTGGAATTGATTTAGGAACATCAAATTCAGCAGCGGCGGTTATGGAAGGCGGTAAAACTACGCTTATCCCTTCCGCAGAAGGAACAACACTCGGCGGAAAAGCATTCCCTTCTTATGTGGCTTTCACAAAAGACGGACAACTTTTAGTCGGCGAGCCGGCAAGAAGACAGGCTGTAACAAATCCTACGGGAACAGTAAGTGCTTTTAAAAGAAAAATGGGTACTGACTTTAAATACAATATTAATGGCAAAGATTTTACGCCTCAACAGCTTTCTGCATTTGTTCTGCAAAAAATTAAAAAAGATGCTGAAGCTTATTTAGGCGAAAAGATAGAGAAAGCCGTTATAACAGTTCCTGCTTATTTTAATGACAATCAAAGACAGGCAACAAAAGATGCCGGAGCAATAGCCGGTCTTGAAGTCGTAAGGCTTGTTAATGAGCCTACTGCCGCATCTTTGGCTTTCGGTATAGATAAAGTTGGTACTGAACAGAAAATATTGGTTTTTGACCTCGGAGGCGGAACGCTTGATGTTACCATAATGGAAATGGGTGCTGAAGGTACTTTTGAAGTTCTTTCAACTTCAGGCGATACACAGCTCGGCGGAACCGATATGGATAAAGCTTTGATAGACTATATAGCCGAAGAGTTCAAAAAAACTGACGGCGTAGATCTAAGAAATGACAAAATGGCAACTCAGCGTTTACAGGAAGCGGCAGAAAAAGCAAAAATAGAACTTTCAAATGTTTTGGAAACCGATATAAATCTTCCGTTTATTACGGCAGATGCATCAGGTCCTAAACATTTAACCATGAAACTTACAAGAGCAACACTTGAAAATCTTGTAAGACCTATTGTTGAAAGATGCAAAACTTCAATTGATAATGCAATCTCAGATGCAAAACTTTCAGTAAATGATATAACGAAAATAATTCTTGTCGGCGGTCCTACAAGAATGCCTATAGTTCAGCAATTTGTTGAAAAGCATGTAGGCAAAAAAGTTGAACGCGGTATAGATCCTATGGAGTGTGTATCTTTCGGGGCGGCTGTTCAGGCGGCTGTTTTGACCGGAGATGTAAAAGATATTCTTCTTTTAGACGTAACTCCTTTGACACTCGGGCTTGAAACTATGGGCGGCGTCAGAACACCTCTTATAGACAGGAATACTACAGTTCCGGCAAAACGCTCGCAGATATTTTCAACAGCGGCAGATAATCAGCCCAGCGTTGAGATAAATGTTTTGCAGGGTGAAAGACCTATGGCAAAAGATAATCTGTCTCTTGGAAGATTTATGCTCGATGGTATACCGCCTGCGCCAAGGGGCGTTCCACAGATAGAAGTTACTTTTGATATAGACGCAAACGGTATTCTCAATGTTTCCGCTAAAGATAAGGGAACAGGAAAAGAGCAGTCAATTAAGATCACTTCTTCTACAAAACTCTCTAAGGACGATATTGATAAATATGTAAAAGAAGCCGAGCAATATGCGGCTGAAGATGCAAAGAATAAAGAAGTAATTGAAGTAAGAAATGAAACTGACAATTTAGTATATTCCGTTGAAAAGAGCCTTAAAGAACACGGCGATAAAGTTTCTTCGGAAGAAAGACTTGATATTGAAAGAGCACTCAATGAAGCTAAAGAAGCTTTAAAAGGTTCTGAGATAGAAAAGATAAAAGCGGCAAAAGAAGCATTAACCAATACTTCTCATAAACTTGCAGAAGCTGTTTATAAGGCATCGCAGGCTCAGGGAGTGCAGGGAGCTCAAGGAGCACAAGGTGCTGATGCCACCGATGCCGGACAGGCGGAGGCACAGCAGGGCAGTGAAGGGGAGCAGGTGGTGGATGCGGAAGTTGTCGAAGAAGATAAGAAATAGTTTATAGCGACTGAAAGCTTTGGGCTACGACTTTGAAAAATAAAAACTTATGTACCGTTCTCACTTTCGTACACCGCGTTCTTATTTTTCTTCGTCTCGCCTCAAAGCTTTCAGCCTTTAACGACAACTGAAAAATAAAAAAAGACGGAAAGATTAGTACTTCGTGCTAAAGACTAAGGCAACAGCACAAAAATGGTGCGGCAAGCCTCGTCTAAACTCAAAATACTTAGTCGCTAAGGACACAAAATCTAATAATTTTATGAGAGTCTAAAGATAAACTTTAAGGACAAGATATGTTTTGTAAAATTAATGCAACGGGCGATGGACTAATATGGTCGGAGACAAAAAAAGATGGATATAAACGTCTAATATCTCAACCTTATCCTACTTATAAAATTGAAGGTGGATTTAAATGGGTGAATGTTTTAAAAGAAACAGAGGAAAACATTATTTCAGATTGGGAAATCGTTAAAAAGACGACACAAGATAAACTAGACGAATTAGAATATGGAAAAGATCATAAAGGAAAAGGATTTTTAAAAAAGCCTTGGGTAAAACAACCTTCCTTAGTCGTAATGGGCTATTTTACTGGAGAAAAAGCAAAAGAGAGAGCTCTAGAATTACGAGAGATACATCCGCAATATGTAAAAGGTATTCATAAGTATGATTTTAATACCAATGAGTACGGTATATTGATAAGCGAAGAAGTAGTAGAATCTTTAACAGAAAGTGAGAAATCACGAGTAAGATTACTTGATAGAATTCTAGGAATTGAAACTTACTATCCTCCTGTTTATAGGTATTTAGATGAAAAATATATTGATGAGTTTTTTTCAAGCGGGAAATTACGATTAAGTACTTTTAAAAAATTTTATATCCATGAAAATGATCAACAGCGAGATGTTGATGAGGGCTACTGTGTTGTTGAAGTTCGTGATGAGGATACATGTCGTGCTTTCAAAAGTGAAATAGGTCTTGGAATTAATAGTTATGTACTGTGTGCTAGTCTTAAAAATAGTGAAGATTTAGCAAAAGCGTTTAATGTGAATTCTTGTTTTGTAATAGAAAAACCATTTGCCTTTGCACAAATTATTGCAAATAAACTTCAAGATGTTCTGAACGTTAGATTGGGTCCATGTCGATACATGCCAGATAGAACTATAAAAACTCACAATCTCCCAAAACAGTATTTTGAAGCTATGGATTATGTATTTGATAAAGAGAGAAATGCATATAATCATGAGCTTTTAACATATTTAACTTCAGTAGCGGCTGGTACAGAAGTTTTTTTTAGGAAAAAAGATATTTATGAAAATCAGCAAGAATTTCGTTTTATATGGGATATTGATGCTCCAGAACTACCAGAACATATAGATATAATTGTCCCAGAGGCAATTCAACTTTGTAGGAAAACTAAAACATGGAATCAGCGTTAATAGTTTTTGCTATATTGTGCTTAATGATTGCTTTTATAGGGTGTGTGGTGCCGGGGTTGCCGGGGACGCCGCTTGCTCTTATTGCTTTATTATTATTTAAATTTACAAGTTACGGTACAGAGATTTCTTGGGTATGGATAGGCATATTTGCAGTAATTGTCATCATATCCGTTATTTTAGATTATATGATACCTGCATTGGGTACAAAAATGTTTGGCGGAACAAAGGCGGGTGTTTGGGGTTCTATTATAGGTGCAGTTCTCGGTATGTTCTTTCTTCCGATAGGGATTTTCTTAGGACCATTTTTAGGTGCTTTCGCCGGAGAGATGATAGCAGGGAAAAATACAGAACATTCGCTTAAAGCGGCTTTCGGCGCTTTTGCAGGTTTTATGACCGGAATGGGGTTAAAACTTATAATATGTATTTGGATAAGCGTTTATATAGTGTGGGTTTTATTTTTTTAACAAATAAAATTTCTAACAAATGAAATTTGAAACAAATAAATTTTGTTTTTTATATAATACTAAACGATAAAGATATAAAAGATATAGATATATTAAGGAAAAGAAAAATGGCAAAGCGTGATTATTATGAAGTTCTTGGAGTAGCAAAAACTGCAAGCGAATCTGAAATTAAGTCGGCTTATAGAAAGCTGGCATTAAAATATCATCCTGATAAAAATCAGGGCAATAAAGAGGCTGAAGAGAAGTTTAAAGAGATAAATGAAGCCTATGAAGTATTGTCGGATGCCCAGAAAAAACAGCAGTATGATACATTCGGGCATGATGCTATGGGAGGAGGAAATCCTTTCGGAGGCGGAAATCCTTTCGGCGGAGCCGGTGGATATACACAGTATTCCGGCGATATGGGCGATATTTTCGGCGACATTTTCGGCGACATTTTCGGCGGAGGCGGCAGAAGAGGCGGTACGAGAACTACTCATCACAGAGGTGCCGATTTGCGTGTTGATGTCGATGTTTCTTTTCTTGATGTAATGAAAGGAACCGAAATATCGATAGAAGTCCCGAAACTTGAAAAATGCGGTACTTGTAACGGCAGCGGTGCAAAAGATAATGCTAAACCGAAACAGTGCACACAGTGTAAAGGTTCAGGACAGGTCAGATATTCACAGGGTTTCTTTTCATTCAATCAGGAATGTCCTCAATGTAAAGGAAAAGGAACGGTTATAGATAATCCGTGTCAAGAATGTAAAGGTGAAGGAACTGTAAAAAAGAGAAAGACCATAAAAGTAAGGATCCCGCCCGGAGTTGACGAAGGTACATCTTTGAAAGTTGCGGGTTCCGGTAATGCCGGTTCAAACGGCGCTCCTGCCGGCGATCTATATGTCGTCGTGCACATGAAATACAGCAAGGATTTTACGAGAAAGGGTGATGATCTATATACGAATATATCGATCACTTTTTCACAAGCCGCTATGGGTATGGAATTTGATGTGCCCGTTGTAGAAGGTAATGTCAAAGTAAAAATACCTTCAGGTACCCAGCCGGGGACGACGCTTAGGGTTAAAGAGCAGGGTTTCCCAAGGCTTGGCACAAAAAGAAGGGGCGATCTTTATGTGAAAGTAAATGTAGATGTTCCGAAATCTATGAACGATAATCAGAAAAAAGCTCTCTTTGAATATGCAAAAGCTATGGGAGAGATCCCTAAAGATGAGCAGTATCAGAGCGACAATTTTTTTAAAAAGATATTCAATAAATAATAAATATGCTATTATTAGTATATGAACAAGTATATGAACAAATTAATATATATCGTTGATGATGAAGAAGATATATTGGAACTTGTAGAGGTTAATCTTAAAAAGAATTTTTTTAAGGTTAAATCTTTTACAAGTTCTTTGGCTTTTACAAAAGCATTACGCAAAAAAAAGCCTGATCTTATAATTTTGGATATAATGATGCCGGAGATGGACGGGCTTGAAGTGTCAAAGTATATTAAAAGCGATCCTGAAACAGCCGATATACCTATCATTTTTTTAAGCGCCAAGTCGGATGAAAGCGATAAAATAATAGGTTTGGAGCTCGGTGCCGATGATTATATAACAAAGCCTTTTTCAGTAAAAGAATTATTGGCAAGAGTTAAAGTGGTTTTAAGAAGGGTTCAACCTGCACCGAATACAATGCCTGAAAAAGATGCACAAACTTCCCGCATAGTAATCGATAAGGAAAAGTTTAATGTTTTTTCAGACGGACAGAAAGTTGAACTTACAACAAGCGAATTTAAAATATTGGAACTTTTGATTTCAAAGCCGGGAAGCGTCTTCTCCAGGGAAACAATATTGGATTATTTATGGGGAGATGATAAACTTGTAATTGACAGAACAGTTGATGTCCATATTAAAAATCTTAGAGAAAAATTAGGGAAAAACGGAAGTTCAATAAAAAATATCAGAGGTGTAGGATATAAATATGAAGAATAAGACCGGCTTTTTTAAAAAATTATTTTCTTTCTTTATCATCAGTTCACTGCTTTTGTCAGTGATCTTTTTTATAACTGCAAGATCATATATAAGATCTGCAAATATAGGTTTTTTTACTCAGGAGCTTAATACAAAAGCTGCAGCAATAATGCCTTTTACCGCTGATTTTTTTATAAGCGGTGCTGAAGAAAGTCTCTATTCTTCTTTTAACAGTATGGCAGAGAATTTAAACAGCAGAATAACGCTTGTGGACGCTTCCGGAAAAGTCTTATATGATTCGCAATATGATCATTCAACAATGCCAAATCATGCAAACAGAAAAGAAATAAGCGAAGTGCTTGCAGGTGCGGCATCAGGCAAAACTATAAGGTATAGCTCTACTTTTGAGGGAGAAATGCTTTATATGGCAGTTCCTGTTGAAAGTGACGGGGTTCTATATGGAGTTTTAAGGCTTAGTATGCCTGTCAGCGAAATAAATATTTTTACCATGCAGACATTAAAAAATATCGCGGCAGTCTTTATATTTGTAATATTGATCTCCTTTTTTGCCGCATATTTTATTTCAAAGAAAATGACTTCCGGAATTTACGCTATGCAAGATGCCGTTTTAAAAATGTCAAAAGGAGATCTAAAAGTTAAAGCTTTTGTAGAGAGTGATGATGAAATAGGCGAGCTTGCAGAATCATTTAATAAAATGTCCGAAGAAATAGAAAAGCTCTTTAAGGAAGTAAGTGAAAGCAAGGAAATGCTTGATAAAGTTTTAACTTCAGTTTCAAACGGTATAGTTCTTGTAGACAAAGATTATAAAACTATTCTTTTTAATAAGCAGTTTAAAAATATATTTACGGACGCGGCGGAAGGAAGATTTTTATGGGAGTATTTTAGAGATAGAACATTAGAGGCAAATCTTGAAAAAATAAAGGATATAAAAGAAAGTTTTATTATAGCTGAAACGGAATTTGATAAAAAAGTTTTAGAATATACGATCTCAGAAGTTAAAAGCGAAGATAAGTTCGTTATATCCGTTAAAGATATAACCGGAGTAAAAAACTTAGAGAATTTTAAAAAGGATTTTATTTCAAATGCATCGCATGAATTAAAAACACCTATAACTGCAATAGCCGGTTTTGTTGAAACTCTTGAACAGGAAAACAGTCCGGAAGAAAGCAAAAGATATATTGAAATAATCAAAAAGCAGTCACAGCGCTTATCAAATATAGTAAACGATCTGCTTTCGCTGTCATATTTTGAAAATACCCCTGAAATTGAAAAGAAAGATATCCAATTACAAAAAATAATAAATAATACGGCTGATTTTTACAGAAAAAAAATATCAGGCAAAGATATTGAAATAAAAACACATATAGAAGACGGCCTTAAAACTGTTTATGCAAATGAATTAAATATAGAGCAGCTGCTTATCAACCTTGTGGATAATGCTGTGAGATATACGGAAAAAGGCGAGATAATAATTAAAGCGTTAAATGATAAATCAGGCGATTTTGTAGAGATATCCGTATCCGATACAGGAATAGGTATTCCTCAAAAACATATTGCCCGCCTTTTTGAAAGATTCTATGTTGTTGATAAGTCAAGATCTAAAAAGACCGGCGGCACAGGCTTAGGCCTTTCTATAGTAAAGCATATAGTACATATACATAATGGTAAGATATTCGTTGAAAGTACTGAAGGGAAAGGAAGTATATTCTATATTAAGCTTCCTATAAAGTAGTATATGTATAAATAACAAACTATATTAATGTATAAATAGTTCCGGCATTTATAATCATTTATAAATGCCGGACTTTTTTTTATAAATCTTGTTAACACAAAACTAACAAATTCTTTATTCCTCCTTAATTTATGTTTTGTAATATCTCTGCAGAGATGTACAAAAATAACGGCAAAATGCCGTAAGAAAGAAAAAGGAGAAATAGAGAATGAGACTTAAAAAAGTAGCAGCTACATTAGCAGCAGTATTGTTTTTGAGCAGCGGAGTTTTTGCAGGAGAAGTTGATAAACTTGCAACTGTCCTTGCCGAAAAAGGTGTGATCACATATGGTGAAGCACAACAGATCATAACAGAAACAAAAGAAGAAATGCGTCAGCAGTCACTCAGCGGAACAAATCCTTTGCTTCCGAAATGGGTGCAGAGTATGACAGTAAAAGGCGACATCAGATTAAGACATCAAATGGATTGGGGCGGCAGCAACAAAACAAGAAACAGAGAAAGAATGAGAGTTCGTTTAGGTGTAGAAGCAGGAATATTTGATAGTGTTACGGCTGCTTTCGGTCTTGCAAGCGGTGCAATGGCAGGAGGATCTGCAGATGCTACTAAAGGAATTGGAGATAAAAGTCCTACTTCAACAAATCATACTTATCAGTCCTTCAACAAGGTACCGGTATTTATAGATTATGCATACTTACAATATAAAGGTATTCCCAATTTCACAATAAGTGCAGGAAAAGTTAAAGGTAAATCACAAGTTTGGAATGCTACAGATTTAGTATGGGACGGCGATATAAATCCTGACGGTATAGCATTGAACTATAATAAAAAGCTTGATGGCGGAGTCAGCATATTTGCCAATGCCGGATGGTATACATTAGGTGAAGGAAGAAAAGAATTGCTTATGCCTGATGTCTATATAGTTCAGCCGGGATTATCTTTTAAATCAGGTAATTTCAGTGCAAAAGCAGGTTTGGCATATCAGCAGTTTAATCTGAAAGACAGAGATGTAAAAAGTAATGAAGCCGGCTATATGGATAATAATTCGACTGATTTCAGATGCATAAATCCAAGCATTGAGTTGAAAATGGAAAATATTTTAGGCGATCTTATGGTATCAGTATTTGGAGATTTTGTAAAAAATACCGAAGACTCTGTTTATGAAAAAGATCTTGAAGGAAAAGCATTCGGAGTTCAGTTTGGAAGCAAGAAAATAGCTGAACTTGGTACTTGGCAGGTAAAAGTCATGAACAGATATCTTGAAGCCAATGCAATTCCTGCAGGTCTTGGAGATTCCGACGCTTATGGCGGTAAAGGCAATAGCCAAGGATATGAAGTCATATTGACACTTGGTATAACAAAGAGCTTGTCTTTCGGATTTGATTATTATTCAATGGAAAAGATCAATGGTTCTAATAAGGATCCGAAAAGCTTAGCACAGTTTGATATTTCATATAAGTTCTAAGAAATAGAATAAGAAAAATAAACAATAAAAAAGGAGATAAAAATGAAAAAGTTGTCAGTTATAGCTTTAGCGATGATGTTTTGTGTAAGCGGCGTTTTTGCTGAAAAAGTTATTATAGAAGGTTCAACAACACTTCTTCCTATCGCTCAGAGAGCGGCAGAAGAGTATATGGATGCTAATCCGTCTGCAGATCTTACTGTAAGAGGCGGCGGTTCAGGAGTAGGTATCAACTCACTTATCTCAGGAACATGCGATATAGCAAATGCATCAAGAGCAATAAAAGACTCTGAACTTAAAAATGCAGCTTCTAAAAAAGTTCAGCCTAAAGCTCATGTAGTTGCTATGGACGGAATTGCAGTTATCGTAAATCCTGACAATCCTGTTTCTAAACTTTCAAAAAAACAGGTAGCAGATATTTACACTGGAAAAGTAACTAATTGGTCACAGGTTGGCGGCGATAATGAAAAAATAGTTGTTGTTTCAAGAGACAGCGCAAGCGGAACTTTTGAAACTTTTTCAGAGCTCGCATTGAATAAACAAAAAGTTGTTTCAGGAGCATTGATGCAGGCATCTAATCAGGCAATAGCTACAACAATTGCAAAAACTCCCGGAGCAATAGGATATGTAGGAATAGGATATTTGAGCTCTTCAGTAAAAGCTGTCAGCATAGACGGTGTTGATGCAAACACAAAAAATGTATTGACCGGAGCATATCCTTATTCAAGACCATTGTATATGTATACAAACGGTGCGCCTAAAGGCGAAGTAAAAGCATATATAGACTTTGTTTTGAGTGAAGATGGACAGTATATAGTTAATGAAGAAGGTTTTGTAGGATTGAAATAATAAGTTAAATATTATATAAGAAGGCGGTAATATTTTATGCCGCCTTCTTATATTTAGTAAAGGCAATGGATTTTCAATGTATAGTATAAAAGAAAAAACAATAAAACTGTTATTTACTTTATTTGCGTTTGCTTCTTTACTTTTTTTGATAGGAATAGTTGTTGTCTTATTCAAAGAGAGTATTCCTGTTATTTATGAAATAAAAGTATTTGACTTTATATTCGGCAAAGAATGGTATCCTACTCATGAGCCGCCGGAGTTTGGAATTCTTCCTCTTATAATGGGCTCTTTATGGGTTACCGTCGGGGCAATGGTTGTATGTGTGCCTTTAGGTATAGGAACAGCTTTATATATTAATGAACTTGCTTCATTTAAACAAAAACAGATATTAAAGCCGGCTATAGAAATTCTTGCAGCTATACCTTCCATAGTTTATGGTTTTTTCGGTATGCTGGTTGTTGCACCTGCATTACAGAAAATTTTTAATATCCCTACGGGATTATGTGCTCTTACTGCAAGTCTTGTACTTGGAGTTATGGCTATACCGACAGTTGCAAGTATTTCAGAAGATGCATTGAGTTTTGTTCCTAAAAGCTTTAAAGAAGCCTCATATGCTTTAGGTGCGAACAGATGGCAGACTTTAACACAAGTTACAATACCTGCTGCGGCATCAGGAATATCTACTTCAGTTATTTTAGGTATGAGCAGAATTGTCGGTGAAACAATGACAGTTCTTATGGTTTCAGGCGGTGCGGCGGTCATTCCAAAATCATTTTTTGATCCGGTAAGGCCGATGACTTCTACTATTGCCGCTGAAATGGGTGAAGCTGCGGTGGGAAGTATTCATTATCATTCGCTTTTTGCTATAGGATTAATACTTTTTCTTATAACTTTGGTTTTTAATGTGATAGCTGAAATAATAAGCAGAAAGTATAGAATAAAATTAGGATTAGACAGATGAAAAGTAAATTTATTGAAAAAATCGGTTTCTTTTTATTGGTCCTTAGTATGATAATAACCGTATTATTTCTTATAAGTATAGTTTATTTTATAACCTCAAGAGGATTGGGAGCAATTTCTTGGGAATTTTTAACTTCAGTTCCTAGAAAAGGTATGACGGCAGGCGGAGTTGCACCTGCAATACTTGGAACTTTTTATCTTACTTTAGGTGCAATTATATTTGCATTGCCGCTTGGACTTGCATGTGCTATATATCTTAATGAATACAGCCCTAAAGGGTTTATTGTAAATATAATAAGAATGAGTATAAACAATCTTGCCGGAGTTCCTTCAGTTGTTTTCGGACTTTTCGGACTTGCGGTCTTTGTAAAATTTTTTGGTTTTGGCGTATCGATTCTATCAGGAAGTTTAACTTTGGGCATATTGATATTGCCCAGCATAATATCTGCTTCACAAGAAGCTTTAATGGCAGTTCCTATGTCAACTAGAGAAGCTTCTCTTGCTCTTGGAGCAACACAGTGGCAGACGATTAAAAAAACTGTTATACCGGCATCGATCCCCGGAATAATGACAGGAGTTATTTTAAGTATAGGAAGAGCGGCCGGAGAAACAGCACCTATTCTTTTTACAGCGGCAACATTTTATAAAAGAGGTTTTCCCGATTCTATTTTTTCAGAAGTTATGGCATTGCCATATCATATATATGCACTTATGACTGAAGGAACAAGACCGGAACAGCAGGTTATCATTGCTTATGGATGTGCTTTGATACTTTTAGTTATAGTTTTACTTGTATCCGCCATAGCGATAATATTAAGAAATAAATATAGGAGTTCATATGTTAGCTGACGAAAATATAAGTATAAAAGCTGAAAATATCAATTTTTACTATGGATCTCATCATGCTATAAAAGATCTGAGTATTGATATTCATAAAAATAAAGTTACTGCATTTATAGGTCCTTCAGGCTGCGGTAAATCAACTTTTATAAGATTGCTTAATAAAATGAATGAATTGGTGCCCAATACAAGAGTTGAGGGTAAAATTATTTTTGACGGCGAGAATATTTTAGATAAAAGTGTTGATACTGTAGGAATAAGAAGAAAAATAGGAATGGTGTTCCAAAAGCCGAATCCTTTCCCTAAAACAATTTTTCAAAATATATCATATGGTCTTGAGATCAATGGAGAAAAAAATAAAAAGAAAATTGCAGCTATAGTTGAAGAATCTCTTAAGAAAGCTGCATTGTGGAATGAAGTTAAAGACAGACTTCATGATAATGCTTTAAAACTTTCCGGAGGACAGCAGCAAAGACTTTGTATAGCAAGATGTCTTGCCGTTGCGCCTGAAGTAATTCTTTTTGACGAACCTTGTGCCAGTCTTGACCCGATATCAACAAATAAAATTGAGGAGTTGATCCTTCAATTAAGAGAAAATTATACTATTGCAATTGTTACTCATAATATGCAGCAGGCGGCAAGAGTTTCAGATTATACTGCTTTTATGTATCTCGGCGAACTTATAGAGTTTGCGCCGACAGATAAAATTTTTACCGTACCGAAAGAGAAAAAAACAGAAGAATATTTATCAGGAAAATTTGGATAATATTTAAGCGAGGAATAAAATGTTTAGTGAAAAAGCGGTCTTCTTAAAAAAAGGAATTATTAACTATGCCGAACATGTTGAGAAAATGGTGATCAAAAGCATGGAAGGCATTTTAGAAAGGAAAGAGGTTTTATTGCATGATGTTATATCCAATGATGAGCATGTTGCCAATAAATATGAAATAGATTTTGATGAAATATGTATAAGCTATATTGCACAGTATCAGCCGGTAGCGAAAAATCTAAGAGTGGTTATAAGTGCAATAAAGATGAGCAATGATCTGGAAAGAATGGCAGACCATGCCGTAAATATTGCTCAAAACGGATTATTTTTGATTTCACGCCCATTTATAAAACCTTTTATAGATATGCCTAAAATGAACTCTCTTACAGTTCAAATGATAGAAGATGCTATAAAATCTTTTGTAAATGAAGATATTGAACTTGCTAAGAATGTTTTAGAAAATGACAGTCAGATCGATACTTTAAAAACACAAATAATAGATGAATTGTCAGGTTTAATTGAAAAAAATCCGAAATCCACGGCAACAGCATTGAAGCTTATAAATATAGCTTCCAATCTTGAAAGAATAGCTGACCTTTCTACAAATATATGCGAAGATGTAATATATATGGCGGAAGGAACTGTGCTTAAACATAAAAATACAACAGCATAAAATAAGATATAAATAAAAAAAGCAAAGACAAAAAAGTCTTTGCTTTTTTTATTTGTAATTTGTTTGCAAAAGTGTAGGAAGTGCAAAACTTATTCATTTTTACAGATAAAATCAGTTTGACAATATTGCTATAATAAGATATACTTATTTTCAATTTTAAGGGGCTATAGCTCAGCTGGGAGAGCGCTTGCATGGCATGCAAGAGGTCAGGGGTTCAATCCCCCTTAGCTCCATATTAGAGAATTAGCGGTGTTTTGGAATATAAGTACTTAATAATAAGCCGACCTCTTGCTGCAAGAGGGCCGCAGTGCGACGAATAAGGAGCACATGTCTTGCGGCGGGCGCGAGACGTGAGCGCCCCGGAACAGGGGTTCAATCCCCCTTAGCTCCACATTTAAAAATCATAAGAATTTAAATATAAATCTAAATCTTAATCAAGCAAAGTTGAAAGGAAATACAATGATTTACTCCGAGTATATTAATCGAGATACTAAAGGTTTTACCGATATCCTTGATATTACAGATGATGTTAAACGCATTGTTGCCCGCTCGGGGGTTTATAACGGCTTGGTTACAGTTGCAGTATCCAGTTCAACATCAGGTATAGCAACTCTTGAATTTGAGCCTGGCTTAGTTGCCGATTTCCGTAAAGCTTTAGAGATCATAGCTCCTGAGAACGGAGATTATGCTCATGATGAAAAATGGCATGACGGCAATGGTTTTTCTCATATCCGCTCATCAATAGTAGGCACATCCAAAACTATTCCAATAACTTCAAAATCTTTGCTGCTTGGCACATGGCAGCAAATAATCTTAGTAGATTTTGACAATAGACCAAGAAATAGAAAGGTCTTTGTACAGGTTTTTGGAGAATAATAAGTGACATTAAAAGTTTTAGCAGGAGAGGCTCGCGGAAGAATTCTCAAAACCTTACCGCAAGATGATTTATCTATCCGCCCTATGCTTGGCAGAATGAAAAAATCTATTTTTGATATCATTCAGTTTAAGGTTCCGGGTTCAAAGTTCATAGATCTGTATGCAGGCGTCGGACAGGTTGGAATAGAAGCTCTTTCCAGAGGAGCTGAAAGTGCCGTTTTTGCAGAGCTCAGCCCTGTTTCTTTAAAACTTATCAAGCATAATATTGAAATGCTCGGTTATAATGACAGAGCAAGAATAATAAAATGTAATGTAATTAAAGATTTTGAAATGCTTATCGGTAAATATGATATAGTATTTTTGGGTCCTCCATACAAAGATACTGATAAAAAAGCATTAGCTCTTACACATCCCACTTTGAAAAATATTGTAAGATACGACATCTTAAAAGAAGATTCAATAGTTATAGCGCAAAAACATATTAAAGAGCCCGTAGCAAATGTCGCCGGACTTGAGATGTTTAGAACAGAAAAGTATGGTGATACGGTAATTTCTTTTTATAGGCGGGCAAAATGAATTTCGGTTTTACTAAAGAAGATTTTAAAATAAGTTATTCCAGGATAAACACCTATTTATTTTGCCCGTATAAATATAAGCTTATCTATGTTGATAATAAACATATACCTTTGAATGCTGATATAGTTTTCGGTCAGACTATTCATAAAACTTTGGAAGTTTACCATTCAAAACAAGGCAAGGATTTCGAACAATTGCTTGAAGCCTATGATGAAAGCTGGAAAAATGAAGGTTTTACAGATCCGCAACAGAGTTTTGAATATTATCATCGCGGCAAAAATATGTTTGAAGTTTATTTTGAATCTTTTAAGAATTCAAATACAGAAATTCTGTATACAGAAAAATCTTTTGATGCAAATATAGGTAAATACAGATTTGTCGGGATTATTGACAGAATAGACAAACATCCTGACGGAAAATATGAAGTGATGGATTATAAGACACATATAAAAGCCTGGTCTCAGGAAGAAGTAGACAATGATCTGCAGCTCAGCTTTTATGCCTATGCTTGTAAAAATGTATTTTCATTAAATCCTGACTTGATATCAGTTTATTTTTTGTCGCCGAATAAAAAGATCTATACAAAAAGAACTCCAAAAATGATAGCAGATGCAATAAATACCGCTCTTGAAACAGCGGAAAATATAACAGCCGAGAACTTTGATCCTCTTACTGAAAAGTGTAAAAATTGTGATTTTAAAAAGAAGTGTAAATTCTCGGAATATAAAGAAGAGGAAGAACAAAAATGAAAGCTTTAACAGTAGTGAAATTCGGGGGAAGTTTAACTAAGAATCCGAAAGCCCAGTCAAAATTCCTTAAAGAGCTTGCCGGCATTTCTAAAAAACAAAATATCATACTTGTACACGGCGGCGGTCCTGAAATTGCAATACTGCTTGAAAAGTTTGCCATAGAAAGCAAATTTGTGAACGGTCTTAGATTTACCGATGATAAAACTTTAGAAATGGTTGAAATGGCTTTAAGCGGCAAGGTCAATAGAAATATCACTACAGGTCTTATAAAAAACGGGGCAAATGCAGTGGGAATATCGGGCAAAGACGGTAAAAGTGTTATATGTAAGAGAATTAACTCTTTGGGATTTGTAGGGGAGCCTGTAAAAGTCAATAAAAAGCTTATAGAAGTTTTAATGAAATCCGGCTTTCTTCCTGTAATAGCATCTGTAGCTTCTGATGAAAAGGGCAATGTTCTAAATATCAATGCCGATACGCTTGCTACGGCAATAGCTGTTGCATTTAAAGCCGACAAACTTGTTTTCTTGACAGATGTCGCCGGAGTTCTGGATAAAAGTAAAAAAACAATAAAAGAAATTAAAATAAAAGAAATTGATGCTTTAATAAAAGATGAAACGATAACAGGCGGAATGATACCGAAAATAAAAGGATGCGGCCAATCTGTTAAAAAAGGCGTAAAAGAAGTTTGGATAGCCGACGGAATTAAGGGCATTAAAAATATTAAAGGAACTGTAATAAAAAAGGGTTAAGAAAATGAATATTAAACAAACTGAAAATAAATATTTCATGCACACATATAAACGCAATGACCTTATTATAAAAAAGGCAAAAAACCAGTTTATCTGGGACGAAAAAGGCAAAAAATATCTTGATTTTTTTGCAGGTATAAGTGTATGTAATTTAGGGCATTGTAATGAAAAAGTGATTAAAGCGGCAAAGAAACAGTTAGATTCTTTTGCTCATGTTTCCAATTTATACTATGCACCTCCGCAGATTGAGTTCGGGGCTGAGCTTGTAAAAAGAACATTTACCGGCGGAAAAGTTTTCATATCCAATTCAGGAGCAGAGGCCAATGAATGTGCTATAAAACTTGCCAAGAAATGGGGCTATATGCATCCTTCAAAAAAAGGGAACCGCTATGAAATAATAGCATTTGATAATTCTTTCCACGGCAGAACGGTAATGACACTTTCTGCTACCGGACAAGAAAAGTTCCACTATTATCTAAAGCCTTTACCTGAAAAATTCGTGTTTGCAAAGATAAATGATATTGTATCCGTAAAAAGGCTTGTTAATGATAATACTGCAGCGATAATAATAGAGCCTATACAGGGAGAAGGCGGAATAACTCCTGCAGATAAGAAATTCCTTAAAGAGCTTAGGGAAGTTTGTGATAAAAATAATATTCTTTTGATATTTGATGAAATACAATGCGGCATGGGGCGTACAGGTAAATTTTATGCTTTTGAACATTATGGAGTAAAGCCTGATATCGTTACATTGGCAAAATCTCTTGCAAACGGGCTTCCTTTGGGTGCTACGGTAGCAAATAAAAAATGTTCTGAAATATTCACTTATGGCGACCACGGTTCTACTTTTGGCGGAAATCCCGTATCATGTGCCGCCGCTATATCTGTTTTAAAACAAATGGATGGGAATTTTTTAAAAGGAGTTTTTGAAAAATCTAAATATTTGAATTCAAAATTATCCGGATTAAAGAAAAAATATTCCATTATAAAAGAAATAAGAGGAATAGGTTTAATGATTGGAATTGACCTTGAAATAGAAGGAAAGGACATCGTCTCTTATTGCTTAAGTAAAGGTTTGATAATAAATTGTACTCATAATACGGTTTTAAGGCTTTTACCGCCTTTAACAATAACAAAAAATGATATAGATTTTACTATAAAAATTTTGGAGGAAGCATTAAAATGGCAAACATTAAAAAAGTAGTAGTAGCTTATTCGGGCGGGCTTGATACATCGATTATCCTTTCTTGGATAAAAGAAACCTATAAATGTGAAGTTATAGCATGCTGCGTTGATGTCGGGCAGGGTAAAGAGCTTAAAGGTTTAAATGCAAAAGCAAAAAGAACAGGAGCATCAAAAGCATATATAATTGATGCGAAAAAAGAGTTTGTAACGGATTATATTTATCCTGCAGTTAAAGCCGATGCTTTATATGAAAATAAATATTATTTAGGTACATCTCTTGCAAGACCGGTTATTGCAAAAAAGATCGCGGAAATAGTTAAAAAAGAAAAGGCCGATGCTGTATGCCACGGCTCTACCGGTAAAGGCAATGATCAGGTAAGATTTGAACTTGCTTTTAAAGCTTTGATACCGAATGTTAAAATAATTGCTCCATGGAGAGAGTGGGATCTGCGTTCAAGAGAAGATGCAATAGATTATGCCAAGAAAAGAGGCATTCCTGTTCCCGTAACAAAAGCAAAACCATATTCTTCCGATGCGAATTTATGGCATATTTCTTATGAAGGCGGGATCCTTGAAGAAATGGACAAAGAGTATGACGAGTCGATGTTCCAAATGACAGTTTCTCCTATGAAAGCTCCTAATAAACCTTCATATGTGACAATAGGCTTTGACAAAGGTATTCCGGTTTCTATAAATGGGAAAAAAACTGAGCCGGTTGCTCTTGTTTCACAGCTTAATAAAATTGCCGGAGCAAACGGTATCGGCAGAACTGATATGATAGAAAACAGGCTTGTAGGAATGAAATCAAGAGGAGTTTATGAAGCTCCTGCCGCAGCTCTTTTGTATGCCGCTCATCAAGAACTTGAAACTCTTGCATTAGACCGTGAAACTCTTCAATTTAAGCAGAGGCTTGCTCACAAATATGCTGAAATAGCTTATTACGGACTATGGTTTTCTCCGTTAAGAGAAGCCTTAGATGCTTTTATAAATGAAACTCAAAAATATGTTACCGGTTCAATTAAACTTAAACTTTATAAAGGCAATATTATTCCTGTTGCGAGAGATGCAAAATTCTCATTATATTCGGAAGAATTAGCCACATTTGATAAAGATGAAGTTTATAATCAGAAAGATGCCGAAGGATTTATAAATCTTTTCGGTCTTCCTACAAAGGTTTCTGCTCTTATGAGAAATAAAAAGAAATAGCAGTTTAAAAAGTAGAGTTTGCAAATAATATGAATATACCTGCAACATAATGGCCGCAGGTATATTCTTTTTTTAGAATTATTTGGTAAAATATAAGTAATTAATATATTAAATCATTATAAAGAGTCTATTTAACATATATTTTATAGATTTAAAAAAGTGTTTTAGCGGAGAATATTATGAAAACTTTTGATTTTGAACAGTTTATCGGTTCTTTTTCTTTTGACGGAAGACTTGCCGAAGTTGATATACAAGGTTCGATCGCTCACGTGCAGATGCTTGTAAAAACGAAAAATCTCAAAGCTAATGAAGGTAAAAAAATAATATCCGGTTTAAATTCCATTCTTAAAGATATAAAAAAAGGCTGGAAACTTCCGAAAGAAGAAGATATACATTTTGCGGTTGAAAAAGAGCTCATAAGAAGAATAGGTCCTTTAGGCGGCAAAATGCATACTGCAAGAAGCAGAAATGATCAGGTCGCGCTTGATCTGAGACTTTATCTCAGACAGGAAACGGATATATGCATAGATCTGATAAATGATTTTCAAGAAACATTAATTAAGACAGCAGAAAAAAATATAGACATTATAATGCCCGGTTTTACTCATTTACAGCCTGCTCAGCCTATTTTAGCTTCACATCATCTTTTAGCTTATGCCTGGATGATGCAGCGCGATAAAGAAAGACTTTTAGACTGCCGTAAAAGAATAAATATTTCTCCTTTAGGAAGTGCCGCTCTTGCCGGAACATCTTTTAAAATTGACAGGCAGTATACGGCTAAACTTTTGGACTTTGACGGTGTTATGGAAAACTCTCTTGACGGCGTAAGCGACAGAGATTTTGCTATTGAATTCGTTTTTTGTATGTCAACTATAGCTTTACATCTTACACGCTTTTGCGAAGAGATCATATTATGGATGAATCCTGAATTTGCTTATATAAAGATAGATGATAAATTTACTTCAGGTTCATCAATAATGCCGCAGAAAAGAAATCCTGACTGTGCTGAAGTTATAAGGGGCAAATCAGGAAGAATATTCGGTGATCTTATGGCAATGCTTACAATAGTAAAATCTCTTCCTTTGGCATATAACAGAGATCTTCAGGAAGACAAACCGCCTGTTTTTGACGCTGTTGACAATGTTAAAATGTGTTTAAAAGTTATTAATGAAATGACTGCAAGCATGAAATTCATAAAAGAAAATACTTTAAAGAGTACGGAAAAAGGTTTTATTGCAGCTACTGAAATCGCCGATTATCTTGCAAAAAAAGGTATTCCTTTCAGGGAAGCACACGGCGTTGTAAAAAATATAGTACTTTATTGCATAAAAAATTCAAAAACACTTAATGAACTTTCTCTTCATGAACTCAATAAATTATATCCGCAGAAATATCCGGCTTTCAAGAATGATATTTTCGCTCTTATAGATCCGAAAAATATTATAGAAACTAAAAAATCGTATGGCGGAACATCAAAAAAATCTGTAGAAAAACAGTTAATTCTGTTAAAAAAACTGACAGGACGGAATAAATGATAAAAAAAGTTGCTTTTTGTCTGGCATTTATTTTTACCGCTCAAAGTATATTGGCGGCAGGCTTTGAAAAAGTTTTAACTGAAGATTCAAGCGTTCAGACTGCGTTAGCTATAAACCACGATATAATGATACATTCACAAAATGTAGAGTATGCAAGACAGAGGATCAATGAATCAAGATCTCTCTATTTCCCTAAAATCGATCTGAATTTCAATATTTCAAAATTCAACAATTCAGAACCTATGATGCTTTTTGGCGCGATATCACCTTCGCCTGTTCACCTCCCAAGCGGAAACAAAGATATATATTATTCGACCAGGCTTGCCATATGGCATAATGTTTATTCAGGCGGAAGAGTAAAAACAACCAATAAACTTGCTGAAATAAATATGGACAAAATAAAGAATGAAGAAAATCTTGTTAAGACTCGGGTCATTAATAATGTGAAATGTGCTTTCAATGAATGCTTATATTATAAAGAGCAGATAAAATTTTATTTGGTACATGCTTCAAAAACAGCAAGGAATAATAAAAACGAAAATATAGAAAACACTTATAAATTAGACGCGGCACAGTATAATTATGAAAAAGCTCTGCTTAATCTTCTTAATGCTATAGGGCTTGAACTTAATACAATAGTTGATGTAGCCGGTGATTTCAGCCCGAAAATAAAAAATCTTGAGCTTAATCAATGCATTCTTCTTGCATATCAGTTTAAGCCTGAAATGCAGGGAAATCAATATCAAGAAACCATTGACGGTCTTATGGTAAATCTTCTTTCAATGCAGAGGTTTCCTACGGTATCTATAGGAGCGGCGCAGGAGTGGCTCGGCGACAGGCTTATCGGAGATGAAAGCAACTGGTATGTTACGATAAATGCAAATATCCCGATATTTGACGGCGGCAGCGGTTTTGCCAGAGTAAAACAAGGCCGTATAGATGTAAGAGAAGCGACTTTAAAAAGATCTAAGACAGAAGAAGAAATAAGACTGCAGGTAAGTAAGACATTCCTTGATTATTCTTTCTGGAAACAGCAGGCCGCTAAAGTAAAACTTCTTGAAAGAGCCGGAGAGTATACAGAGAGCGATCTTGAACTTATTTATAATATCAACAAAAGTTATTATGCTCTTGAACTTGCCATAGGAGTTCAGCTTGACCTTTATTAATTCTATAAAAAAAACGTGCATGTTAATGCTTGCACTGCTGTTTTTTGCATCCAATTTAAAAGCCTCTTCAATATTTGATTTTGATGAGGAAGAATTTTATATAAACACCCACTGGCAAAAAATCGTTAATATCCCTAAAGACAAAAGACCGAAGATCGCGCTTGTTCTCGGCGGAGGCGGTGCGAGAGGTTTTGCACATATAGGAGTTTTTAAAGTTCTTCAGGAAGAACAGATACCCGTTGATCTTGTTATAGGTACAAGTATAGGCTCAATAGCGGGAGCTTTTTACTGTGCGGATATTTCGCTTGATAAACTTGAAGGTCTTGCTAAAGAGATTGATTGGAAGTCAATATCAAATTTCGGTATACCTTCTATTATAAGTATGATGGTCAGTGAAAATCTGCTTTCAAATGAGCAGATGGAAAATTTTATTGAAAAAAATATCGGTGATATATATTTTGACCAGCTGAAGACCCCTCTTATTTGTGTAGCTACCGATCTCAATACCGGAGAAAGGATTTTACTAAGGGAAGGTAATGTCGGTTTTGCTGTAAGGGCGAGCGCCACTATCCCCGGATTTTTTAAACCTGTAGAATACAGACAAAGGTATCTTGTTGACGGCGGACTTATAGAAAATGTTCCGGTCAATGTCGCAAAACTTTTTGATGCTGACATTATAATAGCCGTTGCTGTTTCGGCTGATATTACAAAGCATGCTCCGAAAAATGTTTTGAGCACTCTTATGCAGTCTATATATATACAAGGCAGTGTTCTTGATCAGGAAAATCTGCAAATGGCGGATGTAATAATACGTCCTGATGTAGGTGATATGTCAGCATCAGATCTAAAACATGCAGATGAAGCCATAGATGAAGGTTTTGTTGCGGCACAAAGGGCTTTAAAAAATATAAAAACCGTTATAATCAAAAAAACCCAGGAGAAGTATCTGTTTGAATAAAAAATTATCTTTTACCATTTTACTATGTTTTTTTATTTGCGGAGTTTTGCATGCACAAAGATTTTCAGCAATTGACATTTCTGATGAAAAAGTCCTTGAAGAAGTAAATAGCATCACAAACAATTTTGACGATAAAATCAGCAAAAAGAAAAAGATATCGCTTCTTGAAGAAATTGCCGAGATCCTGTTAAATGCAGGTCAGTATGAAGCGGCGGAAAAAGCTTGCAAATATCTGTTAGATGAAGATATTCCAAAGAAGAAAAAATTCTATTACCTTATGAAAACAGGTGATCTGTATGCTTGGCGGGAAAATTACAGCCTCAGCCTTGATTATTATAAAAAAGCACAGTCTCTCTATAAGAAAAATGTTGAAGTAAAACTCAAAATAGGCGATATACTCATACAAAGCAATTTGTATAATCTTGCCGAACAAAACTTTTTAGAAGCCTTGAAACTGGATAAAAATTCAGATTATGCAAGAAAAAGGTTAGGGGATATTTGGTATTATCAAGGGCTTTATGTTAAGGCATGGGGTTTTTATTCACAGATAGCTCCGAAAAACTATACAAAAGATGCAATAATCAATATGGCGGTTTGTTGCAGAAACCTTAATAAAAGAGAAGAAGGCATGCGCTTGGTCAATAATTTTCTTAAAACCCATGAAAGTCCTGAACTTTTCTTTATATCCGGTATGTTGTATGCAGATAAAAAAAACTATAAAATGGCACAAGAGCAATTCATGAATTCATTGAGTCTCGATGAAAATAATTTTACTGTATATGTTTATCTGGCTAATATTTACCTTAATAACGGAGAACTTGATAAAGCAAAAGAATTTCTTGATGAGGCTTATAAGATAGACTCATCTTATGCAGCAATAGACTTTATGTATGCCGAAACGGCTTTTAAAGGAGGCAAAATCTATGAAGCAAGAATGTATGCTCATAATGCTTTGCTTAAAGCCAAAACACCTTTCATGAAAGATCAAGCACAGAAAATGATTGATTTCCTAAAGTCAAAAGATAATCGCTTTTGACAGCCT
Organism: Elusimicrobiota bacterium; assembly: GCA_052034625.1. Taxonomy (GTDB): domain Bacteria; phylum Elusimicrobiota; class Endomicrobiia; order Endomicrobiales; family Endomicrobiaceae; genus JAVBLP01. The sequence goes on along the minus strand of JBPOII010000006.1, from coordinate 226,011 downwards.
GCACGTCTATTTTGTATTATAATAATCATACATTTAAGGCTTGGAGATATTTAGTATATGCTGAATTTTAAAAAAAATGATCTGTATATTGAACAGGTCAAACTGGCAGATATAGCAAAAAAATACGGGACAAGTGTCTATATTTATTCAAAAAACCGGATAATAAGCAATTTTGAGGCTTATCAGGAAGCTTTAAAGCCGAAAGAAGGGCTTATATGTTTTGCCTGTAAAACAAATTCAAACGGATCTCTTTTAAAAATACTTGCTAAACAAGGAGCCGGAGCGGATACTACTTCAGGAGGCGAAATATACAGATGCCTGCAAGCCGGATTTGCTCCTTCAAAGATAATTTATGCCGGCGTCGGAAAGAGTGCCGAAGAGATAGAATATGCTTTAAAGAGCAAAATACTGATGTTCAATGTAGAGTCTTTTGAAGAGCTTGAATCTATCAATAAAATTGCCGGAAAACTTAAGATCAAGGCAAAAATAGCTTTTAGAATAAATCCGAATGTTGATGCTGACACACATTCATATATAGTTACAGGTAAAAAAGGCACAAAATTCGGAATTCCTTATGAAGATTCGATTTCCGCTTATATGACGGCAAAAAAAATGAAAAATATTATTCCCGTCGGAATACATACACATATAGGTTCGCAGATACTTGATACGGCTCCGTTTAAGCTTGCGGCAAAGAAAATAAAAAAGATTGTTGATGAAATTGAATCCGGCGGAATAAAACTTGAATATATCAATTGCGGTGGCGGATTAGGCATAGAGTATAAAAAAGGTGAAAAAGCGCCTATGCCAAAACAGCTTTTATCTGAGATTTTCAAGATTTTTACTGAAGACAGAAAATTTATTTTTGAGCCCGGCCGTTCAATAATTGCAAATGCAGGGCACCTTATAACAAAGGTTATTTATAGAAAAAAATCAGGCGGAAAGAGTTTCCTTATAACTGATGCGGGTATGAACGATCTTATAAGACCGACTTTATATGGTGCATATCACGAAATACTGCCTTTAAAGAAAAGTTCGGCAAAAAAAGTTAAGACTGACATTGTCGGTCCGATTTGTGAAAGCAGCGATTTTTTAGGAAAAGACAGAATGCTTCCCGTACTGGCTCAGGGAGAATATCTGCTTGTAAAATGCACGGGAGCATATTCGGCGTCTATGGCGTCAATGTATAATTCAAGACCTTTGCTTCCTGAAGTTCTTATCGACGGTAAAAAGAGTGAAATCATAAGAAAAAGAATGACTTATGAACAGTTGATGATAAATGAGAAGTAAGTTTTGTAAAATAGTCATATATGAAAGTAGTTTTATTTAAAAGTGCAGCAAAAATTTTGTAAGGTCATTAGACCTTGGGGGTTTTATGTTTTCTGGAGTTTATACAGCGTTAATAACACCGTTTAAAAATGGCAAAGTAGATTATGATGCATTCGGTGCAATAATTGAGGATCAGTATAAGAATGGAGTCAACGGTATTGTACCATGCGGTACAACCGGCGAATCTCCGACTCTTTCTTATGAAGAGCATGAAGATGTTATAGAGTTTTGTGCAAAACAGGCAAAAGGGAAAATGAAAGTTCTTGCCGGTACCGGTTCAAATTCTACGGATGAAGCTATACATTTCACACAGTTTGCGAAAAAAGTAGGCTGCGACGGAGCATTGATAGTTTCTCCTTATTATAATAAACCTACACAGAAAGGATTGTATCTTCATTTTAAGAAGATAGCCGACACAGTTGATATACCTATCGTGCTTTATAATATTGCCGGAAGAACGGCTGTAAATATTGAGACCGCAACTGTTGCAAAATTGTGTGCTGACTGTAAAAATATAATCGGTGTTAAAGAAGCATCAGGCTCTCTTGATCAGATGAGTGCGGTAAAACTGCGTGTTCCGGACATAGAATTATTGTCCGGAGATGATGCTTTGACTCTTCCTTTATATGCTGTCGGAGGGCAGGGAATAATTTCCGTTCTTTCAAATATTGTTCCGGGAAGCGTAGTTTCACTCGTAAAAGCAATTGAAAGCGGGAATTTTAAAGAAGCTCAAAAAATACATTATAAGTTACTGCCGCTGGTAAAGGCGATGTTTCTAGAGACAAATCCTATACCGGTTAAAACAGCTGCTTCTATGCTGGGCATATGTAGTCCTGAGATCAGGTTGCCTATGTGCGAAATGGAAGAATCAAATAAAAATAAGCTTGAAAAGGCAATGCAAGATTTCGGTCTTTTGAAGTAAAAGGGGAAAATAATGAAAATAACATTATGCGGCGCAGCCGGAAGAATGGGACAGGCTATCGCTTCCGTTGTCAAAGCTGACGAAAATGTAGTAATTACGGGAGCTGTTGAATATGATGCAAGTCCTGCGATCGGAACAGGAAATCCGCCTATAGTAGCTTCCGCTGACTTAGAAAAATGTTTGAAAGAAAGTGATATTTTAGTAGATTTTACTAATCCTGACAGTTCATTGAAAAATCTTGAAGTAGCTAAAAAACTAAAAAAGCCCGTAGTTTTGGGTACAACAGGTTTTATAGCGGAACAAAAGGAAAAAATAGCTGAATATGCGAAAAGTATTCCTATTCTTATGTCTCCGAATATGTCGGTAGGTGTAAATATTTTATTTAAACTTGTTGATTCAGTTGCGAAAAGAATACCTGATTATGATATTGAAATTGTTGAGCTGCATCATAATAAGAAAAAAGATGCTCCTTCAGGTACCGCTATGAAAATAGCGGAAGTTGCCGCTTCAGCATTAGATAAAAATATTAATGATGTTGGAGTATACGGAAGAAAATCAATTATGGCAGAAAGAAAAAAAGATGAAATAGGTATTATGTCAGTCAGAGCCGGTGATATAGTAGGAGAGCATACTGTATATTTTGCAGGTTTTGGAGAAAGATTGGAAATTAAGCATGTAGCTCATTCAAGAGATACTTTAGCTGCCGGAGCTATCCGCGGTGCAAAGTGGCTTATTGAAAACAATGAGCCCGGACTATATGATATGCAGGATGTTCTTGGAATTAAAAAACTTAATATTGAATAAAAGATAAGTTTTTAGAAATTTGTTTTTATGGCCATAGATCTTTTGTAAAGGAAATTAATACTATGGTTAAAAATAAAGTATATTTGAGTATCGGTTCCAATATAGGAGACAGAGCGGGAAATATTATTTCCGCTCTGTCTTTATTACAAAGCAGCGGATATACCGATATAAAGAAAGTATCATCATTTTATGAAACATCGCCGATCGGACCCAAACAGCGTGATTTTTATAATATTGCGGTAAAAGCGGAAACTTCTCTTTCTCCGCAAGATATTCTCTGTTTGAATAAGCAGATAGAAAGCATTATCGGAAGGAAAGACTCAAAACATTGGGGGCCAAGGATTATTGATATTGACCTTTTGCTTTATGACAATACCGTACTTAATTCAAAGGATCTGACAATACCGCACAAAGAGATGCATAACAGACTTTTTGTACTTATTCCGCTGGCAGAAATTGCCGGAAATGAAAAACACCCTATTTTGAATAGAAAAATCAATCAGATTTTAAAAAATAATTTGTTGACACTTGGCAAGCAAAAGGTTAAAATTATAAGAAATATATAGAATGGATTAAAAAATGAGTAAAAAAACAGTACCACTAATACTTCAGATGAAAAGTAAAAAACAGAAAATAACAATGCTTACATGTTATGATTATGTTACGGCACGATTGCTGACGACACAGGATATAGATATGCTTTTAGTCGGTGATTCTGTCGGCACGGTAAAACTGGGTTATGAGAATACTCTTGCGGTAACTATGGAAGATATGATCAGCCACACTAAAGCCGTAAAAAGAGGTAATGCCGGCGCCCTTCTTGTTACCGATATGCCGTTTATGTCTTATGAAATAAGTATTGAAGAGGCTGTCAGAAATGCCGCAAGACTTATGAAAGAAGGCGGAGCGGAAGCCGTAAAGATCGAAGGCGGTTCTGAAATTGCTGATAAAGTGAAAGCTATTGTTGATGCTAAAATACCTGTTGTAGGACATTTAGGACTTACTCCTCAGGCAATTAATCAATTCGGCGGATATAAAGTTCAGGCAAAAACCGATTCTGCAAAAGAAAAACTTATTGAAGATGCTAAAGCTTTAGAGAAGGCCGGAGTTTTTGCATTGGTTCTTGAAGCTATACCTGAAGATCTGGCTAAAAAAGTTTCAGAGATGCTTTCAATTCCGACAATAGGAATAGGGGCAGGAAAAGATTGTGACGGACAAGTTTTGGTAATTGACGATATGCTCGGTATGTTTACTGATTTTGTTCCTAAATTCGTAAAGAAATATGCTAATGTCGGCGAGATTATAAAAGACGCGGTTAAAAATTATATTGATGAAGTCAGGGAAGGAAAATTTCCCGGCGAAGAGAATACATATAAATGAAAGTTATAAGAAAAGCGTCAGAACTGCAAAGAATAGCTTTAAAATGCCTTAAAGATGACGATGAGATAGGTTTAGTGCCTACAATGGGCGCTCTTCACGAAGGGCATATTTCTTTGATAGGCAGGTCCGTTAAAAATGACGATATAACTATAGTTTCAATTTTTGTAAACCCTACACAATTCGGACCGAAAGAAGATTATCTTAAATATCCGCGTCCTATTGAAAAAGATCTTGAGATATGTAAGAAGAATCATGTTGATTATGTTTATATTCCGTCGGTGCAGGAGATGTTCCCGGCAGAGTATAAGACTTTTGTTGAAGTTAAATTAATGCAGGATATTTTATGCGGTGCTTTCAGAAAAAATCATTTCAGAGGCGTTGCTACCGTGATCGTTAAACTGTTCAATCTGACTTTTGCCGACAGAGCATATTTCGGAATGAAAGATTTTCAGCAAATGCGCATAATTGAGACAATGGCAAGAGATTTGAATTTCAGGACTAAAATAGTTCCATGTCCTGTAGTAAGGGAAAAAAGAGGGATAGCTTTATCAAGCAGAAATGCTTATCTCAGCGAAGAAGAAAAAGAAAATGCTTTAAAAATATCGCAGATACTGAAAAAAGCTAAAGAGGATATAAAGAAAAAGAGTTATACGCAGGTATTAAAAAAAGTTAATTCCGATCTGAAAAAAATCAGCGGAAGTAAAGTAGATTATGCCGAAATACGAGATTATAAAAATTTGTCTGCTGTAGATAAAAATACAAAAAAAGCTGTCCTGGCCGTTGCAGTATGGATAGGGAAAACAAGGCTTATTGACAATATAATACTTTCAAAATAATCCCTTGGAGGGAGAAAATGTTAAGAAAAAAGTATTTTGTAAAACCCAAGACGCAGTGGAAATATCTTATAATCATTGCAATTGTGATGCTTGTTTTCGGCATACTTTGTTATTTCGCATTTTGGAACTCTCTGACATCTACACCCGGAATGGATCAGTTAAGTGCCGGAACGGTAAAATATTTTAAGCGTACTTATACGGGCGGTTTCTTTTGGATAATTTTTATATTTACGGTATTTATACTTGTACAGAGTATTTTCTATTTTCACAGAATAATAGGACCTATATACTTTTTTGAAATAGTTATGAGAAAACTTGCTGAAGGAAATTTCAGTATTAAAATGCATTGGAGAAAAAAAGACGAAACAAAAGAACTTGCAGGTCTTATAGGGAAAGTCATCGAAAATACAAGATCTTCTGTTTTAGACGACAGAGAAAAAATAAGAGAAGCTATAAAGGCAATAGATGAGGGGGAAACGCAGAAGGCTAAGGACATTTTATCCGAAGTAACGAAATGGTGCAAAACCGATCCTGCTGCCATAAGTAAAGAATGATAAAGTCAGATTATTTAATTATAGGAAGCGGTATTGCCGGGCTTAGTTTGGCTCTGAAAGCTTCTAAAAAAGGCAATGTCGCTTTAATAACGAAAAGAAAACTTTTTGATTCCGCTACCGGGAAAGCCCAGGGCGGAGTCGCTTGTGTTACGGACAAGTCGGATTCTTTTGAGCAGCATATAGAAGATACGATTGTTGCCGGTGCGGGACTTTGTAATGAAAAAATGGTTAAAAGAATGGTTATGGAAGGTCCCGAAAGAATTCAAGAATTAATAGGTCTCGGTGTAAAATTTACAAGAAAAAGTTATTCCGATTCGGAGTTTGAGCTCGGTTTGGAAGGCGGACACAGCAAAAGAAGGATTTTGCATGCCGGCGACATAACAGGCAATGAGATAGAAAGGGCTTTAATAGAAAATATATTAAAGCATCAAAATATCATAGTTTATGAAGAGCATACGGCGATGGACCTTATCATTGACGATAAAGGTATTTGCCGCGGTGCTTTTGTCTTTAGAAATGAAAGAAATGATGTAGAAGTTTTTGAAGCAAAGGTAATTGTTCTTGCCTGCGGAGGTGCGGGAAAATCTTATTTATACACTTCAAATCCCGATGTCGCTACCGGCGACGGAATCGCAATGGCATATAGGGCCGGTGCAGATATTGCCAATATGGAATTTGTCCAATTCCATCCTACATGTCTTTACAATCCGATAGCAAAATCGTTCTTGATATCTGAAGCTGTAAGAGGCGAAGGCGGGATATTAAGGCTTCAAAACGGCGAAACATTTATGGAAAAGTATCATTTGCTTAAAGAACTTGCTCCAAGAGATATAGTTGCAAGAGCCATAGACAGCGAACTTAAGACCAGAGGTGAAAATTTCGTTTATTTGGATATAACGGAAAAAGAAAGGGATTTTCTCGTAAAACGTTTTCCGAATATCTATGCGACCTGTTTGGAATACGGTATTGATATATCTAAAGATATGATACCTGTAGTTCCTGCGGCACATTATTTTTGCGGCGGTGTGCTGGTAGATGAATACGGCAGAACAAGTATAGAAAATCTTTATGCTATAGGCGAAACTGCCTGCTCAGGCGTGCATGGTGCAAACAGACTTGCATCTAATTCACTGCTTGAAGGTATGGTTTATGCACACAGAGTTTATGAAGATTCCCAGAGCCTTCTTGGGAAAAAATACAGCGATATAAGTTCGGTACAGCTTAATAATAAACAGACTTCTTCGACAGAATCAACAGTTTTTGTGCAGGACTGGGAAGAGGTAAGAAGGCTTACATGGAATTATTTGGGCATTTCAAGGTCCAATGAAAGGCTTGCCAAGGCTGAAAAAAGGATCGAGATCATAAAAGACGAAATCGAAGATTATTTCTGGAGTTTGCCGTTTACCGTCGATAGAATAGAAGTCAGGAACATAGCAGACATAGCCGAAATGATTGTGCGTTCAGCAATGCTTAGGAAAGAGAGCAGAGGACTGCATTATAATACAGACTATCCTTTTATTTTACCGGAAGCAAAAGATACTGTCATCAAAATAAAACCGGTAAAAAAATAATCATAATAATATTAATTTGCAGTAAGAGGTTGTTGAAAGTATATGGATATTATTAAAATACGCGGAGCAAGACAACATAATTTAAAAAACATTGATCTGGATATACCAAGAAATAAACTTGTCGTTATTACAGGCTTATCGGGTTCAGGAAAATCGTCATTGGCTTTTGATACTATTTATGCCGAAGGACAGAGAAGATATGTTGAATCTTTGTCTGCTTATGCAAGGCAATTCCTTGAACTTATGAGCAAGCCGGATATCGATATAATAGAAGGGCTTTCCCCGGCGATATCCATAGAGCAGAGAACATCTTCCCATAATCCGCGTTCTACGGTAGGAACAGCTACTGAAGTTTATGATTATCTCAGGCTTTTGTTTGCAAGAGTGGGTGTGCCGCATTGTCCGAAATGCGGGAAAGTTGTAAAACCTCAGTCAGCCCAACAGATCATAGACGATATAATGAAACTCCCTGCCGAAACTTTTGTGCATATTCTTTCACCTCTTGTGAAAGGAAGGACAGGCACATATGAAGAGCTTTTTACAAGACTTTCGAAAAGCGGCTACACAAGGGTAAGAGCTGATGGACAGCCTTATTCTCTTGATGAAAAAATATCATTAGACAGATATAAAAAGCATACAATTGAAATAATAATAGACAGGATAAAACTCAGTGATGAACTCCGTTCAAGGGTAGCGGATTCAGTAGAGACAGCTTTAAAAGAATCCAGAGGACTTCTTACTGTTCTTGTGATGGGTAAAGACGGGAAGAAAGTTGAAACGGAAACAGTTTACAGCGAACATTATGCCTGTGTGGATTGCGGGATAAATCTTCCCGAGATAGAACCCAGGCTTTTTTCATTTAATTCGCCTTTTGGCGCATGTCCGGAATGCGGCGGACTTGGAAATAAGATCGAGATCGATGAAAATCTTGTTGTGCCGGATAAAACAAGAACGATAAGGCAAGGGGCTATAATTGCTTGGTCAGAGCCTATAACTACAAGAACAAACCGCTGGAAAAATTCTTGGGGCGGCTATTATTGGGAACTTCTAAGTGCCGCGGCTAAAAAAAATAAAATATCCTTGGACATTCCCTGGAAAGAATTGACAAGAAAACAGCAGGAAATATTTTTGTACGGGAAAGATGATTTTGAAGGCGTAATAACAAATATGCAGCGCAGATATAATGAAACAGAGTCTGATTTTGTAAGGGAAGAGATATTCAATAAATATATGAGCCATAAACAATGTCCTGTATGTAAAGGCAGAAGGCTCAAAAAAGAAGCACTTTCAGTATATGTAAATGATAATTCAATAGCTGATATAACAAAGATGTCATTTGAAAAAGCTTTATCTTTTTTTCAAAAGATAAAACTCAGCGATAAAGATAAAATAATCAGCAAAACAGTTTTAAAAGAGATACGAGAAAGACTCCAATTCTTAAACAATGTGGGTCTTGGTTATCTCAGCATGGACAGAGAAAGCGGTACTCTTTCCGGAGGAGAGGGGCAAAGAATACATCTTGCTACGCAAATAGGCTCAGGATTAACAGGCGTTTTATATGTTTTGGACGAGCCTTCTATAGGTTTGCATCAGAGAGATAACGGGAAACTTCTTGAAACGCTTATGAAGCTTAGGGATCTGGGCAATACTCTTATAGTTGTAGAGCATGATGAAGATACGATAAGAGCAGCCGACCATATAATAGATCTCGGTCCGGGATCGGGTGTTCACGGGGGTCATATAGTGGCCGAAGGAACACTTAAAGATATTCTAAAATCAAAACAATCACTTACGGGACAATATCTTAACGGTCATTTGCAGATACCGCTTCCCAATAAAAGAAAACAACCGCTTGATAAGTGGTTGATTGTAGAGGGAGCAGAACAGTTCAATCTTAAAAATATTGATGTTCATATTCCTATAGGATTGTTTACATGTGTAACAGGCGTTTCAGGCAGCGGTAAATCTACACTTGTACATGAGTTGATATATAAAAATATTGCAAATAAACTTTATCGTGCAAAAGACGAACCGGGTAAATTTAAAAATATGGAAGGTCTTGAATACATTGATAAAGTAGTTATTGTTGACCAGTCGCCTATAGGCAGGACTCCGCGTTCCAATCCTGTAACATATACCGGTGCGTTTTCAATAATAAGGGAACTTTTTTCTCAGGTTCCGGAATCTAAAGCCAGAGGTTATAAGCCCGGAAGATTTTCTTTTAATGTAAAAGGCGGAAGATGCGAAAATTGTCAGGGTGACGGCACTTTAAAAATTGAAATGCAGTTCTTGCCTGATATTTATGTTAAATGCGATGTATGTGCGGGCAGGCGTTTTAATGAAGAAACGCTGCAGATAAGATATAAAGGTAAAAATATCGATGAAGTCCTTAATATGACAGTTGATGAAAGCGTAAAATTCTTTGAAAATATTCCGTCACTTCATAGAATCCTTTCTACTCTTAATGATGTAGGTCTCGGATATATAAGGATAGGTCAGCCGGCAACAACTCTTTCCGGCGGAGAAGCACAGAGAGTAAAACTTGCGGCCGAATTATCAAAACGTGCGACCGGCAGGACAATATATATACTTGATGAGCCTACAACGGGGCTTCATTTTGCCGATGTCGGCAAACTGCTTGAAGTTTTACAGAGATTGTCTTATGCAGGTAATACCGTTCTAGTTATAGAGCATAATCTTGATGTTATAAAAATGGCTGACTGGATAGTTGACCTCGGTCCTGAGGGAGGCGAAAGAGGAGGAAAACTTATAGGCGAGGGTACCCCTGAAGAGATTATGAAAAATCAGAAATCATTTACCGGACATTATCTGAAAGAACATTTAAAACGGCAAAAAGCTATTTAAATTGACAGCTTGCCCTTTAAAATATAAAATATGTGTTAATTGAATGTTTTTCTATAAATAAAATTAAAAGTCATCAGGAGGAAGAAATGAAGAAAGTTTTAGCATTGTTTTTATTTGGTTTTTTTATTTTTAGCGTAGGTGCGACAGGTTGTAAAAAACAAGATATCAAAAAAGGCGGTTTGCAAGGAGCGGGGACTGTGGAGACCGCAGATTTCGCTGATGAACCGTCATTAAGAGGCGACTATGATAAAGATATCAATCTGAAAACCATATACTTTGATTTTGACAGAAGTGAATTGACTCAGGACGCTCTTTCAACATTAAAAGAAAATGCAGCATATATTATTAATAATCCGGAAATAAATGTTGTTGTTGAGGGACATTGCGACGATAGAGGAACTATAGAGTATAATCTTTCGCTTGGACAGCGCAGAGCAGTTAAAGTTAAAGAATACTATACACAGCTTGGTGTCCCTGCAAACAGAGTGGCTACGATATCGTATGGAGAAGAAAAACCTGCTGATCTCAGAAGCAATGAAAGCGGCTGGGCAAAAAACAGAAGAGCGGAAACGAAAGTTATAGCGAAATAATAGAATATATGAAAAAATACATAGTTTTTTTAACGGCATTTGTTTTTATTCTTACAGGCTGTATACCGATGGCTAATCAGGAAGTCACCGATCTTAAAGGTGAAGTTGCCCAGATGCAGATACAGTTCAAAGAATTACAGCAAAACCATGCAGATTTATATGCAAGAGCAGACACATCTTTCGTAACGATTGATGTGCTTTCTGCATCTATTCTTGATCTGCAAAATAAAGTTTCAGAACTGAATCAGACTATTGAGGATCTTAAAGTCTCTGCAAAAAAAAGAGACAGAGATGAAAGAGTAGAATCTCAGCTGCCTTCCGACCTATACCAAAATGCTTACAGTGATTTCTCCATGGGTAAATATGACCTTGCTTATAAAGGTTTTCAATCTTTTTTAGATAAATATCCTAATGCAGAACTTGCACCTTTAGCACAGTTCTATATGGGTGAATGCTTCTATTCAAGAAGTATGTGGGATAAAGCTATTGAGGAGTATCGGAAGATTGAACAAACACATAAGAGGTCCGAGCTTGTCGCTGCTGCGAGACTCAAGATTGCTCTTTGTTATGAATTGCTAGGTAGAAAAGGCGAAGCTATGAATGTTTTCAGTTCCATAGTAAAAGACTTCCCGCAAAGTTCGGAGGCTTTTACGGCAAAAGAAAAGATCAGATTATTTAATAATGCGCAGCAAAGACAACAATAACCTATTTCCATATCTAATTATTTCAATTGTTTTGCATATAGCAGCGCTTATGGCTGTAGTATTAAATGCAAAACCAAAACCGGTTTTTGTTTCGGCTCCTATAGACGTAGCTTTCTATACTCCTTCTGAAAAGCGGGTCGATCCGCCTCCGGTTGCTCAAGTTGTAGAAAAACAGCCTGAACCGGAACCTGTTAAAGAGGAAATAAAAGAAGAACCAAAAACTCCGGATGATATTGTTGTAAAAAAGAAAGAAAAGCCGAAGCCAAAACCTCAGCCGAAACCAAAGCCTAAACCGGCTCCCAAAAAGGAAGAACCGCCGAAAACGGAAGAAAAGCCAATTCCTCCGAGCTATAATGATGTTCAAACATTACAGCCTGCGGCTTCTACAGAACCAAAGTATGCGGCTGTAGGCGTGGGTGCCCAATATGAGGGTTTAGCTTATGATACGGCGAATTTTAAATATGCCTATTATACAAATACGATAATAAACAAAATGAGACGCACATGGCAATGGGCTGAAAGCTATGGCAAACTTAGAGCGGTAGTTTATTTTAAAATATTAAAAGACGGATCGGTAACATCAGTTATTGTCAAAGAGCCTTCAGGCGATGCAGGTTTTGACCAAAATGCAATAAGGGCGATTCAGCTTGCAGTACCTTTTGCGCCTTTACCTGATGGATATGCCGGCGATTCGTTAGGAGTTTATTTTGAGTTTAAATTCAGGAACTAATAAAATGAAAAAAAGTCTTCTATCAATCTTGACGGTTTTTATTTTTACAATTTGTGCTTATGCACAAGGAGATGTTTATTTATCATTGTCTGCTACCGGAAAAAGATCCGATATAGCTATCGAATCTTTTACTTCTCCGTATAAAACGACCGATGATATAAAATATGCCGCTCTTCTTAAAGAAGTTATTGAAAACGATTTGATCCTTTGCAGATATTTTAATGTTATCGTAGGAGATCCTGTTGAAAATATGCCTTTTGAAGGCAGAATGCTTTTCTGGGAAAAGAAAGGCGGATCGGTGCTTATCACGGGATCAGTAAGAGTCAAACTTGATCAGATAACTTTTGATGTTAAACTTTATGACGTAGTAACAAGAGAAATAATATGGAAAGACACCTATAAGAAAGATACTGTGAACTACAGATTGCTTGCTCATGAAGTAAGCGATGAGATAGTCAGAAGGTTTACCGGAGAGAACGGTGTTGCATGTTCAAAAATAGCTTTTATCAATAACAGTACGAGATTTAAAGAGCTTTATCTTATTGATTATGACGGACATAATCTCAGAAGACTTACGAAAGATAATAAACTTAATATACTTCCGAGATGGTCTCCTGACGGACAGCAGATAATATATACAAGTTATCTTTACAATAATCCTGATCTCTTTTCCTTGGACATAGTAAAGAACAGACGCAGCATAATTTCTAAATATCAAGGATTGAATGCAGCAGGAGCTTTTTCTCCTGATGGGAAAAGGATATTACTGACATTGTCGCGCGGAAGATATCCTAATCTTTATGTTATAAGTTCAACAGGTGAAATAATACGCAGAATGACTGACGGCTCATATATAGATACAAGTCCTTCTTTTGCTCCAAACGGACAGGAAATAGTGTTTATTTCAGACAGACCCGGATATCCGCAGCTTTATATTATGAATGTTGACGGAGGTAATCTCAGAAGGCTGACAACTCAAGGGTTTTGCGATTCTCCCGCATGGTCTCCGCGCGGTGATAAAATAGTATTTACTATGAGACAGCCCAAAGGAAATTATGATCTCTATGTTTATGATCTGCCTACTTCAAAAATAACAAAGCTTACTAATAATCAAAGAAATAATGAAAATCCTACCTGGTCTCCTGACGGAAGATTTGTCGTATTTGCGTCAAACCGCTCAGGAAGGAATGAAATTTACATAATGGCCATAGACGGTTCCGGTACGAGAAAACTTGCCGAAATTCCGGCAAACTCATTTACACCGTCGTGGTCTCCTAATTTAGCTATTAATTAAATAGAAATATATTAAGGGGAAAAAAATGTTTGAAGGTAAAAGTATAATTGAGATACTACAGCTTGGCGGATGGGCTCTTTATGTTCTTTTGGGCGCGTCTATTATTTCGGTAACAGTAATACTTTTTAAATTTATTGAGTTTTGGTTTAAATCAAAAATGATACGCTCGCAGTTCATTTCAACTCTTATAACAAAACTTAAAAAAGGCAGATTTGACGATGCCACTGAATTTTGTGACCGTGTAAATTCTCCGATGGCACCGGTAGCAAAAGCAGGGATCATTGCTTATAGAGACCAGAATTACGGTGTCAGGGAGGCTATGGACAGGGAAATAATGATAGAGACCGTAAAGCTTGAAAGATTTACTACTATTCTTGGAACTATAGGAAGTATTGCGGTTTATATAGGATTGTTCGGTACCGTTATCGGTATTATAAGAGCATTCCATGATATATCAGCTATGGGGTCGGGAGGTATTTCGATAGTTATAGGAGGCGTTTCCGAAGCGCTTATAGCTACTGCCGCCGGGCTTTTTGTGGCTATTCCTGCAGTTATTGCTTATAATTTTTTTATGAAAAGAATAGATAAATTTATTGTAAATATGGAATATTGTGCTTCAGCAGTTGAAGTTTTTTTAACAGGAAAAAGAAATTATGAAGAGGAATAGAAGAAGAAATAAAGTAATGGCTGATATCAATATAACTCCTTTTACGGACGTTATTTTGGTATTGCTCATTATTTTTATGATAACGACTCCGATGCTTATGCAGCCGGGTATTAAAGTGAATTTACCGAAAACCCAGACTACCGATCATGAAGACAGCTCAAATATTGAAGTTCTTATCTCTAAAGAAGGCTATGTATATATGAACGGCAAGCAGATACATGACAGCAATGTTCAGGCTGTAATTCATGATCTTGTGGCTTCCAAACCCGGAAAACCTATAGTGATCAAAGGAGATAAAGACGTAAAATACGATTATGTTATGCAGTTTATGGATAAGGCAAAAAGAGCGGGTGCAACAAAGTTCGCTCTTGCAGTTGAAGTTTCAAATCAGCCTTTGAAAGAAGCTAAAATAAAAACTTAGCGCAGGTCTGCTATGAAGACAGTAAGACGAATATTTATTTGTTTTTGCCTGATTGCCGGCAGCAGCCTTCTGTTTCATTCCCCTATACATCTATATGATCTTATAACCGGAGCTGAAGTGCCGGAGGGTTTCTATATAACCTGGCCTTATATCAGAATACTAACAGAACCTTTTTATGCATTTACTTTTTATGCGCTCACGCTTGAGCGCAATTTTTATCTGCCGGCGATAATTTCGTGGATAGCCTGGGCGGTAACAGTTTTGGCTGTTTATTGTTATTTAAAAAAGAGAACTATTAAACAGTTTTTGAAAAAACTTATTTATACGCTTATGCTTCTTGCTACTATATTTGTTTTTGTCGCTCTTTTACCGCTTCCCGGTCCTAAACTGCATAAACCGCAAGGTTATATAGCCGTTGACCTTCATTCTCATACTATAAGTTCTCATGACAATGTTTCAACTGCCGCATCAAGCCTTAAGTTCCATAAATATAATGGCTATGATTCTTTTTTTGTAACAGAACACAATCATACAAAAGGATTTTCAAAATTTCCTGAGGATGCAAAATTTAAACAGGTTTTTCCTGGTATGCAGATGCAGGCAAAAAAAGGAAAGATATCAGTTCTTATTTTGTCGGCAAAAGAGTATGACGGCGATGATTATAAAGATATGCTTCTTGAAGATATGATAAAAAAAGCGCACGATAATGAAATGCTTGTAATTGTGCCGCATTGGTGGAAATGGCATAAATTCACATTTGAAGAATTGCACAATCTCGGAGTGGACGGTTTTGAAATATATAATTGCGGATACAGGAATTTTGATGAGAATGAAAGACGGGAAATGATAAGTTTTTCAAAAGATAATGAACTCCTAATGATAGGATCTACTGATTGGCATGGCTGGGGATATATGTCAGATGTATGGACGGTTTTTAAAGGGAATACCGAAGAAAATCTTTTAACGCAGCTGGCCGCAAAACCCGAAACTAAGGTGATATTGTACAGGGAAAAACAGTCCAACAGTTTTTTCAGATTTGTTTTTGAACCTTTTGCAGCATTTTACTACTATATTAAAAGTGCGGATTTAGTCCAGGTGTTCTCTCTGATGTTTTGGACGGCAGTGTTTTTAATAATTGCTTCAAGTAATGCTGTGAGATATATAGTGAAATATCTGCCTGTTTGCATGTCTGCATTTTTTGGGATATTAACCGTTTATTATTATGTGCTTTCTCTGTCTGTACGAGGTTTGAATGAAATAATAACCGTTACCGTGATCCCCGTTTTGATTGGGTTTTGCGTTTTGTGGTTTATCGCTTGGAGATTAAATGGAAAAGATATTCAGTAAAAGAAATACTTTTATCTTTGTCGGGATTATAATTTGCTTTAAGATTTTCCTGTCCTATATTTTGGAACTTCATCCTGATGAAGCATATTACTGGCTGTGGTCTAAACATCTGGCTTTCGGATATTATGACCATTCTCCGATGATAGCTTATTTTATAAAGCTTACAACACTGTTTTGGGATTCTGAACTTTTTGTAAGGTTATCATCAATAATAGCAACCATTATAATAAGTATTCTTATGTGGAAATTCACAAAAAAACTTTTCGAAAATGAAATAATTTCTTCGGCTGCCGTTATCATGGTAAATACTCTTCCTCTTATGCTTGTAGGCTCGATAATAATTACTCCTGATACTCCGCTGTTTTTGTTTTTTGCATTCGCCGTTTATTATTTGTGGAGACTTATTGAAACAAATGAAACAAAGTATTGGTATCTGACAGGCCTTTTTCTCGGACTTTCAATGCTTTCAAAATATACCGGAGTTTTGTTCGGGCTTTCCCTGATCATATATATGCTCCTTGATAAAAAACTTAAATGGCTAAGAAATAAGCATTTTTATTTTATGCTTTTACTTTCCTTTTTAGTATTTCTTCCGGTAATCCTATGGAATTGGCATCAAGATTGGATATCTTTTACATATCAGATTGATCACGGCTTAAAAAGTTCAAAGCTCCACCCGGAATATATATTTGAGTATCTCGGCTCTCAAGCTCTTGTGGCAGGACCTATAATTTTTATAGCGGGAATTTTTGCCGCAATATCTTATTTCAGGTCAAAAGACAGTAAGAAAATATTCCTGGCATCTTTTTCTATCCCGATAATCGCCATTTTTATATTTACTGCACTTAAAAGATATCCCGGGGCAAATTGGCCTGTTTGTGCCTACTTTGCTTTTTCAATAATGACAGCACAATATCTTTTTGAAAATATCACCGCATTTAAAAAGAAATTTTTGATCTCAGGAATATCTTTGAATATTATATTGTCCGTGTTTGCAGGACTTCATAGTGCCTATGCAATAGTACCGATATATAAATTTTCACCAAAAGCTGCCGTAGCGGATGCAACAAATTGGTTTAGAGGCTGGCAGAATCTCGGCAATATCCTGAAAGAAAGGGATATAAAGTATATAATAACTCATTCACATCAGTGGGGCGGAACTCTTGCTTATTATACAAGAGGCAGCGGTATAGATGTTTTTCTTGATAATGTACCCAAAAAACGCTATAACCAATTTATGTATTGGACCATACCTGATGATACTGAAGATTCTGCTGTTGCGATTGTTCTCATAGATAATAGAATGGAAGATGATTTTTCGTCAATAGAAGGTGCAGAAGTTTTATTTGTAATAAAGAACGGAATGCCTATAAGGCAGTATGCAATTATTGAAAAACAAGGGTATGAAATACAGACAAACCCTTATTAGTGAGGAAAAAAGTTTGAAGAGAGCAGTTATCACACTATTTTTACTTTTTATATCTGGGTTTTCTTTTGCACAAGAGTTGGAAAAAAGCCTTATAAATGCTGTAAAAGAAGGTAATGAGAAAACTTTAAGAGAATGTCTTGTCAGAGGTGCTGATCCAAATGCGAAAGATTTTCTGGGAAATGCCGCTTTAGTAATAGCGATAGGTAATGGCAATGAAAATATAGCTGAAATACTTATAAAAAGCGGTGCCTATCCAAGTGAAAGCTATATGCGCGGAATGAGCGTTCTTATGCTTGCTATAAATAAACATATGGAAGATACGGCAAGGATGCTTATAAAAAGCGGTGCCGATACTACAGTTAAACTCAGTAACGGCACAAATGCCCTTATGATGGCAAGCGAAAGAAATATCATTACGGTTGTAACAGATATCATAGCGACAAGGCAGCTTGATATCAATGCTAAAAATACTGAAGGGCTTACTGCATTATCTATTGCAATAAAAGAAGGAAATATTGAAATTGCAAAATTCTTGCATAAAAAAGGCGCAAAACCCGTTAATCTTATAGAGGCTGCCACAATTTCAGATATTAAATATTCAGAAGAGCTCATTGAAAAAGGTGCATCGGTTGAAATTGTTGATGAAAGAGGCAGGACGCCTTTGCTTATAGCATATTCCAATGAAAATTATGATTATGCTTCTTTTATTTTATCAAAAGGTGCGGATATAAATGCAAAAGATTACAATGGACTTACACCTGTTCTTATTGCTGCGATGACAAATAACGGATCTCTTGTTTCTCTTGCGATTGATAATAAAGCAGATATGAAAGCCAAAGATATTAACGGGCTCAATGCCCTGATGTACAGTATTTTTGCGGGAAATTATGAAATGGTAGAAAATATACTTGACTATGATCGGTCTTCGGTTAACTGTATAGACAATAATTTCTCTACTCCGTTGGTTTTTGCGATATTAAAACGTGATAAAGATATTACAAAAAAACTTATAGAAAGCGGGGCATATATAAATTCTAAATCAGCAAGAAGAGCATTAAATGTAGCTATTGAAATTGGTGATTTGCACATAGCAAAGATTTTGCTTGACAGAGGGGCAAGGATAAATGCCAAGGATCTAAAAGGCATTCCTCCTATAATAGTTGCAGCAAGTAATAATAATACGGAAGCTGTAAAATTCCTTGTTAATAATGGTGCAAGGATCAAAACAAAGGACCCTTCGGGACTGTCTCCTATTGATTATGCAATGAAGTATTCAAATGCCGAAGTTATAGAGCTTCTAAGCCCCGATAGGAAAAAAAGCAAATATCATTGGAAAAACAATAAAATTTAATATATAATTAATTTGAATAAAATTTAGTAATTAAAAGGAGATGACAATGCGTTTCTTAAGAATCTTAACAGTGTTTTTGTTTACCTTTTCAGTAAATATTGTTTATGGACAGGATTATTTACTTCATACACTGATGACTCATACAGACAGTGCCAGATCCGTAGATTTTTCCAAAGATGAAAAATATGTTTATTCTGCGGGTTATGATTACAGAATAGTGAAATGGAGAATGGATAATTCGGAAAATTTAGTATATCTTACCGGACATACGGATATTATAAACTATGTAAAAGTCGATCCTGCCGGTGAAGTACTTGCTTCTGCTTCAAATGATTCAACTCTTAAGCTATGGTCAATAAGTAAAAATGCACTTGTAAAAACTTTGAAAGGACATAACCATTATATTAACAGTGCAGTTTTTTCTAAAGACGGAAAGAAGATGGTTACTGCAAGTTCTGATAATACTGTAATGATCTGGAATGCGGCCGCTCCTTATGGCATTTTGCATATTTTGAGAGGACACAGTGATATAGTAAGACGTGCGGTATTCAGTCCGAACGGAGTTTATGTGGTTTCTTGCGGTGAGGATAAAACAATAAGGGTCTGGTCAGTAAAAAGCGGAAAACTTTTGCAGACAGTTAAAGAACATAAATCCACAGTTACGAGCGTTGTTTTCAGTCCGGATGGCAAATATCTTGCTTCCGGGGATGAAGACAATAAAGCCATAATCTGGAATTTTACAAATGGTCGTTTGGCAAAAAGTTTTGTTCTCTCAAGTCATACCGGCAAAGTTAATTCCGTAGCTTTTTCAATAGACGGCAAAATCCTTGCTACTGCAAGTGACGACAGCGATATACGTTTGTGGGATGTAAGCAATGGGCAGTATATAACTTCTCTTATAGGGCACAGTGCAAGAGTTAACGACATAGTGTATTCACCTTCAGGGAGAATGCTTGCTTCAGCAAGTGATGACAATACGGTTAAAGTGTGGGGGCCTTTTGACACAGACTCTCTGCTTACAATGCCTTCTCAGGAAGAAAGGTTTGATGAAGCACAGCTAGAAACAATGCCTTCTCAGGAAGAAGGATTTGAAAAATATATGAAAGAGTAGTAATAAGTGCGTTTTTTTCCGGAGAGCATTTAATGATAAAAAAACTTTTAAAGTTTTTAATAATTGATGAATCTTTGAAAGCGGATATAGCATTTTTGAAAAGAGTTGCTTTATTTCAAGGACTTTCAGACAGGAATCTTGCAAAGATCGCGCTGATAGTGTTCAAAAAAAATTATGCTGCCGGCGAACAGGTCTACAGGGAAAAACAAGAAGCAAATGTCGTTTACCTTGTTAAAGACGGACAGATCAAAATAAATAATGCCGACAATGAAAAGCTCGTTGAAAATGACGAGTTTTTCGGCGAAATATCACTTATAGAAAATCGGAGGCACGATTCCTCCGCGACAGCTCTTAAAAACAGCGAGCTCTATCTTATCTACAGAGTTAAATTTGATGATATGGTGGAGTCTGACCTTAAAATGGGCTTAAGGATAATGAAAAATCTCTCAGCTATATTTGCCGCAAGGCTTAAGGTGCAATGAGATATAATCAATGATAAAAGAATCTACGAGTAATAGAGTTTTTACCATAGGCGTAATTCTTTTTCTTGCGGTATGTTTGTTTTTATATTTCGCAAGAGGCATACTGGCACCTTTTATTATAGCAGCATTTATCACATATATTTTATCTCCTGTTATTTTAAAGATACAGTCATATGGATATAGAAGATGGGTGGCAGTCGCAATAATTGCCGCTATTTTCTTTATTGTTATGGCGGCTTTAATAATAATTTTCATTCCTCTCCTTTTTGAAGAAATTGATAAACTCAGAGTGAATTTTTCTGCCTATTATAAATATGTTCTCAGTTATACGGAAATGTTAAGACACAAATTGGAAACTATAATCCCGGCACTGAAAGAATATCAGGTTTACGATATTGCTATAGAGAAAATCCAGAATTTTGCTACTTCGGAAGCACAAAAAGTCCCACAGTATCTAATGAGCATTTTTTCCGTATTTTCAGTTATTGTTTTAATACCGATGCTTGTGTTCTTTATGCTTCTCGGGGGCAATAGACCGATTAACACTATAGTTGAACTTGTTCCTTCAAATTCGGTAGAAACTATACTCTCTGTCATATATGAAATGGATTCTGTTCTCGGCAGGTTTATAAGAGGACAGCTTATAGAAGCTGTTTTTGTAGGTACTATGTCGGTTATAGTGCTCAGTATTTTCGGCGTGAATTTTGCTTTACTGATAGGTATTATTGCGGGTTTTGCCAATATGATACCGTATATGGGACCTTTTGTCGGAGTTGCGCTTGCATCTATTGTCGGGCTTGTACAGTTCCAAGACTTTTTTATACTTGTTAAGATAATACCGTCTTTTATTATCATACAGTTTTTGGATAATAATTTGATTCAGCCTTTGGTAGTTGGACAAAATGTCGATTTAAGTCCGGTAACTATGGTTTTTGCAATGCTTGCCGGAGCTCAGGTTTTCGGTTTTTTAGGCATTGTCTTTGCCGTACCTGTTATGGCGATCATTAAAACAATATTTTTTATGCTGGTTAAAAAATATAAAAATTCACTTTCAGTTGTTTAAGGAGATTTTCATGGATAATAGAGTTCAGGGTTTTTCATTGCTTACAAAAGTCGATATTCATCTGTTCCGTGAAGGGAGTCATTTCAGACTGTATGAAAAAATGGGCTCAAAACTTATATCCAAAGACGGGCAAAACGGTGCGTATTTTTGTGTTTGGGCACCAAATGCAAAAAGTGTTTCCGTGATCGGTGATTTTAACTTTTGGGATAAAGGTGCACATCAGTTATTTCCGAGAGGAGATAACTCAGGTATATGGGAAGGTTTTATTCCCGGACTGAAAAAGGGCGATATATATAAGTATTTTATAGTTTCAAATAATAATAATTACTCTGTTGAAAAAGCCGATCCTTATGCATTCCATGCTGAAACCCCGAAAAAAACAGGGTCTAAATTATGGGATCTTGATTATAAATGGAATGATTCAAAGTGGATGAGCGAGAGAAAAGCAAAAAGTGCTATAAATGCTCCTGTTTCAATATATGAAGTTCATTTGGGTTCTTGGCGCAGAAAACCGGAAGAAAATAATAGATGGCTCTCTTATAGAGAGATGGGATATGAACTTGCTGAATATTGCAAAGAAATGGGTTTTACTCATGTAGAGGTTTTGCCTGTCATGGAGCACCCTTTCTGTCCTTCTTGGGGTTATCAGAGTTTAGGATATTTTGCTCCAACAAGCAGATTCGGTACACCGCAGGATTTTATGTATATGGTAGATACTCTGCATCAAGCCGGAATTGCCGTTATACTTGATTGGGTGCCTTCGCATTTCCCTACGGATCTTCACGGACTTTCTTTTTTTGACGGAACATATCTTTATGAACATGCCGATTCAAGACTTGGTTTTCATCCTGACTGGAAGAGTGCAATTTTTAATTATGGAAGAAATGAAGTTCAGAACTTTCTTATCTCAAGCGCTTTATTCTGGCTTGATAAGTATCATATCGACGGTTTAAGGGTTGATGCTGTCGCTTCAATGCTTTATCTTGATTATTCAAGAAAAGAGGGCGAATGGCTGCCCAATAAATACGGCGGAAAAGAAAATATAGAAGCCATAGAGTTCCTTAAACGCTTTAATCATGTCGTTTATGAAAATTACGACGGAGTTCAAACTTATGCCGAAGAATCAACTTCATGGCCTATGGTCTCAAAACCTACATATCTTGGCGGACTCGGTTTTGGATATAAATGGAATATGGGTTGGATGAACGATGTTTTAAGTTATATGAAAGTTAATCCGGTATTTAGAAAATACCATCACAATAAACTGACATTCAGCTTTTTATATGCTTTCAGCGAAAATTTTGTACTTCCTTTTTCTCATGATGAAGTTACGCAAGGAAAAGGTTCTCTTATCGGCAAAATGCCGGGTGATGAATGGCAGAGATTTGCGGGTTTAAGGCTTTTGCTTGCTTATATGTATGCACATCCCGGAAAAAAACTTTTATTTATGGGTTCAGAATTTGGACAGGTAAGGGAATGGACACATGAAGAAAGCCTTGAGTGGCATGTACTCCAATTCAGCCAACATTCAGGTATGCTGAGATGGACAAAAGATCTTAATCATGCCTATAAAAACAATAAAGCATTTTTTGAAAATGATCACAGTTGGGAAGGTTTTGAGTGGGTTGACGCTAATGATTCCGATAATAGCGTGATAACTTTTGTAAGAAAGGCACCATTGGCAAATGAAACGATCCTTTGTGTGTTCAATTTTACTCCTGTACCGCGTTTTAATTATAAAGTGGGTGTTAATCATAGAGGTCTGTGGAAAGAAATACTTAACAGTGATGCTGTTGAATATTTTGGAAGCGGCATAGGCAATATGGGTTTTAAAGAAACTATTGACTATAGTGCACACGGCAGACCTTACAGCCTAGATATATCACTCCCTCCGCTGGGTGCCGTATTTTTCAAGTTTCAGCCGGAGTCTTGATAAAGTTTAAAAGCTTCAATAAAAATATAAAACAAAGGAAAACGAAGGATATATATCCTTCGTTTTCCTATTTTAAATGATATAATATCTATAAAACTTATATTTCAGGAGAGTTTTAATGAATATATATATGCTAATTATAATTTCTTTCCTTATAATAATTTATTTGATTGATACAATAGCTGACAGATTGAATGTAAAAAATATTTCCGGTGATATTCCTGCTGAATTTGAAGGATATTATGACGGGGAAAAATATGCTAAATCACAGGAATATTTAAAAGTTAGGACAAATTTTTCAATAGTATCATCAACATTTTTTTTAATCCTTCAAATAGCATTTATCATTTTAGGCGGCTTTAACTTTGTCGACAATATTGCCCGCTCTTTCGGTTTTGGCACTATAGTTACGGGACTTATATTTGCCGGCATACTGCTTTTTATGGTCGAAATCCTTAAAATACCTTTTTCCGCCTATAGCATATTTGTTATTGAAGCAAAATTCGGTTTTAACAGAATGAATGTTAAAACCTTTATTTCCGATTTGCTTAAAAGCTGGATAGTAGGTGCGATAATAGGTGCGGCTGTTTTTTCAGTTATCATATGGTTTTTTATAAGTTTTGGAAAATCTGCTTGGCTATATGCATTTGCGGCTGTAGTTATATTTGAACTTCTTTTAACTTTTGTATATCCGGTAGTTATAATGCCTTTATTTAATAAGTTCACTCCTCTTGAAGACGGCGAACTTAAAAATTCCGTTGAAGAGTATGCGAAAAAAGAGAACTTTAAAATGAAAGGTCTTTTCAAAATGGATAATTCAAAGCGTTCTTCAAAATCTAATGCTTTCTTTGCAGGTTTTGGAAAATTCAGAAGAATAGTTCTGTTTGATACGCTCATAGAAAAACATACTGTTGACGAACTTACAAGCGTGCTTGCCCATGAAATGGGGCATTTTAAACTCGGACATGTTATCAGACAGATGATATTCGGTTTTATAACTATGGCATTTATGTTCTTCCTGCTTTCGCTTTTTATTAATTCATCATGGCTTTTTGAAGCATTCCGTATGAGCAATCAATCAGTTTATGCAGGCATAATATTTTTCGGATTTCTTTATTCTCCTATATCTATGGTGATAGGGATAATCTCAAGCCGTCTTTCAAGAAAGCATGAGTTTGAAGCGGACAAATATGCAGTAATGACATATAAAAAACCTGAGGCAATGATAGATGCTCTTAAAAAACTGTCTGTTGATAATTTGTCAAACTTGTATCCGCATAGTTTTAAAGTATTTCTTGAGTATTCACATCCGCCGGTTTTAGAGAGAATAAAAGCAATAAGAAATATAGAATTGACTTAAACGGCAATTGCGAATTACTAATGACTAATGGCGAGTTACGAATTAACGACAAAGACAATGGCAAAAATAAAAGACAAAATGGATCCCCGATAACGAATTTCGGGGATGACAAAAAAAGAAGTTTCACTTTGCCGTGTCATTCCCGAGTGTTTTAGCCGGGAATCCAAGTTAAAAAAGAATGACAAAGTTTTTATAATTATAAAATAAGGAGAATATGAAAATGGACAAACTTCTTAAAGATTTGCTTATGGTCGGCGGAATTTCAGGATATGAAGAAAATGTTGGAAAAATTATGGCGGAAAATCTTTCAAAAACATGTGAAAGCGTTGAAACGGACAACTTCGGTAATGTTATCGGTAAAAGAAACAGTGCTTCGGGAAAAAACTCAAAAAAGATAATGATAGCTGCCCATATGGATGAGATAGGTATGGTAGTAAAACATGTTGATGAAAAGGGTTTTATATATTTTATAAAAGTCGGCGGGATAAATGATCCTATACTTATGGGCAAAACAGTCAAGATAATAAATAAGAAAGGCGAACATATCACAGGAGTGATCGGTACAAAACCGCCTCATCTTATGAATGAAGAAGAGAGAAAAGTGCCGGTAAAGTTTGAGAATATGTTTATAGATATAGGACTTTCTTCAAAAGAAGAAGTACTGAAAGTCATAGATATAGGCGATCAAATAATCTTCGAACCGAATGCAGGCGTTTTAAACGGCGATTTTATGTATGGGAAAGCGGCAGATAATAGAATAAGCTGTTATGCTATGATAAAGCTAATGGAAAAGCTGCCAAAAAATATAGATGCTGAAATTTATGCCTGTGCGACAGCTCAAGAAGAAGTAGGTTTGAAAGGCGGAAAGACTTCATCTTTTAAAGTCAATCCGGATTTTGCGCTTGTTATAGATACAACAGTAGCAGGCGATATGCCGGGGATAGATCCAAAAACTTCCGATCTTAAACTTGGTAAAGGCGTGGCTATTACTATGGTAGAAGCTTCCGGCAGAGGAACTATTGTTCCTCATAAAGTCAGAAAAATTATTCTTGAAACTGCAAAAGAGAATAATATAGAACATCAAATAGATATAATTGACGGCGGTATGACAGACGGAGCACTTATTTATACAAATAGAGAAGGAATATTAACGGGTATATTAAGCATTCCGACAAGATATATTCATGCTCCTACTTCGGTTTTTCATATGAAAGATGTGGAAGCGGCTATTGAGCTTGGCGTAAAAACTATAGAAAAAGCGGTTAAAGAACTTTAAAATGGCTTTTAATTTTTGTATTTTAGCAAGCGGTTCAAGCGGGAATTGTTCAGTTGTTTGGACCGGAAAGGCTGTTGTTTTAATAGATTGCGGCTGCGGTGCCAAATATATTGCTGAAACTCTTGCTTCTTTGGGCTTGGAACTTCAAGATATTACAGCTGCTGTAATAACTCATGCACATATTGATCATATAAGCTCTTCCGGGCTGAATTTTCTTCTTAAAAATAATATACCCATACATTTACATTCAGATACGCTTGAAGAGATATTCCAAAAATACGGCAGTAAGGTTGATGAGTGTTATACTGTTTCATTTAATGACAGCTTTAAGATAAAAGATATAGAAATAAATCCTTTTGATGTTTATCATAAGGACGGAAATATATCAAGAACTTTGGGTTTTTCTTTCTCTTCAATAGTACAGGGTAAAAAATATAAGATAGGTTATATGACAGATACAGGTAAAGTGTGCAAGAATATAGTTAAAAGTCTTGCCGACAGCAATATTCTTGTTATTGAATCCAATTATGACAGAGATATGCTTGATATGAGTTTCCGCCCTTATGAAAACAAACGCTGGGTTTTAAGTGATTGGGGGCATCTTGCTAATGAAGATGCCGCTCGTGCTATAGCCGAAATAAAGATAAAATCAACCGCTCCGGACAGCTTAAAATATGTTTTTCTTGCACATCTCAGCCAGCACCATAATACTCCCGAACTTGCTCTCCAAATATCAAAAGAAATGCTTTTAAGCCAAAATATTACGGATATAAGGCTTTTTGCGGCAAAAAGGAAACAAAGATGTCAGGCAATAAAGATAAGTTAAGGTGTTTTGCGCCGCTTATAGGTAAAAACCCTAAAGTTTTAATTTTGGGTACTATGCCCGGAGGTACGGCTCTAAAGAAACAAGAATATTATGGTTATGAACATAATGCCTTCTGGAAAATTATTTTTGAAATTTTTGATACAGAATTCAGCACTGACTATAAAAAAAGAACGAAACTTCTTAAAGATAAAGGTATTGCTTTGTGGGATACTATAGCGAGCTGCATGCGCGAAGGCAGCAGCGATACTGCCATAAAAAATATTGTATATAATGATATAGAAAGTTTTTTAGATAAAAATACAACTATAAAAGCAGTATTCTTAAATAGCAAATTCGCTTATGAAATATTTAAGAAAGCCGTAAAGAAAGATATAAAACCCAAAATATTTGTGATGCCTTCAACAAGCCCGGCAAATACAATAAAATATGAAAAGAAGCTTAAGGAATGGGAAACGATAAGAAACTTTTTAGATTAAAAAATATTGAATAATCAAGCAGTTTGTAGAAAATATAACTATGCCGTCTTTACAAATTAAATAAAATTCAGTATAAATAATACAGTTGTTCTTATTTCAAGGAGGAGTTTATAATGGCAGAAGCAAGATGCATGAAATGCAAAAAACAAGTTGAAGTTAAGGACCCGCAGGATGTAATTATGAAAAATGGTATGAAAGCCATTTCAGGCGTATGCCCTGTATGCTCAACAAAAGTTTTCAAAATTGTAGGCAAAGCGAAGTAAACAAAATTAACGGAGTTAACCCTTAATACTTTTTTTAAGCTTATATGGGTTAACTCCGTTTTCTTATGTACTTTTAAATTAAAATCAAATAATAGGATATATATAAAATGGACAGCGGAGATAAAATAATTAATTGGATTTCATCGGATTTAAGTTTACCTGAACACGGCGTAAGGAATACTGTGGTAATGCTTAGCGAAGGGGACACTGTTCCTTTTATATCGCGCTACAGAAAAGAAAGAACCGGAAATCTTGATGAAATTGCCGTAAGAGATATAAATGATAAGCTCCAGTATTATATTGAACTTGAAACAAGAAAAGAAACCATACTTAACAGTATAGAAGAACAAAAAAAGATGACGCCGGAACTTAAAAAACAGATACTTGATTGTAAAGAAAAGACAAAGCTTGAAGATATATACATGCCATACAAGCCTAAACGCCAGACAAAAGCTACTATAGCAAAAGCTGCCGGGCTTGAACCGCTTGCAATAGAGATACTTGAACAGAAAAGAGGTATGAAAGAAAATAAGGAAGAAATAGTAAAACCTTTCCTTAATCCTGAAAAAGGAATAGATACTGTTGAAAAAGCTCTAACGGGTGCTATAGATATAATTGCTGAACAAATTTCCGATGATGCCGTTATGAGAGGTCTTCTCAGGAATTTTATGACAATAAACGGAAATGTCCGTTCCAAAGCTACAAAAGCCGCTGAAAATATAAAAACCAAATATGATATGTATTATGATTACAGAGAACCGATAAAAGCAATACCCGGTCACAGGCTTTTAGCTATAAGAAGGGGAACTAAAGAAAAAGTGCTTTCATGGAAAATTGACCTTGAAGATGAACAGGCGATAGATATGCTGTTATCAAAAGTAGTAAAAAATAAAGGCAATATGTCACTTTTTTATCCTGAACTGTTCCAAGCTGTAAAAACTTCTTATGACAGACATCTTTACCCTTCTTTACAAGTAGAGATCTTTCTTGCAAAAATGGAAGAAGCCGATAAAGATGCCATAGATGTTTTTGCTAAAAATGCAAAGAATCTGCTTCTTGCTCCGCCTGCCGGATATAAAACCATTATGGGTATTGACCCCGGTTTTAGAACAGGCTGTAAAGTAGCTATTATAGATGAGAACGGGAATTTTAAAGAATATCATGCGATTTTTCCTCATGAGCCGGCTTTAAGAGTTGCAGAAGCTGAAGATATAGTAGTAGACCTTATAGAAGAGTATTATGTGGACCTTATTGCTATAGGTAACGGTACAGCTTCGAAAGAGACGGTAACATTTATTAATAATGTACTAAAAAAACATACTTTTAAAGTTACTCCTAAAGTGATAGTTGTAAGCGAAGCGGGAGCTTCGGTATATTCAGCTTCTCCTTTAGCTTCTGCTGAATTCCCTGACCTTGATGTTACTGTAAGAGGTGCGATAAGCATAGCAAGAAGGCTTCAAGACCCGCTTGCCGAACTTGTAAAGATCGACCCGAAATCCATCGGCGTAGGCCAGTATCAGCACGATGTTAATCAGATACAGCTAAAAAAACAGTTGGACGGTACAGTAGAGTCAGCAGTGAACTTTGTAGGTGCAAATCTTAATTCAGCCTCAACGGAACTGCTCTCTTATGTTTCCGGTTTAAGCAAAGTCGTGGCAAAAAATATTGTTACTCACAGAACAAAGAACGGTTCATATAAAGATAAAAAAGAATTATTGAAAGTTCCAGGCATCGGCGAAAAAACTTTTGAACAGTGCGCCGGCTTTTTAAGGATACCGGGAGGAATAAATCCTCTTGATAATTCAGGAGTTCACCCTGAAAGTTATACTGCTGTTGAGAATATGGCAAAAGATCTCGGCGTAGAAGTAGAGGGACTTATCGGAAATGAAGATCTTATTAAAAAGATTGATCCGAAAAAATATATTACCGAAGATATCGGGCTTTTAACACTTAATGATATCATACAGGAATTGAAAAAACCCGGTGTAGATCCTAGAAAAGATTTTTCAAGCATTGAGTTCAGCAGTGATATCAATACTCTTGAAGATCTCAAAGAAGATATGGTGCTTAACGGAACTGTTACAAATGTAACGAATTTCGGTGCTTTTGTGGATATCGGCGTTCATCAGGACGGACTTGTACATATTTCAAAACTAAGTTCAAAATTTGTGTCAAATCCCCATGAAGTTGTTTCTGTAGGAGATACTTTAAAAGTTAAAGTGCTTAAAGTAGATACGGAACTGAAGAGAATAAGTCTTGAAGTCGTAAACAGATAAAGAATTTTTATTATGAAAGCTGGCTTTTTATAGCAGAATAAAGTTTTCTTTAAACTGCATTAGAAACAGCCGGCTTTTCTTTATGTTTGGGAAAATTATCTCTCCATTCAAAAAGTTTCTCAATATTTATTTTATCGTTGTCCGCTTTGCCTTTCGGGGTTTCTATTATTCCGGCTTTAGCAATATCTTTAACTTGCTGCACAAAATATTTTAAACCTTTTTCTCCTATCAGCCCAAGACCGAGATCCTCATGTCTGTCTTTTTTAGAACCTAAAGGCATTTTTGAGTCATTAAAATGAATGACTTTCATTTTTTCAAGGACTATTATCTCATTAAAGTTTTTTAGCATAAGGTCAATTTTTTTCGGGTTGGACAGATCATAACCTGCTCCAAAAGCATGTGCCGTATCAAAACATACGGCGACTTTATCTTTATTATGGATATGTGAGATTATCTTGGCAAGTTCTTCAAATTTTGAACCTATTTTCCTTCCTTCACCTGCAAGGTTTTCCAAAAGTAAAACTGTTTTAATATTATTGTTTTTATATATTTTGTTTATAGAGTTAGATATTCTTTTTATGCCTTCGTCGATACTTGAATTTTGCGAATATGAACCGGGATGTATGATATAATATTTTGCGCCTATTTCCGATGCAAGAACAATATCTTTTTCAAAAGCATTAAAGGATTTTTCATAAAGTTCTTCATTTGATGTAGCAAGGTTTTGCAAGTAGAAAGTGTGTACTATTAAAGGTTTGAGTCCTGACTTTTTGAAAGATTGCTTAAAAGATGAAATGTCTTCTTTGGAATATTTGGCACTATTCCATATACGGGGGCTTTTAGTAAATATCTGCATAGCCTCGCAGCCAAGCTCTAATGATTGTGTTATCGCACTGTCAAAGCCGTTCCTTAAAGAAGCGTGAATACCGAATCTTATCATAATGGTTCATTATATATAATTTTTTTGTTAAACAAGCCGTTTGACTAAAAAACACTTTTATTATAGAATAATGTCCTGTTCTTAAAAGCCGAGGTGGTGGAATTGGCAGACACGTGAGACTCAAAATCTCAAGTCGCTCCGGTGACGTGCGGGTTCAAGTCCCGCCCTCGGCACCATAAAGACAGTTAATACTTAGTAGTTTGTCCGGTAGATTGCATAATGCATCGCCGGATTTTTTTAAAAAGTTTATAAGCTAAAACTATACGAAAAAATTTAAAAATAATATTAGGTGAATCGGAAATTCTTAAAATTTACCAAAACAAGGGGGAAAAATGAAGAAAAGTATTTTAGTTGTTGCAGCAATTATGTTCTTTGCAGGTGCAGTTATGGCAAATGATACTGTTACAAGTATGCCGAGAATTGGAGACAAGGCGCCGTCTTTTAAAGCAGTAACCACTCAGGGAAATATTGATTTTCCAAAACAGTATGAAGGAAAATGGGTAATACTTTTCAGCCATCCTGCAGATTTTACACCGGTATGTACTTCAGAATTTATAACATTTGCAACATTGGAAGAAAAGTTTGCAAAAGCAAATTGTCAGCTTGTAGGTCTTTCCATTGACGGTCTTCATAGTCATATTGCTTGGCTTAGGACTATAAAAGAAAAGATAGAATATAAAGGTATGAAAAATGTTGAAGTTAAGTTCCCGCTTATAGAAGATATCAGTATGAATGTTGCTACAAAGTACGGTATGGTACAGCCCGGCGAAAGTACTACACAAGCCGTAAGAGCCGTGTTTTTCATAGATCCTAAAGGTACTATCAGAACTATAATATATTATCCTTTAAGCCTCGGAAGAAATTTTGATGAGCTTTACAGAGTTTTAATAGCTTTACAGACATCTGATGCTTTTGCAGTTGCAACACCTGCCGACTGGCAGCCCGGAGATGATGTAATAGTTCCTCCTGCCGGATCATGCGGACTTGCACAAGAAAGAATGGAAGGGAAAGATGCAAATATTGAATGCAAAGATTGGTTCTTCTGTACAAAAAAAATATCAAAAGAAGAGATAGAAAATAAAATACTGAAAAAAGAACCGGCAGCTGACAGTAAAACAAAGAAAAAGAAATAAATCTTTGTAATATAGAAAAAAAAGAAGCCCGCTGTTTAAACAGCGGGCTTCTTTTTTATTTCCATTTAAAAACTTGATAATATTTTCTTTCATTGGTATATTATTATCCCCTGACATAGAAGGCAATTGTAGCCGGATAGTGGTCAGGGGATTTTGTTTATCAGAACAATAAAAAACCTGCTCTTAAACAAGAGCAGGTTTTTTTACTGATATGTTTTTTGTCTTTCTTTGTTTTTTACATTCTTTTGTCGTTAACTCATAATAGCTGTTTCCTCGCCCCTTGCTTCACTCTTTTGTCATCCCCGAGATTTGTAATCGTGGATCCATTTTGCCTTTCTTTGTCTTTTGCTGTTGTTTTTTTATTGTCTTTTATTGTTGTTGATTCGTAATTCATCATTTGTAATTCGTAACTGTCGTCTTTACTTCGCTTTTCCCTGATTCGCTACAGCTTCCATAGCTTTTTTTACAGCTTCAGGATCGCCTATATAATAATTTTTAATAGGTTTCAGATTTTCATCAAGCTCATAAACCAAAGGCATAGCCGTAGGTATATTTAAGTTTACAATATCTTTATCGCTGATATTATCAAGATATTTTACCAAAGCTCTTAAGCTGTTGCCGTGAGCTGCAATTATGATCTTTCTGCCTTCTTTAATTTTAGGAGCTATTTCACTTTCCCAAAAAGGTATAACTCTTGCAACTGTATCTTTAAGACATTCAGTTAAAGGAAGTTCTTTTTCGGTAAGAGTTGCATATCTGGGATCATTTCCCGGAAATCTTTCATCATTTTTTTCAAGAGCAGGAGGAGGAGTATCATAACTTCTTCTCCAGATTTTCACTTGGTCTTCGCCGTATTTAGCGGCTGTTTCGGCTTTATTTAATCCTTGAAGAGCGCCATAATGTCTTTCATTCAATTTCCATGAATTTATAACAGGTATCCAATGTAAATCCATATTATCCATAACGGTCCATAAAGTTTTTATTGCTCTTTTAAGTACTGATGTATATGCCAGATCAAAAGTAAAACCTTCTTTTTTTAACTGTTGTCCGGCTTTTATTGCTTCTTCTTTGCCTTTTTCAGACAAACCGACATCTGCCCAGCCCGTAAATTTGTTTTCTTTGTTCCAGATACTTTCGCCGTGTCTTATCAAAACTATTTTGTACATTTGCCCTCCAAATTTTTTTATTTAAGATACTATATTTTAAGAGATTTTGCAAATAATCTAAAAAGATAAAAATGAATGTAAAATCATATCATTTTTAATGTTTAAACATTCTTGACAATAAAAATTCTTGACAATAAAAATAAAATATGGTTTATTTATATACCAATAAACAATTTCAAAAAGGAGGAATCGGTTTTTTAGTTTAGTGTTTATAAAGAAATAAAATAAAAGGGGTTAATTTTAAATGAAAAAAATATTTGCATTAGCAACAGTTTTAGCATTATTTGCAACATCAGCTTTCGCACAGGAAGTCTCTATAAAAAACTTCAAACTTTTCGGTGAAGGTTCTTTGATGGGTTATACTTATGAGAATTGTCCTGACAATAATTTCGGCGGGACATCAGGATATACAATATTGGGATTCACTGCTGATGTTCTTAAAGATGTTAGTGCAACAGTTGCATTAGGTTACTCTTTTGTATGGGGTGAAAGAAATGTAAACGGAAGGACAGTAGCAGACAACACAACAAATAGAGGATATCTTGATATAATTACCATTGTTGAAGCTAATTTAACTTTCAGCAAACTTTTTGATATTGAAGGTTTGAAATTGAAAGTCGGCCGCCAGTATTATGGTGATGAAGGCAGCCCTATATTGTATGTCGGAATAAGACGCTATCAGCCTCTACTTCCTTCTTTGGTTGCTGCTGTATCTTTTGATCCAACCATAACTTCATTGGATGCCGTAACAGCTTATTATGAAAAAGACAATATAAAAGCAAATTTGGTTTACGGTATTTTCGCTAATAACGATATAAGTGGAAATTCAGTTTTGATTGGCGGAGATTTCAAATACCTTAATTTTGCAGAATATTTTGATGCCCAAGCATATTTATATAATGTTGAAAACTTAGCTGTTGCTCCTGTTCCAAATTATACGGTCTTTGGCGTGAAACCGACATTTAAAATTGATGATTTTAAAGCATCCGTTGAATTTGCGAAAAATTTTGGCGGCAATGAAATTTTCAGCAATGAGGCAGCAAATACAAATTTGATAAAGTTTGATGCTTCTTATAATATTAAAAGTGCAAAAGTTACTCCCAGAGCGACTTATTTGCTTGCAGGCGGCTTAGATTCTTTCTTCTTTACAAAAACATTTTTTGCTTTTTCCAATTATCAGCCCGGTTTAATAGAAAGTCCTGGTGTTATAATGATGTATAATGATATTCAAATGATCAATCTCGGTGTTGATTATGCGAAAATTGAAAAGCTTATTTTGAGCTTTGACTTTTTCAACTTTGGCCCGAGAGACGGTAATTGGGATGCATATAATGAAATGGATGTAACAGCTAAATATGCATATTCAAAAAATGTTGAATTATTCGGCGGTATCGGACACAGGTTCGGCAATAACAGTACCGGCAACCGTGACTCTTCAACAGTGCAGGCAGGCTTAACATATAAATTCTAATAAGAAGTTTATATACCAGAAAGCGGGACAGGTTTTATGCCTGTCCCGCTTTTTATTTATAGATACGTAAAGAAATTCGTCATTTTTAATTGCCGTTATAAGTTTCTTTATTAACTGCATTTTCTGTCGGATTAGATTAAATAAAACTCCAAAACATTGACAATGATTTTTAAAAATTATAACATTTGGCTGTTGTACAAAGTACTGGAAGTCAAATAAAAAAAAGGAGAGAACATGAAAAAAACAGTATTAGCAGTATTGGCATTAGCTTTCTTTTGTGGATCAGCTTTGGCAGACTCAGTAGTCAGAGCGAAAGGCGGATTAGACGTCATGGGGGATTTCACCATGAGCGGAGGCGGCATGTCAATGTCTTTTGATACAAACATAGGTATTAATCTTGCCGGAGAATATTTGTATAGTGTACAGGAGATTATGAAAGTCGGCGGCGGAGTTGAGTTTTTAATACCAAGAAAAATTGATAGTATTGGAATGGGAGATGCTAAGATTAGTTATATTCCGATTTATTTGACGGCGGAAATTACTCCTATTGAGCAAATGAGAGAATTATATTTTAAAGGGAATTTAGGGTACAATGCATTAGTTAACATTGATGCAACTGGTGGATCAGCCATAGAAGAAAAAGGCGGCGTTTATTTTGCCTTGGGAGCAGGATATGATTTTAAATCCGGTCTTATGCTAGAAGCTCTGTATTCTTTCTATTATGGTTCAATAGAAAATGGTCCTGATATTAAATACACTAAGCTCGGCTTAAATGTTGGATATAAATTTAGTTTCTAAACAATAAATATTTTTAAAATCTCCCTCGTTTATAAAACGAGGGAGATTTTTTATTTGTATTTCATTACCTCTTTCATGAGCGAGGTAGTCTTTTAAATTTTTGTTTTTTGCTTTTGTTTCTTGTCTTTAATTCATAATTGCCGTTTTGTCGTTATAACTTTGTAATTGTTTCTATTCACTGTTTTTCTTGCTCAAATTAAATTAAAGTGATAAAATCTATACAATCTTTTTTTATTGGAGAAAGCTATGGCAAAAAGAGTGGGTATAATAACTTCCGGCGGCGATGCTCCGGGAATGAATGCAGCCGTAAGAGCTGTAACAAGGTATGGAATTTCATTAGGATACCAGATTATCGGAATAAGAAGGGGTTTTAAAGGACTTCTCAACGATGAATTTATAGAACTTACATTGCGTTCGGTCAGCGGTATAATAAATACCGGAGGGACTATTCTTCATACAGGCAGATCTCCTGAAATGAAAACGAAAACCGGTATGAATAGAGCTATTAAAACTATAAAAGAATTGGATTTAAGCGGGCTTATCATTATCGGCGGCGACGGTTCTTTAGCGGCAGGAAATGCGATGTCAAAACATGGTGTAAAAGTTATAAGCATTCCGGCTTCAATAGATAATGATATTTACGGTACAGATGAAACCATTGGTTATGATACCGCGCTTAATACAGCTGTTGAAGCTATAGACAAAATAAGAGATACGGCAACAAGCCATGACAGAATATTTGTAGTAGAAGTTATGGGAAGAGAACATGGTTTTTTAACTCTTGATGTCGGACTTGCGGCGGGATGTGAATTTATTATTGTTCCTGAAATAAATTTTGATATGAAAAAGATTTCTGAAGAACTTACCAAGGGAAAAGAAAGAGGCAAGACATCGGAAATAATAGCTTTTGCCGAAGGATGCGGTTCTTCAGCCGATTTTGCAAAAAAAATAGAGAAGATGACCGGGCTTGAAGTGAGGGTAAGTAATTTAGGATATATACAAAGAGGAGGCAGACCTACCGCAAGGACAAGAATACTTGCATCAAAATTCGGTTATGCGGCTATGGATCTGTTTAATAAAAAGAAGTATAACCAGCTTGTAGGAATAACTAATGGTAAGATTTCCTCTATTCCTATCAGCCAGGCAATGAAATTCGAAAAGAAATTTAATGAAAAAGAATTGAAAGTACTTAGAAATTTATCTATATAAAAAAGGAAATAATACTGATGAAAGAAGATTTGGAATTGATTAAGAGGGGCACTAATGAGATTATAGGGATTGAAGACCTTGAAAAAAAGCTTGCCTCCGGAAAAAAATTAAGAGTAAAACTTGGAGCTGATCCTACATCTCCGGACCTGCATTTAGGACATACTGTAGTTCTTAATAAACTTAAAGTTTTTCAGGATTTGGGGCATCAAGTTGTTTTTTTGATTGGTGATTTTACTGCAAAAATAGGAGATCCTTCCGGACGTTCAGAAACCCGTCCTATGATGACCGATGAACAAATTGCAAGAAATGTAAAAACTTATACAGAGCAGGTTTTTAAGATATTGGATAAGGATAAAACAGAAATCGTTTATAACAGCAAATGGCTTAATGCTCTTGGAATTTCCGGACTTTTACAGCTTGCTGGAAAATGTACAGTTGCACAAATGCTTGTAAGAGATGATTTCGAGAAAAGGTATAAAGAGGATAAACCCATAAGCATAGTGGAGTTTTTATATCCGCTTCTTCAGGCTTATGATTCAGTTGAATTAAAAGCTGATATAGAGTTTGGAGGCAATGATCAGAAATTCAATTTACTTCTTGGAAGAGAGATACAGAGAGATTATGGACAGGAACCGCAAGTAGTTATCACTATGCCGCTTCTTGAAGGTACAGACGGTGTAAGAAAAATGTCCAAATCTTACAATAATTATATAGCTTTGAACGATAAGCCGAAAGATATGTTTGGCAAGATAATGTCTATATCGGATGAAATGATGTATAAATACTATGAACTTCTGACACAGGCTGACATTAAAGCCGTTAAAGCTATGCATCCTAAAGAAGCAAAACTTGCGCTTGCTCAGGAAATAACGGAAAAATATAATGGAAAAGAAGAAGCAATGAAAGCAAAAGAAGAGTTCGAAAAAGTTTTTGCGAAAAAAGATATTCCCGATGATATAGAAGAGTATATTCTAAAAAATCCGTCTATCAAACTCTCGGATTTATTGGCAGAGAGTAAAATGGTTTCAAGTAAGAATGAAGCCAGAAGACTTATAGAGCAGGGCGGCGTTAAAATAGATTCACAGAAAGTTGAAGCGGATTTTGAAATAAAATCCGAAGAACCGTTTATTTTACAGGCAGGGAAAAGAAAATTTAAAAAAGTTATACCACAAAAATAGGAGATTAAAATGAATTTAAAGAAAATTGCCGTTTATCTCATTGCAGGTTTTTTAGGAGCATCTCTTTTCGCCTGTTCAGGTGCGCAGGTAACAAGAGTTGATCCTTCCGAAGAGATAGATTTAAGCGGAAACTGGAATGATACTGATTCACGCCAAGTTTCAGAAGCTATGATCTCAGAAGCACTTGGAAGACCATGGGTTGAAGTTTTTGTCGCTCAACACGGAAAAAAGCCTAGAATTATTGTCGGACAAGTTCTAAATAAGACAGAGGAGCATATAACTACAGAAACTTTTATTAAGGATTTAGAGATAGCACTTATAGATTCAGGAAAAGCTGTAATGGTGGCCTCAAGTGAACAGAGAACTGAAATAAGAGATGAAAGAGAAGATCAGGCAATACATGCCAGACCTGATACAGCAAAAGCTCCCGGACAGGAAACCGGTGCCGATTTTATGATAAAGGGACAGATAAACTCAATATTTGATCAGAAAAGCGGTGCAGAACTCAAATATTATCAGATCGAATTAGAGTTGATAGATTTGGCCAATAATGAAAAAGTATGGATAGGGCAAAAACAGATAAAAAAAGTTGTTGCGAGAAAAAAATATAAAGTATAAATATGCAGCTTGCAGGAAAGAGATCCGAATTATTTAAAGCGCATCCCTTTATCATTTTATTATCATTGTTTATGATAATGATCATGACAGGGGGATGCGCTTCCAATATGGCAAAACACCATTCCGATCTTAAACAGAGATTGGATATGCAGGATTATGCCGCCGCTGCAGAGCAAATAAACAAATCAAAAAAGAAATATGGAAAGAAAAATATTCTTATGTTCTATCTTGATGCCGGTATGGTAAATCAATTAGCAAAAGAGTATGAGATTAGTAATAAAAATTTCGAACTTGCCAAAATAAAATTTGATGAATATTATCAAAAAAGTGTTAGTGCGGGTGCGGCAAGCATGGTGTTTAATGATATGACAATACCGTATTACGGACAGGATTTTGAACGTGTTCATATAACAGTTTTTGAGGCTATAAATTATATTCTGCTTGATAAAATTGATGAAGCGGTAGTTGAAGCCAGACAGGCAGATACTATGTTTAAAATTTTTGCTGCAAATAAAAATAATAAAAATTACTATAAGGATGATGGCTTTATACGTTATTTTATGGGTCTTGTATATGAAGCAGGCGGATATTTAAATGATGCACATATTTCGTATTATCTTGCTCTTAATGCTTATAAGAAAGGCTTGGCTTTAATTACAGTTCCAAAAGATCTTATAAACGATGCTTATACAAGTGCTTTAAATCTTGGGATGAGAGAGCGTGCCGATGAAATAAAAAAGGATTATCCTTCAGCAAATAAAAGCATAATACCGGAGGGTTATGGCGAATGTGTGTTCATTGTCTACAATGGCTATATTCCAAAGAAGATAGATAATGTTTTAGAATTCATTCTTTCTGATATATGGTTATATATAGATCAAGTTGAAGTGGATGATGAAAAAGAAGCAAGAGATTTCGAAAAAGCCAGGTCTATAAATATATCAGTATATGCTCAAGACTATGTTAAAGTGGCTTTCCCAAAATATAAATTTATCCCTAACCTTATACACTCATTTTATGCTGATACGTCACAAGGAAAGAGTTATTCTTATATAGCTCAGGATCTTGGACAGATTGCTCAAAAGACGCTTGATAATGAAATAAGTAAGATCTATTCTAAAACTCTTGCAAGAGCGGCTGTAAAATATGCACTTGGAAAGAGTGTTGTCAAAATGGTTGATGATAGTACCAATTATTCCGGATGGGGTGATTTAACACAGATAGCTTTTAATATATATAATTCTCTTTCTGATACGGCAGATAAGAGAGGGTGGAATACATTGCCTGAAAAAATTTTGATGAGCAGAATATATCTGCCCGCCGGTATGAATGAAGTAACGATCAATTTTATGAGTTTAGACGGTCAGACAATAACAACTCGAGAAATAGAGTTGGAAATAAAAGAGGGCAAAAAAAACTTTGTTGTTTTGAGAAGTGCTTATGAATAGAAAAATTATTTTAACAGTGTTTATTAGTTTTCATTTTTCAATTTCGGTTTTTGCAGCTTTGCCGCAGTGGGTAAAAACGGAAAAAAATATTGCTTATTCTGAAGAAAGATTCATAACGGCTGTAGGGAAAGGCAAAACTTTAAAACAAGCGGAAATTTCGGCGCAAAAAAGAATAAGCGAGAAAGTTAACGTTAACTTTTTGAAAACTGATAAAGATGAAAAAAGCGATCTCTCGGCAAGATTTTTAAAGTATTTTCTAAGTCCGCTTTCCTATAATGATGCCGCAAATAAAACTTATTATGTATTTGCCACAGCAGATAAAAACTCGGTGCTCATTGATATAGAAAATGAGATATACCTTCTTCAAGGGCAAATAATGCAAAAGACAGCGATTCTTGAAACTTCAGTTGCCGACATTACTGCAAAGATAAAAGAAATAGACTCTATTCTAGCTTTATTCGAAAGAGAAGATTATTTCAACTCGCTAAAAAGTATTTTAAAACCTGACAGTATGATACTTTCTGGAAGTGATACTTTTGAAAGGGAAAAGCTTAATATGGAGAAAAAAGAATTATTCTCAAATATTGCATACTTTATTAAATCGGAAGATATAAATACCCCAAGGATAAATTCTATTTTTTCAGAAAATGGCGTAATTATTGTTTCACGGCTCCCGTCTTCTCCAATTGAAGGGAAGGCTTTTGTAATAATAGAATGCAATACACAGTTTATAAAAACAGATGAGGAAGAAGGTTTTAGATATGATTGGATAAATGATTTATATTTTAAAGATGCTTTTGATACAAAAACAGTATTATATTCAAATACTTCCGCAGGAAGTGAAAGTTCTCCTGTTGAGAAAGCCGCAAAAGAAAAAGCACGTCTTGCATCAGAAGCTGAAGTATATGATGTGATCTCAAAATTTATAAAAAGCACATTATAAAACTTGCTGTATAATTGAAAATCTTATATAATGAAAATTATATTGAAAATACAGGGAAAAAATGTTTAAGATAATATCCAAAAAAATTATTAGTGAAAATCTAAAAAGTTTTGAAATAGAAGCTCCCGACATTGCTAAAAATGCAAAAGCCGGGCAGTTTGTGATGTTCCGTATAGATGAAAAAGGCGAAAGAGTGCCTTTAACCATTGCTGCTTCTGATAAAGAAAAAGGTATTGTGAGGATAATTTTTCAAGAGGTCGGCAAAAGCACAAAAAAGCTCGGAACGCTGAATGCCGGTGACTATATAATGGATTTTGTCGGACCTTTAGGGCATCCTACCGAAATTAAGAATTATGGAACTGTAGTTGCGGTTGCAGGAGGTCTTGGCACCGCGGAAGTTCTTCCGGTAATACAGGCTTTGAAAGAGGCCGGCAATAAAATTATTGCTATAGTCGGGGCAAGAAATAAAGACCTAATTATTCTTGAAGATGAACTTAAAGAAGTCAGCGACGTGCTGCTTTTTGCCACTGATGACGGATCTCGCGGAAAGAAAGGCTTTGTTACCGATGTCTTAAGAGAAGTTCTTGAAACAGAAAATATTAATGTCGTATATGCCATAGGTCCGGTACCTATGATGAAAGCTGTGGCAAATCTTACAAGAGAGAAAAATATAAAGACTCTTGCGTCTCTTAATCCGATAATGGTTGACGGTACTGGAATGTGCGGTGCGTGCAGAGTTACTGTTGACGGAAAAACAAGGTTTGCTTGTGTTGAAGGCCCGGAATTTGATGCCCATAAAGTTAATTGGGACGAACTTATTTCAAGGCTCGGACTGTTTAGGGATATGGAAAAAGTTTCACTTGAAGAATTTGAACATAGTCGGGAGTGCAAATGTCACAAAGGGTAAAAATGCCCGAAAGGGATCCTAATATAAGGAATAAGGATTTTGAGGAAGTAAACTCAGGTTATACTTCCGAACAAATGCTTGAAGAAGCCAAAAGATGTCTTCAATGTAAAAAACCTTTTTGTGTGCAAGGTTGTCCCGTCGAAATAAATATTCCTGGTTTTATAAAACATTTGTCAGAAAATGATCCCGCAGGTGCTTATTCCGTAATAAAAGAGAAAAATAATCTTCCGGCTGTTTGCGGAAGAGTATGCCCACAGGAAAATCAATGTGAGAAGCATTGTATCTTATCTAAAAAAGGCGAAAGTATAGCAATAGGGAATCTCGAAAGATATACTGCTGACTGGGCTGCAAAAAATCTTAAAGAAGAAGCCGTTCTCCCCAAAAAAAAGAATAATATAAAGATAGCGGTTATCGGTTCTGGTCCTGCCGGACTGACTTGTGCAGGAGATTTGGCAAAACTCGGCTATGATGTTACGATATTTGAATCTCTCCACGATACCGGCGGAGTTTTGCGTTATGGTATACCGGAGTTCAGACTTCCAATAGATGTTTTAAATAAAGAAGTCGATGCTTTAAAAGAAATGGGCATTAAATTCATTCTTAATACGCTTGTAGGAAGAACAAAAACCATAAAAGATCTGTTTGATGAAGGATATAAATCTATTTTTATCGGTACCGGTGCCGGACTTCCGGTATTTTTAGGCATAGAAGGCGAAAATCTCAATCATATTTATTCCGCAAATGAATTTTTAGTCCGAGTAAATCTTATGCGTTCATTTATTTTTCCTGAATATGATACTCCTATGTATAAAGGCAAAAATGTTGTAGTTATAGGCGGCGGAAATACTGCCATGGATTCTGTCAGGACAGCCATGAGGCTTGGTGCAGAAAGCGTAAAACTTATTTATAGAAGAACAGAAAGCGAAATGCCTGCAAGAAAAGAAGAAAGACTACATGCCAAGGAAGAAGGTGTAGAGTTTATTCCGCTTACCAATCCCGTCAGATTTATCGGAGATGAGAAAAATTTTGTCAAAGCAGTCGAATGTCTTAAAATGGAGCTTGGCGAACCTGATGAAAGCGGCAGAAGACGCCCTCAAAAAGTTGAAGGTTCAAACTTTATAATAGAAACGGATATGGTAGTTCTTGCATTAGGATTAAATCCGAATCCTGTTCTATCTTCGCTTACTGAAGGTCTTGAAACAGATGAAGACGGATATCTTAAAATAGATGAAAACTATATGACGACGATACCGGGTATATTTGCAGGCGGTGACATAGCAGGCGGCGATACGGTGATACAGGCTATGGGTATGGGTAAGCAGGCGGCAAAAAAAATGGATATTTATTTACAAAATAAATGAAATTAAGAAATAAAATAATGAAAAGGACTCGGACAGACAAAATCTGCCGAGTTCTTTTTTATTTTAATATTACAAAATGCTAAAATGCGTTTATATGAACAATATAAAAGAAGTTCTATCACAGATATATGATAAAAAGGCTTATAATACTGAAAATCTAGCAGGACTTTTGAATATACCTTTTGAAGATAGCGGTGAAATACTTACTTTTGCAGATAGTATTATGAGAGAACACTGCGGGAAAGGTATTCTTTTAAGAGGTATTGTAGAGTTTTCAAGTTATTGTAAAAACAATTGTTATTATTGCGGACTAAATATTGGCAATAAAAATCTTGAAAGATATAGGCTTAATGCAGATGAAATCTTTTTGTCTGCAAAAAAAATATATGATAATAATATTAAGACTATAGTTTTACAGTCGGGCGAAGATGATAATTTTGATTGGGACATAATAACTTATGTTATAAAAAAGATAAAAAAAGATCTTGATATATCTATTACTCTTTCCTGCGGAGAGTTGGAAAAAAAGATCTATGAAAAGTGGAAAACAGCAGGTGCCGACAGATATCTTTTAAAAATAGAAACAAGCAATAAAGAACTTTATGAAAAACTTCATCCAAAAATGAGTTTTGATTCAAGGATAGATTGTCTTGATACCTTAGAAGATCTCGGTTATCAGACGGGTTCCGGGATAATAGTCGGGCTTAAAGGACAGACACTAGAAAATATAGCGAATGATATTTTATTTTTTGCGGATAAAGATTTTGATATGATAGGTATAAATCCTTTCATTGCGCATAGTGAAAGTATGCTTAAAGCTCATCCAAATGGCGATCCTCATCTTACTGTAAAAACAATAGCACTGACAAGAATAATAACAAAAAATGCCCATCTTCCAGCGACAACGGCATTAGGCAGCATAGGAAATTCTGATCTGAGAGTAATGGCATTGAAAGCCGGTGCAAATGTTATAATGCCGAATTTTACTCCTTATGAGTATAGAAAGAATTATGAAATATATCCGAATAAACGCTGTTTG
This sequence comes from Elusimicrobiota bacterium, assembly GCA_052034625.1. Lineage (GTDB taxonomy): Bacteria > Elusimicrobiota > Endomicrobiia > Endomicrobiales > Endomicrobiaceae > JAVBLP01. Next base: position 181,940 of record JBPOII010000006.1, on the reverse strand, counting down.
AGCGAAGATGAAAATATTATGCAGTATCTAAAGGAAATGGCTGAAGAGTCCGACAGAACACTTGATTTCTCAAGAGGAGATACTTTAAAGAAAAAGTAAATGACAGGGAAAATATATATGAATACAATGAAAGCTTTAACAGTCCATATAGGGATTTTCGGAAAGACAAATTCCGGTAAATCTTCATTGATGAACCTTATAACTGATCAGCAGACTTCTATCGTTTCCGAAGTCGCCGGAACTACGACAGATCTTGTCTATAAGCAAATGGAGGTTAATCCTTTAGGACCTATAACTTTTATAGATACGGCAGGCATAGACGATAAATCTCTTATCGGCGGTGCAAGGTTGGAAAAAACCCAGAAAGCTATGGATTCTTCCGATATAATTATTCTTGTATGTGAAGCCGGAAACTTTGACACATTTGAAGAAAATATTATTTCTGAAGCAAAAAAAAGAGATACGCCTGTCATAATAGCAGTAAATAAAATTGATATTAAAAAACCTGATGAAGATTTCTTAAAAAGACTTAAAGAGCATAGCAGAAATATCATTCAACTCTCTGCTATCGATATAAAAGAGAGAGATGCTTTTCTTAACAGTTTTAAGAATATCATTATTGATATTTTACCGGAAAATTATATTGAAAATTATATATCGCTTAGAAAAATAATAAAAGAAGACGACACCATTGTTTTAGTTATTCCTATAGATCTCGGTGCTCCAAGAGGCAGACTTATTATGCCGCAGGTTCAGACTATCAGAAATATTTTGGATTTAAACGCTTGTGCTTATGCGGTTAAAGATACAGAATATAAAACAGCTTTAAAAAACCTTTCAGTGTCTCCGGCGCTTGTTATAGCAGATTCTCAAGTTGTAAAAAAAATAGCTGAAAAAACTCCTGACAATATTAAACTTACAACTTTTTCAACTGTTTTCAGTGCTGATAAAGCTGATATTATCGAAATGGCAAAAGGTGCGGCAAAACTTAAAAAACTAAAAAAAGGTGACAAGGTTCTAATTGCTGAAGCTTGCACCCATCATTCTTCAAAAGACGATATAGGCAGGGTGAAAATACCGAAATGGCTGAAAGAATATACGGGAGTTGATTTGGAAATAGATATATCTTCCGGTCAGGATTATCCTAAAGATTTGCAAAAATATAAAGCAATCATACATTGCGGCGCTTGCACACTAAATAGAAAAGCCATGCTTGCAAGATTAAACAAGTCATCGGAAGCAGGCATTCCAATAACAAATTATGGCATAGCTATATCCGTTTTTCAGGGTGTCATTGAGAAAGTTCTGGAAGTTTTTCCGGAAGCTCTCAAAGCCTATAAAAAAGAAACTCTTGTTTAGCTTTATGAAAAAAAGAAATCAATTCTTTAAAATGTCTTTGTAAAATCAATCAGAAATATCAAATCATAAAATTGAAAAAACGCTATAAATCTGATATAATTTTACTTTAAAACCAGTCTTTAAAACATATTACAAAAAGGAGATGTTTTTTTATGAGAAAACCGTTGATGGCAGGAAATTGGAAGATGAATAAGACCGTTGGAGAAGCTGTAAATATGGTAAAAGCTTTGAAACCGGCAGTTGCTGATGTGAATGATGTGGAAATTCTGTTATGCCCGACATATACGGCTCTTTATGCTGTGAATAATGAAATTAAAGATTCAAATATAAAACTTGGAGCACAGAATCTTTTTTGGGAAAGTAAAGGTGCATTTACAGGGGAAATTTCTCCTAATATGCTCAAAGACAGCGGATGCTCTTATGTTATAATCGGACATTCCGAAAGAAGACAGTATTTTGGCGAAACCAATGAAACGGTAAATAAAAAAACTAAAGCCGCTTTCAATGCAGGGCTTATACCTGTCGTATGCGTAGGCGAAACTCTTGAAGAGAGAGAAAAAGATATAACATTTAAAGTTATTGAAACACAGATAAGAGGCGGCTTGGCAAATCTGACAGCCGAAGAAGCTGCTTCTGTCGTTATAGCTTATGAGCCGGTATGGGCTATCGGTACCGGAAAGACAGCTACTCCCGATCAAGCTCAGGAAGTTCACTCTTTTATCAGAAAACTCTATGCTGAGCTTTATAAAAAAGATGCTGCCGATAAAGTAAGAATACTTTATGGCGGCTCTGTTAATCCTAAAAATGTTGCGGATCTTATGAAGCAGCCTGATATTGACGGAGGATTAGTCGGCGGAGCAAGTTTGGAAGCCGATTCTTTCACTCAACTTGTTAAATATTCGAAATAAATATATGAGAAAAACAGTTGTTAATGTGTCCAACAAACATATTCATTTGTCAAAAGAGCATGTAGAGGCTTTGTTTGGTAAAGGATATGTTCTTACAAGAAAGAAGACATTAATGCAGCCTTTTCAATTTGCGGCAAATGAAGTACTGACTCTTGTAGGTCCAAGAAACAGGATCGAAAATGTAAGAATAGTTGCTCCGGAAAGGGAAAGGACACAGGTAGAAATAACTGTCGGCGACGCAAGACAGCTAGGCGTTCCAGCAGCAGTAAGGCTTTCCGGTGATCTTGACGACTCTGCAGGCATTATATTGGAAGGTCCTGCGGGAATTGTTGAATTAAAAGAAGGCTGTATAGTAGCTAAAAGGCATATTCATTTTCCTTTAAAAGATGCACAGGAGCTGAATTTGAAAACCGGAGATATGGTTTCAGTAAAAATAAGCGGAGAAAGATCTTTGGTGTATGAAAATGTTGTTATAAGAGTCGATAAAAATAATGCCGAAATAGAATGCCACTTAGATATTGAAGAAGCAAATGCGGCATTGATAAAAAACGGCGATATGGCGGAAATATTATTATGAACACAATAAAAAAACTGGCTTTTGGTACGGACCATGCAGCAAAAGAAGTAAGAAACAAAGTAAAAGAATACCTTAAAAGCATAGGGTATGAAGTTGAAGATTTTGGATATGACGGCGACGGAAGTTGCGATTATCCGGATTATGCCGTAAAAGTTGCTGAATCTGTTATTGAAGGAAAATCTGACAAAGGAATACTTATATGCGGAACAGGCATAGGTATGTCTATTGCGGCAAATAAAGTGCATGGGATAATTGCCGCTGTATGCTGGGATGAAGATACAGCAAAACTTGCAGCACAGCACAATGGAGCAAATATTTTGTGTCTCGGCTCAAGAACGGCAACTGTCAGCGAACTTTGTGCAAGAATAAAAGTATTTTTGGAAACGGAATTTGAAGAAAGACATGAAAAGCGTATTCAAAAAGTGAAAGATATAGAAAAACAGCAATGCTTGAGTAAAAGATGAAAAAATTCTTAATTACTTTGTTTTTTCTTATATCAGCGTCAAGTTTTGTTTTTGCATCTTCGTCTGACCTTGAAAGAGCTCTTAATCTTTTAAACGAGGGTAAGACAGACGAGGCTATGGAAATAGTCAAAACGCAGATATTGAAAAACCCTGAATCTTCAGGCAATTATCTGGCTATGGGTATGATACAGCTTGAAAAAAGAAATTATACCGAAGCCAAAGAAAATCTCAAACAGGCATTAAAAATAAATAGAAAACTTGTTGCGGCTCATTATATGCTCGCTATGATATATGAGAAAGAAGGAAATGCCGCTGATGCCGTACAAAAATGGAAAAACATAGTAAAGTATTCAAAAAATGATACGCTGAAGGCTCTTGCTGAAAAGCATATAAAACAGCTTGAAGGCGGCATTAATGATTAAAAAGGTTTTTTTTATAGCCGCTTTAGCTCTGTTTGTATCATCATGTGCTGTAAATAGAGCTGTTATAAGGCAAGATTATAATTTTGCGGCAATTAAAACTGTCAGAGTAGGTAAATTTGCATCAGAGACAGTTTATGATAATTCAGGAAATGTTGTACAAAATGCTTTTATGAAAAACCTGATGGCAAAAGGTTATAGAGTTATCATTGACCCTTCCGTACAGGCGGATGTTGTTATAGAAGGCAGCCTTACTGTTTACCAGCCGGACAAAAGATATCTTGTATATACTCCCGATGTTAAAAGAATGGGAAGACACAATAGACGTGCGCCGATGATATATACAAGTGATGTGATAGAAATAAGCGGTTCTAATATGTATGATCTCGGTACGGCTTTCGGCCTTGGTGAAAATAATAGAATTATGGCAAGCAATGCTACCGTAGGCATATATGCTTATATGACAGATAATCAAACCGGAGAAGTTGTATGGTCTGACTCTTATACTTATGAGGGGCTTGATCTGACTTCAGCACTTGACGGAGCAGTAAAGTATATTTTGCGTTCAATACCTAAAGAAAACATAAATGTTGGAGGAAATTAATGAAAAAATTTTCACTTTGTGTTTTAAGTGCGGCTATAATGTTTGCTCAGCTTTCTTATGCGGATATTGCTGTAACAGTCTATAACAATAATCTTGCTCTTGTAAAAGAAACAAGAGAGGTAAATCTTAAAAAAGGAATACAAAACATAGAGTTCGACAATGTTGCCTCCAAGATAGATCCGACCAGTGTTCTGCCTAAGTTCATAAAAGAACAGTCAAAGATAAAAGTTTTGGAACAAAATTTTGATTATGACCTAGTAAGCCGCGATAAACTTTTAACAAAGTATATCGGTAATATCATAGAAATAGAAAGAATAGGCGAAGATAAAAGGGAAAAACTTACAGGTACTCTTCTTGCCGTATCAGGCGGCATAATTGTACAGACAGATAAAAAGATAGTGTTGAACCCTACCGGAGAAATCTCTCTTTCAAAACTTCCTGAAGGTCTGCGTTTAAAACCTACACTGGCATGGCTTGTAGAAAGCGGTTTTGAAGGGAAAAATCAGATGGAGATCTCCTATCATACAAGCGGTATAAGCTGGAATGCGGATTATGTGCTTGTATTGAATGAAAAAGATACTGCCGCCGACATAAACGGCTGGATAACTCTTAATAATAAAAGCGGTGCAACGTATAAAGATGCAAAACTTAAACTGATAGCCGGAGATGTTAATATTGTGCAACAAAGACCTGTATATGCTGCTGTTGACAATCTAGTTTATGAAAGAAAAGCCGCACTTAAAAGGGAATCTTTCGAAGAAAAATCATTTTTTGAATACCATATATATGAGCTTCAAAGAAAGGCGACAGTAAAAGATAATGAAATAAAACAGATAGAATTTATTACCTCTTCAAAAGTGCCTGTGAAAAAAGTTTTTACTTATAACGGTGTGCAAAACGACACAAAAATTACAATAACAGTTGATTTTAAAAATTCAAAAGAAAATAATCTCGGCATACCTTTGCCTAAAGGAAAGGTCAGAGTTTCAAAATATGACGGTGATTCAATGGAGTTTATCGGAGAAGATACGATAGACCATACCGCAAAAGATGCTAAACTTTCACTTTGTATCGGCAATGCTTTTGATATTACAGGAGAAAGAAAACAGATTTCCTATAAGAGCGAATCTAGGTCTGCACAGGAAGAATTTATAATAAAAATAAAAAACAGCAAGGACGAAGCAGTTCAAGTCAATATTGTAGAGAAGCTCTATAGATGGGAGAATTGGAAAATAGAAAAGAATTCCGATGTTTTTAATAAAACGGATTCAAATACTATAGAATTTCTTGTTACTGTACCTGCAAACGGCGAAAAAGAAGTAAATTATACAGTAAAATATTGGTGGAAATAGGATAGAATTCTGTTGTAGAAGTTTTTGAATATATCTCTTACGGTAAAATATAAATGGAAATAAATATTGCACAATATATAGATTATACGCTTTTAAAAACAGACTCTTCTATTGAAAGCTTTGAAAAGCTATGCAAAGAAGCGGTTAAATATGGTTTTTATTCGGTTTGTGTACCTCCATATATGATAAAGAATTGCAGAGATTTTCTTTCAGGAAGCGGCGTTAAGATTACTACAGTAGCAGCTTTTCCTTTAGGTTACTGTGAAAGTACTGTTAAAACTTATGAAATTGAAAGTTCTTTGAGTTCAGGTGCTGATGAAGTTGATGTTGTTATAAATGTCTCGGCTTTAAAGTCGGGGAATATTAAATATGTAGAGAAAGAGCTCAAAGATATAAGAAAAGCGGCAGGATCTAATATATTGAAAATAATAATAGAGACTTGCTACCTTTCAAAAGAAGAGATAGTAACAACAAGTAAAGTTGTAGCTGATTCCGGTGCAGATTTTGTAAAAACATCGACAGGCTATGGTCCTTCCGGAGCACAGCTTGAAGATATTATTTTAATAAAACGCTTTATTCCGCGAAATGTTAAGATCAAAGCTTCCGGCGGCATTAAAAAAATCAGCCAGGCTGTTGAGTTTATCAATGCGGGTGCATCGCGTATAGGTACATCGTCATTGCTTTTAAGTAAAAATGAATAAAACGGGAAACAGATGAGAAAATTTATATTAAAATATTTATCTATATTTTTTATACTTCTTGGTGCTACCGCTCTTGTTTGGAATATGCTGGTTTATTTCTGGTTTCAAAATACAATAAAGAAATCATTTGATCCTATAATAACAAAAACACGTAAGACAATTTCAGAATCTTGGACGGAACCTTCAAAAGATACTAAAGATAAGTTAAAACTTTTCTTTACTGAGCTGGAACAAAGCAAAGATATCGTAATGTTTTCATTTTTAAATGATGACAAAAGCGTGAACTATACTGAAGGATTAAGGAAAAGAGATCATATTCTTTGGACACTTAATGTAATATATCCTGTAAAGATCGAAGAAAAGATAGTAGGCTGGATAAAAATATGGCCTTCTCCTGAACTGGTATTGAATACTTTCTTTTCGGAAAAGAATATCCTTATATTAGTACTTTCTTTTCTATTGTCCATAGCTTTGGTTTTTTGTTTTGCAACTGCATATTTTGTAGTTAAGATGATACTTCCTCTATCTGAATTTAGAAAAACAATAAGAGAAATATCTAATGGGACTTCGTCTGAGATAAAGTTGAAGTATAAAGGCGGTATATGGAAAGAGCTCGGTGAGTCGTTACAAAAGCTTAATTCAAGAGTTCTTGATATTAATACTACCGTTCAAATGCTTTTTTCAGTTTCAAAAGCACTTACTTCTCAGGTAGATATGAACCAGATATTTAATGCTATTTTGGGGATTATACAGAAAAAGATACCTGACATTATGTGTGCTGTTATTCTTCTCGGCGAAGATGGAACTTTAAGAGTTGCCGCTAAGCGCGGATACTCACATAATTTTGTGAAAAACATTAAAATTGACGATGGGAACCCGGTTGCGGACAGTTTTTTAACTGGTAAAATGATAATAGTAAAAAATCTTAAATCTATGGAAAAAAGCCAGGTGAAAATTTTTACTGATGAAGGTGCTGTTACACAGATAAATATTCCTCTTATTGATGAAAGCGGCACATGTTTGGGTGTACTTAATGTAAGCGGAAGCTCATCTTCAATTTTTGAGGCGGATATTTCCGACACTATATCTACAGTAGGCAAATATCTCTCTGTAGCTTTAAGAAATACAAAAATGTACGATAAGATACAGGAGCATAATCGCAGGCTTGAAACGGAAGTAAATATTACTTCTAATGAATTGCTTCAGACTAATGCCAGGCTCATAAGAAAAGTAAGGGATATTAAGGCTTTGTATGATATATCCGCTTTTGTTTCAACCAAGTTCAATCTTAATGAGATGTCTTCTTTTATAATTCAAAAAGTTCTTGAACTTACCAGTATGGAAACATCGGCTATTATGCTTGAAGACGAAGCGTCAGGTAAGTTTTATTTTCTTAATGGTTCTTTCTCAATTGATTTTGAAAAAATAAAAGACATTAGGATGGGCGAAGAAGAATCTAATATAATAAAGGATCTCAAAGAAAAAAAGAAACCCGAAATTTTGAATAATTCAGCAGAAATAAAGCAAAAAGTACCGGAATTTCTTAAGATAATCCCTATGTCTTCAGCTGCTTTTATACCTATAGAAAGTAATGGTAAAGTTGCCGGATTTATTATTTCTATAAATAAATTCGGTTCTGAGATCTCAGATAATGATGTGAATATTTTAGAGCATATAGCTATTCTGTTTTCAGGGGTTATAGAGAAAATACGTTTATATTCTGAACTTGAAAATAAAGTACATGATCTCACATTTTTACAGAGAATATCTTCGGCAATATCAACTGCTCCGGACCTTGAAAAAGTTCTTGAAAAGATCATTGATGTTACGAAAGACGCTTTTAAAGCCGACCTCTGTGCTGTATTATTGTATGATAAAAAAAGCGGAAAACTCATAACTCAGCCAGGTGCTTTTTATACTGGTGGGAGTGATAAAGTAATGCTTAGGATTGATAGAGATGACCAAGATTCATTATCTGCAAAAGTATTCAGCGAAGGGATTGCTCATCTCAGTAAAGATGCTACTTCCGATCCGACTATCAGAAGCCATAGTGCAAAAGATTGGGGGATAAAATCTATAATCATAGTTCCTTTGATAAATGATAATGAAGTTATAGGTGTTCTCAGAATAGGTAAACATGAGCCGAATGCTTATAATGAGGAAGATAAGAACTTGATAGTTATGATAGCCAATCAAGCAGCTATCATAATAGAAAATGCGAATTTATATAATGAATTGAGTACTTGTAAAGTTAAATAAAGGAGTATTAAATGGAGAAATTGGACTTAAAGATAATATCTGCCAATGTACGCAAAGATATTATAAAAATGCTCGGGCTTTCCGGTTCCGGACATCCCGGCGGAAGTTTATCCTCGGTTGAGCTTTTGGTATCTTTATACTTTAAGCATATGAAGTTCAATCCGGATAATGCCAGTGATCCTGACAGAGATTATTTTGTTTTGTCAAAAGGACATGTCTGCCCTGTATTATATGCGGTTCTTGCTCAGCTTGAATGTATAAGCAAAGATGAGCTCTGCACACTCAGAAAAGCAGGCAGCAGGCTTCAGGGACATCCCGCAAAAGATAAAGGTATTCCTGGTGTTGAAATATCAACAGGTTCTCTGGGATATGGTCTGTCTATAGGTGCCGGTATTGCGGTAGGCATGAAACAGGCAAAAAAAGAGAACAGGGTTTATGTTTTGATGGGAGACGGAGAGCAGCAAGAAGGCAGTATTTGGGAAGCAGCGATGTCTGCGGCACATTATGGACTTGATAATCTTTGCGGTATTGTTGATGATAACGGTTTGCAGATAGACGGTGCGACAAAAGATATTATGAATATTGCGCCTTTAGGCGATAAATATGCTTCTTTCGGTTGGAATGTCATTGAGATCGACGGTCATGATCTAAATGAAGTGGATAAGGCTTATGAAAAAGCAAAAGAGACAAAAGGGAAACCCACTGTTATTATTGCAAAAACTGTAAAAGGCAAAGGTGTTTCTTTTATGGAGAATCTTGCCGAGTGGCATGGCAAAACTCCTTCACAAGAACTTGTTGAAAAAGCACTTGCAGAAATAGATGCAACTATAAAGTAATTTTAGGAGAAATATAATGGTTGAAGTTTTTGGAAAAAAAGCTACAAGATTCGGATTCGGCGAAGCTTTAGTTGAGCTTGGGAAAAAAGACCCGAAGATCTTTGTATTAGGCGCTGACACCGTTTCTTCAGTTGCGATAAACGGCTTTCAGGAGCAGTTCCCTGACAGATTTGTAAATGTAGGTATTGCAGAAACAAATTTAATAGGTATGGCAGCCGGTCTTGCTGTTGCAGGTTTTATACCTTTTGCGGCGACTTATGGAGTTTTTGCTTCAGGCAGACCATGGGAACAGATAAGGACTACGGTTTGTTATTCCAATCTTAATGTTAAGATCGGCGGTTCGCATGCAGGACTTATGGTAGGACCTGACGGTGCTACTCATCAGGCTCTTGAAGAGATCGCTATAATGAGATGTCTTCCTAAAATGTCTGTCATAGTTCCATGTGATATGATAGAAACCAAAAAAGCAACAATGGCAAGTGCATATAAAACCGGACCGGTATATATAAGATATGGCAGAGAAACCATTCCTATAATAACAAAAGAAGAAACTCCTTTTGAGATAGGCAAAGCATGTGTTTTAAGAGAAGGTAAAGATCTTGCCATAATAGCATGCGGGACAATGGTATATGAAGCTCTTATGGCAGCCGATATCCTTGAGGAAAAAGGAATAAAAGCGAAAGTCATAAATATGCATACAATTAAGCCTATCGACGAGAAGGCTATTATTGATGCCGCAAAAGAATGCGGAGCCATTGTTACAGCCGAAGAACATCAAATATTTGCGGGTTTAGGTTCAGCTGTAGCGGAAGTTGTAGTAAAAAATGCTCCCGTGCCTATGGAATTTGTCGGAGTAAATGATACATTCGGCGAGTCAGGAGAGCCGAATGACCTTATGAAAAAGTTCGGTTTGAAAGATGTAAATATAGCTGATGCTGCCCAAAAAGTATTGAAAAGAAAATAAAATGATAAGAAAAATAGTGCTGATAGTTTTAGACAGCGCCGGAGTAGGAGCTTTGCCGGATGCCGAAAAATATAATGATTCCGGAGCTAATACCATAGGTCATATATTTGAATCTATGGGCAAAGATTATACTCTGCCGAATATGGAAAAACTCGGATTATATAAAATTATCGGCAAAAGCAGTTCTTTAAAAGACAGCGATATCAAGGGCAGTTATGGAAAAATGGTTATAAAATCTCCGGCAAAAGATACAACTGCAGGACATTGGGAGATGATGGGTATAGTGCTTGATAAACCTTTTCCTCTATATCCTGACGGTTTTCCTAAATCTCTTATAGATGAATTTGAAAAACGCATAGGCACTAAAATCATAGGCAATGAAACAGCTTCAGGAACTGAGATAATACAAAGGCTTGGAGAAGAACATATAAGAACAGGTTTCCCGATAGTTTATACTTCAGCCGATTCTGTTTTTCAAATAGCGGCTCATGAAGAAACTTATGGTCTTGAAAAACTTTACAGAAATTGCGAGACAGCAAGAGAGATACTCACCGGAGAAAATGCTGTAGCACGTGTTATAGCAAGACCTTTTACAGGTTCAGGCGGGAAATATACCAGAACATCCAATAGAAAAGACTATTCTTTATCTCCGATTGATATAACTGTGATGGACGAGATAGAAAAAGCCGGCGGCGAAGTTATTGCAATAGGAAAAATCGAAGATATATTTAATTCAAAAGGCATAACACGGGCTATTCATACAAAATGTAATGATGAAGGGATGAAAGTAACTTTTGATGAAGTATCAAAAACTTTTGAAAAACAAACTCTTATTTTTACAAATCTTGTAGACTTTGATATGTTGTGGGGACATCGCAGAAATGTTAAAGCATATGCAAATGCACTTAGAGAGTTTGATAATTTTCTTCCTGAACTCGAGGATCAAATGGGCGAAGAGGATATGCTGATAATTACGGCAGATCACGGTTGTGACCCGACTTTCACAAGGCATACGGACCATACAAGAGAATATGTACCGCTTATGGTATACGGAAAAAAACTTAAGAGTAATATTGATTTAGGTATCAGGGAAAGCCTTTCGGATATTGCGGCAAGCATAGCCGATTTTTCCTCTCTCTCTAAAATGAAGAACGGTAAAAGTTTTAAAGGTGCGGTATCAAAATGAATATTTTTGAAAAAATAGAAAGATCTAAAAAAACTATTCTTTCCGTTAAAGGTTTTAAACCGGAAACTGCTGTTGTTGCCGGTTCCGGACTTTCAGATATATCAAAACAATTTACTGTAATCAAAAAGATCAAATACTCGAAAATACCTTTTTTTCCGGAGACTACGGTTTCAGGACATAATGGCGAATTGCTTTTATGCAGAAATAAAAAAATCGATATTTTGATATTTAGCGGCAGATTCCATTTCTATGAAGGCCATAAGCCGCAGGATTTAATATATCCCATAAGAGTAATGAAAGCAGCCGGCATCAAAAATCTTATTTTGACGGCGGCGGCAGGCGGCATAAATTTAAAATATAAAGAAGGCGATATAGTACTTATAAAAGACCATATTAATTTTACAGGAAATAATCCTTTGATAGGTATTCATCATGATGAATTCGGGGAGAGATTCCCGAATATGAACGATGTTTATGATGCAGAGTATAGAAAGAAAATAATAAGTATTGCCAAGAAAATGAATATAAAGATCAGAGAAGGTATTTATTTTGCTGTCAGCGGTCCTTCTTATGAAACGCCGGCAGAAGTAAAAGCTTTCAGAAAACTCGGCGGAGATATAGTCGGAATGTCTGTAGTTTATGAAGCGATAGCCGCGGTACAATCAGGCATAAAAGTGATAGGTCTGGCATATGTATCAAATATGGCCGCCGGAATAAGTAAAAAAGAACTTTGCCATAATGAAGTTCTTAAAATAGGAAAAACGGTAAAAGGAAAGATCTCAAAACTTATAAAAGAAATTATGGAGCATATTAATGAGAGCCTATGACATAATATATAAAAAAAGAAATCGTGAAGAACTTTCAAAAGATGAAATAGATTTTATCGTACATAATTATAATAATGGAGATATAGCTGACTATCAAATGTCAGCTTTTTTAATGTCTGTTTATTTTGCAGGAATGACCGATGAAGAAATTTTTTATCTGACCGATGCAATGGTTCATTCCGGTGATATTATGAACCTCTCGTATCTTGAAGTTCCTACAGCCGATAAACATTCTACGGGCGGAGTTGGAGACGGAACATCACTGATTCTTGCTCCTATAGCTGCAAGTGCAGGTGTTTGCGTTCCGATGATGTCGGGCAGAGGGCTTGGTCATACGGGAGGCACTCTTGATAAGCTTGAATCTATTCCGGGTTTTCGCACAAATCTTGATAAAAAAGAATTCCTTGAACTTCTCGAATATGCCGGAATGGCTTTAATAGGCCAGACACAAGAAATAGCACCCGTGGATAAAAAGATGTATGCTTTACGGGATGTTACCGCAACTGTTGAATCAATACCTCTTATATGTGCAAGTATAATGTCTAAAAAAATAGCTGAAGGTGCACAGACTCTAGTGCTTGATGTTAAAACAGGACAAGGCGCTTTTATGAAAAGATATGCCGAATCAAAAGAGCTTGCTGAAAAAATGATCTCTATCGGCAAAAAATTTAACAGAAATATGTCAGCTTTTATTACTGATATGGATTCGCCTCTGGGTAATTGTGTTGGTAATTCAATTGAAATAAAGCAGGCTATTGATATTTTAAAAGGTAAGTTGAAAAACGATTTGTCTGAACTTTCTCTTGATCTGGCGGCTATGATGATATTTAAAGCCGGTAAAGCAGATTCTTTTGATAAAGCCAAGATTATAGCCCAATCTAAGATTGATGACGGAAAAGCACTTGAAAAATTCAGACAAGTTATAAAAATGCAAGGCGGAAATCCTGAGGTTATTGATGATCCGGATAAAGTTTTGCCGAAAGCCGCAAACACAATACAAATTAAAGCTTCTAAGTCAGGCTTTGTTTCTCAAATGATGACAAGAGATATAGGTATAGCTTCTATGATGATAGGAGCCGGAAGGAAGAAAAAAGAAGATAGAATAGATCATTCTGCCGGGATTGTCCTTTACAAAAAAACAGGTGATCAGCTAAAGGAAGGAGAAAATGTTGCAGAACTCTTTTATAATACTTCCGATATGATCCAAGAAGCTGTAGCAATTATGCAAAAATCCTATATAATATCTAGTGATAAAAGCGATCGTCCAAAAATAATAAAGGAAAAGTTAATCTGATGGGTTTTGAAAAAGATAAAGAGTGGAAAGTATTACAAGAAAATACAGATAAAGTAGCGGAAATATCCGGTGCTTTTAATATAAACTTAAAAATATCAACTATTCTTGTCAACCGCGGCATTGATACTATCGAAAAAGTAAATACTTTTCTTTATGGAGGGTTGGACTGCCTTCATAATCCTTTCCTTTTTCATGATATGCAAAAAGCTGCCGACAGAATACGCAAAGCAATAGACACAAAAGAGCAGATCCTTGTCTACGGAGACAGAGATGTCGACGGTGTTACGGCTGTTAATGTTATAGTAAATTCAATAAGACTGCTCGGCGGGAATGTCCATTGGTATGTTCCTGCAGATGAAGGTTACGGCATACATAAAGATATACTTACAAAATATGCTGCCGAAAATGTAAAACTTATGATCACTGTTGACTGCGGGATCTCTGCTGTCGAAGAAATTGAATATGCAAAATCATTAGGTATTGATGTTATTCTTACTGACCATCACGAGCCTCCGTATGAAGGGATCCCGAACGCTTTCGCTATTATTAACCCTAAACTGACTGATTCTCAGTATCCTTTTAAGGATATAGCAGGCTGTTCGGTAGCACTAAAAACGGCACAAGCGCTTATGCTTACTTTCGGTAAAGAATACAATAAAGAGATCCTTATATGTACCGCTCATAAAAATGATAATGATTTTGAAGGCTCTTATCTCATTTTAAAAAATAATCTTGAAATTATGAGAGGAAGTTTTAAGTCCGCATCGGAACTTAAGCCCGTGATAAAGATTTCTTTCAGGACTTATACCAATTGTTCTGATTTGTTTGATTTTTTCATAGCCGGCGACACTTTACTGAAAGATAAGATAAAGGTAATTGCCGATGACAGTAATGATATTGATGTTTTTTTGAAAAAGTATATATCTTTTTCCATAGATCAGGACGGCAGAATGAAAGATTTTTTCGAAAAGAACCTCGATCTTTGTGCTTTAGGTACTATTGCAGACTCTATGCCGCTTTTTGATGAGAACAGAGTAATTGTAAGAGAGGGTTTGAAGATAATAGAATCAAATCCGAATGCAAGACCCGGTCTTGGGCTGTTGATAGAGGATACTCTTAGGTCCAGAAATGTGCAGTATATAAATTCCCGCTCAATATCCTGGAATGTTACGCCGGTTTTAAATTCATCAGGCAGAATGGGGCGAGGTATGCTTTCTGCTCAGCTTCTTATGACAAAAGATGCTTTTCAGGCTAAAAATCTTTATGCGGATATCATAAAACTTAATGAGGAAAGAAGATGGCTGCAATCTGAAAACATAGAACAGTTCGGTATGCTCTTGAAAAAACAATGTGATCTTGAGAACGATAAAGCTTTGGTAGTTAAAGCTTCAGATCTTGAACACGGTGTTACGGGAATAGTGGCATCTCAAATGGTGAAAACCTACTCTAAACCTGCATTCTTATTGATAACTGACGGTAATGAAGCTACCGGAGCGGCAAGATCTGTGGAAGGTTTTGATATTGTGGCCGCTCTTGAAAGTGTTAAAGATATTCTTGTAAAGTACGGCGGACATTGTCAGGCTGCTGGTTTTACCGTAGAACATTCAAAAATCGACGAATTTAAAAAACGCATTCTTGAATATGTTGAAAAAAATATTGATAAGATCGATCCTTGCGACAGCATAATAATAGAAACAGAATTGAAAATTTCGGATATAAACATTGATTTTTATAAACAGCTTGAAATACTTGAGCCTTTTGGGATGGGAAATATAAGACCGGTTTTCTGTATAAAGAATGTCAATGCTACTGAAGTTTCTGTTTTTGGCGGAAAAGGAGAACATATGAAATTTAAGATATCACAGAAAGGAAGCCGCAATGTGCAAGCGGTATTTTGGAATCATTCGAAATTTGCAAATATGGTGCGTTCTGAAAGCTCTCTTGATATAGCATTTCATCTTGATACTATAGGCAGAAATGAAAAACAGATAACACAACTTTACGTTTTGGATATAAAATCATCATATTAAGGAGGGAGTTCAATGTCAGAAAAAGAAAGTTTGGCAAAGATTGCTTTTATCGGAGGCAGCGGGCTGTATGAAATAGACGGTATTGAAAATGTTATTGAAAAAGAGATCGAAACTCCTTTTGGTATGCCTTCCGATAAGATAGTAATAGGTGAGATAGACGGGATCAAATGTGCTTTTCTTCCAAGACATGGAAGAGGGCATGTACACCTTCCTTCAGAAATAAATCAGAGAGCAAATATGTATGCTTTAAAATATATAGGCGTTGAGCAGATAGTTGCGTTTACCGCCTGCGGTTCTCTGAAAGAAAAAATAAAGCCAAAAGATTTTGTTATACCGGACCAAATATTTGACAGGACAAAGAACAGACCAAATACTTTATTTGGCGGCGGTATAGTCGTACATGTAGGAATGGCAAAACCTTTCTGTGACGATATAAGAGAGATAATCCACCAATCGGTATATGAGCTTGGTATTCAACATCATTTTGGCGGAACTTATGTATGTATTGACGGTCCTCAGTTTTCTACAAAAGCGGAATCGGAAGTTAACCGCCAGCACGGTTTTTCAATAGTAGGTATGACGGCCGTTCCTGAAGCAAAACTTGCAAGAGAAGCCGAGATGTGTTATGCGAATATTTCATTGGTTACGGATTTTGATGTATGGAAAGAAGGAGAAGAGGTAACCAATGATGCTGTAGTAGAGGCGGCTGCGGCAAATATTTCAAACAGCCGCAGAGTGATAAGGGACTTGGTCTCAAAACTTGCCCAAAGGGAAATTAAATGCTCCTGCCGTGATTCTCTTAAAACGGCAATAATGACCGCTCCTGAAAAGCTTTTAGTAAGCCCCAGCTATAAAAATGTTGCACTATTTCTCGATAAGTATTTCAATAAATAAGGGAATTTATGAAAGAAAAAAAATATGAGAAACTTATTGAAGAGGCTAAAAGGGCGGCAGAAAATCATTATGCGCCTTATTCCAAATTTATTGTCGGCAGTGCTGTACTAGGCAAAAGCGGAAAAATTTATCATGGTGCTAATATTGAAAATGCTTCGTACGGACTGACAAATTGTGCGGAAAGAACGGCTTTGTTTAATGCGGCAGCAAGTGGAGAAAAAGGTATTGAAGCGATAGCTGTTTGGACTCCCGAAGGAGGGGTTTTTCCCTGCGGAGCATGCAGACAGGTAATGTTTGAGCTTGCTGCAGATGCAGATATAGTGGTAAACGGTCGTGACGGAGATATAATTATTCTTTCTATTGAGGACCTTTTACCTTTTTCTTTTAGTAGAAAAGATTTAAAAAAATAAAAATGATGCAGCAGCTTATTTGTTAAAAGGCATTTAGGTTGCTGCATTCTTTTAGGAAAAATGAAAAAAATAAAAGTTTTATTTACTGCTGTTTTTATGCTCTTCTTACTTTCTGGTGCTGCTTTTGCACTTGAGAAAAGTATTGTTACTGTTTCAGGCGATGAGCAGACCGGTATAAGAGGTTATCCTCTTAAAAATGACTATGTAGTTAGAGTGGTCAATCCCAACGGCCGCGGTGCAAAAAATATTAAGGTCAATTTTTCTGTTGTACGTCCTGCAAATGAAGAAAATGTAAAAACCATGACGCATCTTGCACAAAATTCGGTTTATACTGATAAAAACGGATATGCCTCTGCAAAACTTATCTTAGGGAAAAACTCTCCTGATGAGATCATCGTTGTTGCATCTGCTGAAGAAGCGGGCGGAAAAGTTGTTTTTAATACTGTCGCTTTTGATAAAAATTGGATGATAATGATGATAGTAAATATTGCCGGCGGTCTTGCACTTCTGCTTTTCGGCATGAGTTTTATAAATGAAGCGCTTCAAAAAGCTGCCGGACAAAAATTCCGTATGATACTTACATCTCTCACATCTTCGAAAAGAAAAGGCCTTATTTCAGGTTTTTCTATGACGGCGCTTAATCAGTCAAGTTCGGCTACAATGCTTTTAACTATCAGTCTTGTCAGTGCCGGACTTTTGTCTTTTTATCAATCAATGTCAATTTCTCTTGGCGCTTCTATAGGTTCTACTATTACTGCACAACTTGTAGCCTTCAGGCTTATTAATTATGCTTTGCCGATAATTGCCGTCGGTTATATTATCTCTTTTATTTCAGGCGGGAAAAGACTTTCCAAAGTAGGAGATGCGATATTCGGGTTCGGAATTTTGTTTTTCGGTATGAAATTGATGTCTGATGCTATGGTACCTGTTACGTTAAACCCTATATTCCTTGATTTTATAATAGAGATAAAATCGCCGCTTGTTGGCATTTTTTCAGGTATTGCGATCACGCTGCTAATACAATCCAGCGGTGCTGTCGTAGGTATTGTTATAGCGATGGCTGCTTCAAATGTTTTGACTCTCAGCCAGTCGGTTTGTATAGCTTTAGGATCGCAAATAGGTACTTGTATAACCGTTGTGATAGGCTCGATCAAAATGCCGAGAAATGCAAAAAGAACTATGATATGGCAAGTTGTACAGCAGACAGCAGCTGTCATCATGGTTTTTCCTTTTCTTAGTGCAATATCAATAAACGGTGAAGGCGTATGGCTTGTCTTTGTTAAATGGTTTACAAAAACATTTTTTATGACCGAAGACATCGGCAGACAGATAGCGATGTCGCATACGCTTGTCGCCGTATGTAATGCATTAATAATGATGCCTTTCCTGAAATATTTACAGAAATTTATGTATTGGATCTATCCTTTTAAAAATGAAGAAATTGCTTTCGGCACTATATATATAGATATAAAAAATATTGAAAAGAATGTAGATAAAGCTCTTGAACTGTCAAAAAAAGAGATACAGAGGTCGGGAGAGTTCGTTCTGGATATGCTTAACCACTCCATAAAAGCTTTAAAGACCAGAGATATTCTTGTCCCGGAAAGTATTTCCAACAAGGCAATAAAAACCGAATTGTTAAATAAAGAAATAGTACCCTATATTGCCAAAGTAGGACAGAGAAGGCTCAGTGCAAGGCAGTCTAAAAGAGAGATACAACTTTTATACATCGTTTCCGATCTGGATGAGATTTCAGATATTATAGACAGGAATCTTATGCATCTTTCAAAGAAAAAAATAAGAAGTTTTTCTCGCTTTTCAGACGAAGGTTTAGAGGATATAAAGAAAATACACAA
Source organism: Elusimicrobiota bacterium (assembly GCA_052034625.1). GTDB lineage: Bacteria > Elusimicrobiota > Endomicrobiia > Endomicrobiales > Endomicrobiaceae > JAVBLP01. The sequence goes on along the minus strand of JBPOII010000006.1, from coordinate 163,000 downwards.
GATCGTTTATGAAAATCTTGTAAAAGCCATGAATGCTTTTGAAGCCAATGACAAAGCCTTGGCAAAAGAAGTTGCAGATTCAAAAGCATCAGTCAGACTTCTTGAATCTGAACTTAGACATAAACATATAGCAAGGCTTCATGCCAATCTCCAAGAATCTATTGAAACATCGGGACTGCATATGGATGTATTGGACCAATACACAAGAATAAATTCAATAGTGTGCGATATAGGTGAAGTGATATCTAATGAAGATTAAAAAATTATTGTAAAAATAAAAAAAGAGCAGACTTTTTTGTCTGCTCTTTTTTATTTGTCTTTATTGTGTTTTACTTCTGAAGTGCATGAAGTACCGCTTTTCCGAAATCCTCCGCGGCATCCGGACCATTGGCGGTTATAATGTTTCCGTCAATTTCCAGAGGTGTTGCCGTATATTGAGCTCCGCCTTTAATAAGGGCATCTTTTCCGTCAGGAAAGACTGTGGCTTTTTTACCTTTTAATATTCCGGCATTTGCAAGTATTGTTGGTGCTATGCAGATTGCCGTTGTAGGTTTACCGTCTTGGAAAAATTCATTTGCAAGTTTTAATGCATTAGGGTCTTCAAAGAATACGCTTGAGCCTCCTCCGCCGACATACACTATAGCATCATAATCTGACGGTTTAACTGATTCAAGGATCATATCGCTATGTGCTTTATGTCCGAATCTTCCTGTTATTGTGCCGATTTTTGTACTAGCAGTATCTACCTTTATACCGGCATTTTCAAGTATTTTTTTAGGCTGTATATATTCTTCATCTCTAAAAGTTTCCGGAGCGGTAATAAAAACAACTTTTTGCATTTTACCTCCTTATACTTTGTCTGTTATTTTTTTTCTATTTTTACGCTTTTGATCACTACAGGCTCTATGGGTTTATCTGAAAAATCAACCTCTGTTCTCGCTATCTTTTTTATTATGTCCAGCCCTTCGGTTACATGTCCGAAAATCGTATGGTTCCCGTTAAGCCACGGAGTAGCAACTTCAGTTATAAAGAATTGTGAGCCATTAGTATTTGGACCGGCATTTGCCATGGCAAGTATGCCTGGTTTATCAAATTTTAATGAGGGGTCTATTTCATCTTGGAATTTATATCCCGGACCGCCTCTGCCTGTTCCGGTAGGATCTCCGCCTTGTATCATAAATTCAGGTATTACCCTGTGGAAAATAAGTCCGTCATAATATTTCTTTTTTGTTTTTTTGCCTGTTTGCGGATCAATAAACTCTTTTGTACCTTCTGCAAGTTCAACAAAGTTCTCTACTGTAAGAGGCGCGTTTTCAGGAAGAAGTTTAATTTTAATCGTTCCCATAGATGTTTCGATAATTGCATTCATTTCCGAAGTCTCCTTAAAAGTTGTTTTTTGTTCTGATTCCTGTGTTTCCGAGATGTTTAAATTTAAACTCTTCTGATGCGAAACACATCCAAAAGCAAATAGTGATAATAATAAAATGTATTTTTTCATAGAACAATTATACAATTCTCTAAAGAAATTTGCAATTTACGGTCTAAAAAATCTAAGTTTCAAAAAAAGGTTCAAATTTGATATAATTCTTCTAATTATTTTAATACTATATTTTAAAAGGTGCATTATATGGAAATGGAAAAAGTCTATAATTCTAAAGAAGTTGAGCAAAAATGGTATAAATACTGGATCGAAAATAAAACATTTTCTGCTAAGCCGGATAAAAACAAAAAACCTTTCACTATAGTGATACCTCCTCCCAATGTTACAGGCTCTCTGCATATGGGTCATGCTTTAAATAATACTCTTCAAGATATAATTATAAGATTTAAGAAATTGCAGGGTTTTAATGCTTTATGGGTTCCCGGGACAGATCACGGCGGAATAGCTACACAGAATGTAGTTGAAAAACTTCTCAAAAAAGAAGGAAAGACAAAATATGATCTCGGTAGAGAAAAGTTCCTTGAAACTATGTGGAAATGGAGAGAAGAGACCGGCGATACTATCCTTGACCAGCTTAAAAAGCTGGGCTGCGGGCTGGATTGGGACAGAACATCTTTTACTATGGACGAAAGCCGCTCTAAAGCCGTGAAGAAAGCTTTTATAGAACTTTTCAACAAAGGCCTTATATATAGAGGTAAAAGGCTTGTTAATTGGTGTTCAAGGTGCGGTACGGCTCTTTCAGACATTGAAGTTGAATATGAAAATGAAAAAAGTAATCTCTGGCATATAAAATATCCCGTGAAAGATTCGGATCAATTTGTAGTTGTAGCCACAACAAGACCTGAAACTATGCTCGGAGATACGGCTGTTGCCGTAAATCCTGATGATGAAAGGTATACGGATTTTACCGGCAAAACGATTGTACTTCCTTTAGTCGGAAGAGAGATAAAAATAGTTTCGGATTATATTGTAGACAAAACTTTCGGTACGGGTGCAGTAAAAGTTACGCCTGCTCATGATGCGACTGATAATGAAATATCTAAAAGACATGATCTTGAAGTAATTGAAATTATCAATACCGAAGGCAAAATGATAAATGTTCCTGAAAAATATCTTGGAATGAGTATTATTGAAGCGAGAAAAGCTGTTGTAGCAGATCTTGAAAGCCAAGGTTTTTTAGTTGATATAGAAGATTATTCGCATTCTGTCGGCAGATGCTATAGATGTTCAACCACTATTGAGCCTTTAATGTCTGAACAGTGGTTCTTAGATGTAAAGGAAATGTCTAAAAAAGCATATGATGCCGCAAATGATGAAAGGACAAAGTTCTATCCGTCTTCTTGGAAAAAACCTTATCTTTTATGGCTTGAAAATTTAAGGGATTGGTGTATAAGCCGCCAGATCTGGTGGGGACACAGGATACCTGTTTACTATTGTGTTGACGAAAACGGAAATAAAAAAGATTGTAATCCTATAGCTTCTTTTGAAATGCCTAATGAATGTCCTTCTTGTAAAGGAAAGAAATTCATACAGGATGAAGATGTATTGGATACATGGTTCTCTTCCGCTTTATGGCCTATCAGCGTTTTTAATTGGGGTGAAGATGAAAATAATGAAGACCTTAAATATTTTTATCCGACTTCCGTGCTTGTTACGGGTCATGAGATACTTTATTTATGGGTAGCAAGAATGGTGCAGTTCGGTCTTGAGTTCATGAAAGATATTCCTTATGATGATGTTTTTATACACGGCATAGTAAGAGATAAACATGGTAAAAAAATGTCAAAGTCGCTTGGGAATGTTATTGACCCTCTCGGCATTATGGAAAAGTTTGGTACAGATGCTTTAAGATTTGCGCTTGCTCAGGCCGCCGCTCCCGGTAGAGATATGCAGGTTTCCGATGAATCGTTTTTAGCTGCAAGGAATTTTGCAAATAAAATATGGAATGCTTCAAGATTTATAATAATGAACCTTGAAGGCATTGATAAACTTGACGAAGATATTAAACCGGCTGAACTTGCGGATGAATGGATAATAGCTGAATTTTCAGAAACAGCTAAAAAGATCACTGCTGCATATGAGGTTTATAATATAGATGCTGCAGCAAGAGAAATTTATGATTTCTTTTGGAATAAATATTGCGACTGGTATATAGAACTTTCAAAAATAAGAATGATATCGGAAGATATTGCCGTTAAAAAACAAGTGCTTTCAATTTTGGTATATATACTTAAATCGGCTTTACAGCTTATGTCTCCTATAATGCCTTTTATTACCGCAGAGATTTGGGAGATACTTCATAAAGATATAAAAGATACGAAAATAATTGCCGAAACTTCTCTTCTTTCAATAAAAGAAGCCGGTGCTTCTTCAATAGAAACAATGAAAGTCGTTCAAGATATCATCGTTAAGATAAGAACACTTAGAAGCGAAATGAATATCTCTCCTGCTGTGCAGATAGAAGCAGTGTTTAATGTTTTGGACGTAAGTAAAGAAAAATCGGCAAAAGAAAATGAAGATTATATAAAACGGCTTGCTAAGATCGAAAAGATCTCTTTTGAAAAAGATGCGAAACGCCCGAAAAATTCAGCACTTGCGGTTGCCGGCGGCTTTGAAATATTCCTTCCTCTTGAAGGGCTTATAGATATTGAAAAAGAAAAAGCCAGACTTACAAAAGAAATGGCTAATGCCAATAGTGAAGTTGAAAGAACCAGTGCAATGCTTAAAAATGAAAACTTTATTAAGAGAGCTCCTGAAGCCGAGATAGAAAAAATAAAGATCAGATTAAATGAAGCTGAAATGAAAATAGAGAAAATAACAGATAGTCTTAATTTCCTCGGATAAAAAAGGATTTAATTATATTGGAGAAAAAATGAAAAAAACTTTATATTTTTGTTTGTTTGTGTATTTATCACTCTTGCCTTCAACTGTTTTAGCTGAGAGTATTGATGTTGGCAGCTTTGAAGAATTTAATGCAGCCGTAGTCTTTAGCTCTCCTACCGTTGAAATATCCTTGACCGACAATATTACGATCAACGGGGAATTGAATGTACAAAATGCTGATGAATTATATATCAATGGTAATGACTATTATATTGACGGCAATAATCTAGGAAAATCTTTTAAAGTCGGTACAGGAAAGACAATAGTATTTTCGACAGTAACAATAAGCAGTTTTAATGCTCTTGTTGATGATAGTTCAGCAGATGCGGCAGGAGGAGTTATTTACAGCTCAGGGGCAGTTGAAATTTTAAATACTGTTTTCAGCACTAATTCAATAACTTCGTCAAATACGACAGGTAATGCTTATGCTTGTGGAGGCGGTGTATATAGCAGTTCTTTTACAAATATAAAAGATTCATTCTTTGAGAATAATTATGCTTCGGCTACAGTTTCATTGCAAACATCAACTGCAATAGCGCGCGGCGGTGCACTCTTTAATGCTCCAAATGCCATATTAAATATAAGCAGTTCTTCATTTACAGGTAATTTTGTAATAGCACTTTCAAGCGATACCGAAGCAACAACAGAAGCTTATGGCGGTGCGATCTATAATAACGGCATAACGAATATTTATAATTCTTCTTTTATAAGCAATGAAGCTGTATCTGATAAAAAAATAGCACATGGCGGTGCGATCTTTAATGCTTCAAGCTCTACTTTAAACATAATCGCTGACGGCGGGAATGTTGAATTTAAAGGTAATAGGGCAGGGTATATCTCAAATGCTTTATTCAATGCTGATGAAACTTCCGTGATAAATATGAATGCCGCAGCGGATAATAAAATTGTAATAAATGATGCAATAGACGGCAATAACGGAAAAATAAATATCAATATGACAGGCGAATGGGATATTACCAATGACCCATATATGCCAGGCGGTAATAAACTTCCGATTACAGCTCCTGTTGACGGTATTGTTGAAATAAATAATTCCATTACCGGCAATGATATAATTATTCACAATGGGACGCTTCGCCTTGGTGTTTTTGATAGGGAAGGTAATCCCGATAAAAGAATTCCAGATTCAAAAGGAAGCATAGGTACGGATCTAAAAAGAAATGATCTTACAATGAGTACTTCATCCGTTTTGGATATGGTAAACGGAAATGCTGATGACATAGTTTATCTTAGAGATTTTATTATAAACGGCGATTCAAAATTGAATATTGAAGTTGACCTAGCAAATTCTCTGTGGGATCAGATCAATGTATCAGGTACTGTCTCGGGATTAGGAAAGCTTGATATTTCCAGTCTGACTATAATTACAGATTTTACATCGGGTGTATCTCTTGATGCTAAAATATTTACTAATCCTTTATCTGAAAGTTATTTTGTAAACATTCCTTTAGACATATATAGATATAGAACAGATATAAGCAGCAGTATATACAATGTTACTCAAGCTGCTGATTTTGGAACGATTAATATATTGCTTGTAGGTTATAGCAGCGATACTTTTAAGGCTGCGATGAGCAGTTCTTCTGTAAGAGTCTTACAGCTTGAAAGCGATTATTATACACCAAGCAGTTATGACCCTAATATAGCACCGGGAACATTGACTATAAGAGGCAAAAATGTAACTATAGACGGTGCAGGTGTAAACGGCATTTTTGTTTTACAGGATGAGAATGTAGAGCTCCTGTTGAGTAATATTACTATAAAAAGCGGATATGCACCGAAAGGAGCGGCGATTTCTAATGCCGGCACAACTCTTTTAAGCGGTATAACTTTCAGTTCAAATGTTGCGAAGTCTACGCTTACCGAGTCTTATGGAGGCTCCGTTTATAATTCAGGGAATCTTGTAGGGAAAAACCTTCTATTTTTAGACAATGTTGCTATTTCAACTTTTACATTGGCAAAGGGCGGAGCTTTTTATAATGCAACAGGTTCTACTGCAAGCTTATATAATGTTTCTTTTGTCAATAATTTGGTTATGGGCAGCAAAGCGGCAGGCGGTGCTATATATAATGAAGGCATACTAAATATAATTGCTGACGGAGGCAATGTTGAATTCAGTAATAATAATGTTGACGGCGCATCAAATGCTATACATAATGCAGGTGGAGCCGTATTGAATTTGAATGCAGGCTCTGGAATAATCATTATAAATGACAGTATTACTTCCGAAGGAAGCAATAATATCATCAATATGAATCCTACATTAGATATTGAGATAGGCGAACTTAATTCGCTTTCTCTGTCGTCGGCTCCTATAGACGGAATAATTTTTATTAATGCGGATATGACAAAATTCGGCAATCTCAACTCCTCTTCAGGAAATATCGTAAATATATATAACGGGAATTTGAAATTTGGACCTAATACACTTTTCTTCAGTGATGCGGAAGTTAATATCTTTGGTCCGGCGGCATTAGATTTTATAAACAATAAGATAGATAATATATCAGTTAATAATTTGAATCTGCCAAAAGGTAATGTCAATATTTCAGTAGATGTGGACCTAAGAAATGCACAAGCAGATAATTTTGTCGGTACACAGCTTAGTGGCAGCAGTACGGGAACTCTTACGGTAAAGAATATTGTTCTCAGAAGTGATGTAGATAATCTGGAAAAACAAGTTAATATACTGATAGCAGATGATGAGAATTTAAAGAATGCGATACTTCTTGACAATTCAGCAAAAAAAATAATGGGTCCTATTTTTCTATATGATACAACCTATTGTAATGGAATATTAGGATTTAAATATGCTTCAGATTATAATCCTTCAATATTTATAGCTCCTATAACAATGAAGATAGGCGGTTATCTCGGACAGTTGAATGCTTATAACCAGGCTTTTGATATTATGCCGGAAACGGTTAACGGTCATTATAGAAAAGGCTTATGGATAAAACCTTATGGTTATGATGAAGAAGTAGAGTTAAACATGAAACTTACCGTATCCAATATGGCCTATGGCGCATTTTTCGGTTATGATACGGAGATGTCTGATATAGGAAGAGGTTTTTCCGGTAATTTCTCTATTTTCGGCTCGTTTAATGCATCAAACCTAAAATATGAAGGTGCAAAGATCAATCAGGAAGGCGGTCTTTTAGGTGTTACCGCGGCAATATATAAAGAAAATTTCTTCACTGCCTTAACGACAAATGTCGGTATAATAAGTGAACATGGCATAGGTGCTCATGGTAAAGATGACTTTATGATGTATACTAAAGGCATAGCCTCAAAGACAGGTTATAATTTTGTATTGGATTATAATGAGAGATTAAAGCTTCAACCGGCCTTCAATATATCTTGCTCTTCTATTGATATGGACAGCTATTTAAACGGTGCTGATGTTCAAATAACTTCGGACGGTATGATACCGGTCAATATAGAACCTTCTGTGAGTTTTGCCGCCGATCTGAAAGATGATTTTATAACATTCATTAATTTAAGTATGGCATGGACTGTTTTTGATGATTCAGGTTTTACCGCTAATGATATAACTTTGCCCGATCTCAAAATAGATCCTTATATGCAATACGGTATAGGTTTCAGCAAGGCATTAGGTGAAAAATTCAGTACAAGGGCTGAACTATATGGCAGAAGCTTGGGCAGAGCCGGTATTGGCGGACAAATTAATCTGCGTTGGACTTTTTAGTATAAAGAGGAAAAATGAGAAAAATTAAAATCGTAAAAAACTATTTAAAACATGCCGAAGGATCTTGTATGTTCGCAATGGGGGAAACTAAAGTATTATGTGTTGCTTCCGTTGAAGAAAGAGTTCCTCCTTTTATAGAAGCTAAAGAAATTGATACTTATGGCTGGATAACTGCGGAATATTCTATGCTTCCGCGTTCATGCAATCAGAGATCGTCAAGAAAAAGGCTTTCTGAGGGAGGAAGAGCACAAGAAATATCGCGTTTGATAGGAAGGGCTCTTAGAGCTTCAATAGATCTTTCCAAACTCGGCAAAAGGACAATAACAATAGATTGTGATGTTATAAGAGCTGACGGCGGAACAAGAACAGCTTCAATAAACGGGGGTTTTATCGCACTTGCACTTGCTCTTAAAAAATTGAAAAAAGAAAAACTCATAGATAAGATTCCGTTAAGGGATTTTGTCGGTGCGGTAAGCGTAGGAATATATGACAATGGAAAAAAGATTCTGGATCTGTCAGCAAAAGAAGATAATATTGCTGACGTAGATATGAATATAGTAATGACAGCCGGAGGAAAATTCATAGAAATACAAGGAACAGCCGAAGGCGAGCCTTATTCCAAAAAAGATCTGGATGAGCTTTTGAAAATGGCATATAAAGGCATCAAGAAGATAACCGCTGAACAGAAAAAAGCGCTTGGAGCTTTGAAGTGATAGAAGAAATAATAATAGCTACCGGCAATAAACATAAAGTTGAAGAAATTAAAAGTATACTGAAGGATCTCAATATTAAAGTTATTCCTATGACCGATTTTCCGTCTTGTCCAAAAACTGTTGAAGACGGTAAAACTCTGCAAGAAAATGCATCAAAAAAGGCTAAAGAAGCAGCAATGTTTTTTAAAAGATGGGCTATGGCTGATGATACGGGCCTTGAAGTAGATTATCTAAATGGTGCACCGGGCGTATATTCGGCAAGATATGCAGGTGAAAATTGCTCTTATGAGGATAATAATAAAAAACTTTTAGAAAAGCTTAAAGGAGTTCCTAAGGAAAAAAGATCTGCATGCTTTAAGTGCATTATTGCCGTTTCAAGTCCTTCCGGAGAAATATCATTGGCAGAAGGAAAAATATTTGGTACAATAAATGACACTTTAGCAGGCAATAAAGGATTCGGGTATGACCCGATTTTTTTTGTACCGGAAGAAAATAAAACATTTGCGGAACTAGACCCTGAAATTAAAAACAAGATAAGCCACAGGGGAAAGGCTTTACAAAAAGTTAAAGATATTGTAAAACGATTATCCGCACGGAATTGAAAATTTAATATTTATATCGGGGAGTAGCGTAATTGGCTATCGCGCCTGCTTTGGGAGCAGGAGGCTGCAGGTTCAAGTCCTGTCTCCCCGACCATTTTAAAAAGCACCGTATTACAATATACGGTGCTTTTTTTATTTGATTTATATATGATTTTTTGATAATTTGATGGAAACAAGAACTGTATCTATATTAAGTATAAGCATTCTTAAAAAAAGTTAAGTTTGCGGTTATAATGTTTTAGACCTATACTTAATAAATATATAGAGGCTATTATGCGTCAACTTTATCTTGTCTTTGTATTTCTTTTTTGTTTTTGTCAGATAATTTATGCGGAAATGACAATAAATAAGATAGAGATGCAAGACGATAAATTTACTATTGTATTAAATAATGCATTGCAGATCTCAAATATTACATTAAGTAAAAAAAATGGAGAATTCGATATTGTTTTTCCTGTTTATGCATCAAAAGGTAAAATATACATTCAATTCAATATTATTAATAGGAAATTCAGAAATCAGCTTACCGAGGCAATTGCCAAAAAAGAAGAACAGAAAGAAATTGTCGATACTGTTTTTGTGATAAATAAATTCTCTTTGTATAGGAAGAAAGCAAAAATAAAAGCCTTTGCTTCCGTTATCTTTAATGATGATATTGAAGTAGAATGCCGTATAATGGATGGCAAAAACGGACTTTGGGTTGCATGGCCTTCAAATAAGGTTGGAGATAAATGGCATTCAAACTTTAAATTCATAGATAGAAAAATTAAAAACGGCGTTGAAAATTTACTTATTAAGGAATATACTAAAAAACTAAACAATGAGAACTGACACGAAAGTAAAAAAGAATCTATTAGATATATTTTCAACCGTAGGGCTCCCGGTAATATCCGGAGCTCTTTTTATTGTTTGGATAATAAATTTCCTTAAAAACCCTGTAGTTGTTTTTCCTACAATAGCCATTCTTGTTCTTGCACTTTATTATTTTTCCGGAAATGTTTATAGCGGTTTGCTGACACTTTTTGCTGTTATCGTAGGGCTTTTCGGATTAATTTTGATCGATGATACATATCATGTTTACCTTGTCCTGCTTGAGTGTTTATGGCTTATTCTATTGTTTGCAAATCTTGAAATGTATAAGGATTCTTATCTTTCGGTAAAAAACAGCCTTGGTGAAGAGTTTGATACTCTTGACAGGAATATTACTTTGAAAGATTCCGAGATCAATGAAAATAAAAAAAGGACAGAGGATATTAAACAGCAGATAAAAAATTTCCAGAAGATGGGAAATATAATACAGACTTTTGAAGCTTCGCTTGATGAAAAAGAAATAATTGAAAAGTCCGGTGAACTTGCTGCCCAATTCATTGGCAATGGAAACTGGAAACTCAAAAAAAATACTCAAGGCGATGCTTTTGCCAAATATATAAAAAACACAGGGCTTCCTCTTATAATAACGGATCTCTCAAATGACAGAAGGTTTTTACTTACACAGAGCAGATATTTGTCGGTTATTGCGGTACCCGTTGAAGTAAATGGCAGTTTTTGGGGGATATTGAGGGGGACTTCTCCAAAGACGAATGCTTTCAGTGATGCTGACTTGAGACTTCTTTCCATTCTTTCTGGTATAGTAAGCACGGTCTTGAATAATACCTATCTTTACGGAAAAATCCAGGATCTTGTTATAACCGACGGACTCACCGGTCTTTATACACAGAGCTATTTTAAAGAAAGGCTTAGGGAAGAAATGAACCGTGCTAAAAGCAACAGGGTGCCTCTTTCAATAGGGATTATTGATATAGATTTCTTCAAAAATATCAATGACACTTACGGTCATCAGGCCGGTGACTTAATACTGCATCAGGTGGCACTTCTTTTAAGGGGCAGATTTAGAGAAACAGACCTTCTTTCGCGTTATGGCGGCGAAGAATTTGCCGTAATTATGCTACATACAGATGCAAAGGAAGCGGGTAAAATACTTGAAGAAATAAGAAAAAGCATAGAAAAAGAAAGATTTTTCCTTCCTATAGAAAGTTATTCTCCGGTTCAGGTAAAAATAACAGTCAGCATAGGTTTTGCGGAACTTGATAAATACACTTCTTCAATTGAAGATGAACTTATAAAGAAAGCGGATAAAGCTCTTTATGAAGCTAAACAGTCCGGAAGGAACAAAACTTTAGAGTATAAACATAAACAATCATGAGAAAAATATCGACTTTCATAATTATAACATTCTCTCTTATTGTTCTTTATCATTTTATAAATGAAGGACAAGGTATAGCTGTATGGGCATATTTTCTTGTGCTTGCCGGTATGTATTATGCGAAATGGTTTAGGGAAGCGGTCCTTATGTGCGCCCTTATCGGTATATACATAATCATTAAATATATGAATTATTATCCGCAAATATGCATAATAACATGCATAATTTTTATTGCAATAATCCCTGTGCCTTATTTCTATCTCCGGAAAAGAGATGAAACAAAAGATGCTCTTTCAATAAGGAATATTAAAATGAAAGAGAAGTATACGGATATTATTACGGTTCATTCCAACAGTATTGAAGAAGTACAGAAATATGAAGAGAGTATTGAACGTATAATGCAGCTTTATATAATAGGCAGAGATCTTACAAAGAGTTTGACTTTTGACGAATATGCTGAGACGCTTTTACGTGCACTCAGCAACAGGGCAGGAGTTGTAAGTGTGAATATTTTCGGAAGGGATAAGAATGAATGGCAGCCGCTTGCCTTTTCAAAGCCTTATCAGAAGAATGATTGGGTTGTCTATATGCAGTTTAATAAATCCCTTCAAAATGAAAATAATTATGTTATTACACAGAACCCTGTATTTTGTTCAAGGGATTTTAAAACGGTTTTCTGGCCTCTTAAAATAGAAAATGAGTTTCTGGGTTGCATCATAATAGTGTGTGAAAAGAAATATGCCCGCAGATACATTAAAGAAGGGGCGATTTTTTGTCCGCAGATTTCTCTTTGCACAAAGAGGGTTAGACTTTTTCAGGAGATAAGCGAAAGGTCCAGAAACGACGGATTGACCGGTTTATATCTGAAACGCTACTTTATGGAAAGGCTTCAATCTGAAATCCAAAGAGAAAAACGTTATTCCGGCGGTTTTTATATTCTAATGCTAGATATTGACCATTTTAAAAAAATTAATGATAAATACGGGCATCTTGCCGGGGATAAGGTACTTTGTTCCATTGCTAAAGTGATAGTAGACTGTTCGAGACCGGGAGATCTTGTGGGCCGTTATGGCGGCGAGGAATTTATAGTGTTTATGCCTATGGCTACCCTCTATGAAGCAAGAGCAGTTGCTCAGGAGATCAATAAAATAGTGGAAAGCAGAAAATTTCATGAAGGGGATGAAGAGTTTAGAGTTACAATAAGCATAGGTGTTAGCAATTATCCTAATGACGGTGCCACGACCGATAGTATAATAAATGCAGCTGATAAAGCTTTATACAAAGCGAAACAAAATGGAAGAAATCAATTTGTTATATACGATAAGAACATGGTGTTCTAGCCTTGACTTGAATACTCTAAAAGTATATAATTATAAGACATTTATATTAAAAATTAATAACATTTAGTTTTGGGGGAGAGATGGCAAAGATATTATTTAAGAACGTTTGGAAACGTTTCGGCAATTTAGATATTGTAAAAGATTTTAACATTGAGATACAGGACAAATCGTTTTGTATACTTGTAGGTCCTTCAGGATGCGGTAAAACTACTACTTTGCGTATGATAGCAGGACTTGAAGATATATCAGAAGGTGAAATCTATATAGATGATGTAAAAGTAAATGATATTCCGCCGAAAAACCGCGACATTGCCATGGTTTTCCAAAGCTATGCTCTTTATCCGCATATGACAGTTTATGACAATATGGCTTTCGGCCTTAAACTTAGAGGATACAGCAAAAAAGAAATCCAGCAGCGTGTTAAAGAGGCTGCAGAAATATTGAGCATTGGACATCTTCTTGAAAGACGCCCTAAACAGCTCAGCGGAGGACAAAGACAGAGAGTTGCCGTAGGCAGGGCTATCGTAAGGAAACCGAAAGTGTTTTTATTTGATGAACCTCTCTCCAATCTTGATGCAAAACTCAGAGGACAGATGAGAGCTGAGCTAAAAAAACTCCACGAAAGACTGCAAAGTACTATGATATATGTAACTCACGACCAGACGGAAGCCATGACAATGGGCGATGTTATTTGTGTTATGAAAGAAGGAATAATACAACAGATTGCAGGTCCGCTTGAACTTTATGATAATCCGGCGAATAAATTTGTAGCAGGTTTTATCGGTAGTCCTACTATGAACTTTTTTGAAGTTGAAGTTATAAATAAAAACGGTACATTGTTTTTGAATGAAGGTACTTTTGAAGTACAACTTCCTTCACAGTTCAAAGATAAAGTTTTACCTTATGCCGGACAGAAAGTTACTATGGGCATTAGACCTGAAGATATTTATGATAAACTATTTTATAATACAGCGACAACTGCAGAAAAGAATGTAAGCAGTTTCAGTGCTACCGTTGAAGTTGTTGAACCTCTAGGAAGTGAGATTTATTTGCATTTGAATACAGGAAAAAATGAACTTGTAGCTAAAGTTGATTCTCATAATCAGGCAAAAACAAATCAGATAATTGAACTTGTTTTTAACCTTGCAAAGAGCCATTTGTTCGATATAAAAGACGGATCAAAAATTATATAAAAGCATGAAAAAAGCATTTGCCGTATTTTCATTTTTGATATGTATATCTTTTATTTGTGCCTGCGGAAGCAGCGATGTTTCAAAACCTCCAGTACCACCGGCACCAAAGCCCGATACATATGAAAAATGTATAGCAGTAGCGGCAAAAAAAGCCGACTATTATATAAGGCTTGCCTTTGACCTTGCTGACGGATATCTTTCAATAGAAAACGTTGCAAATACAAATCCCGTAGCGGCCAGACGCTATGGCGACGATATGAAATATGCAAACTCCCTCAATTTTACCGATGCAACAACACCCGGAGTCGGAAAAATAAGATCAAATGATCTCGGCGGTTTTGAATTTTGGTATTTGCGTGCTGACAGTGAAGAAGACACGACAAATTTCAATACTCCAATAGACGACTATTCAGGATTAGAGGGAAATATTACAAATCCTACTAAAAGAAATTTGGTAGTTGCAAGAGCAAATATAGCAGGCTGGAGCGGAGCGAAAAGATATGAACTGAGTTTCTTGCAGACTGATACTCCGGGAAAGATTGATTTTGATATTCAATACTCTACGACAGGTGCCTACACTTCACAGAAAACTTTAATGAGAACGCCTTCATTCAGTTTTACTGTTGAAAACTCCTCAGGCATAATGAAACATTTTGATATTACGATTACAAATTTATACGGCAAAATACATCCTTTAGTTTCTCTCGGGCATATGCCAAGTGCCAATGATCTATTTGTTATTGAGAACGGAACTCTGCTTATCAGCGGAACTGATACGGATACAGGCAGAATATACACGATTACACTTAATTATGTAAATGATGAAGTTACTGACGGAGAATTTAAAAACGATAATGGTACTTTCAGTGCCAAATTTACGGCAACACGTACGGAATCATATTATATTCTGGACGGTGATACTACTTTGACTAAACATTATGTATTATGGGATTATCCTTTATAATATGAAGACTGAAAAATCAAAACTTTATCCGCCGGGTAAAGTTTTTTTATTTTTAAATTAATACTAATTTGGGGACGAATGATGAAAAAGACTAAAAAAACAGGCACAAAAAAACAAGATGTTAAAAAACTTTTAAAGGCGGCAAAGGAGCCTTCGGTACAGGCGAGAAAACTCCACCCTTTCTATAAAGGCAAGATTGAAGTTGTACCCAAATGCAGAATAAGGGATTTTAATGATTTCTCTATATGGTACAGCCCGGGAGTAGCCGCTGTATGTACGGATATAAATAAAAATATTGAACTTGCTTATGAATATACAAATAAATGGAACAGCGTAGCGGTAGTAAGCGACGGCACCAGAGTTTTGGGGCTTGGCGATATAGGTCCTGAGGCAGGAATGCCCGTTATGGAAGGAAAAGCACTCCTCTACAAATATCTTGGCGGTGTTGATGCCTATCCAATATGTCTTGGAACAAAAGATCAGGATAAGATCATTGAAACGGTTAAAATATTACAGCCGTCTTTCGGCGGAGTTAATCTTGAAGATATAGCACAGCCAAAATGTTTCCCTATTCTTGAGACTTTGAGAAAAGAGTGCCACATACCAGTATGGCACGATGACCAGCAGGGAACAGCGCTTGTAACTCTTGCAGGTTTTATTAATGCTTTGAAAGTTGTTGACAAAAAAGTCGGTAAAGTTAAAGTGGCTATGGTTGGAGCCGGATCGGCAAATATATGTATAGCAAGACTTTTAATGCTTTATGGAGTAAAACCTGAAAATATTATAATGACTGATTCCAAAGGCACATTACATAAAGGCAGAACTGAACTAAAAGCTACACACCCTGAAAAGTGGGAAATGGCCGTTCAAACCAATGGCAGCGGTGTCCAGGGATATATAAAAGAAGCCATGGAAAATGCTGATGCAGTAATAGCTCTTTCCACTCCCGGACCTGATGTAATAAAAAAAGAATGGATATCGGGAATGGCAAAAAATCCTATAGTTTTTGTATGTGCTAATCCGGTTCCTGAAATATGGCCTTGGGAAGCTAAAGAAGCTGGTGCAGCCGTTGTAGCGACAGGAAGAAGCGACTTTGAAAATCAGGTTAATAATTCCTTGGGTTTCCCAGGAGTGTTCCGCGGAGTTCTCGATGTAAGAGCTTCAACAATAACGGACACTATGGCAATAACTGCGGCAGTTGAACTTGCCGGCTGTATTGCTGACAATAAAATAAGACCTAATAGAATTCTGCCTACTATGGACGATTGGAAAATCTTCCCTCAGGTGGCTGCGGCTGTAGGTATGAGAGCACAGAAAGAGAAAGTTGCAGGCAGAAAAATGTCTAAAGATGCATTGTTTAAACAGGCCGAAGAAATGATAAAGAGAAGCCGCGGCATAACTCAGACAATGATGCAGAAAGGATATATAAAAAAGGCAAAATAAAATGCGTACTATAGAGGCAGCAAAAATAATAGAAGCTGTAGAAGCTTTATGCTCAGGTGCGAGCTTTGAGCTGCCTTCTGATGTTTTAGATTCTTTGCGCGATGCTGCTTATAAAGAAAGCGGTGCCGCGCAAAATATTTTAAAAGAAATAATTGAAAATGCCGAAATAGCAGCTAAAGAAAAAATACCCCTCTGCCAAGATACAGGTACAGCTAATTTCTTTATAAATATCGGACAGAATGTAAAGATTTCCGGCGGCAATATTTATGAAGCTATAAATAAAGGTGTTGCTAAAAGCTATAGCGAAAACTACCTCAGAAAATCTATTGTCTCTGATCCGCTTGAAAGAAGGAATACAGGCGACAATACTCCTGCAAATATATACATTAATATAACTGACGGCGATAAAATAGAGATAGCGTTTCTGCCAAAAGGCGGAGGCAGCGAAAATGCAAGTGCTTTAAAAATGCTAAAACCTTCCGACGGTTGGCAAGGAGTTAAAGATTTTATTATTGAAAGTATTAAAGCTAAAGGCGCAAATGCCTGCCCTCCATTAGTTATAGGAGTAGGTATAGGCGGTGATTTTGCTTCAGTGGCCAAAACAGCAAAAAAAGCATTGCTAAGAAAAATAGGACAACGTAATAGTGATCCTTTATATGCACTTAAAGAAAAAGAACTTCTTGAAGAAATAAATAATTTAAATATCGGTCCTATGGGGATTGGCGGTAAAACAACAGCTCTTGATGTATTTATAGAAATAAAACCGTCGCATATAGCATCATTGGCTGTTGCCGTAAGCGTCCAATGCCATTCCTGCAGAAGAAAAACAATAATAATATAAATACAATTACGAATTACGAATGAAAGACAGCAAACGACAGTTAACAGAAGGACATTTAGAAATGAAAGTAAATATTGAAGAGCTTGCTTTAAATCCGCAAATAGTTGAATCGGGACAAAAAATATTTTTATCCGGAACTGTTTATACCGCAAGAGATGCTGCTCATGCAAGAATTATAAATATTTTGGATAAGGGGGAAAAAGCCCCTTTTGATCTTAAAAATGCAGCTATATATTATTGCGGACCTACACCTGCAAAGCCCGATACTGTTATAGGTGCATGCGGACCGACTACAGCATCAAGAATGGATGAATTTACTCCAAGAATCCTTGGGGAGGGTGTAAAGATATTGATAGGAAAAGGCGACAGAGCCGATTATGTGACGGATTCTATAGTAGACAGTATGGCTGTTTATTTGATTGCAACGGGCGGAGCGGCCGCTCTTATCTCAAAAAGTATTATAAGCTCTAATCTTATAGCTTTTGAAGATCTGGGGCCGGAAGCAGTATATAAATTAGAAGTAAAAGATATGCCTTTAACAGTTGCTATAGATTGCAGAGGCAAAAATTTGTTCAGGAGTAAAAAATAAAATGTTTTTAGCGATAGATATAGGCAATACGAATATAACATTAGGTCTTTTTGGCTTTGAAAAAGGCAAAGTGGTTCCGAATTCAAAAAAAGTTTGGAGAATGTCTACTTTAAAAGGCCGGACGGCTGATGAATACGGAACGATACTTATTGATATGTTCCATTATTCAGGTTTTAATCCAAAAGATGTAAAGAATATAGCTATAGCATGTGTTGTGCCTGCACTTAACGGTGTTTTTAAAGATCTTGTATACAAATATTTTGGCAAAAAAGCTTTTTTTATTAATCATATAAACAGCGGTCTTAGAGTTGCTGCCGGAAATCCGATGGAAGCTGGTGCGGACAGAATTGCCGACGTTGTCGCAGCTTATTCAATTTATGGAGGCGGCTGTATAGTGATAGATTTCGGTACTGCAACTACATTTGATTGTATTGATATGAAAGGCAGATATATGGGCGGAGCTATAGCTCCGGGACCTGCGATATCGGCACAGTCTTTAAGTTTAAATACAGCTCAGCTTCCACATGTAGAAATGAAAAAGCCGGCCAAATGTATTGGTACTTCAACTGTTGAATGTATGCAGTCAGGACTTTTTTTCGGTTATGTCGGACTTATAAAAGAGTTGATACAAAGAATAAAAAAAGAGATGAAAGTTAACCATATAATAGCTACAGGAGGTCTTGCTGAATTTATGTTAAAAGAGATCGATGAGATTGAAGCTGTAAATCCGGATCTGACTCTTGAAGGCATAAGAATTATATGGGAAAAAAACAATATAAAAAAACCGAAGAAAAATAAAGAATGAGAAAAATTTTATTTTCAACACTGATTTTGCTTGTATCATATACATATTCGCTAGCATATGAGCCTTATGATGCTTTTGATTTTGTTTTAAACAGCATATACTATAGTTCAGGAGATAAAACAGCAAATGAAAAGATTGCGCAAAAATATCTTGATGTCTTTACAAAAGATATAGGTCAGGCAATTTCAGGCGGTTCTTACGGAATAGGCGGGAATCTTGGTATAAGCGATCTTAATATGACGCTTAGTCTTAAAATGTCTGTTCAAGATATTGCAAGCGGTAACTATATAGTAAGAGCTTCAGGAAACAGCAATATTGTTTATCCTATCATTCAGGCTGAGATCGGTTTAATGGAAAAGTTCGATGCTATTGCAAGGCTTTCTTATGCCAACAAATCTACAGTTTTGGGTGGCGGTTTAAGATATACTATATTGAAAAGTGATGAATTTTTGTATATCCCGACAATTTCTTTACAATCCGTATACAACTATTTAATAGTAAATGACAATGTTTACGGAAAATTTAATGCTTGGAATTTAAAAACAGGAACAATAGCATATTTTGGACTGATACCGTATATACAGCCTTATGTATTCCTAAACCATGATCTTACCGCTTTGAAACCTATAACATCAAAATATTCGTATTTGTCATCAGAGGCTGACGGCTTTGGCTATGGAATAGGTGCGAATGTTAAAGTCGAAATGATAAATCTTTCTTTTTCTATATCTTTATATGATAATCAGCCTAATTATAATTTCGGGGTATTTATAGGGATATAGATCTTTTCAACCTTCCAATTCATAAATATTGACAAAAATAACCTTTAGTTGTATAATCAGCACTTGATTCTCTTAAGTGCTAAATTAACCTTGACAAAATCTTTTTGAAATTTATATAATCATAATCAGCACTTGCAGTTATGAAGTGCTAATTTTAAATAAGAGACAAATATAATAGACTAAGGAGGAAGTAAAGATGATCAGACCATTAGGCGATAAAGTTTTGGTAAAGCCCGCTGATGCAAAAGAAGTAAAGAAAGGCGGTATCATAATTCCTGATACGGCAAAAGAAAGACCCCAAGAAGGTGAGGTTATAGCGGTAGGCAAAGGAAAAATTACAGATGACGGCAAAATAATAGCCCTTGATGTAAAAGCCGGAGACAAAGTGCTTTTCGGAAAATATTCCGGAACTGAAGTAAAAATTGATGATAAAGAATACCTTATAATGACACAGGATGATATTCTGGGTATAATAGAATAGTTTTAACGGTTATTAGCCCAAAATTAAATGTAATATAATAAAATATTGATAAATGAGGAGAATAAAAATGGCAAAACAGTTGATTTATAATGATGAAGCCCGTAAGGCTATGAAAAACGGTGTTGATAAACTTGCCAATGCCGTAAAAGTAACACTCGGGCCCAAAGGCAGATATGTAGTTTTGGATAAAAAATTCGGTTCACCTACAGTAACAAATGACGGCGTAACGATTGCAAAAGAGATAGAGCTTGAAGATCCTTTTGAAAATATGGGAGCTCAGCTTGTAAAAGAAGTTGCTTCTAAAACCAATGATATAGCAGGTGACGGTACTACAACAGCTACTGTTCTTGCACAGTCAATGATAAGCGAAGGACTTAAAAATATTACAGCCGGTGCAAATGCCAATCGTATAAAACAAGGCATTGAAAAAGCGACCACAACAGTTATTGAAGAAATTAAAAAAGTTGCAAAACAGGTAAAAAATAAAGAGGAGATCGCACAGGTTGCTTCAATTTCCGCAAGCGATAAAGAAATAGGAAATCTTATTGCCGACGCTATGGAAAAAGTAGGTAAAGACGGTGTTATCACAGTTGAAGAAGGAAAATCTTCTGAAACAACTCTTGATGTCGTAGAAGGTATGCAGTTTGACAGAGGATATACTTCTCCTTATTTTGTGACAGATACCGAAAGAATGCAAGGAGTTTTGGAAGAGCCTTATATAATAATTACCGACAAAAAGATCAGTTCAATGCAGGAAATCCTTCCTTTGCTTGAAAAAGTCGTGCAGACAGGAAGAGCTTTCTTGATAATTGCTGAAGATATTGAAGGGGAAGCTCTTGCGACTTTAGTAGTAAACAAAATCCGCGGAACATTGAAAGTCATGGCTGTTAAAGCTCCGGGTTTTGGCGACAGAAGAAAAGATATGCTTCAGGATATCGCTATACTTACAGGCGGAACGGTAATTTCCGAAGAGACCGGCTTGAAGCTTGATAAAGCTGAAATTGACATGCTCGGACAGGCAAAAAGAGTAGTAGTTGATAAAGAAAATACGACTATTGTTTCCGGAATGGGTGATAAAAAAGAAATAGAAGCAAGAATCAACACTATCCGTAAACAGATAGAAGAAACAAAATCTGATTATGATAAAGAAAAACTTCAGGAAAGACTTGCGAAACTTGTCGGCGGTGTAGCCGTTATAAATGTCGGAGCTGCAACAGAAGCTGAAATGAAAACGAAGAAATTTAAAGTTGAAGATGCTTTGAATGCGACAAGAGCCGGTGTTGAAGAAGGAATTGTTGCAGGCGGCGGTGTTGCTCTTTTGAAAGCTCAGTCTGTTCTTGAAAAAATTAAACCTGTCGATGAAGATGAAGCAACAGGTGTATCAATAGTTCTTAAATCACTTGAAGCTCCTATCAGAATGATAGTTGAAAATGCAGGAATAGAAGCATCAATAGTTGTTGATAAGGTTAAAAATTCAAAAGATGCAACTTTTGGATATAATGCCGACAGCAATGAATATGTTGATATGATAAAAGCCGGTATCGTTGATCCTGCGAAAGTTACAAGAACGGCACTTGAAAATGCTGCTTCAATAGCAGGACTTATTCTTACGACGGAAACTCTTGTTACAGATATTCCGGAGAAATCTCCTAAGATGCCGATGGGCGGCGGAATGCCTCCAATGCCTGAATATTAATTCAGAGATAATAACAAAAACGCCTCTGCTTTATGCAGGGGCGTTTTTTTATTGAATGAACTCAAAAATCAAATATATTTTGCAAATTACGTTCAGTTGTGCTATATTTTATACAAATATTTAATATAAAAGAGGTATGATGAAAAAAAGAATATTTGTTTTGATAGTAACATTTATTTTTTCTTTTTCAAATGTCTGTCAAATACTTGCTCAGAACAGAGAAGAAAAAGTAAACTCAGTCATTTACAGTGAAGATGACAATAAAGTGGTTATACAGACCGGAAAATACTCAAGAGTTAGAAAAAAGGTTGTTAAAACTAAAGAAGATGATGAAAGAGAAATTAATGAAGAACTAGAAAAAATAAGAGAGGAAAACCTTAAACAGATAGAAAGCCAGCGTTCTCTTGATCCGAGTTTGGAATCTCAATCTTTGGAACGTGCAAAACAACAACTTGAAGAAGAAGAAAGAATAAAACGCGAAAAGATTGCTGAAGAAAGAAGAAAACTTGAAGAAGAAAGACGTCTTATTGAGCAAGAGAGAGCAAGAATAGAAGAAGAACGCAGGGTAAAGGAAGAAGCAGAAGCTAAAGCTGCTGAGCTTGCAAGAAAACAGGCACAAGCGGAAGAAAAAGCCCGAATAGAACAGGAAAAGCTTGATGCTAAGAGGCTTGCTGAAGAAAAGAAACGCAAAGAAAAAGAGGAAAAAATAAAAGCACTTGAAGAGGCAAAAAGGCTAAAACAGGAAGAAATTGAAGCCAGAAAGAAAGCGATTGAAGAAGCAAAGGCAGCCGAACTTGCCAGACAACAGGCAGAAGCTGAAGAAAAAGCAAGGCTTGAAAAAGAAAGACAGGCTATTGCAGAGCAAGAAAGATTAAAACTTGAAGAAGAAAGGAAAAAAATAGAAGAGGAAAGAAAAAGAATAGAGGAAGAACGTCTCCGTATGGAAGCCGAGATAAAAGCAAAGCTTGCGGAAGAAGCAAAGGCAGCCGAACTTGCCAGGAAGAAGGCGCAAGAAGAGGAAAGGCTTAGGCTTGAAAAAGAAAGACAAGAAAAACTTGAAGCCGAGAAACGTAAAATAGAAGAAGAAAGAAAAAGAATAGAAGAAGAGCGCCTCCGTATGGAAGCCGAGATAAAAGCAAAGCTTGCAGAAGAGGCAAGAGCAGCCGAACTTGCCAGACAACAGGCAGAAGCTGAAGAAAAAGCAAGGCTTGAAAAAGAAAGACAAGAAAAACTTGAAGCCGAGAAACGTAAAATAGAAGAAGAAAGAATAAAACTGGAAGAAGAACGCAGAAGAATAGAAGAAGAAAGAAAACTCAGAGAAATTGAAAAAGCAAGAGAAGCGGAGCTTGCCAGAATTAAAGCGATAGAAGAAGAAAAAGCCCGAATAGAGCAAGAAAAGATTGAGGCTAAGAAACTTGCCGAAGAACAGAAACGCAGAGAAAGAGAAGACAAGATAAAAGCTGCTGAAGAGGCTAAAAGACTTAAAAAAGAAGAAGCAGAAGCCAAAAAGAGAGCAGCTGAAGAGGCAAGAGCAGCCGAAATTGAAAGAAAGAGAGCTGAAATAGAAGAAAAAGCAAGAATACAGCGTGAAAAACAGGAAGAATTAAGACGTGCTGAAGAAGTTAGAATGGCTGAAATTGCCAAAAAACAAGCTGAAATAGAAGAAAGGGCACGTATTGAACGCGAAAAAATAGAACAGGCAAAAGCCGAAGAAGAAAAGCGTCAGCAAATGGAAGCTGAAATGCGGATGGAAGAGAGCCGCCGCAAACAGGAAATAGAAGAAAAAGCCCGAATAGAGCAAGAAAAGCTTGATGCTAAAAGGCTTGCTGAAGAACAGAAACAGAAAGAAAAAGAAGAAAAGATAAAAGCTGCTGAAGAGGCAAAAAGGCTTAAACAAGAAGAAGCAGAAGCAAAAAAGAAAGCTGCTGAAGAGGCAAAAGCTGCAGAACTTGCCAAAAAGCAGGCAGAAGCTGAAGAAAAAGCAAGACTAGCACGTGAGCAGGAAGAGGCAAAGAAAAAAGCGGAAGAAGATGAAAGGAAAAGAATTGCCGAAGAAATAAGAAAATTTGAAGAAGCAGAAGCCAGTAAAAAAATGTCTGAAGCTGATAAAAAACAGCTTGAACAAAATGAAGCAATAAGAAAGGCCGAAGAAGAAATGAGAGCTGCTGCTCTTGAGGTAGAGAGAGCTGAAGCTGAAAGGACAGGGAAAAAAATAAAAGAGCCTAAAGCTTCTAAAGAAAAGCCCAAAAAGGAAAAAGCTCCGAGCATGACATCTTCTTCTAAAAAAGATGAGTTAAATTTTATCATAGAACAGAAAGCTTTTGACGGTGGTCTTTCTTTTGAACTTTCGTCAAGCGGAAGAAAACAAATTAAGAAGATTTCAAAAGAAATAAAGAAATTTTTATCATCTGCCGGTCCGGATGCAAAGATATTGGTAGAAGGTTATACCGATTCTCTTGGTGATGTTGAAAGCAATAAGAAAACATCTTTAAGAAGAGCAGCAGCAATAGCAAATGAACTTGCGGATAATGATGTTGATTTTGAAATAATAGAGCCTGTAGGCGTAGGTCCTGAAAACTTCCTGAGCGTGCGTCCGGAAGCTGCTGAAAATAATAGGGTGGAAATAAGAGTAATAAAATAAAAATACAAATATAAATTTATATGCTCGGCTTTTTTATAGGCCGGGCATTTTTTTTAAAAAAAGTTTCAAAAATCAAATATTTTGCAACTTTTTTACATTTGTGCTATATTTTTAACGTATTTATACATTTTAAAATTATAAATGAAAAAAAGAGGATAAATGAAAAAATTATTATTATCATCTGTTTTTACTTTGATTTTCTGCCAGTTTTTTATTACTAAATCTTATGCGGCTGATTATAACATTAGCACGGCTGAACAATTTGTAAGTACAATAAATTTCATTAATACTCAGCCGGCAGGTTCTAATGATACAGTAAATATAATAACAACTTTGCCTTTGAATATAAGTTCAAATACTACTGCCGTTTCGGGAAGAACTCTTACAATAAATGGAAATTCCATCGGTTCTACTATTAATATGGGATCAACAAGAAATTTTCTTAATGTTTTCAGTTCTTTAATCAACTTAAAAGATCTTACAATAATCAACAGCTCAGGAAGCGGCAATGGCGCGGCACTTAATATAAATACAAGTACAGCAACTTTTAGCGGTTCAATGAATTTTACTAATAATAAAGCCTTCAGCTATTCCGGCGGTGCAATATATGCGGAAAAATCAAGACTTACATTCTCTTCTGGAATTAGTTTTTTATCTAATACTGCTTTGCGAGGCGGAGCAATATATGCTAATAATGCCATTATAGATTTTAACGGTATGACAACTTTTGCAAACAATCAATGTAATGAATCTTATTCCGGCAGAGGCGGAGGTTTTTATGCTGATAGCGGTGCGATAATATCCTTTACCAATACCGCCGGTTTTTTAAATAACTATGCCTACGATTATGGTGCGGGTTTTTA
The DNA here is from genome assembly GCA_052034625.1 of Elusimicrobiota bacterium. Lineage (GTDB taxonomy): Bacteria > Elusimicrobiota > Endomicrobiia > Endomicrobiales > Endomicrobiaceae > JAVBLP01. The sequence continues at coordinate 137,790 of JBPOII010000006.1, read as the reverse complement.
CATAAATTCTTCTACCGCCATTTTTTCGGGAGCTGCAAACTTTATTTCAAATAATGGACCAAGTTATGGCGGAGGTTTTTATGCAACAGGAAGTTCTTTTATAGATTTTGATTCCACAGTGAATTTCACTACAAATAGAGCTTCACATGGCGGCGGTTTTTATGCAACACAAAGTTCTTATATTAATTTTGATTCCACAGTGAATTTCTCTACAAATATAGTCACAGGCTCGGGCGGCGGTTTTTATATAGTTAATACCAATGCCAAATTTAATGGTATTACTACTTTTCAAGACAATAAAGCATCAGGTTATGGCGGCGGTTTTTACGGTGCAAGTAATTCCAATATTACTTTCGATAAAGCTGTGAACATAATATCAAATACAGCTGATGATTCCGGAGGAGGTTTTCGTTTTACCGGATCAAATATTACTTTTAATGAAATTGTAAATATCTTAGGGAATAAAAACAGTTATAGCAGTTCCCAAGGCGGCGGTTTTTACTCATCGTCTGAGAGTATTTTCAGGAGAAAAATTGTAATCCGGTCAAATGAAACAAAAGGTTATGGCGGCGGCTTTTACAGCACAGGATCTTCAGGAAAAATTATTTTTGATTCTGATGCCGATATAATAAGCAATCAAGCAACTATGGACGGCGGCGGCTTTTATGCTGTTTCTTCATCAAGTGTATCTGTCGCATTGAAAGCCGAGATTAGCTCGAACACGGCAGGAGGTTCCGGCGGCGGTTTTTACTCAGACAGAGGTCGTGTTTATTTCAGTTCTTCAGTTGCACTTACCGGCAATGAAGCAGGAGGTTCCGGCGGCGGTTTTTATGCTATATCATCTACTGTTTCAGTGAGAGGTACAGCCATAATAGAAAATAATACTTCCGGGGATTTTGGCGGCGGATTTTATGCCTCAGGAGCAAGCAGAATAAATTTTGACGATATCTTTAGAGCATATAATAACAGTGCTGTTAGAGGCGGCGGTTTTGCTGCACTAAGCGGGACTGCTGTCAGTTTTTCAAATAAAGAATTTACTATATCAGGAAATAATGCTGAACAATTCGGAGGAGGTGCTTACCTTGAAGGACAAAATATAGTATTTGCTGGCAACAGTCAGATTTTAAATAATAATGCCGGAGTTGCCGGCGGCGGGCTTTACATAGACGGCGGATCAAATATATCCTTCAGCAGTACTTCTGTTTTTCAAAATAATACGGCGAGTGCAGGCGGTGCAATATTTTTATCAAATTCAAAACTTACAATTCAAAATGCGAGTTTTTCCAATAATACTGCTTATACTTTAGGCGGTGCAATACTGCTTCAAGGAAGCGGAAATTCAAGTCTTGCCGAACTTACGATCAATACTCTTGCGAACTCAACTTCTATTTTTGAGAACAATAAAGCCGGCGGAATATCCAATGCTTTACATATTGGCGATTATTCAAAAGTCGTGTTTAATACGGCTCTAGACGGTAAAGTTGATATGAAAGACGGAATAACAAGCGGCAACAACAATTCCTTCTTGATAATTTCAGGTTTAGGTGATTTTTACTTATCGGCTGATGCTTATCTGAACAATTTTGAAAATAATAGCAATTTTTATATTAACGACGGAAAGTCTGTGAGAGCTTCCGGAGAAATAATCAATAAACAAAATGCTCTTATAAGTATGAATGATGGCATTGCTTCAGAGATAACAGCGGACAGCTTTAAAAACAGCGGAGCCTTAGCGATCGACATATTTAATAATATGACCAGTGACAGAATAATAGTCAGAGGCGATGTTGAACTTGACACAAGCAGCAGTTCTCTTACAATAAATGTTTCTGATATTACAAACAATAATTTTCGCTCAAAAATATTTTACATAATGAATTATGGCAGTTTAACCGGGAATTTCAGTACATATAATCTAAACGGATTGGATCAAAATCTTGGTATAACTACGCAATTTTCACACGGTTCTTCTAGTGACAAATGGATAACTCTTGTGCTTCGTGGATCGGTAAAAGGAACATCATTCCGCGAAATAGAAGGACTTTCATTCAACCAAAGAGAAGTTGCAATATTATTGGACACAATGGCATCAAAATTTGATGTTTACGGTTCTTCTTTTACATCAGTAGGCGGTTCAACAGTTCTTGAAGAGGATCTGGAAACTATAATAATGACAATAGACAGTCTGTCCACTGATACGGATAAGAAAAAAGCTTTTTCTTCCATATCCGGACAATTTATTTCCAATGTACTTGCCTCCCCGACAATATATTCCCAAAATAAAGCGGTTTATAACAAAATAACATCTTCCTCTACTGAACAAAAAGATAATGGTAATATTTGGGCTCAATATAGTTTCAGTGGTAATAATCTTGTAAGCGATGATGAATATTTTGACGATCATACTGACAGCATTAACGGTATAACTGCCGGTTATGATAGGTTTATAAACAAAAAACAAAGTGTGCTTTTTGGACTTTTTGCACAATACCTTATGCATAATGTGAAAGAAAGCAAGAGCAGTGCTGACATTAAGAGTATGGGTGGCGGCATATACGGCGGTTTAATAAAAGAAAAAATAGAATTTAAAATGATGGCTGAAGCAGGGATGAATCAATTTGAAACAAAACGCTTTATATACGTTCCGCCGCAAGAAAGATTTTCATATGGCGAATTTGATGCTTTAGGTTATGGTGCAGACATAGAACTTGCATTTAAAGCAAAGACTGCCGGAGATAAAACGATAAAGCCTTATATCGGTGCAGAAGGTAAAATGATAAGTTATTCCGCATTTGATGAAGTTGGCGCGGAATCGCTAAGTCTTCAAGTGGAAGGCGATAATTATATGCGTGCTATGGCAAGGGCAGGTCTTATTATAAGTGATGACAAGGGTAAATTCGGTTGGTATATTGGCGGTGAAGGTAAATATCTGATTCTTGGAGAGGAACCACAAATAACAAGCAAGTTAAGCGGCAGTGATATTGTTTTTAAATCAAATGGAATGAAACAGGATCTTGTGTCGCTAGGTATTGTTGCCGGAGTATCTTGCCAATTAAGTAAAAACATAAGTACATTTATAAATGCAAATGCTTTTAAATTTGATAAAGACAGCGGTTTTTATACAAGTTTCGGTTTAAGTTATAAATTTATACCTTCAGCTGAAGAGAAAGTAAAAAAAGAAAAGGTAAAAAAGCAGCCTCTTACAGCGGAAGAAAAAGCAAAAGCAAAGGAAGAAAAGGCGAGATTAGAAAAGCTTGAGAAAGAAGCAAAAAAGGCAAAGAAAATAGAAGATGCCCAAGCAAAAGCTGTAGCCAAATTTGTAGCTTCTAATAAAGCAGCAATGGAAAAAGAGAAAATAAAAAGCGATAAAGAACTTGCAAAACAGTTAGAGAAAGAAGCCAAACAGGCAAGGAAAAAAGAAGAAGTACAAGCAAAGGCTGCTGCTACGCTTAAAGCTCCTAAAACAGCAGGTGATAAAGAACTTGCAAAGCAGTTAGAGAAAGAAGCCAAGCAAGCAGCAAAAAAAGAAAAAGAATATCAGAAGAAATTACAAGAAATAGAAAAACAGAGAATTAAAGAATTGAAAGCTGTTGAAAAAGAGATAGAAGCTCAAGAAAAGAAAGCAAAATCTGAAGAAAAAGAACAGATTTCTGAAAAAGAGAAAATAGTAAAAACGGAAACAGTTAAAGAGTCCATAACTAAAGATGAAGAGGATGAAGAAATTCAAAAAATGCATTCTCAAGAGGAAATAATTACTGAATCTGTTACTCCATCGCTTACTATAGATCATAAAAAAATTATAAAAGAGGAAAAAAAGGCATCGATTGTGCAGTCTTCAGAAGAAGCTGTAAAAGAAGATAAACGTAAACTCAAAGAAGAAAAGAAAAAGCTTGAACAGGAAAAAAAGAGAGAGGCAGCAGAACAGAAGAAAGCCGAAGCAGAACGCAAAAAAGCGGAAAAAGAAGCTCTAAAGGAATATGAGAAAAATCTTAAGATTCAGTTAGCGCAACAGAAACAAAAAGAAAAAGAAGAAGCTGAGCAACTTGCTGAACAGAAAAAGCAACAGCTTGCTGAACTTAAGAAGAAAGAAATTAAAGATAAGGAAAGAGCTGCGACAGAAGAAAAAGAAAGAATAAAAGCAGAGAAAGAAGCAAAAAAACAAGAGGCATTAGAAGCTAAGAGGTTAGCAGCGGAAGAAAAAGAAAGATTGGCAAGAGAAAAAGCTCAAGAAAAAGAAGCTAAAGAGAAAGCCATTCTTGATGCAAAGAGAGCAGAAGAGGAAGCTAAAAAGGCAGAGGAAGAAAGAGAAAGGCTGGAAGAAGAGAGAAGGCAAAGAGAAATACAGAAAAGAGCCAGGCTGGAAGAAGAGGAAAGAGCCAGGAAAGCACGAATAGAAGCAGAAATAGCTGCTTTTGAAGCAAATCTTTCAGCCACTCAAAGAGAGAAAGAAGAAAAAGCAAGGCAGGAAGCTGAAAGATTGCAGCGTTTAAAAGCTGAAGAAGAGGCAAGACGCCAGGCAGAAATAGCCGCTCATGAGGCAAAACTTGCAGAGGAAAGAAGGCTTAAAGAAGAGGCAGAGAAACAAGCTGCTTTAGAAGCAAAGAAAAAAGCTGAAGAAGAGGCAAAAGCAGCTGAACTTGCGAGAAAGCAAGCCGAAGCTGAAGAAAAAGCAAGACTTGAAAAAGAAAGACTTGCTGAAAAAGAAGCAAAAGCAAAAGCCGCAGAAGAAGCAAGGTTAGAAAAAGAAAAGAGGGCTGCTGAACTGAAACTTCAGAAAGAAGCAGAGAGAATACAGAAGCAAAAAGAAAAGGAAGAGCTTGCAGCAAAGAAAAAAGCAGAAAAAGAAGAAGCTGCAAGACTTAAAATAGCACAGGAAGAAGCTGCGGAAAGGGCAAGACAGGAAGTTGCAGAAAGGATTGCCAAAGAAAAAGCGGAAAGAGAAGCGGCAGAAAGAGCAAAACAAGCAAGGCTTGACCTGCTTGCAAGCTCAAAGAAAAATTTTGTTTTTTCACAAGAAGATACTTTTGGTACTACTGACACAACATTGTCAGCAAACGGGAGAAAGGAAATTAAAGCCACAGCGGTTGAAATAAAAGAATATTTAAAGGCAAACCCGGGTAAAAAAATAAAAATACTTGTTGAAGGATATACGGATTCAACAGGTACTGATGAAGAAAATAAGAGGGCAGCATTGAGAAAAGCTGCTGTTATCGCAAATGAACTTGCCGACAATGATATTGACTATATGATAATTGAACCGGCAGGACTTGGAGCAGTTGAATTTAAAAATGAAATTGATACGACTTCTCCGGAAAACAGGAGAGTAGTAGTCAGGATCATAGAAGAATCTCACGAATCTGTTGGAGAATAGTAAAATAATCAAATATATGAAAATCCCTCCGGAAATCAAACCGGAGGGATTTTTTATTTGTTCTCCTTGTTTGTCTTTTCTTTTGTCTTTCTTTTTCTTCGCCTCTTGTGTGAGAGTGCAGGGTGGAAATTCCTGTCTTTTGCCGTTGTCGTTGCCTTTGATTCGTAACAGCCGTTCTATTCACCGCATTTCAGTAATCCATAGATTTCAAAAAACTCAAAAAATATGCTATAATTACAGCTAATTTAATGAAAAATATAAGTAATAATATTAATTTTATAAAAAATAATTTAGAGTTACTTTCCGGCGATAAAAAAGATAAGGTAAGAATAATAGCCGTAACAAAAACCTTCTCGCATCAGGATGTTTTTGAGGCTATAAAAGCCGGTATAAAAGATATAGGTGAAAGCAAAGTACAGGAAGCCTTACCAAAATTCGAACAACTTGGTGATAAACTGGAAGGTATAACAAGGCACTTTATCGGTCACTTACAATCAAATAAAGCAAAAAAAGCCGTTGAAAACTTCGATCTTATACACTCTCTGGACAGCTTGAAGCTGGCAAAAAATATAAACAGACATTCTCAAAGTTTAAATAAAGTTCAGAATTGCCTTATTGAAGTTAAAGTTTCCGGTGAAATCACAAAGACCGGCATAGAGATAAATTCGGTTTGTGATTTTTACAGGCAGTGTCTTGATTTACACAATATTTTAATAAAAGGGTTGATGGTTATACCTCCTCTATGCGACAATCCTGAAGATGCCCGCCCTTATTTTAAAAAAACTCATGAACTGTTTGAAAAAATCAAAAAAGAATATAAAAAAGAAGAATTTAATATTTTATCTATGGGCATGTCTGACGATTATAAAATCGCAGTTGAAGAAGGATCAAATATGATACGCATAGGTTCTGCGATTTTTGGAGAAAGAGATTATGGAAATAAGTAAAAAACTTTTTTTTATCGGTTCCGGCAATATGGCTCAATCTATAATTTCAGGTATTTTACAGGCAAAACTGATTAAAGCCGAAAATATAGTTTGCAATGATGTTTTAAAAGAAAGACTTGTGGAATTGTCAGAAAAGTTCGGTGTTTCTATTGCTGAAGATAAAGGCGAAGCTCTAATCGGTGCAGATATAATAATTTTATCGGTAAAGCCTCAAAATATACCTACCGTTTTTGATGAGATAAGGCAATTTGTAAAGAAAAGAGCGATCATCATATCAATAGCTGCAGGTATTACCACACAGTATATTGAAGATAATATAGGCAAAGAAGTCGCTGTATTAAGAGCTATGCCGAATACTCCCGCACTTGTACTTTCAGGAGCTACGGCTTTGTGCAAAGGCAGATTAGTCTCTGACGAGCAGCTTCAAAAAGCAAAAAAGCTTTTCGGTGCAATAGGGAAAGTAGCTATACTTGATGAAGATAAATTTGACATTATAACGGCACTTTCAGGATCAGGACCGGCATATGTATTTTATTTATGCGAACTTATGCAAAAAGCAGCAGAAAAAATGGGCCTTAATAAAGAAATTGCCGAAACTTTTGCATTACAGACTGTTTACGGTTCCGGCAAAATGCTTGTAGAAACTAAAATTCCGGCAGCAGAGCTTAAAGAGAAAGTAAAATCTCCAAATGGGACAACAGAAGCTGCTTTAAAATATTTTGAATCTCAAAATCTTTCAGATATAGTGCACAAAGCGATGATAGAAGCAATGCAAAGGTCAAAAGAATTGAGTAAATAACTCCGAAAGGGGGAAAACAATGATTATAAAAGTAAGAGTGATACCGAACTCAAAAAGGAATGAAGTAGTAAGCAGGATAGGTTCGATTTTAAGAGTAAAGATTTCCGCACCGGCGGTTGAAGGGAAAGCAAATGAAGAACTTTGTGAGTTCCTCTCTGAATTTTTTGATGTTAAAAGATCAATGGTGTTTTTAAGAAAAGGAGAACGCGGAAGAGAAAAAACTATTGAGATCATAGGACGTTCTGAGGAAGAATTAGCAGAAGTGTTGGACACGATACCGTAAATTTAGTTTTATTTTAAGGATAAATGGAAAATGGACAAGGAAAAAGAATATTCTAAGACAGTAAATCTACCGAAAACTGATTTTCAAATGAAAGCAAATCTCCCTCAGAGAGAGCCGGCTTTTGTTGAAGAATGGGAAAATGAAAGACTTTATGTGAAAATGTGCGAGAAAAATAAAGATAAAGAAAAATTTATTTTTCACGACGGTCCTCCTTATGCTAATGCCCATATTCATATAGGCACAGCCCTCAATAAAGTTTTAAAAGATTTTATTATAAAATACCGCTTTATGATAGGGAATTATGTGCCTTTCACTCCGGGATGGGATTGCCATGGACTGCCTATAGAACAGCTTGCTTTAAAAGAACTTAAGACTGACAAAAATAAAGTTGACAGACTTGTTTTTAGAAAACAAGCTGCGGCTTTTGCTAAAAAATTTGTTGAAATACAAAAAGGCGAGTTTAAAAGGCTCGGTGCTATTGCGGACTGGGATAATCCATATCTCACTCTTGATCCGAAATATGAGGCTTCAATAGTAAAAGTTTTCGGTCAGCTTGCTGAAAACGGTTATGTATACAGAAAAAAGAAACCCGTTTATTGGTGTCCTTGCTGTGAAACCGCCTTGGCTGATGCAGAAGTGGAATATGCGGATCACGCCTCCGACTCGATTTTTGTTAAGTTTAAAATAGTTTCACTTCCTAAAGGTTTGAAAACCAAGAAAGCTTTGTTGAAAGATTTTTCAGTTTTAATATGGACGACTACTCCTTGGACATTACCGGCAAATGTCGCACTTGCATTTAACGGAGATGCACAATATATTGCTGCTGTTTATAAATTTGAAGACGGAAAAGAAGAAAGACTTATAGTAGCTGAAGCTTTGGCTGACAGTGTAAAAGAGAATATAAAAGCACTAAGCTATGAAACGCTTTTTGAAACAAAAGGTGTTGATTTTGTTAATCTGCACTGTAAAAATCCTGTCGTAGAAAGAGAGTCGGAAGGTATTCTTGCCGATTATGTAAGTATGGAAGATGGTACAGGTATAGTACATATTGCTCCGGGACATGGACAGGAAGACTATCAGGCAGGTCTAGAGTATGGACTTGAGATAATCTCTCCGGTAAATGACAGGGGATTATTCACAAAAGATGTACCTGAATTTGAAAATATTAATATTTTTAAAGCAAACCCTTTAATAATCGAAAAGCTTGAAAAAGAGGGAAAACTTCTAGCAAAACTTAATATAGATCACTCATATCCTCATTGTTGGAGATGCAAAAAACCTGTAATTTTCAGAGCTACTCCGCAGTGGTTTTTAAGTGTTGAATACGATGATTTGAGAAAGAGACTTCTTGATTCAGTAAAAGATGTTAACTGGATACCTAAATATGGTGAGAACAGAATAACGGGAATGCTTGAAAGCAGACCTGATTGGTGTTTGAGCCGCCAGCGTTTGTGGGGAGTTCCGATACCTGTATTTTATTGTAAAGATTGTGGAGAAGCTTTAATAGATCCGAAGATAATATACAAAATCTCAGATCTTTTCAGCGAAAAAGGATCTGACTCATGGTTTGAAATGAGCGAAGAAGAATTGCTCAAAGGAACAGATGCTAAATGTCCTTCATGTTCTTCAAAGAATTTTAGGAAAGAGGAAGATATTTTAGATGTTTGGTTTGATTCCGGAGTTTCTCATGAAGCTGTTTTATCGAGCGGGAATTATAAAGACTTGGAGTTTCCGGCCGATCTGTACCTTGAAGGGAGCGATCAACATAGAGGATGGTTTCAGACCTCGCTTATACCTTCAGTCGCTTTAAAAGACGAGGCTCCATATAAGAATGTTTTAACGCATGGCTTTGTGGTTGACGGGCAAGGAAAAAAAATGTCCAAATCCTTGGGCAATGTTATATCTGCCGAACAGATGATAAATAAATACGGTGCTGATGTGCTGAGGCTTTGGATAGCTTCAAGCGATTATAAAGAAGATATAAGAGTATCAGATGAAATCCTTAAAGGTTTGAGCGATGCTTACAGAAAAATAAGGAATACTATACGATTTTTGCTTGGTAATATCGGCGGTTTTGATCATAAAAAAGTGCTTCAATTCAAAGACATGCAGGAGATAGATAAATATGCACTCAGCCGTCTGCAGGATTTGTCGACACAAGTATCAGCGGCTTATGAAAGTTATGAATTCCATAAAGCGGCAAGTTCAATAAATAATTTCTGCACAGTATTTTTAAGCGGTTTTTATCTTGATGCTTTGAAAGATATTCTATATTGTAATAAAGTTGACAGTATTGAAAGAATAAGTGCGCAGTCGGCTATGCTTGAAATATGTTCCGTATTGATAAGGCTTGTTGCTCCGATACTTTCTTTTACGGCGGAAGAAGCCTGGAAAGAAATATTGAAAGTAGTTCCTGATGCACCAAAATCCGTATTTCTTGCTGACTTCCCTATTACTAACAGCAAGATGATACTTCAGGCAGAAACGCTTGAAAAGTGGGAAAAGATCCTTGATGTAAGAGAAGAAGTGCTGGCGGCTTATGAGAAACTCAGACAGAATAAAATTATAGGTTCAAATCTGGAAGCTTCTCTTAATATAACCTATGGCGAAAAATATGCCGATGTTTTTAAGGATAAAGATTTGCTTAATCTTACGCTTGGCAGCTGGGATATAAAGGCTGTGCAATCAGACGATGAAGATATGTTTAAGATCGAAGCAACAAAGTCGGAATATGGTAAATGTATGAGATGCTGGAGACATATTGAAGGTATAAAAGAAGATCTGTGCCCAAGATGCACAGAGGCATTAAAATAAATGAAAAAACCTTTCTGTTTAGCGGTTTTTCTCCTTATAATTGACCAGCTCACAAAATATCTTGCAGATACTTTTGTGGCTTATGGCAGCAATTTGAAAGTCATTCCGTTTATGAACTTTTTTAATATTACAAATGTTCATAATACAGGGGTGGCTTTCAGTATGTTTCAGGGGAAGAATAACTTGTTTGCAATTTTAATGATCTTGTTTCTCTCAGGTGTTTTAATATGGGTATTTAAAAATAAAGCGAAACTTACAGCTTTGCAGAAATATGCTTTTGCTCTTCTAATTTCAGGAGGGATCGGAAATCTTATAGACAGGATATTCAGAGGGGCTGTGGTTGATTTTTTAGATTTCGGAATCAATACGCTCAGATGGCCGTCTTTTAATATAGCTGATTCTTGCGTATGCATTGCAGCCGGACTTGTATTTTTAGATATATTTATGCCGGTTTTTAAGAAAAATAAGGTGTAAAAAATGTATCCTATTCTTTTAAGTTTTGGAAGTATTAAAGTGTATACTTACGGTTTCTTTATAGCCGTGGGTTTTATGGCCGCTGTGCTCTATATTATCAAAATGCTGAAAAAGTCAAAAGATAATATAATGACAGAAGATGAGTTCTATACTTTTCTTTTATATTTGCTTATAGCCGCTATTGTTGGTGCAAGGCTGCTTTATATTCTTATTAATATTAAAGATTTTATTGCAGCTCCGCTTGATATTGTTAAAGTATGGCAGGGCGGGCTTGTATATTATGGCGGTTTTATATTATCTGTCATTTTTGCCGTGATATATACAAAAAAGAAAAGTATACCTTTAGCTAAGTTGAGCGATATAGTGGCTCCGGCATTGCCTCTTGCTCATATGTTTGGAAGGATAGGCTGCTTTTTTGCCGGTTGTTGCTATGGCAAACATTGCGACTTGCCTTGGGCTGTTATGTTTAATGATAAAAATACGCTTGCGCTGAAGGGAGTATTATTACACCCTGTACAATTATACGAAGCTTTCGGAAATCTGGTAATTTTCATTCTTTTACATAAATACAATTATAGTGGCAAAAAACATGCGGGCGGAAAAACTTTTGCATTTTATCTTATAGCCTATGCGGCTTTAAGATTTGTCCTTGAATTTTTCCGAGGAGATTTCAGAGGTTCGCAACTTTTCGGTATGTCTATAGCACAGGTATTATCAATATTTATATTTGTAGCCGGCATAATAATAATTTATAAGGTAAGCAAAAATGCAGAAAAAAATAATATATGAAAAATTTGAACGAGAAAGAGTAGATTCTTTTTTAGCTTCCGTATATAAAGATTATTCGCGTTCTTATTTTCAAAAACTTGCCGGGAAAGGAAAAGTCGAAGTTAATGGGAAACAAGTGCTTGTCAGCCACAAACTTAAACACGGCGATGAAGTCACAGTTGAATTTGAAAAAGAAGAAAAGCTTGATATAAAAGCCGAAAAGATAAAGCTTGATATTATTTATGAAGATGATGATATAATAGTAGTAAATAAAAGTCCTGGGATAGTTGTTCATCCTTCTTACGGGCATCCCTCGGGAACACTTGTGAATGCTCTTATGGGACATTCAAAAGGAAAATTCAATCCTTATCTTGTACACAGGCTTGATAAAGACACTTCCGGAATCATAATTTTTGCAAAAAATGAAAAAGCAAAAATAAGCATTTCAAAACAGTTTCAGAAAAGAGCAGTAAAGAAGATATATTATGCTGCCGTCAAAGGAATAATAGTTGAAAATCTTGGAAGGATAGAAGCACCTTTAGGCAGATCTCCTCACAATAGAAAACTTATGTCGGTAAACCCTTTAGCTAAAAAAATGGCTGTCACGGAATTTAAAGTTATTTCAAGAAAGGGTGACTATACTCTTGTTGAAGTAAATATAATTACCGGAAGGACTCATCAGATAAGAAGCCATATGAAATATATTAATCATCCTGTAATAGGAGATAAACAATATGGCGGTCCGGAAACAATTGAAGGTAAACAATATGAAAGACAGATGCTTCATGCTTATAGTATAACATTCACACATCCGAAAACATCAAAAACAATGCAATTTTCAGCTCCATTGCCTGACGATATGAAAGAAATATTTAAACAAAATTAAACATTGATCGGTCCTTGCGGTATAATAAAAAAAGAACTCCTGAACTTCAGGAGACTTTTTTATTTATTATTAAATAATGTAAAGTTAATCTTTTATTATCTTGATCCAGATATGTCTGTTTCGAGGACCATCAAATTCACAAAAGTATATTCCTTGCCATGTGCCGAGTTTAAGCCTGCCGTTCTCTATTATTACAGTTTCAGATGTGCCGACAAGGCTTGATTTTATATGTGCATCTGAATTGCCTTCTAAATGTTTATAAGAGCTGTTGTCAGGAGAGATATTTGCAAGACCTTTTATCATATCAGTGCAAACATCCGGATCTGCATTTTCATTTATTGTTATGGCAGAAGTTGTGTGAGGAGTATATATTATGCAAAAGCCGCTACTTATCTTTCTTTCTAAAAGTTTGGCATTAATTTGTTGTGTAATATCGATCATTTCATTTCGTTTTTTTGTTGATATATTAATTTCTATTATCATATAAAACATCCATTATAATGGTCTTTTTTCAGGAATTCCTGTTTTTCTGGGATATTGCGGCGGTGTGTCTTTATATTTTTTGAAAATGAGTATACAATAATCCAACTCTTGTTCAGGGATTGTATAAGATATGGTTTTTTCAAGTTTTGCGCCGAGATGTTTCAGAGCATTTTCTACAGAAGGAAGACCTTCTTCTTGGCTTTCAGCTGATTTTTTTGTTTTGTGAACTATAAAATGTCCGCCCACTTTTAGAAGTGGTATTGATATTTCAAGATTAGGGGAGAATTTACTTACAGCTCTTGATAGAACAAAATCACACCTTTGTCTGTAATTTGGACTTTGTCCTATTTCTTCGGCTCTGGTATTAAGTATTTTGATATCAAATTTTAGTTTACTCTTTACATTTTCAAGAAAAGTGCATTTTTTTGTTATGGATTCTACAAGAGTCAAATTTATTTCAGGCAATGCTATTTTTACAGGTATGCCGGGCATGCCGGAACCTGTTCCGAGATCAATAACTTTTGCGCCTTCAAGTTCAGGATTTATCTCTTTTATCGCTTTTGCACTGTAAAGAGAGTCGCAAAAATGTCTGTAAATTAAATCTTTTTCAGTTTTATAGGAAATAAGATTGAATTTTTGATTCCATTCAATAAGTTCGTCAAAGTAAATTTGAAAATTTTTAACATTTTCTTCTGAAAATAAAGGTATTATATTTGCCCTGACATAGTCTAGGAATTGTTCAAAAAGTTGTTTTTTATCCATAAAAGAAATATTATCAAATATTGTATGGAAAATAAATATGCGGTAAAAAAACAAATTAATAGTATCGGTGAAATAAAAAAGAAGTCCGGGAATATATTTTATTCCCGGACTTCTGTATTTTTAAATTTTATTTTTTTTCAGTTTCTATACTTTTTAAAAGCAAAGTCGACTGTCTTTGTGCTTCAGTAACTTTTGCTGTGCCTGCGGCAGATATGGCTTCGGCTCTTTTAAATTCAGCGTCTCTTTCCGCTTTTGCATTCTGGGATAGTACTTTTATTTCAAACATAGCGTCTTTGTGTTGTGCTTTTGCTTTAGACCTTATAGCTTTTGCTTTTTCTTCAAGAGTTCTTGCTTCATTATCAAGTTGGCTTTTTTCGGCATTCGCTTTGTCTCTCATATTTTTTATTTTATCATTCGCAAGTTTTTGATTGTTTTTTGCCTTTGTTTTTATATCTTTTGCTTCGGCATCAGCTTCCTTTTTTTCTTCTTTTGCAGCATTTACTATTTCTTTAGCTTTAGCTTTTATTGCTGCTGCATTTTTCTTTGCTTCTTTATCATCGGCTGAGTTTTTCTTCTCTTTATTATTTTCTTTGCCAGCTTTATTTTTCTTTTCCTTCTTATTTTCTACAATGGGTGTTTCTTCTGGTTGTGCTTGTGCTTCTGTAACAGAAGGTTCTGTTGTTTCAGGGGTAACAGCACTTTCAACATTAACAACTTCTTCAGCGGAAATATCTTCTGAAACTTTAACTTCTTGTACTTCTTGTGTTTCTTGTGCCACTTGTGCTTCTTGTGCTAAAGCCGGCATAGCTGCTACAAATGTAAAAACTGATGCAAATAAAATTGCTGTAAACTTTTTCATTCTTTCTCTCCTTTGTTTGATTTGATTAGTATACATAATTTTATTGAAAAATAAAAATAAAAAGACAGTTATGAAAACAATTGCTAACTTATAACTACAATTACAATAAACATCAACGGCAACAAGAAAAAACAATAGGTAAATACTTGCTGTTATTATCTTATATCAAAACATTCTTCTGATTCTTTTTGATTAAGTCCTTTATATGTTTTCCCTTTTCTTACAAGAAAGGATTTTATTGAATTTGTGGGACAATAAGAAATACAGCGCATACATATTTGACATTTATTTCCGTTAAAAACAGGGAAATCCTCAAAAGATATATTTTTTACCGGGCAGATATTTACGCAAAGCATACATTTTGTACATTCTTTCTTTGAGACTTTAAAACGAATGATTTTTTGGGATATTTTGCTTTCCCATAAATTTGTAATAAAGCTTGAGATCTTGAAACAGAATTTTAAAAAAATATTTACACTTTCCGCTTTTGATTTTTCTGTAAATATGTCTATGGCAAAACTTTGTATTTTAAGATAAGCTTTTTCTCGTTTAACTATGTTTTTCGCTTCGCTTTGTATAGCTATCAGATTATTTGGCATCTTAAATCCTTTGGTAGCTATAACATTATAACCTTTGTTTTTTAGAATATCGCCTATCATCGCCGCCGCTCTAAGAGATGAATCTCCCATTGTACTGAAAACAAAAACTTCTGTACCGAAAGATTGGGGGAGATTGTAAAAAAATCTTCTTACAAAAGGAAAAGTATTCCAACAGGCTGTGGGAAAACCGAAACCCAATGTTTTTGTAAAATCAATTTCCAACGGATTGCTTTTTGCAATATCAAAAAGCCTTACAGAACAGCCGTTCTCGGTAAATGTCTGTGCGATCTTTTTTGCTGCAAGATATGTGTTTCCTGTACCGGTAAAGTAGTATATATCAATTTCTTTGTTGTTCACTTTTTTGTCTCCTTTGTTTTTCAAGATATATTGTCAGTATGGCTATATCTGAAGGTTTTATCCCTTGTATTCTTGATGCCTGTCCGAGAGTCTGCGGTTTTACTTTTGAAAGCCTTTGTTTAGTTTCTGCTGACAAAGAGCTTAAAATATCATAATCAAAATCTTCGGGAATGCTTCTGTCTTCATTTTTCTTAACTTTTTTCGCCATTTTATTTTGTATTTCTATATATCCTTCATATTTTTTATAGATCGCTACCTCTTCTCTTACTTGCTCCATACTCCAAGGAAGCAGCTCTTCATCTGAGGGGAGATTTTTTTCTTTACCCTCATATACATCGGTTAAAGTATTCCTGTAAAGTTCAAATCTTTTATAAGCCGCATCGGATATCAAGCCTAAATATCTGCCTATGTCCATCAGTCTAAGGTCTGCATTATCATTTCTTATTGAAAGTCTGTATTCGGCGCGCGATGTAAACATTCTATAAGGTTCATCCATGCCTTTAGTGGTTATATCGTCAATAAGTATGCCAATATAGGCTTCGGGTCTTCCAAGTATGAGCGGCTGTCTTTCTTGGAATTTAAGTGCCGCATTCGCGCCTGCCATAAAGCCTTGTGCAGCGGCTTCTTCATAGCCGGTAGTTCCGTTTATCTGTCCGGCAAGAAAAAGATTTTCTATATTTTTTGTTTCAAGAGAATTTTTTATCTGTAAAGGATTTGAATAATCATATTCTATGGCATAACCGTAACGAATGACTTTTGCTTTTTCAAGACCGTTGATAGAGTTGATCATTTTCTGTTGTATGTCAAAATGCAGACCTGTATATAAACCGTTAAGGTAAACCTCATTAGTGCTTCTACCTTCAGGTTCAAGAAATATCTGATGTTTTTCTTTGTCCGGATAACGGATTATTTTTTCCTCTATAGCCGGACAGTATCTTGGGCTTTTACTGTCGGAATCGCCTATATCTATTGAAGATGAATCAATATTATCCTGAACATATTTATGAGTCTGTGGATTTGTATATGTAAGCCAGCATGAAAGCTGTATAAGATTTTTTCTCCAACTGTTTCTTTCGGTAAAATGCGAAAAAGGCCGCGGGTTTTCATCACCGGGCTGTTCAGTCATTTTTGAATAATCTACGGAATCGGCATTTATTCTTGCCGGGGAAGATGTTTTAAAACGCCGCAACTCTAATCCGCAGTCATTAATAAGAGAGTTTGAAAGGTGCGAAGCAGCCCTTTCATTAAATCTTCCGCCGTCAAATTCGGTTTTACCTACGTGGATTTTTCCTTTTAGAAAAGTTCCTGCTGTTATTATGACAACATCGGCTTCAATATTTTCACCGGTAAGGATCTTTACGGCTTTTACTTTTCCGTTCTTTACTATAAGAGATATAACTTCAGATTGAAGTATATCAAGGTTTTTTTGTTTTTGAAGGGAATGGGACATTAGTATTGAATACATCGCTTTATCGCATTGGGCTCTCGGGGACCATACGGCAGGACCTCTTGAACTGTTAAGCATTTTAAACTGTATGCCCGAACGGTCTGTGATCCAGCCCATCTCGCCGCCCAAAGCATCAATCTCTCTTACAATTTGTCCTTTTGCTATACCGCCGATAGCGGGATTACAAGGCATACTTGCTATAGAATCTATATTCAATGTGATAATGAGAGTCTTTAAACCCATTCTTGCGCAGGCAAGAGCCGCTTCACAGCCCGCATGTCCCGCACCGACTATAATGGCATTATACTTCTTTTCCATCAAAAAGCACCTGTTGTTTTTTAATGAATTTTACATTTTTGACCCCATAAATGCAAGAAAGTCTATAAAAAAAACATTATTAATTATTCACTGTTGTTTTTAACGTGCTTCCGTCATTGCCATTTATTGCCGTTCCCTCGCCCTGCGAATTTTTGTCATCCCCGAAATCCGTAATCGGGGATCCATTTTATCTTTTATCTTTCGCTTTTATCGTAGTCCTTGCTGTTCTGCCGCCCTTTTTACGAGTCTATGAGCACAGAAAATATTTGTGTTTGCTTAGCACGGTTTGCGTTGTTTGAAGTAAAACACCTTAATAGTCTTTATAAGCGTTTTACACTTCGTTCGGACTGTTCGCAAACCGACAATATTTTCAAGCGAATGTAAACCAGGCGGCGATTTGCTTACTTTCTAAAAGTAAGAGCGGATTGGCAAAGCCAAGACTATTTGTGCTGCAAGCCCAAGATATTGTTTTTGCTTTTATTCTTTATATTTAATAAAATATAAGACTATGAAAAAAACAGCTAAAAGAGGCAGTATTATTGTAGTTTCGGCTCCTTCAGGTGCCGGGAAAACAAGTATTTGTAATGAAATTGTAAAGAGTATGCCCGATACGGTTTATTCTATTTCATATACTACAAGACTTCCAAGAAGCGGAGAAAAGAACGGTCTAGAGTATTTTTTTACCGATGAATCCAAATTTAAGAAGATGATAAAAGATAAAGCTTTTGCTGAATGGGCAAGGGTTCACGATAATTATTACGGCACTCCTAAATCTTTTCTTGATAAAACTCTTAAAAGCGGTAAAAATGTACTTTTAGATATAGATGTACAGGGCGGCATTAAGATAAAAAAACAGTATCCTGATGCTTGTATGATATTTATTATGACCCCAAATCTTAAAGCTTTGAAAGAAAGGCTTACTTTAAGGAATAAAGACAGCAAAAAAACTATCGATATGCGTTTAAAAAATGCCAAAAAAGAACTGGAATCCCTTGCAAAATATGAATATCTGATTATAAATGATGATTTTGAAGAAGCTGTAAATTCCGTTAAGACCATAATAAAATCATTGAAGTATAAAATAAGAAAAGAACAAAAATATTTTTAGGAGAAAAAGAATGTCATTGGCAAAAAATCAGTTGATGGAATCGGTATTTGGATCAAAGTTTGGCAGGTATGAGCTTGTAAATCTTGCAATGGATTGGATAGAAGTAAAAAAATATGATGAAGATTATAGAAAGCTGACACAAGCTGAACTTATCGATAAAGCATTGAACGATGTTGTTGAAGGAACTGCAACTCCTGAAAAGATTGAAGAATTGCGTAAAAAAATAAAAGCCAGAGAAAATAAAGCGGCTGAAGCAGAGGCAGAAAAAGCATAATGAGCTTAAAAAACAAAAATATAATCATCGGAGTTTGCGGCGGTATAGCGGCATACAAAAGCTGTGATCTGATAAGAGCTCTTGTTAAAGATGGTGCAAATGTTGAATGTATTCTTACTGAAAACGGTGCGAAATTTATAACGCCGCTGACATTACAGACTTTGTCAAAAAATAAAGTTTATACTGATATGTTCGAATCTCCCAAAGAGTGGGAGATAGGTCATATCTCGCTTGCAGATAAAGCCGATATTATAGTTGTTGTTGCAGCTACTGCAAATACAATATCAGGGCTTGCCTGCGGCAGGGCTGATAATCTGCTCTTAAGCACTATTCTTGCTTCAAAAGCAAAAATACTTATTTGCCCTGCAATGAATTCCAATATGTTAAATCATATTGCAACTGTCAATAATATAAATCTTTTAAAAACATACGGCTATGGATTTGTAATGCCGCAAAAAGGCGAACTTGCATGCGGAACTTTCGGAGACGGCAGATTAGCTTCAACCGAAATTATAATGGCTGAAATATCAAAGGAACTTTCCTGAAAATGGCTGTTGCAAACAAACCCTTAACTTTTTTAATTTTTTCAGGACCTACAAGAGAATATATTGATCCGGTAAGATTTATAAGCAATGAATCTTCCGGTAAAATGGGTTCGGCTCTTGCCGATCAGGCAGTAAAAAGAGGCAATAGAGTTGTTTTTATTTCCGGACCGGCAGATTTTATGCCTTCTGAGAAAGTTAAAATAATAAATGTCATAAGTGCTATGGATATGTTCGAAGCCGTAAAAGCAAATTTAAAAAATGCTGATATAATTATTGGTGCCGCCGCCGTTGCAGATTATACTCCTGCCGTAAAAAGCAAAGAAAAGATAAAAAAAGATTCAAAAGAACTTGTTTTAAAACTGAAAAAAAATCCCGATATAATAAGCTATTGCGGGGAAAATAAGAAAAAACAAGTAGTAGCAGGCTTTGCTCTTGAAACTTCTAAACATATTGAAAAAGCTGTTGAAAAACTTAAAAACAAGAATCTTGATTTGATAACTGCAAACGGGAAAGAGTCTTTAGGATCTGACAAGACAAGCGTTTTTATAATAAGTGCCGACGGAACAAAAAGCGAAGTTAAAAATGCCGATAAAAAAGTTATAGCGGGAAAAATAATAGATGAAACAGTCAGAATATTTAAAAATATTAAAACTTGCAAAAAGAACTCTTGAAGAATATCAAAATTGGGGAGAGGACGAAGTGTACAAAGTACCTCTTGCTCCTGTCCGTCAGGAAGCTGTGCCTAAGGCTGATGTCCAGACAAAATTTACTATGAAAAAATCAGGACCATTGGAAAAAATAGAAGCTCTTAAGAAAAAAGCTGACAAGTGCAAAAAATGTCCTTTAGGTGAAAGTCGGCTTAAATGTGTTTTCGGTACAGGTGCGGCAGATGCCGATCTTATGTTTGTAGGAGAAGGACCCGGATATGATGAAGACCACAAAGGAGAACCTTTTGTCGGCAGAGCCGGACAACTGCTCACGAAAATAATTGAAGCTATGGGACAGACAAGGGAAAGTGTATATATAGCAAATATAGTTAAATGCCATCCGATGAAAGATCCTTCTGACCCCGAAAAGCGTGCTAATGACAGACCGCCCACACCTGAAGAAATGGATGCATGCAGACCTTATCTGGATATGCAGCTTGAAATAATAAAACCTAAAATAATAGTTACGCTAGGCGCCTCTTCTACAAAAGGATTACTTAAAACCGAAGAGTCAATAAGCACTATCAGAGGCAGCGTGAGAGAATATAAAGGCATTAAACTTATGCCTACTTACCATCCGGCGGCGCTTCTTAGAAATCCAAGTTTAAAAAAATTCGTTTGGGATGATATGAAGCGCGTTATGAACTTCCTTAAAACAGGCGAAATATGAAAGCAATAGAAGTTGCAGTTCCCGTACCTTTAAATAAAACATTTTCCTATCTTCCTCCTGAACACTGTGAGCCTGAAAGTATTGTCGGTAAAAGAGTAAAAGTCAATTTTGCAAATAAGACTGTTACTGCTTATGCATTATCAGTTCAGGAGATCAAATCTGATGTCTATAAACTTAAAAAGATAGAATCCATCATTGACAGCGAGCCCATTATAAATAAAGAATCGCTCAGACTTGCCGAATATATAATTGAGAATTATATTTGTTCTCCCGGTGAAGCTTTGGCAGCTGTTATTCCGGCTTCAATGAAACCGCCTAAAAGAAAACCGAAAGTAAAAAAAGAAATAAACAAACCTTCAGATGAAAAGCACATATTAAATCCATATCAGCAAAATGCCGTAGATCTGATAAACAAGGCAATATCCAAACGCGTAAAAAGTTCATTCCTTATACACGGGGTTACGGCTTCCGGAAAAACGGAAATCTATCTTAATCTTATAGAACACTCCTTAAAAAATAATAGAAGTGCAATAATGCTTATTCCTGAGATAGCACTTACAACACAATTTGTAGATATTGTAACAAAGAGATTCGGCTCTCTTGTCGGAGTATGGCACAGCGGTATCACTAATGTTGAAAAATACAAACTTTTTATAAAAGCTAAAAATAATGAAATTAAAATAATGCTTGGAGCAAGATCGGCAGTGTTTACACCTTTTTCCGATCTGGGTTTAATAATAATAGATGAGGAGCATGAGCATACATATAAACAGGAACAGAAACCTTCTTATGATGCCAGAGAAATAGCTTTATGGCGTGCGGGATATCACGGAGCTTCTGTTGTTTTAGGTTCTGCAACGCCCTCTCTTGAGAGTTTTAAAGATGCTCTTGAAAATAAAACCGTTCTTGTTGATCTCCCTGAAAGAATAGATAAAAGAGAACTTCCGGAAGTCAAAGTATTATCTTTAAAAAATAGAATTTACGGCGGCAGTTTACTTTTGCCGGAAACCATAGATGCTATATCAAAAGCTTTGGCAAGAAGGGAGCAGGTAATTGTCTTTTTGAACAGAAGAGGATATGCTCCGTCAATAATGTGCCGTAAATGCTCAAGTGTATACCAATGCCCGAATTGTTCAATATCAATGGTATATCACAGAAATCCTGATACTTTAAAATGTCATTACTGCGGAGAAAGCCAAAAACTTCCTGTGGAATGTTCTGTCTGTAAAAGCAGGGATATAGCCGTATTTGGAACCGGAACACAGAAAGTTGAAGCTGAATTAAAAAAAATGTTCCCGAATGCCAATATATTCAGGCTTGACGGAGATACGGCTTCTTCAAAAGAAAATTATAAAAAAGCATATCTCGGCATAAAAAATGAAGAGTATGATATATTGCTTGGCACTCAGATGATAGCTAAAGGTTTTGATTTCCCAAGAGTAAGCCTTGTATGCGTTGTCGATGCCGATACTTCTTTATATCTGCCGGATTTTAAATCAGCTGAAAAAACTTTTCAGCTTATAACACAGGTCGCAGGACGTTGCGGCAGAGGGGAAATAAAAGGCAATGTAATAGTGCAGACATCACATCCTGAGCATTATGCTATAGAGTATGCAAAAGATCATGACTTTATATCTTTTTATAAAGCGGAAACCGCACAACGCAAAAAATTGCTTTATCCGCCTTTTTGCGATGTTGCAAAAATTGCTGTAAAAAATAAAGATGAAAAGAAAGCTGTCAAAGATTCAGAGAAACTTTTTGAGTTTTTGGAAGGTATAGTAAAAAGCAGAGGTTTACCGCTAAAACTTTTAGGTCCGGCTTCGGCTTATATAGCAAAACTGCACAATACTTATAGAAGACATATAATTATAAAAGGCGGCAGAAAATATATATTGAAAGCGGTTCCTGAGGTAAATACCTGTAAGCTTTCCGCTGGCACGCAGGTAAGCATAGAAATTATGCCGTCGGACCTAATATGAAGAGAATACAATGGCTTTAAATATTTTTGCCGTATTTTTTGGTGGGGCTTTTGGGGCATTATTTAGATATTTGCTGACATTGGCTGTTCCTTTAAATAAATTCGGTATTCCTATAACAATAATGCTTGTTAATTTTGTCGGATGTCTTTTTATGGGTTTTATGGATTCTATATCTGAAAATAGAATTATTAATACACATTTGAAAAACTTTATAATGGTAGGAGTTTTAGGCGGATTCACTACATTTTCAACATTCTCGCTTGAGTTCTCGGATCTGTTAAAACAAGGAAATGTTCTGCCGGCATTTTTTTATGCTATAGCTTCCGTAGTAACTGCATTAGCAGGTTTCTTTATAGGTTATGCTCTTGCTAAAATTTTAAAATAATAAGGGTAACCATACCCTTAAACTAGTCTTGGCTGTGCCAATCTGCCTCACTTTTAGAAAGTGAGCAAATCGCCGCCTCGTTTGCAAGGCAAACTGCAAGGGACTTTGTCCCTTAAACCCCTCTTTCACACTTTTGCAAGCGATCAAAAGTGTGCAAAACTCTGCCGCTGAAGCACATTCACTGCAAGATTTTTCAGCCAATTCCTGAAACCTGCCTTTTTCAAAGGCTTCAAACATGCAGGAATTAAGCCGTCTGAAAAATCTTTCCGTTCACAAGCTGTGCTTCTGAGGCGGCATTAACGACAAAAAACTAGTTAATATTAATTATTAAATTGTTAACTGTATTTAAAAACAGTTGACATCAAAAACTCTTTCTGATATAATCCTCAATATTGTTTGGGGACGTGGTGTAGCCTGGTTTAACACACTGCCCTGTCAAGGCAGAGACCGCGGGTTCAAATCCCGTCGTCCCCGCCAAGTTTTAAAACTTGGACCCAAATCAATAAACCCTGAACATTGGTTCAGGGCTTTCTTATTTTCAGCATGCTTTTAAAGATTTCCTTAAAATTATATAATTAGAACAGCCAATAAATACTAATGAGGTTATAAAATGAATAATAATAAATTTTTTATCTTTCTTATACCTGTTTTATTTCTTTTTACATTTGCCGGCTGTATGGTTCCTGTAAGGAGTATTCAAACCGATGTTCCAACCGTTCCTGCCATATCTAAAGAAACAGTCAAACAGGTTGAAGAAAAAGCCGCAGATATAAGCCTGAGCGTTCCGCTGAGCTTTAAAGAAGTGAATGGATATTTTTTAAAAAACAATGTAAAGATGGATAAAGAAATTAATTTTTATACCGCAGAATCCGGCAAAAAGTTTGAAGCTATCCTCGGGCAGGCTAAAGCCGTTACAGGAATTGTAACTACACCGGATTTTAAGAAGAATATGGCTGTGGTCATAGCCGTAAAAAATTCTACAGCTGCATACAATATAAGTATAGGCAGTGCTTATTCTGTTGGAAGCGATATATACATAAACTATGAAATTACAGAAAAAACGCTTCCTGAAGTCGGATATTTTTTCCCAAGTGTGAAAGTTTTTGAGATTGAAAAACCTCAGCAGGTTACAAATATAAGTTTTTCACAGCAAGGGGAAAGTATGGTAATTATCCCTTTCGGTAACAGAAGTGCAGGTTCTCCGGCAAGTTTGCAAATAATGAAAAAGTATTATACCGGTTCATATAAAGGAACACTTCCTGCGGCTGACGGTCCGGGAATAGTTATGGTTTTAGATCTTTTGCCGGACAATACATATACTTTGAAGGAAACATATCTTAGTCATCCTGACAGAGTTTTTGAATCCTGCGGAAAGTGGGCTCCTACCGAGGACCTTTCGTCTTTTGTTCTAAACTATGATAAAGAACAAAGTGAGCAGGTGAGGTTTTATTTTATAAATAGAAATACTATAGAAAAGCTTGATATGTTCGGAGATAAGATCAATTCCGAACTTTATAAATTGAAAAAATAAAAGAGTGCGATATGAAATTCTCAAAATATACAAATACTGCTTTGGCGGCGGCAACTGCCGGTGCCGAGATTTTAAGGAAATATTATGGGAAAAAGCTTGATATAAAACTTAAAGGCAAGATCGATCCGGTCTCTCAGGCTGACAGAAATTCCCAGAAAAGGATAATACAAACAATAAAAGATATTTTCCCTGACCACGGAATACTTGCCGAAGAAGACGGTGTTAATGAAATAAATAAAGAATTTTGTTGGATAATAGATCCTTTGGACGGCACGGTAAATTTTATACACAGTCTTCCGATATTTTGTGTTTCTATAGCTTTAAAATATAAGAACGATATCATTTCCGGCGTAATATATTCTCCTATGACGAATGAAGTTTTTGTCGCTGAAAAATCAAAAGGTGCTTTTTTGAACGGAAAGAAAATAAAAGTTTCTTCAATATATGATACAGACAGTGCCCTTGCTGTTACGGGATTTCCATATTATGTAAGGGAAAAAAGCGGCAGATTAATACAGAATTTTGAAAATATTATGATGATAACGCAGGGGATAAGAAGGCTCGGCTCTGCAGCTATGGATCTAGCATATGTAGCTTGCGGCAGATTTGAGTTTTTCTGGGAAGAAGGTTTAAAACCTTGGGATATAGCGGCAGGTGCTTTAATAGTTAAAGAGTCCGGCGGAATTGTAACGGATTATGAAAACTCAAATGATTTTTTATTTAAAAGTACTCTTTTAGCTTCTAATACAAGATCTGTACACAAAAAAGTTTTAGAGATCATAAATGAAAAAAGATAAAAAGAAATATACTGCTGAAATAATTAAAATCCTTGAAAAAGAATATGGTGATGTTCAAGTAGCATTAGAGTTTAGAAAACCTTATGAGCTTTTATTTGCGACAATACTTTCTGCACAATGTACTGACGAAAGAGTAAATAAGGTTACATCAGTGTTATTTAAAAAGTATAAAACTTTAAAAGATTATGTTAATGCTGATATTTCAGAATTTGAAAATGATATACGTTCAACGGGTTTCTTCAGAAACAAAGCAAAAAATATAATAAATTCTGCAAAAATGATCTTAGATAAATATCAAGGGAAAGTTCCTCAGACAATGGAGGAGCTTGTTGAGCTTCCCGGTGTGGCCCGCAAAACCGCAAATATCGTTTTGAGTGCCGCTTACGGCAAATATGAAGGTATTGCCGTAGATACGCATGTTATCAGGATATCAAATTTATTAAATCTTACAAAACATAAAGATGCTGTCAAAATAGAAAAAGATCTAATGAAAATAGTCCCTCGGAAAAATTGGAAAAATTTCTCTCTGCTTATCCAGACCTTAGGGCGGCGAGTATGTAAAGCAAGACGTCCCGGACATGATTTTTGTCCTCTAAAAGAGATCTGTCCGTCAGCAGAACAATAAAAAAGAGTGTTTGACATAAGAACAACTTTTTGTTACAATAGCCAAATATGAATTTTAACACTTGGATTATTATCTGTATGGTTTTATCCACAATCGCATTGATTGTTGTTGCGGTTTATCTGATAATAACTCTTATACAGATTAAAAAAACGGCTGAAGAGATGGAAGAATCTTTTAAAAGAGTCAATACTGAGCTTGCCGTTGTAAATAAAATTTCCGGAAAAGTGGTCAGTATGACAGAGAAAATATCTGCTCCGCTTATATCTGCTTTTTCACTTCTTTTTTATATTTTTTCCGGAAGCAGGTCTAAAAGAAAAAATAGCAGTGAGGAGGAATAAAATGTGTGATAAGAAAGATACTTTGTTGGCTTTTGTTTTAGGCGGAGTGATCGGCGCGGCATTAGGCATTTTGTATGCTCCTAAATCGGGAAGAGAAACAAGATATAATATTAGAAGAATTGGCGAAGAATTTGCCGATACGCTTTCTGACTTAAGCGATGATGTGAAAGAAACAGGACGCAAGGTTTACGAAGAAGGCCGTGAGAAAGTTTTATCCGGAAAAGATAAGATCAGTGAAGCTTTTGAAGCAGGAAAAAAAGCTTTTGATAAGTATAATAAAGAAGATTAATGTATGCTGGGGTAGCTCAGCAGGTAGAGCACAGGTCTGAAAAACCTGGTGTCGACAGTTCGATCCTGTCCCCCAGCATATCTTAGATAGTAAAAGCAAGTGGTTTTAAATCACTTGCTTTTTTTTAAGACTTATAATTTGACTATATTCTCTCTAAAAGATATAATTACTGCATTATTTTGCCGATGTAGCTCAGCTGGTAGAGCAATTGTTTCGTAAACAATAGGTCGGAGGTTCAAGTCCTCTCATCGGCTTTCAAAAATCATTTTAAAGGTAAAGAAAATTTATTTGTTTTGCCGGCAAAATGAAGCTGTTTTGAAAATTTTCTTAACAGCTAAAATCCGTTCAATTTATTATTAGAATCTCATATAATAAACTCTGAACGTATAAAAAGGTAACCTAGATAATGCAATCATACTCTTCAGTTTTCCAGAAAGTTTTAAAAAAAATACTCTTATACGGTCTGCCAATACTATATTTTTTAATAGCTGTAAGTTTTTATCTTAAGACTTATGATTCTGCACAGATAAAAATAACAATATTTCACATCGGCGGACTTTTTCTTATTATGACTTGGCTTATCTCAAAGATAGAGTCTGGCAATTTTAATTTTTTTAAAAACACTTTTATTTTTCTTATCCCAGTAATTCTCTATTTTATCTCCGGCATAATTTCATTTTCAATATCTCCTTTCAAATATGCAAGTTTAAATGAACTTATAAAACGTTTTATATATTGTGGTCTTGTCTTAATTATAATTGATGAATTTAATGATGAGAAAAAGATATTGAAAATAATAAACTGGCTTGTTGCGGCAGGATATATTGTCTGTATATATGGGCTGATACAGTTTTTTGACTATCAGTTTTTTCCGCCTCCGCCGGCTACCGGATTAGATCCTTTTCTCTGGAGACAGGCTTTTGCCAATAGGATTTTTTCAACATTTGGAAATCCCAATTTCTTTGGAGATTTCCTTATTGTTATGAATCCTATACTATTAGCAAGTTATTTATACAAACGCCGTTTTTATATAGGAATTTTATGGGTACTGACTGCTATTTGTACGGTTTTTACGTTTTCAAAGGGTGCTTGGCTTGGTTTTGCAGCGGGCACTTTTGCATTTATATTGATTTATGTACTTATGTATTTGACAAAGAAACTGAATAAAAAAATATTGGTATCTACGATTATTATTTCAGTTTTGATTGTAGCTATAGCATTTTTAGGTGTTTTTGTTGCCTCTAAAAAGAGAACTGACAGCATATCCTTCAGATTGTTCACATGGCTTTCTACATGGGAGATGATCAATACAAATCCAGTTCTTGGTACGGGAATAGGTTCTTTCTATGTTACTTATCCGGCATGGAGAAGACCGCAGATATTTTTTATAGAAGGCAAACATAATACAGAAAGCGATCATCCTGAAAATGAATATCTTGAAGTATGGTTCGATGAAGGCATAATAGGATTGACTTTGTTCCTTCTGCTTATTATGATGGTTTTTACTGCAGGTTTTAAAAATATTTCATTTCTTAATTCAGGAAACAATACCAGGGACGGTCCTTTAACCTATATCCAGCTTGGAGTTCTTGCCGCTTTTACGGCAAAGCTCGTCCATGACACTGTATGCGTTTCTTTAAGATTTGTATCTTCCGGGGTTATGCTATGGCTTCTTATAGGTGTTACGATATCTATAAGCGTTATTTTATATGGAAAAGAAACTTCCACGGATTCAAAAAGTTTACTTGCACGGCCGGTTAAAATTATTTTACAGGGTTTGGTTATAGCTGTTATAGGCTATATGATCTTTTATTTTTCAGGCTATTTTAAGGGTGATATTCTGCATTCAAGAGCTATACAGCTTTCAAAACAGTCAGAGTGGGATGCTGCTCTTAGTACATACGGAGAAGTGGAAAAATATAATCCGTCTTTTCTTATGTCAATATATTTTAAAGGCAATGTTCATCTCGACAGATGGAAAGCGGGTGATTCTATAATGGCAGAGAGATCCTTTAAGAAATTATGGAAACTTGCTCCAAATTATGTACAGTCTAAATATCTTGCAGGTGTTATGTATTCGAGACTCTGGGAAAATGCTGTCATTGCGCGCAATAAAGCCATAAATGATGGTGCTGATGAAAAGAGTGTAGCGAAATTGACTGCTACTGCTGATGACTATTTCGCAAAATCAGAAAAATATTATAATGAATATATGATGATAGATCCTATATATAATCTTAATTATTACGGTCTTGCATCTTTATATGCAAAGTCAGGTAATATTGATAAGGCACTTTCTGTTATGGCAGCTCACATTTCTTATCCTGAAAAACTAAAAGAGTATCCTCACAGTTTTTGGGTTGAAGATTGGGAGTCGAGAAGGCAAATGGATTATAGTGAAACATATATGCAGATGGCTATTTTATATACAACTTACGGTATGAATGAGAAAGCCAGAGATCTATATATAAAATCTATAGAACTTATGCCGAAGCGTCTTGATGCAAGAAAGAATCTTGCGGTAACATATGAAAGACTGGGAGATAGAGAAAAATCTAAAGAAAAATGGCGTACTGTTTATAATATTGACCCTAAAGACCCTGACGCTATCGCATACCTACAGTCTATGGGCGAAATTCCAAAGCAATGATTTAAAGGTGAGATATGCAGATAAGTCCTGATGTGCTTTTTACAGTTGCAGGTTTTCCAATAACCAATACAATTGTAGCTACGCTGATAACGGATATAATTATCATAGCGATAGTAATAGCTGTCGTTAAAGTTATTTCTCTTAAGCCGGGAAGATTACAGACGGCTGTCGAGGGTGTTGTCAATTATTTTTACGATACGGCATATAATGTAACAGGTGACAGGGCTTCTTTCATTTATCCTTGGGTTACAGCTTTCTTTATTTTCATAGTTATTTCAAATCTTGTGGCACTTTTGCCCGGCTTTGAAACAATTAGAGTTTTTACTGCGGGATCCGGAGAGCACGGTGTACCTCTGCTTCGTTCAACCACGAGCGATCTGAATACTACGATTGCTCTTGCTGTCGTATCTGTTTTTGTGACGCATTGTCTTAGTATTAGATATACCGGTTTTAGAAGTTATATATCAAGATTTTTTTCATTTAAGATGTTTCCGATATTTTTATTTGTAGGTATGCTTGAACTTGTAAATGAATTATCAAAACTTATTTCTTTTTCTTTCCGTCTATTTGGAAATATTTTTGCCGGTGAAATAGTTTTAGGTACTACATACTTCCTTTTTCCGTTCCTTGCCTTAGAACTTTTGGTTGCAGTTATTCAGGCTCTTGTATTTGCTATGCTTACTTTATCGTTTATGAGTGTTTTTACAGATAAATCACATTAAAAAAAGGAGATGTAAAAAAATGACAACAATTTCATTTGTAGGCGGTATCATTATTGCTATTGGCGGCTTTGGTCCTGCTATCGGTATTGGAATGATAGGAGCAAAGGCTATGGAGGCTATAGGACGCAATCCTGAAGCTTCAGGCAAAATACAGACGAATATGATCCTTGCTATAGCATTCGCAGAAGCCATCGCTATTTTTGCTCTTGTTTTTGGATTTTTAACCGTAGGTATGGGACAATAATAAGTATAAGGAAAAATAATGGAAATATTAAATTTGCTGGGACTAAATAAAACCCTATTCATATTCCAGCTTATAAATTTTCTCATAATAGCTTATATTCTTAAAAGGTTTTTATTTAAGCCTTTAATGAAAATGATAGATGAAAGAAAACGCCGCGTTGAGCAATCTCTCCAAGATGCGGAAGATGCAAGAATCGTGCTTGAAAATGCAGGCGAAGAAAGAAAAAAGATAATAGCAGAAGCTAAAAATGATGCAGATGCATTAACTTTGTCTTCTAAAGCGTCAATTGAAGAAACAAGAGTTAAGATGACTGAGGATGCAAAACAGCGCTCATCTCAGATAATAGAAGATGCAAAACAGAAAGCTGCGATGGAATTTGAAAACATGAATAAACAGATCGGGCAGATGTCTTTAGAGATATCTGAAAAGGTTATGACAAAAGTTTTTTCTGAGCTTTTTACCGAAGAAGAGAAAAAGGCACTTATGTCTCGTGCTTTGGAAAAAATAGAAAAGGGCGGATATGAAAAGAGCTCAAATTAAAGAAATTTCAAAATCAATAGTTGATGCCGGAAGTCTTTCTGAAAAAGATCTGCAATGGATTTTTAAGCATTTTTCCAGGAATGACCTTAAGCTGTTTATGAGATTTTTATCTGAAGACATAAAAAATAAAAATGTTACAGCTTTTTATGCGGGTGATATTGATAATACAAATAAGAAGAAAATAGAGGAGCTTTTTCCCGAAAAGAAAATCACATTTAAAAGGGACGATGAATCTTTGGGTGCAGGATTGCGTTTTGAATATGCGGATTATGTATTGGATTACAGTTTATCGGGAATAATAAAAAGAATATTAAACGGTATAAGAGAGAGCTTATGAAACCAGAAGAAATAATTCAAAAGATTGAAAAACAACTGTATTCTGCCGAAATTAATCCAGAACTGGTTAACTATGGCATAGTTGAAACTATAGGCGATGAGATCGTAAAAGCTTCAGGACTTTCAAATGTCGGTTATTATGAGGAAGTTGAGTTTGAAGAAGGCTCACTGGGTTTTGTTTTAAACCTTGATGAAGATTTTGTGTCTATTGTTATGCTCACCAACAGCGGACGTGTTGTGCGCGGTATGAAAGTTAAATCTACCGGTAAAGTTTTAAACATTCCTGTTTCCGAGCAGATGATAGGCAGGGTTGTTAATGCTGTAGGCCAGCCTATAGACGGAATGGAATTGAAACATAATAACCCAGCATTATACCCGCTGGAAAAGATAGCTCCGGGTATTATTGAAAGGAGTTCCGTAGACAGACCGCTTAAAACCGGTATCAAGGCTATCGACTCTATGACCCCGATAGGCAGAGGTCAGAGAGAACTTATAATCGGAGACAGAGGAACCGGAAAAACGGCTATAGCTGTTGATACTATAATAAACCAAAAAAAGCTCGATATGGGACTTAAAAGAGTTATATGTATATATTGCTCTATAGGACAAAAAAAATCAAACCTTGCTTCGCTTACTGCAAAACTTAAAGAACATGGAGCAATGGAGTATTCCATCGTAGTGGCTGCAACGGCATCGTATCCGGCTTCTATGCAGTATATTGCTCCTCTTGCAGCTTGTGCTATTGGTGAATATTTTATGGACAGAGGTGAAGATGTTCTTGTTGTTTATGACGATCTGACAAAGCATGCTTGGGCTTACAGACAGATATCGCTTTTAATAAAAAGACCTGCCGGCCGTGAAGCATATCCGGGAGATATTTTTTATCTGCATTCCAGACTTCTTGAGAGAGCTTCAAGGATGTCAGACGAAAAAGGCGGAGGAACTCTTACCGCTTTGCCTATAATTGAAACTCAGGGTAATGACGTTTCTGCTTATATTCCTACAAATGTTATCTCTATTACGGACGGACAAATATATCTTGAAGGAGATCTGTTCAATGCCGGTATACGTCCTGCTATAAATGTCGGTTTATCAGTTTCGCGTGTAGGAGGTGCAGCGCAGACTAAAGCTATGAAACAGCTTGCCGGTCCTGTAAGACTTGAACTTTCTCAGTTTAGGGAATTACAGTCATTTGCACAGTTCGGCAGCGATCTTGACGAAGATACGCTAAGAAGGCTTGAAAGAGGAAAAAGGCTTACTGAAATACTCAAACAGCCTCAGTATAATCCTTATGATGAAATATCTGAAATAATATCTATTTTTGCTGTAACATCAGGAATGTTTGATGATATATCTGTTGATGAAATTATGATGGTAGAAGAAAAACTTGTCGAATATATAAAGAAAAATCATCCTGAAACCGTTAAAAAGCTTTCAACAGGCGCAAAATTAGATGATGCGATGAAAGAAGAATTGAAAAATAATATAAAAGAATTCAAAAAGATAAATAATTATGGCACAAAATCTGCAACAGCTTAAAAAAAGAATAAAGACATCACAAAGCATAGCACAGATAACCAAGGCTATGGAAATGATCGCCGCGTCTAAAATACGCAAGGCGCAGACTTTGGTTGAGAATCATAATCCTTATGCTAAAAAAATAATGTATATGGTCCAAAAGATCCTTACTGATAAAGATCTTGCGGAAATGATCACAATGTTCTCTAAAAAAAGAGAAGGCAAAAAGCTTATTTATGTGATTTCTCCTGATAAAGGTCTTGCAGGCGGACTTGTAGTGAATTTAATGAAAAAACTGCAGGAAATCGTTGGAAAAGATGATTATGTCGTTGCAATAGGCAAAAAAGCGATCAATAATGTCGCCAAACAGAATTATAATACTTTAGCATCTTTTAATATGGGCACTACTTTTCCTAAATATTACGATATATATCCTATGATAGATATAGCCAAAAAGTTTTATCTTGCCGGAGAAGTTACTTCCGTAGTTTTAGTTTATACGGAATTTAAGAATATGCTTGTGCAGGAGCCTGTCATTGAGGAGATTTTTCCGATAAAACAGGATAAAGATTTTGTAGATATAGGAATAGATTATATTTTTGAACCTTCTTCTGATCAGGTTCTCAAAGACATATTGCCGTATTATCTTGAAGTTGTGTTTTACAGCGCTTTAATGAATGCATATGCTTCCGAGCAGGCGGCAAGAATGACAGCGATGAATAATGCAAAAGAAAATGCAAATGAAATCACGCTTTCTTTAACTAATATTTATAATAGGTCCAGGCAGGAAAAGATTACAAATGAATTGTTAGATCTTGCTAACGGGCAACAGGGAATGTAAAATGGGAAAAAATGAAAACAAAAATGAACAGGGGACGGTAATAAGAGTTCAGGGAGCGGTAGTTGACTTCAAATTTGAAGGCAAAGTCCCGGAAATCTATGAAGCATTGGTTTTAAAAATGCCTGATGGAACCGATCTTGTTCTTGAAACTATGTTCGAGATGGAAAATTCTGAAGTAAGAACTATTGCTATGGGTTCTACCGACGGATTGAAAAGAGGTATGAAAGCCGTAAGGACTTATGCTCCTATAAAAGTTCCGGTCGGCGAGAAAACTCTCGGCAGGATATTTAATGTTTTGGGGCAGCCGACAGATGCTTTAGGTCCTATAGATGCTTCAGTTGAAAGATATCCGATACACAGAAAATCTCCCGATTTTGTCGATCTTAAAACGACTCCGGAGATGCTAGAAACAGGTTTAAAAGTAATAGACTTAATATCACCTTTTACAAAAGGCGGTAAGATAGGGATATTCGGCGGAGCCGGAGTAGGTAAAACCGTTATTGTAAAAGAACTTATAAGAAATATAGCAACAGTACATAAAGGTCATTCGGTTTTTGCAGGTGTCGGCGAAAGAACAAGAGAAGGTACAGACTTGTGGATGGAAATGGAAGAGTCAAAAGTTTTGGATAAAACTGTTCTTGTATTCGGACAAATGAATGAACCTCCCGGAAACAGAATGAGAGTTGCTTTGACCGCACTTACTATGTCTGAATATTTTAGAGATGAAAAAGGCGAAGATGTTCTATTGTTTATTGATAATATTTTTAGATTTGCTCAGGCAGGCAGCGAGGTTTCCTCTCTTTTGGGAAGAATGCCTTCTGCTGTAGGATATCAGCCTAATCTTGCAAAAGATATGGGGGATCTTGAAGAAAGAATAACTTCTACAAATAAAGGTTCTGTAACTTCCGTTCAGGCTGTATATGTACCTGCTGACGATTATACGGATCCGGCGCCGGTGACTATATTTGCACATCTTGATGCAACACTTACACTGGACAGAGCAATTATGGAACAGGGGCTTTACCCTGCTGTCAACCCGCTTACTTCTTCATCCAGACTTTTAGACCCCAATTCAGT
The DNA here is from genome assembly GCA_052034625.1 of Elusimicrobiota bacterium. Classification (GTDB taxonomy): domain Bacteria; phylum Elusimicrobiota; class Endomicrobiia; order Endomicrobiales; family Endomicrobiaceae; genus JAVBLP01. The sequence continues at coordinate 103,447 of JBPOII010000006.1, read as the reverse complement.
AGGTGAAGAGCATTATAATGTGGCAATGTCTGTAAAGCAGATCTTGCAGAAATATAAAGATCTTCAAGATATTATTGCTATTTTAGGCATAGATGAACTCTCGGATGAAGATAAACTTACTGTATCAAGAGCAAGAAAAGTCCAAAGATTTTTGACACAGCCTATGTTTGTGGCTGAAACTTTTACGGGCTTTGAAGGCCGTTATGTAAAAATAGAAGAAACCATAAGAGGCTTTAAGGAAATCATAGAAGGAAAACATGATGATCTTCCGGAACAGGCTTTCTATATGGTAGGTACGATAGATGATGCTATTGCAAAAGCGGAACAAATGAAGGCTAAAACCAATGATGATAGTAAATCCGATGCAAAACAAAAAAACGGAAAATAATAATATAATTTAGTAAAATAAGGATATAGGATGAATAAATTACAGTTGGAAATACTATCACCGGAAGGAAGCTCTTTTAAAGGCAGCGTTTCTTCAGTTACATTTCCTACTGCATCAGGCATAATTACCGTTTTGCCGGGACATTCAAGTGTTGTTACAAAATTAGTAAGCGGCGAGATATTGATCAATGCCGGCGGAGACGAGAAAAAAATAATGGTAACTGGCGGTTTTGTCGAGATATTGAATAATAATGTAAATGTTGTTGCTGAATTTGCGATGCCGTCCGATGCCGAAAACAGACATAAAATAGAACAGGCTATGCGCCTTGCAAAAGATATGAAAGAAAAGCAAAAAGATAAAATAGATCTTTCTGTAGTAGAATCACAGTTAAAAAAAGCTATTTTTGAACTAAAATCAAATTTGGGGGTAAAAATAAAAAAATAATGAATATAAAAAACATCTCCCTTTATGTATTTTGCCTTTCACTATTTGTATTGTTTTCATGCGCCACGGCTACAAAAGAAGTAGTCGAAACTGAAGAGCCTATAGCAGTTGAGCCTCCAAAACCCGTAATATCTGCTAAAAAGATAGAGACCGGACGTGATAAATCCGGAGCTGTAACAGGTTATAGATATGTTTCTCTTGACGGAGGTACTGTTTTTGCAACTGAAACATTTGACGGCAGTGACGGTTATATTCTTGAAGGAAAAATCCCAGACGGCTTAATAATTCAGTATTATGACGATGAAGGAAATATTGCAGCTGAACTCAATTATAATGCCGGAAAACTTGAAGGAGTCATAAAAGAGTATTTTCCCGACGGAAGTTTGTCTTTTGTCAAAAATTATAAGGCAGGTTTCCTGAACGGACCTGTCAGAGAATATTATCCTAATGGAATTGTTAAGGAAGAAGCAAATTATATAAACGGTGATCTGAATGGAACATTAAGAAAATATTCAGACAGTGGAACTTTACTCTCAAGAGCTGAGTATTATGATGGTGAATTGAGCGGCGTATATAAAGAGTTCTATGTAAACGGAAAAACAAAAAAAGAAATCGAATATATGAATAATAAGAAAGAAGGACTCGAAAAAGAATATGATCCCAACGGTATTCTTTTATCAGAATATAATTATTCTATGGGCAAGCTGGAGGGCCGGTCAAAAAAGTATTATGAAGACGGAAGTATTCAGATGATCATACATTATTCGGATGATTTACAGCACGGAGAAACACATATTTTCAGCAATAATAATTCAGATTCACCCATATACATTGACGTTTACAAAAAAGGAAAAAGGACTCAGAGAAGGGCATATAGCCAAGGGAAATTATTGTTTACATTGTAATATTATAAAAGATATAAAATTTATATAGGAGTTCAGTTATGTCAGGTCATAATAAATGGGCAAGTATTAAACACAAAAAAGCGGCAACGGATGCAAAGAAAGGAAAAATCTTTACGAAAATTATCAGAGAAATTGTAGTAGCCACCAAAGAAGGCGGTGCTTTGGTTGAAAACAATGCACGTTTAAGAAAGGCTATTGAAGATGCTAAAGAAGCTAATATGCCTCAGGATAATATAAAGAAAGCTATTCAAAGAGGAACCGGTGAGATCCCGGGAGCAGTTTATGAAGAGATAGTTTATGAAGGTTATGGTCCTGCGGGTGTTGCACTTATAGTTGAAGTAACAACCGATAATAAAAACAGAACAGCATCTGAGATCAGAAAAATGTTCTCAAGTCATTCAGGTAATCTCGGCGAAACGGGTTGTGTAGGCTGGATGTTTGACAGAAAAGGTTATATAGAGGTTGAGAAATCTGCGGCTGATGAAGAAACTCTTATGAATATTGCTTTAGAAGCCGGGGCAGATGATTTTAAAAGCGAATCAGACAGCGATATTTATGAGATTTATACAGCGATAAGCGATCTTGAAACAGTAAAAAATACTCTAAAAGAAAAGAATATTACCGTAACGACTTCTGAGATTTCAATGATCCCGCAGACTTATATAAAACTTACCGGTGATGATGCGAAGAGTATGTTAAAGCTTATGGATGCACTGGAAGAACATGACGATGTTAAAAATGTATATGCGAACTTTGATATATCTCAGGAAGATATGGAAAACCTCGGAGATTAAGTGATAGTTTTAGGTATTGATCCAGGGCTTTCACTTACGGGTTGGGGTATTGTTGAATCCCAAAGCCGAGATAAGATCGTTCCCGTTCAATATGGCTGCATACGCACAAAACCAACCGCAACATTATCGGAGAGATTACATATAATAAACAAAGAACTTCAGAAACTTATAGATCTTTATAAGCCTGAAGTTGCTTCAATTGAGCAGCTTTTCTTTTTGAAAAAATCTGCCGCTGTAGCTCTGATAGGGCAGGCAAGAGGAGCAATTGTTCTGACTATTGCAATGAACAATATTCCTTTATTTGAATATAATCCAAGGACGATAAAAATCTCTTTGACAGGGTATGGTTCAGCAGATAAATATCAGATGCAGCATATGGTAAAAACTATGCTTAGGCTTAAAGAGATACCGAAACCCGACGATGCAGCAGATGCCTTAGCTATAGCGATGTGCCATATTAATTCTCATAAATTTAATAAATTGGGACTTCAAAAATGATAGATTATTTAAATGGAACTCTTGAATCAAAAGAAATTAACAGTATTGTAATAGATGTTAACGGTATAGGCTATAAAGTGGCAGTTCCCGTTTCCACATTTGAAAAACTGCCTACCAGCGGTCATTCAGTAAAATTATATATAGTAGAAGCTGCAGCCGGAATGTACGGAGGCGTGATCTCTCTTTATGGATTTATTACAAGAGAGGAGAGAGATATGTATCTTCTTATAAAAGATGAAGTTCCCGGAACAGGCGCAAAAAAAGCAATGGAATATACCGACAAAATATCGAAATCATTTGCTGATTTTAAAACTGCGGTTATGACTAAAAATGTTTCAATGCTTAGCAGTATTTTCGGTTTTACGAAAAAAACTTCAGAGAAACTGATAGCTTCGTTAAAAGATAAAATTGCTTCTGTAAGCGTTTTAGGAAAGGAAAAATGGACCGGTGTTTCTGCTGATACCGATAATGCTGTAATTGCTGAAGCTGTAGCAGGACTCATCGCATTAGGTTATAGAGAAACTCAGGCAAGAAATGCGGTAAATAAAGCATATGAAAACAATGAAAATGCGACGCTTGAAGAGTTAATAAAAAGTTCATTAAAAAACATATAGGATAAGATATGGATGAAATGGAAAGGCTTGTTGAAGCTTCAAAACTAACCGAAGAAGACAGAATAGAAAACACTTTAAGGCCGTCATCACTCGATGAATTTATTGGGCAGGATAAACTTAAAGAGAATCTTAAGGTTTTTATTGAAGCAGCAAAAAAAAGACAGGAAGCTTTAGATCATTGCCTATTCTATGCTCCCCCGGGACTTGGAAAAACAACACTGTCACATATTATTGCCAAAGAAATGGGCGGTAATCTTCGTATGACATCAGGCCCCGTGCTTGAAAGGGTCGGTGATCTTGCAGCTATTCTTACTAATCTTTCCGAGGGCGATGTTTTTTTTATAGATGAGATCCATAGAATGAACCACCTTGTGGAAGAATCATTATATCCTGTGATGGAAGATTTTGAACTTGATATTATTATAGGCCAGGGTCCTTCGGCAAAAACAATAAAACTTCCGGTTCCGAAATTTACGCTTGTCGGCGCGACTACAAGAGCCGGAATGTTGTCCAGCCCTTTAAGAGACAGATTTGGAATAATCGGACATCTTGATTTTTATGAAGTAAAAGAGCTTGTACATATAGTTAAACGCTCAGCTTTAATAATGAATATTCAAATAGATGATGATGCAAGCATAGAAGTTGCAAAGCGTTCAAGGGGAACGCCCAGAATAGTGAACAGACTGCTTAAAAGGGTCAGAGATTTTGCGGAAGTAAGCGGCGGAAAAATAACTATTAAGGTAGCTAAAGAAGCGCTGAATGCTCTTGAAGTTGATGATGCCGGACTTGATAAAATGGATAGGTTCTTGCTTAAAACTATGATAGAAAAATTTGGCGGCGGACCGGTAGGTATAGATACTATAGCAGTTGCTGTTTCAGAAGATCCCGACACCATATCTGATGTGTGTGAACCCTACCTTATACAGTCGGGCTTTATTGTGAGAACTCCGCGAGGAAGAATGGTTACAGAAGCCGGTTATAGACATATCGGCATTACTCCTCCTAAAAATATACAAAAAGAGCTTTTTTGATGAAGAAAAAACTTTTACTTCATTTATGCTGTGCCCCGTGCTCAGCATCATGCGTAGAATTCTTACATGAAGATTTCGATATTTCTTTTTATTGGTATAATCCTAATATTTATGATGAACAGGAATATGAAAAACGCAGAGAATCTGCCGTGAAATATGCGCAGGAGCTAGGTTTTTCTTTCTATGAAGAAGAGCTTTTATATGATTATGAAAAGTGGAGAGCGAAAAGTTCTGAAATCTGTGAAAATTGTTATCGTATACGTCTTGAAAAAGCAGCTCTTTTTGCTAAAAATAATAATTTTGATTTTTTTTCAACTTCACTTCTTTCAAGCCCATATCAAAAACATGATCTTATAAAAGAAATATCGGAAGGAATCAGTAAAATACACGGAGTCGGGTTTTTATACCGTGATTTCAGACCTAAGTTTTATGAAGGTAAAAATTCATTAAGAAAAAAAGGATATTATATCCAAAAATACTGTGCTTGCCGAAAATCTTATAATGAGAGATTTCCGGCTGATAAAAAATAGATCACAGTGATTTTAAATTTTTGTAATATATCAGGAGAAGATATTGAAGAGATTTTTTTCCATTATAATATCAATGCTGTTTTTTGTTCAATATTCATATGCTCTTGAACCTATAAAACAAAGTATCAGAGTCGGAATAATTTTGGATGCGGACTCTTTTATTGCCGCCGCTACTGACGGCTTTACAATTGTTGATGCCAATAAAAGAAAGTTTAATTTAAGCAAAGGCATGGTAAAACTTTCTTATCTTGAAGGCAGTCTCTTGATGGGCGGACATAAAATCGCTATGCCTGTAAAGATCGAGAGTTCAAAAGGTATACTGTTTGCAAATAAAAAACCTTATCGAGGTTATCTGATAGTAGATAAAGCCGGAAAAAACAAGATAAATATTATTAATGTTGTATCTATAGAAGATTATATAAAAGGAGTTCTGCCTAAAGAAGCAAGTCCGGGATGGCATATAGAATCACTTAAAGCACAGTCCGTTATCAGCAGAACTTATACGCTTGCAAATTTTAATAAACATTCAAGCCAGGGTTTTGATATGTGTTCCACCACTCATTGCCAGGTTTATGGAGGGGCGGGCATAGAAGCTCTTAGTTGTAATAAGGCCGTTTCTGCCACAAAAGGAGAAGTGCTTACATATAATGATAAACTTGCACAAACTGTTTTTCACGCTAATTGCGGAGGACGTACGGAAGATCCAAAATATGTTTGGAATTGGACGGGGGCAACGCCGGAATATCTTGCTGGCGTAAAATGCGGTTATTGTTCCCAGGCACCTCATGCGAATTGGGAAAAAGTGATGGATGAAAAAATCATACGCGAAAAATTTGCGTCATACAATATAGGAAAAATAAAATCAATAAAAGTTAAAGGTACTACACCGGCGGGTTCAGCAAAAGAGATTGAGATAAATCATGCTAAAGGCTCTCTTACCGTTAATGCCTATAAATTCCGTCTTGCTGTTGATGCTTGGCAGATAAGAAGTACGACTTTTGACAGCATAAAAAAAGATGGGGATAAATTTGTATTTAAAGGCAAAGGGTGGGGACATAAGGTCGGACTGTGCCAGTGGGGTGCAAAAGGTATGGCAGACAGCGGTAAAAAATATAAACAGATCCTGCAACATTACTATCCTAAAACAAATCTTGAAAAGGTCAATTATAAATAATGAATCCAGATAAAATATTATCCAATTATGATTATGATATTCCTGCTGAACTTATAGCACAGAAACCGGTCGAGAACAGACAGAGTTCAAAGCTTTTTGTTGTTGACCGTAAAAGCAAATCATTCAGTCATAAAATTTTTCATGATATATCTGAATATTTTAATGAAGGCGACACCCTTGTCATAAATACGACAAAAGTTGTTCCTTCAAGACTTTTTGGTAAAAAAAGCACAGGAGGAAAAGTAGAACTTCTATTTCTTGACCCGTGTCATGCAGACAGCCAATATAAAGTGCTGATGAAGCCTTTTTTGGATATAGGCAAAAAAATTTATTTTCAAGAAGGCTATGAATGCGAAGTTGTTTCAAAAACTGATTTGGGTGAAGTTATAGTAAGGTTTAATAAAACAGGTATTCAGGATTTTTTGCAAAAATATGCATTGATGCCTTTACCGCCTTATATCAATCGTAAGGGCGAGCTTGCAGATGAGCTTTCGGATTTGGACAGAGAAAGATATCAGACAGTTTATGCACAAAACCCGGGAGCTATTGCCGCTCCTACGGCAGGACTGCATTTTACTGATGAAGTAATTGCCGGGCTAAAAAATAAAGGAGTTAATATTGCTTCTCTTACTCTTCATGTCGGATGGGGGACTTTTAAACCAATAATAGCAAATGACATTGATAAACATAATATGATGTCGGAAAAGTTTTCCATAGATGCAAAAAATACGGAAATGATCAATACTGCGATAAGATCCGGTAAAAAAGTTGCTGCCGTTGGCACTACTTCCACAAGAGCACTTGAATCTCTCGCTTTTCTTGCAGGATATGAAGAAAATGGAAAAACTCTTATTAGGGAATTTTATGGAGAAACATCAATTTTTATTTATCCCGGGTATGAATTTAAGATAATTAATACCCTTATAACAAATCTACACCTTCCAAAATCAACACCTCTTATGATGGCAAGTGCATTTGCTTCAAGAGAGTTAATGCTTAAAGCTTATAGTGAAGCCGTGCGTGAAAAATACAGATTTTTCTCATATGGTGATTCTATGCTTATCCTTTAAAAATTTTGAACGAGACGAAGAAAGATAAAATTTAGTATAATGATGAAACTATGAAAAAAGAACTTACATTTGAATCTGTCAAAAATAATAAGGAAATTCAAACATATATTGAATTTGCAGACATGGCTTTTGCCCAAGTGGGATATAAAGAACACGGGCAGGCACATGCAATCTATTCCGCTGAGATAGCCGAGCAGATATTAAAGTATCTTGGTTATAGCAAAAGAGAACAGGAATTGGCTAAAATTGCTGCCTATCTTCATGATATAGGAAATATTATTTCCAAGGATGACCACGACCAGAGCGGTGCACTGATGTACCTTAATTTTTTTGATCAGGAATATTATGATGAAGATGCTTTGTTGATAGCAAGTGCAATAGGCTGTCACGAAGATAAAACTATGGACCCAGTATCTCCTATCGCAGCTGCTTTAGTACTTGGCGACAAAACTGATGTCCGCAATGAAAGGCTTAGAGCAGAAAAAATCCATGACAAACATTCAAAAGTTGTAGCTGCATGCCAGAAAGTAGATGTTGTTGTAAACAAAGAAGAAAAAAATATAGCCCTCTGGCTTTCTATCGATACATCTATATGTTCGGTTATGGATTATTTTGAGATTTTTTTGACAAGAACAAATTTCTGCAAAAGGGCAAGCCGTGTTCTTAACTGTAATTTTGAGTTATACATAAACAAGGATAAGTTTCTATAATGGAATACGGCTCTTACCAGCTTTTAAAAAAATCCTCCCAATGTAAGGCAAGGCTCGGAAAAATTTATACAAAAAGGGGTATAATAGATACTCCTGTTTTTATGCCCGTCGGCACTCAAGCTACAGTCAAAGGTGTGGCTACAGAGTATCTAAAAGATTCCGGAGCGCAGATCATACTTGCAAATTCTTATCATCTATACCTTCGTCCGGGAGTTGATATTATAGAAAAAGCCGGCGGTGTTCAAAAATTTAATTCCTGGGATCGTCCTATGCTTACAGATTCAGGAGGTTTCCAGGTATTTAGTCTCAATGAAATTAGAAAAATCTCTGAGGAAGGTGCACAGTTCCAATCACATATAGACGGCTCTACACATTTCTTTTCACCTGAAAAATCAATAGATGTACAAAAAAAGATAGGTGCGGATATTATTATGTGTTTTGATGAATGCACGCCATATCCCACAACTTATGAATATGCTAAAAATTCAATGGAACTGAGTTTAAGATGGGCAAAAAGGTGTAAAGAAGAGTTTTATAAAGATAATGCTTGTGAAAAACAGGCTCTTTTTGGAATAATACAAGGTTCTGTTTATAATGATCTTAGAAAGATAAGTGCTGAAGAAATGCTGAAAATCGGTTTTACCGGTTATGCTTTAGGAGGTTTATCCGTTGGTGAACCGAAAGAAGATATGCATTCCGTACTTGAAAACACAGTTCCTTTACTTCCGGAGGATAAAGCAAGATATCTTATGGGTGTAGGTATGCCGGAAGATTTATGGGAATGTGTAGAACGCGGAATAGATATGTTCGACTGTGTTATTCCTACTAGAAACGGCCGCAACGGACAGGTTTTTACAAGTATGGGCAAACTTAATATAAGAAATGCGGAATTCCGGGAAGATTTTTCACCTTTAGACCCTGAATGTAATTGCCCGACTTGCAAAGGATATACGAAGGCTTATTTGAACCATTTAGTAAGGGCGCAGGAAAGTCTGTATCTCAGTCTTTTATCTTTACATAATATTTATTTTATGATAAACTTAATGATAAAAATAAGAAAGTCATTGGAAAGTGATACATTTCTTGAAACAAAAAAAGAGTTTTTTGAAAAATACTATTCAAGGGCTCGTTAAATATTGGAGAAATAATGAAAAAAATCCTTAACTTTTCCGCACTTTTGCTTGCGGTATCAATCTTTTTACCGAGTGTTTCTTTTGCCCAGTCGGCAGGAGGGGCAGGTTCTGGTTTGGGCGGATTGATGCCTTTGATCTTTATTTTTGTTTTTTTCTATCTGTTTTTGTTAAGACCGCAACAGAAAAAAGCTAAAGAACATCAAGCTGTACTTAATGCTCTTAAAAAAGATGACAGAGTGATCACTGCAGGCGGCATATACGGAACTGTTGTTAAAGTTGAAGGTAATACTGTTGATATTAAGATAGCTGAAAATGTTAATATACAAATTTCTAAACAGTCGATTTCAGCAGTTATAACAAAACAACAGGAAGAGATTGAAAAATCCCAAACAGCGGATGTGATTAAAAGATAATGAATGAAAAGAAATATAGTTATTCAAACATAACTATTGAAGATATTAAGAACAATTCTATTGTTAACAAGTTCATTGAATCTGCAAATGATTATCTTGGAACAATAGGTTATACCGAACATGGTATAAGGCACGTAAGCCTTGTTGCATCAATAGCTGAAAATGTTCTAGCGCATCTTGATTATCCAAAACGATTTCAAGAACTTGCAGGCATTGCAGGTTATCTGCACGATATAGGCAATGTAGTAAACAGGCAGGGGCATGGACAATCTGCTGCGCTTATCGCTATGAGAATATTGAAAGATATGGGAGCGACTCCTGATGAAATTGCTCTGATAATATCTGCAATAGGAAATCATGAGGAGGAAATAGGAGATCCGGTCAATCCGATTGCGGCAGCTTTGATCTTAGCAGATAAGTCGGATGTTCACAAAACAAGGGTTAGAAATCCTGATATCATAGCTTTAGATATACATGACAGGGTAAATTATGCTGCAGAAAGATCATTTTTAAAAGTTTTAAAAAATAAAAAAACAATGTCTTTACAGCTTACCATCGATACGCAAAAATCAAAAGTTATGGAATACTTTGAGATTTTTATGTCAAGAATGCTTATGTGTAGAAGAGCAGCAAGTTTTTTAGATTGTAATTTTGAGTTAATTATAAATGAAAGGAAGTTACTCTAATGAGCAAGATTAATTGGAAGTTTTGGATTACGGCAGTTCTTTTTGTCTTTTCAGTAGTTGCATTGTGGCCTTCAGTTCAGTGGTCGAGGATGTCTGATGATAAACGAGCTGTAATGGAAAAAGAGAAAAATCCTATTTTAGGCAAAATTCTCAAACTCGGTCTTGATTTGAAAGGCGGAACACATCTTCTTCTTGAAGTTGATTCTACAAAGCTTGAAGAAGGAGTAAAAATTAAAGATGCAGTCGACAGAGCAACGGAGATCATCAGGAACAGAATAGACCAGTTTGGAGTTGCTGAGCCTATGATAGCTAAGCAGGGAGATAAATGGATAGTTATACAGCTTCCCGGTATTAAAGATCCTAAAGCAGCAAAAGACCTTATAGGTAAAACTGCTTTGCTTGAGTTTAGAATAGTTAATACAAGCAAAGAAGCAAATGATGCATTAGATTTACTTAGAGATAAAGGACTTACCCCTGAAGAATATAGAGTCAATGCTTCATCGTATCCTGAAATAACAGCACTTTTACCGGAAGGGTCTTCAATATATGAAAGCAAAGAAGACACTAGATATTATGTTTTAGATAAAGCTTTACTCACAGGTGCCGCTCTTACAAATGCAAAAGTTGAATTTGGCGGACAATTCGGGCAGCCTATAGTATCAATTGAGTTTAATAAAGAAGGCGGCAGAGCATTTGCAGATATTACCGAAAGAAACAGAGAAAAGAATTTAGCTATAGTTCTTGACGATATTGTTCAGTCTGCACCTGTTATCCGTTCAAGAATTCCTGACGGAAAAGCAATAATTGAAGGAAGTTTTTCTCCGGAAGATGCAAGACTGCTTGCTACTGTTTTAAGAGCAGGTGCTTTACCGGCTCCTGTAAATGTTATTGAAGAAAGAACAGTAGGACCTTCACTTGGAGACGATTCTATCAGAAAAGGTTTTATGTCTGCACTTGTCGGAGTTGGAATCGTTCTTTTGTTTATGCTTGTTTACTACGGTTATTCAGGTTTTATAGCTGATATAGCACTTCTGCTTAATTTCTTATTCCTTTTGGCTTTTATGGCATATTTTCAATTTACACTTACATTGCCCGGTGTTGCAGGTATAGCTTTAACTCTTGCAATGGCGGTTGATGCCAATGTGCTCATATTGGAAAGAATAAGAGAAGAACTCTCAGCCGGTAAAACGGCAAGAGTTGCGGTTGATGCCGGTTATCAGAAAGTTTTCTGGACTATTTTTGATGCAAACTTTACTTCATTAATAGCTGCTGTGTTCTTGTTCCAATTTGGAACGGGTCCTATTAAAGGTTTTGCTGTAACCCTTTCCATGGGTCTTATAATAAGTATGTTTACTGCGATTGCGGTAACAAAGATGATATATGAGTTTTTATTTAGAGAAAATTTGTTGTTAAAATTTAAAATATAGGTTTGGGGGCATACAGTGAAACTTATTCAATCAATTAATATAGATTTTATTAGTAAGCGATATGTGTTTTTTCTTATTTCAATACTTTTGACAGTCTCATTGCTAGGAGCTTTTATTTATAAAGGCGGACCTAATTACGGTATCGATTTTACCGGCGGTATGATGATGCAGCTTTCATTTCAGCAAAAGGTTGACCTTCAGGATGTAAGAGATGTATTGGATAAAAGCGATTTGTCGTCTTTTGAATTACAGAGTTCTGAAGGGATGGTCATTATAAGAGCAAAACAGGGCGTAGAGTCTCAGGAAGCTTTTACAAAGAGTGTTACGGAAACTCTTCAGACTGCTTTTGAAGGCAATCAAATTACCGTTGAAAGGGTTGAATTCGTCGGTCCTTCTGTAGGAGAATACCTTTCAAAACAAGCATTATATGCATTCCTTTTTGCTTTTTTGGGTATGATCGTATATGTAGCTTTCAGATTTAAATCAAGTCTTTGGGGTGTTGCTTCCGTTATCGGTATCATTCATGATGTTGTTTTAACTTTTGGTTTTGTTATTCTTGTAGGCAAAGAGATAGATATTACTGTTATTGCCGCATTGCTTACTGTTGCCGGTTACTCCATTAATGATACTATAGTTTTATTTGACAGAATGAGAGAAAATCTCAAACTTATAGCAAAAGAAGATTTTGGCACGATAATAAATAAAAGTATAAATGCCGTTCTTTTGAGAACTTTAGTTACTTCCATAACCGTATTTATAGTAACTTGTTCACTTTTCTTCCTCGGCGGCGAAGTTATTCATACTTTTGCTTATATTATGGTCATAGGAACAGCACTTGGAGCTTATTCAACTATATGTCTTTGTGCACCGCTTGTTTATGAATGGGAAACAAGAAAACAAAATCGTTTAAAAGCTGCTAGACAGCAGGGTTATGTTCGTCCGAAATAATGAGAAAAATCAGAAATTTTAAGGTCAATTTACGCACAAGAGAGATTATCCGCGTTATAAAAAAGCTTACAAATAATACGGAACTGCCGGTTGAACTTGAAGAAGCTGTGCAGAGAGGATGTCATTTTTACTCAAAACTCCTTGTTCCGTCGGTGGTTTATGATACTTTCGGCAAGGGTACGACAGATTTTGTATATGAGCAGGACGCTCCGCCAAAATGGGTCGCACAAAGTGTTTTTTTTGTAACTATCGGTCCTGACCTGCAGGAAGAGTATAAAGAGAATAAAGAAGCCTATGGCGAGCATACAGGAAAGATAGTTTCAGCTATCGCAGTAGATGCACTTGAACAGTCAAAAAATTTTGTTCAACGTCTTATTACAAGTGAAGCAAGTGATGAGAATTGCGATATTTCAAGAAGTGTTGAATTGCCCGCAGAAATGTATGAAGAAGCGTATAAAATCGTCCCTGCCGATAAAGTGGATATTTTTATTCAGGACGGTAAGCTTGTTCCCCAATATTCTTCCTGCGGTATTTTTTATTGGATACCTTCAAAGAAGAAAACTTCAAAAAAATAACGGCATAACCGATTTTTTTAGCGGTTTTCCATACCAATTTTATCAGAGATTAGCTTATGGCAAAGTTATTTTTATTTATATATAACCTATTTTTTACAATACTTATTATCCCGGCATCTTTATTTATACTGCTGTTCAGTGGAAAGTACAGAAAAGAATTCTTTTATAGACTTCCTGAACGTTTTTCAAATTTTGAGTTTGTGAAGGGAGATAAAAAAGTCATCTGGGTTCATTGTGCATCACTTGGAGAGGTAAGAGCTGTTGAGCCTATTCTTTCCGCATTAAAAGAAAAATATACTTTAGTGCTTACTGCCATTACAAAGACCGGCAGAGAATATGCCAAAAAAATCGGAAAAGCTGATTTTGTGGCATTACTTCCTTTGGATATATACCCTCTTATGCTTAAAGCGATCAATATAATAAAGCCCGATATGATAATTTTGGTTGAAACGGAAATTTGGGCTTCAATGCTTTATGCTGCAAATAAAAAGAAAATAAAAGTAATAACTATAAACGGAAGAATGTCAAAAAAGTCATTTAGAATTTATAAAATGATGAAGTTTTTTTGGAAAAGTTTTATGGGCTTTATAAACACTGTGCTTGCAAGAAGTAAAGATGATGCTGATAGATTTACTTATCTGACCGATGGAAAATCTGAAATTCATATTACAGGCAATATAAAATATGACAGGGATTTTTCTGCAAAATTTAAAAAAGAAGGTTTTTTTATTAATGAAAATACAATAGTTTTTACTGCCGGAAGCACAAGAGAAGGCGAAGAACAGATAATTGCCGATGTCTATAATCAAATTCGTAAAAAATATCCTGAAATGATATTCTTTTTAGCCCCAAGACATCTTTCCCGTATAAAAAAAGTTAAAGATATACTTAGTGCAAATAAGATAGAATTCTCTTTATTTTCAGCGCCGGATAACGGTAAAGGATTTAGAAATCCTTTTATTCTAGTAGATGTTTTCGGAAAACTTCAAAATATATATTCAATATCCGATATTTGTTATATCGGCGGTTCCATAGTTCCTAAAGGCGGTCAAAACCCTATTGAAGCGGCTGCGTACGGAAAGACAGTACTGTTTGGAAAATACATGGAGAATTTTCAAACTGAAGCGGAAACACTTATAAAATATGGCGGCGGGATAACTGTTGCCGATGCAAATGATATAGTTTCAAAATTGAATATGTTATTGTCACAGAAAGAACTTCTTTCAGAGACAGGAGAAAAAGCTTTAAAAGCGGTTGAATCGCAGAAAGGTGCTTTGAAAATAACAATAGAAAAGATCGAAGAGAAAATAGTTGAATAGAAAAACTTTAGGTAAGATCATCGTATTTATATCAAGGATAATAGATAAAACATTAAGAAAAAAAGTGCTTAATGAAACACAATATTATCCTGAACCTGCCGTATATCCTTTCTGGCATGGAACTGAGTTTTCAATGTTTCTATTTAATCAAAACAGCGGTGCTGCCATTATGGTCAGTCTTTCAAAAGACGGAGATCTGATGGCACATGTTCTTGAGAGTTTTGGTTATGTGACTGTGCGCGGTTCTTCAAGCAGAGGCGGAGGAAAGGCACTTTTGGAAATAATCAGACTTGCAAAAGAAGGAAAAAGTCTTGCTTTTGCGGCAGATGGACCAAGAGGACCGTATCACAAACTTAAGTTAGGCGTGATTTATGCTGCTCAAAAAACAGGTATGCCTGTAATTCCTGTAGCAAGTGCTCCCAAATATAAAATAAAATTAAAATCATGGGACAAAATGCGCATACCTCTGCCATTTACAAAGGTGGTGCAGATTTACGGTAAACCAATTTATGTAAAAGAGAATGATGATATTGAAGAAAAAAGAGTTCAAGTTGAAAATGAACTCAATAAGCTTTTTGAATTTACAGATGAAGTTTACTGGAAAAAAGACATTAAAAGATATCTTGAACTTCATCCCTTCCCAAAAATTCTTATAGTACAACCAAGCAGAATAGGCGACATAGTATTTTCATTGCCTGTACTTGCAGCTCTAAGAAAGAAGTATCCGCATGCTAAAATAAGTTGGATAGTTGATGAACGCTGCGCGGAAATACTTGAAGGAAATCCCTGCCTTGAAAATATTTTTATATGGGACAGAAGAAAACGCTCCTTGAAATATTATAGAGAGTTGAAGAAAACGCTAAGAAAAGAAAGATTCGATCTGAGTATAGATCTGCACGGTCTTGCAAAATCTGCGATGCTTGTAAATCTTGCCGAAGCAAAATACAAAATAGCCTCATCGTCTACCAACGGAATGCAAGAGCTTTCCTGGATGGTCTCAAAAGAAATAAAGTGTACCGACCCCAATAGTCATTGCATAGAACGACATATGCTTACGGCAAAATATCTCGGAACTGCCGATGAAATAGAATATCCTATAGCAATTTCAGAAGATAATTTTAACAGTGTAAAAAGCAAATTGAAAAATGAAGGCGTAGATCTAAATAAGATCATAGGGATGCATCCTGGCGGCGGGTGGATATCAAGAAGATGGTCTGCTTATAAGTATTCAATGCTTGCAAAAAAGCTTACAGAAGAAATGGGAGCAAATATCGTTCTTGTCGGCGGAAAAGAAGGCGGCAGCAGTGAAAAAGGTCTTAATGAAGAAATTATTGCCGATGCAGAAGTGAAAATCTTTGATATGACAGGAAAATTTACGCTTAAAGAACTTTGTGCTTTCTTTAAAATTTGCAGGGCTTTTGTTGCCAATGAAGCCGGCCCGATGCATATAGCTACGGCATTAAATACGCCGGCAGTTGCGATTTTAGGACCGACAAATGCTAAAAGGACAGGTCCTTTCAGAGGAAATACTAAAGTTATACAACATCAGGTTTCATGCCAGCCTTGCCGTAACAGAAATTGCAAAGATGTAGTATGTATGAAAGATATAACCGTTGCGGAAGTTTTTGAAGCGGTAAAAGAAAAATATGAAAATACTGATAATTAAACCAAGCTCTTTTGGAGATATTGTTCAGGCTGTGCCTTGTGCTAATGCTTTAAAACAGGCATATCCTGAGTGTGAAATAAGCTGGGTAGTATTTAATCAATGGACGGAATTATTAACTATTTTCCCAGATATTGACCATACGATAGCTTGGGACAGACAAAAAGGCGTGATTGAGTTCTTTAGAGTAGTTAAGACGCTAAGAAAACAGGAATTCGATACGATTATCGATCTGCAGGGACTTTTAAGAAGTGCACTGCTTGCAAAATTAATAAAAGGCAAAAAGAAAGTAGGTGTTCCCGGTATGAAAGAGTTCAGCAATATTTTAATTAAAGAAGTCTATCCGGAAAATGCTGATATGAATGCAACTCTCAGGAATCTTGAACCTGTGCGTTCTCTTACAGGGAAAACTTTTAAACCTAAGGTGAATTTCAATATAGATGAAAAAAGTTTAAGTGAAGTTAGAATTTTATTGAGAAAAGCAGATATTTCTGAAAAGTATATTACTTTTCTTCCTTTTGCCAGAGGTAAAGGCAAAGATTGGAGTATAGAAAATTATAATAAGCTGATAAGTTTGCTTACTGAAAAATATCCTGAATATAAAATCGTTATTACAGGCTCTTTAAATGACTATGGCAAGATAAAAAATCCAAATGTAACGGATTTGTGCGGTAAAACAAATATAAAGCAGCTTGCCGCACTTTTGTCTGAAAGTTCGCTTTGTATAGGTGCAGATACTGGGCCTATGCATTTATCTTCTGTACTAAATACACCTTCGGTCTTTATTTTCGGCGCTTCCGATATTAATGAAACAGCACCATCTTTAGGGAGATTTTCACTTCTTATAAATAATGATGCTCCCATAAAAATAGATAAAATATCTCCGGAAACGGTTCTGGCAGAGGCTGAAAAATGGATAAAATAGTTTTTCTTCATATGAATCAGCTGGGCGACCTTATTTTTTCTCTTCCTGTACTTAAAGCGGCACAAGAAGAGTTAAATTCAAAAATTTATTCTGTTGTTAAACCGGGACTGGCGCCTTTGCTTGAAGTTTCCGAACTTGTTGACGGCATAATACCTAAGGAAAGATCTTTCATAAATCTTATAAAAAGTCTTAAGAAAGGCGATTTTGATAAAGCCGTTCTTTTTTCCGAGTCTCCAAACTCGCTGCTTGCGGCATATCTGTCAGGGATACCGGAAATTGTAGGGTTTAAAACGGCTTCTTTGAATTTTTTACTTACTCAAAAAGCTAAAAGAATAGGTGTGCCTTCCGTCTTTAATAATAGAGAACTTGGAAAAACTATAGGACTGGAGAACATAAGATCAGAATATACAGGTATTTTGAGAGTTCCTGAAGAGAATTTAAATGAGGTTGAGAAGTGGTTTACAGATAATAATATTGACATAAAAAAAGCTATAGCGATTTCAATTGGTGCGAGTAAAAAAAGAAAAGATAAATGTCTCAAAGCTGAAATTTGGACAGAAGTTATAGATGCACTGGCTGAAAAAGGTTTTTCCTGTGTTTTATCAGGCGCTTCTTGGGAAAAAGAAAGCATGTCTAAGCTTTCATCAAAATGTAAAAGTAAACCGAAAATTTATTCTGCATACGGCGGAATACTCGATAGTGCAGCATTCTTAAAAAAGTGTTCTTTGTTTGTCGGTATAGAT
The DNA here is from genome assembly GCA_052034625.1 of Elusimicrobiota bacterium. Lineage (GTDB taxonomy): Bacteria > Elusimicrobiota > Endomicrobiia > Endomicrobiales > Endomicrobiaceae > JAVBLP01. The sequence continues at coordinate 85,457 of JBPOII010000006.1, read as the reverse complement.
TCCGGTCCTATGCATCTTGCAGCGGCTTTAGGTACTCGTTGTATTGGAGTTTTCGGCCATACCGATCCGAAACAGATTGGTCCGATGCCGCTTAACAAACATATAATTATAAAAAAAGATTCCGTTTTAGATATAACTGCCAAAGATATTATTTCAAAAATAATCCGATAATGTAAAAATCATCAAAAGGTGTTTCTTTTATGATAATTAAACATATATCCGCATTTTTTACTGTGCTTCAATGACAATCTTTAAAAAATATTGTAAAATTAATATGTTTTATACAAAACTTCCAGCGGAGATCTTATGAGATATCTAAGATACAGACATCTTTTCAGGCTTTATGAATATATCCAGCCATTTATAAATTACTCTATTCCGAACGAAAATGAAATTGCCGGCAATAAAGTTCTTGTCATTGCACCGCATCAGGATGATGAATCAATAGGCTGTGGTGGCACAATAATAAAACATGCAAAATCCGGCGGCGAAGTGGAAATAGCGTTTTGCACACATGATACAAATGAAAGAATGAAAGAGTCTGAAAAGGCAGCATCTATTCTCGGCTCCAAAAGGAATCATTTTTTTCAGTTCCCGATAAGAACTCTTCATGGAAATAAGGAATTTGAAGAAAATCTTATTGTTCTTTTTGAAAAAACATCTCCTGAAGTACTTTTCCTGCCTTTTTGGTTTGACAATCATCCCGATCATCGTGCTGTTTCAAGAACATTGATAAAGATCAGAAAAAAGATAGATTTAGACTTTATGGTATATGCTTATTCCGTTTGGTCTCCTTTAAATCCGAACTGTCTTATAGATATAAGTGAAGAGTGGGAAGCAAAGAAAAAAGCTATTGAGTGTTATAAAACACAGTTGATTTCAAGGGATTATATAAAAATCGCACAAGGTTTGAATCAGTATTGGGCCGAGATAAAATCGCCGGGAATGCAATATGCCGAAACTTTATTCAGAGCGACGGCTAAAGAATATATTTCACTAGGTAAAAAAATATTCAGATGAAATACAGAGTTCTACATACATTTTCTTCATACACTATGGGTGGAGCTGAAAAATCCACTCTTTTTCTTGCCGATTGTCTACAAAAGTCCGGGCAGATAGAAAATTTTCTTGCCGTTCCCAAGGACAGTTTCCTTTTTAAACAAGCATCTGAAAAAAATATTGAAGCAATTCATTTCAAAGCAAGAGGCTGTTTTGCTCCAAATACTATTTATAGGCTTATATCAATAGTAAAAAAACATAAAATAAATATAATACATGTTCATCAGGGGAAACTTTATTGGACTGCATTAATTGCAAAACTTTTTTGTCCTAAGGTTAAAGTTGTTTTTCACAGACGCCAAGACACAAGGCATAAAGTGCTCAGTACTAAGCATTATTATTTTGCAGATGCCGTTATTACAGTATCTAAAGCAGTTGCTGATGGCCTTATAAAATATGAAAAAGTTGATCCAAGCAAAATTAAAGTGGTTTATAATGGTGTCAATTTTGAAAAATTCAATATCAATACTGATTATAGCGATATAATAAAAGAGTTTGAACTTGAAAACAAAATTGTAGCCGGTGCCGTTGGAGCAATAGTAGATCTTAAAGGAAAAGGACAAATATTTCTTATTGAAGCGGCAAAGCACATGAAAGAAAAACACCCCCAGCTGCGTTATTTAATTGTCGGTGATGGTGCAGGTCTTGAAGAGCTAAAAGAGTATACGGACAAACTAGGTGTCAGTGATATAGTGCATTTTACAGGTTATAGAGACGATGTACAGAAACTTATTCTTGCAATGGATATTTTCTGCATTCTTTCCTGGGATACTGAAGGAATGCCAAATGTATTGATAGAAGCACAGGCTCTTGAAAAGCCGGTGATAGCTACGAATGTCGGAGGGACTGCTGAGGCTTTCATTGACGGACAGACAGGAATAAAAGTAAGACCTGAAAGCGTTTCTGATATTGTTGATGCCATTGAAAAATATTTGACAGACCCGAAGATGGCAAAACAGTTCGGCATAGCCGGAAAAAAATTTGTTGAAGAAAAGTTTACTATAGAAAAAATGATTTCAAATACAATAGAAGTTTATAATAAAATAATGGTGAAAAAATGAGAAAAGTATCTGCTTATATTTTGACTAGGAATGTCGAAAAACACATAAAAGAATGTATTGAAAGTGTGAAATGGGCTGATGAGATTATTATTGTTGACTCTTTTAGTTCCGATGCTACCGTCGAAATAGCAAAAGAGGCTGGATGTAAAGTATTTCAGAACAAATTCGAATCTTTTGGAAAACAAAGAAATTTTGCTTTGGATAAATGTTCTTATGAATGGGTAGTGTGCCTTGATTCCGATGAAAGAATATCGCCGGAGTTAAAAGAAGAGATAGAAAAGCAGTTACAAAATTCTCCGGAAGGGGATGTTTTTGTAGCTCCGAGAAAAAGTATGTTCATAAATAAATGGATAATGCATTCCGGTTGGTATCCGGATTATAGACATCCCGTACTGTTCAATAAGAACAAAGCTAGGTATAAAGATCAGCTTGTGCACGAAGATATAGACTATAAAGGAAAAAAACATTATTTTAAAGGAGATATACTCCACTATCCTTATGACAGCATTAAGCAGTTTATTAATAAATCTGATTTTTATACAGAGCTTAGAGCTCAAGAAATGTTCCAGAAAGGTAAGAAGTTTAAAATTTTTAATCTTATCATAAATCCGTGTGCGATGTTCTTAAAGATGTATGTGTTTAGAAGAGGTTTTCTTGACGGTCTTACTGGTTTTATACTTGCTTTGCTTTATTCGTCATTTTATACACTGATGAAATATATAAAACTTTGGGAATTGGAAAACAAAAAAAGTGAGTAAAATACTATATCCTTTATCGCTTGTATACTCTTTCCTTTCAGATATAAACAGAGATCTGAAAGGAAAGAGTGAAACTCTGTCTAAACCCGTTATAAGCGTCGGTAATATTACATGGGGCGGAACGGGCAAAACACCAATGGTCATTGAACTTCTTGAATTTCTTATAAAAAACAAAATGAAACCCGCTGTTTTGACAAGAGGATATGGCAGGAAAAGTTCTGAATCAGTACTTTTACAAAATGGAGCTCCGGAAGCTGATCCATTGGAAAGCGGAGATGAACCTTTACTTATAGCCAGAAGCGTACCGGGTGCGGACATTATTGTTGGAGCTGAGCGTTATGAAAATGCTCTTAAATATGAAAAAATAACAAAGCCGGATGTATATGTTCTTGATGACGGTTTTCAGCATTGGAAAATAGAAAGAAACCTAGATATTGTCTGTATAAATGCAGCAAATCCTTTTGGCAACGGTATGCTTATCCCGGCCGGTATTTTAAGGGAAAAACCGGAAGAAATGCGCCGTGCAGCTGTTATAGTAATAACTAATGCTGATATGGTCTCAGATGAAGAAATGAATTCTCTTGAACATAAAATATTTAAGTATTCCGGCAGGAAAGCTATTGTTACTCAATATGGAGGTTATGAATATTTAAACACAGATCTTAGAACAAAATTTGATATAGAGTTGCTAAAAAGTTCTGAGATCTATGCATTGAGCGGTATAGGTTTTTCGGAAGGTTTTAAAAACACTATTAGTAAATCCGGCTTTGAAATAAAAGACAGTATAGAAATGAGTGATCACCAGAAATATGACGAAAATAAAATAAAAGCAATATTTAAAAAAATAGGAACGGGTTCATGCCTTGTCATTACAACAAAAGATGCAGTAAAACTTCACAATGTTATGAACGATGATATGAAAGCAAGAACTGCCGTTCTTAAGGTGAAACCAATATTTAAAACGGGGAAGGAGCAATGGGAAAATGCGGTATTAAAAAGCCTGCAGCCTTTTTGGATAGGGATGGAACTATAATTTTTGATAAAAATTATTTGAGTTCGCCAGAACAGGTTAAATTATATTCATATGCTCCTGAGAGCATAAAAAAACTTCGCGAAGCTGGTTTTAAGATAATAGTTGTAACAAATCAGTCAGGCATTGGGCGCGGAATGTTTACTGAAAAAGATTATGCAAAAGTAAATAAAAAATTTTTATCTTTGCTTAAAGAGCATGGGGTAAAGGTAGATGCGGTTTATTACTGTCCTCATACTGACGATGATAAATGCAATTGCCGCAAACCAAGTCCCGGAATGGTGATAAAGGCTGCAAAAGAACATAATATTGACCTTGAAAGATCATATACCGTCGGTGACAGCATAAGGGATTATATTCTTGGATTCAATACCGGCGGAAAAGGTATATTAGTGCTTACAGGACATGGAAAAAAACAGCAAAAAAATATAAAAAAGGAGAGAGTAAAGCCTTTTGCGGTATGTAGAACACTTAAACAGGCTGCAAATTGCATAATTAAAGATGCTAAGAAAAATTAGTCTTTTTATTATTTTTGCTTTTGTATCGTTTTCCTATGCTTCGGAACTAGCCGTAAATTCCGAGAATCATGCTGTGCAAGGTAATGAAATTACTATTTCAGAAAAGATAAAAAATGAAGTTGAAAAAATACGCCAGGTCAGAGCTTCACATAAATGGCAAAAACACGAGGGCAATCAGCTTCCGGAATATGAAAAACTTATATTTAGTGTGATGTGGCAGTTTATCCCAGTCGGAGAGGCAAGTCTTGAGCTCCGCGGTATCGACGAAATTGACGGCAGACAGGCACATCACATATATTCATATGCTAAATCAAACAGCTTTTTTGACGAGGTTTTTAAAGTCCGCGATGTTAATGAGGCCTGGATAGATAAAGAAAGTATGGTCTCACTACAATTTATTTCCAATATTTCAGAAGGCGGATGGACAAAACGCGAAGAGCTTTATTTTAACCATGCACAAAAAACTTTTCTTCTTTATGACAGCGGAAAAATGCAAAAAGGAACAATCCCTGAAAATATTCAAGATGTTTTAACCGCACTTTATTATATGCGGACTATTGATATTAAAGTCGGTCAAGAATATACTTTTTCTGCACATTCAGGAGATTTATCTTGGCCCCTTGTCGTGAAAGTTCTTAAAAAAGAAAAAAAGAAAACAAATGCGGGAACATTTAAATGTTTTGTCGTTGAGCCTTTAGTAAGAAAACAGGCAGGGATAGTTAATGCCGAGGGCAAAATGCAGGTTTGGATTACGGCAGACTCTAAAAAAATGCCTGTTTATTTAAAAGCAAAAATACCTATTGGAGCTGTAAACGCTTCTCTTGAAGAAATTGAAAACGGTATTCCGAAATAAATAAATTGTATGAGGGCAAAATGCCAGAAATAAAAACAAATAATAAGGTAATAGCCACAGCAAAACTTTCGGTTTTTTCGAATACCTTTCTGACACTTGGAAAGTTTATCGTTGGGATAGCGATAGGCTCTATCTCAATAATTTCTGAAGCTGTCCACTCTCTTATTGATCTTATAGCGGCATTGATAGCTTTATTTGCAGTAAAAGCCTCTGCAAAGCCCGCAGATGATGATCACCCTTATGGACATGGTAAATTTGAAAATATATCAGGAACTATTGAAGCATTGCTTATTTTTGCTGCTGCTGTATATATAATTTATGAAGCAGTTATAAGACTTCTAAACCCTGTCCAAATAACTGTGCCGGTAATAGGTGTTTTGGTGATGTTCATATCGGCAACAGTCAATTTTTTTATATCAAACAGGCTTTTTAAAGTTGCAAAAGAAGCCGATTCTATCGCTCTTGAGGCCGACGGATGGCATTTGAGAACAGATGTTTATACCTCTCTTGGCGTTATGTTTGCACTTTTAATTATAACGTTATCAAAAATTTTTTTCCCGAAGATAAATATACATTGGCTTGATCCTGTCGCGGCATTGTTGGTTGCAATAATGATTCTAAAAGCTTCTGTTGAACTTACTATAAAATCTGCAAAAGATCTTTTTGATGTTCGACTTCCACACGAAGAGATAGCTTTAGTTGAGAATATAATCAGATCTAATGAAAATATTTCCGGATATCATGATCTCAAAACAAGGAAAGCCGGCAGCAAGAGATTTGTTGAGTTCCATATACTTGTAAATCCGGATATAACTGTTTTGGAGTCTCATGAAATTACAAGAAAAATAGAGTCTGCCATAGCTGAAAAACTTGATAATAGCATTATTACTATTCATGTTGAACCTTGCGATAATACCTGCACAACTAAATGCCGGACCGGATGCCTCGCTAAAACCTACAAATCTGAAAAAACAAAAAGTAATTGATTTTCTAGTAAAAAATCATATTCTGCTAATTTTTTAAAAAAAAATCAAAAAATATTGAAAAATGATGAAAAAATAAAAAATCTATTGTTGTATTTGTTTTTTTTATTTAAAATAATATATATTAACGATAACTAAACAAAATATTAACAATAAATAAACATATTATTATAAAGAGTGAGTTTTTTTATGAAAAAATTTTACGGCTTGTTTTTTTTGGCAGTTTTACCTTTTCTTTTTATACAAGATGTAAAAGCAAAAGATATTTATACTTTTAATGATTTTGTGAAGGCTTATACTTCAGGCGGTAATGTGGACGATCAAGCTTATCTTAGAAAAGATATTACATTTTCCTCAAGTCCGGGCTATGGAGGAGATGGTTTTTTTTATCTTCATGGAGAAGGTAAAAAATTAATCGGTAATGGTGTACAAGGATTGATTTATATTTCTTCCGGTGGTATCAAAAGAAATTTTACTGGATTCAATATTTCCATGATCCGATTTAGCCAAGCAATGTATGCAAAAAATTCTTCTTTGCATTTCCAATATGGAATGCTATTTGAGAACAATAACTCTCTTCCTTTTGGTAGTGGTGGTGCTATATATATGGACTCATCTACTTTTAGTTGTGCTGGTGATGGATACGATGCGACTTTTAGAAGTAATACAGCTATTGAAGATGGCGGTGCTATTTATATGACATCACTTTCTAGTGCGACTTTTACGAAATACTCTGCTTCTTCTCATGTAAATTTTTCATATAATTTTTTATATAATCATGCATCTAACGGCGGTGCGATATACATAAATGATCGCTCATTGTTGAATTTTTTGAAAGGATCGGGACCACCCTCTATTGGCGTTCTTTTTTCAAGCAATACAGCAAATACAGGTTCCGGCGGTGCTATATATATTGATAATTATTCAGAATTAAATGCTGATCAATTAAATATAGTGAATTTCATAGGTAATGAAGCTGTTCAAGGCGGTGCAATATCTCTTAGTACTTCAACTGCTAATTTTACCTCAATAAACAATATTATGTTTTCGTCAAATACCGCTACAAACGGTGGGGCGATATCCGCATCAAAAGCTTCCAAAGTAAATTTCAGCAGTAGCACAACAAAATTTATAGAAAATACGGCTTTAGAAAATGGCGGAGCATTATCAGCTTTAAACAATTCAATTTTTACTTTTGCAGGAAACCCAACAAATTTTTTTCTAAACAAAGCATCTTTAGGAGGAGTGGTTTATCTTGAAAGCAATTCAAGTATAAATTTTAATAAAGGAACAATTAATTTTAGTACAAATTCAGCTAGATCCGGCGGTGCAATATATGCTTCTAATGGCAATGCATTTTTTAATAGTAATTCATTGATATTTTCAAGTAATACCGCCTCTAATGGTAGCGGCGGTGCTATTTATGCAGAAAACGATTCTTTATTAAATTTTTTTGCATCAACAACTACTTTTACTCTAAATAGATCTTCTGCTTCAGGAGGTGCTATATTTTCATATAATTCATTATTTGATTTTAAAACAAGTAGTCTTACATTTGATAATAATTTTGCATCAAGTGGTGCTGCGATAGTTGCATCAAACGGTTCAAATATAAGCTTTAGCAGTAATGTAATAATATTTAACAAAAACATGGCTTTAGAAAATGGCGGAGCATTATCAGCCTTAAACAATTCAACTTTTACTTTTACGGATAATTATTCTACAAATTTTTTTCTAAACAAAGCATCTTTAGGCGGAGCGGTTTATCTTGAAAACCAATCGAATATAATTTTTAATATGGGAACAATCAATTTCAGTACAAATACCGCTAAATCCGGCGGTGCAATATATGCTTCTAATGGCAATGCATTTTTTAATAGAAATTCATTGATATTTTCAAGTAATACAGCTTCCAATGGTAATGGCGGAGCATTATCAGTCTTAAACAATTCAACTTTTACTTTTACGGATAACTCTACAAATTTTTTTCTAAACAAAGCATCTTTAGGCGGAGCGGTTTATCTTGAAAACCGATCGAATATAATTTTTAATATGGGAACAATCAATTTCAGTACAAATATCGCTAGATCCGGCGGTGCGATATATGTTTACAATGCTAATGCGTTTTTTAATAATACTTCATTGACGTTTTCAAGTAATACTGCTTCTAATGGTAATGGCGGTGCGATAGGCACATCAAATAGCTCAAATATAAACTTTAGCAGCAGCACAATAGTATTTAGCAAAAATACAGCTTCTGCAAATGGCGGCGCATTATCAGTCTTAATCAATTCAACTTTTACTTTTACGGATAATTCTTCAAGTTTTTTTCTAAATAAAGCATCTTTAGGCGGAGCGGTTTATCTTGGAAGCGGTTCAAAAATAAATTTTAATAAGGGAACAATCAATTTTAGTACAAATACCGCTCAATCCGGCGGTGCAATAGGTGCTTCCAATGCCAACGTAGCTTTTAATAATACTTCATTGATGTTTTCAAGTAATACCGCCACTAATGGTAGCGGAGGTGCACTGTTTACTGAAAATTCATTGTTAAATTTTGCAAATGTTTTAGCCGTTTTTGCAAATAATTCAGCTTTGTCAGGCGGTGGTGCGATATACTCAAAATCATCCTCAAATATTGATTTTTCAGGTAGCAATATTGAGTTTAGCGGAAATAAAGGCGGAGCTGTATATTTGGATAATTCCATGGTTACATTCAGCAGTAATACAGTAATTTTCTCAAGCAATACAAATTATGAAAAAGGCGGAGCTATTACTGCAATTAATGCTTCAAATGCCGTTTTCAATACAAATATGAATCTTCTCTTTTCATCTAATTCTGCGACAAATGGCGGAGCCGTTTATATAGGCGGAGGATCATCAGCAACATTTACCAATGCGGAGTTTATGTACAATTCTGCTTCAAATTTAGGCGGAGCTGTGTATATAGAAGGAAGCGTACTAAATAGTATATCAACAGTTACTTTCATAAGTCTAAACTCAGGAGCAACTGTATTTAAGAATAATACTGCCGCAGGTACTGCAAATTCTCTTTATTTCGGTGATTTCAGTACTACGTATTTCAATACAGAAGCCGGCAGCAGAATAAATGTTTATGACGGTATAGCCGGAAGTAAAAATAATGCTAAAGTTTATTTTTACGGAGCCGGCGATTTTAATATGTATGGCAACAGCATAGGCAATCAAGCGGATTTTTATATTGGCGGAAAATTTAACCTTAAGGAAGGGATTGATTTTAATGCGGGTAAATTGACGGTTCTTAATAGCGGTACATTTAATATGTCCGATGAGAAAAAAAATACGGTTAATGTTGACAGTATGGAGATAAGCGGTAAGATCTCTATGGATATAGGCATAGAAGAAACCGGAACAGATTCAAATGACATTATAATATCTTCAGGAATCATTACTATAAATGATAGCAGCGAAATTTTCCTTAATCTTGTAACTAGAAGAGTTGACGAGGTAACCTTCAATCTTATTCAGTATGGAGAGTTAGACCCTGATTCAAAATTCGGAAGTATTACCTACAATGCTTTATTGGAATCTGTAAGAAAAAAATTCAGTTATGGGAATGCTGATAATAAGTGGATAAGTATTACGATAAACGGTATCGGAAAAGCTACAGATTTCGGGAGTATTTACGGGCTTACCAGAAACCAACAGGCGACAGCAAATACTTTAGATAAACTTTCTCTTATAGTTGATACTGGTTCAGATCTTGATATAGTAATCAATAAGATCGACACAATGAGCGTGGAAGCAGCCGGTGAGAGAAAAGTAAAGGAAGCATTAACACAGGCGTCCGGTCATTTTCTTGCCAATGTTGTAAGAAGCGGTGCAATTGAAAACGAAAGCAATGAAATATATGACCGTATATCTGATAGTGACGGCTATGACTATACAAGCAGCGGTATCTGGGCACAAGCTAAAGGGAATTTTACTACAAATAAGGGAGACGAAGAATCACCTAAAAACTATAAGGATAATGAAAGCGGTATAGTGCTAGGATTTGACAGGTATCTTTCCGATATAAAAGTATTGCTAGGAGTATTTGGAAAATATAATAAACACAATATTAAACAGTCAGATAGCGAGGCCGGTATAACTAATACTGGTTTGGGTATTTATGGCGGCTATTTAAATAGAGATTTTGAACTTAAAGCTTTGTTTTCAGGAACATTTAATTCTTATGATACTTCTAGAAAAATAAGCTTTTCAAATTTATTAAGGACAGCTGAGGCTGATTTCAGCGGTATGACGATCGGTTTTGACATAGAAGGAGCTATTAACATAGGATTAAATAATGATGATATGAAATTAAGACCTTATATTGGACTTGAATTAAGAAGCAGTAGCTATGGCGAAATTAAAGAAAAGAAAGCTGACAGCCTAAATTTAATAGTTTCAGAAGGGAGCTATAGCAGGATTTTACCAAGATTCGGTGTAGAAATAAATAAAAGAATAAATAGATATAGATGGTATGCAGGAGGCGAATATAAGTATCTTGCCGAAGGCGAACTTCCTGAAATAGAAAACAGATTTGAAGGGACTGATGAAAAATTTTCTATAATCGGTACGGAAGAAGGAAAAAGTGTTATAGGTGCAAAAGCCGGCGGATCTGTGATATTTGCAAAAAATACCAGCCTTTATGCGAATATTAATTATTTTACAGCAGTTAATTACAGCAATTTTTATGCCAATATAGGTGTGGTCTGGACATTTAATTTAAAAGAGAAATCGGATTCCAAAAAGTATGTTGAGACCGCCGCAGCTAAAACAATGAAGCAAGCGAAAGCTGAAGAGAAGGCACAGCTAAAGGCTGAAAAAACAAGAAAAGCTGCTGAACAAAAAAGTATCTTGAAAGATAGAGAAATGACTATGAGGGCTCTTGAACTTACAAGAAGACAAGAAGAAAAAGCAGCCGCTAAAGCAAGAAGACAAGCGAAAGCTGAGGAAAAGGCACAGCTAAAGGCTGAAAAAATAAGAAAAGCTGCTGAGCAAAAAAGCAGGTTGAAAGATAGAGAAGCGACTTTATGGGCTCTTGAACTTACAAGAAGGCAAGAAAAAGCAGCTGCTAAAGAAGAAAGAAAAGCAGATAAAAAAGTTTTGAAAAAAGAAGAAACTACAGCTCTGGCGATAGCCGAAGCAAAAAAATTAAATGAAGAATTACAAATAGCTAAACTTGCCGATATAAAAGCTGAGGAAGAAGAGAAAAAAAGAATACAGCTTGCGATAGAAAAATATGATGCAATTGTTGCTTCTGATGTAAAAGCTGATGAACAGGCAAAGATAGACGAAGAGAAAAGGAAAAAAGAAGCTGAAGAGAAAGCAAGGCTTGAGAAAGAGGAAGCGGCTGAACTTGCTAGACAGGAAGCACTTGTTGCCGAACAAGCAAATATAGAAGAAAATAGAATAAAAGCCGCGGAAGAAATAGAAAAACGTAAGAAAGAAATGGAAGAAGCACGTGCTGAACTATTAGCGAAACAGCAGGCCCTTGCTGCTGAACAGGCAAAGATAGACGAAGAAAACAGAAAGAAAGCAGCCGAAGAGAAAGCAAGAGTTAAAGCGGAAAAAGCAGCAGCTCGTGCAGAACTGTTAGCTAAAAAGCAAGCTGAAGCAGCCAAGCAGGCAAAGATTGATGAAGAAAACAGAAAGAAAGCAGCTGAAGAGAAAGCAAGAATTAAAGCGGAAAAAGCAGCAGCTCGTGCAGAACTGTTAGCCAAAAAACAAGCTGAAGCGGTCAAACAGGCAAAGATAGACGAAGAAAATAGAAAGAAAGCTGCTGAAGAGAAAGCGGCTGAACTTGCCAAACAGCAGGCTCTTGCCGCTGAACAGGCAAAGATAGACGAAGAGAACAGAAAGAAAGCTGCTGAAGAGAAAGCGGCTGAACTTGCCAGACAGCAGGCTCTTGCTGCTGAACAGGCAAAGATAGACAAAGAGAACAGAAGAAGGGCTGCTGAAGAGAAAGCAAGAGTTAAAGCGGAAAAAGCGGCAGCCCGTGCAGAACTGTTAGCCAAAAAGCAAGAGGAAGCAGCTAAGCAGGCAAAGATAAATGAAGAAAACAGAAAGAAAGCCGCTGAAGAGAAAGCAAGAGTTAAATCGGAGAAAGCGGCAGCTCGTGCAGAACTGTTAGCTGAACAGGCAAAGATAGATGAAGAAAATAGAAAGAAAGCTGCTGAAGCAGAAGCGATAGAACGTTCCAAAAAGCAGGCAGAAGCAGATATACAGACAAAGATAGATGAAGAAAATAGAAGAAAGGCTGCTGAAGAGAAAGCAAGAGTTAAAGCGGAGAAAGCGGCAGTCCGTGCAGAATTGTTAGCCAAAAAACAAGAGGAAGCAGCCAAACAGGCACAGAAAGATGAAGAGAACAGAAGAAGAGCTGCTGAAGAAAGAGAAAGACGTAAAAAAGAAATAGAAGAAGCTCGTGCAGAGTTACTAGCTAAACAGCGTGCTCTTGCCGCTGAACAAGCAAGAATAGACGAAGAGAACAGAAGAAGGGCCGCTGAAGAGAAAGCAGCCGAACTTGCCAGACAGCAGGCTCTTGCCGCTGAACAGGCAAAGATAGATGAAGAAAATAGAAGAAGGGCTGCTGAAGAGAAAGCAGCTGAACTTGCCAGACAGCAGGCCCTTGCCGCTGAACAAGCAAGAATAGAGGAAGAAAATAGAAGAAGAGCTGCTGAAGAGAAAGCAGCTGAACTTGCCAGGCAGCATGCTCTTGCTGTTGAACAGGCAAGAATAGAGGAAGAAAATAGAAGAAGAGCTGCTGAAGAGAAAGCGGCTGAACTTGCCAGACAGCGTGCTCTCGCCGCTGAACAGGCAAGAATAGAAGAAGAAAATAGAAGAAGAGCTGCTGAAGAGAAAGCAGCTGAACTTGCTAGGCAGCGTGCTCTTGCTGCTGAACAGGCAAGAATAGAGGAAGAAAATAGAAGAAGGGCTGCTGAAGAGAAAGCAGCTGAACTTGCCAGACAGCGAGCTCTTGCTGTTGAACAGGCAAGAATAGAGGAAGAAAATAGAAGAAGAGCTGCTGAAGAGAAAGCAAGACTTAAAAGGGAAAAAGAAGAAGCTCGTGCAGAACTGTTAGCAAGACAGCAAGCTGAAGCTATGGAAAGAGAAAGACTTGAAAGAGAAAAACGACAAGCCGATATTGAGATGAAGAGAGAAACAGAAAAAATAAAGAAACAAAAGAAATCTTCAAAAGAAGAAATGTTGATAATAGAAGAAGAAATGAAATATCAAGAAATCCTTGAGATAGAAAGAGAGAAAGAAAAAGAAGAAGAAAGAGCCAGAATTGAAGCTGAAATAGAAGCTTATGAGGCCAGGTTGGCAAAGGAAGCCTCTGAAGTTACTGAAATAATTATTGATGAAAGTACTCCTGAAACTGAATTGAATGTTAAGATAGTAGACGAAGATGAAAAGTTAAAAAAGATGAAAGCTGCTAATCAGGCAAAGATTGTAGAACTGGAAAAGAAAAGACAGGAAGAGCTTGCGGCAAAAGCTAAAGCTGCGGAAGTTGCAAGAGTTGAAAGAGAAAAGCAGATGGCACGGCAAGCTAAACTAAAGGCTGAAGCCGAAGAACGTCTACGTAAACAGAAAAATGCAGAGAAGGCGGCACGTGAAGCAAAACTTAAAGAAAAAAGACTTCAAGAAGAAAAGAGAAAGCGTGAAGAAATGGAAGAGAGAAAACGCCTTGAAGCAGAAGCTGCAAAAATAGAACAGGAAAGACAGCTTGCAATAGAAAAGGCTAGACAGGAACGTGAAGCAGAAGCTGCAAGACTGGCACAGGAAGAAAAAGCCAGACAGGAAGCACTTGCTGCCGAAGAAGCTAGAAAGCAAGCGGAAGCACTCGAGAAACAAAAAGAAGATGATGAGGCTGCCAAACAGGCAAGAATCATTATGAAGAGACAAACTGAACAAGGTGAAATAAGTGAAGAGGAACTTGAAAAGAGAAAGAATATTGCGACTGCCAGAAGGTTTAAACCAATTCTTAAAGCTTTTAATCTTAAGTTCACTCCTAATAATTATCAGTTAATGGGATTAGCAAAGATCACTATACGCAGACAAGCTGATGAAATAAAGAAAATGGATTATAAAAAAATCACTATTGAAGGACATACCGATACTATTGAAAATGAAGATGAAAGCAAAAAGCTTTCAAGACTTAGAGCGGAAGCTGTTTATGAAGAATTTATTAAAAACGGAATACCGCCGGAAAAGATAGAATATGTAGGTTTGTCACATACTTTACCTATTGACACTAATGATACTGACAAAGGAAGATCGGCAAACCGCAGAGTTGAAATAGTTGTTGAATAATTGACAAGTGAAAAAACGGCAGAGAGATGTTTTAATTCTCTCTGCCGCTTTTCTTTAAATAACAAAAACAGATTTTTTAACATTGTGCGTACTTTGTATAAGTATCTGTATTTAAACTCCCTGAATACCACCATTGAAATTAAATATCATTTTCAAAATAATAGCTCAGTATATATATATAATTTTGTATGACGACGTATAAAAGATTTTCTTAATTCTTATTTTGTGTATGAAAAAACATTCATTGAGATAAATAAGAAAATCAAATATACAGTTATATTATTGCCTAATATCTTTTCTTATTGATTTTTCAACAAATTTAGTTATAATTTTAATAAATAAAACAAAAAGAGGAAATATGCACTTAAAAAAATTTATTTTAACGGCATTAGCATTTATAATTTTTAATTCTTTTGCTTATGGACAGCAATATGTAGGGGATTATAATACTTTTAAAAAATATGTGAGAGAAGGCTATTCTGGTCAACCTTTCTTTAATATTATTGTAACGGATAATTTTAATGCGAATGACGACTTGACTACAGACTCGGAACAATCCGTAAGCGGAACTATAAATGGTGATAATAAAACTTTGAATATGAAACATTTGTATAATGATCGCTTTTATAGAGGATTTATTTTGTCAGGCGGAAAAACATTATCAATATATAATTATTCAATAAACAATGCATTATTGATTACTGAAAAATCCAGTGGTGCAGCAATAAAAATTGATAGTTCTACTGTTAACTTAGCAAATGTAAATTTTGAAGGGAACAGAGCTGATAATAAATATGAAGATAGTAGTATAAATGTTAGTAGAACTGCATACGGAGGCTCTATAGCAGCTTCTAATTATTCCACAATTAATGCAACCGGCACAATTGTTTTTGCTAAATCTTATGCTAATGCAAATACAAAAAGGTATGCTGTACATTTTGAGGCCAAAGGCGGTGCAGTTTATCTTGATAATTCAAATATGAACTTTTCAAATGCTGATGTAACTTTCAGCGAAAATTATGTTAATACAGGAGGTAATGGATACTATTACGAAAGTGATTCCTATAGAAGAGAAACGCTAGGTGGTGCCATATATGCAAATAATTCCTCCATAGACTTTCTTTATTCAAGTTCTGTTTCATTTGCAAATAATTGTGCAGTAGGCGGTAGTGGTAGTGATCAATGGAAAAGTGGAAAAAGTTTTTATGGCGGAGCAATATATTTATTGAATTCATCATTTAATTCGGAAAATACAGAGCTTAGGGCATCTGAAAATTATGTAGCGGCACCTTATTCTCATAATGCAAGAGCGGTTTTCTTTATGCCGACTCCAGTTCAGTTACTTTTGGAAGTACTACAATTAACGTGAATTATGTTACTAATTCTTCAGGGGGATCAAAACAGGGCGGTGCAATATATTTTAATGGCGGAGATCTCACATTCAATAAATATACAATGTTCTTTTGGAATGAGGCTCGTTCGGGAGAGGGCGGTGCAATATATTTAAATAATTCGTCTAATGTTAATTTCTACGGCAATAATACTATATTTGATGGCAATTCTGCCAGTACCGGCGGAGCGTTTTATGTAAATGCTTCTACGGTATCTTTTTCCAGTGGTTCTGTTCTGTTTACTAACAATCGGGCTGATAATAGTGGCGGAGTATTTTATATAAAAGGTTCGTCATTATCTTTTACCGGAGAGAATGTTGAATTTTCAAGTAATACTGCTAATAGCGGAGTCGTACTTTACGGTCAAAGCTCTATAGTTATTTTTGGAGCTGGTAATACTTGTTTTTACGGTAATGTATCTTCTGCCGGTAACGGAATAATAGAAATAGGCGGTGGATTGATCCTTGATTTCGATAATACTAATATAAGAGCTTATGGCAACAAAGCTAATTCAGGCGGTTTTCTTTATCTTAGCGGAAATTCTCTGAATTTTGATAAAGATGTAACAATGAAAAGCAATGAAACTAATTTTAGTGATGGTTACGGCGGAGCAATGTATTTATCTGATAATAGTGCCGTAACATTTAATGGAATTTCAAATATTTTTGAATCAAATAAAGCAATAAACGGCAGTGGGAGAGGCGGTGCATTTTACATAAGCGGCTCTTCACTATCTTTTACTAATACAAATGGTTCTGTTAAGTTTACAAGCAATACGGTGAATGCTGAGGGTGGTGCAATATATTTAACCGGGAATAGTAAGCTTTCGTTTACAGTAGCAGAAACTGAATTTAATTACAATGAAGCAGATTCCGGAGGTGCTTTTTATTTGACCGGGAATAATAATTCATCTTTGACATTTGATACTGCTCTTACAGCAATAGGTAACAAAGCCATAAATATGCACGGTGGTTTTATGTATGCGGATGGCGGTCAGGATTTAATATTTAACGGTTCCGTTAACTTTACAAGCAATACGGCGGCAACAAATGCTAATGGCGGAGTAATATATTTAGCGGGGAACAGAGATATTTTGTTTACAGGTGTAGGTGCGACATCTGAATTTAAATACAATGAAGCAGGTTCCGGCGGTGTATTTTATTTGAACAATGTTTCCGGTTCATCTTTGACATTTGATACTGCTCTTACGGCAATAGGTAACAAAGCCATAAATACATACGGCGGATTCATATATGCGGAAGCCGGTCAGGATTTAGCATTTAACGGTTCCGTTAACTTTACGAGTAACACGGCGAATTCAGATGGCGGTATAATATATTTATTAGGAAATAGAAATATTTCATTTAGAGGTACAAAATCCAATTTTAATTACAATAAAGCAAGATCCGGCGGAGCATTTTATTTAACCGGGAATAATAATTCATCTTTGACATTTGATTCTGCTCTTACGGCAATAGGTAATATTTCCACAAGCAGCGGTGGATTCATATATACGGGATCCGGTCAGGGTTTAACATTTAACGGTTCTGTTAACTTTACGGGCAATACGGCGGTTACAGATGGCGGTGTAATATATTTAACAGGGGATAGGAATATTCTGTTTACAGGTACAGGTTCAACTGCTGAATTTAATTACAATAATGCAAGATCCGGCGGAGCATTTTATTTAACCGGAACTAATAATTCATCTTTAACATTTAATAATCCTCTTACAGCAATAGGTAATAGAGCCTTAAATGCAAACGGTGGTTTCATATATGTTGACAGCGGTCAGGATTTAGCATTTAAAGCCTCTGTTAACTTTACGAATAATACGGCGGTTACAGATGGCGGTGTAATATATTCAACAGGAAGCAGTAATATTTCTTTTGCAGGTGTAGGTGCGACCTCTGAATTTAATTACAATAATGCAGGATCAGGCGGTGTTTTTTATCTTAGAGGTACTTCCGGCGATTCATCTTTGACATTTGATACTGCTATTTCCGCAACAAATAATATTGCCAGAAGTAAAAACGGCGGGTTCCTGAACATATATTTATCTTCAGCTTCTTTTCAAAAAAATACTGATATAAGAAACAGTTATGCTTTTGGCGGAGGCGGAGCTATATATGCATCAAGTTCAGTCCTTATGTTTTCAGGAGATAAAACAGAATTTACAAATAATATTTCCTCAGCTACCGGCGGAGCACTTGCAATACTTAATTCCGCATTAGTAAATTTTAACGGACTTTTAACATCTTTTACTGAAAACAGTTCAAAAGAAAGCGGTTCCGGAGGCGCTATAGCGATCGATAAGTCAACGGCAAACTTTATCAATAAGGAAGGAACAGTCTTTTCAAAGAATGAATCGGCATTAGCCGGCGGAGCAATATATCTTAGTAATAAAGCAAACCTTAACTTCAGTGAAAACTCTGTTGGCAGCCAATTTTTAGGCAACAAAGCCTCTTCAAACGGCGGAGCGGTCGCTGTAACAGGCGGTTCGACCGCTAAATTCTATAATGCTATTTTTAAAGAAAACCAATCCGGAGGTTATGGCGGTGCCGTAAGCATTGAAGGTATCAATGAAAGCAATACATCTTCGATGTCTTTTATAAGCAAAAATGTTTCCGGCAGCAGTATGACATTGTTTCTAGGAAATACTGCTTCAAGTGCGAGCAATGCCGTTTATCTCGGCAATTTCAGTAATACTTATTTTATTGCCGGTAGCAGTTCAAGCATAGAAATGTATGACGGAATGTTCGGCGGCGAAGGAGACTATATAAATATGTTCTTTGGCGGCGAAGGTAATTTTAATCTTTATGCCGATGCATTGATATCAAGTGCAAATATAACACTTTCGGGAAGCAATGGCGGAACTTTTAATTTATACAAAGGGGCAAATTTAACGGCAAAAAGACTTGTTAATGAAGAAGGTTCAATAATAAAAATGAACAGCGATGGTAAAAATACGATCAATTTATCTGAGTTTGAAAATAACGGCGAACTTGAAATGACTGCCGCTTTTAATAATAATGAAAACGACCAGATATTGGTTTCCGGTGATGTAACTCTCAGCAGTACAACCAGTATTTTGAAAATAGCTTTGAAGAACACAAGGTTTGATGAAAAAGAATTCAACCTTATATATTACGGTAATAATCTTTCAGGAGAGTTTGGAGAAATTATTTATGACGATAGGGTGGAGTTGGGAACAGCTACAATTAATTACGGCAGCGGGAACAATGATTGGATATCAATACTGCTCAGAGGTAAGGGTAAAAAGACAAGATTCAGTTTTATAGATGGACTTTCAAGAAATCAATATGCGACGGCTGTAACATATGATGCTTTATCTCTTATCAGTGAAGAAAATACAGATCTTGACGATATTATAACAGCGATAGATTCGCTTAATAATGATGCGGAAATTAAAGAAGCGCTCAATCAGGCTTCGGGATATTTTTTGGCAAATGTGATAAGAAGTGCGGCGCTCGGCGGAGACAGTAATGAAGTCTATAATAGAATACATGATGCTTCTCAGTATGATTTTGCCGGCAGCGGGCTATGGGCGCAGGCAAAAGCTAATTCCGCTAATAATAAAAAGGATGAAACCTCTCCCGGAGACTATAATGATAAGATAATAGGGATGATGATTGGTTATGACAGATATTTTGCAGAAAATGCCCTGATGTTTGGTTTTTATGGTAAATATGATATGCACGATATCAAACAGGAACCGGGCAATGAGGCTGATATTAAAAGCTTTGGTCTTGGTTTCTACGGCGGTTACATAAAAGATAAATGGGAACTTAAAGGGCTTTTATCAGGAAACTTTGATTCTTATAGCACATCAAGGGAAATAACTTTCCTTCCTACGGAAGATAGAGTGGCAGAAGCCGATTTTACATCAACAACAATGGGTTTTGACCTTGAAGGCGCATATAAGGTCGGAATTAATGATGATATAGATTTTAGACCTTATGCCGGTTTTGAGATTAGAAGTGTAAATTATGATCAGATAAAAGAAAATGGAGCACAGAGCCTTAATCTTACAGTTGGCAGCGGAAATTATGCCAGAATGTCTGCAAGATTAGGTGCGGGCATAAACAGAAAACATAATGTATACGGTTGGTATATTAACGGGGAATATAAACAACTTCTTAACGGTGAACTTCCAGAGATCAATAATAATTTTGAAGGTTGTGATTATAAGTTTACAATTGTCGGAAGTGAAGAAGGCAAAGGAGCGTTGGGCGTAAAAGCTGGTGGAAGTTATAGTGTGCTCGAAAATCTTATGCTCTATGCTAATTTAAGTTACTTTGTAGCTGAGCGTTATGATAATATTTACGGAGGTTTCGGAGTAAGGTTTATGATGTTTGGTGCAAAGGACGGGAAAAGAAAACAAATTGAAAGAAAAGATGATCTTGTTGCAAAAAGATCTGCACTAAAACAGGCAAGAAGACAGAGTAAAATAGAAATAGCAGAGGATAACCTTAAATATGAAGAAGATAAACTTCTCCAACTGCAAACAAGTCTTGTAGATAAAAGACGCATAGAAAAAGATATGCAAGAAGAAGCAAAAGTTGCCGTACGTGAAGCACAACATGCGGAAGATATTTTTTATTCTCTTTATGAGCCGACCTCTGAAGAACTTGCTCAAGAAGAAAAGATAGTTAAAGAAAAACTTAGACAGGAAAAGGATGCTGTTAAAGCTTTTAGTGATGCGGAAAAAGACTCAAGAAAAATAGAAAAATATATTGAAAAACAGATTAAAAAAGTAGAAAAAGCCAAAGCAACTCTTGCTAAGTTTCAGTCTCAGGAAGAAAAAGTAGTTGAAAGCGAGAAGGATTTGGAAAGAGAAGCTGAAAGAGAATTAAAAAGATTGGCAAAAGAGGAAGAAAAGATAAAGAAAGAAGAACTCAAACTTAAAAAAACACAAGAGAAAAAAGCAGCAGCTGAAGAAAAAAAGATACAAAAACAAATAGCTGCAGAAGAGGCAGCTATCTCCGATTTGGATAAAGAAGAAGCAAAACTTGCAAAAGAACGTGCAGCAAAAGAAAAAGCCGCTAAGAAAGAATTGGAAAGAGCTGAAAAGCAGCTTTTAAAAGAAGAAAAACTCATAGAAAAAGAAAGGAAGAGAATACAGAAAGAAGAAGCGCGTCTGATTGCAGAGCAGGAAAAGATGCTTGAATATGAAGCAAGAGAAAAAGAGCGTGAGATTGAGTCCGAAAAAAAGAAACCGAAAACAGCAGAGCCTGTAAAAGTTGAAAAAACAAAAGAACAGCTAAAGATAGAAGCCGAAATAGCAGCTTATGAGGCAAGACTTGCAGCAGAGAAGGAAAAGAGTGTTCAAAAAACGACAAAAGAAGCAGCTGCAGAAAAGAAAAAAGCCGAAGAAGAGAGAAAACGTAAAGAGCAGGAGAACTTGAAGAAAGAAAAAGAAGAAGCAAAAAAACAAGCTGCTAAATTAAAAGAAGCAGCTCTTGACAAGAGGGCAAAAGAAGCGGCATCCAGAAGATTTCAAAAAGTACAGAAAGCTTTTAATCTGAAGTTTACACCTGATAATTATAAGCTTGTTGAAACCGCTAAGATAACTATAAGAGAGCAGGCAGAAGAAATAAAAAAACTGGATTATGAGAAGATAATAATTGAAGGACATACCGATTCTGAAGAAGGCGGAAGTTATGAAGGAAGAAAAAAACTTTCAAGAATGAGATCAGAAGAGGTTTGTAATGAATTTATCGCCAACGGCATACCTAAAGAAAAAATAGATTTTGCCGGTCTTGCAGATAAAGTCTCCATAGGAGATAATAAGACTGATTTAGGAAAAATTGATAATAGAAGAGTTGAAATAGTTGTTGAATAATAAATAAATGAAATAAAAAGGCAGAGCTTGAAAGCTCTGCCTTTTTTATTTTCAGTTTTTAGCTTTTACTAATGTATTTCCTCTTCATTATTCTTATATGCTCTTTTTCTTACAAGATGATTAAGCTCTTTCTTTCTGAGTCTTATTGATGTAGGGGTTATCTCAACGAGTTCGTCAGGCTCGATATATTCTACGGCTTGCTCAAGACTGAATTTTATAGGAGGGACAAGCATAGGGGCATCGTCAGAACCTTTGCTTCTCATATTGCTTAATTTTTTCAGTTTGCACGGATTTACTACCAGATCTTTATCCCTTGAATTCTGTCCTACTATCATGCCGGCATAGACTTCCACGCCCGGATCTACAAAAAATATTCCGCCGCTTTGAAGATTATCCAAAGCATAAGCTGTTGTTTTGCCAGGCTCAAGTGCAATAAAGACGCCGTTTTTTCTTAAATTGTCTATATTAACTTTAGGCATATAATCGTAAAAACTGTGGTGCATAATACCTTCACCCCTTGTACCTGTTAAAAATTCATTTTTAAAACCTATTAAAGCTCTTGATGGTATTATATATTCAAGACGTATTCTGTCGCCTTCAGTAACCATGTTCTCAAGTTTTGCACCTCTTTCACCTACCATTTCAAAAACTGTTCCTTGGTACTGGCTGTCTATATCAAGTGTGAGATATTCCATCGGTTCACAGATCTTTCCGTTTTTATTTTTATAAATAACCTCAGGGGAAGATACGGCAATTTCAAAACCTTCTCTTCTCATAGTTTCAATAAGAATTGTGAGATGCAACTCTCCTCTTCCTGAAACTTTAAAGCGTCCTTCGCCTTCAAGTTGTTCAACTCTTAAACCGACATTTGTTTTTGCTTCTTTTTCAAGTCTTGCTTTAAGATGTCTGCTTGTCAGGAACTTTCCTTCGCGGCCTGCAAACGGAGAATCATTAATAAGAAAATCCATAGAAACTGTCGGTTCATCTATGGAAAGCGGGGGAAGAGGAACAATATCATATATTCCGCATACTGTATCGCCTACTTCAACTCCTTCAAGCCCTGATACTGCTACTATATCGCCGGCTTTGGCTTCTTCAACTTCCAGTTTCCCTAGTCCTAAAAACTTATCTATTCTTACAGCTTTTGAGATTTTTGTTTCTTTCGGGTTTGCCAGAGCTACCTGCTGTCCTTTTTTTAATGTGCCGTTTAAAATCCTGCCTATGCCTACGTGTCCAAGAAAATTATTATAATCAAGCATTGTTATCTGCATCTGCAAAGGTTTTTCGGCATTTGCAAGCGGCGGAGGTATATGTGAAAGAATAGTAGTAAATACAGGTTCAATATCTTTGCCTTTTTCTTCCATAACAAGGCTTGCCCACCCTTCCCTGCCGGAAGCGTAAAGAATAGGAAAATCAAGCTGTTCGTCGGTAGCACCGAGTTTCATGAACAGATCAAAAACATCGTCAACAACGCCGCTGGGATTTGTGTGAGGTTTATCCATCTTATTTATTATAACTATCGGTTTTAAACCTAAAGCAAGTGCTTTTCTTAATACAAATCTTGTCTGCGGCATAGGACCTTCGGCGGCATCTACCATAAGTATAGCACCGTCTACCATTCTTAAAACCCTTTCAACTTCACTGCCGAAATCAGCGTGTCCCGGCGTGTCTACTATGTTAATAGTATTGCCTTTATAATTTACGGAAGTGCATTTTGCAAGTATTGTTATGCCTCTTTCCCTTTCAAGCGGATTTGAGTCCAAAACAGTATCTTGGGCTTCATCGTTTTTTACATCAAACTGTCCGGAAAATTTCAGAAGGGAATCCACAACAGTTGTTTTTCCGTGGTCAACGTGAGCTATGATAGCTACATTTCTTATATCATCTCTTTTCATAATCAATTAAAAAATCGACCCAAAACCTCGGGTCGTATTTCAAACCTCGCTTATAGAATTTTTAGTATTATATATTTTCCTAATAATTTTTACAAATAATTTGTATGAAAATTTGGATATTTTAATGCTAAATAACAATATTTAAAAAAATATAATAATAATATATATAGATACTTATTTTTAGAACAATTTTTTGTTTATTTGATTGACAGACATTATGATAGTTTTATACAATCTAGCGTTGGAAGATTGTTTGAATTTGCAAGGAGTTTTGATAATGATTATATTAACAGGCGGAGCAGGATTTATTGGCAGTTGTTTCCTTTGGAAACTTAATCAAGAAGGTATAAAAGATGTTTTGGTTGTTGATCATCTTAACAATTCGGAAAAATGGAAGAATCTTGTCGGTAAAAAATATTATGACTATATACAGAAAGAAGATTTTTTTAATGCTGTAGCGCACAGACAAGTGCCAAAACCGCAAGCCATTGTACATCTTGGGGCATGCAGTTCAACTACTCTTACCGATGCAAATTACTATATAAAGAACAATTACGAATATTCTAAAGTCATGGCTTTATGGGCTTTTGAACTAGGAATACCTTTTATTTATGCTTCATCGGCAGCTACTTATGGTGATGGAGAGTTCGGTTATGATGATGATCTTTCAAAACTTCAAAAGCTTTCACCGCTCAATATGTATGGCTTTTCAAAACATATGTTCGATCTATGGCTTCTGAATAATAACTATATGAAAAAAGCTGCGGGCATAAAGTTTTTTAATGTTTTTGGTCCTAATGAATATCACAAAGGTGATATGAGAAGTGTAATATGCAAAAATTATGATGAAGTTGCCGAAAAAGGGCTGATAAAACTTTTCAAATCTTATAAACCCGAATATGGCGACGGTTGCCAGAGAAGAGATTTTGTATATGTAAAAGATGTAGTTGATGCTATGTACTTTTTACTTGAAAATCCTTCAATAACAGGCATATTCAACTTAGGCACCGGAAAGTCAAGGACTTGGAATGATATAGCAAGATCAATGTTTGCGGCTGTCGGGAAACCTGAGAATATAGAATATATTGAAATGCCTGATTATCTTAAACCTAAATATCAGTATTTTACCGAAGCAAAAATGGATAAACTTAAGAGTAAAGGTTTTACTCAACCTTTTATGGAACTTGAAGATTCAGTGAAAGATTATTGCAGTTATTTGAAAAATAAAACCTATCTTTAAATGATAACGGGGTAAAGATGAAACTTTTGAATTTTATATCTGCATTTAAAAAACAGTCGATATTAGTTATCGGCGACACAATGATAGATAGATTTGTATGGGGAAAAGTCAAAAGGATTTCTCCTGAAGCACCGGTTCCTGTGGTTGAAGTTACAAAAGAAACGGAAACGCTGGGCGGAGCCGGAAATGTGGCAAATAATATTACCGCACTAGGCGGAAAAGCCTATATAATAAGCGCTATAGGCGAGGATATTACAGGAAAGTCTATGATAGAGCTTTTGCATGAAAAAGGCATAAATTCATCATATCTTGTCTATGATGCTAATAGACCCACAATATTAAAAACAAGAATTATTGCCACTAATCAACAGGTGGTCAGAGTAGATAAGGAAATAAAAGGAGTATTTTCGCATTCGACTGAAGCAAAAATAATAAAAAATATTGAAGAACTTATCCCTAAAGTAAACGGTGTTATTATTTCAGATTACGGTAAAGGTGTAATAAGTCAAAAGGTTTTAAAAAGAACTATAATGCTTGCCAGAAAACATAAAATACCTGTTACTGTAGACCCTAAGATAGAAAATTTCAAAAAATATAAAAGAGTTACCACTATGACCCCTAATACAAAAGAAGCGATCGAGGGTATGAATGCCAGGAATATTAAGACCGATGAGGATATAGCAAATCTTGGTAAAAGAATACTCAACACACTGAATTCAGATTCAGTACTTATCACTCGAGGGGAAATGGGCATGACGCTTATCCAGCCAAATAATAAAATTACAAATATACCTACAAGAGCCAAAGAAGTATACGATGTTACAGGTGCAGGAGATACGGTAATTTCAACAATGACATTAGCACTTGCCGCAAAAGCGGATTTGGTCAGTGCTGCAGAGATAGCAAATTTTGCAGCCGGCATAGTAGTAGGAAAGATCGGTACTGCGACGGCTTCACCGCAGGAGCTTAATGAAACGATAACGGAATTTTATAAAAAATGAAAATGAAAACCGCAGTCATAATTCCTTCAAGATACGGTTCCAGCAGGTTTCCGGGAAAGCCTCTTGCTTTGATAAAAGGGAAGCCCCTTATACAACATGTGCTTGAAAGGGTATTTAAATGTAAAAATGTTGATTTTTTTGCGGTCGCTACTGATGATGAGAGAATATACGATGCCGTAAAAGCTCTCGGTCATAATGTTTTTATGACACCCAAAACCTGTAAAAGCGGTACTGACAGGGTCGCTTATGTAGCTGAAAAATATCTTAAAGCTTATAAAATATTTATAAATGTACAGGGTGATGAGCCTTTAATAGATCCTGCTCTTATAGATGCTCTGTCGGAAGAACTGAAAAAAAATAAAGAAATTGAATTTGTGACAGCCGCTTTCCCTCTGAAAAAAGAAGAGGATATAAAGAACCCTAATATCGTTAAAGTTATTTTTGATAAAGACGGATATGCATTATATTTTTCCCGTTCGCTCATTCCGTATAACAGGGACAATAAAAAGGTCAAATATTATAAACATATGGGAATATACGGATATAAAAGGGATTTTCTTATTGAATTTGCAAAAAGTAAAACATCTATTCTTGAAAAAGCTGAATGTCTTGAGCAGCTTAGGGCGCTTGAAAACGGTAATAAAGTAAAAGTTATAATATCCGGAAAAGACTCTGCCGGCGTTGATACCCCGGAGGATGCTTTGAAGATCGAGAGGTTATTGCTATGAGTTCTAAAACGAAGTACATTTTTGTTACGGGCGGTGTTATTTCTTCGCTTGGGAAAGGTATTACGGCCGCATCGCTTGCCACGCTTTTAAAAGCAAGAGGTATAAAAGTCAATGTTCTAAAATGTGATCCTTACCTGAATACAAATCCGGGGCTTTTATCTCCTACTCAGCACGGTGAAGTTTTTGTAACCTCTGACGGAATGGAAGCAGATCTTGACCTTGGACATTATGAAAGATTTGTGGATCAGGAAACAAGCCGTTTTAATACAGTAACCGCAGGAAGGGTATATGAAGCCGTTATCAATGCCGAAAAAAACGGCGAGTTCGCCGGAAAGACAGTTCAAGTAGTCCCTCATATAACAAATGAAATAAAAAATAATATAAAAAAAGCAGCCGATGGTTTTGAGATCCTTATAGTCGAAATAGGCGGGACAGTAGGCGACATAGAAGGACTTCCTTTTCTTGAAGCGACAAGACAGTTTAGAGGCGATGTCGGAAGAGATAATGTATTGCATATACATGTAACGCTGGTTCCTTATATAAAAGCTTCGGAAGAAATGAAAACCAAACCGACGCAGCACAGTGTAATGAAGCTTAGAGAGCTCGGTATAGAGCCCTCAATAATAGTCTGTCGTATGGACCAGCCGCTTACCGATGATCTTAGGGATAAGATTTCGCTTTTCTGCAGCGTTGACAGAGAAGCGGTTATTGAAGAAAGAGATGTAGAAAACTCAATTTATGAAGTTCCTATAAAACTGCATGAAGAAAAACTTGATGACTTGGTTTTAGAATATTTAAACGTCAAAGCAAAACCTGCAGATCTTAGGCAGTGGAATGAAATGCTTGATGCCTGCATAAACCCTAAAACAAGTGTTACGATTGCGATAGCCGGAAAATATATGGAATTGAAAGATTCATATAAAAGTATTTGTGAAGCTCTTAAACACGGAGGTTTTGCCAGTTCCTCTGCCGTAATAATTAAATATGTAGATCTCGACAGTAAAGATATGATAGCTGAGCTTTCAGAAGCTGATGCAATAATAGCACCTGACGGAGCACTTGAACAAGAAACTATTGATAAGAAACTTGAAGTAATAAAATATGCAAGAGAAAATAAGATCCCGTTTTTTGGAATATGTCTTGGAATGCAGAGTGCCGTTATAGAGTTTGCCAGAAATGTATGCAAACTTGAAGATGCAAATTCCGAGGAGTTTGATCCTAAGACAAAAAATAAAGTTGTGGTCAAAGGAAATACAAAAACAGCTAAAGGTGAAGAGATCAGACTTGGTTCTTGGACTTCAACGGTTAAAAAAGGCACAAAAGCATATGAAGCTTATAAAACTGATACTATTTCAGAAAGACACCGCCACAAATATGAGATCAATAATGATTTTATAGATATTCTTGAAAATGGCGGAATGATAATTTCAGGCATGAATCCTGAAAAGAATTTTATTGAAATAATAGAAGTAAAAGATCATCCGTGGTTTATAGGCGTACAATTTAATCCTGAATTTAAGTCAAGACCTGTCAGACCGCACCCTCTTTTTAAAGGTTTTATAGATGCCGCATTAAAAAGAAAGGAAAGCAAATAATGCAGAGTAAAAAAATAAAAATTGGAAAAAATATAATTCTTTCAAATGATTTACCGCTTGTTGTCATAGCGGGTCCATGCGTTATTGAAAGTGAAAAACATACTTTACAGCTTGCGGCAAAACTTAAAAAAATAACTGCTGAACAAAAGTTCCCTTTTATTTTTAAAGCCTCTTATGATAAAGCAAACCGTTCTTCTTCTCTTTCATACAGAGGACCGGGTATGGAAGAAGGAC
This sequence comes from Elusimicrobiota bacterium, assembly GCA_052034625.1. Taxonomy (GTDB): domain Bacteria; phylum Elusimicrobiota; class Endomicrobiia; order Endomicrobiales; family Endomicrobiaceae; genus JAVBLP01. The sequence goes on along the minus strand of JBPOII010000006.1, from coordinate 56,908 downwards.
TTAAGATACTTGCAAAAGTTAAAAAACAGCTAAATATTCCGGTTCTTACCGATGTGCACACTGAAGAGCAGGCAGCACTTGCGGCAGAAGTTGTTGATATGATTCAGATCCCAGCATTTTTATCAAGGCAGACCGACTTGATAAAAGCTTGTGCACAAACGGGAAAACCTATCAATATAAAAAAGGGTCAGTTCCTTGCACCAGAAGATATGTTTAATGTAATTAAAAAGGCTGAGCGATTTGGGAATAAACAGCTTTCTCTTACCGAGAGAGGTGCTTCTTTCGGATATCATAATCTCGTTGTTGATTTTAGAGGTCTTGATATAATGAAACAGTCCGGATATCCCGTGATTTTTGATGCTACTCACAGCGTTCAGCTTCCGGGCGGTGCTGGTACTAAAAGTGCAGGCAACAGAGAGTTTGTTATGCCGCTTTCAAAGGCTGCAGTCGCAGTGGGTGTGGCGGCTTTATTTCTTGAAACGCATGAAAATCCGGACAAGGCTCTTTCAGACGGTGCTAATAGTGTAGACTTAAAATATTTCAAAAACATATTGGAAAAAGCCAAACCAATAGACAAGGCGGTAAAATGAAAGAAGAAATAATTAAAGACAATAACGAAAAAACGCCATGGGTTCCGACTTATACATGGTATGCAAAAATTGCAGGGGTAATACTTGTGGTTTTGCTTGTAACTTTTTTTATTTTAAATATATTATTGAAGCCTTATATGAGAGAAAGGCCGGCAGAGATAACTCCATGGCTTAAAAAAAGCAAGGTTTCTGCGGAACAAAAGTATAAGAATGAAGTTTTAAAAACGGAAATCATAGAAGAGGATGCTGGAAATGAAAAGTAAAGCACAGATATTAAAAATAGCTAAAAATATAAAGCTTCTGGCTTGTGATGTTGACGGTGTTTTAACACGCGGTGAGATAATAGTTTTAAACAATGGTGAAGAAGTTAAAATATGGAATGTTAAAGACGGGCTTGGTTATCACGAACTTAGAGGCACTTTCCCAAGAGTTCAAACTGCATGGATAACCGGAAGAGAGTCGCAACAGGTACAGCAGCGTGCAGAAAGTATGCGTATAGATTATTTAGTGCAAAACTGTATGGGCAAAAAAGCTGCTCTTGAAGCGATACTTGATGAAAGCGGTTTTAAAGCTTCAGAAACTGCCTATATAGGCGATGATATAGTTGATATCCCGGTTTTAAAAGAAGTTGGTTTTGCCGTATGTCCTAAAAACGCAATGGATGAAGTGAAAAAGCATGTTGATTATGTATCTGCTATTAACGGAGGAGAAGGAGTAGCCAGGGAAGTTATTGATTTGATACTAAAAGCAAAAGGCGATTGGAAAAGAGTTTTAGATAAATATAAATGATAAAAAAAATAAGAAGAAGATTCTATTACTATTCTGCATTTATTATGTCAAAAGCAGTTTTGTTATTTCCTTACGGTTTTGCCGTAAAGGTTCTTGGAACATTCTTTGGAAAGTTGGCATATTATTGTGCCATAGATGCAAGAAATAAAGCTAAAAAGAATCTAAGAGATTGCTTCCCTGAAAAAACTGATGCGCAAATAAAAGCGATCACAAAAGAAATATTCATTAATCAGGGCAAGAACTTTTTTGAACTTGTTAATTTTCCTAAAATGGATTCATCTTTTATAAAGAGTATTTCAAGTATTGAAAATCAACATCTTATAATTGATGGTATTAAAAAAGGAAAAGGGATACTTTTTGTAAGTGCACATACAGGCAACTGGGAAATAACCGCCGCTGCTGTGGCTGATTTTGGTGTTCCGGTCAATGTCGTTGCAAAAAAGATATATATAAAAGAATTGAACGATATGCTTGTAAAGTATAGGACAAGCAAAAATGTTAATGTTATTTTACGAGATGCTCCCGATACTGCAAGAAAACTTTTAAGGGCTCTGAAAAAGGGAGAGATAATAGCGATGCTTATAGATCAGGACACAAATGTGCCGGGAGTATTTGTAGACTTTTTCGGCAGACCTGCATGGACGCCCTCCGGACTTGCCGTATTGGCTTTAAGGACGGGAGCTGAAGTTCTTGTCGGTATTGACCAAAGGATTGAAGGACTTGGACATAAAACAGTTGTAAGCGGTCCTTTGACGATAGAACCTTCCGGAGATTTTGATAAAGATGTTATAAACCTTACGCAGAAAGCCAGTAATGTCTTGGAAGATCATATAAGAAAATATCCTCAACAATGGGTGTGGTTTCATGAACGTTGGAAAACAGTTAAAAAAGACTAAGTTTTATATAATTCTTTTTGCATCTTTATTTATATTTTTTGGATGCAAAAGTGAAAAGACAGTTATTGAGGAAACGCCTCCTATGTCCGAACAGGCTGTAGAAAAGTTCACAATAACTGAAACAGAGCTCGGCAATCTTAAAATGATCCTTGAATCAGAATCAGCAATTATTGATGAAGAAAAGAAAATCGCTGTTTTAAAACTTCCAAGGGTAAAGTTTTACCAAGAGGGAGAATATGTTTCTACTCTTGTTACTGAAAATGCAGAGATAGATCTTGTAACGTATAATGTAATAGGGCATGGTAAATGTACGGTAGATACGGCAAATAATGAGCATTTGCAGACTACGAATTTATATTATAATGCGGAAAAAAGCATAGTTTACAGCAATACAGATGTGAAAGTTACAAGACCGGGTGAAACCGTTTACGGAAAAGGTTTTGAAGCAGATACGAAGTTAGAAAAAATAGTAATTAAAAAACAGAGAGTTATCATTGAGAACAATTAGTGTTTTATCTTTTATCATCATTTTTTCAGTATCGGTATTCGCTCAATCTCTTTCCGGAAAAACAGAAATAACTGGTGACGAAATGGAAATTTTAAAGACCGGAGAAAAAATAGTTTCAAAAGGTAATTCGAAGGCAGTTAATGGTAAGAATACGATAAAAGCTGATAAAATGACTTATGTAAAAAAAGATAATATTGTTTTTGCAGAAGGTAAGGTTAAACTTTTTTCTAAAACAGATGAAGATGAACCTTTAGAGGCTTATGGAAATTTTGCAAAATATGATGCCAATACGGAAAAAGGAAAGTTGTGGGGAAGTAATGCGAAAATAAAATATTATATGAAAAGCTCGAGTTCTCCGCTTGTTCTGAAGGCACAGGAAGTTTATATAGACAGGCATCTTGAGACGCTTAGCGCATATAAAGATGTTGAAGTTATTACATCATCCGGCAGCATTTTTTCGGATAATGCCGTTTATGATAAAAAAACAGAAAGCGTTACAATGAAGAAGGATATAAAACGTCCTTTGGCTGATGTCAATTATGACGGCAGGAACGGCATTTATGAAGCTGATACAATGATATTTTGCAATTCAGAAAAGAATAAAAAAATAATTATGAACGGTGAAGTGAAAGGAACCGTTGAAATGGAAGATGAAATACAATGATACTCAGGTCAAAAGAACTATTTAAAAAGTATAAATACAGGATGGTCGTTAATGGCGTAAGCATTAATGTCAGACAGGGTGAGGTAGTTGGTTTGTTAGGTCCTAATGGAGCCGGGAAAACGACTACTTTTTACATGACAGTCGGTCTAATAAAGCCTTATGACGGAAGTGTCTATCTTGATGATACTGAAATAACGAATTGGCCTATGTATCAAAGAGCAAGGGCAGGAGTGGGCTATTTATCGCAAGAGCCGTCTATTTTCAGAGGTCTTACCGTTGAAGATAATCTTAAGGCTATAGCACAGATGTTGCCTATTCCTAAAAAACAACAGAAAGAAAAAGTTGACAGACTTTTAGAAGATTTTGGTCTTACAAAATTACGCCCGCAGTTGAGTGTAACGCTTTCAGGCGGTGAAAAAAGAAGATTAGAGATAGCAAGGGCTCTTGTAAATGATCCTAAATTTTTACTTTTAGACGAACCTTTTGTAGGAATAGACCCAATAACTGTTGATGATATACAGAAGATAATAAAAAAGCTTAAAGAAAGGGGGCTCGGGATACTTATTACAGATCATAATGTCAGAGAAACTCTGGAAATTATAGACAGAGCATATATAATTTATGAAGGGAAGATTCTGTTGGAGGGAAATGCAAAAGAACTTTTGGAAAATCCTAAGGCAAGAAAAGTTTACTTGGGTGATAATTTTAAAATGTAAAAAGCATTAAAAATTGAAAATGTTTTTAAAATTTTGTCTAATTTAGTATAAAGGAGAGGAAAATGCAAATTAACATTACGGCAAGGCATCTGAAACTTACAAATGCAATTGATTCCTATGTCCGCAAGAAGATTTCTAAAGCCGGAAAATTTTATGATGGTGATGATGTGTGGGTTCATGTTATTTTGTCAGTAGAGAAGAACAGACAGATAACCGAAGTTAATTTTCATGTTGGGAAACTTACTTTCCGTGTGAAAGAAGAGTCTCCTGATCTGTATGCTTCTATAGACCTTACTATAGATAAACTTGAAAAGCAGCTCAGAAAACAGAAAGAAATCTCTAAATCACACAGAAAAGGCAATTTACAGCTATCCAAAGAAAAAAAGAAAGAAGCTGAAGAAGTGTTTTCTTATGATACTATGGAAGATTCCAGAACTAAAATTTCTGAAATTAAAAGATTTGATGTAAAGCCTGTTACAATTGAAGAAGCGATTGAAGATATGGACAGGCTTGGCTACAAGGTGTATATGTTCCTACACGATAAAACGGAAAAAATAAATGTTCTTTACAGGAATGACAGCGGTTATTTGGTTCTTCTCGAACCTGAAATGTAAAATAAAAAAGTTTTAATAAGGCAAAAGACAACGGAGGAAAAGACAGATGAAAATTATGGATTTTTTAAGCCCGGAAGCAGTTATCGTGGAACTAAAAGCCACAGACAAAAAATCTGCGATTGTTGAGCTTGTGGAAGTTTTAAAGACGACAAAAAAAGTTAAAAAGACGGACGAAATTATTGAAGTCGTTCTGGAAAGAGAAAAACTCGGCTCGACCGGTATAGGACAGGGAGTTGCAATTCCTCATGGAAAAACCGATGTTTTACAGGAACAGGTAGGAGTTTTGGGTATATCGCACAAGGGTATAGAGTTTAACTCTCTCGACGGCGAACCAGTCCATATAATATTCCTTTTGGTAGGTCCTGTTGAAGTTGCCGGACAGCATTTAAAAGCCCTTTCAAGAATTTCCAGGCTTTTTAAGGATAAATTCCTTAGACAAGCGATAAGGGATGCAAAAACCGTAGAAGAAGTAGTGAAAATAATACAGCAAGAGGATTCTTATTAATGTCGCCGGTTTTAAATGTCGGTATTTTGCTTAAAGACAAAAGCGAAGATTTAAAACTTGAACTTATAGCCGGAGCTGAAGGACTTGAAAGAAAAATAACAGTTCCCGACATTAACAGGCCCGGTCTTGCTTTTGCCGGGTATTTTGAGCATTTTCCTTATGAAAGAACCCAGGTTATAGGCATCAGTGAACATACATATCTAAACAGTCTTACGCTTGAGAAACAGAATGAACTTCTGCGTAAACTTTTTTCTCATGAAAATGCAACTTGCTGTATTTTAACAAGAGATCTGAAGCCGTCTGAGTCAATGCTGGAAATTTTTAATGAATTGAAAGTTCCTCTTATAAAAACTTCTCTTAACTCATCTTCATTTATAGGAGATCTCATTTATTATCTTGACGGTAAACTGGCTCCGTCCATAAAAATACACGGGGTTCTTACTAATGTTTACGGACTCGGTGTTTTAATAATGGGTAAAGCCGGGATAGGAAAGTCTGAGTGTGCTTTAGAGCTTATTAAAAGAGGGCATATGCTTATTGCTGACGATATTGTTAATGTCAGAAAGAGATCGGGAAGAACTCTTGTCGGAAGCGGGCTTGAGATAACAAAACATCTTATTGAAGTAAGAGGTGTTGGCATAATAGATATAAAAAACCTTTTCGGAATAGGAAATATTTTAGATGAATCCCAAATTGAACTTGTAATAAGGCTTGAGGAATGGGAAAGTGTAAAAACTTATGAAAGAGTCGGTATAGAAGAATATTTCACGGAATTCTTAGGTGTTAAAGTTCCTGAAATTACTATTCCGGTAGGTCCAGGAAGGAATCTTGCAATTTTAGTAGAAACTGCAAGTCTTAATCAGAGACTTAAAAATAAAGGACATTTTACAGCACTGGGTCTAAATAAGCGCATAAAAAAAGAGATAGCGGAGAAAAATGCTAAATAAATTTTACATAGTATCAGGGATGTCAGGTGCCGGAAAAAGCCAGGCACTGAAAATTTTTGAAGATTTCGGCTATATCTGCGTAGATAATATGCCGCTTCAGATGGTTATGGATTTTGTGGAAATATGTCTGAAAAATCCTGAAAAGTATAGAAATGTTGCTATAAGCATAGATTCAAGAGCAGGAGAAACTCTTGGATCTTTCAAAGATATATTAAATTTTTTTAGAAGAAAAAAGATAAAGTACAATATAGTTTTTTTTAATGCTGCAGATTCGGTACTTATAAGGAGATATTCCGAAACACGCCGTAAACATCCTTTAGGGAAATCTGTATCGGAAGGCATAAAACTTGAAAGAAAAGTCATCGCAGAAGTTTTTGGACTTGCCGATGAAGTTGTAGATACTTCCGATATGACTATCGGAGAACTTAAAGATACTATTTCAAAACTTACGGGATCTGGTATTCGTAAACAATATTTGAATATTTCCGTGATTTCTTTCGGATATAAGTACGGTGTTCCTACAGATGCAGATATAATTTTTGATGTACGTTTTATAACTAATCCGAACTATGTGCACGAATTGAAATATAAAACAGGAAGGGATAAAGCGGTTCAAAAGTATATTCAAAAACAAAAAGAGTTTGGAACTTTCTTTGATCTATTCTCAAAACTTATTGAAACTACACTTCCGGGATATATCAAAGAAGGTAAAAGTTATTTAACGATTGCCATCGGATGTACAGGTGGAAGGCATCGTTCGGTTTATACCGCAGAAAAACTTACAAGGTTTCTAAAAGAAAAAAAATATAAAGTTAAACTAAATCACAGAGATGTATTACGCGGAAAATGATGAGAGATCTTAAAATAGCTGCGATTGGCGGTGGAACAGGATTATCCACGCTGCTTAGAGGGCTGAAAAAATACAATAATAATATAACGGCTATTGTAAATGTAGCCGATGACGGCGGCAGCTCAGGAAAACTAAGAAATGAGCTTGGAGTTTTACCTCCCGGAGATATCAGGAACTGTCTTGTAGCTCTTTCAGAAGAAGAAAGTTTGATGTCGCGTTTGTTTCAGTATAGATTCCCCGCAAAAGGAACTTTGTCGGGTCATTCTTTCGGAAATCTTTTTTTAACTGCAATGTCTGCGATTTCCGGCGGATTTGATAATGCCATAGCCAATAGTGGAGAGGTTCTTGCCATTCGCGGGAAAGTTTTACCGGTTACTCTTGCTTCCGTAGTATTGGAAGCTGAACTTGAAAGCGGTAAGCATATTTGCGGAGAAAGTAAGATATCTGAATCTAAAGAAAAGATAAAAGAGATATCACTGAATCCTTTAAGTCCTCCGGCACATCCTGATGTAATAAAAGTGTTAAAGAATGCCGATATAATTATTTTTGGTCCCGGTTCTCTGTATACATCAATCATAGTTAATTTTTTAGTTGATGGGATTTCTGAAACGATAAAAGATTCAGGTGCATATAAGATATATGTAGCAAATATAATGACACAGCCCGGAGAAACTGATGAATATAGGCTTTCAGAGCATATTGAAGCAATAGAAAAACACTCTTATAAAGGCATAATAGACTGTGTTTTGGCTAATAGCGGTGAGATCCCTGAAAGGCTGGCAAAACGTTATGAAAAATATGGAGCTTATCAGGTAAAATTAGATAAAACAAATATTAAAACTGTTAAAGCCAAATTGTTTTCTGATGAGATTTATGCGCGCCACGATTCAGATAAATTGGCAAAGGCATTAATTAAGATAATTAAGGAAAACAAAAAATGATAAAAATTGTAATTGTTGCGCATGGAGAACTCGCTCAGGAACTGCTTAACAGTGCGGAACTGATCGCCGGTAAGCAGCCGAATCTTTATGCCGTAGAAAGATGTACTAATGACAGTCTTGCTCAAATGCAGGAAAGAATAGAAACTCTTTTGAAAAGTATTAGTGATGATGACGGAACACTTATACTTACCGATATGATAGGAGGTACTCCTTGCAATGCATCTGCACCAATGTGCCGAGCTTTTAATACTGAAGTTCTAGCCGGAGTAAATCTGCCGATGATTTTATCGGCTATTTTTGCAAGTAAGACAATGAAGAATTCATCAGAGCTTGCTGAAAAAGTTTTGATTGACGGACAAAAAAGCATATTAAATGTTAAGAAGCTTTTACTTGAAAGAATGAAATAAAGAGGTTTTAATGCCTATAGTATTAGTAAGGATCGATGACAGACTTGTGCATGGGCAGATCGTGCAGGGCTGGCTCAAAAACATAGATGTTAATAAAATAGTTGTTGTTTCGGATTCTGCGGCGACGGACGATATGCAGAAGATGCTTATGGCTATGGCTGTTCCAAGCGGTATTGAACTTGAGGTTAATACGGTTAAAGACACTATTGCAGCAGTTTCCGCAGGAAAATATGATAAAGATAAAGTTATGATGCTTGCCGCAAACCCTAAAGACATTTTGTATATGATAGAGAACGGTGTGGATATCAAATCGCTTAATATAGGCGGTATGCATTTTGTACATGGTAAAAGACAGCTCTTATGCAATCTTTCAGTCGATGATAAAGATATAGAAGAACTTTATGCAATATATACAAAAGGTGTAGAGATTGAAGGCAGAGTGCTTCCTTCAGATGAAAGAGTTAATGTTATTCCTCTTATAGAAAAAGAATATAAAAAGGTAAGGAAAGTAAATGGGTAAAGTAAAGTTTATTTTTTGCGCACACAATCACCAGCCGGTAGGGAATTTCGACTGGGTTTTTGAAAAAGCATATCAGGTTGCCTATAAACCTTTTATGCAGGTAATGTTAAAGCATCCTGAAATAAAATGGAGTCTTCATGCAAGCGGAATGATCTGGGAATTTCTTGAAAAAGAACATCCGGAATATATAAAAAATGTTAAAAATTTTGTTTCAAGCGGCAATCTTGAAATATTATCAGGCGGATATTATGAGCCTATTATGTCTTCTCTGCCTGATAGAGATAAGGTCGGACAGATAACTAAGATGACGAATTATATTAAAAATAAGTTCGGCTGTGAAGCTGACGGGATATGGCTTGCGGAACGTGTATGGGAACCAAGCCTTGTAAAAGTGCTTGTTGAAAGCGGCATTAAATATACAGTTCTTGACGACGCTCATTTTGCCGCGTCTGGAATGGATGTTGATAAATTAAACGGCTACTATACGAGCGAAGAACAGGGTGAATGCCTCAATATATTTCCAATAAGCCAGAAGATGAGATATTTAGTCCCTTTTCAGGATGTTGAACGCACAATTGAATATTTTAGAGAGCTTGTGTCTAAAAATCCTGATACTTCTCCTGTTATTGTTATGGCTGATGACGGGGAAAAATTCGGTATGTGGCCTGGTACAAATAAACATGTTTATGAAAATGGCTGGCTTGAAAAATTCCTTACGGCAATAGAAGAGAACTCAGATATTGTTGAAACAGTGAGTTTTTCCGATATTATGAAAAGTCAGCGCTCATCAGGAAGAGTCTATCTTCCCTGTGCATCATATTTTGAAATGTCAGAATGGTCTCTCCCAAGCATTGCACAGCAGAAATTTGAAGAAGTCCTTAATAGATATGGAGGAGATAATGAAATAAGAACATTCCTTCACGGCGGTTTTTGGCGCAATTTTCTTACAAAATATGAAGAATCAAATAATATGCATAAGAAGATGCTTTATGTAAGCGATAAAATTAAAAAATATGCTGACAAGAAAAAGACTTTGCCTAAAAACGCAATAGATGAACTCTATGCAGGACAGTGCAATTGTGCTTATTGGCATGGAGTATTCGGAGGACTTTATCTTCCGCATTTGAGAAATGCAGTTTATAATTCACTTCTAAAAGCTGAAGGAATATATAATAAAGCTATGCTCAAAAAAGCTGCCTGGAATATTACGGATTTTGACTGCGATACAAAAGATGAGTATCTTTATGAAAGTAAAATACAGAATATTTACGTAAAACCTTCTGCCGGTGGTACAATCTTTGAATGGGATATGTTTAAGATAAATCAAAATATTTTGGATACGCTTACAAGAAGGTATGAATCATACCATAAAAAGCTTAGAGAAAATATTCATAATGCTGTTCTTGCAAGTGATGAACAACAAGAAGTCCAGACTATACACAGTGATGCCGTTAAAGTTAAAGAAGCAGGGCTTGATAAATATTTGGTTTATGACAACTACAGGCGTTCGTCTCTTGTAGATCATTTCTTTCCAGAAGGTATTCAATATGATGACTATCTGTTCTCAAGATATGAAGAACTTGGCGATTTTGTGTCCGGCGAATATACTGCAAAAGTGAAAGGAAGCAAACTCATTCTTGAGAGAAGCGGAAAGGTAAAAGGCAAAGAAATAAAAATAATCAAAACGATTATTCCCAATACTTCCGGCGGATATAAAACGGAATATGAAATTTATAATAATTCTTATGAATCACTCGAAATATGCTTTGCTCCTGAACAAGTTTTTGCTTTTTCATCAAAGACAGATAATGACACGGCAGAACTGAGAGGTATAGATTCTTGGAAAAGATTCGATGATTTCTTTAATTTTGAAATAGAAATCAACTTTTCTAAAAAATGTGATATGTTTGTATGTCCTGTTGAAACTGTTTCAAATTCTGAGAACGGATATGAGAAAACATATCAAGGAACTGTAGTCGTTCCAATGATAAAAAGCGTAATTGCTTCAAAAGGAAAATTATCTTTTTCTTTAGAAACACTTATTAAGTTTAAATAAATATGATAATAGAAAGTGTTTTTATTTTCGCATTGATTGCGTGTTTGTGCAGTACTGATATTACGGCATTCGGTCAGTTTATGATATGCCGACCGATATTTTGTGCTCCTCTGTTTGGTTTTTTAATGGGAGATATAAATCTTGGTCTTTGGATAGGAATGATAGTTGAAATGGTATGGATAAATGCGATTCCGATGGGAGTAGCAGTTCCTGTAGATATTTCATCAATAAGTATATTGTCGGTATATTGGGCATGTAAGTTTTTCCCCGGAGTAAATGAGGCCGGAATACTTGGTCTTATTCTGGCAATCCCGTTTGCCTATTTTTATAAGGAAATAGATATTGCCGGAAGAAATTTCAATATAAAAATTATGCGCTGGGTGGAAATAGGAGTAAAAAGAAACAAAGAAAACAGGATAAACATCGGCATTTTCATCGGTCTGTTTTTCTTTCTTTTAAGAGCTTATTTGTTTTATCTTCTTGTAATGGTCGTCGGAGGCTGGATATTCCAAGGCATTTATTTACAGTTACCGGCTTTTGTAATAATGGGATTTAAAAAAGCCTGGTATCTTTTACCTATATTGGGTTTTGGAGCTGTTTTGTATAATTTCAGGAATATAAAAATCCCTTTTATAAATAAATGAATAAAATATATTACAAAATGTTCATCAAAGCTTTTTTTATACAGTCTTTATGGAATTTTGAGAGACTGCAAAATATCGGTTTTTTATTCGTTATTAAACCATATTTGGATAAGATATATACGGATAAAAATGAAAGAAGACGTGCTTTCTTAAGACATATAAGCTTTTTTAATACACATCCATATATGGCAAATGCTATAGTTGCTATTACTTCAAATATGGAAAAGAGGATATCAACGGGTGAAATGCCGCCGGAAAGTGTTAATCAAATAAAAAGTTCTATGTCCGGTTCTCTTGCTGCGATAGGGGATTCATTTTTTTGGGGAACTCTGAGACCTTTTCTGTCATTTATATGCGTTTTCTTAATAATATTGTTTGCCCGGGTTCTTCCTTCTGATTTTGCAAGTTATAGTGTATTCGTTCCAGTGTTCTTTTTGTTTTCTTATAATATTGTCCACATTCCTTTCAGATATTGGCTGATGTTTATAAGTTTTAGATTGGATAAGGACAGCATTAATATGATCTCAAAGCTTGAAATTAAGTTTTTGTGGGAAATGATGCGATATGCAGGACTCATATTTGTCATTTTCTCAATGTTTTTTTACTTTAAAGTATTTGGAGTTGCGCCGTTGAATGCTAATTTTTTCGGAACATTTATTCCGGATGCTGTTGTTTATGGTGCAGTTCTTGTCCCGGCAATTATATTGGGTCGGTTCAGTGCAACATTTATGTTTTACTCAATAATCTTGATATGTATAATAATGTCTTATTTAGGAATATGAAATGAAAGAGAAAATTATAAAGGTTTCCAACAAAATGGGTCTCCATGCAAGACCTGCTGCTTTGCTTGTGCAGACTGTTGCAAAGTTTAAGTCGAATGTGAAAATAATTAAGGACGACTTTGAAGTTGATTCAAAGAGTATTATGGGAGTTTTAACTTTAGCAGCCGGTCCCGGCAGTGAATTAAAATTTATCGCGGACGGTGTTGATGAAAATGAAGTATTATCGGCAGTAGAGAATCTTTTTAATTCAGAATTTTTGGAGCAGAGGTAAATAATAATGTCGCAGAATAAAAAAAATCTTGTATTGAAAGGAGTCGCAGCTTCTTCAGGTATTGCGATAGGTAAGGTTTTTTTACTTGAGGACGATGATTTCTTTCTTATTCATAAGGAGATCCCGAAAAATGCTAGGGATGCAGAGCTTCAACGTTTTGAGTCTGCGATAGAAAAGACCCGGTCTGAACTTCAGATAACTTATAGCAAGATAAATGATGTTCTCGGCGAGAATTATGCGAAAATAGCTGATGTGCACCTTCTTATTCTTGATGATCCTGTCATGAAAAAAGATACGGTTAAAATGATAGAAGAAGGTACAAATGCCGAATATGCTATTTTTAAGGTTTTAGATAAAATCATTCGTTCTTTTGAGAGCATAGAGGATGAGTATTTCCGTGAAAGAAAACAAGATATACAAGATGTCGGTAAAAAAATACTCGGCAACCTTTTAGGGAAACAGAAAAAAGCTCTTTCAAGCATTGATAAAGAGTCAATAGTCGTTGCTCATAATCTTACGCCTGCAGATACCGTTGCAATAAGAGAAAAATTTGTAAAAGGTTTTGTGACGGATATTGGTGGAAAAACATCGCATACTGCAATTGTTGCACAGGGTCTTGAAATTCCGGCAGTTGTAGGCTTAAGGACAATTTCTTCACAGGTACGTTCCGGAGAAACTATTATTGTTGACGGAAATAATGGTGAAGTTATTCTTAACCCAACCGAAGATATTATCGAAAAATATGAGAAAGAGTTTGAGATTCAGTCCGCAAAAAACAAAGAGCTTAAGAAACTTAAAGATCTTCCAGCAGAAACTCTTGATGAACACAGAGTTCTCATATATGCAAACATTGATAATCCTGATGAAACTAAAATGGTTTTAAACAATGGAGCTATGGGCATAGGTTTATATAGAACGGAGTTTATGTATTTTAACCGCAATAGTATGCCCACAGAAGAAGAACATTTTGAAAATTATACTAAAGTTGTTAATGATATCTCTCCTGCTGTTACGATAATCAGGACAGTCGATCTCGGCGGGGATAAACTTGCAAAACTTGGACTTTTAAACATGCCGGCTGAAGAAAATCCTTTTATGGGTTTAAGGGCGATAAGACTTTGTTTGAAATATCCGGATATATTTATAGATCAGCTTAGAGGAGTCCTTCGTGCTTCCGCTAAAGGCAAAATAAGGCTGATGTATCCGATGATATCAGGTATTGAGGAATTAAGGGAAGCCAATAAAATACTTGAAAAAGTAAAGAATGATCTAAGGAATGAAAAAATTAAATTCGATGAAGATATTGAAGTCGGAGCAATGATAGAAGTTCCTTCAGCAGCGATGATAATGGATTCTCTTGCTAAAGAATTAAACTTTGTATCAATAGGAACGAATGATTTGATCCAATATACACTGGCTGTTGACAGGGTAAATGAAAACGTGGCAAATCTTTATGATCCGCTGCATCCTGCTATCTTAAGACTTATAAAGAAAATAATCGACGAGGGACACAAGGCTGGCATAGATGTCGGAATGTGCGGCGAAATGGCCGGTGATCCGAGCTATACTCCTATTTTACTTGGTTTCGGTCTGGATGAGTTCAGTGTTTCATCTGCACAGATCCCAAAAATAAAGCAAGTTATACGAAGCATAACTTTAAGCGATGCAAAAAAAGCTGCTAAAAAAATATTAGAATGCGGTGAAAGAGAAGAGATTTATAAAATACTGCAAAGTATTGAAATGAAAGAAATATAATCTAGGTGAAAAAAGGATAAAGAGAAAGTGTCAAATATAAGAAATTTCTGTATTATTGCTCACATCGATCATGGAAAAAGCACTTTGGCGGACAGGCTGCTTGAATATACCGGAACTATTTCAACAAGGGAAATGAAAGAACAGATATTGGACGGTATGGAGCTTGAAAGGGAAAGAGGGATAACAATTAAAGCCAAAGCGATCAGAATGGATTATAAAGATAAGAACGGAAAAAAATATATTTTAAACCTTATTGATACTCCCGGACATGTGGATTTTACTTATGAAGTCTCAAGAGCTCTTGCAGCTTGTGAAGGTGCATTGCTTGTTATTGATGCATCGCAGGGTGTGGAAGCACAGACACTTGCCAATACAATGCTTGCAAAGAACGCAAAGTTGAAAATAATTCCGGTAATAAATAAGATCGATCTCCCTACGGCTGACGTAGACAGTGCTTATGAACAAATGAAAGAAGGTCTTGAGGTCGATGCTGAACCCATACTTGCAAGCGCCAAAGAAGGCATAGGTATAGGTGAAATTGTTGATTCAGTAATAGCTAATGTTCCTCCTGCTGCCATTTCTAAAGATGAACCTTTATCTGCATTGATATTTGATTCTTTTTATGATTCATACAGAGGGGTCATAGTCATAATAAGGGTTTTTGACGGTATTATTAAAAAAGGAATGAAAGTAAGGTTTATGGCTTCAGATGTTGAATATGAAGTTATTGAAGTCGGTTATATGAAAATAAGAATGGTGGAAGCTGATGAGCTTTCTTCCGGAGAAGTCGGTTATCTTGTTGCCGGTATAAAAGATATACACGATATAAAGATAGGTGATACCATTACAGAAAGCAAAAGACCTACGACACATCCTCATGCGGGTTATAAAGAAATAAATCCTTTTGTTTTTGCCGGTCTTTATCCGTTCAGCACATCTGATTATGACGGGCTTAAGAACGCTTTGGAAAAATTAAGGCTGTCGGACTCATCACTTGTTTATTTTCCCGAAACTTCTGTAGCGCTCGGCTTTGGCTTTAGATGCGGTTTCCTCGGATCTTTGCATCTTGAAATAGTAAAAGAAAGGCTTGAAAGAGAGTTCGGACTTAATCTTTTGGTTACATCGCCAAACGTTGTTTATAAAGTTAAAACAAAAGGACAGATGCTTACTATCGATAATCCCGCAAAATTCCCTAATAATGCGGATATTGAAGAGACATGGGAACCTTATGTTGAAGCTACTATAATATCTCCTGTAGAATATCTCGGTGCATTGTTTGAACTTTGCCAGAAGAGAAGAGGCAAACAAATACAAATGAAGTATTTAAATGCCAAGATAGTCGTGTTGAAATATCACTTGCCGCTAGCTGAAATCATTGTCGGTTTTTATGATGCACTAAAATCAGTTTCAAAAGGATATGCATCATTTGATTATGTACATATCGAACCTCAGCAAGGTGATTTGGTAAAACTTGAAATAATGATAAATTCAGAAGTTGTTGACGCTTTTTCAGTGATCGTTCATAAAGATAAGGCACAAACCGTGGCACATTTTTTAACTGAAAAACTCAGAGGCATTATTCCAAGACATATGTTTGAGATACCGATTCAGGCGAAAGTTAATAATAAAATAATAGCAAGAGAAAATATATCAGCCATGCGCAAAGATGTGCTTGCAAAATGCTATGGAGGAGATATTACAAGAAAACGTAAACTTCTTGAAAAACAGAAAGAAGGAAAACGTAAAATGAGACAGTTTGGAAAAGTTGAAATACCGCCTGAAGCATTCGTGGCTGTTCTAAAAATTGATGAATAACGGAGAGAGAAATGGAAGTTAAACTTTTTATCGCTGGCTGCATTCTTTTCTGTGTGGCTATGTTTATGCAGCTTATAAAAGAATTTTTTAAGAGCAAAGTTGCACAAAGTATATTCAAAAATGTCTATTCTTGGGTAGATACTGGCTGGACCGCATTAATAATAGCGTCATTTTTAATGTTTTTCTTTATACAGGCTTTTAAGATCCCTTCAGGAAGTATGAGGAATACGCTTTATGAAGGTGATCATCTTTTTGTAAATAAATTTATTTATGGCTTTCATATACCTTTTAGCGATGGGAAAAGATTTGCAGCTCTTAGAAAAGTTTCGCCTGGAGAAATAATAGTATTCAAATGTCCGCCTGAAGGATTGACTATTTCAGAAAAAGAATCCGGAGTTAAAAAAGACTATATTAAGAGATGTGTTGCTGTTGCAGGTGATAAGGTAGAAGTCAAAGATAAAAAACTTTATGTTAACGGAATTCCTGCTGATGAGCCTTATGTGAATCATTTTGATTCAAATTTGTTTCAGAGTTTTAACCTTTTTGAAAGTGCGGAAGAGTATCAAAAAGCTTGGGAGACAGGGAAGTTTACATCTATTCCTGCAAATTTCATAAGAGATAATTTCGGTCCTGTTACCGTTCCTGAAGGTACATATATGATGATGGGAGATAATAGAGATTATTCATTTGACTCACGTTATTTCGGTCCGGTCAAAGACAAATATATTAAAGGTGAAGCTTTATTCTTGTATTGGCCTATAAAACGCTGGAGAGTTATCTAATTAATTTTGAAAAGACATTATTAAATAAAAAGAAAAGCGTGTTCTGGATATCAATAGTTTAAAAAGCGTAGACTCCATCAAATAGAATAAATATAGAAGGAGGCTTAAAATGACTTTAGTAACATGGGTAATTGTTGCGATCATACTTATAATTATAGAGATTGTGACACCTGGTGTTTTCTTTTTTTCCTGTCTTGCGATCGGATCTTTTGCAGCAGCAGCTGTAGCATATTTTAATATTTCCAACTGGTTGGAATTCGGCGTTTTTGTTGTAGTGTCTTTATCTTCTATTTTTGCAATAAGACCTTTTTTTAAAAAGTGGCTTGCAAAGCAGAATAAAGGCTCTATAAAATCAAATGTTGATGCTTTGATAGGAACGGAAGCTGTAGTTGTTGAAAAAATAATGCCGCCAAAATCCGGTTTCGTAAAAGTTCAAAGTGAAATATGGCTTGCGGAATCCGATACTGAAATTGAAACTGAAACAAAAGTCAGGGTCGAATCCGTCAGCGGAACTAAAGTTTTTGTAAAAAAATATGAATAAAATAGGGGAGGTATAAAATGCTTATAGCTATAATTGCGTTTTTTGTTGTTGTTTTTATTTCAAGTTCAATAAAAATTGTTAATCAGTATGAAAAGGGACTGGTTGAAACACTTGGTAAATATACAAGCACTCTTTCATCAGGCCCTCATATTATCATTCCTATATTTCAAAGAATGATAAGAGTTGATATGAGAGAGCGTGTTATTGATGTACCGCCTCAGAGCGTCATTACAAAAGATAATGTTTCTGTAGTAGTTGATGCAGTCATTTATTTTCAGGTAACTGACCCGGTAAAAGTCGTTTACAATATTGAAAACTTTGCTTTAGCAGCTTTAAAACTTGCCCAGACCAATCTTAGAAATCTTATAGGTGATATGGAACTTGACAGCACACTTACTTCCAGAGAAAAGATCAATTCCCAGCTTAGAGTAGTTATGGATGAAGCTACTGACAGATGGGGAGTAAAAGTAACAAGAGTTGAAATACAGAAAATAGATCCGCCGCAGGATATAACCAATGCGATGTCAAAACAGATGAAAGCAGAGAGAGAAAAGAGAGCAAATATTCTTGAAGCCGAGGGTTTAAGACAGGCAGCAATCCTTAAAGCCGAAGGTACTAAACAGGCTGTTATACTTGAAGCCGAAGCAACAAAAGAAAAACAAGTCCTTGAAGCTGCCGGTGAAGCTGAGGCTATAAAAAAAGTAGCCGATGCTGAAAAGTATCAGATAGATATGGTCTATAAGGCAATTCACGAAGGCAATCCTACAAATGACCTTATTGCAATAAAATATCTTGAAGCTCTTACGAAAGTAGCTGACGGTAAGGCTACAAAAATATTTTTACCGCTTGAAACAACAGGAGTTACGGCATCTATCGGCGGTGTAGCGGAACTTTTTAAAGATCCAGCCAAAGTTGCAAACATAGTATCTAAACAGTAAAAAAATAAATATGTAAAGAAGCGTCATTCCGGTAAAGGGATGACGCTTCTTTACTTTGGAAAATAATGACAGGACTTTATATTCATATTCCTTTCTGTAAGCAAAAATGTTTTTATTGTGATTTTTTTTCACAGAAATATAATAGTGAAAAAGCTGATATCTATTTGAATGCTTTATCAAAACAGGCCGAGATATATAAAGGCAGAGTTGTTGATTCTGTATATATAGGCGGCGGAACTCCTTCCGTTTTATCATTGGAGCAAATCCGCAAACTTCTTAAGATTATTAAAAATAGTTTTATTCTTTCAAATATAAAAGAGTTTACTTTTGAAGTTAATCCTGAATCTGCCGATATTGAAAAATTTAAACTTTTGAAAGACTACGGTGTTGACAGGATGAGTATAGGGCTGCAGTCGCCAAATGATAAGGATCTGAAATATTTAGGGCGAATACATGATTTCAATATTTTTAAAAATGCTTTTGAATATGCAAAAAGATCCGGTTTTGAAAATATAAGCATAGATCTTATATATGGTCTTCCCGGTCAGAGTATTGATGAGTGGAAAAATAATATTGAAACGGCAATAAAATTTGACAGCTCTCATATATCTCTTTATCCTCTTTCAGTTGAAGAAAATACTGTTTTCGGTAGGAATTCCTTAAAAGTTAATGATAATTCGCAGAGAGATATGTACGAAGCCGCCATTGAAGTACTTTCACAATACGGTTTTGTACATTACGAAATATCTAATTGGGCAAAATCCGGAAAAGAAGCAGTGCATAACAGCAATTATTGGAGAAATCTTGAATATATAGCACTTGGCTCTGGTGCAGCAGGATATCTTGAAAGGAAAAGATATAAAATAATTGAAAATATAGATGAGTATATAGAGCTTTCCGAAAAAGGAATTGATTTAAAAACTGAAGAAGAATATATAGATGACAAACTTTATGAAACTGAAAGTATAATGCTTGGCTTACGTCTGCTTGAAGAAGGGGTAAGTGCTGACACTTTTAAAAGTCAGCATAATAAATCAGTTTTGGATAATCTTTTAGGACAAGGCGTGCTGGTTAAAGATGGAGAAAGGATAAAGATACATAAAGATTATGTATTCATTTCAAATTCATTAATCTCTGAATTTATTTAAGATGTATAGTACTCTTCGCCGTTTATTCATAATTGTCGTTCGTCTTTAATTTCATAATTTGTAATTTCTTATTCGTAATTGCCGTCATAAGTTCGTAATTTCCGTTTCGTCTGTCATCCCCGAAATCCGTAATAGGGGATCCATTTTGCCTTTTGTTTTTGTTGTTGCCGTTGCCGTCTGGTGTCCTCCTGAGAAAAGCGAAGCTTTGCCGAAGGATCCGCCTTTGTAGTTAATATTTTTTGTCTTTGTGGTTTTGCCGTTTATGCCGCCTCAGCGGCAGTGCTTTTGGTACTTTTATCACGTCTGGTAAAAGTAAAAGGGTTTAAGGGACTAAGACCCTTGTAGTTTGCCTTGCAAACTTAGGCGGCGATTTACTCACTTTCTAAAAGTGAGGCAGATTGGCGCAGCAAGACTAGTCTAAGGGTATGGTTACCCTTGACAAATATCTCTAATTTGTATACAATCCTAAATTGTAATGATTACAAAAAAGCTTTCATCATCAGGTTTAAGACAGACTTTTCAACGTAGGAAGATATTGGAATTTCTTGAAAATACAAAATCTCATCCTACGGCTGATACTATATATAAAAATGTATTGAAAGATATTCCTACAGTATCAAGAACAACTGTTTACAATACTGTAAATAAACTTGTTGAAGAAGGCATAATAAAATCTATTATGACAAATTGTACGGAGATGAGATTTGACGCTGTTACCGAGCCTCACTTCCACTTTGTGTGCAAAGAATGCGGTAATGTTTATGATGTCGGTTTATGTTGCGGCAATGTTTTAAAGTATGATATTGACGGGCATAAAGTAAAAGATATTTTTATTTGCTATAGCGGAATATGTAAAAGCTGCAGAAAACCTGCTTGCAAAAGTGGTAAGAAAAAAGGATAATTTAGACCGCTCGGCGAGAGCGACACAAACTAAGGAGGACGTTTTATGAAAAAGTGGGTATGCACGGCTTGTGGTTATGTTTATGATCCCGAAGTAGGGGATCCGGATTCTGGTATTGAACCGGGAACGAAATTTGAAGATATACCGGCAGATTGGGTATGTCCGGTATGCGGACTTGGAAAGGATGCTTTTGAACAAGAGTAAAGTATGAAGCGGATTTATTTGGATAATCAATCAAACACGAAGATAGACGAGAAAGTTTTTGAAACTATGCTGCCGTATTTTATTGAAAATTACGGAAATCCGCAGAGTATTTACTCTCTCGGCTCGCTGTCAAAAGATGCTTTAGATACAGCCAGAGAACAAGTTTCAGAGTTTATAGGCTCAACTCCGCAGGAAGTGATATTTACTTCTTGCGGAACAGAGTCCAACAATCTTGCAATTAAAGGTATAGCCAATGCTTATAAATCCGAAGGTAAACATATTATTGTTTCCGCAATTGAGCATTTTTCAGTTTTAAATGCCGTTAAAAGGCTTGAGAAAGAAGGTTTTGAAATTACATATATTCCGGTAGACAGCAAAGGTTTCATAAAAGAATCTGAACTTCAAAAAGCATTGAAAAAAGATACAATTCTTATTTCTATACAATATGCAAATCCTGAAATAGGCGTAATACAGGATATAAAAAAGCTGGTATCTATAGTAAAAAGTAAAAGTAAAGCTGTTTTTCATACGGATGCAGTAAGTGCCTGCGGTTTTATACCGGTAGATATTAAAGATTGCGGTGTTGATGCTTTAACTATTTCATCTTCAGTAATGTATGGACCTAAAGGTGCCGCTGCTTTATTTTTAAAAAAGGGAATTAAAATAGTTCCGCAGATAGAAGGCGGTATTCAGGAGTTTTCAAAACGTTCAGGAACGGAAAATGTTCCGGCTATAGTAGGTTTTGGAAAAGCCTGTGAAATTGCTAAATCCGAAATGGAACAAAATATTTCACATATACAAAAATTAAGAGATAAATTGATAACCGAACTGCCGAAAAGAATAGAGCATATATATTTAAACGGTCCTTCTGAAAACAGATTGCCCGGGAATGTAAACTTTTCAATAGAGTTCGTTGAAGGCGAAGCTTTATTCTTATTATTAGATGCCAAGGGAATTATGGCGGCAAGCGGTTCGGCATGTGCAAATAAAAATCTTAAGATATCACATGTTTTAAATGCGATAAATGTTGATGTAGCAGTAGGGCAGGGTTCTATACTGTTTACTCTTTCAAAGTATAATACGGAAGAAGAGATAAATTATGTTTTAGAAGAGTTTCCGGGTATAGTGCAAAGGCTTAGAGATATGTCTCCTTTATACTCATATTTTATTAAAACCGGAGAGAGAAAAGCGGCAGGTCCCGGCACAGATTTTGATGACCATGACCACGATCACTGTAATATTGAACCGAATGATGTTTTATAACTGAAGAAGTTAAATATATATGGCTTGAGAGGATTTTATTATGGCTTTTTATTCTGAAAAAGTGATGGAACATTTTGCAAATCCGCGCAATGTCGGTGAAATTAAAGATGCTGACGGGGTTGGAGAAGTCGGAAATCCCGTATGCGGCGATATGATGACTTTTTATATAAAGGTCAAAGACAATAAACTTGAAGATGTAAAGTTTAAAACTTTCGGCTGCGGTGCGGCAATAGCCGTTTCTTCAATGGTTGCCGAAATGGCTAAAGGTAAAACTCTTGATGAAGTTTTAAATATTACCAATGCTGATGTTGCAAAAGCTTTAGGCGGTTTGCCGCCAAACAAAATGCATTGCTCAAATCTCGGGGCGGATGCACTGCATAAAGCAATTAACGATTATAAATCTAAATCAGAAAAAAAATAAAGATAGGAGTTTTTATAATGGCTGCAAATCTTGTCAAAGAAAATATATATTCTGTAGGTACACTTGATTGGAATAGAATAAATTTCCATGGCAGTACTTATACTACAAGAAGAGGTGTTACATATAATTCTTATTTGATCTTGGATGAAAAGCCCACATTAATTGATACTGTTGATAAAGAGTTCAGCAAAGAATTGCTGGATAATATAAAAAGTATTATCGATCCTGCAAAGATAGAAATAATAATCATAAATCATATTGAGCCGGATCATTCAGGCGCTTTTCCTGAAATAATAAAAGCCTGTCCTAATGCAAAAGTTTATGGTACGGAAAAAGCAAAACAGGGACTTTTAAAATATTACGGCGTATGCGGTGATTGGACTTCCGTAAAAACAGGGGAAAGTATCAATATAGGTAAAAGAAAACTTGATTTTATAGATGTTCCGATGATACATTGGCCTGATAGTATGTTTACATATTCATCATTCGATAAAATCCTTTTTTCAAATGACGGTTTCGGCCAGCATTATACGACAAATAAAATATTTGATGATGAAGTTGATTACAGCATTCTTATGGAAGAAGCTAAAAAGTATTATGCAAATATTTTATGGCCTTTTGGAGGGCTTCTTTCAGCAAAGCTTGCTGCCATACAGAAAATGAATCTTGATATAGAACTTATTCTTCCAAGCCATGGATTGATATGGCGCAAATATATAAAAGATATTATGGAAAAATATCTTTTTTGGTCCGGAAACGGCTGCGAAAATAAAGTTGCAATAGTTTTTGAAACGATGTGGAATTCAACTGATATTATGGCAAGAAAGATCCTTGAAGGGATAAGCTCGGAAGGATTGGATGCAAAGATTTTTGATATATCAAAATCTGACAGAACAGAAGTTGCGGCATATATGCTTGACGCTAAAGGTTTTGTTTTTGGCTCTTCAACTCAAGGCAATGATATGCTGCCTGTAATATCCGGGTTTTTAAATGTTCTAAAAGGCTTTAAACCTAAAAACAGAAAAGCTTTTTGTTTCGGTTCTTATGGCTGGGGCGGCGGAGCAGTTGTGAATATGGAAAAAGTTTTAAAGGAAATAGGGAATATAACAATTGAACCTAATGTGCAGGTGCAGTATATGCCTGCTCAGGAAGAGCTTGATAAATGTTTCCTGGCAGGAAAAGATTTTGCCAAAAAGATAAAAGAAGGGAATTAAATTCCAAAATATATAATTAAAGTTTGTAAAAAATAAAACGGGGGAGGGGTAATATGAAGGGATTGGTATGTAAAGTTTGCGGTTATGTTGCATTAGACGGACAAAAGGAGCTTTGCCCAAGCTGTAAAGCTGCAAATTCTTTTGTGGAAAAAGAAGATGCTTATAAAATGCCGGACTTTGTAGCCGCATCGGGAGAGAGCGAGAAAAAACATATTCCGGCAATTACAGTTGTCGAAGAGTGCGGTTTAATTCCGGGTGCAGGCTGCATAGATGTTCATGTCAAAGTAGGGGAAATTATGCATCCTATGCTTCCTGAACATTTTATAACTTCAATATTTTTCTATCATGAAAACAAATATATCGGAAAAACGATTTTAACATCAAATGTTAATCCGGCCGCTGTTGTCCATCTTAAAGAAGGCACAAAAGGTAAAATTCAGGTTATAGAAAACTGCAATCTTCACGGCAATTGGTATAATGAAGTAACAATAAAGTAAAGAAAGAATATATTTAGGAGGACGTAAAATGGGTAAATCAGTAAAAGGAACAAAAACAGAAAAGAATTTATTGGCATCATTTGCAGGAGAATCACAGGCAAGAAACAGATATACATATTTTGCTTCTACTGCAAAAAAAGAAGGTTATGAGCAGATAGCAGCAGCTTTTGCGGAAACAGCTGACCATGAGAAAGAGCATGCAAAAAGATTTTTTAAATTCTTAGAAGGCGGAGATCTTGAGATCACATCAACATATCCTGCCGGAGTGATCGGCACAACTGCCGAAAATCTTAAAGCAGCAGCAATGGGCGAAAATGAAGAACATACAAAACTTTATCCGGAAGCCGCCGCTGTTGCAGATGAAGAAGGTTTTCCTGAAATCGCAGCATGCTTTAGAAATATAGCCGATGCTGAAAAGTATCATGAGGACAGATATGTTAAACTTTTAAAAAATCTTGATGATAAAAAAGTTTTCAATAAAGATTCTGAGATCAGATGGAAATGCCGCAACTGCGGATATACTTATACATCTAAAGAAGCTTTAGATAAATGCCCTGCATGTCTGCATTCAAAAGCATATATGGAAATGCTTGCCGAAAACTATTAATAAAAAAATAGTTATAGAAAAGAAACAGCATAATGAAGATCATTATTCTTTCATTATGCTGTTTCTTATTTTCAATAAATATAATTTAATGCTGTCCTCCTGAGCAAAGCTCAGCTTTGCCGAAGGATCTGCCTTTATGCTTTTGTCGTTGTCGTTCTTTTTTGCCTTTGCTGTTTTCTTTGTCTTTGCCTTTGTCGTAAATTCGTAATCCGTAATTTGTAATTCGTCATTGTCTTTATAGGTTCGTAATTGTTTTCATAACCAATACAAATACATTGCTTAACATTTCCGATTATTGATACAATATGTTCATATATTAAATATTATTAATCTTAATGACAAAAAGAGGAAAAATGAAAAAAAGAATTACACAGCTTTTTATTGTTTTTGCACTTGTTTTGATCATAATAGGCAGTTTTTTGGTTAAACATGGCTTTGTTTATATGCCGTCATTTCATGAATTCATAACTAAACCGTTTTATTCAATATTCCATATAATAAATCCCGAAAAAAACATAACAGAGGTTTATAGAGACTCAAATATCCATGTATATCCGCCGTCAATTACAAGATACTATGAAAACTCTGCCGGCGAACTTACCGCATTAAACCCGGATCCTATAGTGTTTTATTTTAACAGATCAGCCGCAAATATAAACCTTGTAGGCTCTGAAATAGAAAATATCAGCATTTCACCTAAAATTGAAGGCATATGGAGATGGGAAAACGAGTATTCATTGACATTCAATCCAAAAAACGATTGGCCTGCCGGAGAAGATTATAAAATAAAGTTCCCTAAAGAGATCTTTAATGATGAATACCCCATTGAAAAGCTCACATATAATATCTCGACCCCGAAATTTGAAGCAAAAATGAAAAGTTTTCAGCTGTTTCAAGATCCTAAAAACCCTAAAGTTCATCAGCTTCAGGCAGAATTTTCATTTACCCATCCGGCAGATCCCGTATTTTTTGAAAAAAATATTAATATTCAGATAGATAAAAAAGCACTTCCTTTCAGTATCTCATATGATAAACTTAAAAGAAATGCTTATATCATTTCAGAACCCGTAAAAATTCTCTCAAAAGACCAAACAGCCTCAATAGAATTAAATTCCGCAAAAGCGGCTACCGGCGGTAAAGCAATAAAGGAAAAGATTTCAGATTCAATAAATATTCCTTCGCAAGAGAAATTTTTTAGAATCGCAAGAGCTGATGCAATAATGGTAAGGAATCAAGAAGAAGATCCCGAACAGTTCCTTGAAATAACATTTACCGACAGGGTAGATGTAAAAGAGCTTTCCGGAAAAGTCAAGCTGTATCTTCTCCCTGTTCTTCATCCGAACGAAACTAAAAATACACAACATTATGCATATGGAATACCTTACAGCCACCGCTGGAATTTTTCAGAGATCACGCCTGAAATTCTTGAAATATCAACAATGCTTGACATTGAACTTATGGAAGATCCTAATCCCGTAAGGAATACATTTATGTATAAGTATATTGCTCCTGACCTTGCAAAACGTTATCTTTACATTAAAATAGATGAAGGTATAACTTCACAGATAGATTTTGTGATGAAAAAACCTTATGAGTCCGTTATAGAATCAGCGGAATTCCCAAAAGAAGTGAGCCTTTTGCAAAACGGTGCGATACTGCCGCTTGAAGGTTCAAAAAAGATCACATTTAAAACAAGAGGCGTAAACGGCGTTAAAGTCGATATTGCAAAAGTTATGCCTGATCAGATCAATCATCTCGTTTCACAAACTTACGGGACATTTGCAAATCCTAATTTCAGGAATAGTTATGACTTTAATGAAACGAATATTTCACAGAGTTTCTCTACAGTAATCCCTTTAAATACCGCAATAAGCAAAGCTAACTATTCAAGCATAGATATAAGCCAATATCTCAGGTCCAATAATTCTTCGGGCTTATTTTTCATAAAAGTCCAAGGTTATAATGTAAACGAAAGAGCTAATGACGGACCTTTCGATAAGCGTTTTATTCTTGCAACTGATTTAGCTATGCTTGTAAAGAAAGATAAAAACATGCATCATGTTTTTGTTATGTCCATTAAAAGCGGCAAACCTGTAGCAAATGCAAAAATCCAAATTATCGGCAGGAACGGCATACCTGTGCTTACCGGCTACACTAATGAACAGGGCTATACAGGTTTGCTTGTTGATGGTTTTTATAATGAACAACAGCCTGTCGCTTATTTAGCCGCAAACGGCAATGACATTTCTTTCATGCCTTTTGAGAGATATGACAGGAATGTTGATTTTTCAAAATTCGATATAAGCGGGAAATATTCATCTTCCCAAAACAAAGGAATGCAGGCTTTCATATTTTCAGACAGAGGTATTTACAGACCGGGCGACGATATGAACTTCGGCATAATAATAAAGGACGGGGATTGGAATGATATATCCGGAGTCCCTGTAAAATTTGTTTTGAGAGATCCTTTCGGAAAAAATATTTTTGAAAAAACCGTCACATTAAACAATACAGGATTCCTTACAGTTGATTCAATTAAAACCAATAATGTTTCCCCGACAGGAGTATACTCGGCAGATATCTACCTTGTAGAAGATAAAAACAGAGAATATCTGCTTGGCACTGCATCGGTAAGACTTGAAGAGTTCAGGACAGATACCATAAAAGTTAATGCTAATATTACAGGAGCTTCCGGACTCGGCTGGACGCTTCCTGAAAATCTTAAAGCGCTTGTTACAGTAAACAATTTCTTTGGCACTCCTGCCCAAGACAGAATGGTAAAAGCATCTTATTCTATATCACCTGCGGAATTTAAATTCACAAAATATCCGAGATTTAAATTCCCGGATCCTTATAAATTAAACAACAGAAATGCCATTCAAAGCATTTCTGAAAAGTTTACAGATGCAAGTACAAATGATAATGGTGAAACGGAATTTGTTTTTGATATGTCAAAATATTCCGGAGGAACTTACAATTTGATCTTTTCAGCTGAAGCCTTTGAAGGAGACAGCGGAAAAAGCGTTTATGCTTACGACAGTACAAGAATTTCTCCTTATAAATACCTGCTTGGCTACAAGACAGCATCAAAACTATCATATCTAAATAAAGGTTCAGCCGCCGTCATTGATATTATTGCCGTAGACAATGATCTTAAACAGCTAAACATTAAAGACCTTAAAGTAAAAGTTTCTCAGATACAATACATATCATCGCTTGTAAAACAAAACAACGGCATTTATAAATATCAGACGACAACAAAAGAAACAGTTGTCAGCGAAGAATCTTTCTCTATTTCTGCAAAAGGCAGCAACATAAAACTCGACACACAAAACCCCGGAAATTTTGTTCTTCATATAGAAGATGAGAAAGGAATAAAACTGTTAAGTATTATGTATTTTGTAGCCGGCAGTTCAAATCAGGCTTTCACTATAGAAAAAGATGCACATCTTATGATAAACCTCCAAAATGACGAAGTAGAGTCCGGAGGGGAGCTCACTTTAAATATTACTGCCCCGTATACGGGAACAGGATTAATAACCATAGAGAAAGATAAATTATATGCATGTAAATGGTTTAAAACGAATTCAAACAGCTCGGTACAGACAATAACCGTACCCAAGGAACTTGAAGGGAACGGATATGTTAATGTTTCATTTATCCGTTCAATAGATTCAAAAGAGATCTTTTTAAGCCCTCACAGTTATGCTGTCGCTCCTTTCAAGGTCAGTCTTTCAAAAAGGAAAGTTAATATAGACATAAAAACCCCCGAGACGATACGTCCCGGAGATGAACTGGAAATATCATATAAAACTTCTAATAATGCAAAGATAGTGGTTTATGCAGTAGATCAGGGCATTTTACAGGTGGCCGGTTACAAAACTCCCGACCCTTTAGCTTTCTTTTTCAGTAAAGGTGCCCTTGAAACAGAAACATTCCAGACAGTCGATCTGATCCTTCCGGATTATCAAATAATCAAAGAAATATCAGGTGTTGGCGGCGGTGAAGGTTATGAAATGATAGAAAAAAACCTTAATCCCTTTGCAAGGAAACAGCATAAGCCGGCGGTTTTCTGGTCGGAAACGCTCGATGCAACAAATCAGTATCAGAAGGTTAAATATAAAGTTCCCGACTATTTTAACGGGCAGCTGAAAATTATGGCAGTGGCGGCAACGCCTGACAAAGCCGGCTGTGCCGAAACAGATGTAACAGTAAAATCACCGGTGATAATTTCTCCGATCGCTCCGCTTGCGGCTATCAACGGCGACACTTTTGAAGTTACTGCTACAGTATCAAACAATATTGACGGTTCAGGTTCTGCAACAATGGATATATGGCTTGAAACTAATGACAAATTTGAAATAACCGGTGTTAACAAACAAACTCTTGATATTAAAGAAGGCGGCGAAAAAACAGTAAGATTTAATTTAAAGACCCTTGATAAACTCGGTTCAGGAGATCTGATATTTAAAGCAAGCTGCAAAAACGAAATATTTAAGTCTGAAGTCAGCGTCAGTGTTAGACCTTCATATGTTTACCGGACAAGCGTAAAATCAGGGTTTTCCAAGAAACAGTCTTTTAAGGTTGCCGATTTTACAAGAAATATGTACGATGAATTTTCCAATAGAGAATTTGCGGTATCATATAATCCGCAGCTTATATTCTTATCTCTTAAGAGATATTTTACGGCATATCCGTATGGATGTACCGAACAAATAATAAGTTCTGTTTTTCCTTTCCTTTACGGCACAGTATCTGAAAGAAAAGGTTTTATCACATCTGAAGAACAGCATAAAATGTTTGATACCGCTTTATCAAAAATACGTTCAAGACAGCAGGGTTCCGGAGGTTTTTCACTATGGCCGGATTCTTCAAATATACATATATTCTCGTCGATCTATGCTATGCATTTCTTTACCGATGCAAAAGAGCTCGGATATCCTGTCCCTCAGGAAATATTATCAAGAGGCAGAAACTGGCTTGAATATTATGCTTCTGAACTTCCAAAAAACTTTGAAGAAGCAAGAATGACAGCATATGCCAATTATGTGCTTACCAGAAATAATTATATAACAACGGCAAACCTGCTCAGGCTTGAAACTTATCTCAATGATAACCATAAAAAATGGAATGAAGATATTGTTTCGGCATATCTTGCGGCCTGCTATAGTCTTCTTAAGGATTACAAAAAAGCGGATAAACTTATTAGCGGTTTTAAAGCGGATACAAAAGATAAATTCATTTTCTATTCCGATTATGATTCAAGCTCGCAGAGAAATGCTATGTATCTTTACCTGTGCAGCAAACATTTCTCACAGAACTTAAATGTAGATGCACAGTCAATAGCTGACGGACTTGTGCAGACAATACTTGACGGAAAATACAATACAATATCTTCTTCCAATATTCTGCTTGCACTGCTGTCTTACGGGAGCTCTATGGAAGGAAAAGATGAATATCTTTCCATTGTCCAGTCTGACGAAAAAGGGAAAGAAACAGAAACAATAATGAAGTCAGATCCTTTCCCATATATTAACTTTGGAACAAACGCTAAAGAATTTCATGTTACATCAAAAGAAGACGGCGGAAAAATATATTATAGTGTTATTCAACAAGGTTTTGACAGAACAGCAAAAGAATATTCTGATAATCTTGAAATAACACGCGATTATATTTTTGAGAACGGTAATCCGGTAAAAACCGCAAGTATAGGTGACAATATAACAGTACGCATAAGAGTAAGAGCAAAATCAAACAATTATGTAACGCTTGTGATAGTTGACTTGCTGCCTGCTTGTTTTGAAATAGTAAGCGGCAGCCAAAACGGTTATTATCAAAGCAGTGATGCCAGAGAAGACAGAATGATATTTTACACTTCTGCGGGTTCGAATATTACAGAAATTACATATAAAGTAAAAGTCATTACGAAGGGTAACTTTACAATACCGGGTATTTATGCATCAGGTTTATATGATCCTGAAGTGTCTGCCCTTACAAAACAGTCTTCAATAGAAATAATTCAGCCGGATGTTAAATAAATTCAAATATTTCATAAGAAATAAAAAGATAAAACTCGCAGCTTTAATACTGCTGTGTGTTTTATCTTTTTTACTTATCATAAGATTTTGTCCTAAAAAAAATATTCTTAATCATTATTCTTTTTCTCAAGCAGTCTTTGACAGGGATAACAGACTTTTGCGTTTGACTCTTTCAGATGACGAACAGTACAGACTTTTTATACCGCTTTCAAAACTTCCAAGATCTTTAAAGACCGGAACGCTTTTATACGAAGACAAATACTTTTATCTTCATCCGGGCTTTAATCCGGTATCGCTTGTTAAAGGTTTTTGGATAAGTATAATAAAAAAGCAGCGTCCCGTCGGTGCTTCCACCATAACTATGCAGCTTGCAAGAATGTTGTATGATCTTGACACTACATCAATATCCGGCAAACTCAAACAGATAGCATATGCCGTATGGCTTGAAATGAATTATGGAAAGAACGATATTCTTGAAGCCTATCTTAATATTGCGCCGTACGGATACAATATTGAAGGAGCCGGAGCGGCTTCACTGATATACTTTTCTAAAAGGGTAGAGGATCTGACAATTCTTGAAACCTTCACTCTTGCCATTATCCCGCAAAATCCAAATATAAGAAGACTTTCAGAAGACGGCGGAAAAGATAAAATGAGATCCGCAAGAAAACGGGTTTTTGATCTTTGGATTAAAGATCATCCCGAAGATATTTCAAAAGAAAGTTTTTTTGATATGCCGATAAATATAAAAACTCCATCAGAACTTCCTTTTGAAGCACCGCATCTTACAGACAAAATACTTTCAGAAAGCAGCGATCCTATAATACATACTACGCTTGATCTGCCGCTTCAAAAACTTATGGAAGAAAGGATATCATTTTATATCAAAAGGAACAGAGGAAGAGGCATAAATAATGCTGCGGCAATGCTTGTAAATTATAAAACTATGGAAGTGCTCACATATATAGGTTCTGCTGATTTTTTTGATGATTCAATACAAGGACAGGTAAACGGGTGCAAGGCATACCGCTCGCCGGGCTCTGTCCTTAAGCCGTTCATTTACGCGCTTGCAATTGATAAAGGGATTATTCATCCTATGACGCTCTTAAAAGATACTCCCAAACATTACGGCGTTTATGCTCCTGAAAATTCCGACAGGGACTTTATGGGTCCAATATTTGCAACGCATGCTCTGACACAGAGCAGGAACATACCTGCAATTGACCTGCTGTTTAAAACAGGACCGGAAAATTTCATTGAACTTCTTAATAAAGCCGGCGTTAAATATCTAAAAGATCCCGAATATTACGGTTCATCGCTTGCTATCGGCGGTTTTGAAATATCTATGGAAAAAATTGCAGTTCTCTATGCTATGCTTGCAAATAAAGGAGAACTTTGCGATTTGAAATTCAACAGGTTTTCTAATCCTCGATCAGAAAATGTTATGACTCTTGAAGCTGGAATTTTAACGCTTGAAATGCTGAAAGACAATAAAAGACCTATTGCCGAAATAAAAGCCGCAGAAAGTTTTAGGGATTTTGAAGTTTACTGGAAAACCGGCACATCTTATGCTTTCAGGGACGCATGGACAGCCGGAGTATTTGGTGATTATGTGCTTGTCGTATGGACCGGAAAATTTAACAATGAAGGACAGCAGTCTTTTATGGCAAGAACTTCTGCCGCTCCTTTATTTTTTGAACTCGTAAAAACGGTTTCGGGAGAAAATAAAATTGATCATACGGAAATGATCACCCCGGATCTGAATATTTCCGAGATAGATATTTGTTCGGTTTCGGGAGATCTGCCTTCAAAATACTGCCGGCAGACAATTAAAACATACTTTATCCCGGGAAAGTCGCCGATAGATATCTGCGATGTCCACAGACCGGTTTATATAGATAAAAGAACAGGCTTAAGAATGCCTTTTCCTGTACCCGAAAAAACTAATACTGTTGTTTACGAATTTTGGAGTTCTGAAATTATGTCGCTGTTTACCATGGCAGGTATTTCCCGGAAAATGCCTCCGAGATATATGCCTGATATAGAGATCACAAAGGCATCTTACTATGGAAAGCCGCCACAAATAATTTTGCCTGTACAAAATATCATATACACTTTCCGCCTTGCAAATATCAATAATGAAACCGTACCTTTCAAGGCAGATACTGATACCGATGCTGAAACCGTTTTTTGGTTTTTAGACAATAAATACATAGGTCAAAGCAGATCCGGAACAGTACTGACAGCCAAAGCCGAACCGGGAGAATATACAGTAAAAGCTATAGATGATTTAGGCAGATCTTCAACTGCAAAACTTAAAATTGAAGTAACCGCAAAATAGTTTATATATTGTATAATTATATTCCTGAAAAACATTTTTTTAATTGCTACAATTTTTAAAGTCAGAGATGAGCAAGATATATTTGTCGGGGATTGCAGGCAGCGGTAAAGCCCATTTTTTATTTAAATACATATCTGAGAAGAAAAACTCCTTTAACACTACCGGTGGTACATCAGATATGCGTGTCTTTGCTTTTGTCAAAGATGAAGAATTAACCTCATTTTATGAAGATCTCCAAGCTTTTTTTGGAAAAGATAATAAAGAAATTCCAATATTTACTCTCCCATCCGATGATGCCCAGCAAAGAGCATTTTCTATAGATCAAATTAAAAATCTAAAAAATTTTATACTTTGTGCCACGGATATTTCAATAATTTCGCCTGTCGCAGATCCGAAAGAAGATCTGGGTATAACCCTTAAAGCAAGCCAAGGACACAAATTTGAAGAGCTTATCTTAAACCTTATAAGCCTTGGTTATACAAGAGTGAATTTTGTTGAAGATAAACTTCAATTTGCCGTCAGAGGCGATATTATAGATATTTGGCCTGCTGCAAATGAAATGCCTGTAAGGATCCTTTTTGAATATAATACCGTGGAAGCATTAAGGGTTTTTGATCCCGGCAGCCAGTTATCAAATGATTTTATAGACGAAATTAAAATACTTCCCGTAAATACCGCAACATATATTTCCACTATCAAAGATTATTTTGATGAAAATGCGATACTTTTCTTTGATTATAAGATCTCAAAAGAAGATGAAGAAAAATACGAAAAACATGAACTGCTTATAAATGATCCTTTGAACAATAAAGCTTTATATCAAGGATATAAAAGTTTTACCGGTTTTCAAGGAGATATAAAATATTTTATAAATTCCCTGAAAGATTTTGCCGAGAACGGAAAAGATATAAAGATCTATTCTGCTAATGACGGGGAACGTTCAAGAATAGCGGAAATTTTACATGAAAGTAAATGGACATATAAGCCGCCTGAATTTTTATATGGCAATTTATCGCAAGGGTTTTATCAGGAAAAAGAAAATGCGGTTTTTATTTCCAGCCGCGAAATGCTCTATAAGAAAAAGCCTGTAAGTTTTCCAAAGATCAAAGGCGGAAGAAGACTTGAAGGTATTTGGGAGATTTCAGCAGGCGATTATGTGGTGCATGAAAAGTACGGAATAGGAAGATATATCGGCTTAAAAACTATTGCCAGAGCGGATAAAGTTTCAGAATATTTGTGTATTGAATACCGCAAAGGCGATAAATTATATGTGCCGCCTGAAGAAATAAAAACGGTAAAAAAGTATATAGGCGTTGAAGGCGTAAAACCGAAACTTTATTCAATGGATACCGGCGCTTGGGAACGTTTAAAATCAAGAGCCAGAGAAGCGGCGGCAGAGTTTGCAAAAGACCTTTTAAAACTTTATGCACAACGCAGTATGACAAAAAGAGAACCTTATGGCAGGGAAACGCCTTGGGAAAAAGAGTTGGCAGATGCTTTCCCTTATGAAGAAACGCCCGACCAAATGAAAGCTATAGAAGATATAAAAAGCGATTTTTTAAAACCTTATCCGATGGAAAGACTTATCTGCGGAGATGTAGGATATGGCAAAACAGAAGTTGCAGTCAGAGCGGCCTTTAAAGTTATTCAGGAAGGTAAACAGGCGGCGGTTTTAGTGCCTACCACAGTTCTTGCGCAGCAGCATTACAATACTTTTTATAACAGGCTCTCGCCTTTTCCTACAAGAGTAGCTGTTTTAAGCAGATTTCAAACAAAAGCGCAGCAGAAAAAAATTATAGAAGATCTTGAAAAAGGCAGCATTGATATTATTGTAGGTACGCACAGACTTTTACAGAAAGATATAAAATTTAAAGATCTCGGTCTCTTGATAATTGACGAAGAACACCGTTTCGGCGTTAAGCAAAAAGAAAAGATCAAAACAATGAAAAAGAATATCGATGTCCTCATGCTTTCGGCAACGCCTATACCGAGAACTTTATCTTCGGCACTGTCAGGTTTTAGAGATCTCTCGCTTATAGAAACACCGCCTTTTGGCAGACTTCCGATAGAAACAACGCTTTCAGCATATGATGAAAAGTTAGTAAAAAATATAATTGAAGCCGAACTCTCAAGGAACGGCCAGGTATTCTATGTTTATAACCGTGTCGAAACGATACAGACAAAAGCTGCCGAGATAAAAAAACTTGTTCCTGATATGAAGCTTGGCATAATACACGGACAGATGAAAGCCAAAGACATTGAAAATATTATGTGGAAATTCGCAAATATGGAACTTGATGTACTGCTTGCAACAACTATCATAGAATCGGGCATAGATATTCCGTCAGTAAACACTATGATAATCGAAGAAGCTGAGAATTTCGGTCTTTCACAGCTTTATCAGCTTAGAGGAAGAATAGGAAGGGACAGACGTAAAGCATATTGTTATCTTTTTTACAAAGATAAAGCATTAAGCGATGAAGCAGTAAAAAGACTTGAAGCGATGAAAGAGTTCAGCGAACTTGGCAGCGGATTCAGACTTGCGATGAAAGATCTTGAGATCAGAGGTGCGGGCGGAATACTCAGTGCAAATCAGCATGGTTTCGTCAGAGATATCGGTTATGATATGTTTGCAAAACTGCTTGAAGAAGAAGGCAAAAAAATTAAAGGTGAAACATTTTCTGCAAAAAAAGAGTCTAATAATAGTGAAATAGATTTACAGGTTTCGGCGTTAATACCACAAGCATATATTGAGGATGACGATATAAGGATATTGTTTTACAGAAAGTTGTCGGATGCCGATACTTATGAAGATGTAGAAAAAGTAAAAAGCGAACTTATTGACCGTTTCGGCAAACTTCCGGAAGAAACACAAAGATTGTTTGATATTACCGAATTAAGATTAGAAGCCCAAAAGCTGGATATTGAAAGGATATCGGAAGATAACGACTATATATATCTGTACTTTTCACAAAACAAAGACTTTTCAAATGCAGATATAACAAAACTTATAGCAGATTATCAAAAAATGATTGAATTTATAATGGGAAAAGGTTATGCCTTCAAACTTAAAAAGAAAGAGATAAACGAAGAAACAATAAGTTTTATAAGAAGTTTTCTCAAAAAGCTTGTTCTTTACCTGAAACCGAAATGATATAAACAGCTGTAAAATTAATACATTGTTTGACTAAAGTATTATAAAATAGTAACATTTAAAAATATTAGTTTTAATTAAAAAGGAGACAGTTTGATGAAAAGATTAATGTTGGTAGTTGTTTTTGCGGCATTTGGTTTAGGTTTAGCCGCTTGTAAAGATGAAGGTGCTGTTGTTGCAAAAGTAGGCAGTACAAAAATAACGGAAGCAGTTCTTACTGAAAAACTTGCCTCTACACCGCCGCCATATCAGAACTATGTTAATTCTCAGATTGGCAGGAAACAGTTTATTGATGCCGTCGTTAGAGAAAATATCATGATCGAATCAGCCAAACAGGCCGGTATCAACAAAAGAAGCGAATATACTCAGGCTCTTGAGGAGTTTAAAGCTGATCAGGAAAGACAGTTTAAAGAATATAAAGACGGTCTTCTTATAGAAACTTATCTTAAAGAGCTCCATTCGGGAATTGCTGCAACTGAGGCTGATATAGAAAAATACTATCAGGAAAATAAAGATCTTTATGATCACCCTATCGCTTATACCGCAAGACACATTCTCGTTACTGATAGAGCAGTTGCAGAAGAAGCTTTGTCAAGGATCGAAAAAGGTGAGAAATTTGAAGCCGTAGCACAAGAACTCTCGGAAGATAGAGGATCATCACAAAATGGCGGACTTATCGGACCTTTTAAAAGAGGAGATCTTGTTGCAGAGTTTGAAAAAGCAGCTCTTGCCCTTAAAGAAAATGAAATGTCTGATATAGTTGAAACTCCTTACGGTTTTCACATAATCGTTAAAGTTTCCGAAGAGGAGCTTCCGGCATATACTTATGACCAAGCAAAAATTATGATCAAGGCTTCAATAGAAAGAGAAAGATTTGAAAAATGGTTTGAAAATACAAGAAGCAAACTTGGAGTTACTGTCAACTACGATACTCCATCTGATAAAAAAGAAGCTCCAGCAGGAGTTGTATCAGTTGAAATGGGAGAAGCAGAAACAGAAAATGAAGTGGAAACTGAAAAGGTTCAATAAGAAGCATAATTGATTAACGAATAGGAGTGCATATGAAAAAATTATACGCAGCATTAATTGCAGTAGTTTTTATGACGGGAAATGTTTTCGCCGCCGGTTCTGATGTCGTTCAAACTTTAGCGGTAGTTAACGGAGAGCCTGTTTTTGCGGAAGAGTTTAATGAAATTGCAATTCCTATGCTTGAACAGTATAGAATGTCAGTTCCGCAGGAACAACAGTCTGAAGAAAAAGTCAATGAGCTTAAAAATGCCGTGCTGAATCAGAAGATTGAAGATGTCCTCATAAAACAAGAAGCTAAAAAGAAAAAAATAAAAGTTTCAAAGAAAGAGCTTCAGGATAGTGTTGATCAGATAAAGAAAAGATTTGCAAATGAATCTGAATTTCAAGCTGAACTTAAAAAAGAAAAAATTTCAATGGCAGAGTTTGAAAAAAAACTTTCCGAACAAGTATCTGTTATGAAGCTCGTAAGACAGACAGTAGATTCAAAAGTAAAAGTTCCTACTGAACCTCAGATAAAAGAATTTTTTGATAAAGTTCAGTTGAAGATGAAAGGCGGAGAAACCGGACTTTCAAAAGAAGATGATGAACTTGCAACAAATCTTGCTGTTTTCCTTAATAGAATGTCAGGCGAGCAGATAAGGCTTAGACAGGTTTTTGTAAGCTGTCCTAAAAATGCAACTACTGAAGAAACAAAAGCAGCTCTTTCAAGAGTAGATATAGTTAAAAAAGCTCTTAAAAACGGCAAAACATCATTTGCGGAAATTGCCGGAAATTACTCTGAAGATGCAGTGTCTAAATCTAAAAATGGTGATATAGGAATAGTAGTAAAAGGCGATCTCCCGCCTGAAATGGATAAGATCGTTTTTGATATGAATGTCGGTGAATATACAAAAGAACCGATAAAAACGGATAATGGCTATCATTTCCTCAGAGTTGAAGAAAAGAGAGCAAGCAAAGCTTTTTCTTTTGATGAAGTTAAAAATGAAATCGGCGAACTTATGTATAGAAATGAAGCCCAAAAAGCATATTTGGGCTGGATCAATGAACTGAAATCAAAGGCTGACATAAAAATAAATAAGACCTGGTAATTGCTGATGGCAAAACCCCGTTTAGCGATAACTCTCGGAGATC
Organism: Elusimicrobiota bacterium; assembly: GCA_052034625.1. Lineage (GTDB taxonomy): Bacteria > Elusimicrobiota > Endomicrobiia > Endomicrobiales > Endomicrobiaceae > JAVBLP01. The sequence continues at coordinate 18,429 of JBPOII010000006.1, read as the reverse complement.
CGGCGGGCATAGGTCCTGAAATAGTTTACAGGGCTGCAAACTCTCTTAAAGTAAAAAGGGTTTGCAGTCCTGTAATTTTTGGCGATAAAAAATCTATAAAAAAATTTTCAAAGATAAAAGGAAGTACGGAGTTTTTTGTAAGTTCCGATGTCGGAAATTTTAAGATAGGGGAACCTTCAAAAAGATCCGGAATTGCGGCATATAAAGCTATCAAGAGTGCGACACAATATTGTCTGGAAGGCAAAGCAGATGCTATGGTTACTGCTCCGGTTTCAAAAGAATCTTTAAAACTTGCGGGTGTAAAATTCCCGGGGCATACGGAACTGCTGGCCGCTCTTACAAAAAGTGATAATATAGCAATGATGATGGCTTGCGGAAAACTTCACAGCGTTATGGCAACCCGCCATATACCTCTTGTGAAAGTGTCAGACCATCTAAAAGCCGCAGACATTGCGGCTACTGTAAAACTTGCCGCGGATTTCTTAAAAAAAACAGAAAAAAAAGAATTGAAAATAGTTCTTTGCGGTCTAAATCCGCATGCCGGCGACAATTCTATTCTTGGAACTGAAGAAAAAAATATAATATACCCCGCTTATAAAATTCTAAAAAAAGCCGGGTATAAAATTACCGGTCCTTTGCCTGCGGATTCCGCTTGGCTTAAAACAAAGAAAGGCGAATTTGACCTTGTTTGCGGTATGTATCACGATCAGGTAATGATACCGCTTAAATGTATTGCCGCTGAAAAAATAGTTAATGTTACGGCAGGACTGCCTTTTGTGAGGACTTCTCCCGGACATGGCACGGCTTTTGATATTGCAGGTAAAAATATTGCTGACCCGTCAGCTATGATAGAAGCTATTCTTTATGCGGCTAAAAAGGCAGGAGTGGGCATTTAAATGGAAATAGTATCTTTTTCAAACAAATATCTAAAAGACATCATTGATATTGAAAAAGAGTCATTCGAGCGGCCTTGGACAGGGGATATGTTCATTAGTTCTGCAACTAATGAGGCTATAACTTTTAAAGCAGCCGTTGAAAACGGTGAAACGGCAGGTTTTTGCATATTTTGGATAGTGGGCGGCGAAACGGAAATATTAAATATTGCTATAGCACCAAAGTTCAGGCGGAAAAAATTTGCACAGAAACTTCTTGAATATATAATTGAAAGTTCTCGCAAACAAGGTTCAAGTTCAATATTCCTTGAAGTAAGGGAAAGCAATGAGCCTGCTATAAATCTTTATTTATCGAACGGTTTTGAAAAAATTGGAATAAGAAAAAAATACTATATAGATGAAGATGCGATAGTATTGAGGAAGAGTTTGGAATGAAAAGAAAAATAATTGTTTTTTGTATGGTTGGAGCATTTTTTTTACAGGCAGATATTGTTACCGCGGCAAATTATAATGCATATAAAATATATCTTAAAGGCGTTTTGGCTGCCAAGGCCGGAAAATTTGATATAGCAATGAAAGATTATGAACGTGTTATATCTCTTGATCCGGAAGCACTTGCCGTATATAAAGATCTCGTATATCTTTACTGGCAGGCCGGCAGTAATCAAAAAGCGCTTATAATGGCTGAAAAAATCAATGAACTTGACGGAAAAAATCCAAATACCACAGTTTTTCTTGCTACATTTTATCTTGTAGCAAATGACCCTGATTCAGCAAGAAAATATTGGGAGAAAACTCTTCAGCTTGACCCTGAAAATGAAACCGCCACAGTATATCTTGCCGCATATTACTATTCCGACAATAAACTGCAGGAATCGGCCGAATACTGGAATAAATTCCTTAAGCAGCAGCCTGACTCCGCAGCGGGATATTTTCAGCTTGCTATGGTTCAGGAAAAGCTCGGTATGAATGAAGATGCACTCGTTTCTTATGATAAAGTTATTGAACTTAAACCGGAAGCCAGAGAAGCTTATATAGCAAAAGCAAGAATATATGAAACTATGGAAAAATATAATCTGGCGATAACAGAATATGAAGAGTATGTTTCAGCTTTCCCCGACAATCTTTATGTGCTTATGTATTTGGGCAAATGTTATTATGAGGCAGGAGAGATGCCAAAAGCGAGAGATGCCTTTTTGAAAGCTAAAAAAGGACTTCCTAATGAGCCGACAGCTATTTACGGACTTGGTGTAATATATGAAAAAATGGAACAATTTGATAAAGCCGCCGCTGAGTTTGAGATCCTTGCTCAAAAAGAGCCTTCAGCAGCAGTTTATGCAAGGCTCGGATTTTATTATTCCCTTATAAAAGATTATGCAAAAGCCGAGAAAAGAATGATACAGGCACAGGAAAAAGATCCTCTTAATTTTGAGATCTGGTATCTTTTGGGTTTAAATTATGTTGATTGGGGAAAATATGATAAAGCATTAGCACAGTTCAACAAAGTCATTGATTATAATCCGGAATTTGTTGAGGCTTACTTCTATCAAGGTATTTCATACGATAAAAGAGGCGATTTTAAATCAGCTGAAAGCGCATTTTTAAAAACGCTTGAACTCGATCCTGACCATTCAAGAGCTTTGAATTATCTCGGATATACATATGCCGATAAGAATATGAAACTTGATCAAGCAGAGCAGTTTCTTAACAAAGCGGTGTCTCTTGAACCTAAGAACGGTGCTTATCTCGATTCTTTAGGATGGCTGTATTTCAGACAGAAAAAATATGAACTTGCCGAAAAGTTTATTCGTGCAGCTGCATCTCTTGCCATAGATCCGCTGATATACGATCATCTTGGCGACACGTATGTTGAACTTGACAGACTTACCGATGCCTGGATGGCGTATTCACTTTCATATGATACAGCTAAAAATAAAACGGTAAAAAAGAAATTCAATCTTGTTCAGTCCAAACTTACAGAAGAGGAACTCTATGCTCTTACTTTAAAAAGAAGCAGCAATAATTTTAAAAAGATAGGTTCTTTTAAGACCGGGTATAAGATGAAAGCAAGCAAAGGGTTTTTAAGCACAAGTGCATATTTCCCTTTAAATTATGTAAAAGGCGAAGGAATAAATGTCGAGATTCCGGCAGCTTATATTGTCGGAGGAGCAACGGCGTATATTAAAGACGGAGAAGTAACTTTTAATCCGAAAGCTATAGGCGAATCGATCTCGGAAGAATTTTCCTCAGTATTATCTTTTTCCGCAGAAGTTTTTACTGACGGTTTTTATCCCGGCTTTTCCGCAGCTGATACAATCCGCAAAGGCAATGAGATAATATATAAAAAAGAAGATATAGAACTTGTTATAGATATTCGTACAGGTTTGATAAAAAAAATAGTAAAAGACAGAGATCTTGTAATAAATATCATATCATACACAAATTTCCTTTCTTCACAAATACCTTCAAAGATCAGTATAAATTCGTCAAAGATGAAAGTTAAGGCTGTTTTTGAAGCTAATAAGTTTACAGCAGTAAAAAAGAATAAACAAAATAAGGAAGAAAGAAAACCGATAGATGATATCAAGGAAAAAACTGATGAAAATAAAGTTGAAAGCTCCGGCAAAAATTAATCTTTTCCTTGAAATAACAGGCAAAAGACCGGACGGATATCATAATCTAGAATCTATAATGCAGACAGTCAGTCTTTATGATGAAGTGACAGTTGAAGATTATGCAGGCGATACTATAAATCTGGAATGCAGTGATAAAAATCTTCCCGCAGATGAAAGCAATATAGTATTTAAAGCAGCAAAAGCGCTTAAAGAGCATTTTAAAATAGGTCGCGGAGTAAAAATATATTTAAAAAAAGAGATCCCTATGGGAGCCGGTCTAGGGGGAGGCTCTTCAGATGCGGCTGCGACAATCAAAGCACTTGTTAAACTTTGGGATATTAAAGCGGAAAAAAGCGAATTAGAGCGTATAGCTGCCAAACTTGGGGCAGATGTTCCTTTTTTTCTTACCGGAGGCACAGCACTTTGTGAAGGGATTGGTGATATAGTAACTCCTTTAAGAAATATTACAAGAATGCCTATAATACTTGTGAACCCCGGTTTTAGCATTTCTACGCCTTCCGTATATAAGCAAGTCAGGCTTCCATTGACAAATACTATAAAAATTCATACAATCAAAAAGCTTATATGTGATGGTTCTTTTAACGAAAAAGATGCTTTTAATTACTGCTTTAACAGGCTTGAGGATTACGTATTTCCAAATTATCCGGAAATAGCTGGAATTAAAAGCATTTTAACTGATTTGGGTTGTGCAAGCCTTATGTCGGGCTCCGGCGCAACGGTTTTTGGCATCTTTGGATCTGAATCTCAATCAGAAACCATGAACTCTAAGCTGCAACAATACAACTGGACTACTTGGCTGGCATATCCTTCCGAGTAGAAAAATGATGCAGTAGGAGACAGTCAGATGAAGATCACCGAAATTAGGGTGTTCCCTAAGAGCGAGGAGAAGCTGAAAGCCTATGCAGCTGTAACTTTCGACGATTGTTTCGTCGTTCACAATTTGAGAATTGTGAAAGCTGATAAAGGGCTTATGGTATGTATGCCTTCAAGGAAAAAGAATGACGGTACTTTTAAGGACATAGCTCATCCGATAACTAATGAGTTTAGAAGCGAAATGGAATTTCTGGTCCTTAAAGCCTATGAAGAAAAGCTCAAGGAAGCGCCACACGAAGACTTAGTACAAGTTGGAGCACCTACATAAGAAAAACCAATGAACGGACCTAAATAATACAATACAGATTCCGGGATTGTGTAATGGTAGCACAAGGGATTTTGGATCCCTTTGTCTAGGTTCGAATCCTAGTCCCGGAGTTTTGGATGCGTTTTATGAATAAATTTTCAGCAGTAATACTTGCGGCAGGGGCCGGAACAAGAATGAAGTCTTCATTACCAAAAGTTGCACATAAACTTTCGGGTAAGACTTTACTGAATTGGGTGATAGATTCCGTATCTAAGTTAAAACCAGATAATATAGTTCTTGTTTTAGGTCATAAAGCTGGTATTGTTGAAAAAAGCATTCAGTCTCCAAATGTTAAGATAGTTTATCAAAAAGAACAATTGGGCTCTGCACATGCTTTGATGCAGGCGCAAAAAGTCCTCAAAGACTATAAAGGCGATATTTTGGTCTTAAGCGGAGATGTGCCGCTTGTAAAATCATCAACATTATCCTCTTTGTTAAAACATAATAAAAAGAACAAAGCTTCGGTTACCGTTCTTGCGGCAAAAGTTGACAATCCTTTTGGCTATGGGCGTATAGTCAGAAAAGGCAGCGAACTTGAAAAAATAGTTGAAGAAAAAGATGCCTCAGAACAGGAAAAACTTATAGACGAGATCAACAGCGGAATATACTGCTTTGACAATAATATTTGGAAAGCTCTTTCAAAAGTAAAACCTAATAATGCAAAAAAAGAATATTATCTTACCGATACTGTAGAAATATTGAAAAACAGCGGTAAGAAAGCCGTTACGGTCGTGACAAAAGATTCTTATCAGGTTAAAGGTATCAATAACCGCATTGAACTTGCTCAGGCAGAAAATATCATTCAAGAGCAAAAAATTATTGAGCTTCTTGAAAACGGAGTAACGATTACAGACATCAACAATGTCTATATATCGGCAGATGCAAAGATCGGCACAGATACTGTTATAGGACCGGGAGCTTTTATCGATATTGGTGCAGTTATAGGCGAAGGCTGCATTATTCAAGGAAGCACCTATATAAAAAATTCAAAGATAGGCCCGGAAAACGAGATAGCCTATTCCTATGTAACGGGAGCCGTAACAGGCAAAAAAGTAAAGATAGGACCGTTTGCACATATCAGACCGGATTCTGTTTTAAAAGATAATGTAAAAGTCGGCAATTTTTCTGAAACGAAAAAGTCCGTAATAGAAAAGAATTCTAAAGTAAATCATCTTTCTTATATCGGGGATGCGGAAATAGGCGAAAATGTAAATATAGGGGCAGGCACGATAACCTGCAACTATGACGGAATAAAAAAGCATAAAACAGTAATAGGAGCGAACTCTTTTATTGGCTCAAATGTCAATCTTGTCGCTCCTGTTGCTTTAGGCGAAGGCGTTCTTATTGCGGCGGGTTCAACAATAACCCGCAATGTTCCGGCGGAAACTCTCGCTATAGCAAGAGCTAGACAAGAGTTGAAGCGCAAAATTATAAAGAAGAAGGATGAAGAGGCATTATGAAGCTTAAAATCATTACAGGCAATGCAAACATCGATCTTGCAAAACAAATTGTACAAAAACTAGGTGTTGAATTGAGTGAAACTAAAGTAGGCCACTTCAGCGATGGCGAAATACAGGTTAAGATCATTGATAATGTCAGAGGCGCAGATTGTTATATTATCCAGCCTACTTGCTCTCCGGTAAATGAAAATCTTATGGAGCTTCTTATCATCGCAGACGCTTTGAAAAGAGCTTCAGCAAGAAGAATTACGGCCGTTATGCCTTATTATGGCTATGGCAGACAAGACAGAAAAGCCGAACCCAGAGTTCCTATTACGGCAAGACTTGTAGCAAATCTTCTTGCGACTTCCGGAATAACAAGAGTCCTGACTATGGACTTACATGCCGGACAGATACAGGGATTTTTTGATATACCGGTAGACCACCTTTACGGAACACCTGTTATTTTGAGTTATTTTCAGGAAAAAAGAGAAAAAGATCCGAATTTTAAAGATATAGTTATTGTTTCGCCGGATGCCGGCGGAGTTGAAAGAGCAAGATCATTTGCAAAACACTTTAATGCCGATCTTGCTATAGTAGATAAGAGAAGACCGCGTCCTAATGAAGCGGCAATAATGAATATTATCGGAGAAGTAAAAGGCAAAGTATGTATTATACTTGATGATCTTGTTGATACTGCCGGAACTCTCACGAAAGTTGCCGAAGCAATAAAAGAAAAAGGAGCGGCAAGAGTATTTGCGACAGCTTCACACGGAGTTCTTTCAGGTACGGCGAAACAAAAAATAGAAGATTCTTGCATAGAGGAGCTTGTAATAACGGATTCAATTCCTCTTACGCAAGACGGACCGACTAGAAAGATAGTTGTTTTAAGTATTGCTTCCATACTTGCGGAAGCTATAATGCGTATTTCCAATGATGAATCAATAAGTGCTCTTTTTGTATAGCACAGACTTTAAAAGTTTTGTAATATAACTGATTTTAATGCAGGAAAAATATAAAATTGCCTATTATGGCAGAACAACTATTAATTACAAATGTAATTATTAATTGTAGTTATAAACGGAGGATTCAAAATGAAGGATGTAATTTTAGACGTAGAAAACAGAGAGAAACTTTCAAAAGGTGCTCTCTCAAATCTTAGAAAGTCGGGCAAAGTGCCGGCTGTATTGTACGGTAAAGATGTTGAGGCTGAATCCATATTCGTTGATTCAAAGGCTTTTATGTCAATAATTGATGCAAACGGAGCAAACGTAATTATCAACTTGAAGTTTAAAGATGGTAAAAAAGCGGCGATAGTAAAAAATCTTCAAAGAGATATTTTGACACAGTCTCCTTTGCATATAGATTTCCAGGCGATCTCCATGAAAGAAAAGATCGATGTTATGGTTCCTGTCCATCTTGAAGGTATAGCTGACGGAGTTAAGAATTTCGGCGGAACTATGGAATTTGTAGTAAGAGAAGTAGAAGTTGAATGCTTGCCTACAAATATTCCTCAGAAAATCGATCTTGATGTAACTCCTTTAGGGATAGGAGATAAGTTCACTGTAGCAGATCTTCCTAAAATTGAAGGTGTAACATATAAACAAGATCCTGAAACACTTATAGTTCACGTTCTTGCAGTAGTAGTTGAGGAAGAAGCTCCTGCTGAAGCAGCAGCAGGTACTGAACCGGCTCAGCCTGAAGTAATTTCTAAAGGAAAGAAGGATAAAGAAGGCGAAGAAGAAGGCGGCGGAGAAAAAAAATAAAGAATGCCTATTAAACTTTTTGCCGGGTTAGGCAATCCCGGAAAGAAATATGAAAGAACCCGCCATAACCTGGGATTTATGGCTTTAGATGCGATAGCGCAAGCTAAGAGTCTGGAGTTTAAAAATTGGGATAATATGGCGGATATTTCTTTTTATGAGACAGAGGGTGATAAAGTTTTTCTTATAAAACCTCTGACATATATGAACCTTTCCGGCGGGCCTATATCGTCTTTTGCGAGATATTATAAGATCAACCCGGAAGAGATTTTTGTTTTCTATGATGATTTTTCTGTACCGCTTGGGGAATTTCGCATAAGAATGTCAGGTTCTGCCGGCGGACATAATGGTATAAGTTCAATGATAGAACATCTTGGCACAAATAATTTCCCGAGAATGAAATTAGGTATAGGACCACTGCCGAAATTTGTACCGACTCCTGATTTTGTTCTATCAAAGTTTCGAGAAGAAGATTTTGTTGCAATAAATATAATACAGGAAAAAGCAGTTGAAATATTTGACGAAATAAACAGATCCGGCATTGAAAAAGCCGTATCAAAACTTTCAAAATAAAATGATAATTACAGAATTAAAACCATTAGAAGAAATACTTAACGGGCTGCAAGAAGCAGAGAGTCTTTTTATTGTCGGCTGCGGAAGCTGTGCGACAAAATGCGGTACAGGCGATGAAAAGGCTGTTGCTTCAATGAAAGAGACTCTTGAAAAGAACGGTAAAAAAGTTTTAGGAAGTTTTATACTTGATACAGCTTGTGATATGAGGCTTGTAAAAAGAGATCTGATGAAAAATGAACAATTTCTGCAGGCAGATGCAATAGTTATGCTTGCCTGCGGCGCAGGGAGCCAGGCAGTCGCAAAAGTTTCTGAAAAAACAATAATCCCTGCTCTAAATTCTAACTTTATAGGTTCAACAGAAAGGATAGGGATTTATAAAAACTTTTGCAGTATATGCGGAAACTGTATTTTAATAGAAACACAAGGTATATGCCCGAGAACCAGATGTCCAAAAGGACTTGTAAACGGTCCTTGCGGCGGTTTCGTTGGCGGCAAATGCGAGACTGACCAGACTAAAGACTGTGCTTGGGTGCTTATATATGAAAAATTAAAAAAGAATGGCAAATTAGAAAAATTCTTAACTCAATATATTCCTCCAAAACAAAATAAAGAATATTAAAAGGCAAGAACATTGAAGTTTAAAGAAAAATTAAAATCAGATAAATTTTTGATAACAGCGGAACTCTTCCCGCCGAAAGGTGTGGATATTTCTACTTTTTTACGCCGTGCCTCCTGCCTTACGGGACTTGATGCCGTAAATGTTACGGACAATCAAAGAGCATCTATGAGAGTCGGTTCGCTTGCTATGAGTAAAATACTTTTAGAGCAAGGGATAGAGCCTGTCCTGCAGCTTGCGGTAAGAGATAAAAACAGAATAGCTTTACAGTCTGAACTGCTTAGCGCAAATGTTTTAGGTATTGAAAATGTGCTCTGTATCAGCGGAGATCATCCAAAGGCCGGTGAATACAGCGGAGCGAAAGCAGTTTATGATCTTGATACTGTACAGCTTATCAAGACAGCAAGACTTCTTGAAACAGGCACAGATCTTGCCGGAAAAAAACTTAACGGCAGTCCTAAGTTTTGTGTAGGAGCTGTGGTAAATCCTTCGGCTCAGCCCAATGAACTTCAGGTGCTGATGTTTGAGAAAAAAATTAAAGCAGGTGCTGAATTTTTCCAGACACAGACAATATTTGATGCAAATGAATATAAGGTTTTTTACGATAAAATAAAACATCTCGGAGTAAAGGTTTTGCCGGGTATAACATTGATAAAATCGCCTAAATTTATGGACTTCCTTATGTGTCTTCCGGGAGTAAGTATACCGCAAAACATACAGGACAGAATTAATAATGCTTCCGATCCTCTTTCAGAAGGAATAAACATATGTTCCGAGCTTATAAGAGAACTCCGTTCTTTTGCTGACGGTGTGCATATAATGGCAATAGGTATGGAAGAGCATATACCTGAGATAATCAAAAGGTCACAGCCTTAAAATTAGGATATATTAAAGAATAAAAAAGAGCGGTTAGCATTTGCTAACCGCTCTTTTTTATTAAGAAAATTACCAAGCATTATATTTAAAAAGTATCTGTTTTGTTTCATTGCCAATTTTTACCGTGAAACCGCCAAACATATGAGTGTTTTTATTCTGAACAGATATTTTTATGGTGTCAGGTGATTCAGTTTCATTAATTCTAAGATTCATGGAATTTTCAGGTATCCAAAATATTTCGGAAGGTTTTACATGTTGTCCATAAACATCTGTATAAACTGCTTTTAAATATACAGAATAATGTTTTTTGTCTTCGCTGTCATGAAAAGGGAGTTCAAAAGATTCAACTCTTTCAAATCTGGCATTTGAAGAATTTACAGGACTTATTTCAAATCTTATTTCGGAAAAAGCATTTACTGTGAAAACAAACATATAGACCAAAAGCATAGATGCCGCAAAAAATTTTTTCATCATTGATCCTCCAAGGAGTTCATATAGATTTATAATACTTTTTTAATGTCTTAAAGTCCAGAGGAAAATACTTTTATTTCTCTTTCTGTGGTTTATCTTTTGTCATTCCCGAGATTGATCCATTTTATCTTGTAATATGTTATAGACTTATAAAAACTATTGCAACAAAGAAATAAATTAAATATTATTTAGTAAGTTGATTCGTAAAAATATAATGTTTTGTATAATAAAAAAATGGATAAAATAAAAAAATTACTAAGCTGCTGTATAGCACTATCTCTTTTTACTAGCTTTGCTTTTTCAGATACAAGCGCGGGATCTACGGTTTTTTATTTTTTAAAAATGCCTATAAGTGCTTCTCAGGCATCACTTGCCGGCATTTCAACGTTCAATACTTCTTCTGCAGCTCAAAATCCAGCGATGATACCCTTTACGGATAAAGTTACATTAGGAGCATCATATGCTGCCCATTTTCAAGATACAAGTTATAGTTCGCTTAACTTTACAGTGCCTTTTCGTCTTTCCGGAATAAATATCGCCTACGGTATGCTGGATTACGGAAAAATGGATAGATATATTGAGCTCCCAAGCGGCGATTACGAAATGACCGGAACTTTTGGAGCGGAAGACGCTTTTTTAAGTTTCAGCTATGCCGGGGAAATAACGGATGGCTTTACTATCGGCGGCGGTTTGAAGTATATAACTCAAAAAATAGATAATAGCGGTATTTCTGGTTTTGCACTGTCATTTTCCGGAATATATATACCAGTAGAAGCGGAATGGTATATTGCCGGCGGTTTTGATAATTTTGGGCCCAATGTGGAAGGCTATAAACTTCCTTCAAGTTTATATCTGAATTATCTTTCATATCCTGAAGAGAGTTTTGCTTATTCTTTCGAATTGAGGAGATTTTTGGACGAAACAACATGGCTGAAAATAGCAGGGGAATATAATATTAATTATATGCTGTTTTTCAGGGCCGGCTACAGTATGCCGCTAGCAAATTCCGATGAATCAATCGGAGAATGGTATGAAAGGAATCTTTCTCTGGGTTTTGGTTTTGAATATGGATTTATTACTATAGATTATGCTTGGCTTCCTTATGGCAGCCTAGGCAGTACAAATATGATTACTTTACAGATGAATTTCTAGGAAAATTATGAAAAACAAAATATTTGCAGTTTTATTATCTATCCTTCTTTTTTACAGCCCGTCTTTTGCACAAAACAGCGGAAAGATAGGCGTCCTTTTAATGCGGGAATATGAAAAAAAAGACTCAAAACTTGCCAAATATTCAGCAAATGATGAAATAAGTGTACTTTTATATCCGCAGAATAAGAACAGCGACAATATTAACACTTCGTACTTTACTTCAAGAAATATCAAATATACAAAATCTAGAAATTATATTAATGCCAAGATCCCAAGAGGTCAGATAAAAGATTTGGAATCTTTGCCCGGACTTGAATTTGCTGATATCTCTTATCCTGCCGAAGCGAAAGAAAGAATAACGGAAGGACGTGATGCTATAAATGCAACCAATTATGTGATTAACAATATAAGCGGAGAAGGCATAAAGATAGCGGTAGTAGATATAGGTTTTAAAGGTTTTAATAACCTTCAGACTGCAGGAGAACTTCCATTAAACCTTATTACGAAAGATTTTACTGATCATACAAGCTATGCAACAATTGATGATGCTCCAACGATAGATCCCCTATATGAAACGGAACTCCACGGATCAGCCTGTGCGGAAATAGTTTATGATATAGTCCCGAAAGCTCAGATTTACTTGATAAAAATAGATTTTGTTCCATCTTTACAAAATGCTTATGATTATTGTGTACAACAAGGCATAAGAATTGTAAGCGGCTCTATAGGTTGGAGTATGAGCGACTCTTTTGTAGACGGTACGAGTAGTATGGCAAAGATAGTTCAGGATGCTTATGAAAATGATAATATCCTTTCTGTTTTTGCTGCCGGAAATGAAGCCGAAGGAACATGGGTTGGGGATTATGTTGACTCTGACAGTGACGGATTTATGAATTTTCCAAGCGGAAAAAATTATCTTGATCTATATATTTATGATTATGGACAAGTAGGTTTTATGTGGGATGATTTTACAGATAAGAACAGCCGATATGATCTTTATATTTATGACCGGTATAATAATTTTATTGAAGATACATCATCTCTTGTTTTTACTCCCGGTGTAGATAACCCGATTATGTTTTTTCTAAATGATTCGGGAAAGGAATATCTGCGTTTCAAAATAAAAAAAGTAGACAGTAATCCGGAAATTGCGATAAAACTTTCTTTTGATGGTTCAGGCATGTATTCTAATTCTTCAGATAAAAACCCGGTATCCAGCCTTTCATCTCCGGGTGATGCCAGGGGTGTTATTTCTGTAGGCGCTATAAATGTAGGAAATTGGAGCAGCGGACCGATAGATTATTACAGTTCACACGGACCGACACGTGCATTGAGAACAGATCCATTGAACTATCCTGAAACACAAAAGCCCGATATAGTTGCTCCTTCTTATGTAACTACTAAATCATATGGAATAAGAAATTTTAACGGCACATCAGCTGCAACTCCGCATGTTGCAGCATCGGCAGCACTGCTTCTTTCAATAGATGACTCCATAACAGCAAAAACTTTAAGAGAACAAGTTATCTCCTATGCAAAAAACATTCTGACTTCCCCAGACAATACTTATGGGAAAGGAAAACTCGTTTTAGACTACAATATAGTTCCGCTTAGTGATTTTAGAGATGTTGTCTGCTATCCAAACCCTGCAAGTATAAGCAAAAAGGGTTATGTAAAGATAACGAATTTTCCATACAATACTTCAAAGATAGATGTAAATATTTATACTATAACAGGCGAGTTCGTGAAACATTATAATGCATACGATATACAGGAAGAAAACGGCAAGAGAATAATAATGTGGGATTTAAAAAACCAGAGTGGTTCTTCCATAGCTCCCGGAGTATATTTCATAATGATAGATACGATTTCCAGCGGAAAGATAATAAGAAAGATCGCTATACAGAAATAAAAAAAGCGGGGCTGTGCTTACCCCGCTTTTTAATATCTTAAATAAAATTATTCAAATTTGAAACCCGCATAAATCCCTATAGTAGAACATTTTGCATCATAGCTCTTATCAGTAATTGCAGATCTTATAGAAAAATTGCTTATTGAATAGATAGCTTCAAGCACTAATTGGCTTATGCTTATGCCGACACCTGCTGCATAATAGGTTCCGCCTGATGCAGATTTTATTTGTGGAAGATCATTATACATAAAAGCCGAATATCCCAGCCTTCCCGATAGAAATGCATAATTGTTTTCAAGTCCGTGAAGAGGTGTGCGAATTTTTAGCCCTAAATACATCGGAAGAAAAGAAACATCGCCTCTATCGCTGTCTTTAGCTTTTCTGGGGAGATCATAAATGGCTCCCGCACCGGCCGCTATAATATTTCCGAAATATTTAAAATACTCTACTCCGGCTGAAATCCCGATATTAAGGTTATCTTCTTTTCCGTCCATTGCAATAATTGATTGAGGCTGGAATCCTAATTTTATTATGAATTCCTGATCATCTTGTGCTTTTGCAAAAGCAAATGAAGATGCGGCACATATCATGGTTAGTGCAATAATTAAGTTTTTCATAATAACTCCTTTATTTTTTATTTACAAAAAGTTAAAATTTCTTATTGATAAAAAATAGTCTAGTAAATCTTTATATAATATCTTAAACAAAAAAACAAGAGAGGAAAAATGGTATCAAAAGTATATTCCGCAGCTGTCAACGGTATAGAAGCCGATATAATTGAAGTTGAGGTTTATATATCATCAGGTATGCCTGTTTTTTCTATAGTCGGTATGCCTGATATTGCTGTTAAAGAGTCTAAGGATAGAGTAGTAGCGGCTCTTAAAAACTCCGGTTTTGATTTCCCCTCTAAAAAAATTACCGTAAATCTTGCGCCGGCCGACATCAAAAAAGAAGGCGGTGCTTTTGATCTTCCTGTCGCGCTGGGTATTCTTGCTTCATGCGGAAAAATAAAAAAGGAAAACCTTTCCCGCTTTTGTATAGTGGGCGAACTTTCTCTTGACGGAAAGATCAGAAAAACTAAAGGCGTTCTCTCCATGGCCTTAAACCTGCGGAAAAATAATATAACTGAGTTTATAGTACCTTTAAGCGATAGAGAAGAAGCTTCAGCGGCGTGCGGCGTAAATGTATATGCTTTCAAAAATCTCGCAGAAACGGTTAAATTCATCAATGGCGAAATAAAAAGCGAACCTTTTATTTATCAAGAAAGTAATTTTGATCCTGAAAAAGACAGCGAACTTGATTTTTCAGATATTAAAGGACAGCTTGCGGCAAGACGTGCTGTTGAGATAGCTGCCGCAGGGAATCATAATATTATAATGTCAGGTCCTCCGGGTTCAGGGAAAACTATGATAGCAAAAAGAATTCCGGGCATACTGCCGCTTATGACTTTTGAAGAATCCGTAGAAACTACAAAAATATGGTCATGTTCAGGAAACTCTTTTAAAGGCGGACTTATAAGGCAGAGACCTTTCAGAAGTCCGCATCATACTGTTTCAGCGGCAGCTCTTGCCGGCGGCGGAACTTATCCTAAACCAGGCGAAGTAAGCCTTGCACATAACGGGGTTTTATTCCTAGATGAATTTGCAGAGTTCAGAAGAGATTCTCTTGAAGTGCTTAGACAGCCTTTGGAAGATAAAAATATAACTGTTTCGCGTGCCAAAGTAACTTTAAATTTTCCTGCTTCATTTATGCTTGTTGCGGCGATGAACCCATGCCCGTGCGGAAATCTTGGCCGCAAAGATAAAGAGTGCGTATGTAATCCTTATCAAATACAAAAATACAGAAATAAGATATCCGGTCCGCTTATGGATAGAATAGATATACAAATAGAAGTTCCTGCCTTAAAGATCTCGGAACTTACAGACCATGGCGGCGGGGAAAGTTCAGCCGCTATAAGAGAAAGAGTTTTAAAAGCAAGAAAAATACAGGCTGAAAGGTTTAAGAATGCAAAAATATTATCAAACTCGCAGATGCGTTCAAAAGATATAAAAAAATACTGCATTTTAAATCAGCAAGCTGAAAATATTTTGAAAAATGCCATAGAAAAACTTAACTTTTCAGCAAGAGCTTATGATAGAATACTGAAAGTTGCAAGAACAATAGCAGACCTTGATAATAAAGAAACAATAGATGCCGCACATATAGCAGAAGCTGTACAATACCGTTCTTTTGACAGACGATGATCGTTGGAGAAAATATGAAGAAAAAGTATCTAAAAGAATTTGAAAAACTAGTAGACATTATGGCAAAACTCCGCAAAGGCTGTATTTGGGATAAAGAACAGACACATGAGTCGCTTGTAAAATATCTTGTTTCCGAAGCCGAAGAACTTAAACAGGCGGTAAAACATAAGGATATGGAAAATCTTGAAGAAGAACTCGGCGATGTTTTACTTCAAGTCGTTTTTCATGCACAGATAGCAAAAGAAAATAAGGATTTTGATATTGCTGATGTTATATCAACATTGAATAAAAAACTCATAAGACGCCATCCGCATGTTTTTGGAAATTATAAAGTTAAAACAACAAAAGATGTAGAAATAATGTGGAAAGAAGTTAAAGCAAAAGAAAAAGCCTCAAAATCTAAAAACAAAACAAAAACCTGCCAAAAATCTAAAACAAATATCCAATAAAAGCTTCTAAAAAGGAGAAAATATGGAATGGAAAAAGCTACTGTCACAAAAACGGCTAGGAGAAAAGATTTTAGATGAAAAAGTTGCTGAAGAAAGATATCCAAGGAGTGAGGTTGAGAAAGATTATCATCGTATTGTAAGCAGTTCTTCTTTTAGGAGACTACAGGATAAAACTCAAGTTTTCCCTTTAGAGATTAGTGATTTTGTTAGAACAAGATTGACCCATTCTATAGAAGTTTCAAGTCACGCTAAGACTTTAGGCTCTAGGTGTGTAAAAATAATCAGAGAAAAAGAATCTGAAGAACAATGTGAGAATATAGATATTATTCCTGATGTTTTGATGTGTGCAGGACTATTACATGATATAGGCAATCCTCCTTTTGGACATTTTGGAGAAGATGTTATCAGAGTGTGGTTTGAAAAAAATTTGAAAGATGACAATGAAATATTATGTCACATAAAAAATTTAGACGATCATTTGAAAGGGAAAAATGACTTCCTTAAATTTGAAGGGAATGCCCAAGCTTTCAGAGTCCTGACCAAACTACATTTTACTGATAGCCTCAAAGGAATGAACTTAACAAGTGCAGTTTTAAACACATTGGTAAAATATCCTACAGGTTCAGAAGATGTTGATGATGAGTCAAAAATCCTTCAAAAGAAAAAGATGGGTTTTTTTAAAATAGATAAAGAAAATTTTGACAAGGTTACAAGAAATACTGGAACTAAAAACAATGATGATAATACATATATGCGTCATCCTTTAACATATTTTTTAGAAGCTGCTGATGATATTGCATATATAACTGCTGATCTAGAGGATGGTTTTAAGAAAGGTTTATTTACAGTAGATGAATTGAGAAGTTTTTTTGAATTTAAAATAGATGAATATGAAGATCAAAAGAAATTTAGAAAAAAACAAATGAAAAAATATACTAAAGAGCTCTTAATAGATCTTCTGCACACAGATAATATACCAGAAGGTTGTGATAAAGATCTTTTTGCTATGAGAAGATGGTTGACTCATGTTTCTTCACGATTTAGCTATTGTGCAGCATATGGGTTTTATAATAATTATTCTGAGATAATGAATGGTACATTTGATAAAGATTTAATTTATGGAACATTTCACCATGACTCTATAAAAATTTTAAGAAAAGCAATGGAAGAATTTATTTTTTCTAATACTCAGATTTTAAAACTTGAGCTTGCTGCCGAAACAATATTAAGTTCACTTTTAAATAAATTTGTTCCTGCTGTGGTAGCTAAGTGTAAGATAAATGATAAGAGGGAACCAACTAAAGCAGAAGAAAAACTATGCTCTATTCTTTCTGATAATTATGTCCAAAACTATAAAAGAGAAGTAGAGGGAAAGGATAAAAAGGATAGATTGTATAGTGCGTTATTATTAGTAACAGATTATATATCAGGAATGACAGACTCATTTGCAAAACATCTTTATAAAGAATTAAACGGATTATATTAATTATTTCTATTAAAAGTCATTTTACTTTGTCATCCCCGAGTGTCTTAGTCGGGGATCCATTTTGCCTTTTTGCCGTTGCCGTTTTTTCTCGCCCCTTGCGGGAGAGGGGAGGGTGAGGGGTAGCCTTTCTCTCACACTTTTGCAAGCGATCAAAAGTGTGCAAAACTCTTCCGCTGAAGCACATTCACTGCAAGATTTTTCAGCCAATTCCTGAAACTTGCATTTTTCAAAGGTTTCAAACATGCAGGAATTAAGCCGTCTGAAAAATCTTTCCGTTCATAAGCCGTGCTTCTTAGGCGGCAAAAACTACAACAACAAAGAGAAACTGCTGTTTTGTTGTCATCCTGCACAACCAAAGGTTGTTGCAGGATCCATTCCTTTGTCTCTTGTCGTTAATTCGTTATTAGTAATTCGTAATTGTAGTATTGTCATTGAATAAAAAAGCTGAATATTGTAAAATAAATATCTGTTTTGTGACAATTGATTCTTTTGCAAACACACACTACACATGAAGTTCTAGCGGAGAGATGGCCGAGCTGGTTTAAGGCGCAGTCCTGGAAAGACTGTTTGCTCGAAAGGGTAACGAGGGTTCGAATCCCTCTCTCTCCGCCAATTTATAATTTCAGCGTTTTTGAGGGTTGTTGCCTCGCCCTCGCTACGCTCGGGCTCGGCAGAAACGAGGATTTTATACGGATTTTTGAAATCCAAAAATAATTTCTGCCCGCTCAAACGGAAGTTCG
>JBPOII010000018.1:0-23732 GCA_052034625.1 Elusimicrobiota bacterium | reverse complement strand
TCTGCAAAGGCTGGCAAATTAAATATATTCAATATAAAACATGCCGCAACTAATACGGATACACTCTTTGTAAAAATATTCTTCTTCCAATACGTCTGGAAATAACCTATGACCTTTTCTTTTAGTTTCATGGTTTCCCCCGTTATTCTTTTATTTTTTATTTCTTTATTTTCCATTTTCCCTCTTTTTCCTCTTCATAAAAAAACAAGAACCTCGGCACCTTACTTACTATGCCGAGATTCTTGTTCTCTCTATGCTTTTATTTAATCTTCTTACTGCATCATCTCCGGATGACTTCCTTTGTCTTATACCTACGATAAACATTATAAATGACAAAATTAATACCGATGACAATCCCTCATCCGGTATCTTTATGCTTTGATAAAGCATAAAAAGGTTTTTTGTAACATAAATGTATTTGTTGGATAAATTTTCGTCTATATCCAATATTAATCTTCGAACTTCACTTATTGTCGCCTGCGATACTGTAGCTGTATGATTATCGGATGTATCCTCCGGCACAGTTCCGGAACTTTTTCCGCTCGCTATTCCTTGACCGGAAAAACCAAATAAAAATTCTCTAAGCTCTGTACAGACTTTACTTGCTATTACTTCTAGCGGGGCATTACATTTTTGTAATAAAGACACCGCCATATTTTGTGCAGTAACCGCTGCTATCATCACAAGACTGTATCTGCTTATTTCAACCGTGCTTGGCACAAAACCGTTTATCGACATACACATAAATATAAAAAGAACCGCGGCCTTCTTTTTAATAGAAGAAAGCTTTGTCTTTGCAGTTCTAAATGATAACACATTTTCTTTAAGCATTAATATACCTATATTGCTTAATATATATACATAAATAACATTATTTTTCTTATAATATTCTACCCCTAATATATAAAAAATGCCTGTTTTATTTGTAAATTTTTTGTGAATTTTACAAACAGCCTTTTTTCATATTTAATAATTTTGAAAAAAAATGATTTTTTTGTAATATATTATTATGGAATTTATTATAAAGCTTCTTACAGACCTAAATACTCCCGGGAAATATATTATGCCGATTGCCGGCACACTGGCTATAATACTGTTTTTGCTTTTTTTGTATATAGTATGGTTCTTTTGCAGAACAGTATCAAACAAATATCTCCATAGCAAATATTTTAAACTATCCAACCCTTTATGGCATAAAGCTATAAAGAGAACTAACTTTTTAGCGGCATTCGGTTATCTTGGAGCCGGGTTTATTGCTCTCTTTGCTGCAAAAATATTCTTCCCTGAAAATTATCCAACTGTTAATAAGATAGCATTACAGATCGTTACTGTTTATTTTCAAGTATGCATACTTGTAATAATCAATAAAATTCTAACAATAGTGATGATAGTATTAAGAAGAAATCCGAATATTCCTATCAAGGGGCTTATACAATTTATAAAAATATTCGTTAATTTCTTTGGAATACTTATAATTCTTGCTTTTTTTATAGGTAAAGAGCCTACATATTTTATTTCCGCACTAGGTTTGATAGCTTCAGTCCTTATGATAGTTTTCAAAGATACAATACTTGGTTTAACGGCAAGCTGGCAACTTGCAATGAATAAAATGCTGCATATAGGCGACTGGATTGAAATGCCGAAACACAATGCGGATGGAAGCGTTATAGATATTTCTCTTACTACCGTATCGGTACAAAATTGGGATAAAACTATAGTTACAATACCGGCTTATGATCTGATCTCAAACTCATTTATAAATTGGAGAGGAATGAGAGAGTCCGGCGGAAGACGCATAAAAAGAGCCATAAATATTGATATGCAAAGCATAAAATTTGTAGATGAAGAATTGCTTGAACGCCTTAAAAAATTTGAACTTATTAAAAGTTATCTTGAAAGAAAAGAAACAGAAATAGATGAATATAATGCCACACATGATATAAAGGAAAATCTCTATAATGGAAGGTATCTTACAAATATTGGTACATACAGAGCCTATTGTGAAGCATATATTAAAAGCAGATCCTACATAAACGATAAAATGATAAGAATGGTAAGACAGTTAAGTCCCAAAGCTGAAGGACTTCCTCTGGAAATCTATTGTTTTACAGCTACAACAGATTGGATACCTTATGAGAATTATCAATCAGATCTTTTTGACCATCTTCTATCAGTATTAGAAGAGTTTGACCTTCGCGTATTTCAAAACCCTACCAGTTGGAATTTTAAAAACATTATTTCAACTGTTCCAAATAAAAAATATTAATTTTTTAAAATTCTTTAGAATTATTAAAACCGATATAATATTTACAAAATCATTCTCTGATGTATAATACAATGAAGAATAAGAATCCCGGGTCTTACTGACCCGGGATTCTTGTTATTTATCAAATTATCTTTTCTGATTATTAAGCTGAAGCAGCTAGTGCTCTTGTCATCATCGGCGACATCATCTTGCCCCTGGCTCCTCTGTCTACCCATGTGTCGCTTCCAAGTCCAGGCAATATGTTATCTATCATCTTTTTATCTCCGGTTGCCAATGCTACCAGCTTTTCTCTTACACTTATCTTTTCTTCTTTCTCTATCTCTTTCTTCAACTCTTTTATTGCGTCTCCAAACTCTTTCGCTTTTACTTCCGCTAGAGGCTCTAATTTATCTTTCAACAACTTTATCGCACTCTTACTGTTTACAGCTTTGCTTATCTTCAACTGTGCCTTTATTATGTCTACTTTCTTTTCCGTTAAGTCTTGATCATTTAACATAGCTATCATCGAACCCTGCTTTTCGCCTCCCTTATTTACCATTATCAGAAGGTCTCTAACTGTACTCAATAATATTATCTCTACTTCAGCTTCACCAACACTCAATTTTTTGTTTTGCAATGCATCATATACTTCCAGCGTCGCATTTACATAACCTTCATTTATCTTGTTTTCTCCAATCGTAATACCATCTTTCTTTGTAATATCAAGTAGATTATCATTACGTACATCTTCTAATCCTACTTCCAACCTCTCTGACATCGCTTTTACATCAGACCAGATATTTAATACATACATCAAGCCTTTGTCTATTTCTTGTGCTTTCATCAAACCGTTCACTATAATAGAACCCATCTTCTCTCCAAACAGTTCAGTAACAACTGTTCCTTTTACATCTACTTCCTGGTTCTTAAGATCATAACCTTTCTGTGTCTTCGCATCTACCCAAGCAAGTCCTTCATATCCCAACTTTTTAAATTCATCCATGCTTATTGTTTCTTTAACTGTCTCTCCGTCTACTTTATCTATATATGTCACCATTCCTTCACTTATTCCAACTACCGCTACTGCATGTCCTATCTCCGTGCCTTTATTTAAATATGCTATCATTCCTTCCGATCCTACAGACTCAAAATCTATTCCACTTAATTCTTCAGGCAGTATCACTACGCCTTCCATCTCAAGAATATTAAGTATACCCATAGGAAGAGCATTTTCTTCATTCAAGCCTGCTGCTGCTAATGTATCTGCAGGCGTTTTCTCTGTTACGCTTTCTGGCGACAACAATGCATCTGCTATACTTATAGGTGAAAGTACTTTGTTTATCGCATCCGTTGCTGTTACAAGACATATTTCTCCGTTTGTAAGTTCTGCACCATTTTCTGCACTTATCACAGGGCTTACAAATGTATCTGTTATTAATTCCGTTGCCGGCGATGCAATATTAGTTACCGTTTCTACAGCCGCTGTAGCTCCAGCATTTACTGGTTTTAATGATTCCGGCAACTGATCAATAACATCTATCGTTGAACCAATATCTTCACCTGCAAACTCTATGTCTGTTGAAGGAACAGTTGAAGGCTGTGCTGCCGGGAGTACTAATTTACCATAGCCTACTTCGCCTGAACTTCTGTCTAATACCAGACCGCTGTTTTGTGAAACTTCCTCAAAACTCTGTGCTATTCTGTTAAGTTCTTCTGCTGCCTGCGTTATTCCTGTCTTATTCAATGTCCTACTGTCAAAGAAACCGAGTTTTCCGCCTTCCTGAGCAGTTTGCAGTAATGCTTGCTCTTTCTCATTCATTCCGGAAACAATATCTTGATAGTTTTCAAGTGCCGCAGGGTATTCTGTTTCAACTTTCGCAACAGCATTAGAAAGTTTGTCAAACTGTTCAGTTGTAGTGAAACCTGAAGTTTTTATACTTTCCAGAGATTTACTTACATCTCCGTTAATTATATCGTTTCGTGCGGCTGCCTCTGACATATAGTAATCATTAAACTTCACAGGGTCATAATCAGATATCAAACCTTTTGACATTGATAGGAATTTTGCATAATTTTCAACCGCAATGGTTTCTTTTTCTGTCAAATCTGACATACCTGTATCGGCTTTACCTTTATTAACTTGAGATATTATCGTTTCAACGGCATTTGATGCTGACTGAGCACTAAATCCATATGATTCAAATATTGACTGTGCTTGCTGTCTGCTTATAGGAGTGACTTTCTCTCTGGAGGCAGAGTATTGTGATGTCATAGAAACATTGCCTGCTTTGGCAAGCTTATCCTGCTCGTTCTGATACTGAACATCAGGTAATGCCTTTAGAATTGCATCTATTGAATAGTCCCCTCCTCCGACAGCATCTCTGATAACTTTATTTTCACGTGTTGACTCTACAGATGTTATCTGTACTATATCTCTGTGATAAAAAGCATCGTTGAACCTTGAAACTTTTACGCCGCGGTGATCCAATCTTCCTAAGGCCTGTTCGTACTGAGTAGCATCCATCTTCTCAAAATTGACTGCCCATAATGTTGCTTGAATCTTCTGTTGTTGTCTTACTCCATCCTGAACCTTCACATCATTCAACGCTTTTATACTGTCAAAGGCTCCTTTCATATTACTGAAGTTCAAGCCGCGGCCTCCATTGTCAACATCCAATACTATATATGTTGCTAAGCCGGCTTTTACTTTTACCTTTACTAATTCCGTCATCATAGAAAGCTTTTCCTGTAAAGACATTTTACTGATGTCTTTGTCGCCAATTACCTCTTTTACTGCATTTCTATACGATGCATTTGAATGATTTTTTGCATCTTTGGCAAATCTATCTAAATCAGAATCCAAGTTCTTCACAGACAAGCTTGCTATTTGTTCTGCAGAAACTCCTTTGTCTCGAAGCTGTCTGACCATTGATTCGGTTATATCAGAGTTAGGAGTTAATATGAATTCCACAGATGCCGCACCTTTTTCATTAAAACCTTTATGTGTATTGAATATGACATCCGCTATATTAGATTGGTCTCTTACCAATGCGCTCGTTACACCTAAGTTCAATGCACCGGCTTTTGTTCCGCCTATCTCTGCAAACTGCAGATCTTTTACTATTCCTTTTACTGCTTCACTGAATGTGCCTGAAAATCCTATACTCCACTCAAATGCAGCTATTGCTTCTTTTGACGATATGAATGTTTCTATTGAAGGTTTGCTTATATCTTTACAGCCTTCTGCCATCTCTATCGCCCACATTCCGGGCATATTCAAATTGTCTACAGCTTTTCCATTATTTGTTATCTTTACGACTTTTTTACCTGAGATCGGATCTGTATCTACAATATATCCGCCTGTTCCAAGTTCTGCTTCTTTCAATGCAAACATTTCATATGCCGACATACCCGTAAGTATCGTTTCTTTTATATCGGTTTTGCTATTAAACAATCCCGGATTCTGTTCCATTATTCGATCACACATAGCGTCAACAACTTTATTAAATTCCTCATCACTCTTAAATTTTTCTACCTGTGAATCCGTTTCTTGTCTTTCAGTTGCAAGCTCTCTTCCTACAGTGGCATCGACTATCGGATTCAATACTTCTTCCATCTTAACAGTCTTATGAGTTTCTCCTCTCTTTATTTCATCCTCTGTCAATGTATCTTTCATTTGTTCATCACGGGCACTTGCCGATTCAATTGCTTCACTGGAAACCAGATTATTTTTATTTATTCCATATCCGCCCTTATCTTCCGCTCTCGCTGCGACCAGACCGGCTATTGTATATTTCTTACCGTCTATTTCAATTCCATCGAGCAGTTGTCCGTAAACATTTAACATTCTCATACTTTCAATTTGAGCATCTATTACTTTTTCTATTGAGCCTTCAACAATATCTATCGCACGTTGATCACTTGAATATTTTGATATAAGTTTTTCTCTTTCTGCCGTATTGATCTTGCTCTGACCGTTATTTGTAATATCTTTTATTTCCGATGAAATGTCACTATACAAACCTAATTTAGCTTCTAGCTGCGGCACACTCAGTTGCATATCGGCCCTTATCTGCTCTGTGCTTATTCCAAATATTCCATATTTAGCAGCTAATGCCTCTTGCTGTTCTTTAGTAAGAGCTTCTTTATTATTTACAGCTTTCAGTAAATAATTGTAATAGTCTACAAATTGCGAGGTAGAACTATATGTTCCGGCAGCAGATGCAAGTGCAGATGCAGGTATTGTGTATGCATAGTCAAATTCATCGCCAACCATCATTGATATTTTTTCAAGAGGTATATCGGTTTTTTCAAGACCTTGTCCCTTCTGCAACAATATATCTATTGCTTCTCTTGCTTGAGTCGAATCTTTAAACTGAACTTTAGTTTCTCCGTTCTTTTCTGTCAAAGTCAACTCTATTCCGGCAGCCTTTAATATGGCTCTATTATGTTCCGCAATATCCTTTACATCCTGGCTTGCATCACTGCTATATGCAAGAAGAGTTGCCATTGACGAAGAGAACAAACTGCTCCATGTGCTGTATGTCATTATCGCTATTGAAGCCTTTTCAAAAGCTTTTCTCAATGCACCTTCTTCTTTCTGTGAAGAATTTTGCAAATCATCTATTTTTGCCTGATCCAAAACTCCGCCAAAGTTTTCTCCAAATATAAACTCGGCATGTTTACTTAGATCACCGACATTACCGTCTTCATTAGTAAGCCAGGTTATCATCTTACCGCTCAAATCAACATCAGGAAGAGATTTTAAGAATTCAAGTGCGAATGCACCTATTAATGATTTTCCTCCGGCAGTTTGCAGTTGTTCGCAATAACCTTTTATATTTGGCTGCTGTCTGTCAACTATAGTAGCTTTTACTATATGTTCAAAAGCTGCCATCTGTCCTTCTCTAAATCCATTTATAGCTGCTATCGGTGCAAATGGTATTGAATATTTAGTTTCATATGAATCTATTTCTTTTTCATATTCTGTTGAACCTTTACCATCTTTTATCATTTTAGCTAATTCTTCAAATCTTTGGGCTGCCTTAGGATCTACTTCTCCAACTTTGGTAACTATTGCATCATACATTTGTCCTTTAAGAACATCTGATATTGCTACTGTCGCTTCCAATACAAACAGATCCTGCACTGCATCGGCATCAGATGCTGTAAGTTCGCCGCCTCTGTTTATCTTATCCGCAAGCTCATTAAGTCTTTCTGACTGGACTTTGTCAAATGCTCCTACCTCTTTCATCATGCGGTCAAAACGTTCTGAGTCATTGACAAGTTTTTTGGCCTGTTCTTGTTGCTGTGTCATATCCGCAGACAATACATTCTGCAGGTCCTTAGAGATCTGCTTAACAACAGGATCACCTTGACTTGCATTTTGTAACATTAAGTTTTGTGAAGTAAGTCCTTCCACTGTTCTGTTTACAAATGTTTCTATTATGCCGCGTTCTCTAAGAGGAGTTCCTTCAGATGCTTTCTTATAATCATTCAGTTTCGCTATTACGGCTTCATTTATTTCTATCTCTGTCTTTCCTTCATTAGCTTTTCTTGTATCATCTACTATACTTTCTATTTGTTTTGACACAGAACTTCTAAAATCTCCTGATCTGGAGAGTTCATTTGTAGCAGCATTAAGTGCTTTATAGTTAGACAATGGACTAAAAGGAACAACCTGAAGCTGCATACCCATAGCTTCAATAAAATCACTAAGCTGAGTATTAGACATTGTTGCAAAGAAGGATCTTAGTTCTGCATTTTTCATAGATTTGAAATCTATATTTTCATAGCCGCCATATTCTGTATTAATATTGTCAAACATCTCCACTAAAGGAGCTGCACCATTTGAAACCACATATGAAAGTTCGCCTAATGATAATTTTGAAGCATAAGATTCAGCAATAGCTTCAACTCTTTTGATCTGTTCATCTGACAACTTCTTTTTCTGTTCAGAACCGTTATAATACTTTTGAGCTGCAATCTGAGCAGCAAGAGTTGCTTCAATGCTGTTATCGGCAATAGTTGCAGAATCCGACAATCTGTTTACGGCATTTGTTAAATATTCACCGCTAAGACCGGCTCTCTCGGCTATCCGTTGTGCTGCAGCACTTCTTTCTGTCTGAGAAGATGAATTACGTAATACATCAACTTGAGATTGCGATCCAACTTTCATTACAGCATCAACTGAAAGACCTGTTCTGGAACTCATATATCCTGCGACATCATTGACACTAAGAGGTTGTGCACCATTTAAAACAATAGCACTTATCAACCCGTCAACATTCGCAGCAGAACCGCCCATTGCATTAGTCATTGCCATTAAGTCATTTGCCGCTTGGACCTTCTGCGCTTGCGTAGTATCTCTCGAAGTTATAGTTTCCATTGGACTCATTTTCATCTGTGCATTTGCAGTATTTAAACCATTTACCATTGACATATCAAAACTACCGCCGGGAGTTCCGTCAAAACATTCTTGCAGCATTTCACGCAGTCCCTGGTTCGGTACCCAAGCAAAAACATTTCCAAGAAGTTCTTCTTTTATATTCTCTTCATAGAATGTACTTGCAAAATTCCTTGAGCCTGTCTCAAACTTTTCTCCATACTTATTCATCGCTCTTGATACTGCACCTAAACCTGGGATACTGTTCAAAATAGGCGACACTACAGTTGTTAAAAGCGGTGTTGCAAACGAGAATATTATCATTTCCTTTGAAGTAAGGGTATTTGCTGTCATTCCTGCCATTTGCTCAGCCATATCTTCTAAACTCGTGAACACAGGAATATTATTAAAAACTTCAAGACCTACCAAGTCACCGAAAGTTACACCTAAGGATTCATAAAGCTGAGTATTTATAGCACCGCCTACTCCATTAAGGATCAATTGGAATTTTGCGATATTTGACATCATATCAGGAGTGTGTTTTAAACTCGTAGCAAGGAAATTGTCTGCTGAATTTAAGAAAGTATTGCTGAAAACTCCTTGTCCGGAGCCTAGAGTATGTGTCCAGAAATTTTTGAAAGAATTAACAAAACCTTCTTTTACAAAATTGCCATAAGCACTTAAGCCGCCTCTGATTCCGTTTTTAGCATATCCTTCCCTTACAATACTTGAAAGTTCACCGGCAGCTTCACTTATACTCTTAAAAGTAATTCTTTCAGGATATATACCTAATTCTTTTGCTTCTTGTGCTGTTTTTAGTGCCCTATCCAGTCCTGCTTCAACAACATCGTCTGCCTTTGCTAAGTTGGCTATATCTTTATCAAACATAAAGCTTGCTATATATATCGTTTTAAGTGCTTTAAAAAGCGAGGTATCTGTCAACTCAGAACCGCCAAGTCTGTTTATAACTCCTTCTATTATGTTTGCTGTAACTATATTTCTTCCTAATGAAACTCCCAAACTCGCAGCTATATTAACTGCTTTGGACTGTAGAAGAGTTCCAACACCTCTGACAAAAGCATTGCTTCCGGAATCGGCTAAAGTTTTTCCCAAAGGCATTAGATATCTGTCAACACGCACAACCTTATTTGGTAAAAGCTGTTTAGCCTTGGCCAGCCTAGATGCTGCTTTTGCTTTATTAGCATTTACCGCTGCTTCAGCAGCTTTAACTGCTTTATGAGCACTATATTTACCCATCTCTTCCGAGGTTGCCATACCGGCGTGAACTGTATTGCCGGCAGCTTTAAATGCATTAGTAAACCTGATGCCTTGTACCCATGCACCTGCAAGCAATGCAAAGTCTAAAGCTACAAATGCAAATTCCATAGCAGCTTTCTGAGTATCGCCTACAGACACTGCATCCATACCTCTCTTCATACCGAGGTATACAGACGGAATAGCAGCCAGTGCAGCAGCGGCAGCCAAAGCGGTAGTTACTGAAAGCTGTATAAGTGCACTGCTTCCAAATGTTACGACGGCTAAAGCAACACTTGCTGCTACATAAACTGTTGTAACAGCGGCAGCTATAATGGTATTTCTTAGTTCATCTCTTTTGTAAATCTGCGAATCTCTGGCAAAACCTATATCGTCATACATATTAACAGCAGTCAAATTGAGATCCATTATATCTGCTTTGCCTAAATGTGAATGACTGACTGAAACCATATCCTGCACTTGCGGTTTGAGAGAAGAAACAACATTTCCATTTTTATCTACAACAGACTTATTTATGGTTGTAACGGAGGTCACCATTGCATTGGGTCCGTTATTTGTATATTTGGTTTCTATACTTCCTTGATATTTTTGTCCATTAACAGTTTCAGTGAAATCATTTGAAACCGCTCTTCCCAGATTATCATATACAAAATTCGTTTCAACTCTTTCATAAACGGAATGTGATTGTAAAGCACCGAGAATATTGTTCGTACCGTTTAGAATATCAGTTCTTATCATTGAATTAGCTTTTAGTGAATTTTCAGCCAGAGCAAATCCTGCATTATCAACGGTAACTTTGCTTGTACTTAAGCCGTAAGCCGTGAAATTCAAATTTTTGACCTTAGATATATCCGTAACCGCAAAATTACCTGCAAGTTCATATTGATAGTTTTCTCCTGAAGTTATTTTCTTTGTAACTCTTCCGTCAACTCCATATTCACTGGTAGTTGCAGAGTGGATATCAACATTTACGGTTTTCGCTATTAAATCTGCTTTAGATGAGTATATGGTATAGTTGTCGCAAGTAAGCATCAGCCTGATCTGATCCTCAGTCATATTTTGAGCAACAGAACTCAGTTCTTCATCTCCAAGTGTATCTATAAAATTAAGCATCTCTTTCTTGCTGGTAAAAGCTTTCGCAGGGATATCTTTATCTTGGAATGAAAGGGTCTGGCTGAAAGAAATATCATGTGCAAATTTCGCATCAGTATTCATCTTACGCAGGTCTACATTTTCATTATTATCGAGCCCGAAAACCATACTTTCTACGGTTTCTGTTGAAATAATATTGCCTTTCTTGTTTGAAATAACTACTTCAACTGTACCGTTAGCAGCAGCATCGCCAAAAGCTTTCACATAAACAGGATCAACAAGATAGTTATACTTATGTTCAACAGAATTTATTTCAACACTTCCTTTATCATCATAATTATAAGAAACAATTTTATCCGTTTTTCCATGGCTGAGTATTTGTCCTTCTTTTATACCGTCGCTTCCGTTCATTCCTTCAACACTGTTCAAGGCAGTTATCTTATGAACTCCGCCATCTTGTGTTTCCATTATGATTCTGTTTTGTTTATCAAAAACTATACTTCTAACTTCAGGAGTTTCAAGTTCGCTTCTTGTACGCACCTCAGAATTATTGCTGTTCTTTATAGTTGTCTCTATCACCTGTTTATGAGTCGTAGTTGTTATTGCCTTTGCTGTAGTATCTTGTCCGGTTTTTGGGTCGGTATAAGTAACATTGATCTTTTTAACGGTTTGATCAAGGACTTTTATGTCTTCTATCTTACTTCCGCCTGAATATTCTATTGCACCAAGTCTTTCACTTATACTCTTGCCTTGAGCGGCTTCTCCGTTTAATATACTTCTCTTTCCTGTTTGCGTCGTCTTTGTTACAGATGTAATATCTTCAAGATAAGAAACATTATCAATTACTTTATATGTTATTTTACTGTCTGAAGCATATCCGTTATAAGTTACCTTCTCAACGGAACCGTCTGATCTTGTAGTTATTTCCGTATAATTCTCAGGCTTGAAAGATTTAATTGAAGATTTCTCGTATTGTATATTTGTAAGTTTTCCATAGAATTCTGTATGAGAGTTTATGCTTCCGTCAGAGGCATAATAGGTTCTGCTGCCCGGTCTGTCTTCGGTTATTGTTAAATCTTTTGCTCTGCCGACTTCACTCATTTTTCCAGACCATATAGCCGACATATTCTCGGTCATAACGGTTTTATTATCTTTATCCCAAGCTCTCACATCCATAGTAAATCTGTTTTGTCCTTGAGAATCTTTTTCAAAGTCGGTAAAGTATGTGAGTTTTCCTGCACCGTTGGCAGAGTATTCGTATTTTGTAACATTGTCTATAACATCGCCATGTCCTTGGTGTAATACAATTGAGCCTTCTTTATTAAATTCAATAGCTAAAGACTGAGAATTATTTTTACCGCTTAACAAAGTATGTTTTTTCCCATTTAGAAGATTGTCAATAGTGGTATAAGAATATTCATTTCCGGCTTCATCATATATTTGTCCTTTAGTGGCATTAGTATAGTTAATACCATTGCCTTTGATTGTGATCTCGCTGCTTCCGTAGGCTTGATGCTTCATAGTTATTTCAACTTTTGAACCATCGCTTGTAGTCACGGTGAAGTGTTCGCTCTTTCCGGCAAGAGCACTCGTCGGAACATAAATTGTAGAATCTTCACCAATATTTACCGGTCTGAATTTATCGGAAGCTCCGCCTCTGAAATCACTCAGGCTTATCTCAAATTCTTCTCCATTATTAATATATTGGCTTGAAACCGTAGCTTTTATATCTTTAGGCAAAGCTGCAGCTGTAAGACGACCATCAACATCAACAGCATATGTCTTACCACCTACAGATACTTTTATATCATCTTCAGCAGACCAGCCTGCCTTGTCTCCATCAACCATCTGGTTTTTATACACACCGATATAAACTCCGGTTCCGTTTCCTTCTGCATCATTAATTTCTACTATTTCTTGCAGCTTGCTTTCATCATACCATTTGCCGTCTATGTTTACATCATTGTCGCTGCCTATGCCAAACCACCCGCCAGCTTTGTCTTTACCATCATCAACATTTACAATATATTGTTTACCGTTGACCTCTACTATTTTCTGTTTGTCGTTAGTAAGGAGGTTACTATCTTCTTTCTTAAATAACTGAGTTCTTACTCCTTCTGTATCAATGGAATAGTTAACGCCATTGCTTCCTTCAACTTTAAGAACTCCGGAGGAACCTGCTTTAAATACTCTGTTCCCGTTTTCATCAAGAGTTCCGTCAAATACTGCATATCCTTCCTTTATCTTACCTAAACCAATAATATCCGAACCTGTTTTAAACTGCGAGCCATTACCCATTACAACAAAAACACCATCTCTTATGGAAAGAACACCGTCGGAAACACTATAAGCTTTTTCGCTTTCCACAACAACGGCATTTGTTTTAGAATCAGGTGTTTTATTGCTTGGAGGAGTACCATCTTGTCCGGAAGAAGCCGGAGCGGCTTTACTTATTTCGAAAGCTTTTGCACCAATTTCAACTTCTCCGTGGAGAAGCGCTTGTCCTGAAGGACCGGCTTTAAACACACCGTCAACCAATTTTCCGCTTACAACTTCAGGTCCATTTGCCCCCTGTTGATTATGGAAAAAAGTGCCGTTTACAGCAACATCATTTTTGAGAATCAATCCGCTACCGTTTGGATCTACTGTCCATTCAAAGTCAGTTCTTTCAGACAGCTTTATATAGTCTTGGTCTGAAGTCGGATCAACAACACTGCTGCCATATTCTCTGGCAACAACTCCTGGGCTTATCGTTGCATCTTTAGCATAAGAATCTTTAGCAAAGACTAACTCATTAGATGCATTATATTCTCTGAAATATCTGTTGGAAATCTCCTCATTAGGATTATACTTGCCGTCGGTAATTGTAACATTTTCAATTTCAACGGTTTTTGTTCTGACAATATCTCCGGCAGTATCTTTTTCAGTAATTGTTTCAATAACACTATTTTTGGACGGTATAGCAAAGCTTCCGGTAACTGAAGTAATATCATTAATGTTTCCAACCTTAACATTTCTTGTTGAGAAAGTTACTTCCTTTGTTTCATTTCCACTGACAGTTTTTTCTCCGTACTCATAATACTTTATGGATTCACCGTCGTTTTTAAGAGCATAATCTCTTATATTGTTTTCATTAGTAAAAGTTATTCCCTTAGCTTCAACAATAGGTCTGCCTGCCGAATCATAAGCCACAACTATTCCGTTACTTCTGTCACCCGTACCAAGTTTCCAAGAGTCTCTCCAGCCTAATGCTTCATCGTAAAGAATACCGACCTGCTTTCCGTTTACAATAGATGCTTCTGCTCTTATCACTACAGTCTGACCTGTTTTTGCATCTACATAACTTGATACTAGAGCAGGAGCTCTGCCTGTACCAAATTGTAAGGTTTGAATTTTGCTTGCATCTATGTGGTCATTGCTGACAAGATCAAATACTTTGTAGTCCCTTCCTTCTATTTTTAGGCTTTCAGTACTCTTAAGTATTGTTGCATACTTATCTACGATAGTAGGTTCTGACGAACCTGAGCCCGAAGATTGTGATTTTGAACCCGGAGTGATAATTGCATCTCTAAGATCGCTTCTTTCTCCTAAAACTATCCTCGTGCCGTCTTTATATAAAACTTGTGCTGTTTCAAAAGCACTCGGTTCACCATCTTTAAATTCAACAGAGTCTGCAGTCATTGAACCGTCATTATTTTTTGTCCAGCCTGTCACTCTTTCTACATCACCAAGCATGGCAGACGGTAATTTTATTTCAAGTCCTGAATTTGTTGTATATTTACCTACATATTTTTCATCTTCCTTATCAGGAACAGGAATTGTATTATAGACTACACCCATAGTCACATTGGAATTAGCATCAAATGACTCAGTAAGTATCTTATGATCACCTTTTTTTGCACCGGTAAAATATATATCATCCGTATAATCTCCTGCAAAAGTATATTCTATTGCAATTTGAGGCGGAATATCTTTGCTGCTGTCTCCAGGGTTATATCCTGCTAACTTAGCACTATATTTTTCCTCATTATTTTCCAAGAACTTTTCAGAAGAATAATATCCATTTGCTTTTACATAATCGATTCCTGCCCCAAAACCGTCCTTTACCATCAATGCTTTTATATCATTATTTTTTTGTTCACCATTCATTACTATCGTTCTTGTTGTTGGAACTCCTTTCGTCGGAACTCCTTTCTGTTGATCTCCATTGAATGCATAATGATTAACTTCATTACCTTTTACGACAATACCCTGACTTGCCAATATTGCAGTATTTTTCACGTTTTCAAATGAGCCTTTTAGTTTATCAGTAGTAAGTTTTACTGAAAAATCGGTTAAAGCTGTTGCCATAGGTACGCCTGCTTGCCCTATCACATCCCACACCTCACCAAGTTGCTTTAAAGCGGGTGCAGCAACAGTACCGGCTGACATTTTATCATGAACACTTTTCACTGCTCCTTCTAAAGATGTATTAACACCTTCCTGAACACTTAAAACTTTAGCAGCTACTTCTTCTGTGTTTGCTTGTTTCTTCGTTGCGGCCACTTGTGGAGGATAGTAGCGATCTAATCCTTGGTTTGTTTTATCAGTCAATAAATTCAATATATCTATAGATCTTGTATACTTCTCTTGACTTCCCTTTAATTGAGGTGCGGTAATATTTGATGCATTATCAAGATCTCCTTTATAAGCTTCACTAGAATCAGAATGTATTTTAATTCCATGAGCCTGTATATCTTTATCGGCTTGTTCCAGAGCTGCTATGGTAACCGGTTTTGTTTCTCCTTCAGAAACCCTAGGACCAAACAATGAAACAACTCCTTTACCAAACCAACTGAGTTCGTCTTTTTTACCTCTGTAATTTACCTTATCTGTATCAATTTCATCAGCTAATTTAAGTGCCTCATCTCTTGTAACAGAGTTGTCCCCCAATCTCTTAACAAATTCTTCTTTAGTTATTCTACCTTCCGCATAATCGGTTGCAGCATTCTTAGCATCCTGAGGATAGTTTTTGGTCATTTCATCTAATTTAACTTCTTTGGCTCTTAGTTCTCTTCCACTTTTAAAAACGTCACCAATATTGTTAAATTCTTGTCTAATACCTTGATAAATACCTACAGCACCGTTTACCAACGTTTTCCCTGCTGCTACTACTTTACCCGGTATAGCTTTTATTCCATTTACAGCACTCGTAAAGACTTGTCCTGCTTTAGCAAAGCCGGCTTTTATTCCATTTCCTATTTTCTGTACCACATTCTTAGCTGTATTTATACCGTTCTTAACTGTATTCACAACTTTATTTGCAATATTTTTTACTGTATTTTTAACTGTGTTTATGGCACTTTTAACTGTGTTTTTAACTGTACTTGCTACTTTCTTAACTGTATTCTTGACCGTATTTGCTACTTTCTTAACTGTATTCTTGACCGTATTTGCTACTTTCTTAACTGTATTCTTGACTGTGTTTGCTACTTTTTTAACTGTATTCTTGACTGTGTTTGCTACTTTCTTAACTGAATTCTTTACTGTATTTACGGCTTTCTTTGCCGTGTTCTTTACTGTATTTACGGCTTTCTTTGCCGTATTCTTTACTGTATTTACGGCTTTCTTTGCTGTATTCTTTACTGTATTTACGGCTTTCTTCGCCGTATTCTTTACTGTATTTACAGCTTTCTTTGCTGTATTTTTGACTGTATTTGTGACTTTCTTTGCTGTATTCTTTACTGTATTTGTGGCTTTCTTTACAGCATTCTTTGCTTTATTCCAAAGGCCGGCACCGCTTGTTGATTGTAAGTCTTTCAACTCCATCTTAGTGGCGTTTTTCAAATCGCCCATTGCAAGCATTGAACCGCTTTCCCAATTATAAACGCCCTTAAGATAACTGCTTAACAGATCTTTCCCTTCACTTGAATAAGCGTCTATTTGTTCTTTTGAAAGAGTTACTGCTTCTTTATTGACATCTTTTATAATAATATTACCGTCTTTATCACTGCTTACCGTTATATAGTGACCTTTTTCTGCACCATTTTCATCTTTCATCTTAACATTGAGTATAATATCGCCATTCTTTAAACCTTCCAAAACTCCGTCTGTACCTTTTACAGCATAACCATTATATTTGCCTTTTTCTTTAAGGATTTGACTCATTGCATCCATGCTGATCATTACCTGCGATGCATTTTTGTCATCAACTTGATTATTAGTGAAAAAAGCTCCGCTTGCTATATCAATAGCTACAGCCTGCATTGCTGTTGCGGCTTTACTTACACCTTCTCCAAGGACATTGCTTAAAGCATCAGTAGCACAGTTTACTACGGAACCACCATTTTTTATAACATTGCTTAGATAAGTTATAGCTTTATTGACCAAACCTTTATCAACATCTTTATATTGTTCGCTATTGCCGCCCAAATTCATAAAATCACCGGTTAACTTTTCCAGCATAGTTCTTTCTTTTTCTGTCTTTGCTTTTAAGTCTTGATATTCTTTATCGGCAGCAGTTTTATCAGCATCTTTTGCGGTTTCAAATTTTGCTTTAGCTATTTCTTCAACCTTGGAAGCTTTTTCCAGAGACATCTGTAAACTTGCCTGAGCAAGTATTGTAGTATTTACTATATTGGTTTCTAATTTAGAAATCCTTTCTTTAAAAGAAGCTTCTTCTTTCAGAACTGCTTCAGATGTTACTTTTTTTGTAAGAATATTACCTTTACTGTCTTTTAATAAATTTTCACCCTTTATAGCTGCTTCTCTTGCTTCTTTTTCATACTGTAAATTATTTTTTGCTACCTCATTTTCCAAAATAGCTTTATCGGCATAAAATTTTGCGGTTTCAGCTTCATCAAAAGCCTTTTGCTCTTCCTCAGTCCTATTCTTATCTTCAGCTGTTACTCTTTCTCTTTTGTTTTCATATGTGACATAATCTACAACAACTTCATATTGGACAGCTTCTCCATCTTTTATGGTCGTTCTTGTTTCAACTTTTGATTTTATTACAGGTGCTAATACATCTCTGATAGAGCCGACTTTAGGTTCTTCAGCTTGTTTTTCAGGAACATAGAAATAATCATACATGGCCAGTTTATCGTTGTTATCAAAAGTTAAAACAACATCTAATAAATAGCCATTGACTTCTTTACCGTTTTCATCTTTTGATTTAACCATGAAAAATGCACTATCTTTCGGCTCATCAACTGACATAAGAGTCTGAAGTGTAGATGCAGTCGTTATTTGTGTTACCGTTCTTATCGCATCATCAAAACCTTCTATTGAAGTAAATTCTTTGTTTAGAGAAGCAAGTTGTGCTATTTTGTCTTTTCTTTCTTTATCTGTTAATGTTTTTTCTACTTGGAAATAATAACCTTCTGCTCTATTTCCGGCGAGAGCACCCTGGGATTTTAGAGAGTCTACCGATTCAAATCCCAAATCTTTTGCTTTCGCATCAGTTAAACCATTTTCTTTAAATATTACATTAATGAGATTTCTCTCAGTCTGAGATATCTTTTCTTTTGTTTCATTGTTTGCTTTTGCGGCTTCATAATCATATTCTGCTCTTACCAAAGAAGCACTATAATTTAGAGTTCTCTTCTTTGCATCTTGATCTATAACTATTTCACCTGTGCTCTGATTTACTTGTACACCGGTCGTATATCCTTCATCAGTCAATATAGAATTCTTTTTTGAATCAGAGAAATCTCCGCCGCTAAAACCTTTTTCTTTATCAAAAGTGACCCCATTGTATGTAGCAACTGTTTGTTTGCCGAAAGTTTCAGCGATATAGGCGCTTTGCGGATCGGTATTTATATTTTTTAAATTGCCCCAATCTTCTGTTTTTGCACTAACAGTTCCTTCTATGGAATATTTGCCGGCTTCAAGTTTTACATTTGCTCCTTCTTTTGTTAATACCTTATGATCTTCCACAGTGAAATCACTGGTTAAAACAAAAGCAAATTCGTCATTAACTTTAGTCCATTTATATGCATAATTTTCATCAGCACTTTGCCCTTGATTATAATAGGTCAGCTTTGTTAGATCTATTCCACCATCTTGGAAGTATGCAAATCCGTCATAAACTCCTTCTTTTTCTACTTTTTGGTCTCCTATTTTTGTGAGGATATCATAATATTTCTGGAAATGATTTGACTGTGTTTCAAAACTTTCTTCCTCTGCAGCTTCTGTATCTTCTCCCTCTTTTGCGGTCTCGCCTTTTTCTTCCTCTTCATCAACGCCAATGAGAGAGTTCAATTTCTCAATTTTTTTATTTAGAGCATCGACATCTTCCTGCGTTTCAGGTTTCGCATTTTGTATTTCAGATAAGAGTTTCTGAATTTCAATAAAATTAGGAGTCAATGCCTCTGCACCTATTGAAACTCCGCTTTTGTTTACGGCAACACCGTTAGAGTCATAAATAGTTTCTGTTCCTCCGATAGGTTTACCGTCTGCGCCGAAATATGCCGTTACGGCATTTTTAAATTTATTACCGTCTTTATCTGTAATGTTTTCATAGCTTGTGGCTTGTTTTAAATAAGTTAAATTAAGACCATCAAGCGTAAAATCCAAGTTTTTAAGGTTTACCGCTGATGCCTGCTCACCCTCTTTTAAAGCTGTAGTTGCAAATATCTGTTGTGTTGACTTTCTATTTCCTAAAATATCAAAGCCTTCTATCACAACATCTGTTTTGCCGTCAGCATAAGTTCTTGTAAGCACCGCTGTTGTAGCATCGCCTTTTATATATGAATCGGTATATATTTGATTACCGGATTTGTCTGTTAGTGTTTCGCTCTTAAACATTTGCTGCATTTTTAAATAGTCTGCGCCGGCTTCAAGCCCGCCTTCAGCAACTGCATTAGCGAAAGTATTATAAGCATCAAGAGAGAGTTTTGACGCATCAAAATTTATTGTTCTGTCACCGTAAACATTGATTTGGTCATTCTCATCAAAATTTAAGCTATGTTGTGTTTGGGTTATTGTTCCTGTTTTTGTATCTACTATTATTCCCTGGCTGGAAAGACTTGCTCTATTTGCAACAGCTCTTACTCTATTTGAAATCTCTCCTTGCAGTTTTATAGCTGTATTTGTCAGAGTTTCAAACATCTGTACACCAGAACTGGCAATAAAATTAAGTACATTCTTTGCTTGTTCTTTTACCACATCAGTTATTGAAGGGTCTTTAAGAAGTGTATTTGCCGACAATACTGATTTTTCTACACTCTCGGCTACTTTAGTATGTGCCTCTTCAATAGTTTTGCCGACAGCAGCTGATTGTTGTTCTTTTTTCGACTTTGCAAAATCTTCTTCATAATTTTTATCAATAGTTTTGTTAAATGTTTCTGTCGTTTGTGCTAAAACATTTAGAGCTCTTAAATATTTATTTTGTGCTTCTGTTATGTCATTGAAATTCTGCTGTGAAAGTTTTTCTGCGGCAGCTGCATAATCATTACTTGCAGACATAATTTCATTTGCTGCAAGATTATTGGCATTTGCATCAAGATTTGCCATAGTTTGTTTAGCTTGTGCAGACACCTGATGTTCTTTCTTTGAGTCTTCGATACTTGCACTGTCATAACCGGCATTTTCCTGTGCTTTTTTAAGTACATCGGCCTTTGCGTCAACTTCATCTATCACAGCTTGTAATGCATTTCTTTCCAAATCTCTATTATTTTTTGCCGCTTCGTATTCGGCATCGGTAATATCTCCATTTATATACTTTGTTATTGCTTCAGTCCAAGCCTTTTCACTTTCATTGAATTTTTTCTCTTGCTCGCCTATTTTTGCTTCTGAAGCGATTAAATCTTTTTCTTTATAATATATGCCTATTCCTTCATTAATAATTTTATCATTGTCTTTACGCTGACCGTTTTTATCTCGTATTGAAACACCTTCAGCATTTATTGCTTCCAACACGCCATTAAGTTTCTCATCTACTATTTCCTTATTATGTGTAAACTTCAATGCCGCGTCATTATATTCTTTAAATGTTGTTTTGAGATTCGTCCAATCAGGATTTTCCCCTGTTTTTACCTGCTCTATGGCTGCTTTTAATTTGTTTTCAACAAGATATACTTCCGTTCCTTCCTTTATATATTCTTCAACGGATTTTTGTGCCATGTATCCGCGATTTTCTTTATGTCCTATCTGTTCTTTTACACTTTCTATGAACTTATTGGTCTTATCTCCGTTTCCACTGTTTGCCATAGCTTCAAGTGCAGCTTCAGCAGCTAAAACAGCTTTTTCTGATTGTGTTTTTATATTTTCAACATCTTCAGGTTTTCCTGTGACAGAATCTTTAAGTGCCTGTATGGCTTTATCACTTTCTATGACATAAACATTGACTTGCGCATCTGTTTTCTTTGCCTGAGCTATAAGACCATTATTTGGTTTGGTATAATCTTTCTGCGGATGACCACCATAAACCACTCCTTCCATAGTCATTTTTTCAAATTTATTTGCTTCTTCTTTGTTACCTGATGCTTTCAAATCAGCAATCGTTTTATCAGCTATTGCTCCCGTTTTTTCAGCTGCAGTTATATATGCTTGTTTTGCAGCTTCCAGTTCTTTCTCATCACCACCGGTTAAAGCAGTCAGGTTACTTTTTGCTTTTTCCTCTTCCACGATCGCATCTGTAAGAGGAGTTATTGTTTCCAAAAATTTTTCTTTACTTTGCTGCTCTTCTGTTGCCTTTTTTAAATCTTCTTCCTTTTTCTCTACTTCCTTCTGTAATTCTTTTTCTTTCTTGTCCTGTTCTTCTTTTATTTCTTCGGCACGTTCTTTTGTTATTTCTTTTTTTATCTCTTGGCCATTCTCATCTTTTATAGTATTTTTGCCTTCAAGAGCATCTTTTCTTGCCTGTTCTTCCCTTTCTGCATTTCTTGCTGCTATTTCTGCTTCCAATCTTTCTTTTTCAGCTTTGATTTTTGCTTCTTCAGCTTCTTTTTCAGCTCTAAGTTTAGCTTCTTCGGCAGCTTTTTGGGTTTCGCTCTTTTCTTGCTCTTTTTCATCATCATCCGGCACTTCGACCATTATAGTTTCTTCTACTTCATATGTGTACTCTACTTCCACTTCATATTGGTACTCTACTTCTACTTCATATTCATATTCTTCTGTTGTTGTTGTCGTATTTCCGTCTTCATCTGTACTTGTCACTTCACGCGTACCTGTCCTGGTTTCCGTTCTTGTCCCGGTCCTCGTTTCTGTCCTTGTTCCTGTCTTTGTAACTGTTACCGTCTGCGGTACAAGTTTCGCTCCAGTTATCTCTGACATCTCTTTATCACTAAGCACTCCATCTTTTCCTGCTGCCTCTTTCACTCCATAGGAATCTGTAACTGTCTTTACTAATACATTTCCTTCAGCATCTCTCTCTAATTGATAGCCTTCCGTCTTCTTTCCGTCTACCGTCTCTGCTTCTTCTCCGCTAAGCAACTTCTCAAACTCGCTTGCACTATATACCTCTGCCTCTCCGTTATTGCGGTTAGGATCAATTACATTAAAATTACCTTCCTCATCCTTGCTTACTGTTATAAAATGATCTCCGTCTACCCATAGTATCCCGCTCTCTCCCTCTCCCAAGCCGGACATAAATTCTTCCAATCCTAACCCATATCCTTCTGCACTCGTTCTTCCATATGAATGCATAACACTTTTTATCGCACTCGCACTCGTCAGAACCTGGTCGCCATCTATCTTGTCTTTTGTAAACAATCCAGCTGAAACATCTGCAAGGATTGCTTGGAATCCAAGCAATCCTTTATTTGTCATATTCAATACCGTGCTAAGTGCTTCTGCTGCACAGTTTACTACCTGCCCTCCATTTGCAAGAAAATCTTTCAGCACACTCATCGCTTTGTCAAATGTCGTACCCTGTTCTATTCCTTGCTCTAAATCTGTAGCATGCGAATCTTTCCTTGCTTCCTCCAACATCTTTTCTATTTCATCTGTCGTTTTACCTGTTTTATTTGCAAGATCCTCTAACATCCCCTGATCATATTCGTATTTATCCTCTGTTTTTTCCTCGGATTCGGTTGCATTTTCATCTTTTGTTACCAGCTCTGTTAAACTTTCTTCTTTACTTACTTTATCTTCTGCTACACTTTCTTTTTTCTGGTCTTTTTCACTTGCTTTACTTTCTGCTACACTTTCCTCTTTCTGTTCTCCATCGTTTACTTTATCATCTGTTACACTTCCATCTTTTGTCTGGTCTTCTTCGCTTCCTTTATTAAAACCCGTTACAAAATCCTTTACCTTTTCTATCGTCCCCTCAAAGAAGCCAACACTTGTTTCTTTCTTTGCAGCTGTCACACCACTTGCTGCAAGCTTTGCTTCTATTATTCTCTTATATTCTTGTTTTGCACCCATTCTTGTTACATTCGTAACTTCTTTTCCATCCCAATTTCCTACCGGCGTATATTCTTTTACAAGTTTATTATTCAGATCACTTTCTGATATCTTTCCTTCACTTATTTTGCGTTCCAACTCTGCATGCTCTGAATAACCGCTGCTCTTCTTGTCTTTCTTCTCATATATAACTCCATCATGGACCAAAACTATTTTATCTCGGTTTTGTGCAACAGATACGCTGCCATCAACGTCTTCAGCATATACACTGATTTTCGTTTCTTGGTCTTTTATCTTCTTGTATAGCGGATCTTCTGCAAAGGCTGGCAAATTAAATATATTCAATATAAAACATGCCGCAACTAATACGGATACACTCTTTGTAAAAATATTCTTCTTCCAATACGT
>JBPOII010000003.1:0-28224 GCA_052034625.1 Elusimicrobiota bacterium | reverse complement strand
GATCCCCGATTACTAATTTCGGGAATGACAAAAAAGGTGCGGGGGAACGACAAATAAGAAATTTTGTCATAAAAAGATTTATCTAATATAATATTAATGTCCACAAATATCCTAAATAAGGAGTTCTTATTATGGAAAATCTAATACAGGAAGCGGCAAAAGCCTTAAAAAATTCAAAATATGCCATAGCTTTTACAGGTGCAGGAATTTCTGTTGAAAGCGGTATTGCACCTTTTCGCGGAGAAAACGGTATTTGGAATAAATATGAAGAAAAGCTTTTTGAATTGAATTATTTTATGCAACATACCGACGAGGCATGGGATATGCTTTGCGACGGTTTTTATGAAGGCACTTTGGAAGCAAAACCGAATGCAGCCCATTTGGCTCTCGCCAAATTGGAAAAAGAAGGGATAATCAAATGTATTATTACTCAAAATATAGACGATCTTCATACAAAAGCCGGAAGTAAAACAGTTTATGAACTGCACGGCAATGCAGGAAGGCTGCATTGCATGTATGACGGCAGCAGATATTCAGCTGCGGATTTTGACTTAAAAACCCCTCCCAAATGTAAAAAATGCGGACAAATACTAAAGCCCGATTTTGTTTTTTTCGGCGAACAATTGCCTGAATATGATATGAGTATGTCAGTGCAAGCTTCTTTAATGTGCGATCTGATACTTATTATCGGTTCAACCGGAACAGTATTTCCGGCAGCTTCTCTTCCTGTTCAAGCTAAACAAAATGGAGCCTTAACTATTGAGATCAATCCGACTCCTTCATTTTTTACAGATAGAATTACAGATATTTTTATACCTATGAAAGCCGGAGAAGCAATGAAAAAAATAGAGAGTATTTGTGTCGGTTAATATATTATGCGGTTGAAAGTATTTTTCTGTCTGAAACAGCTGTACCATTAACAAATATTCTTTCAAGTCCGGCAAAAGAGAAAGCAAATCCATTCCTTCAGCACAAACTTTAAATATCAACCTAAATTTCAATAACAGAATTATTGGCACGGTTTAACAATTTTATCTTCTTAAAATCTATTTCGTACTTCTGCGAATATTTTCTTGTTTCATTTTTAAGAATCGTACCTATAACAGCTTCCGCTTTAGTATCTATATCCGAAACTGTAGAAAATATAAGATTTCCTTCACTGTCTACATCCTCATATTTCAACTGAAGCATAGATATCAGAGAACCAAGACCCGGATTATTTCTCGAACCCATCCCTACATTTGAAACTATCATCCTGCCTACAAACTCATTATCACTTATATCATGTCTATCCTCAATAGAGTCTGATGCTGTTCTCGCAACTTCTATCTCAAACAGATTCCTTGACAAATAATCTTCACGCGAGATCTTATAATAAAAGTAATCCTTTACATCATTAATACTTGAAACTGAACGAAAAAGAATTGTCCTATTAGAGTCAAAAGCACTTACGACCATATATTTTATTCCGGCGTCGCTGCTGAGAACCACCCTTGTTATTAAAGATAATCCTGACTGCATATTCATCATAGCTCTATAAGCTTTCTCCTGATCTTGTGAAACAAGGTCATCAAGTTCCATATCAAGATAAAGAGTACGTCCTATAGAATAAACTTTCGCTTCAACACCAGTCTCTTTAAAAACTTTTGCCTCAAGATCCTGAACCAATGTTTCCTTGGGATAACTTACACCGCATGAGGCGGAAAAAAATAAAAAACTTATAGGAATTAGTATTGACAGCAGCTTTATTTTCATACAATATCCGTATTATTATCTAAAGCCGGTTTAATACCTTTATCAAAACTTCTCACAGCAACATCCGAAAGTGACTTTTTCTTTTTTCCTAAAGTATCTAAAATTTCTTCCAAAGCATCGAAATCAAGCTCTTTGTCTACAAGCAGCCTTTTTGCCACTGCGTCAACTGCATCCCAGTTCTCTTTAAGGAATTCTTCAACATTTGCAAGACAGGAATTTAATATTGCATTTGTTTCATTGTTCAATTTTTCTTTGAGACTTGAAGAAAGAGCCTCTTTAGGAATGATAGAAAAATCTCCGATATAACCGCTTGCACCCATACCAAGCTGCCAAACCATCATATTGGCAATATACATTGCTTTTTTAAAATCGGAACTTACTCCATTAGACGTAGTGCCGTATTTGATTTTTTCAGCAGCATAACCTGAAAGAGCAACTATTATATCAGCCGTAAGTTTTTCTTTATTGTGCGTATGGAGTTCTTCCCTGGGATGATGAGCAACAAGACCGAGAGATCCCTGGTGGGATTTGACCGTAACTTTAAAAACATCATCTGTAGGATGAAGCAAATACAGTGCTATAGCATGGCCAGCTTCATGATATGCTGTCCATTCAAGCTCATTAGGCGTCATTTCCAGATGTGTTTCCATTCCTAGATCTATTCTGTCCATAGCTTCAGACATATCCTGCATATCGACCGCATCCTTATTCTTTCTTGTTGCGATCAAAGCGGCTTCTTTAACTATATTTTCAATATCAGCAGGAGATTTATAAACAG
Organism: Elusimicrobiota bacterium; assembly: GCA_052034625.1. GTDB lineage: Bacteria > Elusimicrobiota > Endomicrobiia > Endomicrobiales > Endomicrobiaceae > JAVBLP01. Next base: position 25,691 of record JBPOII010000003.1, on the reverse strand, counting down.
CTTTTTTTGCAAGTCTGTCAACTTTTATATCAGGTGCAACATTAACTTTATCCAAATAAAACTCAAACAGTTGCTGCCTTTCCTTAAGATTTGGAAGAGTTATTGTTATCTTTCTGTCAAACCTTCCAGGTCTTAAAAGTGCTTTATCTAAAACTTCTTCCTTCGCATTGGTCGCTGCTATGACTATAACATTGCTCTTTTTGCTTTCAAGCCCGTCCATTTCTACAAGCAATTGGTTTTGTGTGCTATTTGTTTCTTCCCCGCCGCCCATATATGAGAAAGTTCTTCCCCTTCCTATAACTTCAATTTCATCTATAAATATTATACAAGCACCGTCAGTATAAGCATATTCTCTGGCTTTCTTAAAGAGATTTCTTACCCTGCTTGCACCGACACCGACAAAAACTTCAACAAATTCGCTGCCTGCCATAGATATGAACGGGATTCCGCATTCAGTTGCTATTGCTTTTGCCAACAAAGTTTTACCGCATCCCGGAGGTCCCATCAAAAGCAGACCTTTGATTATTTTTCCGCCGATCTTCTGAAGCTGTTTTCTGTCGCGTATGAGTTGTACAACTTCAAGAGCTTCTCTCTTTGCACCTTCAAGCCCTATAACTTCATTAAAGCTGACTTTAATGTCGTCAGATTTTACTTTGCTTTTCTTCATCTGGCTGAAACCGCCTCTTAAGAAAAGCATATACATTGTTACAAATGCCGCAGCACTTGCAAAAGCGACTAGAATATGAATTGGCATAGTTGCAAGCGTCATCGTTCTGTAAAAGGAGTCGAGTTTGCTCATACCATATATGGCAGCTACTATCAAAAGAAAAATAATTGTCCCGATTATCACCCAAACTCTATTATTGCTGATAAAAATTTTCAATTTTTTCATTCTTTACCTCTTTATTCTTAAAGTGCCTATTCGTATGATTATAGCTTTAATACGACAAGCTTTCAAGAATAAAAAACATTCTTCTTGTTGATTTTTCATAACATTTCCAGACAGCAACAGACCGGGCTTATTATGCCCGGTCTGCTAAGAATAGTCGCAGTCACTTCAAATTTTAAATATTATGCTGCACTAAGGATTCTTCTTACGGCATCGGCTGAAGTTACTGCCGTATTCTGAGAATCTTTTAGCAGCTTATTAATGAATACCTTATCTACCGACATATCTACAACCGCAAGGGCTTTCAACACTTTACGAGTTTTTTCCTGATCTTTTATCGGTGACAATACGAATTCATTTTCTTCAATTATAGAGTTTATTATAGGATTGACATCTACTCTCATTTGATTTACTGTCGCATCCCTGTCAAAATCTTCAAGCAGTTCTTTATTGTTTTCAAAGAATGTTTTGAGCGTTTCCGTATTCTTAAAATTATCCTTTGTTGAATCGGTAATTCTAAGAACTGCAATAAGTTTACGCAAAGCATCTTTGTCGCTGCTTGCATTTTTGCTGAAATTAGCATTCGTCAATCCATAAACATCCATATACATCTGAAGTCCTTGTAATTCGTAAACTGTCATAAGGAATGTTCTTGCTTCTTCAAGCATCGCAGGATTTTTCTTGGCTTTCATAAGCATGCCGGCAATATGTTTCTGAATTACCTGGTCACTGAACACAATATCAGCAAAATTTCTTTCAAAATCTTCTATACTGATATTCTCATTAGTTACAATGCGTTCAATAGCCGCAACACTTCTTTCATATTCAGATTTATTATCGTTCTTAAGACTTATATCTTCTTTTTCATGCATATTAAGAGCTCTTGAAACGCCTTTTTCTGCGGCCGCTTTTTTTGATTTTGCAGAAAGAACTTTCAATTCACCGTTCTCATTAAATTCCGTTATCGTGAGAATATCATATTGTCCGATATCCTCTATAACTATGCTTTCATCAATATGGGCGGTATTTCTAGCACCAACTGCATGTTTTTTAGACAATTCATTAAGTCCTTTAAGTATCTTTGTTACTTTTTCAGAATCTCTCTCATCTGAAGCTCCGACACTTATTCCGTCAAAACCTTCATTGAGAAGTGCTTGCGGTTTCATTTCTACAAAATTACCATTGGAATCGAGCATCTCATCGGAATCGATTATTATGGTCATTTTAACATTTTTACCGCGTGCATATTCTAATGCAGATTTAATGTCATCAGATATTGTTACCTCACCGTTTTCAACCAATATATGATTGTCGGCTTTAAGAACAAATACCGTGGCTCCGTTTTCTACCTGAGAATCAATATATCTTTCCATCTTGGCTGCATTCATTCTGGAAACATCTCCGTTTACAAATTTCTCAGGTAAATTATATTTATTGAGAGCTTCGGCTTTAGTCTCTTGGATCAGTGCATCGATCATTTCAGTTCCAATATATGATTTGCTGTTAGTAACATAAATTCCCTCAAAATCTTCTCTTGTAAGTTCTGTTCCTCTTCTTCTTGTTTCTTCTATTAAATCAAAAGAAGAATCAAGGGTGAGATCGCTCATGCCTATAAAGTTAACAGCAGCAACTCCGGTTATATCAAGGGCCTTATGTATCTGTCTTCTGTTTATGTCAACATCTTTAGCAAAGCGCATCACGCTGGCTCCAAAGAATTCTCCCAGGTTTTGGTCTTCAACTTTTGAGAAGATTCGTATGACAGGGATTTCAATACCTTCAAAAGATGTCTTAGTCAAATACTGTTCATTGACAACATTTACATCTCTTCCGTCTTTTCTATAAGTATATGAAGAGTTAGGTTTAATTCTGTCTATTGCATATTTGTTATCATCGGCTTTAGTAACATACGGTTTCTCAACCGCAGCTTCTACAATATAGACCCTGTCATAACCCGAATCTCTATAAGCTTTTGCAATCTTCAAAGCTTCACGTCCGTCTGATGAATTCAAGTTCTGAACCGCTAAGATAACGAGCTGGCTTGTCAAAGGTCCTTTATCTGCACTTCTTGCAACCCTGATATCTCTGGCATACTGACGTTCCGCTATATTGTCCCCTGCCATCTGAGCACCTGCCAAAGGAGCTTTTACTGATTTTCCAAGTATGTCTGTAATCATCAGTCTTACAGAATTATAATCGCCTATTGATTTAATTGTTACTTCCTTTTCATAAGCCTTGAGAGTCTTTATTCTCTCTTCAAGTCTTGTTTTGCCCATATTTAGAACTCGTCTGGGAACCATTGTATTATCATCAATAATGCTTTCATTTTTGAGAAGTTCTACAGTAACTGCTCCTTTAGCTTCTCTTACAAAAGCTCTTACAGCTTCAATACGGCTTTCTACAACAGTTATCGTAATTATACCGGTAACAGGATTGTATCTGATTCTCGCACCGAAATTATCTTTAAGGTTATTTATGTCTGCTTCGGTTATATCACCATTACTAATCCTCATTGACCTGGTCTTTTCTCTTTCGGCATCCTGCTTTTCTGCATCTTCTGATTGTAATACTGTCGTCTTAACAGGCGATACAGTTTTTGCTGCTATTTCCGCTTTTTTTGCCTTTGTTTCTTCTTGTGCACCTGCTACAGCTTTTGCTTTTTCAGGCTGTACTTCCACATCTGTTTTTCCTGTTATTAATGCTGCCGCTTGTTCTACTATTTTTTTCGCTGATGCTAATTCTTCTGTTTGTGCTTTTGCTAATGATTCTTGCGCAGCTGTCAATGCTTTTTCTGTTGCTCTTTGTATATCTTCTGATACTTGGTCTACTTTTTCAAGCTGTTGTCTTGTTTTAATAAGATCATTTACAAACTCTTTTAAGGCACCGATACTGCCTTTTTCAACGGTGATATTAATTTTACCGGTTTTCTTCAGATCGGGTTCAACTTTCGCATTGAATCTGAGTTTTATCATCTCTTTGTCAGCTTCAGTTATATCTCCGTCATTAATCCTCATTGATGCAGTATCTTTACCCTTAAAGAAATTTGTTATTCTCTGAAGGAAATTCGGTTTTTTCTCCGTCTGGTCGACAATTTTGGAATCAGCTTCAGGCTGTTTGTCTCTGAATTGTTCTTCCGAAACTATCGGTTCATCATTAACAGCTCTTGCGGTTTTGTCATCTTTTTCCAGAGTAAATACAACAGCATATCTGTCGCCGTCAACTCTTACCTCAAGTCTTTCACCGTATTTATCCTTCAATATCCAAGCAGCAGCATCTGCATTTCTTGCAGATACAGCTCTGAAATCAATAGAACTTTCACCTTTACTCTTAAGATCGCTTTCTATTCTGTTTATCAGTGTTGTTAATACAAGAGGATGTCCAAGTTCACTTTCAACCAGTCCAATAAGTTCATTTCTGTTACTTATGCCTTTTTCACTGTCATCAAGAGTTATCTCGCCTTTGTTTTGCATTATCATATGCTGATAATATTCATTGGCAAGCCTAAGCTCATGTGCAGTTGTAAATGTGTTTCCTATCCATTCTTCACTCAATCCTCTCTGTGCTACTTCCGCATCTTCAAAAGGTGTTATGAACAAGAATACAGGTTTTTCTGCGGTAGAAGCCGTCCTGTCCATAAAATCCAATGCCCAGCCGAATCCGCCCTCAAGCCTTCCAAGCATGCTGGTATTAAAGAGTCTTCCTACTCCTTTTATTTTCCTGTCTATGCTTATTTCTTTTACCGTCTTTTCTCTGGCCTCACGTACAAGATTTTCTTCGCCTTCGTTAAGCGCCTTATAACCCATCTCATCAACATAGAAAGGTATCGGCAATACTTCTTCGTCGGATACTACAGCTCCCTGAAGCTGTCCGTTGACGCGTACCAATATGACTTTATCTCCGTATTTCTTCTTGAGGTCAAGAAGTTTCTGTTCTTTAAAGAATTGATATTTTTCACCATGAACTTCGCCGGATCTTATTTCTCTTGTATGGAATAACTGCATCGCAGCATTTGCATCTATAAGATTTGCAAATCTTCCTTTTCCTTGTTTGAAGATCCTGTCGGCAAGTTCATCTTTACCGGTTCCCGGAGCAGCTGAGTATATCAACACTCTCGTGAGGAAGCTGCTTCCCAGTCTTTGCATACCCTTTTCGCCAAGCAAACCGATAAACTTGTCGAGCTGTTCGCTCATCAATGCAGCTTGTGCACTTGCATTATTCCTGTCAAGGTGAAGATCCATTTTCTTCATCTGGTTAAGCATGCGTCTCAAGGCTCTCTTATCTGCTCTGCTCAATCCTTCCGTATCAATATCTCTGAAATTTACTTTCTTTAATGAATTTATGATATTTGCAAAGAATTTTGCTGCCATCAAATCTGCAGTTATATTTACCTGCATTTCAAATGAATCATCATAAACCCAGCTATTAACCAATTGTTCTCCATAAAGACCGCTTGAAAGTATCTGAATTACACCTTCTTTTACTCTATTGTATCTTTCAAAACCTTTCGCATCAGCAGGGTCTTTTGAGAATTCAAAATAACCGTCTCTGCTTGCAAGCCTTCTGTTAACTTCTTTCGCCATAGCTCTTGCTATGTTTTCATGTTTCTCCTGAAGTCCTGTAACTTTTCCTTCAGAATTAATGATTAAGCCCATATCAGCTGCAAGATTCGGCTGCGCCTTAAACATATCTATGAGAATATCGAAAGTATTAAACCAGTTGACTATATCTTTAACAAATTCAGCAGAATCTATAAGCGCAAGGTTTTTCTCCTGGAAAGCCTGGCTGTCCAAGATAACTTTTCTGTAATCAGCATATTTACGAAGATTTGCTTTCTGTTTATCATTAAATGCATATTCTCCGCTGTTAAGCGCTTCATTTATATCAGCTGTCAGTGAGGCTTCATATCCGGGTGTCTCTGCCGCAAGTATGTTGAGCTCTTTAAGCGCTTCAGTAGACATTCCCATGTCTTGAAGACCTTCTACAGCTTTTATTCTGCTTCTTAATTCTTTGAATTTTGTTTCTGCTTTTTCTGCTTCAGCTTTTTTTGCAGCTTCCGCAGTTTCTGCCGCAACAGTTTCTGCTTTAAGAACTTCCGCTGCCGTATCTCTTCCTAATTCCGAAAGAACCTCATTAAGCTTTTCAGGATTGGTAAGATCAATTTCGCCGGTTCCGCCTTTTTTGGCATCCTCAATCCTCATTCTTCTGATTATTTCATTTGCCTTTCTGAGTTCTTCCGCATCGCTGACAGCTTCTCTGAGAGCTTTATCGCTTGCCGCTCTTGCTTTTTTGGTCGCAGAATCATAAGAGTTAATAAATATAGTACTTATGGAAGGATATATCTTTTCCAAAGCAAGTTTCCAAGCAAGTCCGCCTTCAACATATGTAAGGCCTTCTCCTGAAAATAGAACCCCAAAACCTGTAGCAGTTCTTGTTAACGGCATTTTCGATATATCGGTATTAGGATTTGCCGCTTTCCATGCTTCAACAGCTTCTATTTCAGATTCTGTCAGATAGTAGTATTCAGGGAATTCATCAGTCGGGTTTTTCTTTATGAAATGCCAGACCGGCACTTCCGCTCCCATTCCAAGAACCGCTCCCTGAAGCTGCCCGTTTATTCTGACAACCTCTATCACAACAGGATTGCCGTTAGCATCTTTTATGCTCTTGTCAGCTTTCAAGCCTTCAAGATTTTCAGGCGGTATGAAATTATATGCTTTTCCGGTCTTTTCGCCTAAATGCTCTCTTATCTTTCTTGTATGGAAAAGCTGAGACTGTATTTTGTCGTATAATCCTTTATAAATATTCGGCTGGCCTTTTGAAGATCCTTTATCATTGCTGAATATATAATCGGACATTGTGCCTTTGCCGGCTCCGGGAGCTGCTGAGAATACAGTAACTGCAGCCTGCCTTATTCTGCTATTGTTGTTGCCAAGAACTCTCAAGCCCATATTTGTTGACTTTTCAAGAGCTTCTATCAGTGCAGCAACTTCAGACAATCTATTTTCACCAAGAGTATCCTCTGTGTAAGGCGCGCGTCCGGCAATGTTCAGATTATAATATTTCTTCATATTTCTGATCGCACTGCTCAGTGCTTGTCTCTGTCTTTCATCGCTTACTCTGTTTAGTATCGTAACAACATCTTCATCACTCGCTTTTCCTACTGCAGATACAACAGCCGCAAAAGCAAGATATTGCATAAACGCTCTTCTCTTTTGCATAGTCTCATTAAAGTTCGTATATGCATCTCTGTTATATATCTGCCCTGAATATGTTACGCCTAGTTCGTTTTGCAGTATGCCTTCAAGCAGTCTGCCCCATCTTTCTCCGCCGCCTTTAGTTATATCGCCATTTCTTTCAAGTCTGACATAACCGTCTCTTCTGGCAAGATTTGCATTGGTGTTTAAAGCCTGAATTCTGAGGACATCTTCAAAATCCTCATCATAAGTTACTGTCCATTCTGATTCAGGTCTGCCTTCTTTTCTTTCTATTCTGAAACCTACTTCATTCCATGCATTTTTACTTTCAATAGTGTTATAGATTTCAGCAAGTCCGACCTGTTTTCTCATCCACTGTTCAAAATCGCCTTTAAGCTCAGGACCGTAAATATATTCCATATTATATCTTTGAGCTTCTATGCTGTCTTTGAGTATCTGCTCAAACTTCACATATCTTTCAAGTTCTTTTCTTTGATCATCCTTAAGAAGTCCGGCATTTTGATCAAGCCATCTCTTTGTTTCAGCCGCAAGCTGGCGATGCTGCTGTGCAACTTTTTCAAAATCAGCAAGTCCCTCGTCAAGCCTTCCTTGGAACAAGCCTTTCATATCAATATCTCCGACAAGGGCTTCAAATTCCGCTTTGCGGCTTCCATAATAAGTTTCGGCTTGTGATTTTTTCCTTGACGCTAATATTCCTTTAATGTTGTTGGTCAGCCTCTGTATAACACTTCCTTTATCTTCTGAAAGAACCTCTGAAAAATCTTCGCTGTCTTCTTCTATAACTGCTGCTTCTACGGCTTCAACTGCAGCAGCAATCACTTCTTCTTTGCCCATTATTCTAAGAAGTTCATTAAGTTTTGCCGTATCCCTTAGATCTATTTCACTGTCATATCTGATCCTCATTTCTCTGAGAACTTCATTTGCTATCCTAAGTTCTTCAGGAGTATTCATATATCTGGCAAGTATTGCGTCGCTTGCTCCTCTAAGTTCTTTCGTTTGCTGATCATAAGAGTTAATGAATATCGTAGACAGAGCAGGATAAGCTTCTTCAAGAGCAAGTTTCCAAGCAAGTCCGCCTTCAAGGAAAGAAAGGTTTTCACCGGAGAAAAGAACATTGATCCCTGAACCTTCTCTATAAAGGTCCATCTCGGAAACAGGTCTTCCAGGATTAGCTTCTTTCCACTGATTTACAAGAGATATTTCTTCTTCAGTAAGGTAATAATAGGTATCTTTACCTTCTGGTATATTTTCAAGGAAGTAATGAATAGGTATCTGAGCACCTTCTCCAAGGATCATTCCCTGAAGCTGTCCATTGATATATTCCGCTTTTACCGATACATTTTTTCCATTAGCATCTTTTATAAGACCTTTCGCTGAATCTTCAGCCAGCTTTTTAAGGCTTACCGGCGGTATAAAGTTGTAGATATCGGCTGTTTTCTCATTCTTGTGATGCCTTATATCTCTTGTATGCAGCAGCTGAGGCTTAATTTCTGCATACAAATCAGCATACTTCCCTTTATTAAATATCTGTTCGGAGAGTTCGCCTTTGCCGGCTCCGGGAGCTGCTGAAAATATAACTATTGAAGCCTGTCTCAGCTTGCTGTTTGCATCTCCAAGAACTTTAAAGCCCAGCTTGCTTGCATCTCTTAGACCTTCCATAAGGCTTGCTGTTCTTTCAAGCCTATCCGCAAAGTTGTCTTCCGTAACAGGATGTTCTTTTATTTCTGCAGCATAAATTCTAATTTTCTTGACAGCTCTGGCAACAGCACGTCTCTCAGCATCCGTCAGATCTGCAATATTGATAAGAGTATTTATCTCTGCTTCAGAAGCTTCACCGATTGCAAGTATAGGCATTGCGAAAGCAAGATACTGCATATAGTTTCTTCTATTTTCCATTGTTCCAAGGAAATCTCTATATGCATCTCTGTTAAACACCTGATTGCCATATATCGCACCTAATTCATTCTGCAGCATTCCTTCAAGCAGTCTGCCCCATCTTTCTCCGGAGCCTTTTGTAACATCACCGCGGCTTTCAATAAATATATAACCGTCTCTTCTTGAAAGGTTGGCATTACCGTTAAGCATCTGAATTCTGAGAATAGCATCAAAGCCATCTTTGAATTTTACTTTCCATTGTGCAGGATCTTTTTTGCCATTAGTTATAAATTCAAAACCTACGGTACCCCAAGCTTTGTGTTTGGTGAGTGAAGCCGCTATTTTGTCTAATCCTACTTGCCTCATCCAGTATTCAAAATCCGTAACAATCGCGTCGCTGTATATATACTCCATGTTTCTGTTTTGTGCGGCAATACTGTCTTCAAGCGTCTTTCTCAATGCTGAGGCATTTAACTTAGCTTTTTGTTCATCAGCTAAGAATTCAGAGTATTTTGAAAGTCCTTCTTCTATAGAAGCGGTCTGTTCATCAGTAAGTATCGCAAGTCCGTCGCTTAAACGTCCCTGGGTTAAACCGATATTCTTTGCTTCAGACACAATGGCTTTCTTTTCATCAAAGAAAGCTTTTGCATCCGCTTCGGTAATAGGCGTTTCGGGTGCTTCAACTTCTAGCAAAGGAGCATCAGCTTCTTCAGCATCTGTACCTAACTGCTGCTGGGTTACAGGTTCTTTGCCGAGTGCTTCCATCAGTTGATTGAGCATACCGAGATCAGAGAGATCTACTTCGCCCGTTTCAGAACTCATTCTCATCTTTCTGAGAATTTCGTTTGCACGTCTTAGCTCATCAGAATCCTTAATAAAACTGAACAATATCTGATCGCTTAGGCCTCTTGCATTTTTCGTATTAACATCATAAGAGTTAATAAATATAGTACTTATATTAGGATATGAACGCTCAAGATCAAGTTTCCATGCAAGACCGCCTTCAAGCCAAGCCAGTTTTGTGCCGGAAAACAATACATTTACTCCATCTCCGGTCCTATAAAGCTCCATTTCTGAAACAGGTCTTCCCGGATTAGCTTTTTTCCAAGCTATTATCTGTTCTTTTTCTGCAGGAGATACATAATAATATTCATCCGTACCAGCCGGTATTCCCTCAAGGAAATAATGGATAGGAATCATCGCACCGTCGCCAATTATCAATCCTTGTCTTTGTCCATTGATAAATGCCTGTCTTATCGTTATGGAATTACCGTTTTTATCCTTTATCTCGCCTCTTTCCGAAGCTGCTGCAAGTGTAACAATAGACTGGCTAGGGATAAAGTTATATTCTCTGCCTGCCTGTTCTGTTGGTCTGATACCTCTTGTGTGGAAATATTTAGGTTTTAAAGCGGCATATAAATTTTTAACCCTGCTATCACTGTTCTTGCTGAATATCTTATCTGAGAGTTCGCCTTTACCGGCTCCCGGAGCTGCCGAGAATATGGTAACAGCAGCCTGTCTGAATTTGCTTGTCGAATCTCCAAGAACTTCAAACTGAAGAGTGCTTGCAGCCTGTAAAGATTCAAGCAGGTTCAATGCTCTTCCCAAGTCTATATCAGTATATGTTGCTTCTGTTACCTGAGGAGCATCTTTGATTCTCTGTGCATATCTCTTTATATTCTCAAGAGCTTTTCTGACTTTTGCCTGTTCAGACTCATCAGCTCTTGCAACCATAGTTTCAATTTCATTTTCAGTAGCCGTTCCAATAGTCAGTATTGTCAGCTCAAAAGCGAGATACTGCATATAATTTCTTCTTTTTGCCATCGTTCCTTCAAAGTCATTATATGCATCTCTATTGTATACCTGTCTATTGTATGTCGCACCTAATTCATTTTGGAGTGCGCCTTCAAGAAGTCTGCCCCATCTTTCTCCGCCGCCTCTTGTAATATCAGTTTTTCTTTCAATTTTGACATAGCCGTCTCTTCTTGAAAGATTTGCATTGGTATTAAGCACATGATTTCTAAGGACAGCATCAAAACCTTCTTTAAATTCTAATCCCCAGTCGGCTTCATCTTCACCGTTCTTGATTATCCTAAAACCAACATTTCCCCATGCATTATGATTATCAAGAGAATCGGATATGCGTCTGAGACCTACCTGTCTGATCCAATCACCGAAATCAGCCAACAGATCCTCACTGTAAATATAAGCCATATTCGCTTTCTGAGCGGCAATACTTTCCTGAAGAAGTTGTTTTAAAGGTATGAATTTTTCTTCTATCAGCTTTTTCTCTGATTCGGTAAGTTTATCTCCGTGCTCTTTTAGCCCGTTTTCGAGTGCGGCAAGTTTTTCTGCATAATCTTCACCGGACAGCATATCAAGACCTCCGGAAAGCAGTCCCTGGGTTAGACCTACAACTCGTGCTTTACCGAAGAATTTCTTCTGTTCATTAAGATAATTTATTGCTTTTACTCTGCCTCTTAATCTGTCTATAAGGCCTATGCGAGTAGGTGTAGCTGCATTATAATCTTCTGCATCGGCTTCAGAGTCTGATGCTGCTGCAACAGCAAGTCCGTCATATTGTGCCGTCTGTAAGATATCATCTATAATAGAAGACTGTGCGGGAGCACCTGTTTCAGGACCTTTAGGAGAAGGCGTGTCTTCAGGTGCAGCATAACCGCCTTCTTCTCCGCCTGCTCTATTGGCTTTATTATAGTCTTTAAGAGCTTTGCGATATACACGTAATTGTGCCGCTGATTTGCAGAGTATCCAGACTTTTGTAAGTGTAAAGAGAGCAAGCGACCAATTACTGCTATTAAGCAATTCACTGTTTGCAGATATATAAGCTACTTTGTTTGCATTATATAGTATACTTAAAGGAATTTCTTGACCTACAAGATTTCCATCAAGAGCTCTCGTTAAGAATTTATTTATTTCGCTTGGGAAATTCTTTCTAAGTTCAGCCGAACGAAGTTCTTTTTCACCATATTCATAAGGAGCATCACTTACAAGAGTTCCTTTCCATTCAGGGAATTTTTCCGGAAGCTGGCGCTCAATAGTTGCTCTTGCCCTTCTCTGCAGATAAGGTTCCTGCATTACAAGAAGTCTGTCAAGAGAAGCACCTTCATTTTCAGAAAGATACTGTCTCATGAGGTCAGTTCCGTATATCATATTTTCTACAGTAGTAGTTGACTGTGCGTCAATTATGATATCTGAATCAGCAACTCCCATCTCAAGCATTGTAATATAGTAAAGTATAGCTTCAGGGATAAGAACATTATCACGTTTAACATTTGCATCTTTCCCGAGAAGTTTCGAAAATGCTATATCTACTATACTTCTTCCCTCAGTACCATTAGTATCAGCATATCTGACTATATCATTAAGTTCTTCAGTTGTAAGCACTCCGTTCTTGAAATAGAACTGTGTCCAAGTTTTTTGTTCATCTCCTGAGGTCTGTGTAGCTTTTTCTATTTCGTTAAATATCTGTGCCGCTTCTTTACCGGCAGCAAGATCTTTGAGTATCTTTTCGGCAACAGCTTTTTCTTTATCTGCTTTTCTTTCTTTAAATATACCAAGTCTTCTAAGTTCCGCATCAAGTTCCGTTTCGCTCATTGCCGCAAGCGTATCAAGGAAAGCATCGATCAAGCCGGCTTCTTTATCCGTTCCTACAACACGCTCATAAATTTCTTTGGATTCAGTGTCATCATCAGCTATTCTCGTTTCATATGCGTGTTTTTTCATATCGCCCAGCGTACCTGTCTCTCTTCCGACTCCTGCAAGAATAAACACAGGTCTCTTGACGGTTCTTGCGAGATATTCTTTGGCAGCAGCTATACCAACTTTCGGATACTTTGTGCCGAGAACAAGTATAGCATCTGTATTTTCTATTTTGCTGTCATCGCTTTCTTTTTCTGACAGCCATTTTATTCCTTTCTCAACAGCTTCATCTGTCCTAAGACTAAATACCGATTTGATCGTTTTATCGACTCGTTGTAATACCGGAGCCAATTTCGGAGCCAATTTAGGTTTCAAGATAAGTTCCAAAGGATAGAAAATAGCTCTTGTGCCATCGATAAGAGTTCTTGCATACGAACTGCCTGTATGGCTGCCGTCCGTCTTCATATACTTCAGATAAAGGTGATGTGCCATAAGAGCAACTGCAGATGCACCGATTGTAAACAGAGCTATGCCCGACATCACAGGCATAATCATTGATATTGTAAGCGCAGGTACAATCGCAGGTATAGCAAGCACAAGAACAAACTCAGCTATAAATGCCCCCAGGGCTGTCTTCAATATATTTTTTTCAGTTTTCGTATGTTCAGCATTAAATGCAAACGGACCATATACGAATACAATTCCCATCAGGTAAACGAAGAACTGCCCTATAACTCCTACAGGATGTACAGGGGCAAGCAAAGCAATTCCCAGCAATGCTACACCAAATGTTATGGTAACTTTAAATTTATTATACAGATCGGCAAATTTGATCTGAGGATAAACAATATCTTTGATACCTCCGGTAAATACACCGGCTTTACCTTCAAATGCTCCGAATACTTTTTCGGCATGCATAGGAAGCATAGATAAGAATGTGGATACGAGGCTCCACATTATATTTATGTATTTCATAATACCTTTGGCTGTACCGTATTTTTCAGTTTGCAGCAATACTGCACCGGCAGATATTGCCTGCGACAGTATTGAACCCATCACTATAAACATAGGTCCTAAAGCCAAAGGAGCAAAAGGACTGAAGCTAAGCAATAATGCTCCGACAAACATCATAACATTGAACATAATCGCTATAGGTTTATTAAAGTAGAAATTGAAATTATTATAAATTGTAAGTTTCTGTGTCCAATGTACTTTATCACTCTTAAGATATTGCTGGAATGCAACAGATTTTGCAAAATCTACAACAAGTCCGCCGAATCTTGTCTGGAAGTCAGGGATAGCATATTCAACCATTTCTCTGGGTCTTCCGTTTATAAGATATGATGCATATCCGCCATGATAACCGTCTTTCAATGCTTCAATCGCAAATCCGGTATCTTCAATATTATTCATATATGCACCGTGTTGGAAAGCGCTAAATCTCATAAATCCGGGACCGTAGAATGCAAAATTACCGATCTGTATATATTCAGGTTTTGCCTTATACTGATCGCGTGCACTCATATATTCATTGAAAAGCTCTTCAACTGTCCAATCTGTTCTGTCAAGTCTTGTATTAGTAGGTTTCCCTTCAGCATCTTTCACTTGAGGGAATAGTATACCGTCAATATCAACTTCAGCAGGAACTATATCTTTTTCTGCAAGCATCATATGAAGTGCAGCTCTTTTCGCTTCCTGCTGTTGTCTCCTTACGGAAGTATTATATGTTTGTCCCGCAGGAACATCTCTAAGGAATGCAGCAACTAATTCATCAGCACTCCAATCAAGTCTATTGGCAAGCCTGATAGAACCGTCTTTAAGTTTATACTGAGGGAAAACAAGTTCCATCATATTAATATCTTCAACATTCTCTATTCCTCTGTCTTTGAGTTCCTTTTTGCTTAATTTAGAGAATCTGTCAGTAAGATCTCTAATCAGAAGATTTAGAGAAGATTCCTGTTGGGCGGAAAGCGTAAGATTGTTCCAAACGTCTTCTGCTGTAGCATGGGCCATAGCTACAGGAGAAACTCCTCCGGTTCTCATATCAAGTTGTGCCAATGCCCAGCCCATTGAAGTGTCCGCACCAAACTGGCTTGAAAGTACCGGGAGATAGAAGAAATTTGAAGGGAAGAAGAAATGGTCTCTGTCAAGGTTAACGATCATTGCATCACGGCCGTTAAGGAATCTGAGCATATGTTCATATGTCTGCGACCATTTATCTGTTTTTACTGTATGAGCACCTGCCGCTGTTTTGTCATATTCATCTTTAGATGTACCTTTAGTCGACATTATTATTCTTACAAGTTCATCTTCAGACATTTCATTATTTTCGCTGTACTCATTAAGTAAATATCCTCTGTCGCCAAGTTCTTTAATAATAGTAGCAGCTTCAGGGCTTCCATATCCCGAATCAGCTTTGTCAGGATCTATGTCTTCATGAACGTGAACAAACATAAGCAGTTTCTTCATCTCGGCACTTACTTTCTGTTCAAGTGCTTCTCCCGACAATTCTTTAGAATACTTATATCTGAGGAAAGACCTTAAAGAAGTTACAGCTGATTTTTCCGCAAAAAGCAAAGTTTTAAGATATCCGTCACTTCTGTAAATGATCCAATTGTACATCAGATCATGTTCAACCTCTTCTTTGCTGAGTTTTTCTCTTCTGGTATCATCTTCAATACTTGGCTTTGTTGCAACTTTCGCAATCGCATCTATAGTCTGTCTAAGCGTTGTGGTAGGTTCTGAAAGTTTATTTTTCTTTATAAATTCAGCAGGATCTTCGATACCATATTTTTCAAGCTGCTCTGTCAGATATATATTCCAGCTGTCGCCATACATATCTTTCATTGTCTGGAAACCTGATTTGATTATTCCCTGGGCAGTCGCTTCCTTTTTGCGAGTTTCTTCACCGTCAAGGAAGTCAACTGTAGGAACAATTCTCTTCTTACCTGTACCCTTTACTATCATAGGCAGCAGGTTTTCAAACAGCATATTATCAAGCATATATCTGAAACCTTTTTCTCCGCCGTATTGCTGTAAAAGGTTTTCTGTTACATTAAAGAATTTAACTATTTCTTCCTCTGCCTGAGCACTTAATCCGGCAGGGAACTCATTAATAGGATTCTCTGGATCCATCATTTTTGCTATTGCTTCGCCCTGCTCTACGCTGACAAGATGGAACTCTCTTAAAGTTTCTTTAAGAAGTCCATCCATAAAACCGCTCTTAAGATACTCATTATTTCTTATCACATTTAATTTTGCCGGAGTTATATCGGCAAATGTCTTCATTGTAGACCATTTACCCTCTTTATGAACGGTTCTGGCTTTTGCCGCCATCGCCATATTCCACATAGAGTTCCAAAGCTGCTTGAGTGACAAGATAATAATCAGACCTGCAAAAGGCCAGCCGACTAAAGGAATTATGCCAACTGCAAAATAAAGAGTAGGGATTAGTATTAAAGCGCTCAATCCTACATAAGCAGCAAAGATTTTTTTATAAAAGCTTACATTTTCTTTTATTATGCGTTCCGGCATATCACCTTTGTATTCTTTACTTGATTTGATGATATCTATAAACATTTTGATCTGATCTATCTGGAATTTCATAAAAGGACCCATTTTTATCAACCACTTTCCAAGAAAATTAACACTAAATCCAAGGATAAGCGGTAATACCATAGATGAAAGTCCGCTAAACAACATAGTTCCTGCGGCAAGTATACCGAGAACCGTTATAACTTTTTGCGCTGTATCAAAACGTTTTGAAATGTTTTTCCATTTTTTTATCTTCGCATCTTGTTGTTCTTTCAGTGCCTGTTTTTCTTCATCGGATGTTGCTGCTTCAGGTCTTATCTGAGAGGCTCCCATTTTTTCAGTCTTATCTGAAATTTCTTTTGTCCAGTGGGCTCCTATAAAAATTCCTGTTATACCCATACCTGCTAAACCAAGAAGCACAGTAGGAACAGCTACAGGAGATAAGAACATTATAATTCCGCCGAAAATAAATGAACCCAAACCAAGCCATACAAATCTTGCAAATCCATTATAAACAGGTGTCTCTACAGGGTATCTGGGCTGATCTACGCCTTCAGCTTTATAACGTTCAGCTAGATTTTTTCTTAAATTATCCAACATAACTTCTGATTTTTGTGAAATTTCCGTAAGAAGTCTTCCCTTAGCTTCCTTAACAGCCGCTTTTGCAGTTTTTAAAGCTTCCTCAGATGCTGCTTTTTCTTCAGGTTTTTTTGCCGTATTAAATACTTTTTCAGCTTCTTTAGCATTGGCATCCGTAGTTTTTATGGATTTAAGGATTTTGCCATATGTATCTACAAGATTTTTCCACTCGCCAAGGTATCCGCTAAGACCGAATTTATAAAGAGGACTTTCTTCGTTCACATATTCATTTGCTTCAACTCTCAAGACCAACGGATCATTCTTAGCTTTAAATTCATTTATTTGTGCCTGTATTTCTTCCGGAGTACCTGTAAATTTGCTGGCGGCATCGGCGACATCTCCGAGATAATATCTGAATACATTGTCAAGGTCCAAGTCAGTAAGAGTGTAATCATATGATTTATTTACATCTCTCAAAGGACCGGTACCTTTCATATCATCGCCCCATTTTGTTTCCTGTTCAGTTACAAGCATAAAAATCAGATATGCAATAGGCGATACAATTTGTTTCTCTATAAAATCAAGAGTAAGATTGTTTATTTCAGCTTGGCTCTTGCCCTTGGCTTCTCTTTCCATTTCTGCAAGTGCATCCAATGCACCCTGCCTTGAAGGATGAGCTTCTCTTCCTTCGCTTGCCGCAGGATAATATCTGTCTATAAGAACTCTGGGATCTTCGCTGAAAAGAGACACGAGATAATCATTATAATTTTTCCTTAGAACAAGATGCTTATTAACTTTTGCTGTCCGTCTTGCTATTTTCTGTTCTTCAGTTTCAGCTTCTTCAAGCATCATATTCTGTGCTCTGGTAATAGCATTAACTGTATTCTGTGCATCGATAAGCATTCCTCTGCTTCTGAGATTTTTCTCTTCAGGAAGAACTTCCGGTCTTTCAGGTCTTGGCGGTTTTTCAAATTTAACTTTTCTCTTCTTGCTTGCCTTTGCATTAAAAATGACTCTTGAAAACACAACAGCCACCGAGTAAAGAAGTACCGGTAAAAGAATCGTAAGTCCAATAATAAATGAGGACAGTAAACCCAATAGCGGAACAACATTCTGTCTCTCTGTGCTGTCAAACATATTTGCCAGAAGAGTATTATTCGCATGATATTTTAAAAGAACATATGAATACTCTATGAGCGAAGCAAAGGGGTTCTTGAAATCATAATCAGCAAAAACTATAGGACTGAATTTGTTTTCAATGGCATATTTAAAGACACCGTTCTCGAAGTAACGACCGTCTCTCTGTCCCATATTAGCGGCTTCGGTCAAATTCTTTGAATGAATTACTGTGCCTGAAGGCAGTATTCCGCCTTGAATAGTATTATCGAACTGTCTTCCGTTAACAACTTCATCAACCTGTTCAAAGACTCCGCTGTCTGTATCAACCGCATAAACTATATATGTTCCCGGCTGTCCTTCAATAAGCACTGTATAATGTCTCTGGTGCAATACAGGTTCTGTCCGTCCCTGTATAATAAGATATGTTTCTTCAGGCAAACCTTGAGAATTATAAGTAAGTTTCATCTCATTTATAATCTGTCCTTTGAGCAGTTCGCCTTTTAATACTTTTCCTTCAAATATCTGGTACTTAAGCGTACCGTCAAGAGAAAGGCCTATCTCGGTTAGAGATCTTCCATTCCATCTTGTATCATGTACACTATAAACAAGCGTATTGTTAACTATTTTAAAATCATAAGCACGGTTAACAACATTATCATAATCAATACTGCCGTCCTCTTTATGTTTAATATAGCGAGATGACTCCAAACCATACGAAGGATTATAATTAAACAGTACTGTTTCGCTTGGATATCCAAGTAATTCGCTGGCATTTATAGACTGGTTAACTTCAGCAGGATTATATATATTGAAAGTTATCCATCTTGGATCGCTTGTGATCTCTCCGCGTCCATTCAATGTAAAACCTTCAAGCGTTATTGCTCTTCTTCCATTACCGTCATTGCCAACTTGTATTACCTGTTTTACTTCCTCATTATTTATATATTCTGAATTAAATGAGAGATTCCCCTCTTCTCCGGTCACAAACATATTTCTTTGCTGGAAAAGCGTAGTAGGATCGGTAGCTTCAAAGTTTGGCAAAGGTTTAGAAGATGCATATTCCGTGATATTGTACATAAACATAGCGGAAGGCACCTGTTGCCCTGCCGTTGAAGCAATTTCCTCTCTTCCCTGATAAACTGCACTTCTTTGAACATACCATTTGTCTCCGTTTTTAACTATGGAAACCGATATATTGGCAATACCGAATCTGTCATAATCGTAATAATATGTTCCGTTTACAAGTTCTCTATTAAATGCAGGCTGGCCGTTTTCATCTAATACCTGTTTACCGTCAGGACCTATTATCGGAGTAAGTTCATATTCAAAGCTTGTAAGTGTATTTCCTTTAAAATCTCTGGTTATCGCAATCTCTTTATTATAACCTTCAATAGTATTGCCACTATTAAGAGTAACAATATATTCTATCGTCTGATTTTCCCAATCAAGTTTTTGTCTTCTGCTTCGGCTTATTTCAGTACCGTCACTGTAATATATAGTTTTGGTTTCTAACGGGATCTCAAGAAATTTATCTTCCGGACTTTCGTATGTATACTCTTCATATCTATCTATCTTCAGAGGGATATTTGGATTAGAATTTATTTCATCTATGGATTCGGGTTTCTGTTCTATCAAAGCTTTGAGAGCTACTTCCCAATCAGTTGATAAAAGGTCCATACTTGTCGCATCAAGATAGTACTTCTTTTCAAGATAGTTGTTTTCAGGATTTCTTTCTTCTATAAATATTGATCTTTTGTAGCGGTCAATAACTACTGTTACCGTATCTGAAATTGTCATAAGTGCCAGAGGCTGCTGATCTTCCGCATCAACGTTAAGGTCATATCTTAAACCGGCAATTTCTTCATCTTTTGCTCCGTTAAAGTCGATAAAGCCGTCTCTTGATATTACTACAACCGGCTGGCTGCTTACCTGATTATATCCGGCCCAAGTCGTATACATAACATCACCGTCTTCATCATAGACTTCGGTTTTTGCCCAAGTCAAATCACCAGGGTTATAGTTGAATCCTATTTCACTGTTTTGTGCTTTTTCAAAGAGAGGAGCTATCCTGTTATACCATTCCTGATTTTCCATATTTTCGGAAACTTGGTCAAAAGTATAAGTATCATATGAAGACATTCTCTTTATTATTTGATATTCCGGGGAACCGTCAGCTTTATTTCCGGTAATTCTTACAAGATATGTACTTCCTGTTCCGGACGTGCCTG
The DNA here is from genome assembly GCA_052034625.1 of Elusimicrobiota bacterium. GTDB lineage: Bacteria > Elusimicrobiota > Endomicrobiia > Endomicrobiales > Endomicrobiaceae > JAVBLP01. The sequence goes on along the minus strand of JBPOII010000003.1, from coordinate 5,595 downwards.
AAGTGCTTCCTTTAAGTGTCAAAAGCGCCTGTGTTTCAGTTCGGATAACTCTTCCATTATCATCAAGAATATCAACTTCAGTAAAATGGCTTACTCCCGTATTTTCTATATCGTATGTGACCCCTTTATAAGTTGTAACTTTTGCTTTTCTCATAGCCGCTACAACAATTTCTTTACTCTTTTTCACATTTGAACTGTCACTATCTTTAACATCAAGATCATCTGTCCTCGCTTCCGCTACAACTTTACCATTTTCAACAACAGCAGTTATTCCTCCCCATGCAACTTCAAGAGGCGATACAGCAAGGTCTAACACTCCGGTAGGGATCTTATTTCCGTTTTCATCAATCTTTATAGAACCATCATCATTCATAACATACAGAGGAGTTTCGTTTACAGCAGCAGCTCTGCTTGAATTAACTTTGAAAATATCTCCATAAACCTGACCAAGTATTTCTTCAACAGGTTTACCGGCTGCATCTTTATATGAACGAACGATATTAACATTCTGAACTTCTCCGTCAACTATATTTATCACGCTTTTAAATTCAGGATTATTCCTTATGTCAGAAATCTTGTATGCTGAAACCACAGGCGTATTCGTACCGACATGCCTATTAATGTATTTCAGATCAGGTGTTAATACTCCTTGACCGCCGGAATATTTAAAAATAAAACTACCGTCAACCCCTTCATTAATTGTCTTCCACTGAGTATAATTACCGTCTGCCGCTTTAAGGCGAGTGGAGATTGTAACTTTAATATTTCCTTCGCTATCTTTAGTAAATATTGCCCTGCCCTGTGTAAGTACATTATTTTCTTCCGATATATCAAAGACAACTTCCATGCTTTCCTGATCACCTATCATAAACATAGCTTCTATTGCACCAAGAGTTTTAAAATTATTTTTTGCTAGTTCAGTTTCTAAAGCAGCTCTTATTCCCATCGGCAATGCTGCATTTGCGCCTGCATCGTATGTGAAATTGATCTTAAGTTCTTCAGCGATCATATTAGCCATATCTCTATGGAACCATACTTCATAGAACTTATTATTGTATTCAGCAAAATAATTGCTTGCTTGAAGCTCGCCTCTCTTGCCGGAAGCGTCAACATTGTAGAAAGATCTTTCATATATGAATATAAAGTCACCTTCAACACCATAGCCCTGAGCCGCCTCTTCAGCAGTAATTTCTCTAGCATCGATTATTGAAGTTTCATATATTCCGATAATTTCTCCATTGCTGTCATATACATTTTCAGCGGTCTTAAGCGAGCCTAGATGTGACAGCACCGTTTCTCTGTCCTGATCTTTCAAATTAGGCTGTACAGGTGCAGCAGGTTTAGCTTCTTCAGCAGCCGCTGCCGGGAAGAATGGGTAATATTCCAAAAGTTCGTAGCCAAATATCCATCTGAAGAAATTAGCTATCCCTATTCCAATATTAAATACTAATGCTTTAAAGAAATTTCCAACAGATCTCCAGAACTTAGTCCATCCTGACTCTTCCGGCGTGGTTTCTTCTTCAACTTGGGTTTCTTCTGATACAGTTTCTTCAGTTTCCGTTTGGCTAGCAAGGAATCGTTCCAATATTTTATTTTTTTCATTTTGAATATCGAATAATGCAGTATCTCCAACTACGCGTATATATGCTCCTTTGCCTGACTTGATAGCATCAAGCATTCCAACGGTTCTGTCAACAAAAGCCTCAACGCTGTTCATAGACAAACCTTTCCAATGTCTGCCGTTTTCATCGAACATATTTTCATAGCACCAAAGTTTTAATCCGTCATAACCAAAATAATTGGCAAGTACAGCCAAATCTTCTTCACTAAGTTTGCTTATAAGTTCATCATAGAAAGCACTTGCAACAGGTGCTGCTGTATTGATCTCAGCTACAATTTCAGATGCATCAGTACTGGCAGCTAATCTTTTTGCCAACGGACTCAATCTTCCATTGTTGTCAAACATAATGCTAAAACACCATTTTTTAACCGCAGTATCGCTCTCAAAATTTATTCCAAAAAGATGATTTAAAGCCGCTTTGGCTTCATCAGTAAGACCTTTGTTTATTCCATCATAGAACTTTGAAGCTTCTTTAGCAGCAAAATTGAATTCCTCAACAAGTACTGCAGCTGTTCTGGCATCGCCATCTCTAAGATTTTTATAAGTACTGCTAAAACCGTCAGAACTTTCATTATCAAACATACTGTTATATGCCCATGAGCCTATATGAGTTTCATAATTAATGCCGAAAAGTTTTTCTAAACTTCTTTTTGCTTCATTGCTGAGTCCGTTTTTTGCAGCATTATAAAGGCTCAATGCATGAGGAGCCGCAAGATTTATCTGATTTATAAAATCCGAAGGGTTTATTTTACCAGATTCAAGATCTAAAAGAGTTTTGCTTGCCCCATCACTGGAAAACATCAGATTATATGCCCATTCGCCTCTGTTAAATTTTTCAATATTAAATAGTGTCTTAAGAGCATTTATCGCCTCCGGACTTAGAGAAGCAGATGCATCATAGATTCTGTCAGCTTGAGGCGCCGCTCTGTTAGTATTGCTTATTATTGTAGCAGCATCAATATTTCCATTGGCAAGAGCCATGCAGATAGTGCTGAGATTGCCGTCAGCATCAAACATATTGTCATAGCTCCACTGACCCATTCCATCGGTGAAATTGGCCCCGAGAAGTTTTGTTAAAATATTTTTTGTTTCAGGAGTGAGATTGCCGCTCTGGTCATATAACTTCACCGCCTGAGCCGATGCAATCTCAATATTTGAGAAGAACTTATCTACAGTCATAGTTCCGTCTGAAAGACTTCTATATGTAGCACTAAGTCCGTCTTTTGAGAACATTGCATCAATGCACCACTGTGCATAAGCACCGTCTTTGCTGAAATCTATATCAAACAATTTGCCCAGATTTGCTTTAGTTGCATCGGACAAACCGTTCTTATTGTATAGTTTCAAAGCATAAGGAACAGCAGCATTAAGATTATTAATATGATCTGATGCTTTAAGCGAGCCATCTTTTAAACCGAGTGCTGTATCGCTGAGAACAGTTTTTTTATTAACTGCATCATCTGCAAACATTGAATCTATGCACCACTGTGCAACTCCTTTACTGAAATCTGTTCCAAACATTCTGGAAAGAGCAGCCTGTGTTGAAGGTTTAAGACCATTGTCGCTTATAGCTGCTTTATAAAGTTTTCCTGCCTGATTTATGGCATCAACTAAAACTTTAGGTTCCAATTTGAAATGATCTGCGGAAACAGATATATCTTCCCATGAAGTGCCCTTTGAGAGCTGGTGGAAAGTATTGCTAAGTATTACATCACCGTTTTTATCTGTAGTAAACATTGAGCCTATTGCCCAATCTTTTATCCAATTATCACTGTCATACCCAAGACTGTTGAGCATATCTTTCGCTTCGCTTCTTAGATTTGGACTTGCATATGTATAAAGATTATAAGCTACTACAACAGCTCTTCTATAATCATTCCAAGCTTTATTAGCATTCCAATCCTTGCTTTGTACATCGCTTCTTATATCTCCGTCTTCATTGAAGAAATATGAAATCGCAAAAGTCTTGACGTCATTAGCATCAGTTAAATCATAACCGAGCATTACATTCATAGCTTCAAGTTCATAAGCGTTTAAAGAAGTTTTAAGAACTTCATTATAGAACTTCTCAATTTGGTCTATAACGGATTCAACTTTTTTAAACGAAGTATATGCTTCTTGTGCTCTAAGAGAAACATCGACCTCAAGAACATTTTCGCTTGTAAGAAGCTTAATAAGTCCCTGATATGCACCGGTCATTCCGCTTTCATCAAGCTCACAGCCTGTTATAAACCTAAAAGTTTTAAACAAGGCAGGGTTTGCAACTCTTAGTTTTTCAAGTTTAACGGCAAGAGAATCATTAGCGGAGTACGCATTTGAATCGGTCAATAGTCTAAACAGTTCAACAGTATTATCAAAATTCTTTATCGCCTCTTCTTCAGTAAGCGTTTTCTTCACGGTTACACCGTTTTCTTCATATTCTATATATATAAATTGGCTGAAGAAGTCATATTTTGCTTGACCTGTAAGTTTGCTTATATCCTTACCAAAGAAGAAAATAAGAGTTTCTTTATCACATGTATCAAGCATATGCTGTCTGAGCCTTTCAATAAGAGCTTCATACTGAGGATCACTAACATAATCACCAAATAAAGCATCAATCTGAGTTTGCGTAAGTCTATATACATTAGTTATGGTAAGGGCACCGTACTTTGATTTAAATCTCGACAAAGCTCTGGAGTCAGCATTTATGGCATCTATAAGTTTTTTAAGCGAGTCAAGTTTGCTGAAAAAATCATCTATTGCTTTACCGTCAGCAAATACCGCTTTTACATTTTCAAGAGTTACGTCTTTGTTAAACATTACATTGAAAAGTTCTACGGCTTGAGGATCGGCATTTATAGCATCAAGAACTTTCTGGTAGTTCATACCTTCTTCAAAAAGTTCTTCTATCTGTGCTTGGGTAAGTTTATTAACATTTGTTATCGTAAGTGCTCCATATTTTTGTGTATATCTTTCAAGAGCAGTAGCATCATTTTGAATAGCCTCTATGAGTTTTTTAAGAGAATCTACTCTGCTGAAGAAAGCGTCTATTTTCTCTGCATTCGTGAGTACCGCTTTTACATTTTCAAGAGTTAAATCTCTGTTAAACATTGCTTTGAAAAGTTCTACTGCCTGAGGATCAGCATTTATAGCATCAAGAACTTTCTGATAATCTGTAACAACAAACAAGTCGTCAATCTGAGCCTGTGTAAGATTGTAAACATTAGTAATATTCAAATCACCGTATTTTTGCGTATATTTCTCATAAACAGCAGAATCATTTCTAATAGCATCTATAAGTTTTTTAAGAGAGTCGAGTTTTGAGAAAAAGTTGTCTATAGAATCCGGTGTTTTAAACGCATTTTCAACGCTTGACAAAGTAGGAGCTGTTCCAAACACTGCTTTAAAAAGCTCTACTGCCTGCGGATCGGCATTTATGGCGTTAAGAACATTTTGATAGTTTATACCTTCTGCAAAAAGCTCTTCTATCTGTGCTTGTGTAAGTTTATTAACATTTGTTATTGTAAGTGCTCCGTATTTTTCAGCAAATCTCTGACTGGCTAATGTGTTCGACGATATATCGTTCATCAATTTCTTAAGAGAATCTACTCTGCTGAAGAAACTTTCTATTGCATCGGCAGTAGTAAATACCGATTTTACATTTTCAAGTGTTACTGGTTTATTATACATCGCCGTAAACAACTCGGCAGCTTGAGGATCAGCCGAAAGTGCATTCATAATTTGGTTGTAATCTATACCTTCGGCAAAAAGTTCTTCTATCTGGGCCTGGGTAAGAGCATCTACCGCTGTTATAGTAAGTGCTCCGTACTTTTCAGCAAATCTTTCGCTGGCTACTGCGTTCGAGGATATATCGTTCATCAATTTCTTAAGCGCATCTACTCTGCTGAAGAAACTTTCTATTGATTCAGGAGTTTTAAAGACATCTGCCAATTTGTCAAGAGTCGGGGTTCCGTATTTTGAAGTAAACAGTT